>NZ_CABJEU020000004.1:2802-5466 GCF_902364775.2 Collinsella intestinalis | reverse complement strand
ATAGCAAAAGAGGGCCCCCGAGGGGACCCCCTTGCGCCTCGCGCCGAGAAGCGCGAAAGCCGTCCACCGGTCAGCGGCGCCCTGCTCTCCCACGGGCTGACCCCGCAGTACCATCGGCGCGGTGCGGCTTAGCTTCCGGGTTCGGAATGGGACCGGGCGTGCCCCGCACGCAATGGCCGCTGACCGGTGGGCGGCTTTCAGCTGCCCACCCGGGATGTCTCGCGTGCCCTGAGGGCCGCACAGCGACTCCGAGACCGGACCATATCGACCTGACCTTCTGACGACGCGACACCGTGATACGTATGTATGGCGTCCCGCCGGTCGGATGCGGGTAAGAGCTCGGGCTATTAGTACCGCTCGGCTGAGCACGTCGCCGTGCTTGCACCTGCGGCCTATCGACCAGGTAGTCTACCTGGGCCCTTACCGAAAAGGAGAACTGATCTCGGGAACGGCTTCCCGCTTAGATGCCTTCAGCGGTTATCCGCGCCGCACGTGGCTACCCGGCCGTGCCGTTGGTCGACAACCGGTTCACCAGAGGTGCGTCCACCCCGGTCCTCTCGTACTAGGGGCAGCCTCCCTCGATTCTCCTGCGCCCGCGGAGGATAGGGACCGAACTGTCTCACGACGTTCTGAACCCAGCTCGCGTACCGCTTTAAACGGCGAACAGCCGTACCCTTGGGACCTGCTCCAGCCCCAGGATGCGATGAGCCGACATCGAGGTGCCAAACCTTGCCGTCGATGTGGACTCTTGGGCAAGATCAGCCTGTTATCCCCGGAGTACCTTTTATCCGTTGAGCGACGGCCCACCCACGCGGGGCCGCCGGATCACTAGAGCCTGCTTTCGCACCTGCTCGGCTTGTAGGCCTCGCAGTCAAGCCCGCTTATGCTCTTGCACTCAGGAGGACGGTTGCCGACCGTCCCGAGCGGACCTTCGCGCGCCTCCGTTACCCTTTAGGAGGCGACCGCCCCAGTCAAACTACCCACCTGGCACGGTCCCCCATCCGGATGACGGCATGGGGTTAGGACGCCGGCGCGCCGAGGGCGGTATTCCAAGGTCGGCTCCACCCGGGCTGGCGCCCGGGCTTCGAAGCCTCCCGCCTATCCTCTACGCGACGGGCCAGCGGCCAATGCCAAGCTGCAGTGAAGGTTCACGGGGTCTTTCCGTCCTTCCGCGGGTAAGTCGCATCTTCACGACTAGTGGAATTTCACCGGGTCCATGGTCGAGACAGCGCCCAATTCGTTGCGCCTTTCGTGCAGGTCGGAACTTACCCGACAAGGAATTTCGCTACCTTAGGACCGTTATAGTTACGGCCGCCGTTTACCGGGGCTTGGCTTCGGGGCTTCGCTCGCGCTAACCCCTCCGCGTGACCTTCCGGCACCGGGCAGGCGTCAGACCCTATACGTCGGCTCTCGCCTTCTGCAGAGTCCTGTGTTTTTGGTAAACAGTCGATTGGGCCTCTTCACTGCGGCCGGCCTCCGCTCGCCCAGCAAGTGGGTCCACGTACGCGCCGGCGCCCCTTCTCCCGAAGTTACGGGGCCATTTTGCCGAGTTCCTTGACCATGGTTGACCCGATCGCCTCGGTATGTTCTACCCACCCACCTGTGTCGGTTTGCGGTACGGGCGGAGATGCCCCTGCCTAGGGGTTTTTCTGGGGACCACGGGCTCACTCGCTTCGCTCAGTCGCTTCGTCCGGAGCCTCGCCCTCGTGCGGACCGGATTTGCCTGGTCCGCGGGCCGCGCTCCATCACGGGGACGTCCAGAACCCCGCCGAGCCACCCCAATCCGTCGCCCCGTCGGTCGTGACGGTGCATCTCCGGTGCAGGAATGTCCACCTGCTGCGCGTCGCCTACGGCTTCCGCCCTCGGCTTAGCCCCCGACTGACCCTGGGAGGATTAGCCTCGCCCAGGAAACCTCGGGTTTACGGCGGACGAGTTACTCTCTCGTCTCTCGCTACTCATGCCAGCATTCTCACTCCCCAGCAGTCCACCGTCGGTGACCCTCCGGCTTCGCCCCGCTGGGGACGCTCCCCTACCCAATGATGATCATTGCCGCCGCTTCGGCTCTCAGTTTAGCCCCGTGTATTGTCGGCGCATGTCCACTCGACCAGTGAGCTGTTACGCACTCTTTGAAGGGGTGGCTGCTTCTAAGCCAACCTCCTGGTTGTCTGCGCGGACGCACATCCTTTGCCACTTAACTGAGAATTGGGGGCCTTAGCGGGCGGTCTGGGCTGTTTCCCTCTCGAGCACACAGCTTAGCCCACATGCTCTGACTGCCGAGATATGGACCGACCGGCATTCGGAGTTCGGTTCGAATCGGTAGGCGGCGAAGCCCCCTCATCGATCCGGTGCTCTACCTCCGGCGGTTAACTCTCGACGCTAGCCCTAAAGCTATTTCGGGGAGAACGAGATATCTCCGGGTTTGATAGGCCTTTCACCCCTATCCCCAGGTCATCGGCGCACTTTTCAACGTACGTCCGTTCGGCCCTCCACGGGGTCTTACCCCCGCTTCAGCCTGCCCAGGGATAGCTCACCCGGCTTCGCGTCTGCGGCACGCGACTCAAGTCGCCCGTTTCGGACTCGCTTTCGCTCCGGCTCGCTTCCCAGCTTAACCTCGCCGCGTGCCAGCAACTCGCTGGCTCATTCTACAAAAGGCACGCCGTCACA
>NZ_CABJEU020000004.1:0-2764 GCF_902364775.2 Collinsella intestinalis | reverse complement strand
TGCTCCGACGCCTTGCGGGCGCACGGTTTCAGGTACTGTTTCACTCCCCTCCCGGGGTGCTTTTCACCTTTCCCTCACGGTACTGGTGCGCTATCGGTCACATGGGAGTATTCAGGCTTGGAGGGTGGTCCCCCCGGGTTCGGACCGGGTTTCACGTGCCCGGCCCTACTCAGGTACCTCCACCGGGCTCCATCCCAGGGTGCGCCTACGGGGCCCTAACCCTGTGCCGCCGGCCTTCCCATGCCGTTCGGCTCCCCTGGATGGATGCCCGCCGGGAGCGCCAGCTCCCGGGCGGGAGGCCCTACAACCCCGTGGGCGGTAAAGGCTGGCGCCCGCCCGCTCCACGGTTTGGCCTAGGTCCCCTTTCGCTCGCCGCTACTCGGGGAATCTCGAGGTTGATTTCTTCTCCTCCGGGTACTTAGATGTTTCAGTTCCCCGGGTTGTCCCCCTCAGGACTATGTGTTCATCCTGAGGGTGCCAGGACTTCTCCTGGCGGGTTCGCCCATTCGGAGACCCGCGGGTCGAAGGGTGTGTGCCCCTAACCGCGGATTATCGCAGCTTGCCGCGTCCTTCATCGGCTCCATGTGCCAAGGCATCCGCCGTGCGCCCTAGATATCTTCCCGCACGACCGTGCGGGACGCCGTATCTAGACACTTGAATGTCTGGGTGTCGCATACGCTCGGTGGCTCGCGCCACCGGCGATCGTCATGCAACTTACTATATTTGCAGATTGGAAGATATATCTCATATCTCAATATAGAAGAATCGATCAGATCGTTTATAGATCCGTCTTGTCGCTATGCGGCTCTCAAGGTACGCGGGGCTACCCCGGGGACCGGACACGCGAAGGGACGGGACGGTGGGGACTCGGGCACACCTGCGCCGTAACTTTGTGAGATTTGGTTCTCTTGTGCTTTCTGAAAGCGGTATTGCTCCCTAGAAAGGAGGTGATCCAGCCGCACGTTCCCGTACGGCTACCTTGTTACGACTTCACCCCCCTCACCCTCCACACCTTCGGCGCCTCCCCCCTCTCGGTTGGGCCGGCGACTTCGGGTGCAGACGACTCGGGTGGTGTGACGGGCGGTGTGTACAAGGCCCGGGAACGCATTCACCGCGGCATGCTGATCCGCGATTACTAGCAACTCCGACTTCATGGGGGCGGGTTGCAGCCCCCAATCCGAACTGGGGCCGGCTTTCAGGGATCCGCTCCGGCTCGCGCCATCGCATCCCGCTGTACCGGCCATTGTAGCACGTGTGCAGCCCAGGGCATAAGGGGCATGATGACTTGACGTCGTCCCCGCCCTCCTCCGGATTGACTCCGGCGGTCCCGCATGGGTGCCCACCCGGGGTGCTGGCAACATGCGGCGGGGGTTGCGCTCGTTGCTGGACTTAACCAAACATCTCACGACACGAGCTGACGACAGCCATGCACCACCTGTGACCGCTCCTCTCGGCCACCGGGTCTCCCCGGCTTCACGGTCATGTCAAGCCCTGGTAAGGTTCTTCGCGTTGCTTCGAATTAAGCCACATGCTCCGCTGCTTGTGCGGGCCCCCGTCAATTCCTTTGAGTTTTAGCCTTGCGGCCGTACTCCCCAGGCGGGACGCTTAATGCGTTGGCTGCGGCACGGAGGGATCGTCCCCCCACACCTAGCGTCCATCGTTTACGGCTGGGACTACCAGGGTATCTAATCCTGTTCGCTCCCCCAGCTTTCGCGCCTCAGCGTCGGTCTCGGCCCAGAGGGCCGCCTTCGCCACCGGTGTTCCACCCGATATCTGCGCATTCCACCGCTACACCGGGTGTTCCACCCTCCCCTACCGGACCCGAGCCCGGCGGTTCAGGGGGCGGGACGGGGTTGAGCCCCGCCATTTGACCCCCTGCCTGCCGGGCCGCCTACGCGCGCTTTACGCCCAATGAATCCGGATAACGCTCGCCCCCTACGTATTACCGCGGCTGCTGGCACGTAGTTAGCCGGGGCTTCTTCTGCAGGTACCGTCTTGTCTCATCCCTGCTGAAAGCGGTTTACGACCCGAGGGCCTTCGTCCCGCACGCGGCGTCGCTGCGTCAGGGTTCCCCCCATTGCGCAAGATTCCCCACTGCTGCCTCCCGTAGGAGTCTGGGCCGTGTCTCAGTCCCAATCTGGCCGGTCGGTCTCTCAACCCGGCTACCCGTCGTCGGCACGGTGGGCCGTCACCCCGCCGTCTACCTGATGGGCCGCGGAGCCATCCCCTCCCGTCTGGGCTTTGCCCGCGGGGCCATGCGGCCCTGCGGGGTCATCCGGTATTACCCACGGTTTCCCGAGGCTATCCCGGAGGAGGGGGCGGGTTCTCCACGTGTTACTCAGCCGTTCGCCACTCGCTTCCACCCGAGGGTGGGTGCCGTTCGACTTGCATGTGTTAGGCGCGCCGCCAGCGTTCATCCTGAGCCAGGATCGAACTCTCCGTCCAATATGATGGCCGGACATGCGTCCGGTCGCTATCATGGTTGGCGAGGTTGAGCCCGTCCCGACCAGCATTCGCTGGATCGGATTCCATTCGATGTATTAGCGTTCTGTAAACTGGTTAAGGAAAAGTTGAACGGGGCCTGACTAGGTCAGACCTTACACAACTGATCTTGAAAAGTACATCACTGCTGACACCTTCTAAATGGTGTCTCCACTGTTTCCGTCTCTTCGCGGTATCCGGTTCTCAAGGTACCCGCCGCGGGTCGTCCGGCCTCGTCTTCACTCGGCCACCCGCGCGGCAAGGAGATATATTGCCAGAGTCC
>NZ_CABJEU020000003.1:0-72023 GCF_902364775.2 Collinsella intestinalis | reverse complement strand
GGGGTCCCCTCGGGGGCCCTCTTTTGCTATGTCGATAGGTTGTAACGAGGCATTGGTCTATCATGTACCTTTGCACTGGCTCGAGGGCATATGCCTAACCGGATAGGAGATCCTATGTCTGAGGAAATCTACAACAATGAAGCTTCCCAGGACGAGGTCTCTGCCGAGCTCGATGCCATGGTCTGCGACCTGATCGATGACATGCTCAATGGTCTGGCCGATGGCGAGGACCTTGGTGTGGTCCTCATCGCCGAAGACGCAAACGGTAACCGGTATCAGGCCTGTTTTACCGAGGATGGTCCCGAGGCCTGTCTCGAGGGTGCTCAGCATTTTATTGAGGCCAGCGCTGCGGGAATCCAGTCTGATCATGTCGGTCCGCTCGATCGCTATGCGATTGCGTATGCAGGCGGAGTGGAGCTCGACTGCGAGTTTCAGGATGCCGTCATTGTGAGCTTCTACCAGCGCGGGATGTCGATGGGTTACTCCGCATACGTGCTGTATGAGGGGGCGGGCATGGGCGAGGACTTCCGCTGGTGCGATCCCGAGCCGGCTGGCGAGGAACCCGCCCTTCTTTAGGATCGGGATACACTGTCTCACCTCTCTGGTGAACCGTTTTGCCAATCTTGCAGAGTAGTTCTATGGCTTCAGATTATGTGTAGTGCCAGCAAACCCGCTGGTGAGGCATGTTTGTATCAGTAACAACGGCTACAATACCGCCGTTACGATTTCCCGTATACCGACGAATTATCACGCTCATCGAAACTGGCTTGCGTGAGGCCCAATTATGGATAGGGGACGCCCATGCGCGTAGACAACCTTCGAGACATTGCCATCATCGCTCACGTCGACCACGGCAAGACCACTCTGTGCGACAAGCTGCTGCGCGCCGCTGGCGCCTTCCGCTCCAATCAGGAGGTCCAGGACCGCGTGCTCGACTCCAATGACCAGGAGCGCGAGCGCGGCATCACCATTCTGGCTAAGAATATCTCCATCGACTACAACGGCGTGAAGATCAACATCATCGATACGCCCGGCCACGCCGACTTCGGCGGCGAGGTCGAGCGCGTGCTGCGCATGGCCGACGGCGCGTTGCTGCTCGTCGACGCTTTTGAGGGCCCCATGCCCCAGACCCGCTTCGTGCTGCGTCACGCCATCGACACCGGTCTTTCCATCATGATCGTCATCAACAAGATCGACCGCCCCGGCGCCGATCCCGAGAAGGCGTACAACGACTGCCTCGACCTGATGGCCGACCTTGGCGCCACTGACGAGCAGCTTGAGTTTGCGATGGAGCATGTTGTGTACTGCTCTGGCGTGAACGGCTATGCCCGCCTCGACCCCGAGGATGGCAACATGGACATGTATCCGCTGCTCGATATGATCGTCAGCGATCTGCCGGCTCCCGAGGTCGATGTCGACGGCCCGCTTGCCATGCAGTGCGTCACTATCGACCACTCCAACTTCGTGGGTCGTATCGGTATCGGCCGCGTGTATTCCGGCACCATCCACACCGGCGACCAGATTCTCGTCGTCAAGAACGACGGCGAGCGCAAGACCGCTACCGTGAAGCAGCTCTTCACCTTCGACTATCTGGGCCGCACTGAGTGCTCCCAGGTCAGTGCCGGCGACCTTGCCGCCGTTGTGGGTGTGGACAACACCGATATCGGCGACGTGTACACCAATCCTGAGAACCCCGTCGAGCTCGATCCCATCGAGATCGACCCGCCGACCCTCTCCATCGTGTTCGAGGCCTCCACGTCCCCGCTCGTCGGTCGCGACGGCGATATCGTCGGTGCCCGTCAGCTCAAGGAGCGCCTGTTCAACGAGCGTGAGAACAACGTGACCATGCGCATCGAGGAGCTGCCGGACAAGACCGGCGTCGAGGTGAGCGGTCGCGGTATTCTGCACCTCTCCGTCCTGATGGAGACCATGCGCCGCGAGGGCTATGAGTTCCAGGTTGGTCGTCCGCGCGTCCTGTTCAAGAAGGACGAGAACGGCAACCTGCAGGAGCCTGTCGAGCAGGCCGTTGTGGAGTGCCCGGACGAGTACGCCGGCAAGGTCATTGAGATCTTCGGCAATTCCGGTGGCACCATGACCAGCATGGAGACCGGCACTTCCGTCACGCACGTCGAGTTCCGCATTCCGACCCGCGGCATCATGGGCCTGAAGAACCGCATTCTGAACGTCACTCACGGTGAGGGCGTGTTCTACCACACCTTCCTCGAGTACGGTCCGTATGCCGGTGAGATCGGCGGCCGTAAGAACGGCGCCATGATCGCCATGACGACCGAGAAGGCCGTGGCTTACGCCCTGGGTACGCTGCAGGAGCGTGGCTCGCTGTTCGTCGAGCCCGGCACCGAGTGCTACGAGGGCATGCTCGTGGGCGAGCGCAACCAGCCCGGCGATATGGTCGTGAACATCGCTCGTACCAAGAACCTGGGCAATCAGCGCTCTTCGACCTCCGACATCTCCATCCAGCTCGTGCCGCCGCGCACGTTCTCCCTGGAGGAGGCGCTCGAGTACATCATCGATGACGAGCTCGTTGAGATTACGCCCAAGAATATCCGCATGCGCAAGCGCCTGCTGAACGCCACCGATCGCAAGAAGGCCGCGAACCGCGCGGCCAAGTAACGCGCTGTTCGGGTGATGTCCGCCCAAGGCCGCTGGTGGCTTACCGGGTTGACTGGGCGCCGTCGCTGGCGCCACGTCGGGAGGCCGGGTTGTCCCGTGCCGACTGGGTCCGGCTTCTTTGAGATCAATCGTTCGTAAGGGGACGGGGTCTATCTGCATGTATGCTGGTAAACTGGCATGCGTACGGATTGACCCCGTCCTTTTTGCGTTCGGGGCTGATAAGTTGAGGTAATGCATGAGCGATGAGATTGAAATGAGGGCATCTGAAGAGATGGGACGGGCTTCCGATGAAGAGGTCGCTCGGATCCACGCCCGCAACGACTGGCTGATTGCGGCCGATCAGGCTCTTTCCGATTTGCGACGCCGCTCGCGTGATGGCAAGTTGACCACGTCCGATCGCTGGGTCAAGCGTGCGTTCGCCCCTGCGGGAACCGATGCGCGCACCTTTGCCGAGGAGCTCCTTGCGTTCATCGAGGAGCACCCTCACGCCGAGGACGCCCCTGCCATGGGAAAGCAGGATCTTCCTTTGGGATACGACGATCGCCCCGAGCTCAATGAGCTCGGCTTGGACGATCCTCTCCCCGAGCCGGAGGTGACGGACATCGTCATCCTGTACGGCAAATCCGGCATCTACCTGTATTCCAAACCGCTCATGTCGCACAGTTTTGCCCATGCGCTGTTCAATACGGCGGAGTGTGACGATTTGGCGACGTTTGCCGACGTGGTGCGCACCGAGTCGCGCGTGTATCCGCGTCCGGTGGCTGCCTCTGATTTCCTGAACCAGCCGTATCTGTGGTCTGCGTCCAAGGTTGCCGGCCTGTTCGAGCGCGCGATGAACGACGAGGCATATGCGGATATCGAGATCACCACGACGAGCCTGAACGAATCGTTCTTCTACTCCACGCGCCATCTGAGCCCCGCGCAGGGCAAGGCCCTGGCCGAATGGTACGGGGTGGAGAAGTTCCGCAACCCGTAAAGGTTCGCCGCGAAAGATGGATGGTCGTAAAATGCCATCCTGCTGCAGCGAGGCATTTTACGACTGAAATCTCGGTTGTTTGCACTTGAAAACGGTCGCGAACTGCTAACGTGCGACAGCGAGGCAGACTGCGACCAGAATGCCGTTTGCTGGTATCTGAAAAGGGTCGAGATTTGCCACTTTGTGATAGGGAGGCATATTGCGACCAAAACGCCGCCCGCTTGGGTATCGGAATGGTCGCGATTTGCCAGCGTGAGACAGCGAGGCATATCGCGACCAACAGAGTGGCAGAATGCGACCAAAAGACTGAATGCGACGCCGCGCGAGATCTTGCAGCATGACAAAGCCGCCTTCGCGGCGGCACGTTGATAGGGATAATGACAGGGAAACCCGATAGGAAGGAACCATCGCCATGGCCAAGCGCCGCCTGACCGAAGACACGCCGTTTTTGCGCACGCCCGATATGTACCAGATCGAGAATGACGCCCCAATCACCGAGTATTCCGAGCGCACGCTCGATTTGATTGCCGACGCCAAGAACGGCGGTATCCCAGACGGTGCCAACGCATTTTGCAGCGTTGGCAAGGAGAAGCGCGGTACGGTTCAGATGCAGCTGTTTGCCGAGATAGATCCCGAGACGGAGACGTTCGTCGAGGTCGGCTTCCGCAGTCATGGTTGCCTGGCCGCCATCGCCTGTGCCACGGCGCTCGCTACCATGCTGCGCGGGAAGACGTTCGACGAGGCCCTCGCCATCACCAAGGAGGAGATCCTGGAGGCGGTCGGCGGTCTGCCGAACGGCCGTAAGTACACGCTCACCTATGCGGTGGAGGCCGTGCGCGCGCTGATTGGCGACTACCTGCTGCGTATCAAGGGATATGAGATCGCCCAGCTCAACGAGGTCGTTCGCTGCGAGCGCATGTGCCCGAACTGCCTTCTCACCGAGAATTGCTCCCTGCGTGACGAGCGTATCGACCAGGAGCTGCGTGAGGCCGGCGAAATCGAGTAGGGGTGGCGCGGGTGTCGTGGTGGCCGTCGGGTGTGTACTGCGACGGATGTGCGTTCCGCCAACACCCCGTGAATCAAGGTATTATTCTCCAAATAGAATAATGAGCATCTGGGGATTAAACGCTTTATTCAGGCATAATTGAACCTGTCTGTATGTGCGCATTTTCGCCATGCGCGCAGCTTTTACGTTCCATGGGCGCAGGGGCGCCCGTGAAGCCTTTTGGGGAGGGAACTATGAAAGAGAACACCGCCATGGAGCAGGTTGGCTCCGGTGCGGACCGTCTCGACTCCTTCTTTACCCGTCGTGGGTTTGTGAAGGTGTCGGGCGCGTTCGTGGCGGGCATGGTGGCGCTGGGGCTGCTCCCGGATACCGCCGCTGCTGCCCCCACGAGCTCCAAGGGCGAGGTCGACTATTATGCGACCCCGGCCCACGTGCTCAAGGTCAACCGTGCCCGCTGCACCGGTTGCCAGCGCTGCGAGATGATGTGCACGCTCAAGAACGACGGCGCCTCTCAGCCCGCTGCCGCCCGTATCCACGTGCATGACGGCCTGCAGTTCGGCTCCGACTGGGAGTCCTGCGACGGTCTGTTCTACTCGTGCGAGTGGCAGATCCGTGCGTGCCACATGTGCACCACCGCCCTGTGCCAGACCTCGTGCCCGCACGCTGCCATCGTGACCCTCGAGGACGGCACCCGCACCGTCGACCCCGAGAAGTGCGTTGGCTGCGGCACCTGCGTCGCCGCCTGCCCGTGGCACATGCCCGTGGTCAACACCGAGACGCACAAGTCCACCAAGTGCGTTGCCTGCGGCCGCTGCGCCGAGCAGTGCCCCAACGGCGCTCTCGAGCTCATCAAGTGGGAGAACGTTAACCACTCCTCCGGCCCCACCCGTTCCGAGATCAAGTGGCCCTACGTCAGCGAAGTCCAGGACTTCGTCGGCGGCGGCAAGATCGCCCAGTAAAGGAGAAGCGCAATGGCTGAAACCTCTTACGGTTGGGCTGGCTGGATCGCCCGCGTCAACCTCACGAGCGGAGATATCACCGAAGAGTCCGATGTCGAGATGCAGAAGGACTACATCGGTGGCATGGGCTTCGCGAACAAGATCATGTACGACGAGGTCGGCCCCGAGGTCGATTGGATGGACGAGGAGAACAAGGCCGTTCTCGCTGTCGGTCCTCTGACCGGTTCCGGCGTGCCGCTGGCGGGTCGCTCCACCTGGGCGTCCCTGTCCACCTTCACCACCGACCACCTCGTGGTCGACATGCACTGCGGCGGCCAGCTCGGTGCTATGCTCAAGTACTCCGGCCACGACGGCCTGATCATCGAGGGCAAGGCCGACAAGCCCTGCTACATCTTCATCGATGACGACAAGATCAGCATCGAGGACGCCTCCGCCCTGTGGGGCAAGGGCACCCGCGAGACCACCGAGGCTCTGTGCAAGAAGCACGGTGCCGAGTGCTGCGTGGCCGCCATCGGCCTCGCCGGCGAGAACCTGCTGCCCTACGCCTGCGTGATGAACACCCGTTCCCACTCCGCCGGCGCCGGCCTGGGTGCCGTCTTCGGCTCCAAGAACCTCAAGGCCGTTGTCGTCCGTGGCACCAAGGCCTGCCACGTCGCCGACCCGCAGATGGTCGCCGACCTGTCCGACTACATGATCTCCCAGGTCATCGGCTCCAACAACAACCATGTCGTGCCGAGCACCCAGCAGTCCTGGGCCGAGTACTACGACGCCGGCTCCCGTTGGACCGCTCGCAAGGGCCTCTACTGGGCTGCCGCCGAGGGCGGTCCCATCGAGACCGGCGAGCCCAAGCCGTTCGAGCTCAACACCATGGGCTACCGCTGCATGAAGTCCACCAAGGACATGGGTCCCGCGGCCGAGAAGTACACGGTCAAGATGGCCGGCTGCCACAGCTGCCCCGTGCGCTGCTACGCCCAGGTCCACGTGCCCTACGTGCAGGAGAAGACCGGCTACGAGTCCCAGGGCAACACCTGCGTCCCCGGCTTCCCGTTCTCTGCCTACATGCAGTCCTTCCTCAAGGCCGATGGCATCTTCGAGGAGGACGGCAAGACGCTGTCCGATCTCTCCGTGAGCTACAACATGCTCATTTCCGCCACCGTCGACGACCTGGGTCTGTGGTGCAACTACGCCCAGCTCTACCGCGACCTGGCTTACACCTACTCCGCCGGCATCCTGGACAAGCACGTCCCGGCCGAGCAGATGGCCGAGTACAACTTCGACGCCATCATCCACGGCCAGGATCCCTCGAGCTTCGTCAAGATCCTGCTCGACATTGCCTCCAACGACGTTGAGAACAAGCCGATCTCCCTGCTCGGCCATGGTCCCATCGTGTGGGCCAAGGAGTGGGATTGCATGGATTGGTTTGACAACGCCAAGTCTGCGCTGATCAACTACCGCGGTTGGCCGGTCCACCACTCCATCGAGACCTTCGGTCAGGTCGGCGGCCTGTACAACATGATGTTCAACCGCGACGACATGATCCACTCCGCCGTCAACTTCCACGGCTGCGGCCTGCCGTATGAGCTCAAGGAAGAGATGGCCACCGAGATGTGGGGCAAGGGCGCCATCGACCCGGTCAAGGATTACACCGAGATGAACGAGGCCAAGGCCGAGTTCGCCTGGTGGAGCATCGTGACCGACGTCCTGCATGACTCCCTGGTCCTGTGCAACTGGGTGTGGCCGATGGCCATGGCTCCCGCTAAGGAGCGCAACTACCGCGGCGACCTGGACCTCGAGGCCCAGTTCTATACCGCCGTCACCGGCCAGAAGGTCACCATCGACGACCTGTACAAGGCCGGCGAGCGCATCATGACCCTCCAGCGCGCCAACACGGTCCGCGGCATGAAGGACAAGGACGGCAACGTGGGTTGCAACGACCTGCGCGGTGTCCACGACGTCATCACCGAGTGGGTCTTCGAGAAGGATCCCGAGATCGAGCCCTTCACCCCCGGCACCGACAAGATGGAGCGTAAGGACTGGAAGAAGGCCCTTACCATGCTCTACAAGCGCTTCGGTTGGGACGAGAAGCTCGGCTGCCCGACCAAGGAGTGCCTGAAGGACCTCGGTATGGACGACGTCGCCGAGGACCTCGAGTCCCGCGGCCTGCTCACCGAGGGTGGCGTTGCCTTCGACAAGCGCACCCGCACTTACGACCACATTCTCGAGAAGTACTGCGGCGACAACCCGGCGCTGTCCGCTTAAGTCGCTTGAGGTAGAGGAGCAACTATGGCTGATGAGACCAAGGAGACGAACGTGGCCGAGACCGCGTCCGAGACTCCCAAGAAGAAGCGCGACTGGAAGGGCAAGCGCCTTCCCATCGTGATCGCCGCCGTCGTGGCCGTGACGGTTCTCGGTGTCGCCGGCTGGGCTTGGCGCGCCACCCCCGGCTACTGCGACGCCCTGTGCCACAGCACCATGGGCAAGTACTACGACACGTTCGAGAATCAGACTGATTCCCTGGCGTTCGCCCACAAGGGTGTTGTGAACGGCAAGTGCCTGGACTGCCACGAGAACACGCTCGGCACCTCCGTGCGCATGGCTCAGTCCCAGCTCACGGGCAACCACGAGACCCCGCTCGCCAAGGTGACCTACACCAACGAGTTCTGCCTGCAGAGCGGTTGCCACGCGGGCGCCGGCATCATGCCCGGTGCGAGCGAGTCCTCCACCAAGGATCTTGCCTTTGACCCGCACAGCGACTTCCATGGCGTGCAGCAGTGCAATTCCTGCCACCGCATGCACGACCAGAGCGTCTTCACCTGCGCTGGCTGCCACCAGGTCGGTGCCTGGGAGGGAGAGGGCGGCATCCCCGAGGGTTGGACCAAGCAGGAGCTTGGCGACGGCTCCGAGGGCGCCGTGCCGGACGGCTGGACCACGCCGTTCCTGTTCGAGGCCGCCGAGTAAGTTCGGTAGGCTGCGATTCGACGGGCTGCGATTGAGCACCAAGAAAGGGCGGGCCTTTGGGCTCGCCCTTTTTCTGTGCGGCGGTTGCGGGGCATGCGCCTCGGGTTAGGTTGCCCGCGTCGCAAGGCGATTGCGGTGCCGCATGGGCGTTTGCGGTGCATCACGGGGATTGCCTATGGATGTCTGCCGTTTGATTCGCGCAAAAGGCGGGTATCCATAGTCAATTTCGCTGCGGGCATAGGTATTTGTCGCGGGACAGTCCAGGGCCGGCGCATCCCCAAACTGCACATATGGGTATGGCATACTTTTCCAGCAGAAAGACCGATAGTGAGGGGTATGACCATGACCAAGCTCGATTTCAAGCCGCGCGGCGTTTGCGCCCGCATGATCCACGTGGAACTGTCCGAGGACGGCCAGACCATTGAGAACGTTTCGTTTGAGGGTGGTTGCAACGGCAACCTCAAGGCGATTGGCAAACTGGTGGCAGGCCAGCCGGTCGACCGTATCGTCGAGATGCTCGAGGGCAATACGTGCGGCCCGCGCAAGACCTCCTGTGCCGACCAGATGACCCGCGCCCTGCGCGAGGCCCAGGGGTTGGTTGCCGAGTAGCCGAAAGGCCTGTTCGCCCGGTTGAGGCCCGGTGCCGTGTCGTCGGGTGTTGAAGATGGTTGCCTGGCGGCTTTACGGTGTGGCGCCGAACGGGCGCGGGCGCCGGGTTGCCGGAAGGGCGTCGGGGCGGCGGTGTCGGACGGGCACATCCAGGATTGAGCATTCGGCAGCGTATTGTATGGGGATCTCACATAATGAGCAGTAAACATCGCGAAAAGTTGAACCAGAGCCCTGCTGCCGGCCGTAAGGTCAGCGGCGGTTTCTCTCGCCGCTCTCTATTCAAAGGCGCGGCCGCGGCTACGGCGGCACTTGGGGCTGTTTCTCTCGCGGGCTGCAGCTCGAAGGGGGATGAGCAGCAGGTAAGCGGCGAGCCCCAGGTCATCACGGACGACTCCAAGATCGTGAACGTGACCGAGGAATTTAAGAGCGCCGACAATCCGCTCGCCGCCCAGTCCGCTTGGGACCTGCCCCTCGGCACGGTTCCGTTTCACTCCGAGGGTGCGTGGGCCGCGCTGCTCGAGGCGCCCTCCAGCGCTCGTTCGGTAAACACGCTCGGCATCATCTCCCTGGCGTCGGGCGCGCGCGCTACGCTGATCCCGCAGCCCATCAAGGGCAGTGCGTACGGCTTCCACGACGTTCGCTGCAGCGAGACGGTTTATGCGTGGATCGAGATGAACTACGCAGAGGCGTCGTGGGTGCTTCTCGCCCAGGAGTTGCAAAACGGCGCGCTTGCGGGCGAGGCGGTCGAGCTCGACCACGGCAACGCCGATTGGGAGCCCGCGCGTTTCACGGTGGCCGGCGGGCATGTCATATGGCAGAAGATGCCGCTTGCCAGCGGTTCCAAGCGTGCGGAGTTCTCTCATTGCTATAGCTGGGCGTTCGGGGATGCCAAGGCCAAGGACCTTTACGAGAGTCCGGGTCGCTTTGCCACATGGCCGCGCGTGAGCGGGGGATGCCTCACCATCGCGCCGCGCGTGAATACCGAGGAGGGCACGTTCTACGGGATAACCGCGCTCGACCTCGACGGCGGCAAAATGGTCGACCAGCTGGTCATGCCGCAAAACGTGAGCCCCTTTGAGGCCGTGTACATGAACGGGGCGTTCGCGTTCTCCGTTGAGGCTAACTATGGGTACGGCGGAAGCTTGGGCAACATGGGTACGTTCATCGGTCGCGAGGGCGGTCCGTTCGTGTACCTGAGTCGCGAACCCCTCGCCTGCGTGGCGGGGAAGGGCAGCCGCTACCTCATCAAGGCGCGTTCGTCGCATTTCGTGCTGGATACCGAAGCGAAGACCTATGCGATCCTGCCCGCTCCCGATAAGGCCACCGACTACGGCGACTATCCCGCGAGCGAGGGCGAGACCGATCGTTTTGTGACGTTCGCCACGGTCCGCGGCGACAACGGTCTGCCCGCCGCCGTGCAGGTCAGGGTGTTCCCGCTGGCATAGTGCGCCGGGCATCGGTTGAAGCCTGCGCGCAATTAGGTGCAATTGGGGACGGGTGCAAATTGCACATCATGCACGGCCTTGCCAGTTCAAAGGGCTTGGCGCGGCGGTGTGCAATTTGCACCCGTCCCCAATTGCACGCCGCGCTAGATTCCGGGCGCTTGATTGAGCGTCCGGCATATTGGGCATACTCCATCCAAGATATGCGTCGCGCTTGTGCGTTAAAATGTAATGACGCTTGATCACGAGACGAGGAGGCCGCCCATGGCTTCAGATGCACGTAAGATTTTGTTGGTTGAAGACGAGAAGGCCATTCGCGACGCGGTGGCCGCTTACCTCGAGCGCGAGGGCTATTGGGTCGTGGGCGTTGGCGACGGCCAGTCCGCTGTCGAGGAGTTCGAGAAGCACCAGTTCGACCTGATCGTTCTCGACCTCATGCTCCCCAAGCTTTCCGGCGAGCGCGTTTGCCGCGCCATTCGCGATACCTCGGATGTGCCGATCATCATGCTCACCGCAAAGGGCGAGGTCGAGGATCGCATCATCGGCCTGGAGCTCGGTGCCGACGATTACCTCATCAAGCCGTTCTCCCCGCGCGAGCTCGTTGCTCGCGTGCGCGCGCTGTTCCGTCGCGCCCATCAGGCCGATGAGCCGCAGGTCGAGGTGCTCGACTTCGGTGATCTGGTGATCGATATCTCCGGCCACAAGATTCTGGTCGAGGGCAAAGAGGTCGACCTCACCGCCTCCGAGTTCAAGCTCCTCACCACGCTCGCCCGTCATCCGGGTCGCGTGTACAACCGTATGGAGCTGGTGGAGAAGGTTCTCGGTTACGACTTCGAGGGTTACGAGCGCACGATTGACAGTCACGTCAAGAACCTGCGCGCCAAGCTGGGCGACGATCCCAAGAAACCCAAGTGGCTCTACACCGTCCACGGCGTGGGCTATCGTTTCGAGGCTCCCGCGCAGTCGGACAAGGCCGACAAGTAACACGTCTGCAGACGGGCGCCGCGAATGGTCGTGGCGCCCGTTTTTTCGTTTAACGGGCAGTCTCAAATGGGGACAGGTGCGATTCGAGACGCGCCGAGTGTCGCAATTAGTGCCTGTCCCCATTTGAGGCTCAATCATGAGGAGGGTGAGATGGCGCGTTTGGTCATCGGGCAAAAACACGGGTACGAGGGTGATCAGTCCTCGAGCCGCGCCAGTTGGAACACGCCGCACGCCACGCCGCGCACCGGCATCAGCTACGGCGGCAGGATGGCGCTCTCCTTCGCCCTGACCTCGTTGGTGACGGTCATGATTCTGGCCTCCGTGGTCATGGTGGTCTGGGGCGGTGCATTTTCCGATTACACGCGCGCCAACGTCGAGGAGATCGCGAACGTGGTGGCCGCCAAGATCGCCGAGACGTACCGAGCGGACGGCGGCTGGAAGCGCGAGTCGCTCGCCGCCATTGCCGAGTCCAGCGCCCTGTCCGACGATATCGGCCTGCAGGTCATGGATGCCAACGGCAAGATCTTGTACGACGACACCCTGCCCGCGCGCCATGCCAAAGAGCACAGCCCCGTTTCCAAGGCCCCCACGGATCCCGAGTCCGCTGTGACGGTTCCCATCATCGCGACGGATGGCGTGCGCATCGGCGATGCCCGTCTATGGGTGCTCGGCAGCGACGCCCTGCTCACCAAGGCCGATACGGCATTTCGCGAGCGCACCTTCAACGCCATGGGGCTCGCGGCGTTCATCGCCATTTCCATATCGGTCATCGTGGGCTTCTTGGTGTCGCGTATGTTCACCAAGCCCGTGGGCACCATCACCGATACCGCCCGCCGCATCCGCGAGGGCGATCTTTCGGCCCGCACCAACATGCGCGGTGACGATGAGATAGACCAGCTCGGAGAGACCTTCGACGAAATGGCGGCCAATCTTGAGCGCGACCTCAAGCGCGAGCGCCGCCTTACCTCTGACGTGGCGCACGAGCTGCGCACCCCGCTCATGGCCATGCAGGCCACGGTGGAGGCCATGCAGGATGGCGTGTACCCCACCGACGCCGAGCATCTGGAGACCGTCGCCTCCGAGACCCGGCGCCTGGCGCGCCTGGTGCAGCAGACGCTCGACTTGAGCCGCCAGGAAAACCATGCGGCCCCGTTGCGTCTCGACCAGGTCGACATTGTCCAGCTCACGCGTACCATCGTGAACAATCAGCATCAACTCTTCCACAACAAGGGCCTGCACCTGCGCTTTGCCGATGAAATGCAGGGCCGCTCCGCGGTGATCACCTGCGATGCGGACATGATCACGCAGTGCGTCATCAACCTCATGAGCAACGCGATGCGTTACACACCCGAGGACGGTTGGGTTGTGGTGTCGGTCCATGGGGATCGAAAGCACGTGATGGTGACGGTTTCCGACACGGGTATCGGCATCGCGAAGGACGACCTTGCGCGTATTTTCGGGCGCTTCTGGCGCGCCGATGCCAGCCGTGCCCGCGAGGCGGGCGGCCTGGGCGTGGGCCTGGCCGTGACCAAGCAGATCGTCGAGCGCCATCATGGGTTCATCGCCGTGGAATCCGAGCTCGAAAAAGGCACGACTTTTACGATTCATCTGCCCCGTGAGCTGGAAGCCGAGGGCACTTCAACTACAATGAAGCATTAGCTGTAAAACCTCGGAGGGGTATCGCGCGGCCCCGTTGGCCCGCGGCTTGGCGCGCGAGGCGCCGACCCCAAACTGCATGAAGGAGAACGAGCACGTGAGCACCCGTAGCGCCCAGAACAAGCGTAGCCAGGACAAGTTGCAGGGCATGTCCGGCTCCGGCATGGCCCGTAAGTCGACCTCTTCCGCCAAGCCCGCCCGTCCCGCGGGCGGTTCGGTCCGTGTGGTTCCGGCAACCGCCAAGGCCAAACGCGCCGCCGCCGAGCGCGGCGAGGACCTCTCCAACCTGTCCAAGGAGGAGAAGAAGGCCCGCAAGGCCGAACTGCGCCGTGAGGAGGACCGCATTTACACCGCGTCCAGCCAGCTCATGAAGGAGGACGAGGATTATCCGCGGTATCGCCGCATCTGGTGGGTCCTGCTCGTCATCGGCATCCTGGCGCTTATCGGCACCTGGGTGCTGCTGGCCGTTCTCGGCCAGGACGGCATGGCCGACAAGGGTGCCCAGACCGCGCAGTTTGCCCTGATTGTGGCCGCCTACGCTGCGATCATCGTCGCCTTTATCTTCGACTTCATCAAGATTCGCCCGATCCGCAACGCCTGCCGCGATAAGGCCGCTGGCATGACCGCCGCCAAGCTCGACGACGTCATTGCCCGCTCCATGGCGCCCAAGGACAAGAAGCAGGGCAAGTAGCATATGTTCAAGGCCGAACTTACCGTGGAGGATGCCCGCGCCGGCATGCTCAAGCTGCAGCCCAAGATCGAGCGTTATGCCGACCTGATCGTTCGCAAGGGCGTGAACGTCGAGGCGGGGCAGGAGGTTGTCATCCAGGCTCCGGTCGAGGTTGCGCCGTTCGTGCGTACGCTGGTGGCACGTGCGTATGCCGCCGGCGCCGGCCACGTGACCGTGATTTGGAGCGACGACGAGATCACGCGTTTGACGTATGAGAACGTCGAGGCTTCCTGGTTCGAAACGGTTCCTTCCTGGCAGCGCGAGCAGCTCGATTCGCTTGCCGAGGGTGGTGCGTGCTTCATCTTTGTCGAGGGTGCGGACCCCGAGGCCCTCAAGGGTATCGATCCGGCCAAGCCCGCGGCGGCCTCCAAAGCGCGCAACACCCAGTGCAAGGCATATCGCCGCGGCATGGATTTCAACATCAACCCGTGGTGTATCGCCGGCGCACCGGTGGCCGCTTGGGCCCGTCGCGTGTATCCGGGCGTTGAGGACGAGGTCGCCGTCTATCGTCTGTGGTGCGCTATTCTCTCCGTTGCCCGCGCGGACGGCGATGATCCCGAGTCCGCATGGGAGCTGCACGACGCCACGTTCGGGAAGAACTTGCGTCTGTTGAACGACCGTCACTTCGATCGCTTGCATTACACCTCGGCCAACGGCACCGACCTGTGGGTTGGTATGACCGACCGCCATGTGTGGGAGGGCGGCTCGAGCGTGACTCCCGAGGGGTGCGAGTTCTCGCCGAACATCCCCACGGAGGAGGTATTTACCTCGCCGGATTGCGACCGTGTGGACGGCATCGTGTATTCGGCCCTGCCGCTCGTACGCCACGGCAACAAGATCGACCGCTTCTGGCTGCGTTTTGAGGGCGGCAGCGTTGTGGAGTTCGACGCCGAAGTTGGCCGCGATACGCTTGAGAGCATTCTTGAGACCGACGAGGGTGCGCGTCGCCTGGGTGAGGTTGCGCTGATCTCGAAGAACACGCCGATCCGCGAGACGGGCATTCTGTTCTACGACACGCTGTACGACGAGAACGCGAGTTGTCACCTGGCGCTTGGATCCGCTTTCCCCGAGTGCTACGAGGGTGGCTGCGACCTGTCTGCCGAGGAGTTGCGTCGCCGCGGCCTGAACAAGAGCGCCGCGCACGTCGACTTTATGATCGGTGCCGACGACCTGGACATTACGGGTATCACGGTCGATGGCGAAGAGGTTCCGATCTTCGTGAACGGTCAGTGGACCTGGGAATAGGCTTTTTGGCCGCCGACGTGGGTCGGCGGCCTTTTTTATGCCGCAAAAACAAAACGCGAGGGGCGCAGGCTCCTCGCGTTCATGTTCAAGGGTGGGTCATCAGGGGTTCGAACCCTGGGCCTTGGGATTAAAAGTCCCCTGCTCTGCCAGCTGAGCTAATGACCCGCGTGCTGCATTGTACCACGGTCGGCAGCTATGGCATCGCGTGTCTCGGCAAATGGGGGTGTCCGTGCATTGCGGTTTTATTTCGGTGCCGCTGTCGAGACGGGCAAATCCGTGGCGCGTTCGTTTGAATGAAGGGCTGGTTGCAGAGACACTGAAGTGCCTAATGCATAAAAATCCTACTCCATAGCCAAATTACGAATATAAATTATTTACTACGCGAAACTCTGCAAAGTCGCGTACAATACCCCGAGACCATACGGCCTTTAAGCCGGTACCGAGAGACCGAAAAGGAGACGAGATGGGTTTGAATCGCCCTGCGGACGTGTGTGCGCCCGCGCCTTCGCGCGCTGATGCGAGCCCCCTGGCCCAGCGCATCATGGCATCCACTTCAAAAGGAAATACCAGCCCGGCAGTGCTGCTGCTTGCCGACGGCACCGTGTTCTACGGCCGCTCTTGCGGCGCTGCGGGCACGGCGACCGGCGAGGTTTGCTTCAACACCTCGCTCGAGGGCTACTTCGAGGTCATGACCGACCCGAGCTACGCTGGCCAGATCGTGACCATGACCTATCCGCAGATCGGCAACTACGGCATCGACCTCGCCGATGTGCAGAGCGCCTTCCCCGGCGACGGCTCGCGTCCCGCGAACGCCCCGGCGATGCGCGCCATGGTCGTGCGCGACATGTGCCCCACGCCTTCCAACTGGCGTAGCGCAACGAGCGTTCCTGCATATCTGCAGAAGCTCGGCATCGTTGCCATTGAGGGTGTCGATACGCGCGCCCTCGTCCAGCACCTGCGCGACAACGGTGCCCAGATGGGCATCGTCTCGACCGAGGAATTCGATCTGGACGAGCTCGCCTCCCGCCTGGCCGCCGCGCCCCAGCTGGTGGGGGAGAACCTCGTGAAGACCGTGAGCTGCCCCGAGCCTCACCCCTTTACCACGGCAGACTTGCCTGCTGCCCATGATTTCGCCCTGGCCTCCCCGGCGGGTGAGGGGGTTGCGAATCCGGCTGTGCATCGCGTGGTCGCCTACGACTGCGGCGTGAAGCGCGGCATCCTCGAGGGCCTTGTCCGCGCCGGGTGCGAGTTCGTCGTCGTGCCGTGGAACACCCCCGCCGCCGAGGTGCTCGCGATGAACCCCGATGGCGTCTTCCTCTCCAACGGCCCCGGCGACCCGGACGCCGTCCCCGAGACGTACACGCAGGTGCAGCAGCTTATCGGCCGTGTGCCCGTATTCGGCATCTGCCTGGGCCACCAGATGATCAGCCTGGCCGCCGGCGCGCAGATCGAAAAGCTCAAGTTCGGTCATCGTGGCGGCAATCAGCCGGTCATGAACCTCCTCACGCGTCGCGTGGAGATCACCGCGCAAAACCACGGCTTCGGCCTGGTGTTCCCCAGCCTGGGCGCCCTCGTGCCCGAGCTGTCCGGCGGCGTTGCCGAGCATCCGACCGATGGCGACCTGCGTTTCTGGGTCGAGCGCGGCATCGCGCCGGTGGTGGAGAATGAGCGCTTCGGCCGCATCCGCCTCACGCATGTGAACCTCAACGACGGTACCGCCGAGGGCATCCAGCTCCTCAACGCCCCGTGTTTCAGCGTGCAGTATCACCCGGAGGCCTCGCCCGGCCCCACCGACGCGCACTACCTGTTCACCGCGTTCGCGCGCCTAATGGCGGGCGAACCGGATTATCTGAGCATCGACATCGCCGCCGACCGCCTCGCCGGCTGGAATTTTGCAACGGAGGAGAACTAGCATGCCCAAGCGCGAAGACATCAAACGCATCCTGGTCATCGGGTCCGGCCCGATCGTCATCGGCCAGGCGTGCGAGTTCGACTATTCCGGTGCCCAGGCCTGCAAGGTCCTCAAGGAGGACGGTTACGAGGTGGTCCTGGTCAACTCGAACCCTGCGACCATCATGACCGACCCCGGCCTTGCCGACCGCACCTATGTGGAGCCCATCACGCCGGAGTTCATCGAGCGCGTCATCGAGCGCGAGCGCCCCGACGCGCTGCTGCCCACGCTCGGCGGCCAGACCGGTCTGAACGCCGCCGTCGACCTCGCCCGTTCCGGCGTGCTCGAGCGCTACGGCGTCGAGATGATGGGTTGCGACCTTGCCGCGATCGAGCGTGGCGAGGACCGTAAGCTCTTCAACGAGGCCATGGCCGAACTCGGCCTCGAGGTGGCGCGCTCCGGTTACGCCTACTCCGTCGAGGACGCTCTGGCAATCGTCGAGCGTACGGGCTATCCGTGCGTGCTGCGCCCGAGCTTCACCATGGGCGGCGCGGGCGGCGGCATCGCCCACGACGAGGCCGAGCTCATCCAGATCGTGGCCCAGGGCCTCGAGCTGTCCCCGGCAGGCGAGGTGCTCGTCGAGGAATCGATCGAGGGTTGGAAGGAATATGAGATGGAGGTCATGCGCGACCGCGCCGGCAACGGCATCATCGTGTGCTCCATCGAGAACCTCGACCCCATGGGCGTGCACACGGGCGACTCCATCACCGTCGCTCCCGCACAGACCCTGTCCGATCTTGAGTACCAGCGCATGCGCGCCGCCTCCCTGGCGATTTTGGAGAAGATCGGCGTCGAGACGGGCGGCTCGAACGTGCAGTTCGCGGTCAACCCTCAAAACGGGCGCCTCATCGTCATCGAGATGAACCCGCGCGTGAGCCGTTCCTCGGCCCTCGCCTCCAAGGCCACGGGCTTCCCCATCGCCAAGGCCGCCGCGCGCCTGGCCGTGGGCTATACCCTCGATGAGATCACCAACGACATCACGCGCGCCACGCCGGCGTGTTTCGAGCCGTCGATCGACTACTGCGTGGTCAAGGTGCCCCGCTTCGCCTTTGAGAAGTTCAAGGGCACCGACACGACGCTCACCACGCGCATGAAGGCCGTGGGCGAGGTCATGGCGATCGGCCGCACGTTCGAAGAGTCGTTCGGCAAGGCCATGCGCTCGCTCGAGGACGGGGCCTGCGGCTTCGGCGTGAACGCGAAGGGCGCGGGCGAGCTGGCATCCCTGGATGAGGACGACCTTGCGGCGGCTGTGTCCCGTGCGAGCGAGGGGCGTATCGCCTATGTCGCCGAGGCGCTGCGCCGCGGTTGGAGCGTGGAGCGCCTGTACGACGCCACGCGCATCGATCCGTGGTTCCTCGCCCGCTTGCACGATATGATCGCCGTGCAGGAGGCGGTGCGCGGCCTGCGCGTGGAGGACATCGACGCCGACGCAATGCGCCTGCTCAAGCAGTACGGCACGAGCGATGCCCAAATCGCGCTGCTGACCGGCAGCGACGAGCGCTTCGTCCGCGCGTATCGCAAGGGGCTGGGCGTGGTGCCGAGCATGAAGACGGTCGATACGTGCGCCGCCGAGTTCGAGAGCGCCACGGAGTACCACTACAAGACGTACGAGAACCTCATGCGCCCGGCTCCCGCTGCGCGCCGTGGCGTGGCTGCCGACGAGGTGCGTTCCTGTGAAAAGCCCAAGGTCATGATCTTGGGCGCGGGCCCCAACCGCATCGGCCAGGGCATCGAGTTCGACTACTGCTGCGTACATGCCTGCTACGAGCTGGCCGAGCGCGGCTTCGAGACCATCATGGTCAACTGCAATCCCGAGACCGTGTCCACCGACTACGACACTTCCGACCGCCTGTATTTCGAGCCGGTCACCTACGAGGACGTGATGGACATCGTGGATGCCGAGCGCCCCGTGGGTGTGATTACCACGTTGGGTGGTCAGACGCCGGTCAATCTCACGCGCGCGCTGGCCGAGAGCGGCGTGAAGATCATGGGCACGCAGCCCGACGCCATCGATTTTGCCGAGGACCGAGAGCGCTTCTCGGCGCTCCTCGACCGACTGGGCATCATGTATCCGCCGGCGGGCATGGCGACCTCGTTCGAGGAGGCCGAGGCCGTCGCGGCGCAGATCGGCTATCCGCTGCTCGTGCGTCCGAGCTACGTGCTCGGCGGCCGCGGCATGATGATCGCCTACGACGCCGAGCGCCTGCGCGAGTACATGGCCGAGGCCACGCGCGTGAGCCCCGATCATCCCATCTACCTGGACCGTTTCCTTGAGGGTGCGTATGAGAGCGACGTCGACGCCCTGTGCGACGGACGCGACGTTTACATCGGGGGCATCTTGGAGCACATCGAGGAGGCGGGTATCCATTCCGGCGACTCGGCCACGTGCATCCCGCCGTTCTCCTTCTCCGAGTCCTTGCAGGAAAAGCTGCGTGAGACGACACGCCGCATCGCGCTGGCGCTCGGCGTGCGCGGCTTGGTGAACGTGCAGTATGCGGTTAAGGGCGACGCCATCTACGTGATCGAGGCGAATCCGCGCGCGAGCCGCACCGTGCCGTTCATCTCCAAGGCGACGGGCGTGCCGCTTGCCCGCTGCGCCGCCCGTATCATGGCCGGAGCCGCTCTGAGCGACCTGGGCCTGCCGGATGACCGTCGCAAGCTCGATTACTTCTGCATGAAGGAGGCCGTGATGCCGTGGGGTCGTTTCCCCGGCGCGGAGGTCATCCTGGGGCCCGAGATGAAGTCGACGGGCGAGGTCATGGGTATCGCCAAGAGCTATCCCGAGGCGTACGCAAAAACGCAGCTGGCAATCGATTACCAGCTGCCGACGCCCAAGGACGGTCGCGTGTTCATCTCGGTGTGCGACCGCGACAAGCGCCACATCCTGAGCCTCGCGCGCATCCTGCGCTACCTGGGATTCGAGATCGTGTCCACCGAGGGAACGGCGCGCGTGCTGCGCGGCGGCAACGTGCCGTGCGAGATCGTGGGCAAGGTCGGGGCCTCGAGTTCTGCGCCCGGATCCGCGTCCGGCGAATCACGCTCCATCCTCGACCTCATCGCCAACGGGGAGATCGCGTTCATCGTGAACATCCCCTACGGCCCGGGTTCGCGCGGTGACGGATACGTGCTTCGCACCGAGGCCGTGCGCCGCGGGGTGACCTGCCTGACGGCGCTCTCCGCCGCCAACGCGTACATCGCCGCGCTCGAGGCCCGTCAGTCGGGCGACGGCATGGAGGTCGTGGCGCTGCAGGACCTGGCGTAGGTCGCAGACGGTCCGCTGCGGGGCAGTTTCATAGTGCGGGGGAGGGGTCTTCCTCGGGAAGGGGGTGCTTCGGGCTTAGGCCCGGGCACCCTTTTGCATGGCGAGGTCTGCGTTTGCCCTAAATGTGAAGATGCGGGTTAAAACCGGTCATATCGACTCAATTTACAAACCGTTGACAGAAAAAAGTGAGGGGGGGTGCGCTTAGGCCCTTTGGGAGCGATTCGAAGGGGTGGCGCGAGAAGCGGAATGTCCCTCCATCAATAACTTGACGACATGGTAGTTTTGGCAGTTCAACGAACCTCTTGAGTTGAGCGTGTGGAAGCCGCTTGGACTGCATCTGTTCGCAAGCTCCTCATCGGTGACGATAAAATCCCAGGCACAGGCTCTAAAAATGACACCCCAGACACAAATTGATAGCTGCCAGGTAGAGATAAGGTGTTATGGTTCTCGAGTGCAAGTCAGGCTGGATGACGTGTGTAGATGCGAATCTGGCCTCCCCGTGCGGGCGCGCGCTGAGCGTCCGCCGCAGTGCGGAGGCCGCGGCGCGGGCGTCCATCCTGGGGCAGATGCGTATTTCGGGGAGGTGCGCCAACATGAGCAAACGAGTCCGGGTCAATATTCCGGGTGTTCGGGTCAACGAGACCGGTTGCCGCGTGCTGCGCGTCATCGCCGAGCGCTCCAGCTGCGAGCACGGCCGCCGCTGTGCCGAGGTCCAGCTTGCCCATCGCGATATTGCCCAGGCTGCCGCGGTCAGCGTTCCGACGGTGATTCGAACCCTCGCCGCGCTGCGCGATTGCGAGCTCGTCATCGTTCGCGACAACGTTCAGCCCAACGGCGCCCGCCTGTCGAACAGCTATGAATTGACCGCATTGGGCCTGGAGGTCATCCGCATGGCCGAGGAGCTCGGGACGTTCGCGGAATAGCGCTCCCAATCGCGTGTGAAATGGGCTGAGAGCAGTCTCCCCCTCGTGCCAGTAGGTATACTAAAGCCACTACCACCGCGATTCCCTGGAGGCACCATGGAAACCACTGCAACTGAAAAGACCCCGCTCGTCGGCATCATCATGGGCTCTAAGTCCGACCTCCCCGTCATGGAGGGCTGCACCGCCGAGCTTGAGCGCCTGGGTGTTCCCTACGAGCTGGTCATTGCCAGCGCGCACCGCAACCCCGCGCAGGTGCACGAGTGGGCCGAGACCGCGGCCGACCGCGGCATCAAGGTGATCGTGGCGGCCGCCGGCAAGGCTGCGCATCTCGGCGGCGTCGTTGCCGCCTTCACCCCGCTTCCGGTCATCGGCGTGCCCATGAAGACGAGCGACCTGGGCGGCCTGGACTCTCTGCTCTCCATGGTGCAGATGCCCTCCGGCGTGCCCGTGGCCTGCGTTGCCATCAATGGCGCCAAGAACGCGGCCATCTACGCCACGCAGATCCTCGGCGCCACCATGCCCGAGTATCGCGAGGCCATCGCCCAGCTCAAGCGTGAGATGGCGGAGGCGTAGAGGCGCATGGCGAACGAAGGGGGAAAGCACTTCAAACCCAAAGGCCAGCCCGCGCCCGGCCCCGGTGGGGTTCAGGCGCCGCGACCGGTGAGCTCGCAGCCCGTTCCCCCGTCGCCGTACGCGCGTTCCGCGCGCGGTTCGCAGGCCGTCGGCGGGCAGCGTCCGGTCCAGGGCGTGCGTTCCGTGCGCCCCGTGCATGGTGCGCAGGCGGGAACCCCAGCTTCGTCCGCGTACCGCGCGCCTCAGGGCGGTAAACCTGGACGTTCCGGCAAGGGCCGCGGCAACGTGCTCTCCAACATCCTGATTGCGGTGGGCGTGGCGCTGCTTCTCGTGGCGGGTGGCCTGTTCGTCAAGGCGCAGATCGGCTACAAGAAGGCCAATGATTACTACAACGGCATCGCCGAGATGGCCGTGAAGGATTTCTCGGGCGAGGACGATATTCCGCAGATCGATTTCGACGCACTCAAAAAAGAGAGCGACGATATCGTGGGCTGGATCTATGTCCCCGGAACGCGCATCAATTACGTGGTCGCGCAGGGCGAGACGAACAACACCTACCTGCGTCATCTGCCCAATGGCGAATACAGCGAGAACGGCACCATCTTCATGGACATGGACGGCACCGCCCCGGGTATGGTCGACCAGCAGACCACCCTGTACGGCCATCACATGAACGACGGCGCCATGTTCGAGCCCATCGATGCGAGCATGGACCAGAAGGTCTTCGACACGTTCAAGAAGGTCTACTACATCACGCCTGAGATGACCTACGTTCTCAAGCCGATGTTCACCATGCAGGTGCAAGACGATTATGTCGACGCCCGCCGCACCAATTTCGATAGCGAGAAGGCCTTTACGCAGTACCTGCAGGCTTCCCTCGCCCAGGCGAAGGCAAGTGCGAAGGATGCCTCCGCCGAGGTGGAGAAGGCCGACAAGGTCCTCACCCTCGTGACGTGCGCCGGACAGATCATTCCCCGCACCACCCGCGCCGGCATGGTGTGCCGCGTGGTCGACACCATTCCGGCCCAGTAAGTCTCAATTGGGGAGCCTCAATTGGGGTCAGGTGCGAATTGGGGGCACATGTTGGCCTCAATTGGGGACAGGTGCAAATTGAGACATGTTCGCGCCGGCTGGCTGGGGATGCTTTCCCGCTGGCCGGCGCGCTGTTTATAGTCAAGGCGATGCCCATGCGCGCCCGTTTGCGGTTGGGCATTGCGGGAAAGAAAGGATCGACCATGGCAGATATGCCTTCTATCGACGCTTGGCTGCGCGAGGCCAAGGCCGACCCGAGCTTCCGCGCATGCGGAATGTATCTGGTCCACAACGGAACCGTGCGCGAGACGCCCAAGGCCGAGGCCCGTGGCATCGAGACCGATGGCGTCCAGCCCGGCGACAAGGTCACCGGCATGGTGTTCAGCTACGACGAGGCCAAGGTGGCCGCCGCCGTGGAAGAGGCGCGCGCTTTGCCGGGCATCGGCTACGTGCGCGTGTGGTTGAACTCCGGCGAGCTCGCCGTGGGCGACGACATCATGCTCGTGCTCATTGGCGGCGACATTCGCCCGCGCGTGATCGACGGCCTGCAGCACTTGGTTGCGACCATCAAGAACACCTGCGTCGTGGAGCGCGAGCTCTCCGAGTAGCGGGTTACGACGGTTTTTCGGGCCGTTCGCGGCTGTCCGGATTGGTCGCTTTCCGAGTGTCGGCCCTGCCTGCCGATCCGAGTTCTTGCGCGGTTTCCGACTCTGCCGCGGGTCCAACTTTTGACCGGGTTTTGATCCGATTGCAGGCCCGGCTTCTGGTCGCGATTTGCCACTTTGTAATAGCGTGGCAAATCACGACCATTTTTTATGCGTTGCGATTAGAAAAATGGTCGCAAAATGCCATGGTGTCGGAGCGTGGCAAATCTCGACCATTTGTCACGTGGGATAGCTAGAAAAATGGTCGAGAAATGCTGCGCTGTCGTAGAGAGGCATTTCTCGACCGGTTCATAGGGGAAAAGTCCGAAAAAATGGTCGCAAAATGCCTCGCTGTTGCAGCCTGGCATTTTGCGACCAAAATCACGTCTGAGAGCGGTGCCTGTATTTGAGAGCGGTGCCCGTATTTGGCAGAGCGGTGCCCGTGTCTGGCAGGGCAACTACCTCGGGCGCGCAACCGCTTTCGGCCGGCGCTCGGCGCCCGCCGCGCGGCGCGAGTTTGAAGCCCGTGCTTGCCCCGACGTCCGCTTACGCCGCCGGCTTGGGGGAATCCACACGACTCGAGCTATCCGGGTGGATCGTCATCGTCTGGAAGCGGTTTGCCATGTAATCGTTGTCGAAGTGCTCGGCGTAGAACTCCTCGACCGGGGAGCTGGGCTGAATGCCGCTCACACGGCAGAACCAGCAGTCGAGCGCCTGGAGCGTCATGACACCGTTCACCAGCATGAGGGCGGTGACCACGGTGGTCAGCGAGTAGCGCATCTTCCACGGGATCAGGTTGATGAGCTTGAGCAGGCGCGGCAGGCAGACCTTGATCCAGAACAGGCCGAGGGTGCCCCACATGAGCATGAACGGGGTGGACGTGCGCCCGGCGAACAGGATCGCCATGGGGTCGGGGATACCGGGCAGCAGTTCGTAGGAGTACGCCCAGGCGATCGCGCCGAACGAGGTCTGCATCCACCAGCCCACAGCGGCCTCGAACACGCCACCGATCAGGGCGCTGACCAGGAAGATCAATACAAAACTGCGCTTATAGAAGCGGTTGAGGGCAACGGTGAGCAGCACAGCGCCAAAGCCGTAGATGGGGCTGAACGGGCCGAACAGAAGGCCGGCTCGATCCTGGTACACGCCCGGGTCGACCCACACCATGTGGAAGATGACCTCGATGATCAGGCCGAGCACGCAGCAGACCATAAAGACCCAGAACAGGTTGAAGAAGTTGAGCTTGATATAACCCTCGCCCGTGAGGTCTCGGCCCAGCATGCCCTCGGCGGCCGCCTCGCGGTCCTCGAGATCGCGCAGGTGGCGCTGCAGTTCGCGCTCCTGGCGCAGCGTGGGGTCGATCGTGGCGGAGAGCGCCGTGAGGATGCCCAGCTGGATCATGGGGCGGATGAGGTGCACGCCGATGCCCTGGAGCATGACGTCGATCAGGATCTGTGCGACCGTCATCACGATGAGGGCGTATGCCCAGCGGCCCGCGTCGCGGCGGTAGCTCTTCATGAGCGTCCAACCGAAGATGATGAGCGCAACCGAGGCGACGAACGCCAGGACGGAGCCGATCGCCGTCATGGTGACGGTAAGGGTGAGGTTGGAGCCGATGAGGACGGATTCCTGGCCGAGCACCAGTCGATAGACCATGATGCCAAAGTAGGCTCCCATGAGCGGCAGCGCCACGACGCCGTCGAGCGCGCACAGGGCGCCGTACACGCGCACGATGAGCGGGATGGCTTTGCGCTGGTCGGCGGTGGTGTTCTTGGGATCGAGGTCGTTACCCGGAAGGTCGTAGTCGGGGTTCGTGGTGGCCGCGCGGCTTGTTGGGTCGCTCACAGATGCTCCTTGCTCGCAAAATGGCACAAATCGAATATTTGTTCATATTACCCGTTTTGGCCGAACGTACTCCCGCGCCACCACACCTCAATTCAGGGACAGTCCCCAAATCGAGGTGGAGGTGCGTCAAATCGAGGCGCGCCCGCCAAAGCAAAGGACCCGCCGACCACATGGGTCGACGGGCCTTGAGTTTCGCGTTTGATGCGCGGGCACGCGCGGCACGGGGCGTGCGCGGAGCGCTTGCCGGCCTCCGCGGCGGTTTACTCGCCCAGCAGCGCCTTCTTCATGGAGGCGGCGGCCTTCTTGCCGGCGCCCATGGCCAGGATGACGGTGGCGGCACCGGTCACGATGTCACCGCCGGCCCACACCTTGGGGTTGGAGGTGCGGCCGTCCTCATCGGCTTCGATGAGACCCCAGCGGTTGAGCTCGACGTCGGCGCAGAGCTTGGCGAAGGGGTTCGCCATGGTGCCGATGGCGGTGATGGCCACGTCGCAGGGAATCTCAAAGGCGGAGTCGGCCACGGGGACCGGGCGGCGACGGCCGGAGGCGTCGGGCTCGCCGAGTTCCATGCGCTCCAGCTTGACGGCGGACACAAAGCCGTCCTCGCCCTTGATGAACTCGAGCGGGTTGACGAGCTCGAGGATGTGCACGCCCTCTTCCTTGGCGTGATGGACCTCGGCCAGGCGCGCGGGCATCTCGGCCTCGGTGCGGCGGTAAGCCAGCGTCACGCTGTCGGCGCCCAGACGCAGAGCGGTGCGGGCGGCGTCCATGGCAACGTTGCCGCCGCCGAACACCACGACGTTCTTGCCCTGGCGGATCGGGGTGTCGTAGACGGGGAAGTCGTACGCGTGCATGAGGTTGGTGCGGGTGAGGTACTCGTTGGCGCAGTACACGCCGGGCAGGTTCTCGCCCGGGACCTTGAGGAAGCGGGGGAGACCGGCGCCCACGGCGAGATACAGGGCGTCAAAGCCCTCCTCGTTGAAGAGCTCGTCGGCGTCGAACAGGCGCCCGGCGACGGAGTTGTACTCGAACTTGACGCCGAGCTGCTCCAGACCGTCGATCTCGCGCTTGACGATCTTCTTGGGCAGGCGGAACTCGGGGATGCCGTAGGTCAGCACGCCGCCGCCGGTGAAGAAGGCCTCGAACACGGTGACGTCGAAGCCCTCGCGGGCGAGCTCGCCGGCGCAGGCGATGCCGGAGGGGCCGGAGCCCACGATGGCGACCTTCTTGCCGTTCTTGGGCTTGCACACCGGAGCGCGGCCGACCTCCTCGGCCATGTCGCCCACCATGCGCTCGAGCTGGCCGATGGCCACGGCCTCGCCCTTGCGGCCGAGGATGCACTTGCCCTCGCACTGGTTCTCCTGCGGGCACACGCGACCGCAGACGGAAGGCAGCAGGTTGTCGCCCTTGATGGTCTCGAGCGCGCCGGCCCAGTCCTCGTCGCGGATCTTGGAGATGAAGCCGGGGATGTTCACGCCGACGGGGCAGCCCTGCATGCACAGGGGCTTCTTGCAGTCGAGGCAGCGGTTGGCCTCGGCGATGGCGTCTTCCTTGGTGAAGCCCGTGTCGACCGGGCGGAAATCGCACGCGCGCTCAGCGGCCGGCTCCTCGTTCGGAGTGGTGCGGGGAGCGCCAATGTTCGGGCGATACTTCTTTACTTCTGGCATGCGCAGGCCTCCTCATGACGCTTGGTGGAAACGGCCTCTTCGCCGCGGTAGCTGGCCTGGCGCGCGGCCAGGTCGTCCCAGTCGACGGCGCTGGCGTCGAAATCGGGGCCGTCGACGCAGGCGAACTTGGTCTCGCCGCCCACCTCGACGCGGCAGCAACCGCACATGCCGGTGCCGTCGACCATGATGGGGTTGAGGCTGGCGATGATCGGGATGTTGTGCTCGTGGCAGGTGAGGGAGGAGAACTTCATCATCGGCACGGGGCCAACGCAGAAGGCGTGGTCGATGGAGTCGGTCTCGCACAGGCGCGCGAGCGGCAGGGTCACGACGCCCTTCTCGCCCATGGAGCCGTCGTCGGTGGTGACGAACAGGCCGGCGAGCGGCAGCGCGTCGAACTGCTCATGCAGGATGAGGAGGTCCTTGGTGCGGGCGCCCATGATCACGTAGACGTTCTTGCCCTGCTCGCAGAGCATGCGCGCCACGGGGTAGGCGATGGCGAGGCCCACGCCGCCGCCGATGACGGCCACGGAGTCGCCCTCGACCTCGGTGGGCTGGCCCAGCGGGCCGGTGATGTCGCGGATGAAGTCGCCCTCGTTGAGCTCGGAGAGGCACTGCGTGGTCTTGCCCACCACCATGAAGATGAACTCGATCCAGCCCTCCTCCGCGTTCCAGTTGGCGAAGGTGAACGGCACGCGCTCGCCCGTCTCGTCGATGCGCACCATGAGGAACTGGCCGGCGTGAGCCTTCTTGGCCATCCTCGGGGCGTGGACGCGGAACTCGAAGACCTTCTCCGAGAACTGCGTCTTCTTCAGGATTTCAAACATAGAACCCCTCTCTGATTGGCCGGAGCATCGTATGCGCAGGTCGCGCAAGCGATGAGCTCCGAATGCAACCTCCCTTGCATGCGCATGAGGCGAATGTGCGCATACGGTATCAAGTATACCCCGCGGCCTTGCATGCAAGCCCTGCCCGCGCGTCTTTCGGGCAAGCGGTAAAACGTTTTTCGGTGGATGAGGGGACGGTGAAAAGAAGGGCGCCGACCTCAATTTGGGGACTGTCCCTAAATTGAGGTCGGCGCTTTTGGGTGTGATGCGGTTTTGCGCCGGGTCGTCAGTGTTTGCCGTTGGCGTTCGCGCCGCCGTTGACATGGTCACGCGCGAACACGACGCCGCGGGTCACGGCGAGTGCCGCGGCTTCGGCGGCCTGGTGCGTCATGACCTCGAAGTCCTCGGCCTCGCGGGAGCGCAGCTGCTTGAGGACGAAGTCAGCCACGGGCATGCGACCAGGGGGGTTGCCGATGCCGGCGCGGATGCGCGAGAAGTCGCGGCTGCCGAGCTTGTCGATGATGGAGCGCAGACCGTTGTGGCCGGCGTGCCCGCCGCCCACCTTCACGCGAACGTCGCCCGCGGGGATATCGAGCTCATCGTGGATGACGAGCAGCTCCTCGGGCTTGACCTTGTACTGCGCGCAGAGCTTGGAGATGGGGCCGCCGCTCGTGTTCATGTAAGACTGGGGCTTGACCAGGACGACCTCGCGCTTGCCGCCCTCGGCCTCGGCGTCGTTCACGTTGATGACGGCGACCTCGGCGCCCGACTGGTTCTTCCAATAGCTGACGCCCGCCTTCTCGGCCAGGACGTCGATCGCGCAAAAGCCGGCATTGTGACGGGTTGCGGCGTATTCCTCGCCGGGATTGCCGAGTCCGGCGACCATGCGGATGGGCTTGGGCTGTGCTGCGGCCATGGGGCTCCTTGCGTTCGTCTTTTACCTGCCGAGTATGGTGGCGGTGGGCGCGGGCGCTGTCAAATCAGGGCGGTGCGGGATGTGGAGGGCGGGGGGGGTGTCGACTTGGGGGCGGTTTGTCTTCTTGCTGTGCGGTACTATCAATTCATGGGCGTCGTCATCCGACGTCCGATTTGATACCGAACATCAAGGAGTCCCCATGGATGTCACCGCGATTGTAATGGCCGCAGGCGAGGGCACGCGCATGAAGTCGAATCATGCCAAGGTGTCCCACCAGATTCTCGGCAAGCCCATGGCCTGCTGGGTCATCGATGCGGCGCTGGCCGCTGGATGCACCCGCGTGGTCGTGGTGGTGGGCAGTCACTCCGACGAGGTGCGCGCGCTGATCTCCGCCGCCTACGAGGGCACGCCTGCCGCCGACGCCATCGAGTGCGTCGAACAGGTCGAGCGTCTGGGCACCGCGCATGCCGTCCGCACCGCGCTGGATGCGACGGGCATCGACGCCGGTCCCGTGGTGGTCTTGAACGGCGACCTCCCGCTCATCCAGGCCGATACCATCGCCGCCTTCGCCAACACCGTCGCCGACGGCTCGAACGCCGGCGCCGTGCTCACCTTCACCCCGCCCGTGCCCTTTGGCTACGGCCGCATAGAGCTGGCCGAGGACGGGACCGTCAACCGCATCATCGAGCAAAAGGACTGCACGCCTGAGCAGGACGCCGAGCTTCTCGAGTGCAACGCCGGCTGCTACGCCTTCGACGGCGCGCTGCTCGCCGCTCACATCGGCGAGGTCGGCAACGACAACGCGCAGGCCGAGTACTACCTGCCCGACATGGTGGAGATCCTGAAGGCCCACGGCCACGCCGTGACCATCTCCCACTGCGAGGACTACCGCGACGGCCTGGGCGTGAATAGCCGCGTGCAGCTCGCCGAGCTCACCGCCATCGCCCGCGATCGCATCAACGAGCGTTTCATGACCGAGGGCGTCACCTTCATCGATCCCGCCCAGGCCTGGATCGGCCCCGATGCGCAGATCGGTCGCGACACCATCGTGTGGCCGCAGACCCACCTCATCGGCGCTTGCCGCATCGGCGAGGGCTGCCAGCTCGGCCCGAACAGCCGCCTCACGAACGTCGTGGCGGGCAACGATTGCTCGCTCGACGAGACGGTTGCCATCGACGTCGTGATCGAGAACGGCGTGACCTGCGGGCCGCGCGCCTACCTGCGCCCGGGTACGCACCTTTTGGACGGCGCGCACGTGGGCACGCATGTCGAGATCAAGAAGTCCACGATCGGCGAGGGCTCCAAGGTCCCGCATCTCTCCTATATCGGCGACACCACGATGGGGGCGGGCGTGAACGTTGGCGCCGGTTCCATCACCTGCAACTACGATGGCAAGAACAAGCACGCCACCACCATCGGCGACCGCACGTTCATCGGCTCCGACACCATGATGGTCGCCCCCGTGAACATCGGCGCGGACGTGGTGACCGGCGCGAGCAGCTGCATCACTCGCGACGTGCCCGACGGCGCCCTGGCCGTGGAGCGTTCCGACCAGCGCATTGTCGAGGGCTACACCGAGCTGCGTCGCGCCCGCCTGTAACCCTTTCCGGATGTGCAATTGGGGACGGGTGCGCTCGCCGATGAAGTTTCGTTGGGTGCGTTATCGGTGGTCAATTAGCTGACAAAGTGGCTAATATATAGAACGTGTAAGGAAGTTGTGGCGTATAAAGGAGAAGTCATGCCGACAACCGATCCCAAAAAGACCGTGGATATGAGCAAGATCCTGCGAGTGTACTCCGGTTCCTCCAACCGTCCGCTCGCCCAGAAGATCGCCAACCAGCTCGGCGTGGAGCTCTCCGGCCTTACGCTCAAGCAGTTCGCCAACGGCGAGATCTACGCTCGCTATGACGAGACCGTCCGCGGCGCCGACGTCTTCCTGATTCAGTCCGTTGCCGGCGAGAACGTCAACGACATGCTCATGGAGCTCCTCATCGCCACGGATGCCGCCAAGCGCGCCTCCGCCCGCTCCATCACCGCCGTCATCACCCACTACGGCTACGCCCGTCAGGACCGCAAGGCCGGCCCGCGTGAGCCCATCACCGCCCGCCTCGTCGCCAACCTGCTCGAGTGCGCCGGCGTGGACCGCATCATCACGCTCGACCTGCACCAGGGCCAGATCCAGGGCTTCTTCGACATCCCGGTGAACCACCTCTCCGCCCTGCCGCTCTTCGCCGACTATTACGACGCCATGGGCTTCGACACCGACAACCTCGTCGTCGTCTCCCCCGACGTGGGCCGCGCCAAGGCCGCCAAGAAGCTGTCCGACATGCTCGGCTGCTCCCTGGCCATCGCCCACAAGGGCCGTCCGCGTCACAACGCCGCTGAGGTCATGGGCATCATCGGTGACATCAAGGGCAAGACCTGCATCATCAACGACGACATGATCGACACCGCGGGCACCCTGTGCGCCAACGTGCGCGAGCTCAAGGCCCTCGGTGCCGGCGACATCTACGTGTGCGCCACCCACGGCATCTTCTCCGGCGAGGCCATCCAGCGCCTGAACGACGCTCCGATCGTCGAGTGCGTGGTCACCGACGCTATCCCCGTCGAGGAGGGTGGCAAGATCAAGACCATCTCCGTTGCCGGCGAGTTCGCCGAGACCATTTCCGCCGTGTACTACGAGCAGTCTGTGAGCACGCTCGTGGGCGGCGACTTCGCGATGTAGCGAACATGTTCAATGTGAGCGGCGGCTCGTTCGCCGCTCGTGCAGCCGGGTCCTGGCGGGCCCGGCTGTTTCTTAAAGGGGCGATTTGCGGAAAGAGGGGGAGCGGATGGCGCAGGCGCCCAGGCATACGGCATTTGGAACCATGCACCCCGCGGTGCCGGCGGTGTTTCTCGCGTGCACGCTCGGCCTGACCATGTTCGCCCCGCATCCGGTGCTGGTGTCGCTGTCCCTCGCGGGGGCGCTCGCGTACGGCGCCGTTGCCCGCGGTGTTCGTCCCACGCTGCTCGCCTTGCGTTGGCAGTTGCCGCTCGTCGCGTTGCTGGCCTGCGTGAATCCCCTGTTCGCTCAGCGGGGGAGCACGTTGCTGTTTTCGCCGTTCGGTATGCCGGTGTACGCTGAGAGCCTCCTGTACGGCGCTGTCATGGCGGTGATGTTCATGGCGAGCGTCCTGTGGTTCCAGGCCGCCCGCGACATCTTGACGCAGGACAAGGTGCTCTCCCTGTTCGGCAACGCGGCGCCGGTCGTATCGCTCATGATTTCGATGACGATGCGCCTCATCCCGCGTTTTGTGCGACAGGGGCATGTGATTGCCGATGTACAGGATGTGGCTCTGAGCTGCGCCGATGAGAATGGCCGCCGACGTGCCGGCGAGCGTCGCGGCCTTGTGCGCCGCCGCATGCGGCAGAGTTCGGTGCTTATGGGCTGGGCCATGGAAGACTCCCTGGAAACCGCCGACGCCATGCGTGCGCGCGGCTGGGGCGCCGCGGAGCGCCGAACCACGTACGTTCGCTATCGCTTCACTTCGCGCGACATGTTCGGCCTGGTGCTCGTCGCGGCCTTCGGCGCCCTCTGCATCGCGGTGGCGTGGCGGTCCTCGTCCTTTGCGTTTTATCCCCAGCTCTCGCCCTTGGGCCCTTGGCTGAGCTACACTCCCTACGCCGCTTGGATGTTCGTTCCCGCGGCACTGCATGTGTATGAGAGGAGCGTGTTCGCATGAGCGATGAAGGTATCGCGCTCGCGTACGATGACGTGACGTTTCGCTATCCAGGCTCTCATGGCGACGTACTGAGCGGCGTGTCCATGGCCGTTCCCGCCGGTGCGTTCGCGCTGCTGGTGGGAGGTACCGGTTCGGGTAAGTCGACGCTGCTCTCGCTGGCCAAGCCGCAGATTGCCCCTGCGGGGGACCGCGCCGGCCAGGTGCGCGTGTATGGCAGACCCGTAGATGACTTGGATGGGGCCGAGGCGTGTGAGGTCGGCTACGTGTTCCAAGACCCCGATAACCAGATCGTGTGCGACAGCGTGTGGCACGAGATGGCGTTCGGCTTGGAAAACCTCGGTACGCCCCAGGGCGAGATGCGCCGTCGTGTTGCCGAGGCGAGTTATTTCTTTGGCATGGGGCCGTGGTTCCACAGCGATACGGATGCGCTCTCGGGCGGCCGCAAGCAGCTGCTGGCGCTTGCCTCGACGCTCGTCATGCAGCCGCGCGTGTTACTGCTCGACGAGCCGACGGCGCAGCTCGACCCCATCGCGGCGCGCAATTTCCTGCATGCCCTGTTCCGCGTGAACCGGGAGCTGGGATGTACCGTGGTTGTGGCGACGCACGAGCCCGAGCTGATGGCTGATTACGCGACCTGCGCATTCGAGCTGGTGGATGGCGCCGTGAGGCCGGTTGAGGACCTGGGGCGCTTCAAGTGCGAGGCCGCCGAGGTCGCGGGCGCGGTGTCCGTCTCCCGCGCTGCGGCCGAGGGTTCCGCGGCGGGCCCCGCTATGTCCGGGGACATCGCGGTGTCCGCGCGCGGTGCGTGGTTCCGGTACGGCCGCGATGACGACTGGGTGTTGCGCGGTTTGGATCTTGAGGTGCGCCAGGGCGAAGTGCATGCCCTGGTTGGCGGTAACGGCTGTGGCAAATCGACGTTGCTCGCCCTTATCGCGGGAACGCGCCGTGCGCAGCGGGGCGAGGTGCGCTCCGCGATTTCGGCCAAGGCGATGCTCCCCCAGGATCCCAAGGCCCTTTTTGCCGAGGAGTGCGTGGACGAGGAGCTCATGGAATGGGCGCATATAGGCGGATATGGTGCAGATGAGGTTCAGGCCATGATGGGGGAGCTCGGTCTTGTCGACCGTGCCGGCCTGCATCCGTACGACCTGTCCGGCGGTCAACGCCAGATGCTCGCCTTGGGCAAGCTGCTCCTCGTTCATCCACGGCTTCTGTTGCTCGACGAACCGACCAAGGGTCTCGACCGCGCCGCCCGCGAGCGTGTGGCCGGCATGATCGAGGCTGCTCGCCGCGACGGTGTTGCGGTCATCGTATCCACGCACGATCTGGCGTTCGTGCGTCGCGTCGCCGACCGCGTGTCGCTTATGTTCGACGGCGAGCTTGCCTGCACGGAGCCCGTGGGCGAGTTCTTCCGCAACAACCTGTTCTACCGGCCATGATGGTGGGGGATGAGATGCGTTTGAGCGGCGCGTGCGGACATATTCTCGAAATTGCGCTGCTGGCTGCAGTTCCCCTGGTCATGGGCGCGGCATTGCTGACGGGGGCGGCAAACGCCGCACTGCTCATGATGGTGGTCGTGACGCTGGTGCTCGTTCTGTTCTTCCTGGGGTACGAACGGAGCCAGCCTGCGCTGCGCCAGATCATGCCCACGCTGGTGCTCGCCGCGTGCGCGGCGGCGGGGCGCATCCTGTTCGCGCCCATTCCGGACTTCAAGCCGCTTTCCGCGATCGCCATCATCGCCGGCGCGACGTTGGGCCCGCGCAACGGCTTCATGGTCGGTGCGCTCGCGGCGCTTACCAGCAATTTCTTTTTCGGCCAGGGGCTGTGGAGCCCATGGCAGATGTATGCCTGGGGCGTGGTGGGATACGTGGGCGGCATGCTGGCTCGGTCTGGCTTGTTCGAGGATCGCACGGCTGGCCGCCCGCGCGTATGGGCGCTCGTGCTCATGGGGCTGGCATCCGGCGCCCTATACGGCGTGATCATCAATGCATATGGTGTGCTGGGATTCGTACGTCCGCTCACATGGGCCGGCGCGCTGGCTTACGTGGCCGCATCCCTGCCCTTCGACGCGATGCACGGCGTGGCGACCGCCCTGTTCCTCGCGGTTTTGTACGGCCCGTGGACGCGACGCATCGGGCGGGTCGTACGCAAGTACGGGCTGTAGCGTCTGCGTGCTTGCCCTACAGCTCGATCTCCAGCGTGACGGGGCAGTGATCGGAGCCAAAGATGTCGTTGCGGATGCCGGTGGCGCGCACGCGGTCGGCGATCGAGTCGCTCACCAGGAAGTAATCGATACGCCAGCCCGCGTTGTTCTTGCGCGCGTTGAAGCGGTAGCTCCACCAGCTGTAGGCGCCCTCCAGGTTGGGGTTGGCGGCGCGGAACGTGTCGGTGTAGCCGGCGTCGAGCAGCTCGCCGAACTTCGCGCGCTCCTCGTCGGAAAAGCCGGCGTTGCCGCGGTTGGACTTGGGGTTCTTGAGGTCGATCTCGTTGTGCGCGACGTTGAAATCGCCGCAGGTCACAACCGGCTTGCCCGTTTCGTCCTCGAGCGAGCGCAGGAAGGCGCGGTAGGCGTCATCCCAAGCCATGCGCGTGCTCAGGCGGGCAAGCTCGCCCTGCGCGTTGGGGGTGTACACGTCCACGAACCAAAAGCGCTCGAACTCCAGGGCGCACACGCGGCCCTCGGTGGCGGCGACGGCGACCAGTTCGAGCTCGTCGTCGGAGAGGCCCGCGGCGCGCCCGGCTGCGAGCACGGCGTCTGCGTGACGCACGGAAAGGGGCTCCTCGCGCGTGAACACGGCCGTGCCGGAGTAGCCCTTGCGCTCGGCGTAGCTCCACACCTGGTGATAACCGGGAAGGTCGAGTTCGACCTGACCCTCCTGCAGCTTGGTCTCCTGCAGGCCGAGGACGTCGGCGTCGAGTTCGGCCACGATGTCGGTGAAGCTCGGGTCCTTCTTGAGCACGGCGCGCAGGCCGTTGACGTTCCACGAGGCGAGCTTGAGCGTGCGGGAAGCGGTGTCGGTCATGATGGTCTCCTTCGGCGGCGCACAGCGCCGGATATGTCGAAGGGCCCGGTCGGCGTTGCGCGCGCCGATGAAATGGGCCCAGCAGGGTATCGCATGGCTAACTATACTAGATGGCGGTGGCGCCGCGATTGCGGTTTGGCGAAAGCCTCGCCTGGTTGCGCCGTCATCTCGCGTCCGAAGCTTTCGAGAGGGGAAGTCCATGTCCCGAGCCATCACCGATCCCGCCCTCGCGCAGTGCGCCCTCGCGGATCTGTTCGAAACGCACTCCAACGCGGTGTTCTTCGGTGGGGCCGGGGTTTCGACGGCGAGCGGCATACCTGATTTTCGCAGTCAGGACGGTCTGTATAGCCAGCGGTTCGCCTATCCGCCCGAGACGATGCTCTCGCACGGTTTTTACGAGGCGCACCGCCCCGAGTTCTACGATTTTTATCGCGAGAAGATGATCGCACTCGATGCGAAGCCCAATGCGTGCCACCTCAAGCTCGCTGAACTCGAGCGGGCGGGCGTGCTCTCCGCCGTCGTGACGCAAAACATCGACGGCCTTCACCAGGCCGCCGGCTCGCGTGCGGTTTACGAGCTGCACGGCTCGGTTCACCGCAACATCTGCCGTTCGTGCGGGGCCGTGTACGATGCCGCGTGGGTTATGTCGCGCGAGCACGACGGCGACGACGGCGTTCCGGTGTGCCCGGCGTGCGGGGGCGCCATCAAGCCCGATGTAGTGCTTTACGAGGAGCCCCTCGATGAGGAGGTGCTCGACGGGGCCGTGCGCGCGATCTCGCAGGCCGACGCCCTCATCATTGGCGGTACCTCGCTGGTGGTCTATCCGGCTGCCGGATTGACGCGCTTCTTCCAGGGTGATTCCCTGGTCATCGTGAATCGCGACCCCACGCCCCAGGACGAGCGCGCCGACCTGCTCATCTCCTGCGATATCGCCCGCGCATTCGAGTTCTAGGCCGCGGTCCTCGCGGGTTGGTGTGTGCCGCCGACTGCAGCCGCATCCGCACCGGGCCACCGCCCGTCGCGACTTTCGCGCATCGAAGACGGGCGGGCTGGATACAATAGAACGAGTTTGTCTGTTTCGAAAGGATCCTCATGGCACGCGATTCCAAAGTTTGGCGCTGCGGAAAATACGAGCTTAAGTTCGACCGCCCGCGCATCATGGGCGTCCTCAACGTCACGCCCGATTCCTTCAGCGACGGTGGCGAGCACCTCGATACCGACGCCGCGATCGCGCACGGCCTCAAGATGCTCGACGATGGCGCCGATATCATCGACGTCGGCGGCGAGTCGACCCGTCCCGGCTTCACTCCGGTCGATCCCGACACCGAGGCACGCCGCGTGCTGCCGGTCGTGCAAGCGCTCGCCAAGGCCGGCGCCGTTGTGTCCATCGACACCCGCCATGTGGAGGTCGCCAAGGCGGCCGTCCGCGTGGGTGCGTCCATCGTCAACGACGTGACGGGCTTCACCGATCCGCGCATGGTCGATTTCGTCAAGGAGAGCGACTGCGGCCTGGTGGTCATGCATGCCGGCGAGGTTGCCGACGTCGAGCGTCCCCGCACGCACACCGAGGTCCAGCTCGACACTTCCGCCGCCGCATTCATGGCGCAGAAGGCTCGCGAGGCCGAGGAGGCCGCCCGCGCGCTGGGTGCCACCGGCAAGTCCAAGCGCGCTGCCAAGGCAAAGCTCATCTCCGGCATGGTGCAGCCCCTGCAGCCGCAGCTGCCGTTCGACGCGCCGGCTTCCGCCGCCGGTGCCGAGCAGGCCGCACCGTCCGCGCCCGCCGAGCCCGCCGTGGCCCTAGAAGCCCCGGCCGCAGATGCCGTGAGCGCCCCGGTCGACGATGCTCCCGCCGGCGACGATCTTGCTGCCGTCATGGCGCGGTCCGCCGCGCGCACCGGCGCCACGAACCGCACCTCGCAGCTCCGCCGCTTCACCCTGCCCGACTCCGCGCCCATCATGCGCCGCGTCATGGGCTTCCTGTCCGATCAGGCTCGCGCGCTCATCCACGCTGGCGTGGACCGTGAGCGCATCTGCCTCGACCCGGGCCCCGGCTTTGGCAAGGATGCCAACGAGGACATCGTCATCCAGCGCGAGATGGGCAAGATCGCCTCGCTCGGCTACCCGACGCTGTGCGCTGTGTCGCGTAAGCGCCTGGTGGGTGCCATCGCGGGCGTCGAGGACGCGCGCGATCGGGATATCGCGACGTTCGGCGTGTGCCTGGGTGCCATCGAGCAGGGCGCAAACATCGTGCGCGTGCACGACGTCGCCGGTTTCTACCAGTTCCTGAACGGTTTTTGGGCCATCGCCCGCCCTCAGCCCCGTCGCGCCTACGTGGCCCTCGGCTCCAACAAGGGCGAGCGCGAGGAGAACATCCGCGCGGCTCGCGACCTCATCGCCCAGATTCCCATGACCTGTGTTTCGGCTTGTTCGCGCATTTACGAGTCCGAGCCCGCCTACGAGACGCGCCAGGCCGCGTTCGCCAACGCCGTGGTTGAGATTAAGACCGAACTTGCCCCGCTCATCCTGTTGGAGGAGCTGCTTAAAATCGAGCAGAAGCTCGGCCGCGCCCGCGGCAAGAACGTGCGCGCCAACGGCCCGCGCGTCATCGACTGCGATTTGATTTGGATGGACAACGAGGTGCACGGCGGCGACAAGCTGCGCTTGCCGCATCCCGGTCTGGGCGAGCGCGACTTCGTGCTGGTGCCGCTGGAGGACCTCATGCACAACCCGGCGCGCTTCTTCCGCTACGAGGGCATCGACGTTAAGGAGCCCGAGGACCGCGTGGGTCACGTCGTCGCCGAGCTCGGCACGCTGTAGCGTTCGGCCCTTTACGCCAGGCGGCGGTAGATCTCGCAGATGCCCTTGATGGTGAGTTGGGGATCGACGTGGTCGAACGCGTCGGTGGCCTCGGCCACCACGCGCGCAAGGCCGCCGGTGGCGATGACGGTCGCGTCTTCGCAATCGAGCTCGCGCTTGATGCGCGCAATCAGACCCTCGGCCATCGCGGCGGCACCCACCACGGTGCCGCTTTGCACGGCCTCCACGGTGGTGTGGCCGATCGTGGCCTTGGGCGCTTCGAGCGGGACGCTTGCCAATCGGGCGGCGCGCGCGGTCAGGGCGTCGAGCGAGATGCGGATCCCCGGCGCGATGCACCCTCCGATGTAGGCGCCGCGCTCATCGATCACATCGATGTTGGTGGCGGTGCCAAAATCGACCACGATGCTCGGCGCGCCATACAGCGCGGCCGCCGCCGTGGCGTTGGCGATGCGGTCGGCTCCCACCTCGGACGGGTTGGGGGCATCGATGCTGGTTACCGCTTCGGTCTCACGGCCCACGACCATCAGGCGCGCGCCCATGTCTCGGGCCACGCCCTCCCATTCGCGCATGAGCTGCGGCACCACGCCGGCAAACGCGATGGCGTGGACGCAGCCCAGGTGCAGGCCGTCCTTGTGGAAATAGCCGAGCAGGCGTACGTGCAGTTCGTCTTTGGTGAGCGTGCGGTCCGTGGGCATGCGCCATGCGTGTACGAGCTCGTCGCCGTCAAAGAGGCCGAGTGCGGTTTGGGTGTTGCCCATATCGATGGCCAAAAGCATGGTCGTCTCCCGTTGAATGTCATGCGGACGCTGCGGAAATAGGGTCGACAGGGTGTCCTGAGCGACAGCGCACATTGTATACTTATCGCTTGCACGTGCGCTCCGCGGCGCACAAACGTTTTCGGTTTCCGAGGAGTCTCATGAACAAGAAGGCCAAGCGCCGTCTGGTGGTGACCGGCGGTATCGTCGCCATCGCCATGCTCGTGATCGTCGCCATCGCCGGCTCCGGCGGGGCGGCCTCGTCGCTCACGGTGGGCGACCTGCTCACCGGCGATTACGCCGGCAAGAAGGTCCAGGTCACCGGCTCGGTCGTCGACGGCTCGATCGAGACGGACGGTACCGCGGTCCGTTTTGACATCACCCCCGAGGAGGGCGACGGGAGCGAGTCGGTCCGAGTCGTCTACGAGGGCGCGCTGCCCGCGACCTTCGGCTCGGGCGTCGTCGCCATCTGCACCGGCACGGTCGAGAACCCGCCCATGCTCAAGTGCACCGAGATGGTCACCAAGTGCCCGTCCAAGTACGAGAGCGCCGAGGGCTCCCTCACCGTCAAGGGCCTCATCGACCAGGCCGACACCATGATGTTCGAGGACACCAAGGTGTGCGGCTACATCCAGGGCGAGGTCAACGATGCCGGTGCGGATTACCGCTTTGTCATCGAGTCCCAGGGCGCCACGTTGAAGGTGGTGTACGACGGGGGCCTCGACGAGCAGATCGCCGACGGCGTCGCCGTCGTGCTCTCGGGTCACCTCGATTCCGATGGCATCTTCGTCGCAACGGAGCAGCCCGCCATCGACTCCTCCATCTCAAAGTAGTTCACGGCGTTGCCGGGGCCCCGGATGTGAATGCGCGTCCGGGGCCTCGGTGCGTCGGTCGGGCGTCCGCCTCGCATCGTCGGCGATGCGCGCGGGCGCCCCTTCGCACCAGAAAGGTTTCCCATGACCTCAACTCTTGGCAATACCCTGCAGAGCCTGGCGCTCGTGTTTTCCGTCGTTTCGGCGTTGATGCTCATCGCGGGTTCGAAGCGTCCGAGCTCGCGTCCGGCACGCACTGGATACGCGTTCGTGTACGCCTCCTTCGCGCTGCTCACCGCCTGCGTGGGCATTGTGCTCATGGGCATGCTGACCGAGGATTACACCCTGGCCTACGTGGTCTCGAACTATCCCGCGACCGATAGCCCCCTGCAGCCGCTCTACCGTGTGAGTGCCGTGTGGGCCGGCCGCCAGGGCTCGCTTTTGCTGTGGACGTGGCTCATCTCCGCATTCGCCGCGGCCCAGGCGTATCGTCGCCGCCATGCGAGCGAGGAGCTCACGTGCGCGGCCCTCGGCGTGACCGAGATCGTGGTCGCGCTGTTCACCGCCACGCTCGTCTTTTCGGCGTCCAACAATCCGTTTATGGCCACGGCCGCGGAGTACCTCAACGCCGACGGCACGCTGGCGTCCAAGATCGGCGGCATGAACCCGTTGCTCATGCATTGGGCCATGATTTTGCATCCGCCGGCGACCTTTATCGGCTACGCCGCGATGACCATCCCGTTCGCCTATGCCATGGCCGCGCTCATCACCGGCGACCTGTCTGCGCGCTGGGTCGAGCTGTGCGACCGCATGGCGGTGTTCGGATTCATCTTCCTGTCCATCGGCATGGGCCTGGGAGCGGTGTGGGCATACGTCGTGCTCGGGTGGGGCGGCTTCTGGGCGTGGGACGCCGTGGAGAACGCCAGCCTCATGAGTTGGCTGACCTGCGTCGCCATGATCCATAGCTTCACGATGTACCGCAAACGCGGCATCTTCAAGCGCTGGAGCATGCTGTCGGCCACGATCACCTTCATCTTCGTGGTGCTCGGCACCTTCATCACGCGCTCCGGCCTGGTGCAGAGCGTGCACGCGTTTGCCGAGGACCCGGTGTCCACCTATTTCTTCCTCGCCATCATGGTGGTGAGCGGACTGGCGTTCTTGCTGGGCGTCGCGTACCGCCATGCCGAGTTTGGCGAGGACGACGGCGAGATCGAGTCCATGATCTCCAAGAACGGGTCGTACTACCTGACCAATATCGTGATGCTCATGGCCGGCGTGCTCGTGGCCTATCTCACGGTGTCGAGCGCTTTGCCGGGTTGGATGCCGCTCGGCGGCGCGGTGGTTGCCGCTGGCGCGTACAATGCCGTGGCCCGTCCCGTGGCCGTGTTCGTGGTTTTGCTCATGGCCGTGTGCCCCATGCTGGGCTGGCGCAAGACCGACCGTGCCAAGTTCGCCCGGCACATGCGCATCCCCGCCATCGCCGGCGCGGCGGTGTTCGTCGCGCTCATGGCGTACTTCGCACTGGTGCTGGTCCCCGAGTATCACGAGATCATCGCGGCCGGCGGGGCGGCGGGCGAGGCGCTTGCCGAGCAGGGCCCCGCGGTTTATTACTTCGGTTTGACGGTGCTCGCCTTCGCGTCTGCCGCCCTGCTGTTCACGAGCTCGCTGTATCTGTTGGGCCGCGGTGTGCGCGGCCGCATGCGTGCCAAGGGTGAGGGCATGCCGCGCGCGCTGGTCAACCTGTTCCGCCGCTCGCCCGCGCAGGCCGGCGGCTACCTGTGCCACCTGGGCGTTGCCATCGTGGTGGTGGGCCTGGTGGGTTCCATGATGTATGTGCGCGAGGCCACGGTGAACCTGGCGGGCGAGGCCGGTGAGTCGGTGCGCGTGGGCGCCTATGAGCTTACGTTCACGGGCAGCGAGCGCTATTCCGACGATCAGAACAACGAGATCATGCGCGTTGAGCTCGACGTGACGAACGCCGAGACCGGGCGGCCGCTCGGACACGTGGCGCCCTCTATGAAGGTCGCGGCCGCCACGAGTCAGACCACGCTCGACGCAGCCGTCATCACGTTCCCGCTTGAGGACCTTTTCGTGGCGTTCCAGGGTCTGAATCCGGACGGCAGCCTGTCGCTCAACGTCAAGGTGAACCCGCTCATCCTGTTCACCTGGGCGGGTGGAGCGATCTCCACGCTGGGCATCGTGCTCGCGTTCGCGCCCCGTCGCGCCACGCCGCTTTTGGCAGCCGACGAGCGCGAGCGTGCGGCCGCATCTTGTGCCGAGGGTGAGCTGCATGAGTAGCCCTGTCCCCGAATCCGCAGCGCCGCTCGCCATTGAGGCCAGAGGGCTCGTCAAGCAGTTCGGCGGCCGTCGTGCGCTCGACGGCCTCGACCTGGAGCTGCCACAGGGTGGGTTCCTCTCCATCTTTGGCCCCAATGGCGCCGGAAAGACCACGCTTCTGCGCGAGCTTGCCCTTCTGGCGCGGCCGACTGGCGGTGAGCTGCGGATTCTCGGTGTCGATGCCCTTGAAGAGCCCGACGTCTTGCGCTCCCGCATCGGTCTCATCTCGCACAAGTCGATGCTTTACGGCGATCTGACCGCACGTGAGAACCTGGCGTTCTTCGCGAGTCTGTACGGGCTAGAGGGGCCGGAGGCGGACGCTCGCATCGATGAGCTGCTGCGTCTGGTCGAGCTCGATCATCGCGCGAACGATTGTGCCCGTACCTTCTCGCGCGGCATGCAGCAGCGCCTCTCCATTGCCCGCGCCCTCATCAACGACCCTGAGCTCGTGTTGCTCGACGAGCCGTATTCGGGCCTCGATCCGCATGCCGCGGAGCTCTTCGATCGCCTGATCGCCCGCGTTCGCGATGGGCGCACGTTTGTGATGGTCAGCCACGACCTCGAAAAGGGCTTTGACCTGTGTACCCACGCGCTCATCATGGCGCGTGGACGCGCGGTGGTGTGTGCCGAGACGGCCAAGATCGATCGTGCGGCCTTCCGAGACCTGTATTTGGCTACCGTTGGAATGGGGGTGGCGTAAATGGCTGGGATGCATCGCGGGAAATCCGGCGTCGATCGCGTCGAACGTCTGCGCCCCTCTGCGTTCGCGCAGTACAGGGCCCTACTTGCCAAAGACGTTCGGCAGGAGCTCCGCACGCGCGAGATGCTCACGTCGATGATCGTCTACTCGCTGCTCGTGCTCACCATTTACGGCGCCGCGCTCGCTCAGGTGGGAGACAAGCTGCAGATCGTGTCTTTCGCGGGCGGCCTGCTGTGGGCGCTCATCGTGTTTACGAGTCTGCTGGGCTTGAATCGCAGTTTCAGTCACGAGACCGAGTCGGGTTGCCTCGAGGGCATTTTGCTCGCGCCGATCGACCGCGCGGTGGTGTTTCTCGCCAAGGCGACGTCCAACTTGCTGTTCCTTCTGATGGTCGAGTTGGTCACGGTTCCGCTGTTCTTCGTGTTCTTCCTTTCGGGTGCCGAGTTGCCGTCCACGACTCCCATGATCTTGCTGCCGCTGCTGGTCGGTACGGTCGGCGTGGCGGGAGTCGGCACGCTGCTGTCCACCATGGCGATCGACACGCGCGGCCGCGACGTGCTGCTCGCGATTCTGTTCATCCCCGTGGCATTCCCGCTGCTGTACGCTTGCGTCTCCGCGACCGGTGTGGCGTTGATGGGCGTCGAGGGGACCTTTGCCACGTTCTGGCGGAGCCTGGCGCTCGCCGCCGCGTATGACGTGGTGATGATCGCGGCCGCGTGGGGCCTGTACGAATTCGCCCTCGATTCCTAGCGCTCCATGACCTGCCGGTTTCCATCGAGACCGTGCCCGCGCGCCGTGTGCGGTGCGTTGCGTGTCGCGCGCCGAGTGCCGTGCGTTGCCTCCGCCTCCATCTATCGGGGTTGCGCCCGTGCGGCATGCGCTAGTATGTAATGACGAAAATCGCAGGTTCGTGGCGTAAGCGTCCGATGCCTGCCATATGCATGGAAGGGAGCAAGATGCGCGAGAAGCTCGCCGACAGGCTGGTGCCCGCATTGCTCGCGATAGGCGCCGCGCTCACCGCGATCGACGTGGTGTGGACGTTCACGGTGGCTCCGCTGGTACAGGGAGCGAGGCTCTCAGAGCCCGCGATCATCGCCGGTCAGGTGGTCACCACCAAGTTGCTGCTCAGCCAAAAAATCTTTTATCTGCACGTCCCCGTGGCCGTGGCGTCGTTCGCGGCGATGGTGGTCGCAGCCTTCTTCGCCGCCCGCTTCCTTGCTACGAAGGACCGTGCGCACGACCGTGCATCTCGCACGGCAATGCAGGTCACGCTCGTGTTTATCATCGCCACGATGATCTCGGGCGACGTGTGGACGCGTTTCGAGTGGGGTGTCTGGTGGGTCTGGGAGCCGCGCCTCACCACGTATTTCATCCTCATGTTGTTGGTGATCGGCTACTTCATCCTGCGCAACGCGCTCGACGATCCCGAGCGTTCCGCACGCTTTGGCGCGGTGTTTTGCATTATCGCCTTCATCGACGCGCCCATCTCGTTCTTCATCACGCGCTTGGTGCCGAGCTCCGTGCACCCCGTGGTGTTCCGGACCGATTCGGGCTTGCCGCCGGCGATGCTCATTCCGTTCTTGCTCGGCTTGTTCGGCATGTGCATGATCGCGTTCGCCCTGTATCGCTATGCCCTGCGGGTCAATACCGCCGCGGATGAGGTGGAGGAGCTGAAGGAGCGCCTCGAGGAGCTCGATGCCTCGGCTCAGCGCGCCGCGGCCGATGAGGCACTCGAACGCCTGCAGGCTCAGGCCGCCGCGCTGGTTGCGGCCGACCCCGCTGCCGACCTCGTTGCCGACCCCGCTACCGACCGTGCGGCCGACTCTGCTACCGACCCCGCCGCCCATGCGGGCGACGTGCCGCTCACCCCGTCCAAGGAGGATTAAATGGATCCGATTCTCTCCGAGGTCTATTCGACCGTGTTGCCCGCCGCCCCCTACGTGCTCGCTGCGTATGTGGGCATCCTGCTCACCCTGTTCGCCTTCGTCTTCTCCCTTTGGCGTAAGTCCAAGCGCACCGAGGCCGATATCGACGCCCTCAAGCGCGCCCTCGAGGATCGTGAGCGCCGCGCGTGTAAGTAGTCGTGCCTGGCCAACGCGTGCGGGCGTGAATGGCGCGGCCGCTCGTGAGGCTATGAACGATTTCGCCGGTAAGAAAAGGAGCTTATGAACCATTCGTTCATAAGCTCCTTTTTTGTATACGTATCTACCTGTGGAAATGATGCACTCAAAACAGGTGACAGGGGGGTCAATCGTTCATAACCTCCAGCAGCTTTCGAAGGGCGAGCCTACTCGAGTTCAAACGCGCCGGTGTAGAGCTGGTAGTAGTAACCGCGCTTGGCGATGAGCTCGTCGTGCGTGCCGCGCTCGATCACGCGCCCGTGGTCCAGACAGATGATCAGGTCCGAGTTGCGCACGGTGCTCAGGCGATGGGCGATCACGAAGGTCGTGCGACCCTGCATGAGCGCGTCCATACCGCGCTGCACGATGGCCTCGGTGCGCGTGTCGATGGAGCTCGTCGCCTCGTCCAGAATCATCGCCGGCGGGTCGGCAACCGCGGCGCGCGCGATGGAGATGAGCTGGCGCTGTCCCTGCGAGAGCTGCGATCCGTTGCCGGTGAGCATGGTGTCGTATCCCTCGGGCAGGCGACGGATGAAGTCGTCGGCTCCCGCGAGCTCGGCGGCATGGATGCACTCCTCGTCGGTGGCCTCAAGGTTGCCGTAGCGGATGTTGTCCATTACGGTGCCGGTGAACAGGTTGACGTCCTGGAGCACCACGCCGAGCGACCGGCGCAGGTCTGCCTTGCGGATCTTGTTCACGTTGATGCCGTCGTAGCGGATCTTGCCGTCGGCGATGTCGTAGAAACGGTTGATGAGGTTGGTGATCGTTGTCTTGCCCGCGCCGGTGGCCCCCACAAAGGCGATCTTCTGGCCGGGTTTGGCGTACACGGAAACGCCGTGCAGCACCTCGTGGTCCGGGGTATAGCCAAAGTCGACGTCGTCCATTTGCACGTCGCCGCGCAGGGGCTCGTAGGTCACGGTGCCGTCCGCGCGGTGCGGGTGCTTCCAGGCCCATAGGCCGGTGTGGTGGTCGGCCTCCTCGATCTGCCAGGTCTCGGGATTGACCTGGGCGTTCACGAGCGTGACATACCCCTCGTCGGTCTCGGGCTCCTCGTCGAGCAGGGCGAAGATGCGCTCAGCGCCCGCCAGACCCATGACCACGGCGTTGATCTGCTGGGAGATCTGGCCGATCTGGCCGCAGAACTGCTTGGTCATGTTGAGGAACGGAACCACCACGGCGATGGACAGCGGCAGGCCCGAGATGGACAAATTCGGAACGCCGAGCGCGAGGAACACGCCACCTGCCAGGGCAACCATCACGTAGATGAGGTTGCCGAGGTTCATGAGGACGGGCATGAGGATATTGGCGAACATATTCGCCTTTTGGGACACCTCGAACAGGCGCTCGTTGCGCTCGTCGAAATCGGCCTCAGCGGCCGCCTCGTGGCAGAATGCCTTCACGACCTTCTGCCCGCCCATGACCTCCTCGATATGGCCCTCGACCACGCCGAGCTCGCGCTGCTGAGCGATGAAGAAGCGGGCGGAGTTTGAGCCGAGTACCTTGGTGAGCGCGACCATGCACAGCACACCGATGACGATGACCAGGCACATCCACACCGAGAAGTACAGCATGATGCTGAACACCGTGGTCAAAACGATGACGGTCATGACCAGGTTCGGCAGCGATTGCGAGATCATCTGGCGCAGGGTGTCGATGTCGTTGGTGTAGTGCGACATGATGTCGCCGCGCTGGTTGGTATCGAAGTAGCGGATCGGCAGGTCCTGCATGTGGTTGAACATCTTCTCACGCAGCTTCATGAGCGATCCCTGCGTGACGACGCCCATATAGCGGTTCCAGAAGAGCGAGGACAGGTTGCCGATGATGTAGATGACGGCGAGGGTGGTCACGAGGCCCAAGATCTGCGGGCGCGCGGCGGCCCAATCGCCGGTCTGCCAGGAGGTCGAGATGACCTCGAGGGCCTTCTGCAGGAAGACCGAGCCGATGGAGTTGATAAGGGCGCACAGCACCACGCCGAGCATCACCAGCGGAAGCAGGACCGGATAGAACGAGAAGAGCATCTTGACGAGGCGCTTGAGCGTGCCGGGCTTGGAGCCCCTGGCGCGTGCGTTGTTGGCGGGCTTACTCATGGGCCTCACCCCCTTCCTGCATCGTGGTTTCGAATGCGTGGGCAAGTTCTTCGGCGGTTTGACGATCGGCGTCGACGGTCTCGCGCGCTGCGGGTGCATCGTTGCCGGCATGCGGGGAGCCATCGCCGTCCACGGTCTCCTCACCCATCTTGTTTTGCGAGGTGAACGTCTCGCGGTAGATCTCGGAGGTCTCGAGCAGCTCCTCGTGCGTGCCCATTGCGGCAATGCGTCCGCCTTCCATCACGATGATGCGGTCGGCGTCCTGCACAGAGGCGATACGCTGGGCGATGATGAGCTTGGTGGTCTCGGGCAGGTAGGCGGCGAGGCCCGCGCGGATTTTGGCGTCGGTCTTGGTGTCCACGGCGCTCGTGGAGTCGTCCAAGATCAAGATCTTGGGACGGCGCAGCAGGGCTCGAGCGATGCACAGGCGTTGTTTCTGACCGCCCGAGACGTTGGAGCCGCCCTGCTCGATCCACGTGTCATAGCCCTTCGGGAAGCCGTCGATGAACTCGTCGGCGCAGGCCAGATGGGCCGCCTCGCGGACCTCCTCGTCGGTGGCGTTCTCGTCGCCCCAGCGCAGGTTCTCCGCGATGGTGCCGCTGAACAAGACGTTCTTCTGCAGCACCATGGCCACCTCGTGGCGCAACGCATCGAGGTCGTAAGAGCGCACATCGCGTCCGCCCACGCGCACGGTGCCCTCGGTGGCGTCGTACAGGCGAGCGATGAGGTTCACGAGCGTGGACTTGGCGGAGCCGGTGCCGCCGATGATGCCGATGGTCTCGCCGCTGGCGATATGCAGGTCGATGTCGTCGAGCGCTTGGCGCTCGGCGTGCTCGGAGTACTTGAAGCTCACGTGGTCGAAGTCGATCGAGCCGTCCGCGACCTCACATGCGGCCTCGGCGGGGTTCGTGATGGTGGGCTCGGCGTTCAGCACCTCGACGATACGGTTCGCGCTCTCCTCGGACATGGTGACCATCACGAAGATCATGGAGAGCTGCATGAGGCTCATGAGGATCTGGAATCCGTAGGTGAAGGTGGAGGAGAGCTGACCCACGTCGAACAATGCGCCCTGGCTGGTGATGATGAGCTTGGAGCCCAGGTAGATGATGACGACGAAGGCGCCGTTGACGCACAGGTTCATCATCGGGTTGTTGAGGGCGAGCAGCTTCTCGGCGCGGGTGAAGTCGGCGCGGACGTCTTCGGCGGCGCGGGCGAACTTCTCCTTCTCGTAGCTCTCACGCACGTAGCTCTTGACCACGCGCATACCGGTCACGTTCTCCTCGACCGACTCGTTGAGCGCGTCGTACTTGTGGAACACGCGGGTGAAGATCGGCCCGACTTTGTGGATGATGAATCCCAGACCGCAGCCGAGCAGCGGGATCATGGCCAGGTAGACAAAGGAGATGTAGCCGCCCATGGCGTAGGCCATGGCAAAGGCGAACACCAAGACGAGCGGCGCGCGGACGGCGATGCGGATGATGAGCATGAACGCCTGCTGCACGTTGGTGACGTCGGTGGTGAGGCGCGTCACGAGCGACGAACTCGAGAAGCGGTCGATGTTGGCGAAGGAGAACGTCTGAATCTTGTAGAACAGGTCATGGCGCAGATTCTTGGCAAAGCCGCAGCTTGCGTAGCTACAGGTGACGCCCGCCGCCGCGCCGAAGAACAACGAGACGAGCGCGAGGCCCACGAGCACGCCGGCCGTGGGCATGATCTGAGCGATCTGCGCGCCGTCTTTGATGGTGTCGATGAGGTTGGCCGTGACGAAGGGGATCGCCATCTCGCAGGCGACCTCGCACAGCACCAGGATTGGTGTGGCAATGGACGGGAGCTTGTAATCGCGAACGGACGACGCGAGGGTTTTAATCATCAAGTTCCTCCCAGGTGACGCGGATCTTCTCGAGCATCTCGGCGAGCTGCTCCTGCTCCTCGACGGTCAGGGCGGTGAAGGCGCTGCGGCGGAAGCGGTCGCGCTTCTCGTGCTCGAGGTGGGCGAGGCGCATGCCCTCGTCAGTGAGGTGGACGAACAGCTGGCGACGGTCCTTGGTGTCGCGCGTGCGCTCGATCAGGCCGGCGGTCTCCATCTTGGAGAGGATCTCGGAGAGCGAACCGGGCTTGAGCTCAAAGCGCATGCCGAGCTTCTGCTGGGAGAGCGTCCCCCCGCAGCGATCGAGCATGCATAGGATGGGGATCTGGCCGGATCGGCCGCCGCCGTGGAAATGCATGTAGTGGCCGCAGAAGCCGAGCCCCTTGAGAATGCGCTTGGCGCGAACGATCGTCTCGTCCTGCTGCGCTTCGGGTGTCTCGATGCTGTTCATGGCCCGGCAGATCGCGCTGGGCGTGGGTGTTTCCATGTCTGTTCCTCCTACTCTCGAATTCGTCCACTCGAGGGTACGAGTGCCCAGCATGATAGTCAAGGTACCGAACAATATGGAGACGAAGGTTAATGTGCCCGTCGCACGACGGGGCCAAACGGGGGATAATGGGGTGTGCAATCGCGTTGCAAGCGCCGTTCATCATGGGCGCCCGGTGCGCCTCCGTCTTCGTCCGAAAGGTTTCGCCATGTCGAACACGACCATATCCAAGGGCGGTCTTTCCGCCACCATCAGCTCCAAGGGCGCCGAGCTCACGAGCCTCGCACTCGACGGCCGCGAGTATCTGTGGCAGGCGGACCCGGCGTTTTGGGGTAAGCACGCCCCCGTGTTGTTCCCCATCGTCGGCTCCCTGCGCGGCGATGAGGCCGAGAGCGCCCAGGGCACATGCCGCATGCCGCGCCACGGTCTCGCCCGCATCAATGAACACCGTGTCGTCGAGGTGGCCGAGGACGGCTCTGCGGTGACTTTCGAGTTCACCAGCTCGCCCGAGACGCTCGAGGCGTATCCGTATGAGTTCAAGCTCAACATGGTGTACGCCATCACGGGCGAGGCCACGCTGGCCCAGACCTTCTCCGTCACCAACACGGGCACCGCCGACATGCCCTTCTCCGTGGGCGGTCACCCTGCGTTCAACGTCCCCGCGCCCGGCGCCGAGGACGAGGCATTCGACGAGTACGTGATCGAGTTCTCCGAGCCGTGGACCTGCATTGCCCCCACTATCGCCGAGGGTGGCCTGCTCACGTTCGACGAGAGCACCACGCCCGTGGAGAATGCGGATGTTCTGCCCGTCAGCCACGAGCTGTTCGCCAATGACGCCGTCATGCTCACGGACGTTCCCGGCAACACGCTCACCCTGCGCGGCACCAAGAGCGGTCGCGGCGTGCGCGTCGACTTCCCCGATTTCAAGTACATCGGCATCTGGTCCGCTCTGGGTGACGCCCCGTTCGTGGCCCTCGAGCCCTGGACCGGCCATGCCACCCTCACCAGCGAGGATGACGTGTTTGAGCACAAGCGCAACGTGACCGTCATCGCTCCGGGCGAGACTCGCGACTTCTCCTTCAGCATGACCGTGCTGTAGGGGGGGCGCTGTCGCGAGCGCGCGGCGCAATGTGAACAACGACGTATATACGTGGGGCGGGACGCGACCGGGGTTTCGGTGCGCCCCGCTTTCTCTGCCGCCTTGCATAGATCACTGGTATTACATCCAAATAACAACTGCTGAAACGATTGACCGTCTACCGACGATATTGAACGTTTGTCGCTCTGGGAGGTGCAATTACCCACCACACAGCGTTAGTCACCTGCCGAGCCTATGGGAGTTTTGCAGGTACGTTGGCGTGGCAGGGCGTTGCGGGGTATGATGCCTATCTGGAAACTACGGGAGGAACCATGCACATCGCGCTCGATAAGCTCTAGCTACGTTTGACGCCGTGCCCGCCGCTTCGCCGGCAGGCCCTCTTTCACATTTCGCCAACAGCCAACGCATAAGGAGCAACCATGCGCGACAAGCTTGAGAAGATCATCATCGCTTTCGAGGAGCTCGAGAAGAAGCTCTCCGATCCCGCCGTCGCCAGCGATATCAAGGAATTCACCCGCCTCAACAAGGAGTACGCCCACCAGACCGACCTGGTGAAGGCCGCTCGCGAGTACCTGGGCGCCCTCGACGACATCGATGTCGCCAAGGAGATGCTGCACGACGCCACCGACGCCGACGAGAAGGAGATGCTCCAGATGGAGATCTCCGAGAACGAGGCAAAGCTGCCCCAGCTCGAGGAAGATATCAAGATCATGCTCATCCCGGGCGACCCGATGGATGAGAAGGACACCATCGTCGAGATCCGTTCCGCCGCCGGCGGCGACGAGGCGGCCATTTTCGCGGGCGACCTCTTCAAGATGTACCAGCGCTTCATCGAGTCCAAGAAGTGGAAGATGACGGTGCTCGACTCCAGCCCCTCCGAGGCCGGCGGCTTCAAGTCCATCGAGTTCAAGGTCGAGGGCGACAAGGTCTACTCCGTCATGAAGTACGAGTCCGGTGTGCACCGCGTGCAGCGCGTCCCCAAGACCGAGTCCCAGGGTCGCATCCAGACGTCTACCGCGACGGTGGCCGTGCTGCCCGAGGCCGATGAGATCGATATCCAGATCAACCAGGCCGACCTGCGCGTCGACACCTACTGCGCCTCCGGTCCCGGCGGTCAGTGCGTCAACACCACCTACTCCGCCGTGCGCATCACCCACCTGCCCACGAATACCGTGGTTCAGTCTCAGGAGCAGCGCTCGCAGATCCAGAACCGCGAGGTCTGCATGCAGATGCTGCGCGCCCGTCTGTACGAGATGGAGCTCGAGAAGCAGCAGGCCGAGCTTGGTGCCGAGCGTTCTGCTCAGATCGGCCACGGCAACCGTTCCGAGAAGATCCGCACCTACAACTTGCCGCAGGACCGTGTGACCGACCACCGCATCGGCTTCAACTCCACCTACAACGGCGTGCTGCTGGGCGATCAGCTGTCCGGCGTCATCGACGCCCTGGCGGCTGCCGACCGCGCCGCCAAGCTCGCCGAGGCCGTGTAAGCGGGTTCTCGGCTGTTGGGCAAGAACCCGCGCGGACCGCGCGGCATGGGATGCCCCAGCTGCAAACGCGCCTGTTCGGGCCGTCGTCCTTCGGGGCGGCGGCCCGTTTTTCAAGCAGTCAGATTTTGGGCAGACGGACTGTTTTTGGACGGGAAATGCTGTAATTCGGTGTTCTCGACAGGGTGCATGTCGGCCGTGCCGTAGAATCGCGGCTATGCAATACGAGGGACGGAGGCCGCTATGGCGAACGAGACGTGGACCATCAGGCGATGCCTGGATTGGACGCGCGACTACCTGAAGGACCGGGGCGACGAGCGTCCGCGTCTATCCGCCGAATGGCTGCTGTCGGGTGTGACCGGGCTCTCGCGCACTGAGATATACGTGAACTTTGACAAACCGATGTCGAGCGAGGAGCTTGCCGCAATGCACACGGCCGTTGTGCGCCGCGCGAAGGGCGAGCCGCTGCAGTACATCATCGGTGAGACGAGCTTCCGCACGATCGATGTGATGTGCGAGCCCGGCGTGCTCATCCCACGGCCCGAGACCGAGCTGTTGGTTGAAGAGGTCTTGGCCTATCTCGATCGAGAGGTCATCGGAGCCGCTCCCGCAGTCGAGCGCGGGCGTGTGGAGCTGCCCTGGAACGCCGAAGTCGAGGCCGCCCTGCAGGCCGAGATCGCCGCGGCAAAGGAAAAGGATGAGGAGCCCGTTGTCGAGCGCGAACTGCGTGACGATGATTTTGACACGCTTGAGGACGGCGAGGGGACCATTGAGACGGCCGATGGCGCCGAAGGGGATGCGGGCGTATCGGGTGCCGCGTCTGTCGAAGAGGGCGAGTTCTCCGAGGGTGCTCCTGCTCAGGATGGGGAGTCGGGTCAGATTCGATGCGCGCGCGTTCTCGAGGTTGGGTGCGGTACGGGTTGCATCTCGCTTTCCATTGCGTCTGAGCGCTCGGGGCGTGCTCAGTGCGTCGCAATCGACATTGAGCCCCGTGCAGTCGATCTGAGCATCCGCAACCGCGATGCGCTGGGTATTTCGCCCGCCGACGTTGATGTGCGTTTGGGCAATCTCGTGTCACCGCTCAATCGTGAGACCGAGTGGGGAACGTTTGACGTGTTGGTCTCCAATCCTCCCTATATTCCTTCCGCCGTCATGGAGTCGCTGCCGCACGAGGTTGCCGACTTTGAGCCGGCGCTGGCGCTGGATGGAGGCGCAGACGGTCTCGATATCTTCCGCAGGCTCGTCAACGCCGCCCCGCATATGCTTCGCCCCGGCGGCTTGCTCGCGTGCGAGCTTTACGAGGGTCACCTGGACGCTGCCGCCGATCTGTGTCGCTCTGCCGGCATGCATGATGTCCGCATCGTCGAGGATTTCACCGGGCGCCCGCGCATCGTCCTTGCTTTGGTGGGATAGGCGATGTGCGTGCCTATGTTCAATTTCACGGACGTTATCGATCGCATGGGGCACGATTCGATTGCCGCGGATGCAGCTGGAGCGATTTCCGGTGGCTCCTTGGGTCCTGTTGACGCCGTTGTGCGCGAAGGGTTTGACGTCATCCCCATGTGGGTGGCCGATATGGGATTTGCCACCGCTCCTTCGGTGCTGCGCGCCATGCGAGAGCGGCTCGAACATCCGTGTTTTGGATACTTCGAGTATCCGCAGGAGTATTACGATCGTATCGCCTGGTGGCATGAGCGTCGCAACGGGGTCGTAGGGTTGGAACCCGAGAATATCGGCTATGAAAATGGGGTGCTCGGCGGTGTTGCCAACGCCCTTGCCGTGTTGTGCTCGTGTGGGGACAAGGTGCTCGTTCATGCCCCAACGTACACCGGATTCACCAACACGCTTAAAAATGCGGGATACGACCTGGTGACGAGTTGGCTACAGCGCGACGCCGAGGGCGTGTGGCGCATGGATTACGAGGACATGGAGCGCAAGCTCGCGACGAGGGAGATCCACGCGGCCATTCTGTGCTCGCCTCATAACCCGACGGGGCACGTGTGGGAACGCTGGGAGCTCGAGCGGGCGATGGGGCTGTTTCGAAAGTACGATGTCTACGTTATTTCAGATGAGATATGGTCGGATATCGTTTTGGGAGGCAGTGTCCACATCCCCACACAGAGCGTGAGCGATGACGCGCGGATGCGGACCGTCGCGCTGTACGCCCCGAGCAAGACGTTCAACCTCGCGGGGCTTATCGGTAGCTATCGCGTCGTCTACAATCCGTGGTTTCGGGATCGCTTGGCCAAGCAGGCGAGTTTGTCGCATTACAACATGCAAAACGTGCTCTCCATGCATGCGCTTTTGGGCGCATACAGCGACGAGGGCGCTGCCTGGGTCGACGAGCTGCGAGAGGTTCTTGGTCGCAACGCATGGATCGCTTCGGAGTTCTTTGAGGGGATCGCTGGTATCGATTTTGCACGGCCGCAGGGGACGTACATGCTCTTCTTGGATTGCGGCGGATGGTGTGCCGCCCATGGCATGGACATCGACGAGCTGCTGCGCTCCGGCGTCGAGGTTGGTGTGCTGTGGCAAGATGGGCGCCCGTTTGGCGGAGAGAAGACGATTCGCATCAACCTAGCGTTGCCGACTACGCGCCTACGCGAGGCGCTGGAGCGCCTGGCCGCTTACGTATTTGTGAGATAGGGGAGAAGCTCGTTATGGCGAATGTGATTAAGGGCCACGACAATCTCGGACCTGCCGCCGACTGCCTGACGGCGGGAGGCCTTGCGCTCGTTCCGACCGAGACGGTCTACGGGGTGGGGGTGGCCGTATCCGCTTTCGCGGCGAACCTGGAGACCCCCGGGCCCGATACGGGTTATGGGCGCATATTCACCCTCAAACAGCGTGAGCTCACCCAGACGGTACCGTGGCTGGTCGATGGTCCGGCGGCCCTCGAGCGTTACGGCAAGGATGTGCCTCATTCGATATGCGCTTTGGCGGAAAAGCTGTGGCCGGGTGCCCTCACGCTCGTGGTCTCGGCGGCGGACGACGTGCCGCCGTTCATGCGGGCTGCGGATGGGACGGTCGCCCTGCGCGCCTCTGCGTCACCTGTCGTCCAGGAGCTTATTGCGCGTTGCGCATCGCCGCTGGCGGTGACCTCGGCAAACACGCATGGTAAGCCGGCGCCGATCTCATTTGATGAGGTTGAACCGCGCATTCTGGCTGGTGTCGATGTTGCCATCGATGCGGGAGAGACCCCGTGCCGAGACGCCTCGACCATTGTGGCCGTGCGTGACGGGGAGCTTCAGATCCTGCGTGAAGGGGCATTGACGGTGCGGGAGATCAGGGCCGTGCTGGAATAACGTGTGCATGGGTGTGGAAGCGCGCCGCCGCTGACGGACCCGCCGCGAATCAGAAGGCACTCATCGTCGCTTAGGGGACACATGCCTTTTGCCTGAGAAAACTGTTCATACACCGACCAGTTATCCCGTCTGGCGAGTAGGTAACTGTCCGTTGGTGCGGGACGGGCTTGCGCGTGAAACAATGCTAGGGCGGCTCTGTACGCCTCCGACCGTATCGACGGTGGGGGCATGCGTAAGGAAGGTCCCCGATGGCGGTTACTCTCAAAGATCTCAGCAAAGTGGATGTGGCATACAACCCCACGGGTGGGCGATATATCATGGCGCTCGACTCGGGCACCACTTCGGTCCGAGCCGTCATCGTCGATGAATACGATTGCATCGTCGCACAGGCCTCACGCCGTATTAAAACCTTCTATCCACGTCCGGGCTGGGTCGAGCAGGACCCCATGGAGATCCTGGCCTCCCAAATCGCGGTCATGATGGAGGTTCAGTTCAAGAGCGGCATCCATTCCGACCGCATCGCGGCCATCGGCATCACCAACCAGCGCGAGACCACCGTGGTGTGGGACCGCGATTCCGGTTTGCCCGTGCACAACGCCATTGTGTGGCAGTGCCGCCGCACGTCCGAGATTACGGATGCCCTCATCGCGGACGGCATGTCCGACATCATCCGCGACAAGACCGGCCTCATGCCCGATCCGTACTTCTCGGGAACCAAGATCAAATGGATTCTCGACAGCGTGGACGGCGCCCGCGCGGCGGCCGATGCCGGCGAGCTCATGTTCGGAACCATCGACACGTGGCTCATCTACAACCTGACGGGCGGCATGGTACACGCCACCGATTACACCAACGCGAGCCGCACGATGCTGTTCAACATCCATACGCTCGAGTGGGACGATGAGTTGCTCGAACTGCTCGACGTTCCGCGTTCGATGCTGCCGGAGGTCAAGTGGAGTTCCGACGATTACGGCAGCGTTTCCAACGAGATTATGACGTACGGCCCCTCGATCACCGGCGTTGCGGGCGACCAGCAGGCCTCGCTGTTCGGTCACTGCTGCTTCAGGCCCGGATGCACGAAGAACACCTACGGCACGGGCTGTTTCATGCTCATGAACACCGGCGACACCTGTGTTAAGTCCGAGAGGGGTCTCGTTTCCACCATCGGCATCGCCTTGGATGGCAAGATTTCCTACGCGCTCGAGGGTTCGATTTTCCACGCCGGGGCCACCATTCAGTGGCTTCGCGACAAGCTCGGCCTGCTTTCCAGCACCAAGGAGGCAGCCGATCTATGTAAGAGCCTGGAAGACAACGGCGGGTGCTATCTCGTGCCGGCTTTCAGCGGCTTGGGTGCCCCATGGTGGGACCCCGACGCGCGCGGTCTCATCTGCGGGCTCACCGGCGCGGCAGACCGTGCGACGATTGTGCGTGCTGCGTGCGAGTCCATGGCGTATCAGAGTTTTGACGTTCTGCACGCCATGCAGCTCGATGCCGGTGTTCAACTGGAGATCCTTTCGGTTGACGGAGGCGCCTCGCGAAACGACTTTATCATGCAGTTTCAGGCCGACTTGCTGCGCATTCCCGTTGAGCAGACGGAAAACGTGGAGACCACGGCTCTCGGTGCGGCCTATCTCGCCGGGCTTGCGGTCGGGTACTGGGAGGACCTCGAGGAGCTCGAGCAGAACCGCGTGCCCGGCCGACGCTTCGAGCCCCAGATGGCCGAAGGCGAGGTGGCTCGCAACCTCTCCGGCTGGCATAGCGCCGTCGATCGCGCGCGCTCGCGCTAGGGTGCGTCCCCAGTGGTCATCAGGCCGACCTCTCTGTGTTGAACCGGCCCTGCATCCCTGTCGCCCGGATGCAGGGCCGGTTTCGTAAACGTCCCGCGCGACGGCGTGAGCGCCGTCCCAACCTGCTAGAGTGGAGTAGGCTCGCGCGACCAAGCGGGCTGATCATATGTATAAGAGAAAGGACGTGCACATGCGCATCGCCATTGCCTCCGACCACGGTGGATTTGAGCAGAAGCAGGCTCTGGCGGCCTATATCGCCGATGAGCTGGGCTTCGATGTCACCGACATGGGCCCCGACACCGACGCTTCTGTCGATTACCCGGACTATGCCGTTCCCGTGGCCAAGGCCGTCTCTGCCGGCGAGGCCGATCGCGGTGTTCTCGTGTGCGGCACGGGTATCGGTATGGCGGTCGCTGCCGACAAGGTCGCTGGCGTGCGTGCCTCCTCCATTACGTCCGTTCCGTTTGCGGAGCTCTTCCGCCAGCACAACAACGGCAACGTGGTGTGCCTGTCCGGTCGTTTCGTCGACCTCGAGGTCAACAAGGAAATCGTCAAGACCTTCCTTACCACCGAATTTGAGGGTGGCCGCCACGAGGCGCGCGTCGCCAAGATCATGGCCCTCGACTAACTCTTCGTCTAATTTAAGGAGTACAGTATGTCCGTCGATTTCGATCGCAGCCGGGTGACCCTCGTCGACCATCCGCTCGTCCAGCACAAGCTGACCATCATGCGTGATGAGAACACCGGTTCCAAGCAGTTCCGAGAGCTCGTCAAGGAGCTGGCCCTGTTCGAGGGTTATGAGGCGACCCGCGATTTCCCGCTCGAGGACGCGCCCGTGACTACCCCCATCTGCGAGACCACCGGCAAGCGCATCGCCGGCCGTAAGGTCGCTATCGTGCCCATTCTGCGCGCGGGCCTCGGTATGGTCGACGGCCTGCTCGAGCTCATCCCGGCGGCGCGCGTCGGCCATGTGGGTATGTACCGCGACGAGGTCACGCACGAGCCGCACGAGTATTATGCGAAGCTGCCTTCCGACGCCGACCAGCGCATCTGCCTGGTTGTCGATCCCATGCTCGCCACCGGTGGCTCGGCAACCGCCGCCATCGATTACCTGCGCGCGCAGGGTGTGAAGGACATCCGCTTGCTTGTCCTGGTTGCTGCTCCCGAGGGAATCGCGACCGTTCTCGGACACGACCCCGATGTCCGCTTGTATACCTGCTCCATTGATGAGAAGCTGAACGATGCTGCATATATTGTCCCTGGACTGGGCGATGCTGGCGACCGTATTTTTGGCACTCTATAGCGTTTCTCTCAAGCGGCGCGCACCCGTAGCGCACGCCGTGTCGATTGGTGGCGCAAAACGGCAAGAACTTGCCGTTGAGGCGATAGAATATTGCCGTTAATTCGTGAAGGAAAAGAGACATCTGCGCGTATATGTGTTGAAACATATTTCACGGATGTCTCTTTGTGAACAGATGTTCATAAACTTAGTCCAGTTGTCAAATTCTCCTTGCGCGCGCACCGCCGAGCGATATACTGCCACTCACTGGTAATCGTGCGGTTACGCGCATATTTCGTCCCGTGTTTTGGGCGCGGAGCGAGGATAATCGTGACGGCGATGATTCTGCAGTGGGAAGGCGATCGATGATCGGTTCCAGCGACATCAGCGTCCTCGTGGCGGGGGTGGGAATCGGCATCGCGGGCTTCCTGCCGATGTCGGCGGTCGTCTTGCTCGCCCGCAAGGGGCGCATGAGGCCGACGGTCGGCAAGGGCATGGTGGCCGTCGCGATCTCATTCGTCTTCCTCATGGCGTCGTTCGCCCTCATGTGGGCGCTGGCGCCAGCGGATGTGGTGGTGTTTGCGATCGGGTTCCTCGGAGGGTTCCTGATCATGTGGGCGGTTCTCGCCGCCATGACGATGAGTCGTAGACTCTAGGAGGGTTAGCGTTGGAAGCATTCGATAAGCTGCCGGCCGAGATCAACCACCTTGTGTCGAGCTTCAGCTCGATACCGGTGGTCGGCGACTTGATGCACGGCATCACCCAGTACACGTTCTGGTTGATCGTCTCTTCGATCGTGCTGCTCATCATCATGTTCGCGTTCGCGAAGCGCGTCGCCGTGGTTCCCCGCGGCCGTTTCGCCAATGCCGTCGAGTACGTGATCGAGTACCTCGAGAACGACGTGGGCGTGGGCATTCTGGGCAAGGAGTCCTGGCGTCGTCACCTGCCGTTCCTGGGCACTCTGTTCATGTTCATCGTGGTGAACAACATCATCGGCATCATCCCCGGCATGAAGCCCGGTACGGGCACCATCTCCACCACCGCCGCCCTGGCGCTCGTGGTGTTCATCTACTTCGTCCGCGTGGGTATGAAGAACCATGGCGTCTGGGGCTACATCAAGAGCCTTGCGCCCAAGGGTGTCATGTTCCCGCTCAACATCCTCATCTGGGTGATCGAGCTCATCTCCACGCTGCTTCGCCCCATCACGCTCGCCGTGCGTCTGTTCTGCAACATGTTCGCCGGCCATATCGTGCTCGGGTCGTTCGCCCTCATGGTCTCCCTGTTCGCCGAGCCGCTCATTTCGCAGCTCACCGCCGCGAACGTCCTGGGGGCCATCCCGTCCCTGGTGTTCGGCGCGATCCTGTTCGTGATCTATGCGATCGAGATCTTCGTCGGTGTCATCCAGGCGTACGTCTTCACCGTCCTTACCGCCGTGTACATTCAGGGCGCTGAGGCTGAGGGCCACTAATATTGGGTACCAAATGCCCATATCCCATACGGGGCATTTGATATAGGTATCGTGTTCAAGATGCGCCGGTAGGCGGCGCATGAACTCAAGGAGGAATTGTGGGAGTTATCGGTTACGGTCTTGGTGTTATCGGCGCGGGCGTCGCTATCGGTCTGGCAGCATACGGCGTCGCGAGCGCCATGGCCCGTCAGCCCGAGGTTCAGGACCGCGTCTTCACCGTCTTCATCATGGCTGCCGCCTTCTCCGAGGCTCTGGCCCTGATCGGCTTCGTCGTCGCACTGGTTGTCAAATAAGTTCGGTCTTCGCAAGAGTACCGGGCGTGAATCCCGAGGGGGAGTCATGAAAAACGTTAAAAGCGCAGGTATCGCACTTGGGGCCGCTGCCTCGGTGCTGTTTACCCCCGCCCTGGCTTTTGCTGAGGGAACCGAATCAGGTGGCGCGGATATCCTGATCCCCAAGATGGCCGAGTTCGTTCCCGCGCTCGTCATCTTCCTGATCATCTGGTTCCTGCTGTCCAAGTTCGTCTGGCCCAAGGTCATTTCCGTTCTGGATGCCCGTGAGCATAAGATCGAGGACAGCCTCGAGCAGGCCGACGCCACCAAGGCCGAGGCGGCCGAGATTCGCGAGCAGGCCGATGCCATCGTCGCCGAGGCCCGTCGCAAGGCTTCCGAGATCGTTCTCGAGGCTCGCGGCGACGCCGACAAGGAGCGTTCGCGCATCGTCGCCGCCGCTCACGCCGAGGCAGAGGACATCATCGCCAAGGCGCACGACCGCGCCGAGGACGAGAAGAAGCGCGCGTACATGAGCGCCACCGACACCATCGCCAAGATGTCCGTCGCCGTGGCCAGCTCCATCGTGGGCGATACCCTCGCCAACGACGAGGCCAAGCAGCGCGAGCTCATCAAGAAGTATCTTGCGGAAGTGGGTAAGCTCAATGCCTAATCCGTCCATCAGCGATCGCTTCGAGAAGCGCAAGCTGGAAACCTACGCGCGCACCCTGCTTGAGGCGGCCAAGACCGAGAACCGCGTTCTCGAGAACATCGAGCCCCTCAAGGCCGAGGCGAATGCGAGCCCGGAGGTCCTCTCCGTCCTTTCGCAGATGGCCGCCAACGGCGACCTCGATAAGCTCGGCGCCGTTCTCGACCTCTATAGCGAGATGGCCGAGGGCGACGAGGCCACGGTCGGCGTTACCGTCACCACGGCGGTCCCGCTCGACAACGAGCTGCGCATGCTGGTCACCCAGAAGTGCGAACTCGATCTGGGTCGCAATGTGTTCCTGATCGAGCATGTCGATCCGTCAATCACCGGCGGCATCATCCTGTCCGTCAACGGACGCCGCCGCGACGCATCCGTGCGTCACCAACTTGAGCAGGCCTATAAGGTCATGACTCAACCCGGAATGAATTCGGAGGTATAGCCACATGTCCGAGGCAATCAATGCCGAGAACATCGAGCAGATCCTACGGCAGCGCCTGTATGATCTGTCGGCTACCGTCGATACCCAAGAAGTATCCCACGTAGCCGAGGTGGGCGATGGTATCGCTCACGTCTTCGGTCTCAAAAGCGCGATGGCCGGTGAGCTCCTTGAGTTCACCAGCTCCATCACGGGCAAGACCGTGTACGGCCTGGCTCAGAACCTCGACCGCGAAGAGGTCGGCGCCGTTCTGTTCGGCGATGTCGATTCCATCAAGGAGGGCGACGCCTGCCGCACCACCGGTCGCGTTATGGACATCCCCGTGGGTCGCGGCATGCTCGGTCGTGTCGTCAACCCGCTTGGTCAGCCCATCGATGGCAAGGGCAGCGTCGGTGAGACGCATCGTCGTCCCATCGAGTTTAAGGCCCCCGGCGTCATCGAGCGCACCCCGGTGTGCGAGCCCGTGCAGACGGGTCTGCTCGCCGTCGACGCGATGATCCCGATCGGCCGCGGCCAGCGCGAGCTCATCATCGGCGACCGCAAGACCGGCAAGACCGCCATTGCCATCGATGCCATCATCAACCAGCGTGGCAAGGGCATGATCTGCGTGTACGTGGCCATCGGCCAGAAGGCCTCCACGGTCGCGAACATTCGCGAGACGCTCGCTCAGCACGGTGCCCTCGACTACACCGTCATCGTGAGCGCCACCGCGGCAGACTCCGCGCCGCTGCAGTACATCGCCCCCATGGCGGGTGCCGCCATCGGCGAGTACTTCATGTACAACGGCGAGGATGGCCAGCCCGCCAGCGCCACCAATCCCGGCGGCCACGTGCTCGTCATCTACGATGACCTGTCCAAGCAGGCCGTCGCCTATCGTCAGATGTCGCTGACGCTGCGCCGTCCGCCCGGACGCGAGGCCTACCCCGGTGACATCTTCTACCTGCACTCTCGCCTCCTGGAGCGCGCTTGCAAGCTCTCTGAGAAGAACGGCGGCGGCTCCCTGACCGCCCTGCCGATCATCGAGACGCAGGATGGCGACGTTTCCGCCTACATCCCGACCAACGTGATTTCGATTACCGATGGTCAGATCTACCTGCAGTCCGAGCTGTTCCACCAGGGTCAGCGCCCCGCTGTCGACGTCGGCATCTCCGTGTCGCGCGTCGGTGGTTCCGCGCAGACCAAGGCCATGAAGCAGCAGGCGGGAAACCTGCGTCTGGACCTCGCGTCCTACCGCGAGCTCGCCGGCTTCACCCAGTTCGGCTCCGACCTCGATGCCACCACGCAGAAGCAGCTTACCCACGGCGCTCGCATGACCGAGCTCCTCAAGCAGGGTCGCTTCAAGGCGCTGGACGTCGTCGATCAGGTCGCCGTGCTGTACGCGGGCAACAAGGGCTACCTCGATGACATGGCTCTCGAGGATGTCGTGCCATTCCGCGACGGTCTGGTGGAGTTCCTGAACGGTGCCTACCGCAAGCTCCTGGAGGAGTTCCGCTCCGCCAAGATCGACGATCGCATCGGTAAGGAGCTCGAGCAGGCGATCAGCGATTACAAGAATCAGTTCCTGGCGTCTCGCGACTCCGGGAAGGCGCCCGCCAAGTCGGTCGCCGACGAAGCTGGAGAGTAGTAAGCCCTATGGCCAACCTCCGCGAAATAAAAAAGCGCATCGGTTCGGTCTCCACGACCCAGCAGATCACGCGCACCATGGAAATGGTCGCCACGGCGAAGATCGCGCGTGCCCTGCAGCGCGCCAAGAACAGCGAGCCGTACTCCGCCGCGATCACCGACGTCATGCTCACCGTGGCGACCGATCCTGCGCTCAACGTCAACTCGCCGCTCCTCGTGGACCCCGAGACCTACGAGCGCGCGCTGGTCATTGCGATCAGCTCCGACCGTGGTCTTGCCGGCGGTTTCAACATGCAGGTCGAGCGCGCCGCTGAGCAGCGCATCAAGCACTTCCACCGCCACGGTGCGAAGGAGGTCGAGCTCATCACCTGCGGCCGTAAGGTGACGGAGTACTTCCGCAAGTACCCCTGCAAGGTGATGGGCATCGTCGGCGAGTCCGACGACCCCACGCTTGAGAATGCCCGTGTCGTGGCCAACTACGTGATCGACGGCTTCTCTCAGGGTCGCTTCGGTCGCGTGGACATCGTCTACTTCCATGCGAAGAACCGCGTGGAGCAGGTGTTGCGCTCCGAGCGCATCCTGCCATTGGACGATGAGGTGCTGCGCACCGCTCGCGGTCCTCGCGCGAACGAGGATGAGGCGCCCACGCGTCTCGCCTCGCCGTTCGAGTTCGTCCCCTCCGCGGAGCACGTGCTCAACAAGCTGATCCCGAGCTACGTGCTGACCGTCGTCCACCAGGCCATGATCGACTCCGCAGCAGCCGAGCAGGGTGCCCGACGCAAGTCGATGCACTCGGCCACCGAGAACGCAAGCGCGATCATCGCCGACCTCACGCGCACTTATAACCGTGTACGCCAGGCCTCCATCACCACCGAGATCAATGAGATCGTGGGCGGGGCCGCTGCATTGGAGGAACATTAATGGCAGATTTCATTGATATGGACTCCGCGAAGACCGCCGGTGTCGGACATATCGTCCGCATCATCGGCGCCGTCGTGGATGTCAAATTCAAGGGCGGTGTGCCGAACATCTACAACGCCCTGACCGTCGACGTCGATACCCCCGTGGGTCACATCGACACGATTCTCGAGGTTGAGAGCCAGCTGCCCGGTGACGTGGTCCGCTGCGTCGCCATGACCTCCACCGACGGCCTTCAGCGCGGCCTCGAGGTCGTCGACACCGGCGCCCCGATGAAGATGCCCGTTGGCAAGGGCACCCTCGGCCGCATCTGGAACGTGATGGGCCAGCCCGTCGACGGCAAGGACATGCCCGAGGTGGATGCCTGGTACCCGATCCATCATCCCGCCCCGAGCTTTGATCAGCTCACCACCAAGACCGAGATCTTCGAGACCGGCATCAAGGCCGTCGACCTGCTCGAGCCCTATATCCGTGGCGGCAAGACGGGTCTGTTCGGCGGCGCCGGCGTTGGCAAGACCGTTCTGATTCAGGAGCTCATCAACAACCTCGCCCAGGAGCACGGCGGCACTTCGGTGTTCACCGGCGTCGGCGAGCGTACCCGTGAGGGCACCGACCTGTACCTGGAGATGAGCGAGTCCGGCGTTATCGACAAGACCTGCCTGGTCTACGGTCAGATGAACGAGCCCCCGGGAGCGCGTCTGCGCATCGGCCTGGCCGGCCTGACCGAGGCGGAGTACTTCCGCGATCGCGGCCAGGACGTCCTGCTGTTCATCGACAACATTTTCCGCTTCTCTCAGGCGGGTTCCGAGGTTTCGGCTCTGCTCGGTCGTATGCCGTCCGCCGTTGGCTACCAGCCTACGCTGGCTACCGAGATGGGCGACCTGCAGGAGCGCATCACCTCGACCAAGACCGGTTCCATCACCTCGGTCCAGGCCGTCTACGTCCCCGCCGACGACCTGACTGACCCGGCTCCGGCCACGACCTTCACCCACCTCGACGCCACGACCGTTCTCTCGCGTTCCATCGCCGAGCTCGGTCTCTACCCGGCCATCGACCCGCTTGCGAGCTCTTCTGACGCACTCGACCCCGCGATTGTGGGCGAGGAGCACTACCGTGTCGCCGTCAAGGTCCAGGAGCTCCTCCAGGAGTACTCCGACCTGCAGGACATCATCGCCATTCTCGGTATGGACGAGCTGTCCGAGGAGCAGCGCCTTACGGTCAACCGTGCCCGTAAGCTGCAGCAGTTCCTTTCCCAGTCCTTCCATGTCGCCGAGCAGTTCACCGGCAACCCCGGTGTCTACATCCGCGTCGCCGATACGGTCCGCTCCTTTGCGGCCATCGTCGACGGTGAGTGCGACAACCTGCCCGAGCAGGCATTCCGTTATGCCGGCACCATTGACGACGTGCGTGAGCGCGCCGCTAAGATGGGGGCGTAGGAACCATGGCAAAGCCCATGCAGCTGCGAATCGTCTGCCCCGAGGAGTGCGTGTATGAGGGGGCCGTCGCGTATGTGGCCGTGCCCTCCACCATCGGAGAGTTCGGCATTCTCCCGCGTCATGCGAGCGAGATCTGCACGATCGACGGTGGCCACATCCGCGTCTCCGAAACCAAGATGGGCGTTGTCGACCATGTCTTCGCGGTGACGGACGGATATGTCCAGGTTGCGAACGATGAGGTCATCGTGCTCGCCGAGCGCGCCATCGACACCGAGAAGGTCGATGTGGACGAGGTGAACGCCAGGCTTGCAGGTTTTGAAGACCAGCTGGGGAATATGGCGGAGGGCGACGCGCGTCGCGCCTACCTCTATAATGAAATCGCATGGTGCAAGCTGCTGCTTGCTCAGTAGGCGCAGGCGAACGAGCCGTTCGCGCGCACAGCGATTGACATCATGCCCGGGGAACGGCCCCGGGCATGTTTTTTTGAAAGGGAAACGCTTGGATATCATCCGCGTTGAAGGTGGTCATCTCATCAGCGGTACGGTCGTCGTCTCGGGTGCGAAGAACTCTGCGCTCAAGCTCATGGCCGCAACATTGCTCGCGCCGGGTGCCACCACACTCGAGAACGTGCCCAATATCTCGGACGTCCATGTGATGGGCAAGGTGCTCAAGCGCATGGGTGCCACTATCGACGTGCTCGATGAGCACACGCTGCGCATCGATACCTCTGCCGTGTCCTCCTGGGAGGCGCCGTATGACCTGGTGGCCAAGATGCGCGCATCGACCGCCGTCATGGGTCCGTTGCTTGGGCGCTTTGGCTGTGCCAAGATCGCGATGCCCGGTGGCTGTAATCTCGGTGCACGCAAGATCGACATGCACATCCTGGGCCTTGGCGCCTTGGGCGTTCAGTTCGACACCGATCACGGCTACATTCACGCCGACGCACCCGAGGGTCTTACCGGCACGGCGGTGACGCTCGAATTCGCCAGCGTCGGCGCCACGGAGAACCTCATCATGGCCGCGGTCAAGGCCAAGGGCACCACCGTTATCGACAACGCGGCGCGTGAGCCCGAGATCGTGGACCTCGCCAACATGCTCAACGAGATGGGCGCCAGGATCACCGGCGCCGGCACCCCCGTCGTTCAGATCGAAGGCGTGGAGGAGCTGCATCCCGTGACCCACCGCGTGGTGGGCGACCGTATCGAGGCAGGCACCTTCATCACCGCCGCCGCCCTCATGGCCGATGAGTCGGGCGTCGAGGTCACGGGCTTCAACCCGATCAACCTCGGCATGGTCATCAAGAAGCTCGAGCTCATGGGCGTGCGCATCGATCGCATCGAGAACGGCGTACGAGCCTATCGCGCCGATCACATTGAGCCGGTCGACATCCAGACCCTGCCGTTCCCCGGCTTCCCCACGGATATGCAGGCCCAAATCATGGTCCTGTCCGCCCTCGCCGACGGCAACTCCATCATTACGGAGAACATCTTCGAGAACCGCTTCATGTTCGCTTCCGAGCTCGTTCGCATGGGCGCGGACATCCGTGTGGAGAGCCATCATGCGATGGTGCACGGCGTGGACGGATTCTCCGGAGCCCAGGTCACCTCGCCCGATCTGCGTGGCGGGGCGGCCCTCGTGGTCGCCGGCCTTATCGCCGAGGGCTACACCGAGGTGTCCGCCATCCATCACATCGACCGCGGGTATGAGCGCTTCGTTGAGAAGCTTTGCTCGCTTGGTGCTCATGTCGAGCGTCTGAGCGTACCCGATCCCATCGACGACTAGCGTAGGTACTCTATGAGCCAGAGAAAGATCCCGGTCCAGCAGGGCCGCCAGCCCTCCACGGGTGCCAGCAGTAGGATTTACAGCCGCGAGAATGTGAGCCGTTATTCCGAGCGCGCCCGCCAGCGCCGTAAGAGCCGCATGATCAAGCGCGGCATTCTCGGCGCGGTGCTCGCGGTGCTGCTCGTGGGCGTTGTGGGCGTTGGGGCTTGGTTCTTCCGCATTACGGGCAACCTGAGCGGCAACGGTTTCATCGGCGCCAACGTCCTGCAGATCCTGAACGACTCCGATGTCGCCCGCGAGCCGTTTTACATGCTCTTGCTCGGCACGGACGGCCGTCCAGGCGAGGACGTGTATCGCTCCGACTCGATCATCCTGGCGCGAGTCGACCCCGTCGAGAAAAAGGCCGCGCTCATCTCGATCCCGCGTGATACTCGTGTGGTCTATAAGGGCGAGACCATGAAGATCAACGCCACCCATTCCATCGATGGCCCCGAGGGCGTGATCAAGGCCGTGAACGACCTGTGCTTCGGCGGCGAGCAGAAGGTATCGCACTATGCCGAGGTCAACTTCCCCGGCATGGAGCAGCTCATCGATGCCGTCGGCGGCATTGACTTGGAGGCCACCGAGGAGGTCGACGATCCGGCGCACCTCGACGTCAAAGTCGAGAAGGGTTGGCAGCACATGGACGGCAGGACCGCCCTTGCCTACGCTCGTTGCCGCTACACCTACGCAGACGGCGATTACACCCGCATGCGCCATCAGCGCCAGGTGCTCGGCGCCCTTGCCTCCAAGATCCTGAACGACCTTGATCCCGCCAGCATCATGGGCACGGTTGAATCCCTTTCCAACGTGGTGATCACAACGTTGAGCGTGCAGGACATCATGGCGGTGGCCAACGCGATGCGCGGTATGGACGTGGGCAACGACATGTACGTCGCCAACATCCCGTCCTACGCCGATGGCACGACGTATGTGAACGGCGTGAGCTACGTGTTCGTGTACGAGGATAAGCTCGCCGAAATGATGGCCAAGGTGGACGCCGGAGAGAACCCCGACGGCCCCCAGACCATGGGCAGCGAGACGGGCAACGGCTCCACGCTGAGCGACATCTCGGGTTCCGCGTTCGCATCCGGCGACACCGAGGACGAGTCGGCAGCCGAGTAGGAGAGCGCGATTCGCTTTCGTTACGGGCTCGCAAACACATATACGTGTCTTTGACTTGCAAGCACCCCTGGCATACGCTGGGGGTGTTTCTCGTATCGGCCTCCTCACGTGGGGCGCCGCCCAACTAGAAAGGAACATCTATGTCCGATGTCCTCAACCGTTTCTTGAGATATGTCCAGGTGGACACGCAGTCTGCCGATGAGCACTGCGACCAGGTTCCCTCGACCGCCATTCAGTTCGACCTTGCCAACATGCTGGCCGATGAGCTGCGCGACCTCGGTGCCCGTGATGTCACGGTGACCGAGAACGCCTATGTCACGGCTTGGATTCCCGCAAGTGAGGGTGCCGAGGGTCGTCCGCGCCTTGGGCTGATCTCGCATCTCGATACCACCGAACAGGCCCCCGGGTTTGGCGTGAAGCCTCATGTCATGACTTACGAGGGCGGCGACCTGGTGTGCGCCATGGTTGATGGCAAGGCGGTCTCCATCAGCCCCGCGCTGCTGCCCGCCTTGAACGACCTGGTGGGCGAGGAGCTCGTATGCACCGACGGCACCACGCTGTTGGGCGCAGACGACAAGGCCGGCATCGCCGAGATCATGGCGCTCGTCGCCCTCATTGCGGAAAACCCCGCCCTGCCCCATCCCGAGCTGGGCATCTGTTTCTGCCCCGACGAGGAGATCGGCCATGGCGCCGAGCTGCTCGATCTGGATGCCTACGGCTGCACGTACGCCTACACGGTTGACGGCGGCCCGATCGGCGAGCTCGAGTGGGAGTGCTTCAACGCCGCCGAGGCTGTCGTGCGTTTCCAAGGCTTCTCCATCCATCCCGGCGATGCCAAGGGCCGCATGGTCAACGCCGCCGAGCTCGCGCATCGTTTCCACAGCTTGCTTCCCGCCGTGCAGCGCCCGGAGTACACCAGCGGGTACGAGGGCTTCTATTATCTCGAGGGCATCAGCGGCACGGTTGAGCATGCGACGAGCCGCTACATCATCCGCGATCACGATGCCGACAAGTTCCAGGCCAAGATCGATCACCTGCTGTCCGCCGTGTCGTTCATGAACGAGGAGCAGGGCTGCGAGCGCGTGACCGTCGAGGTCAAGCAGCAGTACCGCAACATGGCCGAGAAGGTGGCGCAGTATCCTGAGCTCATCACCCTCGCCAAGGAGGCGTTCGCCGAGACCGGCGTCGAGCCCAACGTCATCCCCATCCGCGGTGGCACCGACGGCGCTCAGCTGTCCTTCCGCGGGTTGCCCTGCCCGAACCTCTCTACGGGAGCCTATTGCTGTCACGGAGTAAACGAGTTCATTCCGGTGAAATCGCTCGAAACCATGGTCGATGTCCTGACCCATCTGGTGGCCAAGTTCGCCGCATAAACTGGCACGAAATCTGTTGCAATTGCGCAGAAGCACGCCGAGCTCCCCGTCTGCCCGTTCGGGCCTCGGGGCGCTCGGCGTCTTTGGGGTAGAATGCAGCGCAGAGAACCGAAGTGAAGGGAACAAACGTGGAAGCAGCTGATCAGGGCGCCAAACCACATCTCACCATGGCAAATGAGGATTACCTCGAGTGCATTGTGCGCATCGAGGCGGAGGAGCCCGACCAGGGTACCGACGGTATCCGTTCGGTCGAGATCGCGCAGCGTCTGGATGTCTCCAAAGCTTCGGTCAACAAGGCGATCGCATCGCTCAAATCACAGGGCATGGTCGAACAGGCGCATTACGGAAAGGTCCGCCTGACCGAAGAGGGAAGGTCCATAGGAGCTGCCGTGTGGCGTCGCCACCGCATGCTGCGCGCTTTCCTGACCGATGAGCTGGGTGTTGAATTCGATCGCGCTGATGAGGAGGCGTGCAAGATGGAGCACGCCCTGTCCGAGGACACCATGGACCGCTGGATTGCCCATATGGAGCGCGACGGAATCAAACTCGTTGACTGACGCCGAAGCCCCCCACGCATGAGGATCCCCCTGCAAGCACGCCGCTCATGGCCTCCTTGCAGGGGGTTTTGCGTTTGGTTGATGTCACCCCGAGGAGCGCTTGCCGAGATGGCGCCTGCCGTTATGCGCAACCTCAAGTGAGCGGGAGAATCTTACAGTTTGCTTAGAAAGGCGTGACGCTGGTTGGCCCGTCGCGGTTCGGGTATACCGAGCTATGCAGAGACGTCAACCACAGAACACCGCAAGGGGTGCATGCGCGCATGGGCGCGATACTTCATTTTGGCGCTGACGGCTGGCGAGCCCGGCTTGATGGCGACTTCAACGACGACAACGTGATCCGTGTGGCCGATGCCGCGGGTGAGATGTGGGCGCGTCGCGCACCCGGCGCCTTGGTGTATGTCGGATACGACATGCGCCCAGGTGCCGATCATTTCGCGCGGTTGGCGGGTAAGGTCCTTGCCTCGCATGGATTGCACGTCAAAGTGTCCGATCGGTATGTTCCAACACCCGCATTGTCATGGACCGTTGCTCAGGATGTGCGGGCTGTAGGCGGCCTCATGGTGACGGGGTCGCATAGTCCCAACGATTATCAGGGCATCAAGCTCCGCCAGGCGGACGGCGGTATAGGCTCGGACGAAATCTATGAGGAGCTCGAGCGGGCCATTCCCTCCGACCCGACTGCTGAGCGCGGTGCAATTGAAGCGTGCGATTATCTGACTAGGTATTTCGATCATCTCTACACGCTTGTCGACACCGAAGCGATTGCGGCAGCTCATCTAAAGGTTGTGTATGACCCGCTGTATGGGTCGGCAAGCCGCTATTTCGCGGATCTATTGCGTGCAATGGGCGTCGACGTCGTTGAAATCCATGGGGTCACCGATGCGGAAACGGACGAAACGCATCCTGAGCCGGTGGAGCCTTGGGTCGACGATTGCGAGTGCGAGGTTCTGGCACAGGGAGCACATGCGGGCTTGGTCAACGATGGAGATGGCGACCGGGTGGGCGCCGTAGACGAGCGCGGACACTTTGTGAGCGCGCAAAAGGTGCTTGCTCTGGTGCTGGCGCATCTATGCATCAATCGAGGGATGACCGGACGAGTGGTGTTGAACCAGTCTTCGTCGGTTGTCACGCGTAAAACTGCGAGGATGCTGGGATGCAAGCTGAATATCAAGCCTGTGGGCTTCAAATATATCTATCGCGAGATGCTCAAGGGTGACGTACTGCTAGGTGGGGGAGCGGCTGGGGGCATCGGCTTCGCGAGTCATATGCCCGAGCGCGACGGCCTTCTTACCAACCTGATGCTATGTGAGGCAATGGCCACTATGGGAATGACCCTGGGTGAGTTGGTCGAAAAGCTCGAGGAGGCGTGCGGTCACTATTACTATGCTCGACGAGACGTACGCCTCGACCAGGAGATCATCGAAATGCTCAGGACGATCTTGCCGGGATTGAATCCACCGGTTATCGCGGGGCGCGTGCCCGCGTCGGTGAGTCATATGGATGGCCTGCGCTTCGAATTCGCTGATGAATCATGGTTATTGCTGAGGCCGTCGGGGACAGAACCCGTGGTCCGTGTGTATGCGGAGGCTCAGAGTATTGAGATGCGCGATGAATTGTTGGAAGCCGGGTGCGCCATAGCGCGCGGAGACTTTGGATAAAACGCCACGTTGACGGGCTGCTTCGAGTCAAGGATCAATGCATATATATAGATAAGGAAACGAACAGCTGAGAGTTAAATATGTGCAAAATATGGAGACGCAAATAACGCTTTGCGCGG
>NZ_CABJEU020000002.1:132199-332488 GCF_902364775.2 Collinsella intestinalis | reverse complement strand
CTCGGCCACCCGCGCGGCAAGGAGATATATTGCCAGAGTCCAAGCCGCTGTGTAGTGAGAATTAGCACTTCACATTTCCTCCATAAATGGGCTATTTGACCCTTTATATAAAGGAAGGTGCTTCAGGCGATCTTTCACCTTATATAGATGACGACCATTCGGTTCTCGTACATATATGCAGCGGTCATCTGTATCGAATACATACCCTGTTCCGGCCGGGCAATGCCGTGCCCCTCTCTTCCCCGCGCCGATCCGTCTAAACGCTTGGCAACTTCGCACAAGCCCAAAGAACGAAGGACCTCGAACTTGGCCTTTCTGGAGAGCGCCAAACCAGCTCGGGGATTGCGAGTGCATATAAGAAAACGGGACGTCCCATGCAGGGACATCCCGTTTAAAAGCACATTAGGCCTCGAGAGCCTTCTTGGCGATGGCGGCGAGCTCGTTGAAGGACTCGATGTCCTCATAAGCCATCTGAGCGAGGACCTTGCGATCGAGCTCGATGCCGGCGAGCTTCAGGCCGTGCATGAACTGGGAGTAGGAAATGTCGTTCATGCGAGCAGCAGCGTTGATACGAGTGATCCACAGGGAGCGAATCTCACGCTTCTTGTTGCGGCGATCGCGGTACTGGTACTGAAGGGAGTGCTGCACCTGCTCCTTGGCGTACTTATAGGAACGGGACGCCTGACCGTAATAACCCTTTGCACGGTTAAGGACGGTACGACGCTTCTTCTTGGCGTTCACAGCGCGCTTCACACGAGCCATATCTAATCAACTCCTAAATGAGATTACAGCGGTAAATACGGATTAACGGCCGGCGAGGCGGGCGTTGATGACCTTGGCGTCGGCAGCGGCCAGCTCGGTCTCCTGGCGGAAGCCACGCTTGCGCTTGGTAGACTTCTTGGTCAGGATGTGGCTCTTGTAAGCCTTGGCACGCATGATCTTGCCAGTGCCGCTGCGGCGGAAACGCTTCTTGCTGCCGCTGTGGGTCTTCATCTTAGGCATGGAAAACTCCTTCTAATACCTGGTGGTTAACTACTTATCGCTCGGCTCGGCATCGCCCTCGTTGTCGAAGGCGCCCTTGATCGGGGCGAGCAGCATGAGCATGTTACGGCCTTCCAGCTTGGGCTGGGACTCGACCGTAGCGAACGGTTTGAGGTCCTCTGCGAGGCGCTCGAGCACGTTCAGACCCTGCTCCGGATGGGCCATCTCGCGGCCGCGGAACATGATGGTGATCTTGACGCGCGCGCCCTTCTTGAGGAAGCGCAGGACGTGACCCTTCTTGGTCTCGTAATCGCCCACATCGATCTTCGGTCGGAACTTCATTTCCTTGACCTCGACCTTGGACTGGTTCTTACGAGCCTGCTTGGCCTTCATGGCCTGCTGGTACTTGAACTTGCCGTAGTCCATGACCTTGCACACGGGAGGCTCGGCGTTGGGCGCGATCTCCACCAAGTCAAGGTTCTGGTCGTCGGCGATGCGCTGCGCATCACGGGTGTCGAACAGACCCAGCTGCGATCCATCGACGCCGATGAGACGGACACGCGGGGCGCGGATCTCATCGTTGATGCGGGTGTCATCAGACTTAGCTATCTCAATACCTCCTTCTTGCAACTCGAACAAAAAACCCGGCCACCTAAACGGTATCCGGGTCTACAGATCTTGGGAGATGTACACACCGAGGTGCGGACATACATCTTGATTTGTACGACCAGACAGCTACCGATATGGCGCCGAAAGGTGGGGACCCACAGGTCCCTCTTTCCTGCTGGAAAACCAGCGACTTGTGAATCATACCACGGAACGCATTTGCTCCATGGTTTCATCACGAGAATACCGCCTCCCTCGATCTTGCATCAAAGGGATGCGAACGCGCATATGGTGCCCGAGGTGAGAGTCGAACTCACACGCCCTCGCGGGCGGAGGATTTTGAGTCCCCTGCGTCTGCCATTCCGCCACTCGGGCATAAAAAATGCGCTGAGCTATGGTACCACAGCCCAGCGCGCGCATCAAAGCTGAAATGAATCAGTTACGCCTTGTTGACGGAGCCGAACTCCTCCATGAGCTCCTTGGCGCGGGCCACGATGGCCTCGCGACCGGGCTTGAGCACCTTGCGGGGATCGAAGCCCTTGCCCTCGAGGTCCTTGCCGGCCTCGATGTACTCACGGGTGGCAGCGGCGAAGACGAGCTGCAGGTCGGTGTTCACGTTGATCTTGGAAACACCGAGGGAGATGGCCTTCTGGATCTGGTCCACCGGGATGCCGGTGCCGCCGTGGAGAACCAGCGGCAGGTCGCCCACGGCCTCCTTGATGGCAGCCAGAGCGTCGAAGGACAGGCCGGCCCAATCCTCGGGGTACACACCGTGGATGTTGCCGATGCCGCAGGCGAGGAAGTCCACGCCCAGCGCAGCGATCTGCTTGCACTCCTCGGGGTCGGCGATCTCGCCCTGGCCCACGATACCGTCCTCGACGCCGCCGATACCGCCGACCTCGGCCTCGACGGAGATGCCCTTCTCGTGGGCGATCTTCACGATCTCAGCGGTGCGGTCGAGGTTGATCTGGAAGGTCTCCTCGTGGGAGCCGTCGTACATGACGGAGGTGAAGCCGGCCTCGATGCACTCAAGGCAGTTCTCGTAGGTGCCGTGATCGAGGTGCAGGGCGACCGGGACGGTCACGCCAGTGGCCTCGACGGCGGCCTTCACCATGTCGGCGCAGACCTTGAAGCCACCCATCCACTTGGCGGCGCCAGCGGAGCACTGGATGATCAGCGGGGACTTGGCCTCCTCGGCGGCCTGGAGGATGGCGAGCGTCCACTCCAGGTTGTTGGTGTTGAACGCACCGAGGGCGTAGTGACCGGCCTCGGCATCCTTCAGCATCTGAGCTGCATTGACGAGCATATTGGACCTCCCATTGTCCATACTCTGAACGGTAAACGTAAGCATTCTACCACGCGAGCGGCGATGCCGATGCGCGATAGCGCCAGCAATGCATCCGATTGCGCGGCTTCCGCTGATGCGGGGCACCTGCGCCCCGCACGCTTTGGTGCGGACTATTCCTCGAACAGGCTGGCTCCGTTGGTCTCGATGACGTTCTTGTACCAGTAGAAGCTCTTCTTGCGGATGCGATCGTAGGTACCGTGGCCATAATCGTCGGCATCGACGTACACGAAGCCGTAGCGTTTCGACATCTGGATGGTCGAGTTCGAGATGAGGTCGATCGGACCCCAAGTGGTGTAGCCCATGAGCTCGACGCCGTCCTCGTGAATCGCCTTGTACGCCTCGCGCAGGTGCGCGGCGAGGTAGTCGATGCGATACTGGTCGTCGATCGTCCCATCGGGCCCGACCTCATCATGCGCGCCGAGACCGTTCTCGACGATGAACAGGGGCTTGCGGTACCGGTCATACAAATCGACAAGGGATATGCGCAGGCCGACCGGATCCATCTGCCAGCCCCAATCGGAACTCGGCAGATACGGGTTCTTGATACCCTGGACGGTGTTGCCGGCAGTGACCTCGGCCTCCTCATGATGGACGCCCGCCGCGCACCCGGAGCTGTAATAGGAGAAGGACACAAAGTCGACTGGATAGGCCTTCATGACGCGAAGGTCCTCATCGGTCATCTTGATGTCAAACCCCTTGTTCTTGTACATCGCCGTGAGATAGGCGGGGTACTCGCCGAACACCTGGACATCACCGTAGCAATAGGTGGCGCGCTCGCGCTGCTGAGCCGCGAGGACGTCGGCGGGATGACAGGTATATGGGTAGAACGTGAGCTTGGTGAGCATGCACCCCACCTTGGAGCCGGGAATGTTCTCGTGGCAGATCTTCGTCGCAAGCGCGCTCGCCACGAACTGATGGTGCATCGCTTGGAAGAGGACCTCCTCAAATTCGTCTGCGGCAAAGCGGCTCTCGATGAGACCGCCGGTCATGAACGGGTGTCGCAGGATCGAGTCAACTTCGTTGAAGGTGAGCCAATACTTGACCTTGCCGGCATAGCGCTTGGTGATGACGTCGACGTAGCGGCAGAAGAACTCGATTGACTCGCGGCTGTACCAGCCGTTGTACTTACGGCAGAATTCCAGCGGCGGCTCATAGTGGCTCATGGTGACGAGCGGCTCGATACCGTACTTGGCGCACTCATCGAACACCCTGTCGTAGAACGCAAGGCCCGCCTCGTTGGGCTCCGCCTCATCTCCGTTGGGGAAAATGCGGCTCCACGCGATAGACATGCGGTACACCTTGAAGCCCATCTCGGCGTAATAGGCGATATCCTCCTTGTAGCGATGGTAGAAATCGGCGCCGAGACGCTTGGGGTACGCTGCGTCATCTTGAGAGACGAGGGCCGCGTCGATCATCTCGTCCGTGATATCGCACAGGCCATGGACGTCCATGAGCTCCTTGAGCGACTTGGGGTCGGCGAATTTCTGAACATCCGCCGTAGACGGGCCCTTGCCGTCAAGATTCCACGCGCCCTCGCACTGGTTCGCGGCGGTGGCGCCGCCCCACAGGAAGCCCTCGGGAAAGGCTTTCGATTCAGACATTGATACTCCTTTCACTCGGCCACGGGCACGCCCGCGCCGTCGGATTGGCAGAGAGAACGCCGCGCACGGGGCGGCGGACCGAAGGGACGCACCGTCTCGCGCATGCGCGTGACGGTGCCGCCAATGGCGGGACATCCCCTACAGCACCTCGCCGTTGCTCTCGATGACCTTCTGATACCAAGCAAAGCTCTTCTTGCGGCTGCGAGCCATGGTACCCGTCCCATCGTCATGCTTGTCGACGTACACGAAACCGTAGCGCTTGGCCATCTCGCCGTCGGCGTTGCTCACCAGGTCGATGCAGCCCCACGGGGTGTAGCCCCACACCTCAACGCCGTCGACAATTGCCTCTCCCATTGCCTTGATATGTTCGCGCAGGTACTCGATGCGGTAGTCGTCCTCGATCGCGCCGTCGGGGCCGACCTCATCACGACAGCCGAGGCCGTTCTCGACGACCATGATGGGGATTTGGTAGCGCTCATACACCTGATTGAGCATGATCCGAAGGCCCGCGGGGTCGATTGGCCACTCCCATGCCGTCTCTTTGAGGTACGGGTTCTTCGCGCCGCCGAGCAAGTTGCCGCTCGTCTCTTGGGACGCATCGGTGGAGGCGCACTGGCTCTGATAGTAGCTGTGCGTGTAGAAATCAACCGTCCCCTGCTTGAGAATCTCAAGGTCACCTGGGGCCATATCGATCTCAACGCCCTCCTCGTCCCACATGCGGCGGGCGAAATACGGGTATTCGCCACGAACTTGGACATCGGAGCAATAGTAATTGCGATACTGGTTGCGCTCGCGGGCGAGCTCGACGTCGGCGGGATTGGGGGTGAGCGGATAGGCGAGCATGTAGGCGATCATGCAGCCCATCTTGTTCTCGAGGTCTATCTCGTGGCCCGCCTTCACCGCCAGGGCGCTCGCCACGAACTGATGGTGAAGCGCCTGATAGCGCTGCTGGGGATTGTCGGGCTGATGGCGCAAGTCGGGATCGCCCGTGAGGATGCCGAGGCTCATGTACATGCCGATGGGCATCATGCCCGCGTTGATCTCGTTGAAGGTCAACCATTTGCGGCAGCGGCCGCGATAGCGCCTCATGACGGTCGTCGCGTACTTCACATAGAGATCGATGGTCCCGCGCGATGCCCAGCCGTTTTGACGTCGCGCGATGGCGAAGGGCATCTCATAGTGCGACAGGGTGACCAACGGCTCGATACCGTAACGCTCCAATTCATCGAAGACGCGATCGTAGAACTCCAGGCCAGCCTCATTCGGCTCATCCTCGAACCCCGTCGGATATATGCGAGGCCAATTGATGGAAAAGCGGAAACACTTGAACCCCATCTCCGCCAAAAGGGCGATATCCTCTTTGTAATGGTGGTAGAAGTCGACGCCGTCATGACAGGGATACAGCCTGTTGGGATCCAACTCGGGCGTGATCTGACGTGGCGTGTGGTGATTGCCGTTCGTCGCCATGTCCATGCAACTGGGACCCTTGCCGTCAACGTCCCAGGCACCCTCGAACTGATTGGCAGCGGTTGCACCGCCCCACAGGAACCCATCGGGGAACTTCATGTCAATTCCTTTCAATCGCTCGCCTGTTGAAGAAGGCGGATCGGACGCATGCCCGATCCGCCCACACGGTTACGCCAAGTCGGCGCCATTGGTCTCGATGACCTTCTTGTACCAGTAGAAGCTCTTCTTGCGGCTGCGGGCGTACGTCCCGTTGCCATCGTCGTCGAGATCGACGTACACGAAGCCGTAACGCTTGGACATCTGGCAGGTGGACATGGACACAAGATCGATGCACCCCCACGGCGTATAACCCATGACATCGACGCCCTCCTCGATGGCGGCGCCGATCGCCTTGATGTGCTCGCGGAAGTAGTCGATGCGATAATCGTCATCGATCGTACCGTCCTCGTTGACCGTATCGTATGCTCCGAGGCCGTTCTCCACGATGAACAGGGGCTTGTGATAGCGGTCCTGCATGTCGATCAAGGCGTACGTCAGGCCGTCGGGGTCGACCTGCCACCCCCAATCGGAAACGGGGAGATAGGGGTTCTTCACGCCCGTGGCGAGGTTGCCGCCGACCTTCTCGCGCTGCTCGGCATCAATGGAGTCGACCATCGACATGTAGTAGGAGAAGGAGACGAAGTCGACCGGGTACTGTTTGAGGATGGCCTCGTCACCCTGTCCGAACTCGACGTGGATACCCGCGCGCTCCCAATACTTGAGCACATGGGCGGGATACTCACCGAGCACCTGGACATCGCTATAGAAGTAATTGTCGCGGTTGGTCTTCTGAGCGAGAAGCATGTTCTTCGGGTTGCAATTCTCCGGATAGGTGAGGGTGCGCGTCACCATGCAGCCCATCTGAGCCCCGGGGACCATTTCATGCAGCATCTTAGTCGCCAGGGCGCTTGCCACGAACTGGTTGTGAACGCACTGGTAGATAAGCTCCTCGCGCTTTTCCGGCGCATAGCGGTCGGTGCACACGCCGATGGTCGTCCAGGGGTGGCGGAAGACGGAGTCGATCTCGTTGAAGGTGAGCCAATAGGTCACGTACTCGCCGAACTCACGGAAGCACACCTCGCAGAAGCGCAGGAAGAAGTCGATGACCTCGCGCTTGCCCCAACCGTCGTAGTGATTGGCGAGGTAGAGCGGCATCTCATAGTGGTGCAGGGTCACGAGCGGCTCGATATCATGCTCGCGCAGGGTGCGGAACAGGTCGCGGTAAAAATCGATGCCGGACTGCAGCGGCTCGGCCTCGGTTCCCGTGGGAAACAGACGGGTCCATTGAATCGAGACGCGCAAGGTTTTGAAGCCCATCTCGGCGAACAACTCGATATCCTCTTTGTAGCGATGATAGAAGTCGATGCCATGGCGCTTGGGATACATGTGCGTGTCGGCGGACTCCTCGGCCTCGGCGATCTGCTCGCTCGTGATGCCGTGGAGCGCCGCGTAGTCCTTCTTGTCGACATGCGGCTTGTACGTGGTGCAGTCGGCGACGGACAGGCCCTTGCCGTCGACGTCCCAGGCGCCCTCGCACTGGTTGGCAGCAGTCGCGCCGCCCCACAGGAATCCCTTGGGGAATACGGAATCGGTTGTGGACATGCGAACCTCCTCGAAAACCGGCGCAAACGTCTGAGCGCCGAGGTTTAAAAAAGGGGCCACGCAAGCGCGGCCCCTGGGATGACGAAGTGCTTAGGCAGCCTGGGCCTCGGCAGCTTCCTTCTCCGCCTGACGGTTGGCCATCATGACGAACGGAATCCAGATGAGCGTGCCGACGACCAAGATGATGAGCTGGACGACGACGCCCTGCCAACCATGGCCGATGAAGCCATTGAGCAGAATCGGGATACCGAAGGGCACGTCGACCGTGTTGCACGGCAGGAAACCGATGTTGGTGGCGAACACCGCGATGGCCGCCTGAACGGGCGTGCACAGGATGAACGGAATGGCGAAGGTGGGGTTGAGCACCAGCGGGAAACCGAAGACGATGGGCTCGGAAATACCGCAGATACCAGGGAGAAGACCGAGCTTGGCGATGGCACGGTGATCCTCACGCTTGGAGAACATCAGCGTGGCGAGGATGAGGCAGAAAGTGCCACCGGCGCCGCCGAGGGTCAGGAAGGCGTTCCAGAAGCCCATGGTGAAGATCTGGTCGGGCTGCGTGCCAGCGGCGAGCGCGGCGGTGTTGGCGGCGATAGCGGCGGCGAACATCGGGTTGCGGACCGGGGTGACGATCAGGCCACCGTGGATACCGAGCACCCAGAAGAGGTTGGAGACCAGGACCAGGCCCATGATGCCGAACGGGGTGTTGAAGAGCGCCTCGAGCGGGGCCTGCATGATGGCGTAGATGAAGTCGCCGACATACTGGCCGGTGCCCATGCGGAAGAAGATGCCGAACAGGGAACTGACGACCAGGGTGATGAACACCGGGATCATGATGTTGAAGGAGTTGGCGATACCGGCGGGAACCGACGGAGGCATCTTGATCTTGATGGCCTCGATGGTGGTGAGCCAGCAGAACAGCGAGGTGAAGATCAGGGCGGTGGCCATGCCGACGAACAGGCCCTGGGCGCCGAAGGTGGTGTTGAGCATGCCCGCGATGGGGGTATCGAGACCGTCGACGGTGATGGTGGTGGCGCACATGGAGATATAGGCAGCCACACTGACCACGCCGGAAGCCTGCTCGGGGCCGTTCTTGGCCTTGGCGAGGTTCTGGGCGATCAGGAAGATGATGGGCAGCGTCATGAACGACATCGTGCAGAAGTTGACGGCGTCGAAGGCGGGCTGCAGCGCGGCAAGCTGGGGAACCCAAATCGCCAGACCGGTCGTGGTCGAGGAGATCAAGACCTTGAGTAGAGTGCCCATCGAGCCGATGATGATGAACGGCATGAAGGACGTGAAGGCGTCCTTGATGGCCATGAGGTACTTGTTGTCGCCAACGACCTCAGCCACCGTCATCATTGCGTCTTCGAACTTCTCTCCGAAAGACATGATGTACCTCCTAAGGGGTATAAAGGAATGGAACATGGGGGCGCATCGCCCCACCCGGCGTCGTCGCGATCTCTTCACCTCCGCGTCGGCACCGAGCATATGTCTCGCATGGGCGCGCCCTCTCGCGGCGCGCCCATGCGTTACGACCGAGGTTCTAAGCGTTGACCAGGTCCTCCGCCTGCTTCAGGACAGCAGCCCCGTCGGCGCGGCCATAGGCGACGGCGTCGATGACCGCGACGGGTGCCTTGCCGTCGACGAGCTTGGTCATCTTGCGCTGCATATGGCGAACCTGGGGACCGAGCAGCAGGACATCGAAGCTGCCGAGCTGATCGGCGACGGCGGTGGTGTTGTCTGCCCAGATCTTGTAATCCTTGCCCTGGTCGGCAGCGGCCTTCTCCATCGCGTTCACGAGGATGGAGGTCGACATTCCAGCGCAGCATGCCAGCATGATGTTCATGACTGACTCCTTTCTTCAGCGCCCCCTTTGGGCGCCAATTGAACGACGAACGTGAATGAATCGGATTTCCCAGAAGTTACTTGGCCTTGACCTCGCGGTACAGGTCGATCATGCGCTCGGCGATATCGGCGGCCATGATCGCCATGGTGAGATGGTCCTCGGCATGGATGAGGATGATGTTGATGTCGACGGAATCGCCGTTCGCCTCAGCTTGGGTGAGGGCGAACTGCATCTTGTGAGCCTCGCCCATCTCGGCCTGGGATTCGGCGAGCAGTCGCTCGGCCTCATCGAATTCCCCGTCAGCCGCGGCGTCGATCGCCATAAGGGCGGAGGATTTCGCATTTCCGGCGTGAAGGATGATCTGAAGGGCGTTTTCGTATTTGGACTCGTCCATGGGACTACTCCTTTTCAGTAGCGGGTGAATAGATATCGATCACATCGAGAAGCGTCGCGAAGTCCGGATTCGACACGAGCTTCTGGATAGCCTCACGGCTGGTGAGCAGGCGCGCCATGCTGCGATAGAAGGTATCGAGCTTCTTGTTGCGCTGGGCAGAGACGGAGACGAGGAAAACCGCCTGCACGTCCTGGTGGTTCCAGATGACGGGCTGCTCGAGCACCGCCACGGCGACGAAGGTGGAATCGGTGACGGGGGTCACCGGGTGGGGCATGGCGACCATGTTGCCAAAGCAGGTCTGCGCGAGCTCCTCGCGGCGCTCGACAAGCGCGCGGAAGTTCGCCGGCACGTCGTGCACCTCGGCGACGCGCTCGCACAACGCGTCGAGCACCTCGCCTTTGTCCTTCGCGCGCAGCGGTCCCATGAAGAGGCGCTCGTCGAAGTGAGCGGCCAGCGGCGCCGCGGCGGCCGCTTCGCCTGACAGGATGCGGCGCACGCTGTTCACGTCCTCGTCATCGAGGAAATACTTCACCTCGCGGACGGGCACGGGGAGCTTGCACTCCAGGGGGACCGTGGTGAACACATAGTCGATACCCGTCAGATCGCGGCTGGGTACACGCGCCACATCGCAGGTCTCGATGCGGTCGAGCCAGGTGCCGAACTCCTGACGGTAGCGCCACTCAAGCAGGCGCGCGCTGCCCTGGCCGCTCGCGCACACCACGAGGATGTTCTTGCGCGGGCGCTCGCTCTTCTGGCGCTCGATGGCCAGGGCGAAGGCGAGGGCGATGTAGCCGACCTCGTCCTCGGACAAGGTGTTGCCGTACTCCTCGGCCAAGATGCAGGAAGATTCCAGCGCCATGGAGTAGGCCACGGGGAACCGCTGCTTGATATCGGACAGCAGCGGGTTGTTGATATGCATGCGATAGCGCAGGCGGACCGACAGCGGCACGATGTGACGCGCCAGGTTCATGCGCAGCTCGAGGTCTGTGCGGAAATCGAAGCGAAAGGCATTCCAGACCATCTCGAGCATACGTGAGACCACGTTCCACACGTCATCGGAGATGACGAGGTTGCAGTCGTCCTCGGAACCGGGCGTGTACAGCGTCTGCTTACTCGCCAGATGAATGGCGATGTAGCCGACCTCCTCCTCAGGGAGCTCGACATCGAGCTTGTCCTGCACGGCACGGGCCACCTTCCCGGCAAGCGCATACTCGGCAGTTGCTCGGAGCTTGTCGAGGTATTCGGGCTCCATCGGGACGTAACAGTTCGCGCGGATGCGCTCGACCGCCACTGCGATATGAACGAGCAGGTTCTGGTAGGCAGCGGAGTTGATTTGAAAGTTCTCCTCGGAAAGGGCGTCGCTCACGCAGTGCGCGATGACGTCGAGGGGGACGGCGGGCGACCCGCCTTCGCCGACGATGCCGTTGAGGGTCAAGTTGGCGAGGCACAGGCGACGGGACATCTCAGGCCCCGTCACCCGAATGCCATAATGGGGGCGCTTCTCAAGGTCGAGATCGAAACGGCGCAAGGTGGCGGCGACTTGCTTGAGATCCGTCGTGATCACATTGCGAGACACGAACAAGATGCTCGCAAGGTCGTCGACGGTGATCCAATCGGCGCGCGAGAGCAGGTCGTTCAAGAGATAATCGACGCGTGCCTCGGGCGTGGTGGGGACGGCTTCCTCCCCCGCACGAGCGTCACGGGCCTTCATGGCGGCGAACGCCGAGGCGTTGATGACCCTGAGCGAGTAACCGCCGCCGCGCCTCTTCTCTATCTGCGCGCAACCGCCGAGGGCCTCGTTGGTCTTGCGGACATACGTGCGCACGCTGCGGTCGCTCACGGAAAACCGCTCGGCAAGATCGGAGGGTTCGATATCGGGATGCGCCTCGATGACGTCGATCAATTTGATGTCCTTGCCGTCGAGCATGCGCACTCCCCTCCCTGGTCACCACCGCATCTGCTTGCGTTTCGTTCTCTACGATTCATACCTTACCGACCGCCCCCCACAAGTTCCACACCGCGGTTTTCCAGATAAGTTGGAAGCTTTTCCAATAAATAGAAAAATACCCATCTAGCAGGTCATATATGCCAGATGGGTACTTGTTTTGGAAGCCCTTTGCAGGGGTGTCACCGATAATGGCGAAGCCTCCGGCGCATGAAAAGGTTGTTTTCGAGCTCATCGCCGATGGTGGTCGTGCCGTTGTGTCCAATCAGGCACAGGGTGTCGGCGGGCAGGAAGCGGCCCATCTTGCCAAGCGAGTCGATGACCTCCTTCTCGCTGCCGCCAGCGAGATCCGTGCGACCATGCGCCCCGGGGAACAGCGTATCGCCCACGAAGGCAACATCGCCGGTGTCCGCCGCGCAGAAGAGCACGATACCGCCGGGCGTGTGGCCGGGGGTCGCCATGACCTGCAGAGTCACATCACCGAAGGAAACGACGTCGCCCTCGTTGAGCAGACGGTCGGGCGCGGGCGGCAGCTCGTGGTCGAAGCCCCACATCTCGCGCATGTCCGCGATGGCGCGCTCCATGATCGCGGCATCCGCCTCAGAGATGAGGAACGGGACGCCCTCGCCGAGTGCGCGGCGCAAGCCGGCGACGCCGCCGATGTGATCGGCATGCCCGTGTGTGCAGATGATGGCGCTCACGCGGGCGCCCGGGCAGCGCTCGGCGAACGCCTCGGCGAGCCTCTCGCCCTCCCAGGCGGGGTCGATGATCACGGCCTCGTCCCCACTCACCGCGAAATACGTGTTGGTCTGGATGGGACCGTTCGCCACGCAGTGGATGGCGAGGCTCCCCTTCCTGTCCATATCAAACGTCATGTCCATAACGCGCTCCCGTTCTTATTCAATACTCAGCAGAGCTCAATTTTACCCACGGCAACCCCCGAGATTGCCTATGCCTACTCGAAGATTGCCTATGCCCACTCGGGGATTGCCTGTTGCCGGTCGGGGATTGCCTATGGAAACCCGCCGTTCGGACCGCTCAAACGGCAGATATCCATAGGCAATTCATCGCTTCGCATGCCTTTCAACTGCAGCCAGCATGTCGCACTTTGCACCTGTCCCCAATTGCACCCCCAATTGCGCCTGCCTCCCGATGCGGCCGTCCCCATTTGAGACGGTTACCCATTTGAGAGGTTCAGCGGCGGCGCTTCATGGTCTTGTTGCCCTCACCGGGCATGAGGCGACGGGCATCGTACACGCTCTCGACGGCACCGATGGCGCCGAGAAGCGGGTCGAGGCGGCTCGCGTCGGAGATCTCGATGAGGAAGCGCAGCGTCGCGATGCCCTCGCGGTTGGTGGACGTGGCCGCGGACAAGATGTTGCCGCCTGCGTCCCCGATGGCGATGGTGACGTCCTTGAGCAGGCCCATACGGTCGATGCACTCGACGACGACCTCGACCTGGAAGAGCGCGTCCGCACCGGTGTCCCAGCTCACGCCGATCATCCGCTCGGGATGCTCCATGAGCCCCTTGACGTTGGGGCAGGTGGCGCGATGCACGGAGACGCCGCGACCGCGGGTGATGAATCCCACGATGTCGTCGCCCGTGACGGGGTTGCAGCAATGCGCGAGGCGCACGAGCATGCTATCGCCCTCGGCACCCTCGACCAACACGCCGCAATTGCCCTTGGAGCGCTTGCCGTGCGCGCCGCCCGTGCGGGGAGGCTGATGCACGACGCTCGCGATGGCCTCCGCCTTGGCGGTGGCGGTGTCCTGCTGCTTGGGATCGAGGATGGCCTGGACCTTGTTGCCCACGGCGCGCGGCTGGACCTTGCCCGCGCCGACGGCGGCGAACAGGTGCTCCAGGCTCTTGTAGTTGAGATCGCCCGCGACCGCGTTCAGGGCGCGCGTGGAGCGGGGCGTGGAGATGCCGTACCCGCGCTTGCGCAAATCGCGGGAGAGCATCTCGCGGCCCGCGGCGGCGTCCTCGTCCTTGGTCGCCGCGGCGAAATAGCGGCGGATCTTCGATTTTGCGCTCGGCGTCTTGACGATGTTGAGCCAGTCGCGCGAGGGCTTTGCGTTCTTGTTCGTGAGGATCTCCACGCGGTCGCCCATGGACAGCTCATGGGTGAGCGGTGCCACGGCGCCGTTGACGATGGCTCCCACGCAATGGTTGCCGACCTCGGTGTGGACCGCGTAGGCGAAGTCGAGCGGCGTGGACCCCACACGGAGGTTCAACACCTTCCCCTTGGGGGTGAAGACGTAGATCTCCTGGTCGTAGAGGTCGACCTTGAGCGCGTGCAGGAACTCCTTGGGGTCCTCGATCTCATCGCTCGCGGCCCAATCGAGGCTGCGTTTGAAAGCGTTGATCTGGTCATCCAAGCTCTGGGCGCCGGCGTCCTTGGTGGCGCTCGAACCGCCCGAGCGCTTGTAGAGCCAATGCGCGGCGATGCCGTATTCGGCCTGCTCGTGCATCTCGTACGTGCGAATCTGAATCTCGAGCGGACGTGCCGTGGGACCGATGACCGTAGTGTGCAGGCTCTGGTAGTTGTTGGCCTTGGGCATGTTGATGTAATCCTTGAAGCGCCCGGGCACGGGCGTCCACAGGGAGTGCGCGGCACCGAGCGTGGAATAGCAATCGACGACGCTCTTGGTGATCACGCGCAGAGCGACCAGGTCGTAGATCTCGGAGAACTCCTTGCCCTTGCGCTTCATCTTCTGATAGATCGACCAGTAGTGCTTGGAGCGGCCCGTGATCTGGTAACCCTCGATACCGGCGCGCTTCAGCTCGTCGTCGAGCGCCTTGATGGTCTCGGTCAAGAAGCGCTCGCGGGCCTCGCGGCTCTCGCTCACCATACGGGCGATGCGCTGGTACGCCTCGGGCTCGAGGTAGAAGAAAGACAGGTCCTCGAGCTCCCACTTGATGGAGCTCATACCCAAGCGGTCGGCGAGCGGCGCGTAGACGTCCATGGTCTCGCGCGCCTTGAACAAGCGGCGATCGGCGGGCAGCGCCGCCAAGGTGCGCATATTGTGCAGTCGGTCTGCGAGCTTGACGATGACCACGCGGATGTCGCGGCTCATGGCGAGGAACATCTTGCGCAGGTTGAGCGCCTGCTTGCCGTCCATGGTATCGACGTCGATGTTGGTGAGCTTGGTCACGCCGTCCACGAGATCGGCGACAGTCGCGCCGAAGAACGCCGTGACGTCCGCGAGCGAGGTGGTGGTGTCCTCGACCGTGTCGTGCAGCAGTGCCGCGCAAACTACGTCGCAGTCCATCTTGAGCTCGGACAAGATGATGGCCACCTCTACCGGATGGTTGATGTAGGCCTCGCCGCTGCGGCGCTTCTGCGCGCAATGCTTCTCGGCGGCGAAACAGTACGCCTGCTCGACGAGGGCGCAATCCTGCTCCCCCATGTACTTGCGCACCAATGAGGCTAGTCGATCGTAGCTGTCCGCCTGGAACTCGGTGGGCAAATCGTCCGCATGCGCGTAATGCACCATCTCGGCGCTCGGGCGCAGAGATTCGGCACCCGCCTTGTACTCCATGGCCTTGTCCGGATGGGTCCCTGTGGCCGTCTGTTTATCCATTGACGGCACCCCCCTCGTGTACCTGCGGTGTTATGGGACGGTTGATGCGTGTCAGCATATCATGCGCGGACGCGGAAAGCGCCCAGTCGCGGAAGGCAGAGAACTCTCGGCGGGCGTGAAGGCCCTCGAGATACAGAATCGAGCGATTCAGGTCGACATGGCCGGGGTTCTCGACCATCTCGATGGCCCGGACATCGTCATCGCCGGCCACGTGTGCAAAGCCGAGTTCCTCGAAAATGGCCAGGCCGCTGGGCACCGCACGTTCGTCGACGGGCGTGCGGGCATCGACTGCCAGGCACATCTGCGCGATGTCGAGGTCGCTCGCGGGCAGTGGGCCCGTGGGCGCCCCGCCGCGATGGCGGCGCCACATGGTCTGCAGCGCGCGATACAGCGTCACCAACTCGCGACGATCGGGGGCCGCGGCGTCCAAAAGCCGCTCGTTGATGCGCGCGTCGCGGCCGGAGTAGAGCAGGTGGATGCTGGCGGGCGCCCCATCGCGCCCCGCGCGGCCGCTCATCTGATTGAACTCGATATCGCCAAAGGGCATATGGTAGAGGACCACATGACGGATGTCGGGAATGTTCACTCCCTCGCCAAAGGCGGAGGTGGATACGATGCATGCGAGCTCGCCGTCTCGGAAGGCGGCCTCGACGGAGGCGCGCTCGGGCCGTGTGAGTCCCGCATGGTAAAACGCGATGCGGGCGCCCAACTCAGGCACTCGACGGCGCAACGTACGGCACAACGCCTGGGCCTGATCGCGCGAGTTCACGTACACCACGCTCTTCTGCCCCGTGGCGACAATCGACACCAGCCTGTTCTCGCGGCTGGAAAGATCGCGGCCGTCGTCGAGCTCCAGATTCTCGCGCACAGCGGCGTCCACGACCTGGGAGTCGACGGGCAAAAGGCGGCAAATCTCGGCCGTGACCTCGGCCGAGGCGGTCGCAGTCACCGCAAGCACAGTTGGATCGAGCAGGTCGTGCAGGATCTGGGGCATGTCGAGGTAGGCCGTACGGTCGCCGCCCTTGGCGCCCGCCACATGATGGGCCTCGTCCACAACCACGAACCCGATGCGGCGAGACGCGGCGAAGCGCGCGCGATGAATGGAAAGGAACTCGGGCGTGGTGAGGACGATGTCGAGCTTCCCGCCCCCCAATAGGGAGAACGCGCGGTCGCGCGCAGCTGTGGGTGTGTCACCCGTGAGGACGCCCACGCGGACTCCGAGGGAGGCGAGCGTCTCCTGCAGATGATAGGCCTGATCGGTCACAAGCGCGCGAAGCGGGTAGACGAAGATGCTCGCGGAGCCGTTGAGTATCGCCTCTCGAACCGCATGGACGTGGAAGATGAGGGACTTACCACGGCCCGTGCCCATCACGGCGAGCACTCCGCGACGCTCTTTGAGGGCGTCGAGTGCCTCCATCTGCGCGCGATGGGGCTCGGCCGGACCGATGAACGTGTGAATGAGACTGCGCGTGAGCTGCTCGTAGGGAAGACGCGCCAACGCGGCGCGGCGATCGGCGTCGACCGGGACCGCGCACGGGCGGACGCACGCGGGCTTCGACGCGCGGTCCCCCTCCCCCGCCCGCTCTCCGACTCGGACAAGGGCCTCGTCCGCGGAGACGGGCTCCTCACACGAGCGGCACAGGATGTCCTTGACCATGAGCTTGGGCTTCACACGCCCTTGCCAGCACTCGGCAACCGCCTCGAACACAAGGTCGACCACCGTATCGCAATTCACCAGTTGCTCGACCTCGGGCGCCCGGAACATGATCGCCGGCACGCTCGCGGCTCCATCCGTGGCGATAAAGCGCATGTGGTCGCCCGTCTTGCCCACGACCGCGCGGTCACACATCGTCACACCGCGGGCGGCCAGCAGGGGGACGCGATTTCCCTGGCCGAATGGCTCGAGCATTCCGATCTGACGGATGGTCTCGATGTCGAGCTCGTCGAGCCCCACCGTGGCGGCAATCTCGCCCCGGTCCTCGAAATCCTCGGCCGGAAGATCGGCCAGCACCGCGTTCAAGCGGTCGCGTAGGGCGTCGAGGTTCTCGACCGCGCAGGTGACGCCGACGGCGCCGGCATGGCCTCCGAAGCGAATGAGCAGGTCGGAGCACTTCTCCACCGCCTCGAACAGGTTCACGCTACCCACCGAGCGGCCCGATCCACGGGCAACGCCGTCCTCGATGGAGAACAGCAGCGCCGGCACGTGATAACGGTTGACCAGACGGCTCGCAACGATGCCCTTCACACCTTCGTGCCAGCCCTCCCCGCCCACAACAATGGCGCGGCCGCCGTCGTACGTGCGCTCGGCGAGCTCCTCGGCCTGACCGGTGAGCTCGGCCTCGATTGCACGGCGCTGTTGATTTATCTCCTCGAGCGCAGCGGCGAGGCGGCCGGCCTCCACGGCATCGCGGGCGAGTAGCAAGTCGAGGGCGAGCGTCGGGTCCGCCATGCGACCGGCTGCATTCAAGCGCGGGATGAGGGAGAAGGACAGCGCATCTGCCGTGATGGTGGACAGGTCGGTCCTGGTGATCGCCGCCAGGGCGATGTAACCGGGACGGGCGGTCGCGCGCATATGCGCGATACCGTCGGCCACGAGGGCGCGGTTCTCGGGCGTGAGGCACATCATGTCGCTCACCGTGCCGAGCGCGGCGACCTCCGTATAGGAACGCCAGAGCTGCGGCTGCCCCAGACGCTCGCCCAGGATCTGGACGAGCTTGAGGGCCACTCCGGCACCCGCGAGCTCGCGGCTGGGGCTCTCGTCGACCATCTTGGGGTCGGTCACCGGAATGCCCACGGGAACGAGATCGGACGGCTCGTGGTGGTCGGTCACCACGATGTCGATCCCGCGGCCGGCAAGCGCCACCACCTCGTCGCGTGCGGCGATTCCATTGTCCACCGTGATGACGAGGGAGGGCTCACACGCCTCGACCACGCGGTCGAGCGCCTGGGCCGTGAGGCCGTATCCCTCCTCGAAGCGGTGGGGAATGAAGGGGTGCACGCATGCGCCGAGCTGACGCAGGGCCTCGGTCAACAGGCAAGTCGAGGTGATGCCGTCCACGTCGAAATCGCCGAACACCGCAATGACCTCGCCGTCGCGCACGGCGCGCTCCACACGGGCGGCCACCTCGGCCATACCGGGGATGATGAGCGGGTCGGCCCAGTCGCGCTCGAGGGAGGGGGTGAGGAAGAGCCTGCCCTCCTCGACGCCGCCGATCCCATGCGCGACCATGATGCGCGCGACCAAAGGCGCGACGCCGAGAGCGGAGGCGAGCCGCTCCTCGAGTTCGGGATTGTTGGGGGCAATGCACCAGCGGTGCGTGGTGGAAAGCGAAGCCATGCGATCAAATCCTTTGTCGCCCGCTACGGCGGGCATGCACGTTGAACGAGTCAAAGTATACACGTGCGTTCCGACAAGAATCTCACCCGCTCGGCGAACGCGCCGCAGCGGCCGGCACGGGGCCCGTAACGAAACGGCAATGCGCGCGGGGTATGCTGGGTACCCAAAGACCGAATGAGGAGGCCGGCATGGAAGCATGGAAGCGGCTTGGAGGATTCATCGGGGCGAACATGCCCGTCATCGTCGTGGGATGCGTCGCCACGGGCGTGCTGTTCCCACGCGAGCTCGCCTGGCTCGAACCGCTCGTCCCGGCCCACTTCGCCTTCATGACGTTTCAAGGATCCCTCGGTAACACCTTGGGTCAACTCGGCGAGGTACTCCGCCATCCGGCGCCACTGCTCGCCATCCTCGGCGTGACCCTCGTCGCCATGCCCGCCCTCGCGTTCCTCCTGTCGAGCGCGATCTTCGCCGGCAACACCGACATCGTCACCGGGATTTTGATCGAGTACAGCGTCCCCATAGGAATCGTCAGCTTCATGTGGGTGGGCATGTTCTCGGGCAACACCGCCCTCGGCCTGACGGCGATCCTCGTCTCCACCCTGGTGTCGCCGATCACCATCCCGCTCACGCTCAAGCTGCTCATGGGAGCAAGCATCGACGTCGATGCACCGGCCATGATGTTCGACATGACGCTCATGATCGCGGCGCCGGCGCTCGTCGGCATGATCGTGAACGACCTCACGAGAGGCTGGGGGCGCGACGTGCTCTCGCCCGTCGCCGCCCCGCTCTCCAAGATATTCCTCGTGCTCATCATCACGTCGAACTCGACGGCCATGAGCGAGTACGTTCTGCACATGACCTGGATGCGACTGGGCGTCGCGCTATTCATCCTGTTGTTCACGCTGAGCGGCTTTGCCTGGGGCGCACTCATGGCCCGGGTCCTGCGCGTGAACGCGTCCACGGCCGTGACGATGAGCTTCGATTGCGGCCTGCGCAACATCTCGTCGGGCGCCGTGATCGCCACGCGTTATTTCCCGGGAGAGGTCGTGTTTCCCGTCATGTGCGGAACTTTGTTCCAGCAGCTACTGGCGTCGCTGGTGGGACGCACCATGACTCGCGCGGTCGAGCGGGGGAACGCACTGCAGAGACAAGAGGGCCGAAGCGACGAGGGACGCGGCTAGAGGACGACGATCTTGGTGCCGTGCAGTTCATCGACACCCAGGGCACTCGCAACCTGTTCCGCGTTCTTTGCGGTGATGCCGCCGCCGGGCAGGATCGTGAGGCGATCGCCCGCATGGGCGATCAGGGCGCGGAGGTGCTCGTAGTTGTCCTCGATGGGCGTGTTGGCCGGACCGCCATGCGTGAGAATGTGGTCGACCCCGAGCTCCGCCAGCGCATCGATCGCGGCGAGCTGCTCGGTCTCATCGAGTGCATCGAACGCCATGTGGAACGTGATGCCGAGTTCGCGGCCGCGCATCTCGCCCACACCCTGAGCGACCTTGACGAGACGGCCGGTGGCATCGAGGTCGAGCTCGAAGCCCTTGCCCTTGGAGCGGCGCTTGAGGCAACCGAGGACGACGCCGTCGACGCCGTTGGCACCCGCGTAGCGGATGTCGGTCTCCATCGCCCTCATCTCCGCCTTGGAATAGTCGAAGTTGCCGCGACGGGGGCGGATGATCACACGGAGCTCGGCCCCCTCGTGCTCACGCACGATGCGCACAGCCTGCTCGATCACGCCGGCGGACGGCGTGGTACCGCCCTGGGCGAGGTTGTCGCACAGCTCGATGCGATCGGCACCGGCACGCAGGGCCGCCTCGATATTGGTGAAGTTCTCGGCGCAATATTCGAACAGCATAAGGTCTCCCAAAAGTAGAAACGTTTGCCCCCAGGATAGCGCACGCCCCTGCGTCGCGATTGGGAACAGGCGCAAATTGCGACATTGGACGTACTTCGATTCGCGCTGATTCCCAAAAAACGCCCACTCCCGTGCGGCGGCGACGCATGAAAATGCGCGCCTCCCGCCGGATGGCATTGCGGGAGGCGCGCTCAGGCAGGGACGCTCGTCTCGGGTACGGATCCGAGGCGAACGTCAGCCACCGAGATAAGCGCGACGGACGTCATCGTTGTGCAAGAGCTCCTCGCCCGTGCCGGAGAGCGTGACCTTGCCCGTCTCCATCACGTAGGCGCGGGTGGCGATCGAAAGCGCCATCTGGGCGTTCTGCTCGACGAGCAGGATCGTGGTGCCCGCCTCGTGCAGCTCCTTCACGATCTGGAAGATCTGCTCGATGAGAATGGGAGCCAGGCCCATGGAGGGCTCGTCGAGCATGAGCAGGTGTGGGCTGCTCATAAGGGCGCGACCCATGGCGAGCATCTGCTGCTCGCCGCCGGACAGCGTGCCAGCCACCTGCCTACGGCGCTCCTTCAGGCGCGGGAAATGCGCGTAGACGCGCTCCAGGCCGGGGGCGATCTCGGCGTTGGGACGTGTATAGGCGCCCATTTCGAGGTTCTCCTCGACGGTCATCTGAGCGAAGACACGGCGCCCCTCCGGGACGTGCGCCAGACCGCGAGACACGAGCTTGTCGGCGGGGGTGCGCATGATATCCTCGCTCATGAATTCAATGGAACCGGTGTTGGAGCGCAGAAGGCCGGAGACGGTCTTCAGCGTGGTGGACTTGCCGGCGCCGTTCGCGCCGATGAGCGCCACGATCTCACCGTCGGACACCCGGAATGAAACGTCCTTGATGGCGTGGATCGCGCCGTAATATACGTTGATGTCCTCGACATTCAGAATGCAATCGGCCATGGCCCTTACGCCTCCTTCCGCTTGCCGAGATACGCCTCGATAACGGTCTCGTTGTTCTGGATCTCCTCGGCGGTGCCCTTGGCAATCACCTTGCCGAAATTGAGCACGCAGATACCCTCGCAGATATTCATGACGAGGTTCATGTCGTGCTCGATGAGCATGATCGCGATGTTGAAGGTGTCGCGGATCTTGACGATGTTCTCCATGAGCTCGACCGTCTCGGACGGGTTCATGCCGGCGGCGGGCTCATCGAGCAACAGCAGGCTGGGGTTGGTGGCGAGCGCGCGCACGATCTCCAGGCGGCGCTGGGCACCGTAGGGCAGGCTTCCGGCCTCGTGGTTCGCCAGGTCCTGCATGTCGAAGATCGACAGCAGCTCCAGGGCGCGCTCGTGGGCCTCGCGCTCGCGCTTCCAGTACGAAGGCGTGCGCAGGATGCCCGAGACCGTGGAGTAGGCCTTGGTGTTGTGCAGGCCGACCTTCACGTTCTCCTCCACCGTCATGGTGTTGAACAGGCGGATGTTCTGGAAGGTGCGGGCGATGCCCATGCGGTTCACCTGGTGCACGGTCTTGCCGCTCGTATCGTTGCCGTTGAGCAGGATGGTGCCGCGCGTGGGCGCATACACCTTGGTGAGCAGGTTGAACACCGTGGTCTTGCCGGCGCCGTTGGGGCCGATGAGGCCGGCGATCTCGGTCTTGCCGATGGTGAGGTTGAAGTCGTCGACCGCCTTGAGGCCGCCGAAGTCGATGCCCAAGTGCAGCGCCTCCAGGACCGGCGCGGAGTTGACGTCGCGCTCGGGCACGATGGAGTGGCTGGGCACGGGCACCATCTTGCCGCGTTCGAACTCGAACTTAGACATCGGCGCTCACCTCCTCTTTCACGGCCTTTCGCTTGGGTGTGAAGCGCGCCACGAAGCCCTTGATGGTGTCGTTGTTGGAGACGATCATCACGAGGATCAAGACGATGGCGTACACGAGCATGCGGTAGTCGGAGAACTGGCGCAGGGCCTCGGGCAGGATGGTGAGGACCGTCGCCGCCAGGATGGAGCCGCGCATGTTGCCCAGGCCGCCGAGCACCACGAACACCAGGATGAGGATGGACATGTTGAAGTCGAACTTGGTGGCGGACAGCTGGGAGAAGCTGTTGCCGAACAGGGCGCCGGCTGCGCCGGCGAGCGCGGCGGACACCACGAAGGCGATCATGCGGTACTTGGTGGTGGAGATGCCCACCGACTCCGCGGCGATGCGGTTGTCGCGCACGGCCAGGATCGCGCGGCCGGTGCGGCTGCGCACGAGATTCAGCACGACCACCAGCGCGACCATGACGAGCACGAACCCGGCGAAGAACGTCGAGATCATCTCGGTGCCCGAGGCGCCCTGGGCGCCCTTGATGATGGCCGTGCCCGTCTCGGTGAGGCCGAGGTCGTCGACGGTGAGCTTGCCGGTGAGGTTGAAGGCGACATGCAGGCCGTGCTCGTCCACGCCCACGATCAGGCAGGTCACGATCTCCTTGATGATCTCGCCGAACGCGAGCGTCACGATGGCGAGGTAGTCCCCGGACAGGCGCAGGACCGGGATGCCGATGAGGAAACCGGCCAACGCCGCCGAAGCGGCGCCCACCACGAGGGCGATCGCGAGGCGGACCGTGTCGTTGGGGATGGCCTCGGACAGGCTCATGGCGGCGACGATGCCGCTGTAGGCGCCCACGCTCATGAAGCCCGCATGGCCGAGCGAAAGGTCGCCCGCCACGCCGACGACCAGGTTGAGCGAGACGGCCATGACGATGTAGGCGCAGATGGGCACGAGCTGGCCCACGATCATGCGCGGGATCATGCCGTTGGCCTTCATGACGCTGATCAGCGCGAAGGCGAGGACGACCATGGCGTAGGTGGCAAGGTCGCGGCGCGTCTTCTTGTCTTTGAGGAACTTCGGCATGGCGCTACACCTTCTCGGGGACGTACTTGCCGAACAGGCCGGCGGGCTTGACGAGCAGCACCACGATGAGCACGCCGAACACGATAGAGTTGGCGAGGCTGGTGGAGATGTAGGCCTGGGCCATGGCCTCGATGATGCCGAGCAGGATGCCTCCCACGAACGCGCCGGGGATCGAGCCGATACCGCCGAAGACGGCCGCGGTGAAGGCCTTGATGCCGGGCATGGAGCCCGTGGTGGGCTGCAGCACCGGGGAGTAGGAGCACAGCAGGACGCCGGCGATGGCGGCGAGCGCCGAGCCGATGGCGAACGTCATCGAGATGGTGCGGTTCACGTTGATGCCCATGAGCTGGGCGGCCGCCTTGTCCTCGGACACGGCGCGCATGGCCTTGCCCATCTTGGTCTTGCCAGTGAACCACATGAGGCCTGCCATGATGACCAGGCACGCGATCACGGTCACGAGTGAGACCGCCGAGACGTTGTAGGCCTTGAGGAACTCAGGCACCGGGAAGCTCACGATGGACGTGAAGTTCTTGGGAGTCGCACCCCAGACGAGCTGGGCGGCGTTCTGCAGGAAATACGAGACGCCGATGGCCGTGATGAGGACCGCCAGGGGACCGGCCTGGCGCAGCGGCTTGTAGGCGAGCCCCTCGATGAGGATGCCGAGCGCCGTGCAGACCGCGACCGCCGCCAGCACCGAGACGACGGCGGGCAGGCCCAGGTACGAGGTGACGCAGAACGAGACGTACGCACCGATCATGATGACGTCGCCGTGCGCGAAATTCAGCATCTTGGCGATGCCGTACACCATGGTGTAGCCGAGCGCGATGATCGCGTACACGCTTCCCATGGACAGACCGTTCACCAGGTACTGCAAAAAGACCGTCATGGTACCTCTCCCCCTTTCGCAGACAGGCGCCGCATGGGCGCGACAGGCAAAAGGGGACGAACCTCGATCAAGGTCCGTCCCCATGTGTTACTCTTGCGCGCCGAACACGGCGCCGGACGGACGGCGATTACGCCGCTACGTACTTCCCGTCCGTGATGACGTAGACCATCGGGTCCTTCTCGACCTCGCCCTTGTCGTTCCAGGTGAGCGTGCCGGTGAGGCCCTCGACCGTGATCTTGGTCATGGCCTCGGGGAGCTTGGCGGCGACGTCGGCGGTGCTGGCGTCGGCACCCAGGCCGACCTCCTCGAGCGCGAGGGCGACGGCGTGCACGGAGTCGTAGGCGTCGGCGGCGAACTGGTCGGGCACCTCGCCGTAAGCGTCCTTGTAGGCGTTCACGAAGTCGGCGTTCTTCTCCTCGTCGGCGGAGAACGGGGTCATGAGGTAGAGGCCCTCGGCGAGCGCGGTGTCGAAGCCCTCGACGCCCAGGATGCCGTCCATGCCGTCGCAGCCCATCATCTTGACCTCGTAGCCCATCTCCTTGGCGTTGGCGAGCAGCACCGAAGCCGGGGTGTAGTAGATGGGGGCGAAGATCATCGTGGCGCCCTTGTCCTTGGCCTTGGTGAGCTGGTTGGTGAAGCTCGTGGCGGAGTCGTCCTTGAAGGACTCCTCGTCCACGATCTGGAGCTTGAGCTTCTCGGCCTCGGCCACGAAGGAGTCGCGGATGCCGGAGGAATAGGTGTCGCCGGAGTTGTAGAAGACGACGAACTTCTCATCGGGGAACATCTCGGCGAGCTTCTTGGCGGCGTTGACGCCCTGGTTGGGGTCGTTGAAGCACGCCTGGAAGACGCAGGTCTTGTTGGCGGTGACGTCCGGCGCGGAGGCGGACGGCGTGATCATGAAGACCTGGGGCTCGGAGTTGGCGACCTCGGCCACGGCGATGGAGGCGCCGGTGGTGGTGGGGCCGACGAGCGCCTGCATGCCCCAGTCTGCGAGGGAGTTGAAGGCGTTGACGGACTTCTCGCCGTCGGCGACGTCGTCCTCGGACTTGAAGGCGAACTTGAGCGCATCGGTGGAGAAATCCTTGCAACCGAGCTCGGCGCCGTTGCACACGGAGTTGCCGTAGGAGGCGTTCGGGCCGGTCAGCGGGCCGATGGAGCCGATCTTGAACGCGGCGGCGTCGGAACCGCCGTCTGCGGACGCGCCGTCATCGGAGCAGCCGCTAATGAGGGAGCACGCCCCCAGACCTGCTACGCCTGCGATAACGCTCCTGCGATTCATAACAGGATTGAATGACTTACCGGTGAGGCTCGACATGCGGCTCTCCTTTCAAATGCGGCCGGCCCTGAGGCACGGCGATGTGCCTTCCCCCGTCGACATGGTCAACGGGGTCGCTTCAGCTTACACGCTTTATCAAGAGAAAGTGATGGGGCGGCCGCCTGAAATATCGGCGAAACAATTCGTCCCTTTTGCGCGGCCGCTCGCACCGTTCGCATGTCAAGAGCTTGCCCTGCGATGACTTTGTGCTATCCCCCCCGCCGTTCGCCCCCCCTGGCTCCGATGTCGAGCGCGGGATCGGCGCCGGGAGAGCGGGCGGCGGGGCGGGGCGTCATCTATGTGAACCTATGTAAACGCCTGCGAACCTTCTCGACCCGAACGGGCGCGCGCCGCCTGTGGCGGGTAGAATGCAAGCCAGCAAACATCGCCGAGCCCCGGCCAGAAGCGGCACGGGGAGCAAAAGGAGCCCTCATGCAATCGAGCAACCGCACCGTCAACGTCGGCCTCATCGGTCTGGGCACCGTGGGCGGCGGCGTCTTCCGCCTCATCCAATCGCACGCGGCCCGCTATCTCGAGACCCGGGGCATCGACCTGCGCATCTCGCGCGCATGCGGCCTCGACGAGGGGCGCGCCCGCGAGCTCGGCGTCACGCCCGCGCAGTTCACCACCGACTGGCGCGATATCGTGGACGACCCGTCCATCGACATCGTTGTCGAGGTCATCGGCGGGGAGCATCCCGCGACCGAGATATTCACGGAGTCCTTCGCGCACGGCAAGCACGTGGTCTCCGCCAACAAGGCACTGCTCGGCCGCCATATGGAGGAACTCGCGGGGGCGGCCCATGCGGCGGGCGTCCAACTGCGTTGCGAGGCGTCCTGCGGCGGCGGCATCCCCATCGTCGACACCCTCGAGCGCGATCTCTCCGGAAACACCGTCCTCGCCATCGCCGGCATCGTGAACGGCACCACCAACTACATCCTCTCCCGCATGGCCGACGAGGGCCTTGGCTACGAGGAGGTCCTCGCCGACGCCCAGCGCCTGGGTTATGCCGAGGCCGACCCCAGCGCCGACGTTGACGGATTCGACGCCGCGAGCAAGATCGCCATCCTCTCCTCCATCGGCTTCGCCACGCGCATCACCACCGACGACGTGTTCATGCAGGGCATTCGCACGATCTCGGCCGAGGATATCGAGGCGGCGCGCGACCTCGGGTTCGCCATCAAGATGCTCGCCATCGGACGTCGCACCGACGAGGGCGCCGACGTCCGCGTGCATCCGGCGATGATCCCGGCCACCCACCCGCTCGCGGGCGTGTCCGGCGCCATGAACGCCGTGTACGTGGTCGGCGACGCCGTGGGCGAGACCATGTTCTACGGCGCGGGCGCGGGCGCCTTCCCCACCGCGAGCGCCGTGGTGGGCGATGTCCTGGCGCTCGCGGAGGACATCTCGGCGGGCGTGAAGCCGCTGCCCGAGCCCGAACCGTTCCCGCGCCAGATGCCGGTCCGCAGCATCGAGGACCTCATGACCCGCTACTACGTGCGCCTGCTCCCCGGCGACGGCGCCGCGGCGGCCGCGACCGAGACGCTCGCCGCGCACGGCGTCCCCGTGGGCGAGACCATCGCACGTGGGGACGGCTCGGTCGTCCTCGTCACCGACACCTGTCGCGAGGGCGACATGGCCGCCGCACTCGGCGCTCTCGCGGCACCCGATGCGGCCGCCCAGGTCGCCAACGCCATACGCATCGAGAACATCGCCGCCTGGACCGAGGGGGTCGAGGCGAACTAGCACCTCACCGACATCTGCGGACCCGATCGGGCGCAGCGCCATCCACCCAGGAGGCGCCGCGCCCGATTTTTCTTGCCAATGCGGATATTTTCACGGTACATTTAATTATCGTGCCTGTTAATCCATGGTGCCGACCGCCCTCTTTGCATGTCCGTCCCCGGCGCGACATCCGATTGAGGCGCATCCGACCCACCGCCGCCCCGCGCCGAGCCCCGCTTTCGCGCGCCGATCGGCGATGGATCGCCGAGGCGGCACCCCATCAAAGAAAGACCGACATGCTTTTGCAACTCTTCCTCATCGTCGTCGGATTCGCGCTCCTCGTATGGGGCGCCGACCTGCTCGTCAACGGCTCGAGCCAGATCGCCGCGCGCGTGGGCCTGCCCGACCGCGTGATCGGCCTCACGGTCGTCGCCGTGGGCACCGCCATGCCCGAGCTCGTGGTGAGCGTAGTCTCGGCGATCGACGGGCATGCCGATATGGCGTTCGGCAACGTCGCCGGTAGCTGTCTGGCCAACCTCCTGCTCATCCTCGGCATGAGCGCCGTCATCACGCACCTGCCCCTGGCCCGCCACACGCAGCGCTTCGAGATTCCCGTGAGCGTGGCATCCGTACTGCTGCTCATGCTGCTCGCCAACACGGGCGGAGAGCTCACCGCCTTCGAGGGCATCATCCTGCTCGTCGTCTTTGCCGCCTTCATGTCCTACACCGTGTTCCTGGGACTGCGCGAGGGCGATAGCGGCCACGACGACCTCGATCCCGAGACGCAGCTCGAGCCCCACGAGCTCGAAGATGACGACGCCGACGCCGATGAGCCCCGGGGCATGCTCGTGTCCATCGCGCTCGTGCTGTTCGGCATTGCGCTGCTCAAGTTCGGCGCCGACTACGTGGTCAACAACTCCGTGTCCATCGCCACCACCCTGGGTATCAGCGAGCGCGTCATCGGCATCACCGTCATCGCGCTGGGCACGTGCTTGCCCGAGCTCGTCACCTCCGTCGTCGCCGCATTCAAGGGCAACACCGATATCGCCGTCGGCAACGTCGTGGGCTCCAACATCACCAACGTCCTGCTGGTCATGGGTGTGCCGGCGCTGTTCTCCCCCGTTGCCTACGCCACTGGGTACAACCTCGATTTCGCCCTGCTCGCCATCTTCTCCATCATGCTCGTGGGCTTTGCCTTTGTGGGCACCAAGCACACCATGACCCGCCGCGAGGGTGTCATCTTCGTGTTCCTCTACGTCATCTACATCGTGGCCTCCACCGTACTGTAGGACGCCGACTCGCACCGACTGAGCGCGCGACCGTCCCGCATACATCGCCCGGCAGATCGGGCACTTCTCACAGACCAGACCCGTGAACCCCAAGTTCGCGGGTCTTTTTATGGCACTCGATGCACCCCTTGCGTTCTATATTTTAGAACATATGTTCTGTTTTGTGCTATACTCTTTCCACAAGATTTGGACGGGAGGGGGCCGACGTGAACGCATTCAACCGCTATGCGCCTTTTATCCAAGACTTCATCTATGCCCATGACTGGGAGAACTTGCGCTCCATCCAGGTTGCCGCAGCGGACGCGATCTTCAATACCGAAGACAACGTCCTGCTCACCGCATCGACGGCGTCGGGCAAAACCGAGGCGGCCTTCTTCCCCATCCTCACCGAGTTTTGGGAAAACCCGCCGGCAACCGTCGGGGCCCTATATATCGGCCCGCTCAAGGCCCTCATCAACGATCAGTTCCAGCGGCTCGACGCCCTTTGCGAGGAAGCGGACATCCCGGTCTGGCGATGGCACGGGGATGTCTCCTCTTCCCACAAGGCAAAGCTTCTCAAAAAGCCGAGCGGCATCCTGCAGATCACTCCGGAATCGCTCGAGGCGCTGCTGCTCCACCGCCACGCAGCGGTCGGGCGTCTGTTTGGCGACCTGCGCTACGTTGTTATCGACGAAGTTCACTCCCTACTGCGGGGAGATCGCGGTGGACAGGCCCTCTGCCTCATAGAGCGCCTATCTCGCATGGCGGGGGTCAATCCTCGGCGTATCGGACTATCGGCAACCATCGGCGACCCCGAGCGCACGGGAGCCTTCCTCTCAGCTGGCACAGGAAAGGGCTGCGTCATCCCACGCTTTGAGGAACCACGCCGCACATGGCGCCTCTCCATGGAGCACTTCTATATGGCCGGGCCACAGGCGCCGGAGCGTGCCGTCGAAGCCCTTGGCACGCTCGAAGCCGATGTGGTGCATGGCAGTAACCCGCATAAAGCTTACGCGGATGACGAGGTGCGCATCGATGCGCTTCTCAGCGGAGAAATCATGGCGCGAACCGACATCGCGCCACAGGAGGCCGATCCAGGCCTCGGCTACATCTTCGAGCACACGCGCGGACGCAAATGCCTCGTCTTCGTCAATTCCCGCGAGGAAGCCGAGGCCGTCTGCTCGTGCCTGCGCTCGTATTGCGAAGCCCAACACGAGCCCGACCGCTTCCTCATCCACCACGGCAACCTCTCTGCCTCATATAGGGAGAGCGCCGAAGAGCTCATGCGCGATGACGAGCAACGCCAAACCACCATCACCACCGCGACCCTGGAACTCGGCATCGATATCGGTCGGCTCGAGCGAGCCTTCCAGATCGACGCGCCATTCACCGTGTCGAGCTTCCTACAGCGGATGGGGCGCACGGGCCGGCGCGACCTGCCGCCCGAGATGCACTTCGTCATGCGAGAAGAGCAACCTGAACCGCGAGCGATGCTGCCCGAGACCATTCCCTGGAAGCTGATCCAGGGAATCGCCTTGGTCCAGCTTTACCGCGAAGAGCACTGGGTCGAACCCCCGGCGCTCGACCGCTTGCCCTACAGCCTGCTGTATCACCAGGTCATGAGCACACTCGCGAGCTGCGGCGAACTCACACCAGCAGAGCTCGCGAACCGCGTGCTCACCCTCTCGTACTTCCATCGCATCAGCGCCGACGACCTGCGCTGCCTGCTGCGCCACCTCATCGAAACAGAGCACATCGAGGTCACCGAGGGAGGGGGTCTCATCGTCGGGCTATCCGGGGAGCGAATCACCAACTCCTTCAAGTTCTACGCGGTGTTCCAAGAAAACGAGGAATTCACCGTACGATGTGAATCCGCGGAACTCGGAACGATTGTGAACCCGCCACCTGCAGGGGAACGCATCGCCATTGCAGGCCACTGCTGGCTCGTCGAAGAGGTTGATTGGAAGCGGCATCTCGTTTACTGCACCCAGGTGAAGGGTCGCGTTCCCGCCTATTTCGGCGATTGCGCGGGCGACATCGACACCCATGTGCTCGAGCGCATGCGGCGCGCACTCGAGGAGAACGACATCTATCCATACCTGATGGGCAACGCCCGCGCACGTCTCGCGCAGGCGCGCCACGTCGCAGCCAACGCAGGGATAGCCGGCAGGAACCGCGGCTCAATCGCCGTGTGCGCCAAAAACCGCATCGATGACGCCGAGGATATCTGGGAGGCCGATGAACACGGCACGATCCATTGCGTCGGCTCCGCGGTCGCACCAGCTGACGCACGGACCCCAGACGAGACGCGCATGGCAAACGAGGCCGGGGTCGACCCGTCAATGGGAGCGGGACCTCTCATCAACCTGGGCGGAGACACATGGGCGCTCTTCCCATGGCTGGGTAGCTACGCATTTCTTGCGCTCGAACGACTGCTCAAAATCAAGTGCGCAGCCGAACTGGGAATCAAGGGGCTCGATCCGTCCCGCCCCTATTTCATGCAGTTTCGCATGAAAGCGGATGCGCGCACGTTCTTCGAGGTGGTAGCAGCCGAAGCCGAAATGGACTTCGACCCAATCGAGCTCCTATATCCCGGCGAGGTCCCCTACTTCGACAAATACGACGAATTTTTGCCCGCCGAGTTGGTCCGCAAGGGCTTTGCCGAAGGCGTGCTCGACATAGATGGCATGCGTCGGAGAGTCATCGGTTGGCGCGATGCGATGATGCGGGGAAGGGAGCTGTAGTACGGAAAGAGCGCGTAGCAAGATGCGGAGAGGCGGGGGCAAAGATCGATCGATGGGGCTACAGCGGATTGACCTCAAGCAGCAGAGACGATGACGCGCGGTCATATGAAGCGCCGAGGACTTTCGACGCAAAGTCATGGCAACCGGCCACCGTGAACGAGGGGAAATCCTCAGTCGTCTCCACGTTGTTCCCGCCCGCGAGCTCGTCACTGTAGTCGGCGAGACGATAGACTCGCATCTCCGTATCCGATCGAGATGTCTTGTGCATTACGGTCGGCTGGATGGAACACGAGGTGATCGCGCATACATCGCCGATCTTCTCCACCGTGAGACCGGCGAGACCGCCGACGGTCCGAGGCGCTTCCATCTGACGTGAGATGAGATTGCCAAGCGACCAGAAGACCGGCACACGCCGTCCATCTGGTCGATGCATCAATTCAACGGGCTGCAAGACATGCGGATGCGTTCCGATGATCGCGTCCACCCCCGCCTCAACCAGACGAGAGGCGAGACGTCGTTGCGCCGCATTCGGCTCGTAGACATACTCAGTCCCCCAGTGAGGGCAAGCGATGACGATGTCGGCACCCGCCTCGCGAGCACGGGAGACATCCGCCGCGAAGTTCGACCTGTATAAGCTTTTGACGCAATACGGATGCTCGGCCGGCATGGGGATGCCATTGGTGGTCTCTGTGTAGTTGAGAATCGCAACCGCAATGCGACCGCGAGTGACGATATGCGGCCTATCTGCCGCTTCATTCGAATCGGCAATGCCTGGCACGAGCATCTCCGGATGCCTTTCGCGCCAAAAACGCAGGGTCGCTTCAATCCCCTCGAAGCCCTTGTCGAGCGCATGGTTAGTCGCGGCGAGCGCGACATCGATGCCGGCGGCCGCTTCGGCATCGCCGAGCTCCTGGGGACTGTTGAAGGTCGGGAAGCCAGATAGGCCCATCTCCACCCCGCCCAACACCGTCTCCTGGTTGACCATCGCTATGTCGGCAGATTTGAACGTGGGCGCGATCGCACTGAAAAGATGGTCGTAATTGCGCGTGCCGTCGGCGCGCTCGCCGCTCATCCAAATGCCGCGATGTGCCAAGACGTCTCCGCCCATAACGATCGAGACACGATGCGCACCCCGTTCGCTGTCCTGAATCGTCGCAAGCGAGGCGTGACCCGCAGCGTCGAAGTCACGCGATCCCACCTCACCGGGGAGACCCGAACAACCCGTCGCACATGCTGTCACAACCATGCCGAATCCCGCCGCGGCAGTTGCCAGGAAGCGGCGACGGGTCATGCCGCCGACAAGTGCAGACCCGGGCCGTTCGTCCATCGCAGAGCGAATGGAAGACGCACGCGCAGGACCGTCCTCACGGTCGAATCGGGCATCGGGGCGGTTGAGACCGAGATGGGACCCAAAAAGGGCCTCGCTCTTAGACATCGCGCATGACCTCGCCGTACAAGGCCTCATCGAGAGGCAGCCCACCATGGAAGGAATACGCGCCGTCGGTTGCGATGAGCAGATAGTTGTCCTCGGCGCCAAACGCGGCATCCTCGCAAGGAACCACATGGACATGCGAGAATACCGCTGCGGCGGTCGCGACGGCGTCGCGGAGAAAATCGATGTTCTCCCCACCCGCGGAACTAACGACATTCGCCAGGTACAAACCTCCGGGATTCAGGCAGACCTTGACCTGGCACAGGGCCTCCACCGTGGCGAGGGCGCGAACGGGCTCGCAGCCCGCAAAGCAATCGTTCACAACCGCATCGTAGCGCGTCCCCTCGGCAAGGGCTTGGGAGATAAACGTACGCGCGTCCGACGTGATCAGGCACAGCCGATCGGCGGCGATGTGCTCGAGCTCATCGAGGAAAAACCACCGGCGAGCCAGCCTCGTAATGGAGGGGTCAATTTCAACGACATCCATGTCGAGGGCCGGATGCGCAGTGAGCGCGTGCTTGGGATACGCGTATCCGCCGCCGCCCATCACGAGCACGCGATCGATGCCGCCACCCGTTGCCGTGCGCTTGGACGCCTCGGCATCGAACATGCGGTCGAACGCCCGGTAGTACGCAAACACCGGCTCAAAGCGTCGCTCATCCAAATACGTGGCGCTCTGATACACGCCGCCCTGCTGGAGAACGCGCACCTGATTGCCAGCAGCATCTCGAACCTTCTTCACCCGCGCCATGCCCGACCTGGTGCGCACGAGCTGCAGGCATTGAGACCCTACAAAAATCGCCGCCGCGCCGACGGCGACGGCGCCGAGGGCCACCCCCGCCGCGATTCCGGCGCCCGCAGAAGCGTTCGAGGGCTTTTGAGTCATGAGAGCTCCTTTTGCTGATACAGGCCACAATCGATGAAGCCGAGATGGCGATAGTATTCACGCGTGCCCACCGCGCTGATCACATTGAGACGGCTGTAGCCTGCCTCACGAGCGATCTCGGAGGCCCGCTCGACGAGACGACGACCCAAGCCCAGGTGCTGGGCGGATGTTCCACCTGCGCCAAGCTGTGTCGCCATGCCGTACACGTGGACCTCGCGGATCATCGCCTCACCGATTGCGATCGGCGCCGGGCCGCCCGCGAACCCGCTCGCAGCGGCCTCGGGCGCCGCCTCGACGGAAGCCGCGAGGGCGCGCACGTACCCCTCGTCCGGCAAAGACAGGCGCAAAAAGCCCGCGATGCGATTCTCGGGCGCCACCCATTGCAGGAAGCGCTCGCGCGTGTTCGACGTCTCGTACTCGACGACCTCCATGCGCAGACCCTCGACGGAAACATTACCCGTGGCGACCTCGCGAAAACGAATCTCCTGGACGCCCCGCACGTCGTCCTGGGACCGCAGGCGGTTCTCGACGAGCTGGCGAAGGTTCGGCTTCTTATTCCCCGCAACGATATCGTGCGAGGAGAAATCGCGGATCATGCGCGAGATGCGGCAAAACGGAGGGGTTGCGGCGACATCGCTCACCAAGATATCGAGCAACTCTTCTTCCGAATAGGGCGCCCACTCCCCCGCTTCGAAACGCTCCTGCAGCCGCGCGCCCTCTATGAGCGCGCACGGGTAGAGCTTGATCTCGTCGGGCTGGAACGGCAGGCCGCGCACAAGGCGCAGGTAGTCCATCTTGTCGCGCTCCGGTGTAGAGCCCAGCAGGTTGACCATCGCGTGCGCGTGGATTTTGAACCCGAACACACGCAGCAACTCGAACGCCCGCTCGATCTGGGAAACCTCGATGCCGCGGTCGTTCGCATCCAGCACGGTCTGATCAAGGGACTGGATGCCCATCTGCACCTTCGTGCATCCGAGACGGCGGATCGTGGTGAGCGAGGCTGGATTGATGGCGTCCGGACGCGTTTCCACCACGAGCCCGACCACGCGGCAACGGGCGGTTTCGTTCTCGCGCTGCAGCCGCTCGAGCTCATCGAATGTGGCGACCTGCTCGGCTGCGACGGCGCGCCAAGGGGACCCGACGCCGTAGTGCTCGGAAAATGCCTGGTTGTAAGAGCATGCGTGCTCGTCCAGCTGGCGCTGGAGATCTTCCGCCGCACGACCGAACTGCGAACCGTCCTGAGGGAATCCGAGCTTTCGGTATAGCTCTCCGCGTTCCTCGGCACTCGAACGGGCGAGAGCGAGGGGCGGCCCATCATCTGGCGAGCGCGCGGCGGAAGCGCACGCCCCGTCTACAGCGGGCTCGAACTCGTTCAACGCGCGGAACAGCTCCGCGATGAACCACACCTGATAGCCCCGCGGATAGTCGCTCCAAGTTCCTCCGAGCACGATGAGCTCGATCTTGTCGATGGCGTGACCCATCTGGTTGAGCGCGGTCAGGCGTGATGTGACCTGCAGATACGGATCGAACCAGTTTTGCTCGGCGCGTTCGCACGCGGGTTCGTTGTGCAGATAGCTCTTGGGCATGCGGATATCGTTGGGGCAGAACAGGCAATCGCCCCCGCACGGCCAGGGCTTGGTGATGACCGTGATGGTCGCCACGCCGGAGGCGCTGCGACGAGGCTTCATGCGCAAAACGGCGAGGAGCTGTTTTTCAAGTTCGGGGGTCACGCCCCACGACTCCCAGCGGGCGCGGTCCCCGCTCTTTACCTGCTGGTAGAACGGCAGCAGGCGGCGCTTGGCGAATGCGCGCTTGTCTGAGCCGGAACGACGCGCGGCGGCGTGCCCCATCTTGAGCAAGGTGCGGTCGTCGACGTTCCTGCCGGCGCGCAGCTCTTCGAGTATGTCGAGAATGATCTGTTCCATGGGCCCATTGTATATGAGCACCGCGCCGCCGCCCCAACGGATGCGAGCCGAGCCACATTGTCGTCTCTGCGCTCCGCTTTACAATAGCCGTACCGATATGACCGCATTTTTGCCGGGAGCCCCATGGACCTCACCACTGCGCACGAACTCATCGAGCTTAACAACCGCTTTTATGCCGAGCACGCAGCATCATTCTCCGCAACGCGCAGTGCGCCGTGGGAGGGCTGGAATCGCGCGGCCGAGCTCCTGGCGCAGCTCCATTGGCCCCGAGCGCACAGCGGCGCAGACCGCCATTCGCCGCTCGCCCTCGATCTCGCCTGCGGCAACCTGCGCTTCGAACGGTTCCTCCTCAACGCCCTTCCCGACGTCGACCTCCGATTCCACGCTGTCGACGCCTGTGCCGACCTCGCGAAAGACGCCTCCCAGATCCCCGGCGCGGACTTTTACGAGATGGATGTTCTCGGGAGCTTTCTCGATGACTGGGCACGGCTCGGCGCCCTTGGACACACCGCCCCGAATCGCCGCCTTGCCGACGCCGGCATCCCCGAGTGCGACCTGGCCGTTTGCTTTGGTTTCATGCATCATGTCCCAGGGTTTGACATGAGGGCGTCCGTGCTCGACGCAATCGTTGAACGCACCGTGCCCGGCGGGGTTGCGATCGTTTCATTTTGGCAGTTCATGCGCGATGAGAGACTTGCGCGCAAGGCCCTCGTGGCCGATTCCGCCGCCCGCAAGGCCGCGCCGAGCGGCACGTTCCCGCTCGGCGAAAACGACCACTTCCTCGGCTGGCAATCCGACCCCTCCCCCTTGCGCTACTGCCATCATTTTGACGAATCGGAAATCGACGAGCTTGTAGCATCTGTGGGAACACACGCCCGCGAGGTCGCGCGCTACTCCGCGGACGGGGGCTCTGGTACCCTCAATCGGTACCTTATGCTCGAGCGAGTCGCATAATCAACCCGCTCCGCCCAGAAGCTCCAATCCCATCCGAGAGGCCCCCATGCACGCACGTATGCCCAAGAACTTCGTCCTCGACCAGCGCATCGAGCGCGCGTCCGACGCCATCGAGACCGGCGCCGCGGCGTACCGGGGCCGTTGGGCCGAAGCATGCTGCCCGCTCATCCCGGGCGGCGTCGAGCGCTTCGATCATGTGCATCTCGATTTGGGCTGCGGCAAGGGCGCTTATATCGCCGCCATGGCGCAGCGCCACCCCGACACCCTGTTCATCGGCATGGACAGCGAGCCCGTGTGCGTTGTGCACGCAGCCCAGCTCGTTCTCGACCTGAGCCTCAAAAACGTGCTGGTCATTCCCGGCGATGCCGCCAACCTCGCCGGCATCTTCGCACCCGGCGAGCTCTCGAGCATCTCCGTCAACTTCCCCACGCCCCATCCCAAACGCCGCCATGCGCGGCTTCGCGTAACCACGGCCGAACATCTCGACGGGTATCGGTCGCTCATCGCCGAGGGCGGCATGCTCATGCTTCGCACCGACAGCCTGCCGCTGTATGAGTATTCGTTGCCGCAGTTCAAAGCCATTGGATGGGAAGTGGTGTGCGCCACGCATGACGATCGCGCCGCCCATCCCGAGCAGCCCATCACCGAGTACGAGCAGCGCCTCACCGAACAGGGCGCGACTGTACACGCGATCTATGCGAGGCCCGCGAGCAAGCCTGCCACGCCCGAGCAGATCCAATTCGCTCTCGATATGCCCCAAAGCCTCATCGACTATCTGCCTGAGGACCTTTTCGCCGATGACTACATCCCGTACGGCATGAGCTACGCCGTCGACAACCTTCGCAATCGTCGCCAACATCTCGCAGCGCGGCAAAATGCATAAATCCATTACCTATTAAGCTTCCGCTGCATATCTTTTTCTCGTTTGCCGCGTAATGGGCGCACGTTTTCCCGATGATGGTCAAAATACCCTGATTGTGCGGCGAAGCTGCGCACGCCGCGCAACAAATGCCCAGGATTCAATCGGGCGACCGCGTTGGCAACGACCGCGCCGAAACGGACTGTCCGTCAGGCGATATCAAAACCCCAGGATTTTTCTAGCAGTGGGGATATACATGCCTCTCGACGGGGCTCGCTCAGCGCACAATCAGGGTATTTTGACCACTTCTGTGATTCCATATATTTAGCGACCCCCTATCGAGGCCTGAACGGCTCGCTTTTACGCCCCGAACCACTAACGACCGGCGCCCAACGCTCCAAGCGCACGTCCAACACGCCGCGTTCGGTCATAATAGGCACAGCAACATCGACGAAACGGAACGCATATGCCTGACGCGACCAACTTCACCGACCCCTTTGCCCACGGCTCCCTAGGCTCGCTCGCACCTAGCTGGTGGGAGCCGGAATCTGATGAAACCGAACAGGCCTCTGAGCCCGAACCCTGGCTGACACCTGAAGAGGCATACGAGCGATTCATGGAATGGGTCTCCTCTCGCGGCATTGAGCCCTGGGAACACCAAGAAGATGCGCTGTTCTCCCTGGCCGCGGGCAGCAACGTGATCTTGGGCACGCCCACGGGCTCGGGCAAGTCGCTCGTAGCGCTCGGCATGATGTTCATGGCCATGGCCAGCGGACAGCGCGCATACTACACGGCACCCATCAAGGCCCTCGTTTCCGAGAAGTTCTTCTACCTGGTCGACATCCTCGGCCGCGACAACGTGGGCATGATCACCGGCGACTCGCACATCAACACCGGCGCCCCCGTCATCTGCTGCACCGCCGAGATCCTTGCCAACCAAGCGCTGCGCGAGGGCGAAGACACCGATGTGGGCTGCGTCGCCATGGACGAATTCCATTTCTTCTCCGACCCCGACCGCGGGTGGGCCTGGCAGGTCCCGCTACTCACGCTGCCCCACACGCAGTTCCTGCTCATGAGCGCCACCTTGGGCGACATGACCGCCATCGGCGATACCCTCACCCGCACCACCGGCCGCGACCTGGAGCTCATCGCCGACGCTCCGCGCCCGGTGCCCCTCTCCTACGAATACGTGAAAACCGCCCTGGAGGGGACGGTCGAACTCGCGCTTCGTCAAGGCGACTCACCGCTTTATATCGTGCACTTCTCCCAGGACGCGGCCCTGCAGTCCGCCCGCGCGCTGGCGAGCTACGGCGTTGCCAGCAAAGAGCAGCGCGAGGCGATCAAGGAGGCCATCAAGGGAGGGCGCTTCACCACGGCGTTCGGCAAGACGCTCAAGCACCTCATCTCGAGCGGCGTGGGCCTGCACCACGCCGGCATGCTGCCCCGTTACCGCCTGCTCGTCGAAAAGCTCGCCCAGCAGGGTCTTCTTCCCGTGATCTGCGGCACCGACACGCTCGGCGTGGGCATCAACGTGCCCATCCACACCGTTCTACTCACCGGTCTTACGAAATTCGACGGCTACAAGCAGCGCCGCCTGCGTTCGCGCGAGTTCCATCAGATCGCCGGGCGCGCGGGCCGCTCGGGCTTTGACACCGAGGGCGTGGTCATCGCCGAGGCGCCGGAGTTCGAGATCGAGAACCACAAGGCCGAGCTCAAGGCCATGGGCGACCCCAAGAAGATGAAGAAGCTCAAGAAAAAGCGCCCGCCGGAGGGCTTTGTCACCTGGAACGAAGACACCTTCACCCGCCTGATTGAGAGCGAGCCCGAGACCCTTAAACCCCGTCTGCGCATCACGCACTCCATGGTGCTCGCGGAGGTCGAGCAGGGCGGTGACGCATGGGAGCGCGTGCTGGCGCTCATCGACGCATCACTTCAGACCCCCGAGGAGAAGGCCAAGCTGAAGGGCCGTGCCGCCGAGATCTTCGCCACGCTCATCGACGCTGGGGTCGTGGTCCGAGAGGCTTGCGGGACGGACGCGGACGCCAATGGCGACAGCGTCAATTCGGCTCAGACGGTCTCGCTCACCGAGGCCCCCGAGAACCTGGAGGAGCTCAGGGCACTCGACGCCGAGCGCGATGAGGAGGACGACGCGAATGACGAGGTCGGCCGCGCGATCGTCGAGGCGAGCGCGGCAACGGGCCACCCCCTCGACGGGGCGGCGAACTATTTCCTCACCTTCGACCTGCCTGAAGACTTCGCCCTCGACCAGCCGCTCTCCCCGTTCCTGCTTGCGGCGCTTGAGCTGCTTGATCCGGAAAGCCCCACGTACACCCTCGACCTCATCTCCATGGTCGAGGCGACGCTCGAGGATCCCAAGCAGATTTTGCGAGCACAGGAACGTCGCGCACGCGATGCGGCGATGAACGCCATGAAGGCGGAGGGCGTCGACTTTGAGGAGCGCCTCGACCGTCTGCAGGACGTCACCTACCCCAAGCCGCTCGAAGAGATGCTCGACGTTGCGTTCGCCACGTACTGCGCGCAGGTCCCGTGGGCAAACGATTACGAGCTCAGCCCCAAGTCGGTCCTGCGCGACATGCTCGAAACCGGCTGCGACTTTAAGAGCTACATCGCGCAGTACAAGATCGCGCGCTGCGAGGGCATCCTGCTGCGGTACCTCACGGAGGCCTACCGTTCGCTCGACCGCACCGTCCCGGTGGAGCGTCGCACCGAGGAGCTCGACGATATCGTGTCCTGGCTGGGGCTTGTGGTGCGCTCGGTCGACTCGAGTCTTGTGGACGAATGGGCCAACGCGGGCATGGAGCCGGACGCGGCGCCCATCAAGCACGGCGACGAGGTGGTTGCCGATCGTCGCGGCATGACGCTCATGGTTCGCAACACCCTGTTCCAGCGCGTGCGACTGGCCGCCCTCGACCGCGCCGACGCCCTCGGCGACCTCGACGTCGACTGGGGCTTCAGCGAGAGCCGTTGGGCGCGCGTGCTCGATGCGTTCTACGAAGCACACGAGGACCTGCTCACCGACGCCGATGCGCGATCCACCGCGTTCCTCGAAATCGACGAATCGGACGAGCAGACCGATCACGTCTGGCACGCGCACCAGGTGTTTCACGATTCGGACGGCGACCACGACTTTGGTATCATGGCCGACGTCGACCTGGACGCCACGCAAGACGGCGACGGCATCGTCTTTAAGAACTACCGGGCCGGCGTGATCGAGGACCTCGTTAGCTAGCCTCTGTTCCTTCCATCGATTCTCCCGCGCATCGCCGGCCCGCTCTCATTGGGCCGGCGATGCGCCGTATTAAGTCATTTTTAACCTCCCGTTAAGCACCGTGACCAACCTGTCACGCAGGCGTCACGGGAACGCATGGGGCTCTCTTCATCATGGTTGGCATAACGAACATCCAAGGAGTTGAGCCATGGGTACCTATGGGAGAAATGACGACCGACGCCCTCTGAGGGAATTTGACGGACCCCTTGAGGGAGGCAGATTCCGAGCCGATCACGGAACACGGCAACGACGTGCCGCCGCACCGCAACAGACCGGCGCGCCCCGACGAAGGCCCGCCGCGGCCAATCGAAGGCCCGGCACGGCGCCGAGAGCACGGAAACCCAAATCGCGCATGGGAAAGATGGCGATCATCGGCCTCGGAATCGTAATCGCCTTCGTTCTTGCGACCCAATCGCTCACGCGACAGGATGCAGGGACGGACCGAAGGAGCGCACCGTCCCAAGAGGAAACCGCCCACTCGACACCGGCACACGCTTGGCGCAAGGGAGAGGTCCCGTTCCTATACCAAATCGACCCCCAATGGTCCGACGAACCCTATGCGGGAGGGAACATCCACGAGAACGGATGCGGCCCGACCTGCCTTTCCATGGTCTACATATCGCTCACGGGAAAGGCCGACCTCGACCCCGCGGCAATGGCACGTTTCAGCGAACAAAACGGCTTCACCGTCGACGGCATGACGGCCTGGGCGCTTATGACGGACGGCGCGGCGATGCTCGGCCTTCGCAGCGCCGAACTCTCCGCAAGCGCCGACGTCGTCCGTGCCGAGCTCGAGGCGGGGAGACCGGTCATATGCAGTGTGCGACCCGGCGACTTTACCACCACGGGGCACTTCATCGTGCTCGCAGGCCTGACCGATGACGGGCAGGTCATGGTGCGGGATCCAAACAACGCCGGCAACGGTGATCATCCCTGGGACCTCGACCGGATCCTTGGCCAGTGCGCGAACCTGTGGAGCTTCTCCGCATGACCCCGCGGATGGGTCGCCGCGACCCCGTCCGCGCGGCGATTGATGAGGCCCCATCTGCGCACCGAGCCCTCGCGCGCCCGGCGCTGTGACCGTCGCGCACGCGCGCCTCGCACAAACGCGCTACCATGGGCTCATCAACCCCGTTGCGACATATCGCACAGAAAGGTGGCATCGCACATGAAGCTCGCAGTTCCCTCCGTTGGCGAAGGCGGCCTCGAGGCCCAGCGCTCCGCCCACTTCGGCCACGCCGACTGCTTCACGATCCTGAACGTCGAGAACGGCCAGGTCTCCCTCGAGGGCACCATTGCCAATCCCCCGCACGAGGAGGGCGGTTGCATGCGCCCCGTCGGCATCCTCGCCGACGCCGGCATCGACGCCATCGTGGCCGTGGGCATGGGCATGCGGCCCATGCAGGGCTTCGCCGCCGCCGGCATCACCGTCCTGCACGACGCCGAATCCCCCACCGTGGGCGCCGCCGCCGAGCGCGTTGCCGCCGGCCAGCTCGAGGCCATGGGCCCGGAGCACGCCTGTCATCACTAGAATCTGCGGCAGCATCCCCATTCACGCCAAAGGCGTCGTCCGCCAACGTGCGCGGACGACGCCTTTGTTCATGCGGGTTCTTTAAGCCCATCCCATCATCACGGCAAACAATGCACTGCCAAACAGCACCACGACCATGGTAATGACCCCGTAGACGGTTTCGCGCAAGATGCCCCACCGCGCGAGCTTTGGATATCTCGCGCGCAGCCTCCGACGATCCATCAGGAGATACGCCCCGATGATGAGGAGCGGATCGACGCACAGGATGTTCTGCGCGAACAAATACTCCATCGACCGTCCCGCGTCCTTGGGCATGGGATTGAAAATCGTCTCGACGCTCATCCACAGCATCATGGCGAGCATCACGAGAATCGCGCTGTTCCAGACACGTCCCGCCCATGAGGGGATCAGTGAAAGCGGATTCCAGTTTCTCAGCGCCGGCAGCCTAAAGCTCATCGAGCGGACGGGGATCCGCCTGCCCGTCGCGCACGTCGATGCGCAAGGGCGCGATTCGGCCGCGATCGATACCGCCGCGCCAAAATCCGCAACCGAAGCATATCGGTCGGCGGGATCGAACGCGCAGGCCGTGCCCACGAGCTGCGCCCATGTCTCGCCCATGCCCTTCTCCCTGCACTCGGCAGCCCCGCAGGTGTTCGGGGGCTGCTCGCCCGTCAGGCAGAAATACAAGATCTTGCCCAGCGCATACACATCGGTTCGCTCGTCGGTCTGGCCAAAGCCGAACTGCTCGGGCGGGGCATAGCATCGCGTGAGGAAATGCGTGGTGTCGCTCGATGCGTCCGGATGCCACATCCGCGCGCTTCCAAAGTCGATGACGACGGCCTTGCCATCGCGCATGATGACATTCGATGGCTTGAGGTCGCGGTGTATCAGAGGGCGCGGCAATGCCGTGTGGAGCTCCGTAACCGCTCGGCTCAGCGGCGGCAGCACGAGCATCGCCAGGCGCTCCCCCGCGCCGATAGCCCTTTGCAGCGCGTCGACCGTGCATCCGTCGACATGCTCCATCACCACCGTCAAGGTGTTCCCGCTGCGCGCGCACTCGACCAATCGAGGCACACATGCGAGGCTTTCGCCCCGCTCTTGAGCGCGCCACAGCTCCTCGTACGCCGCACCGGCGCCGGAAGCGGCATCGATGACCTTGCGAACGTACCTGCCGGCGACGCCCTCCCTCGGACGGCCTCGCACCAGTTCCGTCGTCTCAAACTCCGACTGCTTGATCACACGCTCGACATGCCAGGTCGTGGCCTCGGCAGATTGAGTCAAGTATGCCTCAAGCTCGTGATGGAACGTCTCGTCCCCAGAGCTCGAGGCATCGGCCGCGGATATGTCATCGGAATTCTTCATGGCCTGCATCATACCAGCGCGCAAGGACAATTAGCAGACGGTCTCCTCGCCCAGGCGATAAAGTTCCTCGTTGACCTTCTGAAGGCTGCACCCCTGGTCGATGCAGAAGATGATGATCGCGTCGCGGCGGCACTTCGGGTTGAGCGAGCTCACCCCTGCGGCGCGCAGCGCGCGATTCGTCTCCCGCAGCGTCAGCGCCATGGCAAACGCGATTTGAAGGACCTTGTCGCGCGAGGGATTGCGGGCCCCGGTGAAGATCTGATAGCCGAATGTCTCGTTGAGGTCGGCCATGCGCACCACGCGCGAGCGCTTGAGGTTCTTTTTCTCGAGCATATGGCACAGGAACTCGGACAGCGTCTCGGCGGAAAAATCGTGTCCCTCGATGAAGCCGTCGAGCGTCGGTGCCTCGATCAGCTCCTGCAATACCTGCTCTGTCAATCGCTCTGTCATGCCGTCCTCACCCAGTGCCCTTCACACCCATGGTATACCGCGAGACGACGAACCGAATCGCGCCGCCCAGTCATTTCCCGCCGTCGCGCCGATATCGGCACGTTACGCCACGGTCCAAGTCACAGCGGGATCGTCCGCGATGGGGCTGGAGAAGTAGAGCACCTTGGACAGCGTCCCATCGAAGTAGATGTTGCCCGAAACCGATCCGCCGACGGAAAGGTCACCGTAGCTGATCGCATTCTCCTCGCCATCGAAATACGTGGTATCGCTGCGAACGCCCGTCTCGTTCTCCCCCTTCCAGTCGTATGAACTGAAGGAGACGGGCTCATCGCCGTTGTTTTCGTAGGTGACGTTGACCCGGGTCACCTCGGTCCCATCGTACTTGACCAGACCTGGAGCCACCTCGTTGACCGTCACGGACAAGCCGTTTTCGAGCTCGACCTTGGAACCAATCGCCAGCTCATCTGCGGGCTTCGGCTCGCCGTCCTCCCTCTTCCCATCGCCCTCAGACGACTGAACGGCCTGAGGCCCGTTCATCGCGTCGTCGACAGCGGCGCCGTACATGCTCTGGCTCATCAGGACGGCTGCAACTGCCACGACATTCACCGCGACCGCAATTCCCGCCAAACCCTTGCCCGCCCGCTTGCCGCGAGCGCACGAGACCATGCCCGCAATCGCAAGCGCCGCGCCGATCAGCGCCACGAAAAACGAGATGTTGTTGACGAACGGCATCAATGATGTGAGCAGAGCCAGAATGCCGATGATCATGCCCACGATCGCAAGGCCGGATCGACGCTGCTTGCCAGAAGCCTCTTCCATGGTTTCATCCTTCCACGACAGAGGGCCCTTCCGTCGGGCCCTCGACTGGCCCCATTATTGGAAAGCGCCCCCTGGGTTTCATTAGCCCGCAGCTAATGAGCCGACACCCCATCGTCGTGAGGCATGCTCTACCATGTTCACCAGAGAGAGAACCGGGAGGCACCAATGGCGAGCAATAAAAGATCGGCGCGTGCCAAGCAACGCGCGGCATTCGAGGCCGGGTTTGACGGAAACGCCATGGGCGACCTGTTCACCCGCGAGCGGGAACGCGAGGATCGCCTCGATGCCGAACATGAGACAGCGCTCCGCCGCAAGGCCTGCGAGTCCAAGAACCGCTACTCGAGCAAAGCGGAGGCGGAGGACGCCATAGCCTCATGCGCCGAGCACGGGCGTCGCGGGCTTTCGGCCTACCGCTGCCCCTACTGCAACGGATGGCACCTCACGAGCCACCCGCGATAAGTCGGCCGGCCGTCGTTGGGCCGAGCGCCACTCGCAACCGGCGGGCACCGACCGCCCGCCAAGAATCGCCTAGGCTTGAGCCTGGGCTTGAGGGTAGTAAGGGCATTCGCACCCAAGGCAGACCTTGTTCCGATCCGCCACGGCACATGTCGGGTCGAGCTCCCCGAGCCTCAGACTCGTTCCGAAATACTCGTTAAACCATGGCACAGCCGCGCGAACGGCGATGCGCGAATCTCGTTTGCAGCAACGAGGCGACCCCGCCCGGGCGATGGCGCCCAGGATCTCCGAGACCATGAGCTGCCCCTCGCTCCACCCTTTGGAGCGCAAGGGCGCGTTGCCGGCCAAAACGGCGAACGCCATGCCGCAGGAGGCTGCTGCTCCGCATACGCCCCACTTGGCGCATGCGGCTCCCGGCACACAAGCCGCACGGGAGTCGAGTTCGGCCAACGCCTCGGAAAGGCCGGCGCCGTCGTGGTGAACGGACGGCCATGCGCAGGTCATCAACGCGGCACCGACCAAAAAGTGATGCACGGGCCCAAACGCCGCGCAGCGCTCATCGGACATAAGCTCCTCCAACAGCGCCGCGGGATCCTCTCCCCGCCACGCCAAACACGTCTCGTGGATCCATGCCGTTCCATCTGAGCCCACCGTGTACCTGCCTTTCCCATACAAGTATCGATATCCGTCGATATGTTATTATATCGACGGATATCGATATTTAGCAATAGCAGGTAGACATAGGAGAATCAGAGTATGGGCAAGCCGGTCGTAGCATTCGTCTGCACGCATAACGCCTGTCGGAGCCAGATCGCGGAGGCAATGGCGCACCTTTTCGCGGGCGACGTCATGCTCGTCCGCTCCGCGGGAACGCATCCGGCCAAGTCCGTCGATCCCGATGCCTCGCGTCTGCTGGCAAGCGAATACGGATTCGACATCGCATCGCTCGAACCCAAATCCCTGACTTGCCTACCCGAAGTCGACATCCTTATCACCATGGGATGTGGCGTTGAATGCCCCTCCCTGTCGGCAATGTATCGCGAAGACTGGGGGCTGGAAGACCCAACCGGCAAGGGCGACGACGCGCTCCTGCAAACGATGCGCGTCATCCAGCAGCGGGTCATCGGGCTTAGGGCGCGCATCGTGGCCGGCGAGTTCAACCGCGAAAGGCTCGCATCGAACCTCAAGGCGCTGGGCGATCCCAACCGTCTCCGCATCGTCGAGCTGCTATGGGCTGGCGATGAGCAGTGCGCCTGCAACCTCCTCGCGGAGCTCGAGATCTCGCAACCCACGCTCTCCCATCATATGGCGGCGCTCCGAGACGCCGGCATCGTACGAGCCCGCAAGGACGGTCGCTGGATGCACTACCGGCTCGATCACGATGTCCTCGATGCGATCGCCGCGCTGCTCGGGCAGAGCATCGCGTACCGCGCATGGGAAGATCCCGTGGAATAAGGTATCGCGGCCTGGCATCCGACGATCAAAGGCCAGGCGCTTGTCAACGGCGGGCGGGCGCCCATTCCTCGGACACCCGTCCGCCGGGCGATGGACCGTCCGCCTCGGCCGTGCTACACTCACCATCGCCCGCCCGGTAGATTCGGGCCCCATGCGAGGGCGCCACCGCGAAGAGACAAGGCGACCATGCGCTTCTAGACATCCCCATCAACTGACCCGTTGACCTCCGATAGAACAAGGAGGGGATGTCTTCATGCAGCTCGCACTCTCGCGCGTGACCTACACGCACCCCGCGGCACAAGACCCCATTTTGAATAACGTGACCATCACCTTCCCGCAGGGCTGGACCGGCCTTTTGGGTGACAACGGCTGCGGCAAGTCAACGCTCGCCAAAATCGCCTGCAGCTTGATCGCACCCGACTCCGGCACCGTATCGAACGGGTTGTTCGCCGTCTATTGCCCGCAAGAAGCCGACGAGGCGCCTGAAGCACTCACGGACTTCGCGCTCGACTTTGACCGCGAGGCCCGCAGTCTCCGCAAACGCCTGGGCCTCACCGATGACATGCCCTGGCGCTGGGACGAACTCAGCTTCGGCGAACGAAAGAAGCTACAAATCGCCTGCGCCCTGTGGCAGCGCCCCGATGTGCTCGCGATCGACGAGCCCACCAATCACCTCGACTGCGCGGCCCGCGCTCAGCTCGAGCAGCTGCTCGAGACGTTTTCCGGCGTCGGGATCCTCGTGAGCCACGACCGCGACCTGCTGGACGCGCTCGTCATGCGATGCGCGTCCTTCGAACCCGCCGGACCCCGCGGAGAGATCAGCATCGTCGTCCGTCCGGGAGGGTACTCGGCGGCCCATGCGCAGGCGGAGCGGGAACTCGCCGCGGCGGCCGGGGAGCGCAAGCGCGCGAAAGACGAACTCGCCCGTCTCGCCAATGAGCGGGAGCAGCGCGCCCAAGAGGCGGCGCGCTCTGACGCACGGCGTTCGAAGCGGGGGCTCGACCCCAAGGACAGGAGCGCGCGGGCGAAAATCGATCTCGCCATCTTCACCGGGCAGGACGGCGCCAGGGGCAAGCTGCTGCGGCAGATGGACGGCCGCATGGCCGCGGCGCAAAGCAGGGCCGACGCGGCATTCGTCCCTAAACGCTACGACGGCAGCCTGTTCCTGGACGCCAAACCCAGCCCCCGCAAAACCGTGCTCCACATACCCGCGGGCATCATCCCGTGCGGCGAGGGGACGCTTGAGCTGCCAGAGATCTTCGTAGGGAACACCGACCGAATCGGCATCGTGGGACCGAACGGAGCGGGTAAATCCACCCTGCTCGTCCACGTACGCGACATACTCGGGAAGCAGGCCGAGCAACTGGGGGTAAACGCCCTCACAGTCCTCGACATCCCCCAGGAGCCGAATCCCGCGCAGCGCAGGCAGGTCCTCGAGACGGTCCGCTCCCTCTCCCCCGCCGATCGGGGTCGCGTGCTCAGCTGCGCCGCACAATTGAATTCCGACCCCGACCGCATTCTGGAAGGAGCCGCCACCAGCCCCGGCGAACTGCGGAAACTCATGATCGCCCTCGGCCTGCTGGACGCGCCCGCCCTCATCATCATGGACGAGCCCACCAACCACCTCGACCTGCACTCGGTCGAGGCGCTCGAACGGGCACTCGCGCAGTTCGGCGGCGCGCTGCTGTTGGTGAGTCACGACCGCGCATTCTTGCGCGCGTGCACAAACATCACCTGGGAGATTAAAGGCGGGACCCTGCTCCAGCGTTTGTAAATCGGAGGCGCTCCCATCCGCGGCGTCGCGGGCGAAACGAGAATACGGGCGGGTCCATCTCACCCGGTTTAGGCAAACAGCGCCCTCAACCGCAACAAACGCCACCCCATTCGAAGTTCTGCCGCAGTTTTCGAGGACCTCGTGAGTAGACGACGATTACACCCCGACAAAGTCGCAGGTAGAACGCTTGGCGGTTTATTCGTTTACCTTCAAGGTCACCGAAAACTGCGGCAGAACTTCCCTTCGGAAGCGAACAGGGGGTTCCGCTCATCGCGAACGGAACCCCCTGCATCGACAACAGCCGGATTCGGGGAGGGCGCGAGCTTGAATTATCATCTGCCCTCATGGGGATCAACTTGCGCCTGCCCCGATTGTCCGATTACTCGAACTCGATGGTCCCGCAGGGCTTCGGGGTGAGGTCGTACAGGACACGGCAGATGCCGTCGACCTCGGAGGCGATGCGGTCGCCGATCTTCTTGAGGAGCGCCCAGTCGAGCTCGGGCACCTCGGCAGTCATGGCGTCGACGGTGTTGACGGCGCGGATGAACGCCGGCCACTCGTAGAGGCGCTTGCCCTCCTTCACGCCGGTGACGCGGAAGTCGGGCACGGACACGAAGTACTGCCAGACCTTGCCCTCGAGGCCGGCGTTGGCGAACTCCTCGCGCAGGATCGCGTCGGCCTCGCGCAGGGCCTCCAGGCGATCACGGGTGATGGCACCCAGGCAGCGCACGCCCAGGCCGGGACCCGGGAAGGGCTGGCGCTCGACCATGTTCTCAGGCAGGCCGAGCTCGCGACCAACCACGCGGACCTCGTCCTTGTACAGCAGGCGGACGGGCTCGCAGAGCTCGAACTGCAGGTCATCGGGCAGACCGCCAACGTTGTGGTGGGCCTTCACGCCGTCGGACTCGAGGATGTCGGGGTAAATGGTGCCCTGGGCGAGGAAGGAAACCTCGTCGCCGACCTTGCGGGCCTCCTCCTCAAACACGCGGATGAACTCGGCGCCGATGATCTTGCGCTTGGCCTCGGGCTCGGCAACGCCGTCGAGCAGGGACAGGAAGCGGTCGGTAGCGTCAACGTAGACGAGGTTGGCGTCGAGCTGGTTGCGGAACACGTCGACGACCTGCTCGGACTCGCCCTTACGCATGAGGCCGTGGTTCACGTGCACGCAGATGAGCTGCTTGCCGATAGCCTTGATCAGCAGCGCGGCGACCACGGAGGAGTCGACACCGCCGGACAGGGCCAGAAGGGCCTTCTTATCACCGATCTGCTCACGGCAGGCGGCAACCTGCTCCTCGATAAAAGCCTGAGCGAGCTCAGGGGTGGTGATGCGGACCATGTCGTCGGGGCGCTTGTTCAGATCCATGGGTCTCCTTTCAAGGGCGCGCGTAGCGGGCGCGACGGGACGTCTTTGTAGGCGGGACGTCATATATCACCCAGCATTATGCCTTTTCCGCGTGATAGATGCAGGAGAATCGTGCGGCAATGATACGATTTCCACCGTAGAAATCTTCAAAAGGAGGACCGATGGTCACCCTATCCGACGCACGCATCGACGAGCTCATCGCCGAAGACGTGCCTTATATCGACCTGACCAGCCATATTCTGGGAATCGACGCCCAAGCGGGAGCCATGGAGTACTTCACCCGCGAGGCCTGCGTGCTCGCCGGAGGCGAGGTCGCGTCGCGTATCGCCACCAAACTCGGATGCGTCGTCACCAACATCCTGCCCGACGGCACGGCGCTCGAGGCCGGGCAGTCGTTCATGACGATCGGCGGAACCGCTGCCCAACTCCATCAGGCCTGGAAGGTCTGCCTCAACGTCTTCGACCATCTTTCCGCCGTGGCCACCAAGACCCGCGCGATGGTCGACGCCGCGCATGCCGCCAGCCCGTCCTGCGAGATTCTTACCACGCGTAAGAGCATGCCGGGCGTGAAGGACCTCCTCGTTGAGGCCACCATCGCGGGCGGGGCGTTTCCCCACCGACTCGGGCTGTCCGAGACGGTCCTGGTGTTCGATCATCATCTTGAGTTCATGGGAGGAATCGACGCGTTCATCGAGCAGCTGCCGCAAATCCGCTCTCACTGCATCGAGAAGAAGCTGTTCGTCGAGGTGAACGCCGAGCAGGCGCTCGCCCTCGCATGGCACAACGCCGCCTGCACGCGCGCATGCGCTGCCTCGCGCGGGGGCGTAGCCTGGGCCGGCGTCGACGGCGTCCAGCTCGATAAGGTTGCCATCAACGAGCTCGCCGAACTGGTGGGCAACCTGCGCGCGCTCGACCCGCGACTCACCATCATCGCCGCCGGCGGCGTCAACCCGGGCAACGCCGGGGAGTACGCGGCCACCGGCGTGAACGGGCTCGCCACCACCGCGCCCTTCACCGCCAAGCCCATCGACATGAGCGTCCGCATGCGACGCTTGGGATAGGAAACCATGACCCCCTCTTCTGAACCCGCCCCTTCCGCCGCCTGCGAGAGCACCGCCGACGCCAACACGGGCGCAACCAACGCCGAAGGCGCCGTCGCGCGCACGGGCGCCGCGGGCGACACCGAAGGCTCCTGCGCCAACACGGGTGCCGCCGTCGCCGCCGACACGACCCCGGTGAAGCGTTACTCGCTCACCACCGCCATCTGCCTGATCGTGGGCATCTGCATCGGGTCGGGCATCTTCTTCAAATCCGACAACATCCTCATCGCCACCGGCGGCAACGTCGCGCTCGGCGTCGCCATGATGCTGCTCGCCGCCACGACCATCATCTTCGGCGGCCTCACCCTGGCCCGCTTCGCCTCGCGCACCACCGGACATGGAGGCCTGATCGCCTATGCGGAGGAATTCCTGGGCCCGCGCCGCGCCGCGCTCATCGGCTGGAACTTCACCTTCCTGTACATGCCCGTCGTCTGCTCGGTGCTCAGCTGGGTCGTGGGCGTGTACGCGTGCATGACCTTCAACCTGCCCGGGACGTTTGCCTGGCAGATGGGCATCGGCCTGGCATTCCTGCTGGCTTGCACCGCATGGAACATCCTGTGGCCCACCTTGAGCGGCTACTTCCAAAATCTCACCACGCTGGCCAAGGCCCTGCCTCTGGTGCTCGTTGGCGTCATCGGCCTTATGGTGAACGGCCCGGTCGCCCGGCTGAGCTCCGACATCGCCGCCGCGCCAACGGCAGGCACCGCATGGATCGCCGCGGCGGCGCCCGTCGCCTTCGCCTTCGACGGCTGGAGCTCCGCAGTGAGCATCGCGCCGGAACTAAAGGATGCGCGCCGCAACCTGCCCCGCGCGCTCATCGCCGCCCCCATCATCATCCTCGCGCTTTACCTGGGATACTTCGTGGGTATCTCGTGCTTCCTCGGGCCGCAGACCGTCATCGAGGCGGGCGACGCCAGCCTCTCGCTCATGTTCGTCAAGCTCTTCGGCGAGCAGGCGGGTGCGCTGCCCAACGTCATCGCGCTCATCGCCGTGCTCGGAGGCGCCAACGGCATGGTGCTCGCCACCCTGCGCATGCCCCAGTCCCTGGCGCTCCACCACATGATGCCGTTCGAGCGCACCGTGAGCCGCATGAACCCGACCCTGCGCTTCCCCGTGGTGAGCGCCATGATCGCATTGGCCGCCACGTTGTTCTGGGTGGGCGTGCACACGGTGGTGAGCACTCTCGGGTTGCTGCCAAACGGCGATATCTCCGAGGTTGTGGTGGCAATGACCATGCTGATCCTGCCGCTGTATTACATCGAGGCGCTCCGCGGGGCGCTACGCGAGGACGCCCCCGCGCTCATGCGCGCCCGCCGTGCCACAGCTCCGGCCATCGCGCTCGCGAGCTCACTCACCATCGGCCTGTCGAGCATCTCAGATCCCACGCGCTGGCCGTTCGTCGCGGCCTTCACGGCGCTGCTCCTCATGATGACCTTCGCGTTCACGCCCAAGCGGGACGCGTAGGCAGCGAAAAGCCCCTGCCCATCACGGGCATCACGCGAACGAAAGCTCGAACGCCCCGGCAAACGCGGCCTTCATGGTGGGGTTGTTCCGCGTGAGCTTGCGGATGGTGAGCCCCTGGACCTTGTCGTTCGCCAGACGCAGGTTGTTTTCGCTCGAGATCAGATTGTTTCTTCTATCGCGATGAGCGGGCGCGCCGTCGCTCGCGTTGCGACTCGATCATATGGCGTATAGCCATCACGGGGTGATGGAAGAGCATGCGCGGACCCGCGTACCGCATCACCGTGCGGATGCGCTCGCGCATCTCGGGTCGGTAGCAGTGCACCGTGCAATTCGAGCAGAACGTCTTCTCCTCCATGAACGGGCAGCGCTCGCTGCGCGCGCGGGCATACGCCTCGAGCTCGGCGCATTCGGGACAGAGGTCCCGCCGTTCCCCGGAGCCCCGCTCCCGAAGGGCCGCCCCCTCCCGGACCTGCTGCATCTGGCCGCCCCGCTCTCGCAGCGGCGCCGAACGATGCGCGGAATGATTGCCCTTGCAGTACAAGGCGATCATCTGGCTTACGATTTCCTGCTCGCGCTCGCGCTTGCGCTTCAGCGCATCGGCCGTCAGGCGCGGTTCGCTTTTCCCCATCGCCCGCTACACCTCGTAGCTATCCGCAAGATCGGGCTCGGCGCCCGGCGCCTCCTCGACGGCGACGCCCTCGCGGGCAGCGCGCTCAGCCTCCTCGCGGGCCTCGGCAAACGCGGCCTTCATGGTGGGGTTGTTCCGTGTGAGCTTGCGGATGGTGAGGCCCTGGGCTTTATCGTTCGCCAGACGCAGGTTGTTCTCGCTCGAGATCAGATTATCTTTGACCTTCTGCAGGTGCTTGATGGTGGTATCGATCTCGTCGATGGCCGTCTGGAACTTGCGACTTGCCAGGTCATAGTTGCGATTGAAGCCCTCCTGGAACCCCAGCAGCTTTTCCTCGAACTCCGTGACGTCGATGTTCTGCTGGCGCACGAGCTCGAGCTCCTGCTTGTAGGCGAGCGCGTTCATGGCGGCGTTGCGCAGCAGCGTGATCATGGGGATGAAGAACTGCGGGCGGATCACGTACATCTTCTCGTAGCGGTAACTCACGTCCACGATGCCCGTGTTGTACAGCTCGCTCTCCGGTTCGAGCAGGGTGACCAGCACCGCGTACTCGCAGCCCTTCTTCTTGCGGTCCGAGTCGAGCTTCTTGAAGAAGTCCTCGTTCTTGTGCTTGGTGGCCGTGGTGTCGTTCTCGTTCTTCATCTCGAACATGATCGACACGATCTCGTTGCCGGCCTCATCGCACTCGCGGAAGATGAAGTCGCCCTTGGTGCCGTCGGAGGCGTCGTTATCCTTCTCGAAGTAGGCGTGCGGGAACGCCGTGACGCGCAGCTGGTTGAACTGGGTCTCGCAGTGCTGTTCGAGGGTCTCGCCCACCATCTTGGTGGAGAGGCGGGCTTTCATGTCGCGCAGGCGCTCGATCTCCTCGTCCTTGTAGCGGATGAGATCCTGGCTGTTCTTACGCGCCTGCTCAAGCTCAAGCGCGTGGGCGGTCTCGATCTGCTGCTTCTCGGCGGCGCGGACCTCCTGCTCACGGGAGAGCTCGAAGCGGGCGGCGTCCAGGTCGCGGGCGAGCTTGGCGCGCTCCTCCTCAAATGTTGTACGCGCCTCGGTCACCGCCTGCGTCACCGCAAGGTCGCGCTGAGTGGCGCCGGCATCCAACTGGGCCTTGAGCGAGGCGATCTGTGCATCGCGCGCGGCCAGCTGTTCGCGGAGCTCCTCTTTTTGGTCGGCGGCGTCCTGCTGAGCGACCATGCGCTCGCGCTGGGCGGCGACCCTCACCGCGGACTCGCGCTCTTCAACGGCGGACTCGAGCTTGGCGGAGAGCTCGGCGATGCGGGCATCCGCCTCGGCACGGACGCGCATGAGCTCGGCCGTACGCTCGCTCTGCTCCTTCGCGAGCTGAGCGGCGCCGGCAGACTGGGCCTGCTGCAGGGCCGCGGCGCTGGCGGCACGGGCCTCCTGCAACTCTGACGCACTGCGAGCCTTGACCGCCTGCAGCTCGGCCGAGCTACGAGCGAGCGCCTCTTGCAGCTGCGCCTTTTGGGCGGCCATCACGCGGTCGAGCTCGGCCTTGGCCTGAGAACGGGCAAGTTCGAGGGCCTGCTCGTGCTCGCGACGCAGTGAGGCGGCGCGCTCCTCCACCTCATGGGCGAACTGATCGTCGCGCACTTGGCGAACGATGCCCTCGTAATCGCTCTCATCGAGATTGATGACCGTCCCGCACTTGGGGCACGTAATCTGGTTCATATGCGCTCCTCGCTCCGCCGCAACGCCCGGGCGCGCCCTACGCACGCCGCTGCATATTCCTTACCGTCAGACTATACCCGCCCGTGCGGACAAAAGGCCGCACGGGCCGCTCGAGGCCACCCAACGGGGTGCGGTGACCGCGACGAGCCAGGACGTCGAACGCGACTTCCGCAGCTACAGTCGCCTTTTGAATATGACCATGTCCTTAAGCTGAACTCCGGCCTCAACGATAGGATGATCGTAATTCTCGATGAAGAAGTTCGGCAGCACATGCGAACGCGTGAAGCCACACACCTCGTAAAAGGGAACGGTCAGAGGGCTGTCGCCCGTACCGACCCGCAATATGTCGTACTCGCGGGCCGCATGTTGAACGGCGAATTCCAGGAGAGCCCGGCCGATACCGCTGCGCTGATGCGCCGAATCGACGGCGAGGCTCTTCACCTCGGCGATGCGGAGCCCCCGCTCATCGACACCCTCGTCCGTCACAATCATGCACCCGAGCGCGCGATCGGGCACAGGCGCGGAGCCTGCCTTGGTGAGGGCCTCATCCTCCGCATACGCCGCGAACATCTCGCCTCGGTGGAGGTAAAGCTCGACCATGTCCCACTGCTCGTCGGCGAGCAGCAGCAGATCGCGATATTGCTCGCGATCGCGGTCAACCGATGTGATGCGCAGCGCCGGCGCCATACGCCCCTCCGAAGGAACTTGAACGAACTCATGCCGCCATTCTATCTTGTCTAGCATCCTCATACTATAATTCGAATAGAATTCTAGTATTGGAGATGCCATGGTCATCAAATCATCCACTGCCCTCCGCAGCGACTACAACTCCATCTCGGCACTGGCACATGAAACCGATGAGCCGATCTTCATCACCAAAAATGGAGAAGGCGATCTTGTCGTCATGAGCACGGATGCTTATGAAGGTATGACCAGGGCCCTCAACGTGCGCGCGAAGATCCTCGAGGCCGAGGCGGAACGACTGGCCGGGGCTCCAACTTACAGCACTGACGACATTCGCTCCGCACTCAAAAGGAAATACGACCATGCCCGCGCCTAGAATCCTTCCCGCGGCATATGAGGATATCCTCAACATCGCAGATTACCGCATCCGAGAGGTCGGCCCAAACTCTGCCGAGACGATTACGAACCGGTTGCTCGACACCAGCGATCTACTTGAAGAGACGCCGCTGATCGGCCCGCTTCATCATGATCCCGCCCTTCAATCCATGGGCTACCGAAAGCTCCTATGCGGGCACTATGTCTGCATCTACCGTATCGTCGACGACATCCCCATCGTGTACCGCGTCTTTCACGAATCGCAAAACTACACAGCCGATTTCCTCTGGGAAATGTAGGGAGGGTCAGGCTGGCTGACCAAACTCCGCCCTATCGCGCATCGCGCACGAACACGGCGGCTCGGACCTGATGCCAAGGACTGCGCTCTGGGGCGACCTGGAGCACGCGGCATTCGAAGGCAGTGCCATGTCCGTAAAAGAACAGGGTCGAAAGCGGGCCCACCGAGTCCGCGGGAACGTAACCGAGCATGGCGCCACGGAATTTGACCGCGATGGCCTCCGCATCATAGGGGTTGTCGCGCTCGGGCACGAGCTCCAGAGTGTCACCGGCCTTGAGCTCGCCCAGAACCAGCGCACCGTCATGATGCTGGAACCCGGCGATATGGAACGAGAACAGATTGCGAGACGGCTCGTACATGATGGGACCCCCTTCAAGCCCTGCGCCGCGCCTTACGAGCACGGCCGTTTTCATGGCTTAAAGGTACGGCCCCGTGCGGACAAAACTATATCGACCACACCTCAAGCAATCTAAGACGCCCTATAATCGGTGCGAAAAGATCTCGACCCCTGGAGCATCCTCATGAAAACCATCCACGTAGCAGCGGCAATCATTCTAGACGGCAATAAGATCCTCGCCTGCCAGCGCGGATATGGCGAGTTCAAGGGCGGCTGGGAGTTTCCCGGCGGCAAACTCGAACCCAATGAGACTGCTGAGCAGGCCTGCATCCGCGAGATCAAAGAAGAGCTGAGCGTCGATATCGAGGTCGCACGCCATCTCTACACCGCCGAGCACGACTACGACACCTTCCACCTTTCGATGGATTGCTTCGTCTGCTCCATTGTTGCCGGCACCATCGTCGACACCGAGCATGAAGACATGAAATGGCTTCCCCTCGACAACCTCTGGTCGGTCGATTGGCTTCCAGCCGACATCAAGGTGGTAGAGGCGATCGAGGCAAGCCTGGCATAGAGCCCCCGACTTTATGCCTCGTCGCCCTCAACAAACACGCTCGTGATGTACTCATAGATATCGCGCCTGACGGGCGTTTCCAACTGATAGCCGATTTCGACGGCGTTCTCGTTCGCGATCGTCATCGTCTGCACAAAATGCCCCGTCGGGTGCATCTGACCGAGGAAGTAAAACTCCTTACTTCCCTTGTCGTTCGTGTTCTTGCGAACAAACAGATAGATTTTCATGCCGTTGCCCGGCCATGCCATGAGCCGCTGAATATCCTTCGATGCAAGCGTTCGTCTCTTTTTCGAGATGCCGATGAGCTCACTATCCGAGACGAAACGATCCTCATATTTAATGGTATCGCTGATGTCAGGCGCTTTATCGTAGTTGATGAACACCGGAAACGTATTCGTCTTCTCGTTGTACATGTAACCGCCGATGTTTTGCGGCGTTTCGCTTCGATCCCATCCGAGTAGGCGGCATACCTCCTCATAGGTATACTTCGCGTTCAACACGAAGCTCGTATCCCGATATGTCTGCGCGTAAAGTTCCTCATGGCGATGAATACCGAATTCGACGACCTCATTCAACTGTCGCCTGAACTCCGGATCCAGCAGACTTGCACGGGCCGCATCCGTCCAGCGAAGGACACCATCGGCCCCCTCCTCGACGAGAGAAACGAACCAATTCGGCGAAGAAAAGCCACCGTTAAGCACATTCGTTGCAGACTTCAGAGCTGCCACTCTCGTGCCAACAGGGCTCTCCGCGCTCGGCTGCTTACCGCCATCGACAACAGCAAAAGCCCCATCCCGTGCAAGAAGCGCACGCAACAGATACAGTTCATCGGCGCGCTTACCGTTCGCGAGCTTCTTTGAAACGAATTTGAGAATGTTCTCCTGCGCCTCGCTGAATGTGACGTCGTACGCCTTTTCATATCGAGACAGAAAACCGTGATAAGAGTCATATTTATTAAAGATGAGCAATGGGTCGATCGATCCGTTGCGATCGAAATCGAGCAACGAGGGAATCGCGCCGAGCATCTGGCGCAGCCCAAGGTACTCGTCCTTCAAAAACCGAGCAGCGGTAAAATCGCCCTGATCGATTGCCTGGTAAATTCGTCCCTCCGACACGCGGTCGAAGCTCACGGTAGAGGCGCCAGGAATAACCGTGCTCCCCTCTTTTACGATCGCGCGCAAACGATCCTTGTTGTAGGTCTTATCGCCCGACAAGGCCACGGGAATCAAGAAGTTCTGCTGGTAATTTCCAATGAAGTCGAGAACCAGCGTGCTTTCCTTGTTATCAGCCTTACGCAAGCCACGACCAAGCTGCTGCACGAACACGATGGAAGACTCCGTCCGGCGCAACATGATGATCTGGTTGACCGCAGGGATGTCGACGCCTTCGTTCAGAATGTTCACCGAAAAGATGTACTCAAGCTCGCCGCTTTCAAGCTTGCGGATCACCTCATCTCGTTCCGCATCGCTATCGCTGCCGTCAATCGCTTCCGATTTGTATCCGCGCTGGGTGAACTGCTTCGCCAGTTCACGTGCCTCCTCCAGTCTGCTGCAGAACACCAGGCCCTTCCTGCCATCTTTCTTGACCGAGTACTCCTCGATCTTATCGATGATGTGGTTCACGCGAGCCTCGCTCGTGAGCTTGGAAAACAGCGTGAAGTCGCTCTGCTCTTCCTCGTCGATGGCAAGGTCTGCGATACCAAAGTAGTGAAACGGCGCGAGCATGTCCTCGCGCAAAGCGTCTTGCAAGGTGATCTGGTAGGCGATCACATGGTTGAACAGGGCGAAGACGTCATAGCCGTCGGTTCGATTGGGGGTCGCCGTCATGCCCAAGCAAAACTTTGGTTTAAAGTGCTCGAGAATGCGCTGGTAGCCCTTCGCCCCCACGCGATGGGCCTCATCAATGACGATGTAGTCGAACAGCTCGGCATCGATTTTTTCGAGATAACCACAGATGGTCGAACACATCGCAAAGGTGCAGGTGAACTCGGTTCCATCGCCACCGGCCCTATACAAGCCGTACGTGTAGTTATCCCCCAACAACTTTTTGTAGCTCGCCATTGATGCGGTGAGGATGCGCTTCCTGTGCGCCAGAAACAGGATACGGACCGGGGCCGCCGCCTTCACATCAAAGGCCGAGAGGTACGTCTTTCCGGTACCCGTTGCCGAAACGAGCAGGGCGCGAGGATCACGTCGCTCGTGCAGAGCAGCAAGGGCCTCAAGCGCCTTCTCCTGCATTTTATTCGGCTTGATCTTTTTACTCGAAGCCTCGTTCTCTCCGAGAACAGCAATGGTGCTGCCGTCCGAAAAAGCAGCCTTGCCCTTAGGGCGGGGTGCCATTGCGGTCGAAATGTACTCACGATAATGGCTGATCCACGTTTCGGTAAGGGGCGCCGTCTCCGAGCAATTCCAAAGCAGCTCGAACTCGCGCTTCAAATCTCCGACCGCACCATCCGCACCATAAGAACGGAAGAGGACATTCCACTCCTGATTGCAGGTCAGTGCTCGGTCCGTCAGGTTTGAGCTGCCCACGATCACGGTGTTCAGGCCAGACCTGTTGAACATATAGCCCTTGGCGTGCAGATTCTGCTGGTAAACGCGTGTCTCGATGTTGTCGTACGTCAAGAGCTTTCGATACACATCGGGGCTGTTGAAGTTAAGGTACGTCGAGGTGAGCAGTCGCCCTTTGATGCCCCGGGCCTTCAACTCCGAGAGCATCTGCACCAGACACGTCAGGCCGCCCTCGGAAACGAATGCGACGCAGAAGTCGAACGTGTCGTTCTCCCCCAGATCCGCGAACTGACGACGCAACACCGACAGAAGGTTGTCACCCGTTGTCTTCGAATTCGAAATGAAATGAGGACGACTATCGAACTCAACGCTCGCCCCGGCCAAAGCGCCAACCAGATCGAGCCGACTCAAGCCATTTTCAGCAGTTGCATTCACGTGTTCCTCGACGTTAGCCATGCTCACACCATTTCAAAATACAACAGGTCATGGCCAGGATACCAAAGCGCCGCATATAATGGCAGGCAGCCGGCATTTCAGATGTGCCCCAGCTCGACTCACCAAAGGAGCCTTCGCCATGTCCAACTCCTACCTCATCGTCGTTGACATGCAAAATGACTTCATCGACGGCGCCCTGGGCACGCCCGAGGCGCAGGCCATCGTCGAGGCAGTCGCCCAGCGCGCCAGCAGCTTCAGCGGCACGGTCGTTTTCACCAAAGACACCCACGGCAGCGACTACGCCGCCACGCAAGAGGGCCGTAACCTGCCCGTTCCCCACTGCATCGCCGGCACGACCGGCTGGGAACTCGCACCCGCCCTCGAAACGGTTCGCGCCCGCCGCAGCGCTCCCGTGTTCGAAAAGCCCTCGTTCGGATCGCTCAACCTCGCCCGCTGGCTTGTCGCACAAAACAACGCCGCGCCCATCGACTCCATCGAGCTCTGCGGTCTATGCACCGACATCTGCGTGGTCAGCAACGCCCTCACCATCAAGGCGCACCTGCCCGAGATCCCGCTCGCGGTGAATCCCTCCCTGTGCGCGGGCGTCACCCCCGCCGCACACGACGCCGCGATCGCCACTATGGCGAGTTGCCAGGTGCAAATCCTGTAACCGGGCTCGGGCCTCGTCTTGCGGCGGCCTTTCGCCCCGATGACCCGCCGGAGACAGGCCCCATGCCCACGCACGGATCTCACCCCGCGCCGCCTCTCGCGACCTCGCGATTGACGGCGTTCTTGTATTTTGGCCAGCTACCGCGCCAACGACGCAGTGTACCGCTTGAATGCAGGAATGAGCTGCATGCGCAGCACATTGCGGCGCGCATCGAAACCTCCGCTGCGGATTCTCAGCCGAATGCCCATCGCACGTGCAACGTCCGCGACGAGCTGGTTGTACAGATGCTCTTCGACAATGTCCTCGTACCAGACGTTCAATATGGTCCAACCTGAGCCGACCAGCTTGTTCTGTCTGCGGTCATCGCGGCCGGCCTGCTCGATTGCATGGAACTTGCGACCCTTGTACTCGAGACCGACCTTATGGCCTGGGAATGCAACGTCCACATAGCGGTCCCCGTCGGCGGTTGAGACGCGATGGTTAAGCGAGACGGGCCCGAGGGCATAACCACCGAGTCGCCGCGGCCAGGCAAGCAATGCGCAAAGAACGGATTCCATGGGCGAGTTGGAGCCGTCGCCGACCAGCTCAAGCGCCTCGCGAGCCCGGACGATCCCCGGCGCTCCGGGCATCGCATCCAGCACGCGGGCGATCTGCTCGACGGAAGTCAGGGGCTTCGCCGTGTTGGTAAGGCCATCCCATGAATCATCAAGGAGGTAGGTTCCGCACAGCTCGAGGCCGATCATCGCCAGCTCCTCGACGGTGCGCTGCCGCTTCTTGTGCAGGTCCACCGTTGCAAGATGCAGAAATGTCAGAGCCGGGCTCGTCACTAAGACATCCCTGTTCACGTAAATCAGCGAGCGAGGCGGCAACTCCGCCGCACAGCGATGGCACACGATGTCGTCTCGGCTGCGGGCGCCCGACTCTTTGGACACCAGGATATGCACGGGGCGCGTTTTCACACCCAAACGCTCCATGTCGTCCGCAAACATCGCTTTTGGCGATATGCCGCAGCCATCCAGCTTTTGCGTGCGCGGCCTATCCAAAAACTCCGGCGCCAATCGCCCGCTCGATCGCATAAATTCGAGCGCTGACTCTCCAAAAATGCATACGCTCATGACCGTCGCCCCCTCGGCCCGATACGTTTTGCTCAATGTGGTCAAAATACCCTGATTGTGCGCCGAGCAATCAGTGACGCAGTCGCGTTTGCCCAGGATTGGGCAAACTGATTCCGCCGACCACGCGCCCTGGCACCCATTGCCTCCAGCCGCCATCAACAAAACCCCAGGATTGCCCTGCGCGAGAAAATATGCACGAGTGTTTTGCCCTCGCTTTCAGCGCACAATCAGGGTATTTTGACCACTTTCTCGAAAACGCATATTTTATAACCCCCTTTTGTGGGCTTGAACGCTTTTTCGCGCGCCATTTTGCCGTTGTAGAACCACCCGCCGACCCCCCCTGAGCACCCAGACAAAAGCAGGGGCCCAATCAGCGCTTGGCCTGTTCGGACGACTGCTTGGACGCCCCATCTGCCCCGTCAACACGCCGATCGCCATTCCATAACCATCGTCGCAAGGCCTTGAACTGCACGTTCATTCATTTGTGAACTATTTGAGAATGAATCCTAATATGTTTCCGTTTTAGGCTCATATGATTCTGGAACTGTGCCATAATGCAGATGTCAAAGCGCGACCGCGGGTTCGCCCCAAGAAGCGCATTCGCCTGTGTTCAAAGGAGAACAAACATGAAGTTCGTTTGCCCCGTTTGCGGTTTTGTTGAGGAGTTCGACGGCGAGGAGCTGCCCGCCGACTTCAAGTGCCCCCAGTGCGGCGTCTCCGGCGACCGCTTCACCAAGGTCGAGGAGGGCAAGATGACCTGGGCCGCCGAGCACATCGTGGGCGTTGCTCACGAGGAGGGCGTCACCGAGGACATCATCATGGACCTGCGCGCCAACTTCGATGGCGAGTGCTCTGAGGTCGGTATGTACCTGGCCATGGCCCGCGTTGCCCACCGTGAGGGCTACCCCGAGATCGGCCTGTACTGGGAGAAGGCCGCCTACGAGGAGGCCGAGCACGCTTCCAAGTTCGCCGAGCTCCTGGGCGAGGTCGTGACCACCTCCACCAAGAAGAACCTCGAGATGCGCGTTGAGGCCGAGAACGGCGCTACCGCCGGCAAGTTCGACCTCGCCAAGCGCGCCAAGGCCGCTGGCCTGGACGCCATCCACGACACCGTGCACGAGATGGCTCGCGACGAGGCCCGTCACGGCAAGGCCTTCGCTGGTCTCCTGGCTCGTTACTTCGGCTAAGTCGAGGCAACGCTTCGCAAAACGTTCCATAACGGATCGAAAAAGACCCTGGGGTTCGCCGCAGGGTCTTTTTTCATATGTGAAAAGCAGGGCCCACGGCATTAGTTTTTATGAACGAACACCCACGTCTATAGGGCATGTGCATCCGAATGGTAACGTTGTATCTTTAACGCTGGGCAACCGTGTCGGTTTGTACCCAAGGGACACCCGTGAGGAGCCACTCGATGACAAATGAGCTTGAGGACCGCGCGATGTGCGAATCGCGAAAGAGCTGCGCGGAAGCCTGCCCCACGCATTGCGAAACCAGTCCCATCGACGAGGTCGCCCACATCGCCCAGGTCTTGGAAACGCAAGGCAGGTTCGGCCTCACGCGAAGCTTTATCCAGCACGGTACCATGAGCGTGCATGCACACGTGATCTCCGTTGCACGCGCCGGCCTCGCCATGGCCGAGCGACTCGAGCGCCTGGGGATCCGCATCGATCGCGCTTCGCTCATTCGCGGCGCGCTCCTTCACGACTACTTCCTCTACGACTGGCACGACCCCGACCCATCGCATCGCCTGCACGGGTTCACGCACCCATTCGCCGCGCTCGCCCGCGCGGAGGAGGACTTTGACGACCTGACCGAACGTGAGCGCAACATCATCTCCCGTCACATGTTCCCGCTGGTTCCCATCCCTCCCACCTGCCGCGAAGCATGGCTGGTATGCTTGGCGGACAAGGTCTGTGCGCTCCATGAGACCATCGCGGGGCGGATACCCAAGCGCTCCACAGGCGGCAAGGAGGTATCGCTATGATGGCAGATTTGAGCGGAATCATCTCTGAGCTGAACTCGACGGGCGCTCCCCTTTCGGCGCTGTTTCTGTCGTTCATCGTCTTCTCATTCATTGGCTGGCTCTACGAATCCACCATCTGCGCCCTTGCGAACTACGGCCACTTTGCCAACAGCGGATTCCTGCTTGGCCCATGCTGTCCCATCTACGGCGTGGGATCGCTCGCATGTTGGTTCTTGCTGCGCGACATTCCAAACGTCGCCGCTCAGTTTGCGGCCGCCGCGCTCGTATGCAGCGCCATCGAATACGGCGTGGGAGCGGCGCTCGAACAGATCACCGGAGCGCGATTCTGGGATTACTCCAAGTTCCCCTTCAACATCAACGGCAGGGTCTGCCTATACGGCGCCGCGCTCTTTGGAGCGGGGGCGGTGCTCATTTGCCGTATCGCCGAGCCCGCCCTTCTGAACGCATTGGAACTCGTGCCACCGACCATCCTGGCAGCGGCAGCCCTTGCATGCGCAGCGCTCCTGGTCATCGACGCCGCTTTCACGCTGGTCAGTTGGCGCCAGCTCTCGCAAAAGCTCGAGCTGCTCAGAATCGAGCTCGCCGACAAAGTCAACGACTCGCTCAAAGATGCTTCCGACTCTCTGCTCGACAGGGTGCCCGACGCGGCGTTGGATTCTGCAGCGGAGATCAGGGCCCGAAGCGGAGAACTCAATTCATGGCTCGCCGAGATGTCGGATAGCGCTTTCGAGGCCGTGCGCGGCAAGGTGGAGATGCCCTCGTTCATAGCCGAGGGCAAGCAGAACCTCAGGCTGGTTGTGCGCCATGCACGCAGCATTGCCCAGCGCGCCGAGATCTCCACCCCCGAAAAGCTGAAGACCGTCCTCACCCGCCGTGAGCTGCGCTTCTTCAACGCGTTCCCAGAGATCAAGCTGAAAGCATATGAGGGAATCATCCGCGCCACGAACCTCAAGGAGCGGGCACACGAGCTGTTTTATAGGAGGTAGTGGGTAACCACAACGGGCAGCGGCATTATCGCTCCATTCGCGGATTGGGACCGTCGTCCCATCATGCGCCACCCCCTCCTGCGCCATACTCAGGAGCACCGAGGTGCAAAGACGCCCCCTGAATAGAGGGGCGCGCTCCACTTTTACCGAAAGAAGCCGCGAACTGCGAACCGCCGCGGGCCACCGTGCCGCACCTCAATTTAGAGACTGTCCCTAAATTGAGGTGGCACGGCCTCCTACTCGTCGTCGCTCTTGCTCGCACGCTTCCAGTGCAGACCGCGGCTCAGACGGTGCGCCACGCGCTCCACCTCGGCATCGCTCGTGAGATGGTGCGGCTTCATGCGGCTCGTCACCGAGTCGCGGCGGATGGTGGCGATGGGCTCCATCACAAAACCCTTGCCCGCGCGCATGTTCTCCTTGGCCACGCTGATCATGAGCTTGATACGGTTGAGCTGGTTGACCTCGCTCGCACCCGGGTCATAGTCAACGGCCACGATGTTGCTCTCGGGGTGCAGACGGCGCAGCTCCTTGATCACGGCCTTGCCCACCACGTGGTTGGGCAAGCACGCGAAGGGCTGCGTGCAGATGATGTTCGGCGCACCATGGTCGATCAGGTCGAGCATCTCGGCAGTGAGCAGCCAGCCCTCGCCCATGTTGTTGCACAGGGAAAGGATCTGACGCGCCTTGTCCTGCATCACGGAGATGGGCTCGGGGCGCTCGAAGCGATCGCTGCGCTCGAGCATCTCATCCACGGGCTTGCGCATCCAATCCACCAGACCGATCGCGGCGTCCATGCTGGCGCGCGTCGCAGCCGAGCTGCCCAGCTCGTCCTTCTGCACCTGCGCGTTGCTCATGGAATACAGGAAGAAGTCGAGCAGGCCCGGCACCACGGCCTCGCAGCCCTCCGCCTCGATGACGTCCACCACGTGGTTGTTCGCCGTGGGGTGGAACTTCACCAGGATCTCGCCGACCACGCCCACGCGCGGCTTGGAGCCCTCACCCGTGAGCGGCAGCGTGTCGAACGCCGTGATGGCCTCGCGGGAGAGCTTGGTGAAGCTGCGGCGCGTGAACGTCGGCGCGAGGCGACGGGCGCGCTCCATGAAGTCCTCGAACAGCTCGTTGGCAGCCCCCTCCTCCGCCTCGTAGGGACGCGTGCGATAGAGCATCTGCATCATGAGATCGCCGAACAGCACGCTGTACACGCAGGACTTGAGCAGCGGGACCGTGAGCTTAAAGCCCGGGTTGCTCTCGTCGAGCTTCACGGCGGAGAGGCTGATCACCGGGATGTCGGGGTGCCCGCTGTCGCGCAGGGCCTTGCGAATGAGCGCGATGTAGTTGGTGGCGCGGCAACCACCGCCAGTCTGGGTGATCACCACAGCGGTCTTGGACAGATCGTAGCGTCCGCTCTCGATGGCCTCCATGATCTGACCCGTCACCAGGATGGACGGATAGCAGATGTCGTTATTCACATAACGCAGACCCGCCTCCACGGCACCGCGGTCGGTGGAGGGCAGAAGCTCCAGGTTGTAGCCGCCGGCGCGGAAGACCTCCTTGATGAGGTCGAAGTGGATGGGCGCCATCTGCGGGCACAGGATGGTGTAGCCCGCCTCGCGCATCTCCTCGGTGAAGGGCACCTTGGGAAACGCCGCGCTCGCGGCGGCGCGTTGCGGCTCGAGAGCGTATTTGTGCGTGGCGAACACCGGCGCATCAGAGCTCGGCGCAACGGGCGCGGCTGCGCCCTGCTCGTACGCCTCACCCGTGGCGGCCGCCTCGGCGGCGCGCTCGGCCTCCTGGTCTTTCAGGGCGGCCATGAGCGAGCGGATGCGGATGCGCGCGGCACCCAGGTTGGACACCTCGTCGATCTTGAGCACGGTGTAGATCTTGCCGCTCGCCTCGAGGATCTCCTGGACCTGGTCGGTGGTAAGCGCGTCCAGGCCGCAGCCGAACGAGTTGAGCTGGATGAGGTCGAGGTCGTTGCGCATGGTCACAAACCGCGCCGCGGCGTACAGGCGGCTGTGGAACATCCACTGGTCCACCACGCGGATCGGACGCTCGGGCTTCACCAAATGCGCCACGGAATCCTCGGTGAGCACCGCGAACCCAAAGCTCGCGATGAGCTCGGGCAGGGCGTGGTTGATCTCGGGGTCGTTGTGGTACGGGCGGCCTGCCAGCACGATGCCATGACCGCCGTTGTCCTCGATCCAGCGCATGGCTTCCTCGCCCATGGTCTGGATATCCTGATGGAAGCGCGCGTCGGCCTCGTAAGCAGCGTTCACTGCGTCGTCGATCTCGGTGCGGGTGAGCTTGGGTCCGCGCACGCGGCCTCGGCCCGCCTCGGCATCGGCCACGCGCTCCACGGCGAGCAGCTCGTACAGGCGGCGCTTGAGCTCGACCTTGTCATGGTAGGGCACGAACGGGTACATGAACTCGACGTGGTTCTCGGTGATGGCGTCGACGTTCAGGCCCAGGGCCGTGGGGTAGCTCATCACGATGGGGCAGTTGTAGCAATTGCCCGCCGTGGGGTCCTCCTTGCGCTCCCAACGCACACAGGGCATCCAAATGAAATCCGGGTCCTTGGCGATGAGGTTCATCACATGGCCGTGGGAGAGCTTGGCCGGATAGCACACGCTCTCGCTCGGCATGGACTCGATGCCGCTCTCGTAGGTCGCCTTGTTGGAGTTGTCGGAGAGCACCACCGAAAAGCCCAACCGCGTGAAGAACGCATGCCAGAACGGATAGTTCTCGTACATGTTGAGCGCGCGCGGAATGCCCACCGTGCCGCGCGGGGCCTCGTCGGGGCTTAGGCACTCGCGGTCGAACAGCAGCTTGTTCTTGGCGGCGAACAGGTTGGGCGCCTCGGTCTTGCGCTTCTTGTGACCCGCGCCCTTCTCGCAGCGGTTGCCGGTGATGAATTTGCGCCCCTCGCCGAAGTCGTTCACCGTAAGCTGGCAGTTGTTGGAGCAGCGACCGCAGCGCACATGACGCTGAGCCACCGTGAGACCGGCGATCTCGTCGGCCGAGAGCACGGTGGAGGTGCCGGTGGCGCCGGCACGGTCGCGCGCGAGCAGGGCCGCGCCGTACGCACCCATGCAGCCGGCGATGTCGGGGCGCACGGCGTTCACGCCGGTGAGCAGCTCGAACGCACGCAGCGTGGCGTCGGACATGAAGGTGCCGCCCTGGACGATCACCTGACTGCCGATCTCCTTGGGGTCGCGCAGCTTGATGACCTTGAACAGGGCGTTTTTGATGACGGAGTAGGACAGGCCGGCGGCGATGTCACCCACCGTGGCGCCTTCCTTTTGCGCCTGCTTCACGCGGGAGTTCATGAACACGGTGCAGCGGCTGCCCAAGTCGACGGGGCCGCGGGCGGCGATCGCCTCGGCGGCGAAGGCGCGCACGTCCATGTCCATGGACACCGCGAAGCTCTCGATAAAGCTGCCGCATCCGCTGGAGCATGCCTCGTTCAGCATAATGTGCTCGATCACGCCGTCGCGCACGCGCAGGCACTTCATGTCCTGGCCCCCGATGTCGAGAATGAACTCGACGCCGGGCAAAAACGCACGGGCGCCGCGCAGGTGCGCCACGGTCTCGATCTCGCCGGAATCGGCCTTGAGCGCCTCGATGAGCAGGGCCTCGCCGTATCCGGTGGTGGTCACGTGGCCAATCGTGCACCCTGACGGGATGTGCGCGTAAAAGTCGGCCATAATCGTCTTGGCCGTGCCCAGGATGTCGCCGTTGTTGTTGCCGTACCAGGTGTGGAGGAGCTGGCCGTCCTCTCCCACCATGGCCGCCTTCATCGTGGTGGAACCGGCGTCCAAGCCGATGAACACGCGACCCGTGTAGCCCTCGAGCTCGCCGCGGGGCACGACCTCCTTGGCATGGCGCGTGCGGAACTCGGCAAGGTCGTCGTCGGTCGCGAACAGCGGCTCGAGGCGGGCGACCTCGGCGCCCTGCGTGTCGCCCAGGCCATCGATCGCCTCGACGAGCTCACCAAGGCGCACGAGCTTGCTCGACTCATGCGCCATGGCGGCGCCGGAGGCCACGAACAGATGCGCGTTCTCGGGCACGATGATGTGCTCGTCGTCGAGGTCGAGCGTGAGGTAGAAGCGGTGGCGCAGCTCGGAGAGGTACTGCAGCGGGCCGCCGAGGAACGCCACATGCCCGCGAATGGGACGACCGCACGCCAGGCCCGAGATGGTCTGCGTCACCACGGCCTGGAAGATGGAGGCGGCCACGTCCTCGGGACGGGCGCCCTCGTTCAGCAGCGGCTGCACGTCGGTCTTGGCGAACACGCCGCAGCGGCTGGCAATGGGATAGATGTTCTCGGCGCGCTTTGCGAGCTCGTTCAGCCCCGCGGCATCCGTGTGCAGCAAGGTTGCCATCTGGTCGATGAACGCACCGGTGCCACCGGCGCACGTGCCGTTCATGCGCTGCTCGATGCCGGAATCGAAATAGATTATCTTGGCATCCTCGCCGCCGAGCTCGATGGCGACGTCGGTCTGCGGGATCAGGGTCTCCACCGCGCGCTTGCTCGCGATGACCTCCTGCACGAACTCGAGGCCGAGCCACTGGGAGAGCAGCAGGCCGCCCGAACCCGTGATGGCGCAGGTCATCTGCGCCTCGGGCAGCAGTGACGCCGCACCCTCGAACAGGTCGCGCGCACATGCGCGGACATCGGTGTGGTGGCGCTGGTACTTGGCGTAGACGATTTTGTTCTCGTCGTTCAGAACCGCGAGCTTGACGGTGGTGGAGCCAACGTCGATGCCCAGATGGAGCGCGCCGCGCGCGTTCTCGGGATTCCAAACCGCGTTCTCAACGGCCTTGGTCTGTATGTCGGTCATCAGTCGTTCCTCCCTGTGGAACCTGAGGTGATGTCGTTGAAGTCTATAGCTGGAATGTCAATATTCAGTCCCATGAGCTTGGCACCGTAGGCGGGGACCTTGACGTCGATAGGCATGCCGTACAGGTCGCCCGGACGCACGAAGGCGATCACCGTCATGATGCGCGCCATGGTCTCGGGGCTCTCCGCCAGATCGCGCTCGAACCACAGCTGGACCACGCCGACCTCGGCGGAAACAACCGAAGCGAGGTAGTAGTCGAAGAACGCACCCACGGCGGCGGGAAGGATTCCGGTCTGCATGCGGTCGGACACCTCAGAGCACGACATGTCAATGACCTTCTTGATAAAGGCTTGGTCGCCGCTGGGCCCGATGAGAGCGCCAATGAGGTCGCGGTTCTCGGAGATGTACGTGAGCAACTCGACCGATCCGGGTGCCGGCTCGAGGCGCTCGATGTTCTTGTACAGATCGGGCAGCGTCGCCTCGGCAATGGCGCGGACGCGGACGCGAATCTCATCGAACAGGCTGTTCTCGACCTGCTCGATGAAATCGGGGATGTCCTTGTAATGCGAGTAGAACGTGCGGCGCGTGAGGCCCGCGCGCTCGGTGAGCGCGGCCACGCTCACACGGGCAATATCCACGCCCGAGTTGAGCTCCGCCACAAGGGCCTCGCGCAAAGCGCGCTGCGAGCGCAGGATACGCCGATCCGACTTCAGGGGACGCATGGCCTCCATCTGGGCATCGAGTCCTTTCCATATGGGATATTTCACTCGACGTGCATTATTGCACACAGCGTGAATCATCACGGAACGTCTATCGAATTGGGGTCATTTCTGCACAGAGCCCCAATTGAGATCCAAGAGACTCTGTGCTGGTAGAATAGGTCGCGATTGAATTTGAAGATTGGAGACCCATGGCACCTGTCATCGCCATCATCGGAGCGCTCGAGAAGGAAGTGCGCCAGATCTACGCCGCCGTCGAGAAGGGCACCGTCGCCGACGAGGCCGGCCTGCACATCGTGGGCGGCGAATACCACGGCTTCAAGATCGTTGCCACCACGGCCGGTATGGGCACCGTCAACGCCGCGGCCGCGGCGCAGCACCTCATCAGCGCGCACGGCGCCAACGCCATCATCTTCTCCGGTATCGCCGGCGGTCTCAACCCTGCCCTGCACATCGGCGACGTCGTGATCGGCGAGCACCTGCGCTATCTCGACACCGACACACCCCTCATCGCCGAATCCGCGCCCGGCCTCGAGGAATTCTCCAGCAGCGATTTCCTCGTCGAGCTCGCCGAGCAGACCCTGCGCGCCCACGGCTTTGTCGATGCCGCGCTCTCCGAGGGCGATGCGGCAACCGCCCGGGCTGAGGCCGACGCCACCCTCTTCCGTCGCAACAACACCGATTCCGAACCGCAGCGCTTCCTGCGCGGCACGATCGCCACGGGCGACCGCTTCGTGAGCGGCGCGGAGGCCAAGGCAGCCGCGATCGCAGCGACGCAGGGCGACTGCGTGGAGATGGAGGGCGCCGCCATCGCGCACGTCGCGGCCAAAAACGGCATCGACTGCCTGGTCTTGCGTGCCATCTCGGACAACTGCGACGAGAGCTATGACGCCCTTTCCTCCCGCGAGTTCGATCTCGAGGAGTACGCCAAGAGCGCCAGCACCCTCGTGCTTTCCATCGTTCGCCGCCTCGCAGTCCAGCTCGGCATCGAGCCGCGCGACTAACGGCGCACCGCGCATTCCCGGACGCGCGGGTTTTTCCGCGCGCTCCGCAAGCCCCATCCCCGATCACGCAGAGAGGCATTTCCTATGGCAGAGGCCATCAACTACAACAAGGTCCATTTCGTCGCCAGCTACGGCAAGGCATCGCAGATCCCGCCGTCGACTTGCCCCGAAGTGAGCTTCGTGGGCCGCTCCAACGTGGGCAAATCCTCGATCATGAACAAGCTGTTCAACCGCCGCGGCCTCGTGAAGGTCTCCTCCACCCCGGGCAAGACCGCCAACGTCAACTTCTTCGAGGCCGACGGCGTGCACTTCGTCGACCTGCCCGGCTACGGCTTCGCACAGCGCAGCAAGGCCGAACGCGACCGCTGGGCCCGGCTCATCGGCGACTTCTTCGATTCCGAGCGCAGCTTCAACCTGGTCGTCTCCCTTGTAGACATCCGCCACGACCCGAGCAAGCTCGACCTGCAGATGATCGAATTCCTGCGCGAGAACGGCTTCAACTTCATCGTCTGCCTCACCAAGGCCGACAAGCTCTCCAAGTCGCAACAGGGCAAGCAGGCCGCGTCGATCCGCAAGCAGCTCGGCGTCCCCGCCGATCGCCTCATCGTCACGAGCAGCGAATCCGGCCTGGGCATCGACCGCCTCAAACAGGCCATCGTCGATTTCTGCCTGGATGACGAAGACGTCGTCGACTAGTTGACGCCCCTGAAGCCCTTGCCCACGATCTCGGAGCTGTCCACGATCGTGATGAAGCACCCCGGATCGACCTCGCGCGCGTATCGGCGCAGCTTCACGGCCTCGCGGCGGCTCAAGACGCACATGATCACCGTCACGAGCTGACCCGAGAACGCACCGTATCCACGGCTGATGGTTGCCGTGCGGTTGAGCTCCTTGACGATGTAGGTCTCGACCTTCAAAGGCTCCTTGCAGATGATGGTACAGACCTTCCTCAAATGGATGCTCTCGATGGCCTTATCGACCACCAGCGTCTTGGCGAACAGGCCGAGCACGCAGTACAGGCCCACGCGCGGGCCATACAGCACCGCCGCGATGCACACGATGCCGATATCCACCAGCAACAGCGCGCGTCCGATCTCGAGCGTGCTGTGACGCTTGAGGATCATGGCGAGGATGTCGGTGCCACCCGTCGACGCGCCGATGTCGAACACCATGGCACTGCCTATCGCGGGCAAGATCACGGCAAAGCACAGGTCGAGCCACATATCCCCCGTGATGGACGTCGTCGACGCCCCGGGAAACAGCATCTCGAACAGGGACACGTAACCCGAAAGCGCGAACGATGCGAACACGCTCCACAGGATCGCCTTGCGCTCCAAGAAGATGAACCCCAGCACCACCAGCACGATGTTGATGATCCACATGAAGGCGCCAACCGGCAACGTGGGGAACAGCGTCGAAAGGATGACCGACACGCCGGAGGTGCCGCCGAACGCAAAGTGGTTGGGCGTTTTGAACAACACGATGGCCAGGGCGGTGAGGATCAGCCCGCCATTCAGGATGGCAAAGAAGCGCAGGAGGCCCGGGTCCTTGCTGCGACGAGCGCCCGCCTGCTCGCCGCGGCGGATGTCCTCCTCGCTCACGAGATGCTCAAGGGGCTCGACCGGTGTCGTATGATGGGTCGCCGCCCATGAAGAGGCGGTCTCCGTCGCCGTTGGCCTTGCTTGCTCTTTCTGCTCTTCCACGCCGCACTCCGCTTTTCGAATCGGTTCCTCGCGCCCCTGATGGTAACGCGCACGGCCCCTTATGTAAGCAGTGTTTGCGACAGTTCGGGCAACGGACGATCACGGGCGCTATCGGCATGAAAAAGGCGGCCGCCCCACGGCGACCGCCCCATATAGTCTCTTATCACCCGAGACGATACCCAGGTCCAAAAACGGCAGCGAGACCTAGAACGCGGGGAGCACGTCCTCGCCGTAGTTCTCCTCGAGATAAGCCTTGAAGTCCTCAGAAGTAAGCACCTCGACGAGGGCCTTGATCCCCTTGGAATCCTCCTGGCCCTTGGCGACGCAGATGATGTTGGCGTACTTCTCAACGGCGAGCGAATCGGAGGACTCGTGTGCCAGGGCGTCGGCAACGTGGTAGCCGGCCTCGATGGCGTAGTTGCCGTTGATGACCGCAAAGTCGACCGAGGAAAGGGCGCGCGGCAGCGCGGCGGCCTCGAGCTCCTGGAACTTGAGGTTGTGCGGGTTCTCCTTGATGTCCTTGGGCGTGGACTCGAGGTTCTCGGGGTCGGAAAGGGTGATCAGGCCAAGATCCTGCAGCAGGAGCAGGGCGCGACCCTCGTTGGTGGGGTCGTTCGGAATCGCGACCGTGGCGCCGTCGGAGATGTTGTCGAGGTCATCGGACGTGCCGGCGTACACCGCGAAGGGCTCGTAGTGGATCAGGCCGGCGGACACGAGGTCGGTACCGTTCTTCTCGTTGTAGTCCTCGAGATAGGTGATGTGCTGGAAGTAGTTGGCATCGACGGAGCCGGCGGACGTGTCCTTGTTGGGCTGGATGTAATCGGTGTACTCCTTCACCTTGAGCTCGATGCCCTGCTCGGCGAGAAGGGGCGCGGCGAAATCCGTCAGGATCTCGGCGTGCGGCGCGGGGCTGGCGGCGACGGTCAGCACGGCGGAATCGGCTGCGGCGGAGCCGGCGGGAGCGGAAGAGCCGCCGCAAGCGGTGAGCCCGCCCAGGGCAACAATGCCCAGACCGGCGGCAAAAGAGGTGAGCAGGGAGCGACGGGAAACGGAAGCGTTGAAGTTCTTCATGATGGGATCCTTTCGGAGAAAAATGTTGAGAAGCGGGTGTCTTGGGATGTTGAAAACCGGACACCCTTGAACCAGACGGGGTTTCCCAGATGCCGCAGGTGGCGCAAGCGACGATTGAACGCCGGGATGCGATGCCTGGGAAAGCCCGTCAGCGGTGATCGACCTTGCGGGCGATGAGATTGCATACGGACTGGATGAGCTGGACGAGCACGATGAGCAGCACGACCGTGGCGATCATGGCGCCGTCCTCGTAACGGTAATAGCCATAACGGATGGCGATATCGCCCAGACCGCCCGCGCCCACGGCGCCGGCGATGGCGGTGTAACCCAGCACGGCGATGAGCGTCACGGCAATGCCGCGCACGATACTCGGCAGCGCCTCGGGCAGAAGCGCCGAGAACACGATACGGGGCACGGACGCGCCGCACGCCTCGGCGGCCTCCACGGCGTCGCGGCTCACCTCGGCGAGCGATTGCTCGACCATACGGGCCACAAACGGGGCGGTCGCAACCACCAGCGGCGGGATGACGCCCACCACGCCCGTGGAGGTGCCAACGAGCGCCTGAGTGGCGGGCATAAGGGCGATCAGCAGAATGATGAACGGCAGGGAACGGCCGATGTTGACCACCCAGCCCAGCACCGCGTTCAGCACGGGCACGGGGCGCAGGCCGTCCGGCGCGGTGAGGTGCAGCACGACACCGAGGACCGTGCCGATCACATAGGCGACCGCAGTGGACGCGAACACCATGACGAGCGTGTCGATGGTGCCCTGAATGAGCAACGGAGCAAACTCCGCGAGGAAATCGTTAAGCATCCCAATCCACCTTTCCGAGCAACACGCGCGTAGCCTCGGCCTGGGGATCGGCGAACACCTTCGCCACGCTCCCCTGCTCCACCACTCGACCGTGCTCGAGCACCGCGACGTTGTTGCAGATCTTCTCGACCACATCCATGGAATGGGTGATGACCACCAGCGTCACGCCGGTCTCGCGGTTGATGTCGCGCAGCAGCTTGAGGATGGTGTTGGTGCTCTTGGGGTCGAGCGCGGAGGTCGCCTCGTCGCAGAGAATCACCTCGGGCTCGCAGGCCAGTGCGCGGGCAATGGCCACGCGCTGCTTCTGCCCGCCGGACAGCTGGCTGGGATAGCTCTGGGCCTTCTCGGCCAGGCCGACGCGATCGAGCAGCTCGAGCGCGCGGGCGCGGTTCTCGGCAGTCACCTTGCCGGAAGCGGCGAGGAACGGGAAGCACACGTTGTCCAACACGGTCTTTTGCGCAAGCAAGCCGAAGTTCTGGAAAATCATGGCCACGCGACGACGATACGCGCGCAGCTCCTCGCCGGATAGGGCGGTGACGTCGCGGCCATCAACCTCGATAGTGCCCGACGTGGGGCGCTCGAGAAGGTTGATGGTGCGCACGAGCGTGGACTTGCCCGCACCGCTCATACCGATGATGCCAAAGACGTCACCGTCGGCGATATCGATGTTGATATCCGAGAGGGCGTGCTCGCCGCCGTCATAGGTTTTGTCTAGATGCTTGATGCTGATCACGAGGAAAACTCCGCTTGAAGATGGTTTTGGGATAAACGGCCATCTCCCGCCGGAGACAACCTAGTGGAGGCGCCCGGTCTCGGTCAGCACGCGGAAATCGCGCGGCATGACAAAGTGCCCGGGCGAGGGCATCTCCATGACCATCATCATGCTCGCGATATGTCCGACAAACGTAATCATGGGGATGAGCTTAACAGGGTACCCCATATCGGGCAACCATGGAAACCGCCATGAAACAAAAATGGTTGCATTCCCATGGGTCGACGACGCAATTAGATACGGGCGCGCTTTGTGTAATTGGGGACGGGTGCGTTTTACACATCTAGCCTCGATGTGTAAAACGCACCCGTCCCCAATTACACATGCCGAGGGCTTGAACAAAAAAACGGCCGCCTGAAAACAGACGACCGCATGCTCTTTGGCGGCATGTTGCAAATTGTACCTGTCCCCAATTGGGCAGCTTTGGCGATGTCTTACTCGTCGTCCTCGGCGTGGCGTTTCCTGCTCGCCTCGTACTCCTCGCGCGTCACCACGTCCTCGATGCGCAGGTTGATGCCCGCGACCTCCAGACCGGTCATGGCGGTCAAGCGCTCGGTCACGCACTCCTTCACATCCTCGAAGATCGCCGGCGCATAGCAACCGTACTCGATGATCACGGAGATGTTCACGATCACGCGGTTGTCGTCGGTGACCTCGACGGTCACGCCCTTGGTGAGGTTCTCGGCACCGAAGGTCTCCTGCACGAGGTGCATGAGGTTGCCCTTCATGCCGAGCACGTGCGGGACCTCGCGCGTGGCCATGGCGACGATCTTCTCGATGACGCCGTTGGAATAGGTGAGGGAATCCTCGGAATCGTCCTCGAGATCCTCTTCGAACTCGGGCTCGTCCTCGAACGCGGGCTCACCGGCCCCGTTCATTGCCTGCTCCGCAACCTGCAGAGCCTGCTCGTCACAATCGGCGTCCACGCGGTCCACAACCTCGACGTCAACCGAATCCTGCTTCTTCTCGTCCGCCATGATGTCCTCCCCTTCCGGGATCTCTTCGTTGTATCGAATATGCCCACCGTCACGCGCTTCATGCACGTCGTGGGGATCGTCGCGCTATTTGTCGAACAAGCGGCGGATGAAGTTCACCGCCGCGTTATCACCGTCGCGCATTTGGCCGATGACCACACCGACGCCCACGAACACGGCGATGACGATGGTGTCCCACAGCCCGATGACCAAGATGAGCACCGCCAGCACAAACCCCATGATGCCGTACAGCGTGGCATGCGGATGCGCATCGGCGTGCTCCCACATCCTGCGTCCCAACTCGCGGAAAAAGCCAAAGGTCGCCTCGTGGAACGTCTCGGGACGGGTGGTCCCATCCGCACCGGCCGCGCTCGCCCGCGAGCCAGTCTCGGCGGAAGACGCATGTGCCCCGCCCTCGACGGGCTCGACGACATGCTCGATAACGGCTTTGGGCGCCTTCTGCGCGCCCTTTGCAGTGTCACTCACTTAGCAAACCTCCCTGGTAACGGTCACGGTCTTGCTCGGCAAGAACCGAACGCGCACGGAAACGCCGGGCACGCCGAGCATCTGCTCGCACGCCCGCTGCACGCTGCCCTGCATCTCCTGCCCAAGGGCCGCAAGGTCCCCATCCACGAGCGCGATCGCCTCGATCTCGATATGGGCCTCCGAGCGGTCACGACCCCGCACGTGCGCCCCGACCTCCTCGATGAGCACGTCGTCGCGCTCGGCGGCGGTACGGGAAATGGACACGAGCGCAGGTAGTGCGACTTCGAGCCGGGCATCGCCGGCCAGTCGCAAAAACGCGGGCTCCGGCCTGTCCGCAATGGCCGCGATCAAAAGCACCGCCATCTGGATGAGCACCACGCACGCGCTCGCAAATGCGAGGACACGCACCCATGGCACGGTCAACAGGGCATTGAAGCGATCCGTATGGGGTCCGAATTGAGAGCCCGTGAACAGGCCGGTCACAACCACGGCGGCGATCAGGTACAGCGCCACGCCGATCTTGCGCATGCGCCTCATGGGCCCTCCTCTCTCTCCCTCGTCGCGCGCAATGTCCCCGCGCGATCTCTCGCCATGCGCACGGAGCCTCCGCACGCGATAGCGCTTTCCCATTATAAAGCGAGCCGGGCCCGCGGCGATGCGGACCCGGCTTCGCAAGCACTTCTTAACCATACGGCGAGAACCGCGTGGACGCTACTCCTCCTCGAGGGCGGCGATGACCTCGTCGGTCATGTCCATGGTGGAGTACACGTCCTGGACGTCGTCCAGGTCCTCGAGGCGGTCGATGAGACGCTGGACCTTCTTGGCGTCGGCGCCGGAGACGGCCGTCGGGGTGGTCGGGACCATGGTGAGCTCGGAGCCCTTGACCTCGATGCCCTGGGCCTCGATGCCCTTGGACACGGCCATGAGATCGCCCGCGGCGGTCCACACGACCCACTCCTCGCCGGCGTCCTCGTAATCGTCGCCGCCGGCCTCGGCGACGGCCATCATGAACTCTTCCTCATCGCCGGCAGCGCCGTTGGCCATGAGGTTCTCCTTCTTGTCGTTCGGGTCGACGATCTGCTTGGAAACCACGACCTGGCCCTTGCGCTCGAACTGGAACGCGACGGAACCGGTGGTGCCCAGGTTGCCGCCGGCGTGGGAGAAGGCGGAGCGGACATCGGCGGCGGTGCGGTTGCGGTTGTCGGTCAGGCACTCGACGTACACCGCGACACCGGCCGGGCCGTAGCCCTCGTACACGATGTTCTCGTACACGGCGGCGTCGGCGCCGGAGCCAAAGGCCTTGTCGATGGCGGCCTTGATCTTGTCCTTGGGCATGGACTGGGCCTTGGCCTTGGCCACGGCGGCTGCGAGGGAGGCGTTGTTATCCGGGTTGGGGTCGTTGCCAAGGCGGGCCGCGACGGTGATGTTACGGCTCAGCTTGGAGAACAGGGCGGAACGCTTAGCGTCCTGCGCACCCTTGCGGTGCTTGGTAGTTGCCCATTTAGAGTGTCCGGACATGTGATGCTCCTTCTATTTTCCCGCCCGCGGTGTTGGCGCGAGCCCATATAAACACACGTTCAGCATGATATACCGATTGCGGACCGCGCGAAAGACTTTTGATGCGGCTTCACACACGGTCTCAATCGGGGGTCTCAATCGGGGACAGGTACGAATTGCGACATCGCCTCATCGAAGCCCTGGTCGCGTCAGAGCCAATCGCGATGCTGCGGGCGCTTGGTCTTCCACGCATACAGCAGAAGGCCCGCGCCCGCCGCGATCAGCGGCAGGCTCAACAGCTGACCCATGGTGAGCCATCCGCCGGCAAGGTAGCCGAGCTGCGCGTCGGGCAGGCGAACGAACTCGATCGCAAAACGCACGATGCCGTAGCCGAGCACGAAGACCCCGAGGTACGATCCCTGTGGCAGCGGCTTCGCACGACGGCTCAGCACGTAGAGGATCGCGAACAGCACAATGCCCTCGAGCAGCGCCTCGTACAACTGGGACGGATGACGGGGAACGGTCCCCGCCGCACCGCCGAAGACGACGCCCCACGGCAGGTCCGTGGGCTTGCCCCACAGCTCACCGTTCACGAAGTTCGCGCAACGCCCCAGGCACAGCGCCAGCGGCACGCCCACAAAGGAGGCATCGGCCACCGTGAGAGGAGAGAGTCGCAGGTATCGGCAGGCGATGAGCCCTCCCAGCAGGCCTCCTGCGAGACCGCCGTGAAAACTCATGCCGCTGATTCCGCCGCCGTTCGTGCCGAGGAAGATCTCAAGCGGGTGCGTGAAGTAATACTCGTTGCTGTAGAACAGCACGTACCCCAGGCGCCCGCCGATCAGCAGGCCGAATACGACGGCGATGACGACGGTCATGACGTCATCGGGGGTGAATCCGATGTTCCAGCGCTTTTGGGTCCGGTACATCACGAATCCCGCCAGCAGCGCACCGACCATATAGGCCAATCCGTACCAGTAAATCGTGATGGGACCCGCCGAGAACGCGACGGGATCGAGGCTGTGATACAGCTCGTTGAGCATAATGCCCCCTTGCGGCGCACCGACGAGGCACGCCTTTACATAAAGAGCCGGGCCGGCCGTGGTGTCCACGATCCGGCCCGGCTCCATCACGGATGATTAGAACGGCATGTACTCGTCGTACAGGTCGTTTGCGGCATCAGCGCCGCCGCCAACCTGCTCGACGCGCGTCACGCCGGGCACATGCTCCTTGAGGATGCGCTCGACACCCATGGAAAGCGTCAGCGAGCTCATGGGGCAACCGGCGCAGGCACCCTGCAGCTCCAGCTTGACCACGCCATCCTCGGTCACGCCCATGTACTCCATATCGCCGCCGTCGGCCTGGAGGTTGGGGCGGATCTGCTCAAGCACCTCTTTGAGGAGGGTCTCGTCTACTGCCACGGAGACTCCTTTCATCTACCGCGAGCCGGCCGATGGGCGGGCTCACGTCAATCGCACGGGTGGTGCACATGATACTACAGCGTGATACCCGCCCGTGGGGCTTCTATGCACCCCGTTTGCTCACGGAGCCGCCACACGGGCCCTCGCACCGGAAACGGACGGCAAGCCCTACTTGTGATACGGCTCGCCGCGCATGATCTTGAACGCGCGGTACACCTGCTCGAGCAGGACCACGCGTGCCAGGTTGTGCGGAAGTGTGATGCGCCCGAACGAAAGCCACTCGTCGGCACGAGCGCGTACCTCGGGCGAAACACCACACGAACCCCCAATGACGAATGTGATCGAGCTCTCGCCGCGCAGCATCAGGTCGTCCAGATGCGAGGCGATCTCCTCGCTCGAACGCTCCTTGCCGCCGATGTCGAGCAGCACCACATGCGAGCGTTCGGGGATGGCGGCGAGGATGCCCTTGCCCTCGAGGGCGCGGCCCGCCTCCTCCCCACCCGACTTCGCGGGGTCCCGGTCGGCGATTTCGACCATCTTCACGGTCGCGTACGCCGAGAGACGTTTGGCGTATTCCGCGCAGGCATCGGCCCAAAAGCGCTCCTTGAGCTTGCCGACGGCAACGACGGTGATTTTCATGCATCCTCCTCGGAGCCTTTCGCGCACCGCCCGCAGCGGCGATGACCGTCCGCCGCGCAAGCAATCCGCAACTTGGAAACCCGCCCCCCTAGCGCTGGCGATACGTCTCGAAGAATTCCGCCAGGTCCTCCATAGCCTCGTGGAGCACGTCCATGGGCGGAAGGTAGACGATGCGGAAATGGTCGGGCTCCGGCCAGTTGAAGCCGCCGCCGCGGGTGATGAGGATGCCCTTCTGATGCAGAAGATCGAGGGCGAACTGCTCGTCGTCGCGGATATTGAACTTCTTGACGTCCATCTTGGGGAAGATGTAGAACGCCGCCTTGGGCTTGACCGCGGTGATGCCGTCGATCGCGTTGAGGGCCTCGTACACGTAGTTGCGCTGCTCGCACACGCGACCGCCCGGCACCACATAGCTCTTCACGGACTGATGCCCACCGAGCGCCGTCTGGACGATGGACTGCGCCGGCACGTTCGAACACAGACGCATGTTGGAGAGCATGTTCACACCGAGCATGAAGTCCTCGCCCAGACGCTTGTTGCCCGACACGATCATCCAACCGATGCGATAGCCGGCAATCATATGGCTCTTAGAGAGGCCGGAGAACGTGACGCAGAACAGGTCGGGCGCGAGGCTGGCGATGGAGACGTGCTCCGCATCGTCCATGCACAGGCGGTCGTAGATCTCGTCCGCGAAGATCATGAGCTGGTGCTTGCGGGCGATCTCCACAATGCCCTCGAGCACTTCCTTGGCGTACACGGCGCCGGTGGGGTTGTTCGGATTGATGATGACGATCGCCTTGGTGCGAGGCGTGATCTTGGCCTCCATGTCGGCGAGGTCGGGATTCCAATCGGCCTGCTCGTCGCAGCGATAATGCACGGGCGTGCCGCCGGACAGCGTGGCGCAAGCGGTCCACAGCGGGTAGTCCGGGCTGGGGATGAGAATCTCATCGCCGGTGTCGAGCAGGGCCTGCATGCACAGGTTGATGAGCTCAGACACGCCGTTGCCGGTGTAAATGCCATCCATGCTCACGTTGGGCAGACCCTTGAGCTGGGCGTACTGCATGATCGCCTTGCGCGCGGAGAACAGGCCGCGGCTGTCGGAGTAGCCCTCGCACTCGGGCAGCTGATCGCGCATGTCCTGGATGACCTCGAAAGGCGTGCGAAAACCGAACGGCGCGGGGTTGCCGATGTTGAGTTTGAGGATGTGCGCTCCCTCGGACTCGAGGCGGGCCGCCTCGTCGACCACGGGGCCACGGACGTCATAGAGGACGTTGTCGAGCTTGGAAGACTTCTTAAAGGTGCGAATGTTCTCAGACATGATGTTCCCTTCGGAATGCGAGCTGGAAGTCGAGCGGTCCGCGAAAGTGCGGGGCTCCGGGAAGGCGGCGGCAGGCCGCGCCTCGGCTCGCTCGGGAGGATCGGGCATCGCGGGGCTGGAAGGGGTGAAAGCGGACGTTGCAGGCGCATCGGCGCCGTCGGGCGTGGCGGGCGTGGCGGGCGCGGGCACAGCGGCGTCATCGGCTGTGGCGGGCGCGGGCGCGGCGGGTCCGGCGGCCGTGGCAGGCTCAGCGGACGCAGGTTCGTGCTCAGCCGCCCGATTCTCGCCCGTCAACTCGAAAGGTTCAATTTCAAGGATATCTGCGAGCAGCTGCACCACTGCGCGACGCGGGAGCGTCTTGCCACTCACGTACTGGCTTACCTGGCTCTTGCCGAGCTTCGACCCGCGATCTGCGGCCATGCGAATAAGATCGGCCTGCTTGAAGCCACGTTTATCCATAGCGTGGCGCAAGCTCGCAGCAAAAACCTCTGCCGTTGTCGGCGATGTATTCACGGTGTTTTCACCCTCAGCCACTTCTACTCCAATCACGAAATTGAACCATAAGTTCAATTTCGCAAGAGTCTATCACGAGAGTTCAATTCTTCGATCAACAGAGTTCAATTTTCATTGCACATCAAGAAGCCCACATCCAATCGGGACGCCCTCATGCGGCTGCACGTCCACATGCACCTGTACGTCCGACTCGATCTCTCCTCCCTATGTAACCAACGCACGCGATCTGGATACCGTGCACGGTTTGTAGGTTATGAACGATTGGAGGATATGAACGATTGCCGCTTCTTGTACTATTGGAAGTTCAGCATTTCCCCAGGTAAATACATGTACAGAAATGGAGGTTGTGAACGAACCGTTCATAGCTTGCAATTTCTGCCAGGTAAATCGTTCACAGCTTCCAACCGTTCATATCCTGCAAAAATGCCCAAGCGCATGCCGCCGAGCTCGGTGTGGACTCGGTACATGCCGACGCTCACCCAGCAATCGCCCCGCGGACGCAGCCGACACGCGCTCGGCGCACGCCCGGCACCCATCCCGCACTCTACAGGGACACACCTCGGGCACTCACCCCGTGCACGGCCAACACGTACCCCGTGCACGCCCAACACGCGGCCGCCGCCGCAACGGCAAAACCGGGCAACAAAAAGGGGCGCACGGGAGACCCTCCTCCCGTGCGCCCCTGAGACATGCGTGCAGCTATCTACGCTAGCAGTGCTGCCATCTGCACCAGCCGCGCTTCTATCTTCGCCAGATGCGCTGCTATCTGCGCCGGCTGCGTCGAAATGCGCAGCTCCGAAGATCGCTCTAGAAGCGACGGCCACCGCGATCGCCGTAGTTGCCACGGCCGCCGCGGTCACCGTAACCGCCACGACCACCGCGGTCGTCACGGCCACCAAAGCCGCCACGGCCACCACGGCCGCCGCGGTCACGATCGCCAAAGTCGCGACGAGGACCGCGGTCGCCAAAGTCCTTGCGGGGACCACGGTCACCGAAATCGCGGCGCGGACCACGGTCGCCACCGCGGTCGCCAAAGCCACCACGGCCGCCGCGGTCGCCACCACGGCCACCGAAGTCCTTGCGCGGGCCACGGTCGCCACCGCGGCCACCAAAGCCGCCGCGACCGCCGCGGTCGCCGCCACGGCCACCGCGATCATCGTTGTCCAGACCCATCTCGGTCAGCGGATCGATGAGCTTGTCCATGAGCGCGACGATGTCCTCGGCGTCCAGCTGGGACAGCTGCGGGACGAGCTTCTTGCGCTTGCCACCGATGGAAGCGGCGAGCTCCTCGGCGTTCTCGTTAGCGGAGACGAGGATGGCGCGCATGTCCTCCTCCTCGGGCATGATGCGGGTCACGGCGCCGACTTCCTCAGCCTCTCGCAGGATGCCGTCGAGCTCGCGCAGACGCATGCCGAGCAGGTCGGACATCTCCTTCTGCTCCATCTGGGGCTTGAGCTCGAGGAGCTTGAGGGCGCGCATGAGCTCGCTGGCGCGGGCGGCGTCGGCCTCGGCCTCACGGCCCATGGCGAACTTGCGGTTGCGGAGCAGGCGAGCAGCGCGCTGCACCTTATCGAAAAGCTGGTCGTCCAGGCTGGGCTCCTCCTCGGCGGCCTCCTCGGAAGCCTCCTCGGCGGTCTCCTCGACGACGTTCTCGGCCTCGACAGCCTCCTCGACGACCTCGACGGTCTCGGAAGCCTCGACGACCTCTTCCACGTTCTCGTTCTCGTTCTCGATGTACTCGGACATTTCGTCCTCCTTCTGCGTCCTCGGACGCGTTCATTGGGGGCCTCGCCCCGATGCCGGCGACCTCTATTTCCGCCTGGGCACCATCTCCACGCCTTCCGGCGTCTCATGCGGCACGCTCCATCTGAGCCTCGAATGCCACCGTGCACCAGTGTACGCGCCGCGGCGCCGTTTCATTCGTGCGCTTTTGGTGGCACACACCTTTCGCATCCGCACGTCCAGCGCGCGATGCGAGGGGACCGGCCAGCGGCCCCAATCGCCATCGGGAACCTGCCCGTCGATATCGGGGCCGGCCCGTCAGTACAGATATGCGACGACCTCGTCGATGCGCGCCTCCGCATCCGCGCGACCAATCTGGTAGATCCGCTCCAAGACCTCCGGGTCCTTTACGGCGAGCGGCGCCTTGACCGACTCGCTCGGGCGGATGACGAGCGCCTTCCCGTCGCGCTCGAGGCGGGCCACCTCTTCGAGCTGGGCGTTGTAGCGCACGTGGCGGTTGGCAAGCAGCTCCACCAGCTTGGGATACGCCGCATACGCGCGCTTCAGGAGCGGCATGAGGCTGATCGGCTCCTTCACGAATCCCGCGGGCTGTGTGAGGATAACCACGTTTTTGCTATACCCCTGCGCGACCATCCACGCCGCCGGGATCGAGTTGGCGATGCCGCCGTCGAGGAGCTCGCGTCCGTCAAGCTCGACAGGTCGCGCGAGCAGGGGAACCGAGGCGGATGCCCGAATCCAATCGAGGTCATCGCCATCGCCGCGTTCGATATCGCGATAGACGGCCTCGCCCGTGACGATATCCGTGCAAACGGCCGTGAAGCGCATGGGATTCGCGGCGGCGGCCTCTGTATCGAAGGGATCGAGGTGCAAGGGCACCTCGCGATAGGCGAAATCGATGCTGTAAAGCTCCCCGGTGCGCAGGAGGTTCTTAAGGCTGGCATAACGCGGATCGGCGCAGAAGCGCTTGTTGTAGCGGATGGCACGCCCCACCTGGCGCGACTTGATGTTCACGCCGAACGCGGCGCCCGCGGACACGCCCACCGCATGGACGAATTCCACGCCGTGCTCCATGAACACGTCGAGCACGCCCGCCGTGTACAGACCGCGCATGCCGCCACCCTCGAGCACCAAACCCGCTGTCATATCGCCCAGCCTCTCATCGTCATGGTTTCGACGGGCCATTCTACGCCTATCGCACGGCGCGGCGTGAGGCCCCGCGTGGGGAAACTCATTTTCACTCGCCGAGCGAAAGAGACGGATGCGGCGGACCTGCTCGCTACGGACCCGCCCGCTGTGGGCTCGCCCGCTGTGGGACCGTCAGCGCGGCGGCACGATACAGTCGTAGCGCACCGCCTTGCCGGCGATCGAGTGGCTCGGCTTGACGCCAGCGAGATAGGGGCCCTTCACCGGGCGCTTGATCACGACTTTACGCGGGTGCGCGGCGAGCGCGGCCTGGAGCAGCGACTCCTCGTCGAGGGGCTCGGTCGGGCGCTCGAGGCCGTGGATGAGCTGGAACTTCTTCTTAACCGCAGCACTCTTGGTGCGCCCCGGGAACATGGGGTCGAGATAGACCACGTCGGGCTGCGCACCCGTACTGGCCCCGGCCCGCTCGAGGGTGACGCGGCTGTCGCCCGCGACCAAGTGCATGCGCTCGACGATGGGCCCGAGGACCTCATGCGCCGATGCCCGCGCGAGGGCGTCCTCGAGCAGGGCGGCGATCACCGGATCGACCTCGCACAGCGTGACCGTGAAGCCGGCGGCAGCGAGCAGCAGGGAGTCTTCGCCCAGCCCCGCCGTGGCATCCACGGCACGCGGGGCCTCAACGCCCTTCACCCGGGCGGCCTTGACGAGCATCTCTCGCTGCAGGGCGCCCTGCTTGATGCGTGGCAGCATCTCGGCAAAATCGGGGCGGAGCTCCATGCCATCGCGCATGAGGGAGAGGCCGTCACGGGACACCTTGAGATACAGGAGACCCGGCTCGGGGATGAAAGCCGTCTCCGAACAACCGGCCTCGAAGACCGCGAGCGGCGCGGCCAGTCGATCGGACAGCCCCTCCGCGCGGTCGAGCGAGTCCCCGTCGATGCAAAGCACCGTCACGGGCGATTCGGCAGAACCGATTCCCGATGCGGCGACATCCGGCGCGCCCCGCATACCGCCCTCCTCGATTCGAGACCCCGTCATGACCGGTCCCCGCCCTTGATGGCGTTGACCGCGCTACGACGCACCTTGGCCGGGTTGAGCGTCGATGCGGCGGCGGGAATATCGATATTCACGCCCAGCAAGATCTTCGCCATCCAAAAGTAGAAGAGAAGCACCAGCAGCGGAATGAGACACGAGGTCACGAGCATCACCGCCAGCGACTCGATGAACTGGTTGAGCGACTCCTGGGCGCCCTCGACGGCGCTCGAAATCCCACCCGTCACCGTGTCGATAGCGCCCTGGAAAAAGCCGAGGATACCGCCCTCGTCCTTCTTGCCGCCTTCCGACTCGGCCTCGGCCGCGCCCTCGGCCAACGCCTCGGCCGTCTCGACCGACTGCGTGAGCGAGGTGTCGTACATGGCGTCGACCTGATTGGTCACCCAGGTGCTGGTGGGTATGGCCAGCAGCAACACCGCGCCGATCAAGGCGAACTTGAAGCCGAGACGCACCGGCACGTCTGACCAGCGCGCGCGGCCATACGCCCAGGTGAACACAATCGCGGCGAGGAACGCGAGCGGCATCACGAGCCCCAGCGCAACACCGCTAAAGATGGCGATGAGGTATTTCTCAAGGAACAGGGCGGCGAGCACAATGAGGAAGCCGGTACTCAGATCCATGAGCTTCTCGGCGATGGGCGAGCCCGCGTCGCCGGGGATCGCCGAGATGAGCGCCGATGCACCCGCGGAGCCCGCCGTGAGGGTGAGCACGTTGTCGATCTTCTCGTCGATGGTGGCAATCGTCCCCGCATGCGCCTCGGGCGAGGCGAAATGCGGGGCAAGGCCGAACACGAACAGGGCAATGAGGGCCACAAGGACCACGGTGACAATCGCCCGCACCTGGGTGCTGGGCCCGAACGCCTCGTCGTACTGCTCAATTTCGTTCATGGAAACACCTCTCATCGATTCGTGTGTCAGCGGCGATTGCGGAGCCAGATATGGTGCAAGCCGCGCAGGGTGAGGGTCTCATCGACCGCCGCATCATGGGAGATGAGGGCGGCGACCTGCGCGGCGCCGTCGCCCGTGATCACCACGGGAGCGTCGGTGCCAAGCTCGTCCATCACCGCGTCGAGCAGACCGTCGATGCGCGCCGCCTCGCCCAGGACCACGCCGGACTGCATGGCGGAGCGCGTACTGCGTCCGATCACGCGCTCCGGCGCTCGCAGCTCGATCATGGGCAGACGCGCCGCCGCGGCGGTGAGCGAACGCGCACCCAGCGCGACACCGGGGGCGATGATGCCTCCGACAAAGGCGCCGGACTCGTCCACGACCTCGATATTCGTGGTCGTCCCCAAATCCACCACGACCACGGGGGCCCCGTAGGTCTCGCGCGCCGCCACCGCGTCGGCCACACGGTCGGAACCCACTTCGGACGGATCGTCATAGCGCATGCGGATGCCGGTCTTGAGGCCCGGGCCCACCACGCAAGCGCGGGTTCCGCACAGCTTGCCCAAAGCGGAGCGCCACACCTCGGCAAGGCTCGGCACCACGCAGGAGAGGATGGCGCTCGCGGGCTCGGGCGCGCCCAGCATGTCGATCGCGCGGGCGGCCTGCGCCCATGCCTCGTCGGCCGTGCAGCGCTCGGAGGTCGTCACCTCCCACGTGCCCGCAAGTTCATCCGCGGCGAACACGCCGAACTTGGTCACGGTGTTGCCCACGTCGACGGCGAGAAGGCAGGACGGCGTCGAGGGCGTTGCGGCGGCCCGAGCCGGCGCAGCCGCGGACCGCGTATCCGGCCCCTCGTGCTGAGCACCCGCTGCCTCCATATCGACATTCATCGCGCCCTCCATGTTCTCGAACGCATATCTCTCAATCGAGCTTATACTATAGCGGTCCTATTGCCGTAACCCGACTCCCCGCATGAGGGGGAGCGGATATACGAAGGAGCTACAAATGAGTTCTCTGAACCAGCGCGCGCCGTGGCGCGGGCAGATCAGTGCCGCCGGTATTCTCATCGGCTGCATCGGCTGCGTCATCATCACGGCATCTTCCGTCTACACGGCCCTCAAGATGGGCGCCCTGCCCTGGCCGACCATCTTCACCTCGATTACCGCGCTGGTCCTTCTGCGCGCGGCGGGCCGCACGAGCCTGAACGAGGCGAACGTCACCCAGATCATCATGTCAGCCGGTTCCATGGTCGCGGGCGGGCTGGCCTTCACCATCCCCGGCGTATGGATGCTCGGCCTCGACGCGGAGCTGAGCTGGATCGAAATCGGCGGCGTCGCGCTGGCCGGCACGCTGCTCGGCCTGGTGTGCACGGCGCTGATCCGCCGCCGTTTCGTCGAGGAGTCCGACCTCGAGTACCCCATCGGCACCGCCGCTGCCGAAACGCTCATGGCCAGCCGCGCGGGCGGCGCGACGGGCAAGAGGCTCTTTGGGTCCATGGCGGCGGCCGGCATCTGGTGCGCGCTGCGCGACCTCGCGGGCGTCATCCCCGCCATGATCGGCGCACTGCCCATCCCCGGTGTGGCCTTCGGCATCTATAACTCGCCCATGCTGCTATCGGTCGGCTTTTTGGTGGGCGGCGCCGCTGTGGCATTTTGGCTGGCAGGCGGGCTCATCGCAAATTTCGGGATCATCGCGGGCGGCAGCGCGGCGGGACTCTGGGACGTGGCGAGCGCCCAGGGAATCGTGTCGAGCCTGGGTATGGGCCTCATGATGGGCTCGGGCATCGGCGTCGTAGTGCGAGACATCCTGCCCGCCGCCTTCCGTAGCGCACACAATGGGCGACGCGACGACGACCGTGCAAACGCCCCCGCACGCGCATTCGGAAAACTCGACCGCAGCGTCCTCTCCCTGTTCGTGGCGACGGCCGCCCTCCTCGTCTGCCTCGTGCTCGGCCTCTCCCCCATCGCCTGCGCCGTCGTGGTGGTGCTCGCATTCGTCACCACCATCATGAGCGCGCAGTCGGTGGGCCAAACCGGCATCGACCCCATGGAGATCTTCGGCCTCATCGTCCTGTTGGTCATCGCCGCCCTGGGAGAGTCCGATCAGGTCAGGCTCTTTTTCGTCGCAGGCGTGGTTGCCGTGGCATGCGGCCTCGCGGGCGACGTCATGAGTGACTTCAAAACCGGCAAGATCATCGGCACCGACCCGCGCGCCATGTGGATCGGCCAGGCGATCGGCGCCCTGATCGGCTGCGCCGTATCGGTGGCGGTGATGTGCGCGCTCCTCAACGCCTACGGCGCCGACGCATTCGGCCCCGGAAAGCTCTTCGTGTCCGCCCAGGCAAGCGTGGTGGCAACCATGGTGTCGGGCATCCCGAGCGTCCCCGCCTTCGTGCTCGGCCTTGTCGCGGGCGTGGCCCTGTACTGCCTGGGCATCCCGTCCATGATGCTCGGCCTCGGCGTGTACCTGCCGTTTTACATGACGCTCTCGGCCTCTCTCGGCGCAGCCGTGAAGATCGCCTACGATCGCGTAGCGTCCATCCGGAACGCGCGTGCGAACGGCAACGTGGCGGCGAATGCCGACACGGGCGCCCCCGATGAAACGTCGCACGAGGAGACCGGCATCATCGTTGCCTCTGGCGTGCTCGGCGGCGAGTCGATTGTGGGCGTGATCATCGCGCTCGCATCCGTTGCAAGCGGCCTTTTGGGGTAAGCGCGCTCACGTCGGCTCTTTCCCCATAATCAAGCGACCATGCCCCATGCCGCGGCATCACGATGCGCCGCATGGGTACCTTCAAGGCCAATTCAGGGCCGTCCACCGAGGAGCTGCAATCGATGGGCGGCCCGCGCTTTATGCTTGATTGCATCTGAGCGCACCGCCCGGTCCCGGGGATCCGGCCCACACGACTCCTGGCCGCATGCACGACACCCTTCCCCAGCCTCGGGCGATGCGCCCTCCTTGCGACTGGCCCCGCGAAAGGCGCTCGCCATGTGGGTTTTCGACACCACCCTGTACCAAATCTATCCACTCGGCATGCTCGGCTGCCCCTTCGATGCCCCCGCCCTGGACAACAAGGAGGCCGAGGCGTGCGAACGCGAACTCCATCGCGTGCGTTCGCTCATCGATTGGGCTCCCTACCTTGGAGAGCTCGGTGTGGGCGCCATTTTGCTCAATCCGGTTTTCTCCTCCGACACCCACGGGTACAACACGCGCGACCTGCGCCAGATCGACTGCCGTCTGGGCACGAACGACGACTTTGCGAGCGTGGTTGACGCACTTCATGCATGCGGCGTGCGCGTGATCGTGGACGCGGTGTTCAACCACGTGGGCCGCAACTTCTGGGCCTTCCACGATGTGCGCGAGCGCAAGTGGGACTCACCGTATAAGGATTGGTTCCATATCAGCTTTGACGGCGACACGCATTTCGGCGACGGCTTTTGGTACGAGGGCTGGGAGGGCAATCAGGACCTCGTCAAGCTCAACCTGCGCAATCCCGAGGTCATCGTCTACCTGCTCGACACGGTGCGCATGTGGAAACACGAGCTCGGCGTGGACGGCCTGCGACTGGACGTAGCCTACTGCCTGGACCGCGACTTTGTGCGGACCCTGCGCGGGCTTGCAAACGAGCTGGGGGCGGAACCGCGCTTCGACGGTGCGCCCGGCGACGGCTTCCCGCTCATCGGCGAGGTGCTGTTCGGCGACTACAACCTCATCGTCAACGACGACATGCTCGACTCCTGCACCAATTACGAGTGCTACAAGGGCCTGTACTCAAGCTTCAACTCCATGAACATGTTCGAGATCGCCCACTCGCTGCACCGACAGTTCGGCGGGGAGCCGTGGTGCATCTACCGCGGTAAGCACCTGGTGAACTTTGCCGACAACCACGACGTCTCGCGCCTGGCGAGCATCCTTACCGAGAAGCGCCACCTCGCGCCCGCTTACGGCGTGCTATTCGGCATGCCGGGCATCCCATGCCTGTATTACGGCAGCGAGTGGGGGCAGCTTGGAGAGAAGGGCACCGGCTACCTGGCCGACATCGATCTGCGCCCGGCGATTGCGGCGCCTTCTGTCGAGGCGCTCGCCGCGCCAGTCGCAGGTTGGGAGGGCGGATGCGGCCCCAACGAGCTCACGGCCCTCGTCAACCAGCTGAATCATGTGCGCCGCAGCTCCCGCGCCCTGTGCCACGGCGACTACCGCAATGTGATCATAACCAACAGGCAGCTGCTGTTCGAGCGCAGCGCGGGTGCGGACGGCGATGCGCCGGCCGAATGCGTGCTCGTGGCGATCAACGCCGAGGATGTGCCGTTCACCTTCAGCGACGACTCACTGCGGGGCACGTTCGAAGTGCTCGTCGCGTGCGGCGGCGAGGGCGCAGACGCAACGGTGCAAACCGGCACGAAAGCCCTCGAGCTCGACGGCATGCTGGACATACCGCCATTTTCCGTGATCTACCTGCGTAAATGAGGCAGGCCACGTCCTCTTGTCCGAAAAGATCCCGCTATCGGCCGAGGGCGTTTCCTCGACAAGCGCGGCACCGCATGAGAAAGGACGCGATATGAGCGCACCGCAAGCCCATCTCGCCCCGGACCCCATCCTCGACGAGCGTGAGCTCTCCTCGCTCGATGTGCTCGCGGAGCGTTACCGCTCCCTGAACGAGCCCGGTCCGATCGCACGCGGCGCGGCCATCGCCGGGCTCTTCGTCCCCAACGAGGCGAAGGACGCGTGGGATCGCGGCAAGCGGCGCCTCTCCACCGGGGCGAGCGCCCACCGCGACCTTTACGACCAGGCGATCGCCGTGGTCGGGCGTGGCTTCGACAAACTCGAGCAGCAGGCTGCGGAACTCTCCAGCAGCGAGTCGTTCGTGCTCAGCCGCGTTAACGAGGCATCCGGCCGGCACCTTCACAGCCTCGACGAGATCTGCCTGCTCAGAAGCTACGAAGTCGCCGAGGCGGTCGCATCCTACAAGCGTGCCGACCGCCAGATCGCCTTCCTGGAGGGGTGCCTCACGGGGCTTCCCGGGTTCGCCGGCATCCCCTTCAACATCGCACTCGCCACCCTTCTGGGATTCCGCGCGACGCAATCGGTCGCAACGTTCTACGGCTACGACATCAAGAACGACCCCGCCGAACTCGCGCTCGCGGGCGAGGTCTTCATCCATTCCATGGAGCACCACGCTCCCGTCAATCGGGCAGACGCCGCATCGCATTTCGAGGAGACCACCTCCCCTATCGAGCGAGTCCTGCTCGTGGGCAAGGGCGTCGCCATCAAAATCGGCGTGAAGAGCGGCTGGAAGGAACTCGCCATGCGCGGCGGCGTGGCCGCCCTCATGACCGAGATGCGCACCGTCGCCCTGCGAACCGCCGAGGAGCAGGCGCTGCGTTCCGCCGAGGAGCAGGCTGCGCGCGTGGGTGCACGCGAAATCGAACAGTTGGTGGTCCGCGACGCCCTGCAACAGGCGGGCAAGGACGCCGCCCAGAAGCTCGTACAACGCTCCATCCCCGTGGTCTCGGGAATCATCGGGGGCTACTTCGACACGAAGAAGGTCGCGCGAGCCCTCGAGGTCGCCGACATCTTCTATCAGAAGCGATTCATCCTGGAAAAGGAAAAGCGCATGCAAGACCTGCTCGCACGCGCTTCCGTCGGCCCAGTCGGCACCCACCGCGACGCCGCGCACCGCCAAAACGGCATTTAGCGGCAGCGCCCACAGCACAGGGCGCTACGCCTCGATGACCCGATCGCCCTCGAGGGGATAATCGTCCAGGCGATAGGAGCGAATCGTCACATCGTCATACGTGTTGAAGTAATACGTACGCGTGACAGCGGAGAAGCAGCTCGTATACAGCGTCTTTTCGAACTTACCGTCGTACGCCGCGGCACCGCCCTCGACCATGGCGACTTGCGCCAGCGAATGGAACATGCGACTCACGTTGGCCGCCTCGTCGTTCTTGGCGGGATAGTTCGCGTTGACATACGCGGCGCGGACAAAACGCGAGGGCGAGCTGTAGTCGCCGGGCAAGCCGCGCTGGGAAGCACCCGCACCGAACGGGGCGAGCGGCTGGCCGAATGCGCCCTTGCTATCGAAGGCGCTGGATACGTTGAGGTAATTGCGCAGGTTCTCGGCATGCCAGTTGTAACCGGGCTGGTTGGCGAGAACGTCCACCGGGTTCTCAAACACCTGCATGCCCGCCGCCGTGTATTCGACCACGATGGAGCGGGTCGCGTCGCCGATGATCCAGTGAAGCAGCGAAGACGGCCACTTGGGCGCGATGGGCTCATCCACAATCACGGCATCCCGAAGAGCGGCGGCCACCTCGTCCACGGTTGCGAAATTGGCGGCGACCCACAGCGGGAACTCCCACGCCGCAACGTTCGTCTTGCCCTCGATGGGCGCGGGTGCGTACTCGGCGTAACCCGGGAAGTTGAGGCCCGCCACGGCGAGGCCCGCGTCATTGCCGGCGTCGAAGAGCAGCGGCTGACCCTCCTCCACAATGCCCATGCCGATCAGGGCGTGCGAGACCTCGCTGGTGGCACCGAAGGGCGAGGCCGGCTTGAAGCCGCGCGGCACCACGAGCGCGCGCTCACCGTAATCGAAGGTCCAATCCAAATTGCGGCCGAAAAACATCCGGCCCTCAGTATCGTTGAAGCGCATACCAGTGCACATGAGATGGGTCCTTTCGTTGCTGGCGTCGCGAGGCGGCGCCCTCCTACAGAGCCGCGGGGGACCCGGCCACGCCGTGCAAAAACGCCGTCGGCCCCGCGATGGCCGATATGTACCCTCAGGGCACCCCGCCATCGCGCGGCTGCGACTCTTCACCGTGCGCACAAACTTCGACCACATGCGGCCGGGGTCGCCAAGCCCCTCGGGCTCGGGGCGCATGGGCCGGAAAAGACTACTTGCCCATACGGCCCTTGACCATGGTGAGGGAGATCTTGCCGCGCACCTTGTCGACGCCCGTGACCCACACGGTCACGGTATCGCCCACGGCCACGACCTCACTCGGATGCTTCACAAAGCGATCGGCGAGCTTGGAGATGTGGACCAGGCCGTCCTGATGCACGCCGATATCCACAAACGCGCCGAAGTCCACCACGTTGCGCACGGTGCCTTTGAGCTCCATGCCCACCTCGAGGTCCTCGATGCTGCGCGCCACCTGGGAGAACACAACCTCGGGAGCGTCGTCACGCGGGTCGCGACCGGGCTTTTCCAGCTCCGCCACGATATCGCGCAGAGTGGGCACGCCGCAGCCCAGCTCGGCGGCCACCGCGCCCAGGCTGCCGATCTTGGCCCCGATGCCCGGCACGCCGCCCGCCGCCAACGCACTCGGCGCCACACCGGCGCGGCGCAGCAGCTCACCGGCGATCTCGTAGCTCTCGGGATGCACGCTCGTGGCGTCGAGCGGGTTCTTGCCGCCCGTGATGCGCATGAAGCCCGCCGCGTTGAGATACGCCTTGGGCCCCAGCTTGGGAACCTTCTTGAGCTGACGGCGATCGGTGAACGCGCCGTTCTCCTCGCGGTACGCCACGATGTTCTTCGCCACGGCGGGCGTGATGCCCGAAACGTACCCGAGCAGACTCGCGCTCGCGGTGTTCACGTCCACGCCCACGCGGTTGACCACGTTCTCCACCACGTTGCCCAGTGCACGGCCGAGCTCGGCCTGGTCCAGATCATGCTGATACTGCCCCACGCCGATGGACTGCGGCGGGATCTTGACGAGCTCGGCCAGGGGGTCCTGCAGGCGGCGGCCCAGGCTCATGGCGCCGCGCGTGGTCACGTCGAGGTCCGGGTACTCCTCGCTCGCCAGCTTGGAGGCCGAGTACACCGAGGCACCCGCCTCATTGACGATGGTGTAGCGCAGCTCGGGGGCGGACTCGGCGATGAAGGCGGACACGACCTCCTCGGTCTCGCGACTCGCCGTGCCGTTGCCCACCACGATGGTGTTGATGCGGTGCTTGCGGGTGAGGCGCAAAAGCTCGCGCTTGGTGCCCGCGATGTCGCGACGCGGCGGCGTGGGGTACAGAATCGTGTGGTCGAGCAGTTTGCCGTACTCGTCGAGCACCGCGACCTTGCAACCGGCTCGATACCCCGGGTCGAGCGCGATCACACGCGCACCGCGCACCGGGCGCTGTTGCAGCAGGCCCTCGGTGTTCTTGGCAAAGACCTTGATGGCGTCGGCCTGGGCGCGCATGGTGAGGTCGACGCGCAGCTCGCGCTCGAGTGAGGGGGCCATGAGGCGCTTGTAGCCATCGGCGATGGCGGCGTTGAGCTCGGACGCGAACGGCCCACGGCGACGCGGGTAGCGGCTCTGGAGGCGCTCGGCCGCGGCCTCGCCGTCCACGCGTACGCGCACGCGCAGCTTGCCCTCGCGCTCGCCGCGGTTGATGGCCAGGATGCGGTGGTTGGGAATGGAACGAGCCGCCTCGGAGAACTCGTAATAGGGCTCGTACGGCGTCTTCTCGTCCGCATCGATCGCCTCAGACTCGATGGCGGCCGTCTTATGCGTGTACTCGCGCAGGTCCGCCGTGTTCTCGGGGTCCTCCGCCACGAGCTCGGCCACGATATCGCGCGCGCCCGCAAGCGCCGCTTCCGCCGTGGCAAAGCCGCCCTCGGCGTTGACGTATCCGGCCGCCGCCACGAGCGGGTCCTCCCCCTGGGCGGGCTGCATGAGGATGAGGTTGGCGAGCGGTTCGAGGCCGGCGTCGCGCGCCTTGGACGCACGGGTGGCGCGCTTCTTGCGGTAGGGCTTGTAGAGGTCCTCCACACGCTGAAGCGTGGACGCCTCTTCGATGCTTGCACGCAGCTCCTCGGTGAGTTTGCCCTGAGCGTCGATCACCGCGATCACGTCGGACTTGCGCTGCTCGAGGTTGCGCAGGTAGGACAGGCGGTCGTCAAGCGCGCGCAGTGCGACGTCGTCCATGCCGCCCGTGGCCTCCTTGCGATAGCGCGCGATGAACGGGATCGTCGCCCCCTCATCGATGAGCGAGATCACGGCCTCGATGCGAGCGGCGGGCTGATTCAACTCGGAGGCGAGGGCCGCGACGATGCGCTTGTGGCGGGCCGCCAGCTCCTCGGGCGAAGTCTCCGCGCGGCGACCGGTCGCCGGGGCATCCGCAACATCATCGGCGGTGAGCGAGCCGGCGGAGCCGAGGGTGCGCACCGTGGCGGCACGGACCGGCGAGGCGGAGGGCACGGGCTCCGAATCGGGCGCAGGCGCTGGCGCAGCGGGCTCGATGATGACATCTTTGCGCGCGCCGCTCCCCTCCGGGCTCAGCGCGGCGACCATATTCATGATGGAGGCGATGTCGACGTTGTTCGTTTCGGCCATATGAAGACTCTCCCATCGAATTCGGCTAGGCATTACATCCTACCCGACCGTTAGGACGCATCATGCAATCCCTATGCGGCGGCGCGAGCCTCGCGGCCGCCCGGGACATCGCTCGGCCGACGACGTGTCGCCGCGCACGGCACCATGCCGTCCCACCCTCGCGCGCTCTGGTAAGCTGTGCTGTGAAATCATCCATTGAAAGGCTGCTTGCGACATGCATCGCATTCTCTTCATCTGCCATGGGAACATCTGCCGTTCCACCATGGCCCAGTTCGTCTTTGAGGAACTCGTGCGGCGCGCCGGGCTCGAAGGCGATTTCACGATCGATTCCGCGGCGACGTCTCGCGAGGAAATCGGAAACCCTCCGCATCACGGAACCGTCTCCAAGCTCCGCAAAGTCGGCATCCCCGTCGAGACGCATCGCGCTCGTCAGATCACGCGCGGCGAATACGAAAGCTGGGACCTCATCGCGTACATGGATCGCGAGAACGAACGGGGCCTCAATCGCATTCTCGACGGCGACCCCAACGGCACCTGCCACAAGCTCTTGGAATTCGCCGGAAGCAACCGTGACGTGGCCGACCCCTGGTATACCGGGGACTTCGACGCGACCTATCGAGATATCGCAGAGGGCTGCTCGGGCCTGTTCGAGCACGTAACCGGAACCAACGCGCCCCTCTTGCCGGACATCGAAGCACGCTAGGAGCTCTCCCATGATCGGACTCGGAACGCTCATCGACGTCACGCTCATCCTCCTGGGCGGCTTTGCCGGCCTCGCCTTCGGACGATTCATCAGCGAGCGCATACAAGACACCCTTCTCAAGGCAACCGCGGTGGCCATCATCTTCATCGGCATCTCCGGCACCATGAGCGGCATGCTCACCGTATCCGGCGGCGAGATCTCAGCCGGCGGCTCCGCGCTCGTTGTCGTCTCACTCGCATTGGGATCGCTCATCGGCGAAATCCTCGACCTCGAACGCCAGATCGACCGCTTTGGCGAGTGGCTCAAGTATGCGACCGGCAGCAGCGGGGACTCCGAGTTCGTGGACGCCTTCGTCACCGCGTCGCTTTCCGTCGCGATCGGCGCCATGTCCATCGTCGGCGCCATTCAGGACGGCATGACCGGGGACTTCTCCACCCTGGCGGTCAAAGGCGCTATCGACGCCCTGCTCGTATGCACCATGACGGCCTCGATGGGCAAGGGTTGCATCTTCGCCGCGATTCCCGTGCTGGTGTTCCAGGGCGCCCTCACCTTGCTCGCAAGCTTCCTGCAGCCGCTCATGACCGCCGCGGCACTCGCCAACCTCTCGACGGTCGGTTCGATCCTCATCTTCTGCATCGGCGTTAACCTGATCTGGCCCAGGACCTTCCGCGTGGCCAACATGCTCCCCGCGGTCGTCGTTGCCATGGCGGCGGCATTCGTGATGTAAGCGACGGAAAATCGTCGCGAACACAAGGTAGGGCCTTCGAGCACGGCTCATCCCGCCCTGCGGGCTAGTCCCGTGGGGTGGTCCCGTGGGCTGGTCCCGTGGGCTGGTCCCGTGGGGCGGTCCCGTGGGGCGGTCCCGTGGGGCGGTCCCGTGGGGCGGTCGCAAAATGCCACTCTGTACAAACGTGGCATTTTGCGACCATTTTTCGCTTGAAAAGCCCAAGGAAATGGTCGTGATTTGCCACGCTAGAACAGAGCAGCAAATCGCGACCACTTCATGGGAGCGAAGCGCCTGAGAAGCGGGTCCGGGCATCGCGACGCGCCCCTCGTAAGAAGCGAGCCCAGGCATCGCGGTGCGCGCCTCATAGCCGATGCCCGGGCCCCGCCCGTATCTTAGAACTCCACGTTGCCGAACTCAGACAGCTTGAGCTCCTTGTTGTGGTCCGTGGCCCAATCGATGTTCCAGGGGCTCGTGAACAGCAGCAGCTTGCCGCCGCGCATGTCCTCGACGCGCAGCGTGTCGCGCGTGAGGGAGAGCGCCGGGATGTCGATGGTGCCGGGCTCGTTCACGATCCAGCGGATGTCGGTGTAAGGCAGCGGCTGGCGGCGCACCTCGACGTGGTACTCGCTCTTGAGGCGCTGCTCGAGCACCTCGAACTGCAGGGTGCCCACCACGCCCACGATGACCGACTCCATACCGGCACCGAGCTCGCGGAAGATCTGGATGGCGCCCTCCTGGGCGAGCTGCTCCATGCCCTTCACGAACTGCTTGCGCTTGAGCGTATCGACCTGCGTGACGCGCGCGAACAGCTCGGGCGCGAACGTGGGGATGCCCGCGAACTGCACCGGCTTCTTGCCCGTGCAGATGGTATCGCCGATGGAGAAGATGCCCGGGTCGAACAGACCCACGATGTCGCCGGCGTAGGCCTCGTCCACGATGGCGCGGTCGTCGGCCATCATGGTCGTGCCCGTGGCCAGCTTGATCTTGCGGCCGCCCTGCACGTGCGTGGCGTCCATGCCGCGCTCGAACTTGCCGGAGCAGATGCGCACGAAGGCGATGCGGTCGCGGTGGTTCTTGTCCATGTTCGCCTGGATCTTGAAGACGAAGCCGGAGAAATCCTCACGCGTGGGCTCCACGGGCTCGCCGGTCAGCGCATCGGTGTGCGCGCCGGGGCCGGGGGCCAGGCGCAGGAAGTCCTTGAGGAAGGGCTCGACGCCGAAGTTCGTAAGCGCGGAGCCGAAAAACACCGGGGAGAGCTTGCCCGTGAGAACCGCGTCGAGGTCGAACTCGGAATCGGCACCGTCGAGCAGCTCGATGTCGTCCATCAGGTTGTTGTGGTTGTGCTCGCCGATGAGCTCGGTCAGCGCGGCGTCGCCGAGCGTGGCCTCGACCTCGCCCACCTTCTTGGTGCCGTTGGCGCGGCCGTCGCCCTCGAACGCGAGGACCTTGCGGCTCGCGCGGTCGAACACGCCACGGAAGTCGCGGCCGTTGCCGATGGGCCAGTTCATGGGGTAGGTGCGGATGCCGAGCACGTTCTCAACCTCTTCCATGAGGTCGAACGGGTCGCGCGTCTCGCGGTCCATCTTGTTCACGAACGTGAAGATCGGGATGCCGCGCATGGCGCACACGCGGAAGAGCTTCTTGGTCTGGGCCTCGACGCCCTTGGCGCCGTCGATCACCATGACCGCAGCGTCGGCGGCCATGAGGGTGCGGTACGTGTCCTCGGAGAAGTCCTGGTGGCCGGGGGTATCGAGGATGTTCACGCAGCAGCCGCCATAGGTGAACTGCAGCACCGAGGAGGTGACGGAGATGCCGCGCTGCTTCTCGATGTCCATCCAGTCGGAGACCGCATGGCGGGAGTTCTGCTTGCCCTTGACCGAACCGGCGGACTGGATGGTGCCGGTGTAGAGCAGGAGCTTCTCGGTAAGGGTGGTCTTGCCGGCGTCGGGGTGCGAGATGATCGCGAACGTGCGACGCGAGGAGATCTGCGGGGCGTAAGAGGCCATGGGCGCGTGCGTCCTTTTCTAACGTGGCGACGCGGGCGATGCGCGCCGAACGATGTACCGTGATTTGAACCGTACGTATTGTAGCGGCAAGAAGAGCGCCCGCCGAGGCAAAGGCCCCGACGAGCGTATTATGCAGCGGATTTTCACGCCGTTACGCATGCAACGCGCATTCCGGGTGCGTCCGGCGCCCGCAGACCGCCGCCATCGACGCCGGGGCGAATGGCAAAGGGCGCGCGATGGGCCCTACGCGTCCTCCCCCAGCAGCTCGCGGGCGTGGGCAATGGCGTCATCGATGCTGGTACGGAAGTGCTCGCGACCCACCTTCTCCACAAAGCCAGCGCGCTCCATGGTCTTCATGGGCTGCTCGTTGGCGTGCGAAATGATGAGCTGCACGTCATTCTCGGCGCAATACTCGCGCAGGTTCTCGAGCGCGTTCATGGCCGAGGAGTCGAGCGAAGGCACGCCGCGCATGCGGATAATCAGGTACTTGGTGAACTCCTTCACCGAGATCTCGGCGATCTGGTCGGTCATGCCGAAGAACATCGGGCCGTTGATCTCGTACACGCGCACGCTGCGAGGCAGCTCGCGCAGGTGCGTGACCTCGGAATCCTCGTCGCAGTAGTACTTCCAGCCGCGGACCTCGGTCTCGTCGCTCAGGCGCTTCATGAGCAGCACGAGCGTGATCATCATGCCAACGCCGATGGCCATGACCAGGTCAAACACCACGGTAAAGAGGAAGGTGACCACGAGCACGGCCACGTCGCTCTTGGGTGCGGTGCGAACCTGGTGCACCACGGTGCGCCAGCCGGACATGTTGTAGGCAACCTGCAGCAGGATGGCGGCAATGCAAGGCATGGGGATGAGCGCCGCATACGGCATGAGGAACACCATCACGGCGAGCAGCACCACGGCGTGGACCATGCCGGCGATGGGCGTGCGGCCGCCGGCCTTCACGTTGGCGGCGGTGCGGGCGATGGCGCCCGTGGCGGGAATGCCGCCGAACATCACGGAACCGATATTGCCCACGCCTTGGGCGACGAGCTCCATGTTGGCGCGATGGTGCGAGCTGATCATGGAATCGGCCACCACGCAGGACAGCAGGGACTCGATGGCCGCAAGGATCGCGATGGTGAAGCCGTTGGGCAGTTGCTCGCGGAACAGATCGAAGCTCAACTGGGGCAGGTGCAGCTGCGGAACACCAGCGTTGATGGTGTAGAGGTCGCCAATGGTGTTCACGTTCATGCCCAGACCGCTCACCATGGCGATTCCTGCGAGCACCGCGATGAGCGAGCCGGGGATGCGCTGGCTCACACGCGGCCACAGCACGAGCACCGCCAGGCACACGAGACCCACGATGAGCGCCTCGACGTTGAAGGTGGAGAAATTGGCGACCACAGCCGAGAGCTTGTCCATCGTCTCGATGGTGGGGGTGCCTGCCGGATACGTGAGGCCGAACAGATCCTTGAGCTGGCCCGCCACGATGGTCACCGCGATGCCCGCCGTGAAGCCCGTGGTGATGGTGTAGGGCACGAAGCGGATGAGCGTGCCCAGGCGGAAAACGCCCATGAGGATCAGCAGCACGCCCGCGATGATGGTCGCGGCCACCAGGCCGTCCATGCCGCTCGAGGCGACGATGCCCGCCACGATGGTGGCGAACGCGGCGGTGGGACCCGAGATCTGAACGGCGCTGCCGCCGAGCAACGCGATGATGAAGCCCGCGACGATGGCGGTATAAAGTCCCTGCTCGGGGCCGACGCCCGAAGCGATGGCCAGGGCGATCGACAGCGGCAGCGCCACGATGGCCACCACGATGCCGGCGACGATGTCGCGCGGGATCTGGCGCTTGAGCTGTTCGGGGTCCTGGTGCTTGATGATGCTGAAGAGGATGGGCTTGATCTTGTCGCGCGTCATATGGGTGCTTCCCGGCTTTCTACTCTTGATGTGCGTGCGGCATCGCCCAGGCGAATGGACACGCGAAAACGCCCGGCGGCGGTGCCCCGGACGGAACGCGTGAGGTCATTTCGTTGTAATCGCACTTGAACGACGCCCTCTGTTATACCACAGGCGCGCCCTTCACCCCGTCGGGTCCTTTTCGCCATGTATACACGCTTCCCACCACGCGATGTTCGAGCATGCCATGTTCGCCAAAATGACACCCATGCATAATCTTTCTGTAACAATAAACCCAGTTTGCGCATGACCTTATTAGGCACCTTGACGATGTTGTACACTCACACCGTCAAAGCATGCGGCGTTGTATGAAAGGACTACCGCCATGACCAAGGAACTCGTGTACTCCGGCAAGACCAAGGACGTGTTCGCCCTCGAGAACGGCAACTACCTGCTCAAGTTCAAGGACGACTGCACCGGCAAGGACGGCGTCTTCGATCCGGGCGAGAACGCGGTCGGCCTCACCATCGAGGGCGTGGGCGACGTCAACCTGCGCATGTCCATCTACTTCTTCGAGAAGATCAACGCCGCCGGCATCAAGACCCACTACGTGTCCGCCAACCTCGACGACACCACCATGGAGGTCCTGCCCGCCAAGGTCTTTGGCGAGGGCCTCGAGGTCATCTGCCGCAACAAGGCCGTGGGCTCCTTCTACCGCCGCTACAAGCAGTACTGCAACGAGGGCGACGATCTGCCGTCCTACGTTGAGACCACCTTCAAGAACGACGAGCTGGGCGACCCGCTGGTCACCAAGGACGGCCTGGTTGACCTGGGCGTCATGACCGCCGAGCAGTACGACGAGCTCAAGGACATGACCAAGAAGATCACCAAGATCATCGCCGACGACCTGGCCGAGAAGGGCCTCGTCCTCTACGACATCAAGTTCGAGTTCGGCTACGACGCCGACGGCAACGTCATCCTGATCGACGAGGTCGCCTCCGGCAACATGCGCGTCTACAAGGACGGCGAGTACGTCGACCCGATGACCCTCTCCGAGCTGTTCTTCGCGTAAGCCACAGGCGAAATACCGTATAACGGCACCGGGGCCCTGCACATATCGTGCGGGGCCCCGTTTTTTTGAACTATGTTTCCTGACCGCGCAGCCCGCTTTTCGCATGTCGCGCACATCCGCCCATCTGGCTTGCGAATTCGGCTCGCCCCCACAAACTCGGTGCGCTTGCACAAGTTCGGAGCACCTGGGAACCATTTCTCTGCCTGAAAATGGTTCCCAAGCGCTCCGAAGTTTCACAAGCGCTCCGAAGTTATTAAAATGCACCGAGCTCCACAGGCGCATCGAATCCGCTCCCAAAAACGCAGGGAACCCCCTGGGTGAACCCCAGGCAAACATTCCGCAGGCCAAAGGCCGAGGACGTTCGCATGGGTTCTCCCAGGGGGCTCCCGGAAAGCTAGGTGAGCTTACGGCTTAGTACATGCCGCCGCCCTGGGCGCCGGCGGTAGCGGCCGCGATGGCGTCCTCGAGCTGGGTGTTCTTGGGCACGTCGGAAACGGTGGCCTCGGTGATGAGAATGAGGGAGGCCACAGAGGCGGCGTTCTGCAGGGTGGTGCGGGTGACCTTGACCGGGTCGAGCACGCCCATGTCGATCATGTTGCCCCACTCGCCGTTGGCGGAGTTCAGGCCCTCGCCCGCGGGGAGCTCAGAGACCTTGTCCACGATGACAGCGCCCTCAAAGCCAGCGTTCTTGGCGATGGTGGCCACAGGAGCGGTCAGGGCCTTCTTGATGATGTCGATACCGATCTGCTCCTCGGGATCGGAGATCTCGATGTTCTCGAGCGCGGGCAGGGCGTCCATGAAGGCGACACCGCCGCCGGCGACGATGCCCTCCTCGACGGCCGCGCGGGTGGCCTGCAGGGCGTCCTCGACGCGGTGCTTAATCTCCTTAAGCTCGGTCTCGGTAGCGGCACCGACCTTGATGACGGCCACGCCGCCGGAGAGCTTGGCCAGGCGCTCCTGGAGCTTCTCGCGATCGAACTCGGACTCGGTGTGCTCCATCTCGCCCTTGATGGCGGCCACGCGGTCGGCGATGGCCTCCTTGGTGCCGGCACCGTCGACGATGGTGGTGTTGTCCTTGGTGATGGTCACGCTCTTGGCGGTACCGAGCATGTCGGCGGTGATGTCGGCGACCTTGATGCCGAGCTCGTCGAGCGCGGCCTGGCCACCGGTGAGGATAGCGATGTCCTCGAGCAGGCGCTTGCGGCGATCGCCGTAGCCGGGAGCCTTGACGGCGCAGACGTTGAGAGCGCCGCGGATCTTGTTCAGGACCAGGGTGGGCAGAGCCTCACCGTCGATGTCCTCGGCGATGATGAGCAGGCCCTTGCCGGCGCGGGAGACGGCCTCGAGCACAGGCATGATGTCCTGGACGTTGGAAATCTTCTGGTCGGTGATGAGGATGTAGGGATCCTTCATCACGGCCTCCATGCGGTCGTTGTCCGTGACGAAGTACGCGGAGACATAGCCCTTGTCGAACTGCATGCCCTCGACGGTGTCGATGGTGATATCGAAGGTCTGGGAATCCTCGACGGTGATGACGCCGTCCTTGCCCACGACGTCCATGGCGTCGGCGATCTTGTTGCCGACCTCGGCCTCACCAGCGGAGATGGTGCCGACGGAAGCGATCTGCTCCTTGGTCTCGACCGGCTTGGCGAGGTTCTTCATCTCGGCCACGGCGGCGTTGACGGCCTTGTCGATACCGCGACGGATGGCCAGCGGGTTGGCGCCGGCGGCGACGTTCTTGAGGCCGTCGTTCACGATGGCCTGGGCCAGCAGCGTGGCGGTAGTGGTGCCGTCACCCACGGTGTCGTTGGTCTTGGTGGCGACCTCCTTGACCAGCTGGGCGCCCATGTTCTCGATGTTGTCCTCGAGCTCGATCTCCTTGGCGACGGAGACGCCGTCGTTGGTGATCATGGGAGCGCCGAAGGAGCGCTGCAGGGCGACATAGCGGCCCTTGGGGCCCATGGTGACGGTCACGGCGTCGGCCAGGGTGTTGACGCCCTTGGCGAGCTTGGCGCGAGCGTCGGTGTCGAACGTGATGTTCTTAGCCATTTGATGTTCCTCCAAATGTGTCATTGGGGACGGGTGCAAATTACACATCCGTCTCAGGACCTCGTTTTAGGGACAGTCCCCAATTTGAGGTCGTGGTTTGCCGGCTGCGGCTGAGTCGCGTGCCGCAGCGGACACCTCAATTTGGGGACAGTCCCTAAATTGAGGTTCGGGGTCGCGAAAGTTACTCGACGACGGCGTAGATGTCGTCGGCGCGCATGAGCAGGTACTCCTCGCCGTCGACCTTGATCTCGTTGCCACCGAACTTGCCGTAGATCACGACATCGCCCTCATGGACGTCGAGCGGCATGCGCTCGCCACGGTCGTTGTACTTGCCGGCGCCCACGGCGACGACGGTGCCGCGCTGGGGCTTCTCCTGAGCGCTGCTGGCGATGTAGAGACCGGAAGCGGTCTTCTGCTCGACGGCGTCGGGCTTGATCAGAACGCGATCTGCAAGCGGCTTCAAAGACATGCTTGTCTCCTCCTTTTGCTGGGCTCCGGCACACGCCGGCGGTCCATGCGGTTTGTGTACGCGTTGAATAGTACCCAGCCGTACGGACTTATACAACGTCACTTCAAAAAATCTTATAAAGCGGCACTTAGATTTCCTGAGCGTTGAATTACCAGCGGTAGGCGGTTGATAGAGGACTGGACGAAGGCGCTTTCGGCTATCGTTGCCGAAAGCGCGAAGCATGCCCAGAGCAGGGAGTCTGCTCCTACCGTTCGTACACCCGCTCGCCCGCCACATACGTGGCCACGACCTGAGCACCCTGGATCTCGCTCGGATCACATGCAGTGATATCGCGGTCCAGCACCACGAAGTCCGCCAGGTAGCCCGGGGCGATCTGGCCGAGCTCGTCCTCGCGGCCCGCCGCCGCGGCACTGCCAGCGGTGTAGATACGCAAGGCCTCGGCGGCGCTGATGCGCTCTCCCGGCAGCCATCCACCCGCGGGCTCATGTGTGAACGGGTCCTGGCGCGTCACGGCACAGTACAGCACGTCCATGCTGGTCACGGCCGTGATGGGAGAATCCGTGCCGAAGGCCTGCTCCACACCCCGGTCCTCGTAGGTCGCGAACGGCCACATGACCCGGCTGCGCTCCTCGCCCAGGTCGCGCTCGGGGCCACCCGGGTCGAGCGTGATGTGACCGGGCTGGGAACTCGCCAAAATGCCGAGCTCGGCCAAACGATCGATGTCCTCGGGCAGTAGGTTCTCGAGATGCTCGAGCGTGTTGCGGCCCTGCATGGGCGCCCCGTACCAGGCCATCGCCTCACCGAAGATGTCGAGCGCCTCGTGGATGGCGCGGTCGCCGATGGTGTGGATGCGTACGGAGTGACCACGCTCGGCGGCGGCGAGGACCAGCTCGCGCATGTGATCGGATGGCACCGTGGGGCGACCGCAGTCGCCGTCGAAGCGCGCATTCGTGTAAGGCTCGGTCAGCCACGCGGTGTGCTGGCTGCTCACGCCGTCGAAGAACTGCTTGAAGCCCGGAGCGCGCAGCAGGGGGAACTCATCGCCCGCATAACGGTCCTGCAAGTCCTCGAGGCGCGACTGATCGTCGAGCAGCGTGGGGTACATATGCACGCGAAGGGTGAGCTTTCCCTCACGCGAGAGCTTCTCATACACGTCGTCGCGGATGAAATCACAGCCGGGATGCGGCATGAGGGCCATGTCGCAGACCGAAGTGATGCCCTGCTCTGCCATGCGCGCCATTTGGGCTTCGTAGGCGGAGGCGATGTCCTCCTCGGTGAGCCACTCGAGGCAACGCGGGAGCAGTTCCATCGCCGCGGCCTCGCGGATGATGCCCGTGAGTTCACCGTTCTCATCATGATCGTAGCTACCGCCCTGCGGTGGCACGGAGTCGCGCGTGACGCCGAGGGCGTCGAGGGCGCACGTGTTCATCCAGAGCGTATGGCCGTCGCCCGAATACATCACGCAAGGACGGTCGGGGAATGCCTCGTCGAGCGAATGCTTAGTGGGCGGCACGGGCGGGTCCCAGCGGTAATCACGCCAGCCCTGGGTGACCACCCAGGCATGGGCAGGCAGACTCTGGGCAAACTCCTTCGTGCGCTCGACGAGCTCGGCCTCGCTCTTTCCCATGTGCATGAGCAGGTAAGGTGACCCCCCGAGGGCCGTGTGGAAGAAATGCAGATGAGCGTCGTGAAAGCCGGGGCATACAAAGGCGTCGCCGTAATCGAGCACGGGAGTCGATACAGGACAAGAGGCAATCACATCCTGCAGGGAACCCGTCGCCACGATGCGCTCCCCCGCCACGGCGAACGCCAGGGGCCGGGCGGCGCACTCCGCAGGGGCGCTCGTGAACACGCGCGTGGACGTGACGATGTAATCGACCTGGGTGAATTCCATGTTTCGCTCCTGACCGCAGGGTGCTCTCATCTTGCTGAAATTGTCAGGCGGACACCCGAAAAACTCAAGGTGTACGTTTTGGGGAAGGTTTTGACTCAAATCGCGTCGAACGCCCTTTGCCCGCTTTGCGCGACCTGGGGTTTTGTTGCCGGGTTTCCGCACGCAATGCCGTAATTCGATCAAAACGTTCCCCAAAACGTACACTTTGCGGAAAAGGACCCCTGGACACGGCCTTACATCACCGAAAGCCTTCCATCGAGCGTAAAAGACATGTAGACAGCGGGCGAAAATCCCCCCAACGAGTCAAAGGCGCCCACGTACGGGTGAAAAGATTTACCCCAGCACTCACACGCCGTCAAAAACTGCGACGCACAAAGAAAAGGCCAGACACGCATGGTGCCTGGCCTTTAAATTTCGATGGAGCCAGCGACCGGGCTCGAACCGGTGACCCCCGCTTTACGAGAGCGGTGCTCTGCCAACTGAGCTACGCTGGCGACTCCATGGCGGAGCGGACTGGGCCGTTCCGACGATTGTCTATAGTACGTGGAAACGCACCACCACGCAAGTACCTAATAACCTCGGCAGAAAAACTCTTTTGCCTCGACGCCTTCGCTCCCGCCAAAACGAGAGCCCCAGTCACCGCAGGCAACCGAGGCGGGCATGCCTCATTTTGCACCTGCCCATGTGGCCCCTGTCCCCAGGCGACCTGTCTCAATTTGTACCTGTCCCCAATTGAGACCAGCTCGGAGGTTAGGCGCCGATACGGCGGATCGTGGCGAGGGCAAGGGCCTGCATTGCCTCGGCGGCCGCGTCGGCGGCGCCCAACACCTTGGCGTGGCTCTCCCCCAAACAACCGGCCTTGTTGGTCACGAGCGTGATGCCGAGCACCTCCATACCGAGCGCACGGGCCATAATGGCCTCGCATACGGTGGACATACCCACATAATCGGCACCGAGCGCGTCGAGCATGCGGATCTCGGCGGGCGTCTCGTAGCTGGGACCGAGGAGACCGGCGTACACGCCCTCTGCGAGCTCCATGCCAAGCTCGGATGCAGCCTCGCGCGCCAAGCCGGAAAGATACGGGGAGTAGGCCCCCGCCATCGAGACAAACGGGCTGTCCAGGCCGGCCGCGGCGACGCCCAGGGGCGATGCGAGCGGATTGCGCCCGGTAAGATTCAGCTGATCGGTGATGATGCCGACGGTACCGGGCTCGATATCGCCCACGGCACCGGTGGCGCAGCTCAACACGATGCTGCGGCATCCAAGTTTATGAGCATGGCGGACGAGCGAACTGACCTGCAGGGCGTCGTAACCCTGGTACATGTGCACGCGGCCGGGATACACCACCACGGGAACGCCGTCGAGCTCACCCACGAGAACCGTGAAGCTATGGCCCTCCACCGGGATCGCCTCCGTGGGGAACCCGTCGATATCGCCGTACGGGATGTGTCGCACCACGCGAACGCGCTCACCCAGCGAGCCCAGACCGCTGCCCAGCACGATGGCGAGCGGATGCTCCATGGTCGGCTTGCACCATGCGGCGACCTTCTCAAACGTCTCGTCCATGACGACCGTCCTTTCTCCTTGCATAAAGCCGGAGGCGGGTCGAGTCCCTCCCCCACAGGCACTTCTTCAGCATAGCAAGTCGCCCGTTTGCGGCAGGCGCAACCCGTGAGCGGCCCCGATGACGAGCTGGGCGTCACAACGCGCAGGTCCAGCGCGTGGACTCGAGTACAAAAAATGGTCGCGATATGCCTGGCTGTCACACCATGGCACATCGCGACCAAAAGTTCCGATCTTAGAAGGTGGTTTTGGTCGTAAGTTGCCTGGCTGCAACAGCGTGGCACATCGCGACCAAAAGCGGCGGTGGCGGCGGGCGGTTATGGTCGTAAGTTGCCTGGCTGTCACAGCGCGGCACATTGCGACCAAATCTCGAGACGCCGCGACGCATTCAGCCGACGCGCGCGGCTAGCGCAAGCGGCCGAGCATCTAGGCGTACAGGCCAAAGAGCTCGACATCGGCCTCGCCGAAGAGCTCGTTGACATAGGACGTCCACTTGGCGTTCGCGCCCTGCGACTCGAGCATGTACTGCTGATACGCAACGGCATAGGCCTTCTGAGCCTGGGCATAGGTCGCAGACTCGGGAGTGATCTCCTCGCCGGCGAGCGCGGTGGCGTAAGCGCCGTCGAGCTTAGCCCAGGTACCAGCCTCGGCATCCCACTCCTTACCGGCCAGATCGATGATATAGGCGGCGTACTCGGCCTTGGCCTCGTTCTCGTCGCCGCTCTCGGGCTCGGCGGGAGCCTTGGGCATGGCGGGCGCGTCGTCCATCACGCTCTGATACAGCTTCTGGATGGTGCCCTGCTCACGCACGATCTGCTTTGCCTGATCCTCACTCACGCCGTACTGATCGGCGATAGCAGAGAAGTCGGAAGTGCCCAGGGAGGTCTCGGCAGAGGAGGAAAGCTCTTCATCGCTCAGCTCGATGCCCTGCTTGGACGCCTCCTCCAGCAGGATGCGGTTGCGCACATAAGCGAGAACCGCGTCGGCGGAAGGAGCGGGGTAGTTGCCGTCCTCGTCCTTCACGCTGTCGAGGCTGTACTGGCTCTCGATGGCCTCGCGGGCGCTGATCTTGTGCGAGGCGCCCTTGAACTTCCAGGTTGCGACCGTCGCGTCGAGCTCGCTCTCGGCGAAAACGGGGGCGCTCACACCCTTGGAGCCAAAGCCGCCGGAACCAAGGAAATAGCCGGAGACACCGGCGACGATCACGGCGACGAGCGCGCCGGCGATGAAGTACTTGTGCTTGCCCATCATTGCTCGCTGCATGCGCGTCTTCTTCGGACGCGCCGGACGCGGCTTGGCGGCAGGTGCGGCGGTAGAGGAATCCACAGAGGTGCCTGCCTCGGACTCAGAGTCCTCCACGCCCTCAGCCTCGGGCTCGCCGTCAGCCTCGCCGGCGTTGGCGGCGTCAGCGCCCTCGGCGTCGGCATCAACGTCGGCGTCCTCGGCATCAGCGTCGGCGTCCTCGGCACCACCCTCGGCGGCACCGCCCTCCTCTGCCTCGGCATCCAACAGCTCGGGATCGGCCTCGAGCTCACGCTCTGCCTCGGCGGCCGCCGTCTTGCCGGAGATGTCCTCGGCGGTCAGGCCCTCGTGAATCTCCACGTGCTCGACCTCGTCGTCGCCGTTCGGACCCTCACCGCGGCCGACAACCTCGATCCCGTCGATGTACTCGTTGTCCTCGGAATCGTCCTTCTTCATGATCAGACCCATGCGGCCCGCTCCTTTCACCTTACCTGGCGGATTGTCGTATCAAGCCGATACGATACCCAAAAACAAACGGGGATACGCCGCGAAACGAGCGCATCCCCGTTAAGGTTTGCTTAATTGCACAACGCGATGCCCCAGTGCGACGCCGCGCGCATCAACACCGCGGATCGGCGCAAAAGAGGAGGGTCACACCTCATGTCGATACCGCGGGTCGGCGCAAAAGAGGAGGGTCACACCTCATGTGTAAAATGCACCCGTCCCCAATTACACATCCGGCTACGAAAGGTGCGCGATGACCGCGTCGGCGTAATCCTGCGTCCCCGCAGCACCCTCGGCACTACCGGTAAGTGCACGCTGCACATCCCCGGTGACGCACGTCCCCTCGGCGAGCGTGGCACGAACAGCGGCGCGGATGCGCTCGGCGGCATCGGCCTCGCCCAGGTGGTCGAGCATCATCGCGGCGGAGAGGATCTCGGCCGTGGGATTGGCAATGTCCTTGCCCGCGATATCGGGAGCGCTGCCGTGCGTGGGCTCGAAGATCGCCGCGTCCGTGCCGATATTGGCACCGGGCGCCATACCAAGACCGCCCACCAAACCGGCGCACAGGTCGCTCACGATGTCGCCGTACAGGTTGAGGCACACAAGCACGTCGAAATCACGGGGCTCCTGAACCAGGCCCATGCACGTGGCGTCCACGATCTTATCGTTGAACTCGATATCGGGGTAGCGCTCAGCCACCTCGCGCGCCACGCGCAGATACAGGCCGTCGGTCGCCTTCATGATGTTGGCCTTGTGCACGCACGTAACCTTCTTGCGACCGCAGCGACGGGCGTACTCGAACGCGTACTCGACGATACGGCGCGAACGCTCGATGGAGATCGGCTTGATGGAAATGGCCGAATCGGAGGCGAAGGGCTTCTGGCCAGATGCCTCGACGAGCTCGGCGAGCTTCACAACCTCGGGCGCGCCCTCGTCGAACTCGATGCCCGCGTAGAGGTCCTCGGTGTTCTCGCGCACGATCACCAGGTCGACGTCGCGGTAGCGCGAGCCGTCGCCGGGCTGGGAGAGGCAGGGGCGCACGCAGGCATACAGGTCGAACTCCTTACGCAGAGCGACATTGACGCTGCGGAAGCCCGTGCCCACCGGCGTGGTGATGGGGCCCTTGATGGCGACCTTGGTGGAACGCACCGCCTCGAGCACATGCTCGGGCAGCGGCGTGCCGTACTCATCCATCACGCCGGCACCGGCGTTCTGGACATTCCAGTTGATCTGGACACCGGTCGCCTCGACCACGCGGCGCATCGCGCTCGTGATCTCGGGGCCGATGCCGTCACCGGGGATCAGGACAACGTCGTGGGCCATGAGTTACTCCTCGTCTTCGTCCTCGGCATCGCTCTTCTTGGCGCGCACCTTCTTCTGCGGGTTGTCGAGCTTGAAGCGCTTGACCAGCGCGTCGTAAATCTCACGCGAGCGGACGCGCAGGTAGCTGCCCTTGCCGTTCTCGGCATCGAACTGGAGACGGCCGGCCAGCTCGGCGGCGACGGAACCCGAGATCTGGCCATGCGCGAAGGAGAAGAGCAGCGCGAGCATATCGCGGTACTCAAGATCGCCGTGATAGCACTGGATGGCCTCGTCGATGATGGGCCACACCTTCTCGGAACGGCGGCGCTCCGTGGCGCCCCACACCACGAGAAAGCGGAAGGCGGACAAGCGCAGCGGAGCCGAGATCTCATCGAACAGGGCGGCCTCGGCACCCTCGTACGCGGCGCCGCACTCCTTGGCATGCTCGGGAACGAGCAGCGTCAATGCGTCGAGCACCTCCCAGCGGGTCTGGGCCTCCGGGCGATACAGGGCGTCCACCAGCTGCTCGATAAAGGGGGCGAGCAGATCGGGCTCACGCTCGGCGAGCAGGCTCACCACGCGTCCGGCGAGCTGGCGCGTGCGACGGCTCGAGCTGGACAGGTCCTCGATGAGGGCGGACAGGGCGTCGGCGCTGTTCTCGACGCTCGCGAGGCGGGCGGCCTCCTCGGGGGAAAGCTCGACAAGGTTCTCTTCTGCCATGGGTGCGTACCTCTTATCTTTCTCTTGCGGTGAATATCCGAATTATCGTATGGACGGGCCCATCGGTCCAGGGCAAATGTGCACAGTCAAAAGGGCTGGAGCGGACTCTGGGCACAACTGCCGCCCGCGGGCCCCATCCGAGTGCGCCCGCGGGAAGTCCGCGGGCGCTCGGGGTGTTGTTTTTAGGCGTCGCGTGAGCGCCTCGAGGACGGACCCGCAGAGCCCTTCTCATCGACCGAAATCAAGTCGGGACCGGCCTCGCCGGTCTTCCGGCGGCGACGATACGCCTCGCCGGTACCCTTCTCGGCGACCTTGCGATGGCGCTTGTTGACGTCCATGAAGTTATCGAGCCACTTCCAGGGGCCCGAAGATTCGCCGAAGCCCATCTTGAGGCCGGCGATGTAACCGGCCAAGACGCCCATCAAGATGATTTGAATCATCATGGCGGGAATGAGCGCGACGGCCAGCACGACCGCGACGAGGCCTCCGATATTGGCGGCCCAGTAAGCGCGTGCGGTGACGAGGTAGCGGCGGCTCAGCTCCTGACCGATCAGAAAACCGATGTAGACGGCAAAGCCGAACACCATGACGTAGGTGATGATGTAGACCCAGTTAGCCGGCATGCCCGCTTACCCCTCGTGATGGTGGCCGCAATGGCACTCGTGGTCCTCGCCGTGGCCGTGGCCACCGCAGCACTCGTGGTCCTCGCCGTGGCCCTCGCCACCGCAGCAGCACTCGTGATCATCGCCATGATCGTGGCCGCAGGCGCACTCGTGTCCGCCGTGCTCGTGGCCATGATCGTGGCCGCAGCCGCAATCGCACTCATCGTCGTGCTCGTGCTGGGCCGTGTAGAGCGACCAATCCAGGCCCGCGGCGACGGCTTCGGCCTCCTCCTGATACAGCAGGGTGATCGCCTGGGTGCCCATGCGACCGCCGCCGATGGCGTCGAGCATGTCGTACAGGGTGAAGGCGGTGTCGGCGCCGGGCAGGGCGAGCTCCTTCTCCTCGGCGACCGTGAGCGCGAGGCCGAGGTCCTTGAGGAAGTGCTCGACGAGGAAGCCGGGCTTGTAGTCGCCGTCGATGGCCTTCGGAGCGAGCGAGACCATGGCGCCCGTGCTGCCGGTGCCGGAGCAGATCATCTCGCGCACCTGCTCGACGTCCAGGCCGTTCTGCTGCGCGAAGGAGAGCGCATCGGCCATGCCCACCATGGAGCTGGCCAGGGCGACCTGGTTGGAGAGCTTCGCGGCCTGGCCGTTGCCGGCGCCACCGAAGCAGAAGATCTTGGAGGTGAAGGTCTCGAGCACCTCGCGGACGGGCTCGATGTCGCGCTCGGTGGCGCCGGCGATGGCCGTGAGGGTGCCGGCGATGGCGCCGCTCTCGCCGCCAGTCACGGGGCAGTCGAAGGCGTGCTTGCCGCAGACCTCGGCGGCGCCGGCGATGTCGCGGGCGAGCTCGGGCGCGCTCGTGGTGAGGTCGATCAGATACGCGCCGTCCTTGGCGGATGCCAGCAGGCCCTCGCCGGCGAGGTAGATCTCCTCGACGTCCGTGGGGAAGCCCACCATGGTGAAGACCACGTCGGCCTCGCGCGCGGCCTCGGCCGGCGACGCGGCCCAAGTGGCGCCGCGCTCGATCAGGCCGGCGGCCTTGGCCTTGGTGCGGTTGTAGACGGTGAGCTCGTAGCCCGCGTCCATGATGTGGCCGGCGACGGGTGCGCCCATGATGCCGGTGCCGATAAAGGCGATCTTGAGGTTCTTGCTTGCCATATGCAACGCTCCTTTTGACGTTTGTTCGACGAATGGACGACGATGGCGGATGCCACCGCCGGAGCCAGGTGGATCGACCCCGGTGCTCGCTATTCCCCGCGGACGCGGCTGGCGATGCGGTCGGTCAGGGAGATCTTCTCCGAGCGGTTCTTACCCCAGAAGATAAGGGCGACCATACCCGGTCCGACATGCGAGCCGATCGTAGGGCCCACCGAACCGCGCAGGATGGTGAGGTCCGCACAGCCGGGCTCCTTACGAACGGCAGCCTCGAGCCAATCGGCATCCTTCTCGGCGTCGGAGGAGACGATAGCGAGCGGCAGAGTCGGGTCGAACTCGTAGTTCTCGGTGAATGACTTGATGAGCGACTTGAGCGCCTTCTTGCGGCCGCGGTTCACGCCGATGAGCGAAAGGGCCCCGGCCAGGTCGAAGGACAGCTCGGGCTTGATATCGAGCTTGGAGGACAGGGAGGCCGCCGCAGGCGGGATGCGTCCGCCGGCGGAGAGCGCATCGAGGCTGTCCAGGGTGAAGTAACCGTGGATGTAGGTCTTTGCCTCATTGGCCCATTCGGCCAGCTGGCGCGCACTCAGACCGGCCGCGCGCTGACGCACGGCCTCCATGGCGAGCAACTCACCGCACGCGCAGGGCAGCGCGTTGTCCACCACGTAGAGCTCGAAATCGGGATGATCGGCGCGCACCTGCTCGGCCGCATGGCAGGCGGAGTTGTAGCTTGAGGAGAGCGCGCTCGTGAAGCACAGATACACCGTGGGCGTGCCCTCTTCGGCGCATTTGGTGAAGAACTCGAGGTACTGACCGATCGAGATCGCCGAGGTCGAGGCCTTGGAGCCCTCACGCAGCTTGTCGTAGAACTCCGAAGGGGTGATGGTGCTCCAGATGTCGTCGGTGTACTCGACGCCATCGAGGATGTAGGGGAATCCCAAGATATCCACTTCGAGTGTGGCCGCGATCTCGGGGGTGAGATCGGCACAGGTATCAATGACGATGCGGCACATGCGCGGAACCTCGTACGAGGCGGTGATGTTGCCCATGGACGCTCCTCAATACAACAAGGCGGCCACCCACATGGGATGGCCGCCATCCAGATCATGCAATGGACGCTATTTTACTCGCCCTCGACCTCGATTTTGGGCTTGATGATGCCGTATCCACCATTCTTACGGTGATACACCACATTGACCAGGCCGGTGACGCTGTTCTCGAACACGTAGAAGTCATGGCCGATCAGATCGGTCTGAACGAGCGCTTCCTCATCGGTCATGGGGGTGAGCTCAACCTCCTTGACACGCACGAGCTGGTCGTCCTCATCCTCGGGGAGCAGCAGATCGGCCAGATCGGCGACGGGCTCGACAGGGGCGACCTCGGCGGCGGACAGACCCTGCTGACGGTTGTCGACCACGCGCGTCTTGAACTTGCGGAGCTGGCGCGTCACCTTTTCAGCGGCGAGGTCAATCGCGGCATACATGTCCGCACCGTGCTCGGCCACGCGGATCACCGAACCACGGGCGCGGACCGTGACCTCGACGATGGCGGGGTTGGGGTTGGAGGGGTTCTTCTCATAGCGCAGGACGACATCGGCGGTCATGGGCTCGATGTCGAACACTTTGAGGGCTTCGCCGATCTTCTCATCGACATGCGCACGCAGAGCATCGGTGACCGTGGTCTTGCGACCGGAGACCTTGATTTCCATACGTGGCTCCAATCTATCCGGGGATAGTACTCGTACAGCTGTTGTACCCAAGTTGGATGAAGACACACGTGGGGAAATTGTGCTCCCGTTCGCTGGAGCGTCCGAACCGACCGCCGAATTCCCATGCGCTGCATGGGCGCGAACGGGTAGCGGAGAAAGTCGGGCCTAGCCCAGGGAGTTCAGGCTGTCGGACTGCGCGGGCTCGCCCGATTCGCCCTCAGAAGCGGGGGCTTCCTCGCTTTCGGGGGCCTCCTGCTCAAACGTCACGCCATCGAGCGCGAGATCGTCGAGGCTGAAGGGCAGATCGCCGTACCACAGGCGGAAAATAGCCTCGAGCGTGCCGTCGGACAGGGCGTCTTCGAGAATCCCCATCGCCTGATCGGCAAGATCCGTACCGGAAGCGGCGATGGCGTCGTAAGAGACCATCGGGGCGATGGTACCCACGAACACGGTGCCGGGATAGGCGCGGGCCAGGTAGGCGCCGGCGGTGGAGTCGCAGGCGACGTAGTCGACCTCGCCGTCCGCAAGCGCCTCGAAGCACTCGTTCACGTTCGACTTGGTCTTGAGGGTGGTGTCGATGCCCGCGGAGTCCATGGCATCTTGCGCGGCGGAATCGGACTGGACGGCGACAACGGCACCCTGCAGGGTGGTCGCCGAAACCGTGAGGACCTCACGCGAACCGTCGGCCGACTTGGCAAAGATGGAGGAGGCGTTTTGCACCAGGACGCCGCTCTCGACGACATCGTCCTCGCCGGAACGGGCGCCGATATAGAGGTCGGCCTTGCCCTTGGAAAGCGAGCCCGTGACGTCGGCGGAGGAAACGACGCGCAGGTCGAGGCCCATACGCTCGGCGAGCAGACGGGCGATATCGGCGTAGTAGCCGCTCGGTTTGCCCTCCTGATCCGTCATGGCCTGGGGGGCGTCGGTCATGTCCATGGCAACGGTGAGGACACCGTCCTCGATAAGGTCGTCTGCTCCGAGAGTCGCCTTGACGGGCTCGGGCTCGACCTCGGCGCGCGTGGGCGTGGTCAGCGAACAACCCGACAGGCCCATCGCCATCGCGTACGCGAACGCAACCAGGCCGACCATACCTTTGCGACCTGCAACGAACTTGCGACCGATCATCTCGGCACTCCCCCACTCTCCTTGCGGCCCCTGCGGCCGGCACCCCGAACGCCCGCGCACGGGCGCGCGGACGGCAGCTATCACGATCCCCCCAGCTGACCTGGTTTTTGACCCCACACTTGCGCACCGGGGCGTTTGCTCGTACCGCCGCGGCGGTATCACGACTAACCCGCTCGCCCGCGAGGCACGTATTGCCTCAAAAAAGTAGCGACGGGCGGTGCGACTTACTTCTAGGACGCGCCATGATCGCCCTCGCGCGCACGCGACGGCTTACGTGGATCCCTTCGACCGCGTCTGTCTTGGACTGAGGAGCGCGGCGAACCGATGGCCCGCGCGCACCCGCAACCACAGCCTGGGAGGAACTTCGGGGCATTATACCGCAGGTAACGCACAGATTGCGCACGGGTGCGAGCGCAATCGCCCGCCCCATCGCACAACGATGGCCATCCCTGGGAAACAAGATGGCGATCCCCCACGACCCATCGCCTCAACCCCATACGCGGGCGAACGCGAGGCCGTCGACGTGCGAGGCGCCCGCGGCCTTGAGTGCCGATGCCGCCGCGGACATGGTCGCGCCCGTGGTGATGACATCGTCGATCAGTAAAATGCGCTTGTCCCTCACGGGAAGTACGACCTCATAGGCGCCGAGGGCCTCGGCCAGGCGGTCGGCGCGCCCGAGTTCGCGCTGGTCGGATGAACCGTGCTTGACCAGGGCATCCAGCAAGGGAATGTCCGAGCGCCCACTCAGATGCCGCGCGATGAGCTCCATGTGGTCGAACCCGCGACGGCGGAAGGCCGAAGCCGTGGCGGGGACGAACACCACCGCGTCCGCGCGGACGAGCAGCCCTCCATATCGCCCGGGCGCCTCGCGCTGCGCCCGCACGGCCGCGCCGAGCATGATGCGGGCGATCTCGGCGGCCAGCCGGCGCTCGCCCCCGTCCTTGTACGCGCGGACGATGCGACCGACCGGCCCATCGAACACGGCGGCAGCCAAGCAGCGATCGAGATCGGTCTTCGCTCCCACGCATTCCGTGCACACCATGGCCCCGAAGGGCGCGCCGCAGTGCAGACAGGAGCGAGCAGGGTCTATGATCTGCATGGCATTCTCGCATGCCGAGCAGATGAGTTCTCCCGGTCGCTCGCATCCGGCGCACCTCGTGGGCGAGATCAATTCGAGGGCGGCTTCAATCAGCGCCCCGGCGGAACCGCGACCCGTTTTTTCCACCCCATTTCCAACCGACGTGAAAAAGCCCCTCCCCGCAGATGCGGGAAGGGGCTCGACGTCCGATGTGGATGCGGCCTGAAAACGAGGCGCGCGCACGGGCTACTCGGCGGACGCGCCGGCGTCTCCGCCGTCCTGCTTGGGTTTGCGGCTGCGACGACGACGGCGCTTCTTGGGAGCGCCCTCGGCATCATCGGCACCGGAACGGGCAGGGCCATCGGTCCCGGGGCGCGACTTGGCACCGCCACCGTCACCCGGGCGGCGACGCTGGATCTTGACCTCGCCCTCAGCGATCTGGTCGGCGACAGAAGGCGTCTCGGGCTTGCGGGGACGGGGGCAGCGCTTGCCCTCGCCAGATGCGGCCTCCGTGCCAGAGGAGGTGTGTTTGCGGCGACGGCTCTTCGCCGGCGCGTCTTCGGCGGGAGAGGCGGCCTCATGTGGGGCGCCGGCTGTGGGCGCGGGAGCCGCGCCGGCGCGATGACGGCGGCGGCGCGAGGGCTGTGCAGGCTCGAAGTCCGCATCCGTGCGTGGGGCCTTTGCCTCAGCGGCCTGCGGCACCGCCTGCTCGGCAGCGCCGGAGCGGCGACGGCGACGACGCGACTGCTGCGGCGCCTGCTCCTCCTCAACCTCCTGGGAACGGCCCTTGGAGGAAGCGCCCTTGCGGCCACGACGGCTGGAGCCGCCCTGCTCGAACTTGGCGGCCTCTTCCTCGCGCATGCGCTTGCGGCGCGGCGTGGGGCCGGAGGCGACGATGCGATCGGCTGTGTCCAGGCCGTCGCCCACGTCGACACCGTTCTTGCGGTCGAGCTCCATGAGGGCGAGTGCGAGCTCGGGCGACTCGAGACGCTCGAGGACGTCGCGCGTCACGCAGTCGGGACGGCAGGAGCACCCTTGCGCCTCGCAGCGCTGCTTGTTCTCCTCGGTGCTCGTCATATCGGCGAGGTCGACTCGGAAGACCTTGCCGTTCTCCAGGCGCAGCACCAGCTGCTCGCGCGGGGTGTTGTACTCCACGATGCGGGCCTTGCCCAGCGGCGTGTCGATAAGGGTCTTTTTCTTGGGCGCGCGGCTCTTGAAATCCTTGTAGGCCTCGAACTCATAACGCAGGCAGCACATGAGACGACCGCACACGCCCGAGATCTTGGCGGAGTTCAGCGGCAGGTCCTGCTCCTTGGCCATACGGATGGAGACGGGCTCGAACTGCCCGCCGAAACGGGTGCAGCAAAGCTCCTGGCCGCAGGTCGCGTAACCGCCCTGCAGACGGGTCTCGTCGCGCACGCCGATCTGGCGCATGTCCACGCGCACATGGAAGTGGGCGGACAGGTCCTTGACGAGCTGGCGGAAGTCCACGCGGTCCTCGGCGGCAAAGTAGAAGACGGCCTTCTCCCCGCCGAACAGGTACTCGACGCCCACGGGCTTCATGTCCAGACCGTTCTTCTCCACCAGGCGGCGAAAATCAAACATGGCGTCCTCGCCGGCGTCGGCCAAATCGTCGGCGCGGTCGAGGTCGGCGTCGGTGGCGATGCGAACAACAGGCTTGAGCGGGGCGGCGAGCTCCTCGGGATGCACCTCGAACGGATCGGCCGTCACGAGGCCGATCTCGGTGCCGCGCTCGGTGGTGCAGATGGCGTGATCGCCGGCGAGGATGTCCAGGTCGCGCGGATCGAACCACAGCTCGTGCGCGGCGAACGCAAATTTAACGGGTACGACTACGGGCATTGCAGTGCCTTCCTGATATCGAACAGCATGACCTCGATGGCCAGCTGGGGTGTGACGTTTCTGGCGATGCGGGCCTCGGCGCTCGAAACGGCATCGAGCGCGCGGGTGACGCCGGTCACCGTGGCGCGGGCGGCGATGCGCTCGACGACGTCGGAAACGTCCTCGTTCACGACGGGCTCCGACTCAGACGCGAGGCGAACCAGGGCATCGCGCAGCAGGGAGCGAACGCTCGCCAGAGCCTCCATGATACCCGAACGCTCACGGGCGTTCAGTTCGCGCTTGTTGCGGTCTTCCAGCTGCTTTAAAGCACCACGGGAGAGATAGTCCTGATTTTGCTCCAGGACCGCCTGCTGGGTCGATTTGACCTCGGCCAGCGGCGCCTTGATCGCACCCATGAGGTCCTTGGCGGCGGCCAGGATGTCGGCCTCGTCGGCATGGGCGAGCAAGTCCACGGCGCGCACCATGGCACGGCGGGCGGCCTGGCGGTCACCACTCTTGAGGAACTCGACCGCGCGGGCGGGACTGCCGGCGACCGCGACGGCCATGCGGCATTTGCCCGCGGGCAGACCGGTCGCGTGCTCGACGGCCGTAGTGGCGTCCTCGAGCGAGAGCGGGCGGAACGGCACGCACTGGCAGCGCGACACGATCGTGGGCAACATGACATCGGCACTCGAGCCAAGCAGGATGAACGTCACTCCGGCGGGCGGCTCCTCGAGCGTCTTGAGCAGCGCGTTTGCGGTGTTGGCGCGCAGCTGCTCGGCGCGGTCGACGATATAGACCTTAGCCTTGGCGCGGATGGGCGCGAGCGCCACGTCCTCGAGCAGCTCACGCGTCTGCGCGATGAGGTAGCCCGTGGCGGAGTCGGGCGCGAAGTAATGCACGTCCGGATGGGTACGGCGGGCGACGCGGCCGCAATCATCGCAGGAGGCGCAGGCACCCGAGACGCCATCTTCGCCGCACAGGAGCGCCTGGGCCAGCGCCCACGCGGCATCGAGCTTGCCGGAGCCCGGCGAGCCGAGGAACAGATAGGCGTGGCTCGCACGGCCACTCGTCACCGCACGGGCGAGGAAGTCGCGCACACGCGGCTGCGTGTCGAGCTTGGCGAGCAGGCTGTTGGGGGTGAGACGGTCGGACATGGCTAGCACTTCCCCTGACACGCCGACAGCGCCGCGGCGGCATCATCCTCGGACACGGACAGACCGGCCGATCGGAGCTCGGTAACAACGTTGGAAAACACCTCGGCAATGGACCCGCCGGCATCGATCAGCTTCACGCGATCCGGCTCATCGGCGGCAACCGCGCGGAAACCCGCAGCAACGCGCTCTTGGAACTCCAGGCCCTTGAGCTCGAGGCGATCCTCGGCTTCACGGCCGGAACGGCGGCGCAGGGCGTCCTCGACCGGCAGATCGAACACGAGCGTGAGGTCGGGACGGCAACCGTCCACCGCGAGCTCGTTTGCCTGAGACACCATGCCGCGGTCCAAACCATCGGCAAAGGCCTGGTACGCCGTGGTGGAATCGTAGAAGCGATCGCAGACCACCGCCTTGCCGGCGGCGAGCGCCGGCCTGATCACCTGATGCACGAGCTGGGCGCGGGCGGCCTCATACAGCAGCAGTTCGCACACATCGCCCATCTCGCCATTCGCGGGGTCGAGCAGGATGGCACGGATCTGCTCAGAGATCTTGACGCCACCCGGTTCGCGCAGGCGCAAGGCATCGTGACCGGCGGCCTCGAGTGCCGCCGCGATGAGGGTTGCCTGTGTGGACTTCCCGCAGCCGTCGATCCCCTCGACGGTTATGAACAGGCCTCGCGAACTCATGTTTTACGCCTTCTCGGTAGCGGTCTTCTCGGCGGCCGTTTTCTTCGCCGCGGTCTTCTTCGCCGTCGTCTTCTTCGTAGTCGTCTTCTTGGCAGTGGTCTTCTTGGCGGTCGAAGCCGTCTTCTTCGCGGCGGCCTTGCCGCGGGCGGGCTTCTTCTCCTTGCCGGGGCAGTCCATATTCACGCAGATGCGCCATGGGCCGCGCGCGGTCTCGACCACCACCACGGGCGCGCCGCAGTGCTCGCAGACCTCGCCGGTCGCGGAGAGCTTGCCGCGAGCGGGCAGCGGGTAGCTCACACCGCAGTCGTCGTAGTTGGTGCAACGGATGAAGCGTTTGCCGCTCTTCTCGCTCTTATGCGCGATCAGATCGCCATGACGACCCGCCTCGGCGCACACGGAGCACTCGCCCACCTTGAGGTCGGGCTCGTAGTTGGTGGGGCACTTGGGATTCACGCACTGCTCGTAGGCCTTTTGGCGGAACGGCTGACACTTGATGCGCGGCGCGCCGCACTCGGGGCATACGGCGGCCTCGCCCTCGAGCGGGCTCACTTTCACGCCGGAGGGCACGGGATAGGTCACATCGCAGTCGGGCCAACCCATGCAGCCGATAAAGCTGCCGCGCGTCTTGGCGCTCGTCTTCATGACGAGGTCTTTGCCGCACGTGGGGCAGGCGCCCACGCGGGCGTCGGCGGTGACGGCGTCCGAGATCGCCTCGCCCAGATCGTCCTTGTGCTCGATGAGCGCATCGAGCATGCCGGCGAGCAGGGCGCGGGAGTGGTCCACCACGTGCTCCTGCGTGTCGGCGCCCTCGGCGACCTTGGTCATGTCGGCATCGAGCTCGGCGGTCATGTCGGGCGTGGTGACGCGCGGCGCGAACTCCGAGAGCGCGTCGATAATGGCGATGCCGAGCTGACTCGGCTCGATGGGATCGTTCTTGAGGTAGCGCACCGCATAGAGGCGCTCGATGATGCTCGCGCGCGTCGACTTGGTGCCCAGGCCGCGCTTTTCCATCTCCTGGACGAGCTTGCCCTGGCTGTAGCGCGCGGGCGGCTCGGTCTGCTTGGCCTCGAGCTTGATGTCGCGCACGTCGATGACGTCGCCCTCGGCCAGCGCAGGCAGCTGCTCGTCGCGCTTGAGGCCATACGGGTAGGCCTCGCGGAAGCCGGCCTCCACCAGCACATCACCGCTAGCGGCGAACGGCTCGCCGCCGACATCGATGGACAGCTTGGTGTTCTCGATGGTGGCGGGCCCCATGAGCGTCGCCAGGAAACGGCGGGCGATGAGGTTGTAGAGCTTGAGCTGGCCGCCGTCGAGCGTGGTGGGATCGCCCTGGCCAGTGGGATGGATCGGCGGGTGGTCGGTGGTCTCGACCTTGCCGCGCGTAGGTGTGAGCGGGCCGGCGAGGATCTTCTTGCACACGGGCGCGAGCGCCGGGGTGCCGGAGGCCAGGCCGCGCACGATGCCCTCGATGTCCAGCGTCTTGGGATACACCGTGTTATCGACACGGGGATAGGAGATGAAACCGCTCATGTAGAGGGACTCGGCGATGCGCATGGTGCGCGCGGGGCTGATGCCCTCGGCCGCCGCTGCCGCCTGCAGCGCGGTGGTGTTGAACGGCACTGGAGGCTGCTGCTTGCGACTGCGCTTAGCCACAGCGGTGACGGTGCCCGTAGTCGCGCCCTCGACGTGCGAGAACGCAGCCTCGGCAGCCGCCTTGTCCGTGAAGCGCGCCGTGGTGTGGGCGATCTTGAACTCCTGGTCGGAGGCCTCGCCAAGCCCTCGAATCTGCCAGTAATCCTCGGGCACGAAGGCCATGCGCTCGCGCTCGCGCTCGACCACCAGGGCGAGCGTGGGGGTCTGCACGCGACCGGCGGAGCGCACGTTGCCAAAGCCACCGAACTTGGCGAGTGTGAGGTAGCGCGTGAGGACCGCGCCCCAAATGAGGTCGATGTACTGGCGGGACTCACCGGCGTCGGCCAAATCCTGGTCGAGCTCGACCAGGTTGGCAAAGGCCTCGGTGACCTCACCCTTGATGAGGGCGGAGTAGCGGGCGCGGCGCGCGGGCAGCTCAGGGGCCACCTCGCGAATCATGTTGAGGGCGTCAGAACCGATGAGCTCGCCCTCGCGGTCGAAGTCCGTGGCGATGATGACCTCGTCGGCCTTTTTGGCGAGGTTCTTGAGGACGCGGATGATCTCCTTCTCCGCGGGGTTCTTGATGATCGGCGACCATGTGAGGTACGGCAGGCTCTCGACCTTCCAGCCCTTGATGTTGATGCCGTTTGCGAGGAAGGGCTTGCGCCTGGTGTCATACGGCGGGCGGGCAAGGTCGTCGGGCACGCCGGCAGGCAGCACCTCTCCGTCCTCGGTCAGGCTGTACCAGCCCATCTTCTTGTCGAAAAGGATCTCGTCGGGGAAATCCGGTGCGAGGATGTGACCGGCCAGGCCCATTGAGACCCAGTCCTCGCCGTCGACCTTAAAACGGTAGACCTGCGTGTTATAGACCTTGTCGTTCTTCGGCGCGCCGGCGTCGGCCAGCAGCTGCGCGATCTTTTGCGCAGCGATGTTCTTCTCTGCAACGACGAGCTTCACAAGGGCTCCTTTTCGTACGGCGCGGGTGCGCCAGACGTATTTATATATAGTGTGGGTCAGTGTACACGAGTTCTACCGTTCACGCTAAAAGCCCACGCTGCGGCAGAGGAATCAACCTCGGTCCACTCGCAAACGCCTTCAGTCGGCTGCCTTTGCCCCCATCGGCAGCCTTCGTATTGCTCGGCCGCCCCCGCGTCGCTCGGCTGCCCTCGTATTGCTCGGCCGCCCCCCACATCGCTGAGATGCAACCAAAGTCACGCTCGAGCACCCTATTTTGTGACTTTGGTTGTTGTTCGAGCTGTGACTTCGGCTGCATTTCGAGCACGGAAAAGAAAGCGCCCGGGATCCTCATCCCGGGCTCTTGGCATCATTTCGATTGTGCTTCGGTCGAGCTTGGACCGTCCGGTTGGATGCGCGCCGCGTGCCCGGGTGCATCCTGCCCGTCAGGGCATACGCCACCCGCCTGGGCGTGTGCCGTGCGACTACTCGTCGTCGTCCTCGTCGTCGCCAAAGAGGCCCAGGCGGCTCTCGGTGAGGCCGGCCTTGCCGTCGCGCGCCACCACCACAAAGCGGGTGATCATGAGCGAGACCTCGTACAGGGACAGCATGACCGCATACATGAAGATCAGCGTCACAGGCGAGGCATCGGGCGTGATGGACGCGGAGACCACGAGCATGATCACGTAGACGTAACGCCATGCCGCACGGAAGCTAGCATAGGGCACGATGTGGAACACTGCCAGGTAGAACACGATGAGCGGAAGCTCGAACGACACGCCAAAGCCGATCATGAGCAAGAGCTCGGTGTTGATGAAATCCTCGAGCTGGGGCATGGCGGCGCCGATGGAGCGGGTCTCCTCGAGCAGCCACTCAAAGGCGGCCGGTGCGATGAAGGCATAGCAGAAGATAACGCCGGCGAAGAACAGCATAGTGGCAACCAACACCGTGGGGACAACCCAGCGGCGCTCATTGGGACGCAGGGCCGGCAGGAAGAACGCAAGAATCTGCCAGATAATCATGGGCGTGCACATGGCGAGCGCGACCTTGATTGCGATGTTGAACTTGATGGAGAAGCCGCCGAGCGAGGTCATGACCGCAAGCTGCTCGCCGGGCTGCAGGGAACCGTTGATCGGGTCCTTGAGGATGTCAACCAGCGTGGGGGCGGCAAAATACATGAAGACGGTGGCGGCGAGCACCGACACGACGACGATGGTGAGGCGACGGCGCAGCTCACCGAGATGGTCCATGAGCGGCATGCGCGCGGGTCCGATGGGCATTACTGCTCCCCTCCCTTCGACTCATCCTCGACAGGTGCGGCCTCGGCCTCCGCAGCGGGAGCCGCGGCGCGCTTGCGCGGACGACGGGCGTACAGGTCCTCGGTGGTCAGCACCTCGGGTTCGGGAGCCTCCTCGGGCAGCTGCTCGGACTCGGGCTCGGGCTCGTCTGCAGGGGCATCCTCGGCGGGAGCGCTCTTGCCGTCCTCGGCGTCGTCCGCAGCGGCCTCGGCCTCCTTGGCGGCGCGCTCCGCGGCCAGGCGGGCACGGCGCTCGGCAAAGGTCTCCTTGCGCACCGGGGCCTCCTCAGTTGAAGCGGAGCCCTCGGCGTCGGCATCCTCGTCCTCCGCGGCAACGGCCACCTTGGGGGCCTTGGCAGCGGCGGCCATGGGGTCCACGACCTCGGTCTGGACGACGGCGGTCAGCTTCTCCTGCGTCTCACGGAACTGACGCAGGGCACGGCCGATGGTGCGGCCCATCTGCGGCAGCTTGTCGGGACCGAACAGCAAGAAGCCAAAGACCAGGATGATGACCAGCTCGGTCGATCCAATTCCTAGCACGGGATACCTCCCAGTTTCCTCAAATGTCCATGCGGCGCTCCGTGCGCCGTCCAAAGCGGCAATATTCCAAGTATAGCGCCGCCGTGCGCCACGCCCCGCGACGAGTCGCCATACGGATAAAGCCTTACGCTGCGCTGATGCTAATGTCCTTATCGACGCCCAAAAGCTGCGCGACGCGCAGGACGTTCGGCTGGGCGCCCGTGATCGACAGGGTGCGCTTGCGGTCGGAGGCGCGGCGGGCGGCGCCGACCAGCACGCCAATGCCCGTGGAATCGATATAGGGAACCTGGGAGAAATCGAGCTCGACGCGCTCGGTGGGCTGCTCGAGGGCCAGATCGATTGCGTTGCGGAGCTTGTCGGCGTTCGAGATGTCGATCTCGCCCTCGACGGCGATAAGGTAGCGCTCTGCACTGGGATGCGTAGTGATGGCGAGTTCCATATCCATGCCTTTCGATTGAGTCGCGCTCGGCGCGATCGTTTACTTGCTCAGCGCCTCGAGGCGCTCGCGGGCGTAATCGCCCACACCGTAGGTATCGTCCTCGGCGGCGGTGTCGACGGCCTTGCGATAGGCCTTCTCGGCCTTGTCCGCATCGCCGTGGGATTCGTAGAACATGCCGAGGTTCGCCCATGCGGGCGCGAACGTGACGTCGCGCGCGACGAAAGCCTCGAGGTCCGCGATGGCCTGCTCATGCTCACCGGCGTAGAACACGCAGATGGCGCGATCCACCTCGGCCGCCGGAGAGGCGTTGTTCGCAAGGTACTCGTCGTAGTGGACGATGGCCTGCTTGAAGACGTCCCGGGCCTTTAGCTGGTCCTCCTCGCTCTTGGCGCCGTTCATGGCGGACATGCCCATATCGAAGAAGTTGTTGGCCAGCGTGAGCGGGTCATCTGATACGGGGGCGGCGGAACCGTCGGCCACCTTGGCGTTACCCTCCTCGTCAAGCTCGACGTCGGGATGGCCCTCGGGCATCTCGACCGAAGCATCCTCGGAGGCGGCCTCGGGCTCGCGCGAGCCCAGCTCGTTGATGGTCACCGTGGTGCCCACGAGGTAGCCGATCACCACGCCGAGCACCAGCGAGATGCCGGCGATGGCGAGCACCATCCAAAACGGCGGGGACTGACGCTGCGGGCGGGCGGGATCGGAGTTGGCCGGAGCGGCGGGCTCGGCAGACGGGCGACGCCCATCCGCCTCGGCGACGTTATCGGATGCGGGCTCGGGCACGGACTCCGCCTCAGCCAGCTCGTCGTCGAAGAACTCGTCGAAATCGTCGGTCATTTAGGCACGCTCCTCGAGCGCGAGCTGGGCGCTCACGAGCTTGACGGCCAACACGAGCACCTCGAGCGCGGAGGAAAGATCCTCAACGCTGGGATAGCTCGGGGCGATGCGGATGTTGGTATCGTGCGGGTCCTCGCCATAGGGCCAGGTGGCGCCTGCCGGGGTGAGAGTGACGCCCATCTCGCGGCACAGGGCGCCCACGCGCTTGGCGGAGCCCTCGGGGCCGTCGAAACTCACGAAATAGCCGCCGCGCGGATGCGTCCAAGTGGCGCAACCGGTGCCGTCCAGGCCCTCATGCAGCTTGGCATCGACGCACTCGAAGCGCGGGCGCATGAACTCGGCATGACGACGCATATGGGCGCGCACGGCGTCCAAGTCGGGCAGGAAGCGCACGTGACGCAGCTGGTTGAGCTTGTCGGCGCTGATAAGACCAGCCTGCAGGTGATGCGCGATCTCCTTGATGACCACAGGAGAGGCGGCAACAAAACCCACGCCAGCACCGGGGAAGGTGATCTTGGAGGTGGAGGCGAAGGCGATCACGCGGTCCTCGTTGCCGGCCTCGCGCGCGGCGTCGAAGACGTTGAGAAGCTCGTCGCCCTCGTCATACAGGTCGTGCACGCAGTAGGCGTTGTCCCAGAAGATGCGGAAATCGGGGGCGGCCGTCTTCATCGAGGTGAGGCGACGGACCGTCTCGTCGGAGTAGGTGTCGCCCGTGGGGTTGGAATACTTGGGGACGCACCAGATGCCCTTGATGCCCTCGTCGGCCGCGACGAGGCGCTCGACCTCGTCCATGTCCGGACCGTTCTCGGTCATGCGCACGGGAACGTTCTCGATACCCAGATCCTCGGTGATGCCGAAGTGGCGGTCGTAGCCGGGCGCGGGGCAGAGGAACTTGACGCGCGCACCGTCATGCGCGGCGGAGAACTCGGACCACGGAGCATGGCCGCACGTGCCCTTGAGCCAGCACATGGCCACGGAATCATGCTCGATCAGCAAGCTGGAGCTACCGAGCACGAGCGTCTGGGACGGATCGACGCCCAAAAACTCCCCGGCGAGCGCGCGGGCGGAGGGGATGCCCTCGAAGCAGCCGTAGTTGCTGCAGTCCACGCCGCCGTCGGTAAGGTCGGAGTCGGCGCTGAGCAGGTCGAGCATGGGGCGGGAGATGGCCACCTGCTCGGGCGACGGCTTGCCGCGAGCCATATCGAGCTTGAGCTCGCGCGCCTTGACCTCGGCGACGCGTGCCTCGAGATCGTCGATGGCGGCGGCCAGCTCGACGTCGTTCATCGTTTGATACATCGTCTGCATGACGGTTCCCTTTCTCATCGCGAAACGAGAGGGGCGTCACCGCGACGACCCCGCTACGCTGCATCGCTTCGCATCGAAACAGTATACGTGGTTTACCAGGCCCCACTCCATAGCCGCACAGAATGTGTAGAGTCTCATGCCCGTCTCAAATGGGGCGAGGGTCTCAAATGGGGCCAGGTACGAATTGGGCACCTTCGGGGCACCTTCGGGACCAGGTACGAATTGAGTCACCTTCGATGCCGGGCCGACGGCAGGCCCGGGCAAAGCCTCGGTTTGCGCCCACCCCCAATTGGAGCGCCTCCTCGTCGCTTCACAATTCCACGACAGGGCTGCCACAGAAGCACCATGGTGAACGGTCGATTTCTTAAGGTGTACGTAAGACGCGACGGAGTCCACAGGGGCCAATTTCCCCATTTATTGCTTCTGACCTCGCATTTCATCGCTCGGGCAAAGTCTCGTAAGACTTTCTTATGCGGATAAGACGGGCCGCACTGGCAATAATGATGACAGCACCCGAGGGCCAGCAGCGAGGCCCAAAGGCGCCCGTACCGGTGGATGACGAGGAGGCCCGAGCATGCCGTCGTTTTACGATGTCCAGCGCGCCCGGACCCCCCGGCCGCAGCTCAGATGTGCGAACCATTTCTCCTTCCCCCCGACACAGAGAAAGGGCCTCCTCGAACCCACCACCTGTACACGGTCGAGCAACCAGCGAGTCAACCTCCTTCGCTCGTACAACGACCTGCTCGACGCCCTCGACGTGCCGCAATTGCAGCAGTCCATGGCATAACCGCAGCACCAACAAGCAGACTCGGCGAAAGGGCCTCCGCAAGGAGGCCCTTTCCATGTCGCGATCCGCCGCGATCGTCTTGATCGACCCGCACAAAAGCAGGCGCCCGCCGGCGCATCTGCGCAGGCGGGCGCCCGAATGCCAAAGGGAGCAATTTGTACCTGTCCCCAATTGCGACGCTACATGAGCTTGGTTTCCTCGAGCTTCTCGATGATCCAGCGGTTGGCGCGAATCACCGGGCGGCGGAACACCAGGCCCAGAGCCAAAGACGGGATGAGGTACAGTGCAAGCGTGCCGAGTTCGATCCAGAATTCCATGCCGTACGCCCCCGCCATGGCGGCATGCATGGCGTTGATGGCGTGCGTGAACGGCAGGAACGGGTAAACAGCCTGGAAGAAGTCGGCGGTCATCTCGATCGGGAAGGTACCGCCCGAACCCGCGACCTGCATGACCAGCAGCACGACCGCAATGGCCTTGCCGATATCGCCGAAGCTCACCGTGAGCGTGTAGATCATGTTGCTAAACACGAACCCAGCGAGCCAGCCCACGAGCATGAACTGGAAGGGATGCTCGCACTGAATGCCGAAGAACAGCAGGTCGCCGGCGCACACAAGCGTGGCCTGCGCGAATGCCAACAGCGCGAAGAACGCATAGCGACCGAGGTAGAGCTCGTGCAGGCGCGGGTTGCCAAGGGCCTTGACGTCGGCCTCGTCGACATTGGCCTTGAGCATGGCCGCCAAAACGATACCCGCGACCCAAATCGAAAGCGTGGTGTAGAACGGAGCCATCGCGCTGCCGTAGTTCTTGATGTGATACACGGCCTGACGGTCGAGGGCCACCGGCGCTGCGAGGGCGTCGGCGAGGGCCGCAGGGTCGGAACCGATGAGCTCGCGCACGCGGTCGAGGTCGCCTGAGGTCACTGCGGTGTCCAGGCCCTCCTTCAGACGCTGTAGGTCATCGGCGGCGGACACGAGATCGGCAGACGCATCGGTGAGAACCGCGTGGGCCCCGGCCAGGTCATCGGAGAGCGTCGACGCGGCACGGGACAGGTCGGTCACAGTCGCGCCCAGGTCGTCGGCCATATCGGAACCGCGCCGGGCGACATCGGCCACGGCATCGGAAAGGTCGCTGATCTGCTGCTTGAGAGTCGCATTATAGGAATCCTTGACGCCGCCGATGCTCCCCTTCGCCTCGGCGATGCCGTCCTTCACGGCCTGCGCCTTCGCCCGCGCATCGGCGGCTCCCGTCTCGAGCGACGCAGCCGCATCGGAGAGGTGCTTGGCGAGCAACTCTTGCTGGTTGGCGACGTTGCCCACGGTATTGGCGACGATATCAATCTTCTGCACCAGCTCGGCCTTGAGCTTCTCAGGCAGGTCGGACCCCTCGACATCACGCTCGACGGCGAGGATGTTACCTTGCACGTCACGCATGTCGGAGGCCCGCTTGGCCACGTCTGCGGATGCATCGCGCAGCTGGATGACCGTCAAAGACACGTGCTCGTCGGCGGAGCCAAAGGCCTCGTCGATGGCCTTCGCGGCGGCGTCGTAATCGCCAGCGCTGTCCTTAAGGGACTGGTTGATGGCCGCAACCGCAGCATCCAGCGCATCGTGCATGCCGCTCAAACCCGTTTTCGCGTCGCCCACAAGGGCCTCGGCATCCTTGTTCGCCGTGCCGGCGCTCGCCAGCAAATCGCTCGTCGAATCGAGCAGGCCGGTGGAGGACTGCAACAGTCCCGCGAACTCGTCCACGCTTCCAGAGGCGTCACGCAAGGTCGTGATGGCACCGGCCAACGTGCCCGACAGGTTGCCGGCGTAGGCCGCGATCTGATCGCCATCCATGAACTCAAGCAAGCTCGAAGTGGTTGCCAGGCCAACATCGCTGATGGTCTTTGCAAAGGTCTCATCGATCTGCTGGCGCACGGTGCTCGCAGCCTTATCGGTCACGCGCGGAGCGATCGCATTCGCCTTCTGATTCTCGTAGTACACGATCTCGGCATACTCCGCATCGCTGGAGAACACGGTCATCATGCGCGAGCTGAAATTCTCGGGGATAACCACCGCGGCGTAGTACTCGCCCGAGCGGACGCCCTCCACGGCGTCGGATTCGCTCACGAACCTCCAGTCCAACTGGTCGTTCTCGCGCAGGGCGGACACCACCGTGTCTCCGATGTTCACGCGCACCGGGATGAGGTCGCTCATGTACCCGTTGTCGGAGTTTGCAACGGCCACCTTGAGGTTGCCGGTGTTGCCGTAGGGGTCCCAGCTGCCGGCGATGTTGAACCACGCGTACAGCGTGGGAACGATCACCAGACCGACCGCCACGATGAGCGCGACCACGCTTCCACGAATGCGGGAGAGATCCCGCTTGAAAATGGCAATGATGTTCCTCATCTACTCCTCGCCTCCTTCCTCATGCACGCAGGGCATGGTGCGGCCCAGCTCACGGCGCATCTCATCGGCGGGCAGGCCGCTCATATGCACCTGGTCCCTCAAACTCCGGCGCAGGTATTCGACGAAGATCATGTACGCGTCGGCACCGATCACGGCGACGATCCACAGCAGCAGCATCACGAGCTTGCCGTCGATGTCCAAATCGAGCGTTGCCGTAAGGATGAACAACAGGATGGGCAGGCCGAACACAAGGCAGAAACCCGTCTTGATGAGGGTGGGATAGCGACGCTCGAAACGCGCGGCGCGCTCGACCACGTCGCGGCGATACGCCTCGGTATCCAACAGTGCGCGCACGGTGGAGCGGAGCGAGAAGTGCTCGCGCGCCATATCATCGTGCTCGCAGATCATCACGCCCGTACCCGTGAGCTCGCGGTCGAAGAGCAGGTTGAGATTGAGCAGCTTGGGCCTCAGCCACACGCCCACGAACAGGGCGATCAGCAAAAATACACCGAGGGCGACGAGGTTCATCAGGTAATCCATGCCGTACATGCCGCCGATGGTCTCGCGCATCGCGTTAATGCCATACGTAAAAGGCAGCAGAGGATGCAGCGCCTGGAAGAAGCCGGGCATCATCTCAATGGGGTACATGCCCGAGGAACCCGGGATCTGCACGATCACGAGGATGACGCCGATGGCCTTGCCGATGTGCTTGAACGAGATCGCCAGGGCGTAAATGATGTTCACGTACACGAACGAGGTGAACACGCCGGCGAGCATGAACAACGCCGGATGCTCGCACTGGATACCGAGGACGAGGTCGCCCGCGCACACGATGATCGACTGGACAAAGCCGAGCAGGACCATGAGCATCCAACGACCGAAGTAGCCCTGGTTCGCCGTGAAGCGACCCAAGCCCTCGTCATCGACCTCGAGCTTGAAGATGGCGATGAGCACGAAGCCGCCAACCCACAGCGCGAGATTGGTGTAGAAGGGCGTTACGCCGGAACCGTAATTGGCAACCGGGTAGACCGGCTCCGTGCGCAACGTCACGGGAGCGGACATGAAATCAGACATGTCCTCCGGATCCATGTCGAGAATGGTGGCGAGATCGGCCGTTGCCTCGGAGCTGCGGAGAGCGGAGAGGTCGGTCGCGACGCTTCCGAGCGTCGTCTGCAAATCGGCAAGGGTCTTATCGGAGCTGGCAAGCGCCTGACGGGTCTGGTCGAGCATGGCGTCGAGCTGGTCGAGCATCGAGATTGACTGGCCGATGGTCGGCGACAGGCTCCGCACCACGCCGACGAGGTCGCCGGAGACGCTTGAAAACGCATCCAAGCCATCGCTCAGGCGAGGCATGACCTCTTCGTTGATGCGCTTCTGAGTCTTGCCGAGTCCCTCGACGCTTCCCTGAATGGCATCGTTCATGGCACCCGAGGCCTTATCGAAAGCCGCGGCGTCGTTGCCCAGGGCATCGCTTTGGCCCTGCAGGCCGTCTTTGACCTGCTGCAGCCCCTGGTTCTGGCGCTCGAGCTCGCGAATCGCGATCTCAATGTCGCCGCTGTTGCCCAGCTGACCGTTGATCTTGCGCAGCGCCTCGATGGCGCGCGTATTGGAGTCGATCACGGATTGGAAGTCGATGAGGGAGATGTCGATCTTGGTTTTTGCCGAGCTCGCCGCGCCGGCGATCGCGCCCACCGCGCTGTTCGCGTCGGAAGCCGCAGTGCCCAGATGCATGGCACCGTTTGAAAGCGCGCTCGAAAGCGCCGTGTGGAAATCGCGGGCGGCAGAGCGCGTGGTTCCCAACAAGGCGTCGCCACGCTGAAGCGCCTCGACAAGCGAGGGGGCCTCCTCGTCCATGCCGGTGAGGGCCGACTTCGCATCGGCGGCGGCCTTCTTGGCCGCGTCGATCGTGGCGTTCATATCGGACAGACCCGAACGAACCCGGTCGAGCGCATCCACCGAATGGGCCACATCGGCCATCACGCCAACGTGCGCGCTCTCCCCCGCCGCATCGATATCCACGCCGAGTTCCTTCGCCTCGGTCACGAGCGTGCTCGTGACCGTACCCACAAAGGTCTCGTTGAGCTGGGTCTCGATGGTCTCGGCACCGGTATCGGTCACCTTCGGGGCGATGGCGTTTTTCTTCTCGTTCACGTAATACGTGAGTTCGGGCTGCTCGAAATCGCCCGTGAGCATGCTCGTGAGCTTCTCGCTGAAGTCGCGCGGAATCACGATGGCGGCGTAGTAATCACCGCGCCGCACGCCCTCCTCGGCCTTCTTCGCATCCGTGAAGACCCAGCCCAGATCGTGGTTCTCCTTGAGTTTGTCGATCGTCTGCTCGCCAGCGTTGAGTTTGCCCGTGAGTTCGGTCTCCACACCCGCATCCTCGTTGGCGACTGCGATCTTGACGCCCTCGGTGCTGCCGTAGGGGTCCCAGTTCGCCTCGATGTTGTACCAGGCGTACAGGGACGGGATGATGCACACACCGACGGTGATGACCATCGCCACCGGATTGTGCAACAGGCGGAGCACATCGCGCTTGAAGATCTCCCATGCTTTTCTCACGCTTGCCTCATCCTTTGACCTCGAGATTTATTGTTCGGTGCAGAACTATACTACGCACGTTAGTAAAACTACAGTTGTAACGGTATCTGACGTGCGTCTTAATACTTTCTGCAAACTACCAGGAATCCGTCATGAGTCCCCACCATGAAAAAGCCGGGGCGCCCCGTCTGGAGCGCCCCGGCGGATCGGCCGGCATATGGGCCGGCATATCGTTCTCGAGCTCGCCTACATGAGTTCGCAGACGCTCTGGGCAAAGGCAACCGGATCGGCCGGCAGAATGCCCTCGACGAGCAGCGCCTGATCGTAGAGCAAGCCGGCGTACAGCGCGAGCTTGTCCTTGTCACCGGCGTCATGTGCGGCAACGAGCTTGTCGAACACAGCGTGCTTGGCGTTGAGCTCGAGCACGCGCTGGGTCTTGGGCATCTCGCCGCGATCGGCCTCGGGGCCGCGGGCGAGGACCTTCTCCATCTCGAGCGACAGCGGGCCCTCGGTGGTGATGCAGGCGGGCGCGTCGGTCAGGCGAGCAGAAACCGCGACCTTCTCGACCTTGTCGCCCAGGGCCTCCTTCATGGCGTCGAACAGGTCGCCGTGCTCCTTGGTGGCCTGCTCGGCATCCTTCTTCTCGTCCTCGGTCGCCAGGTCGAGATCGCCGGTCGCCACATTCTTGAGCTCGAGGAAACGATCCTCGGTCTCCGGCTCGGCGCCATCGGCCACGGCCTTCGCGGCAGCCTCGCGGGCAGCGTCGTCCTCGTAGACCTTAGGGCAGTTCTTGGCGGTGTAGCCGCGCATGGCCTGGAAGGTGAACTCGTCCACGTCCGCCGTGAGCAGCAGCACGTCATAACCGCGATCGAGAACGCCCTTGACCACGGGCATCTTGGCAAGGCGCTCGCGGTCGTCGCCGGCGGCGTAGTAGATGGCCTTCTGGCCCTCGGGCATGGCGGCGGCGTACTCGGCGAGCGTCACCATCTTGTTCTCGCGCGCGCTCCAGAACAGCAGCAAATCGCCCAGCTCGTCGGCCTTCATGCCGTAGCTGGAGTAGATACCGAACTTGAGGCCGCGGCCGAAATTCTCGAAGAAGGTCTCGTAGTTCTCACGGTCGCTGTCGCGCATCTTCTCGAGCTCGCTCGTCACGCGCTTCTCAATGCGCTTGGCGATGGCCTTGAGCTGTCGATCGTGCTGCAGGGTCTCGCGGGAGATGTTGAGCGAGACGTCCTGGGAGTCCACCACACCGCGCACGAAGTTGTAGTAATCGGGCAGCAGCTCAGCGCACTTGTCCTGGATCAAGACGTTGGAGCTGTAGAGCGCGAGGCCCTTCTCGTAGTCCTTGCTGTACAGGTCGAACGGGGCGCGGCTGGGGATGAACAGCAGCGCGTCATACTCGAGCGTGCCCTCGGCATGGAAGCTCACCGTGCGAGCCGGGTCCTCGAAGTCATGGAAGGTCGACTTGTAGAACTCGTTGTAGTCCTCGTCGGACACATCGGAGCTGCGCTTCTTCCAAATCGGGGTCATGGAGTTGATGGTATCGAGCTCCTCGTAGTCCTCATACTCCGGCGTATAGTCATCGCCGACATCCTCGGGGCGCTCCTTCTCACGGCTCTTGGTGACCATCATCTGAACCGGGTAGCGCACGTAGTTGCTATAGCGCTTGATGAGGTCCTTCAGGCCCCACTCAGACAGGAAGGTATCGTAGTTCTCGCCGGGCTCTCCGTTCTCGCCCTCGATGTTCTCGCGAATGGTGAGGATGACGTCGGTACCGTGCTCGGAGCGCTCGCCCTCCTCGATGGTGTAGCCCTCGAGGCCATCGGACTCCCACACGTGTGCGACGTCCTCGCCGAAGGCGCGGCTGACAACGCGAACGCGCGAGGCGACCATGAACGCGGAGTAGAAGCCCACGCCGAACTGACCGATGATGTCCACGTCGGAGCCCTGGTGCTCGGCGTTGGCCTGCTTGAACTCCTGGCTGCCAGAATGGGCGATGGTGCCGAGGTTGTTCTCGAGATCCTCGGCGGTCATGCCGATGCCGTTGTCAGACACGGTGAGGGTGCGGGCATTGCGATCGAAAGAAACGCGAATGGCGAGGTCCTCGTCGCCCAGCTGAATGCTCGAGTCGGAAAGGCTCTTGAAGTTGAGCTTGTCCACCGCGTCTGAAGCGTTGGAGATGAGCTCGCGCAGGAAGATCTCCTTGTTGGTGTAGATCGAGTTGATCATGAGGTCCAGGAGCTTCTTGCTCTCCGTTTTGAATTGCTGCATGCTCGAAATGCCCTTTCTGCCGTTTGCTGGTCGGCTCGCGCCGACCGATACGCCCAAGACCGGCGCATCGTTGTTGAACGACTTTCATGGTACCCACAATTGCACTCATAAAACCTAAGTCATAATCACTTAGATTCAGATGACACAATTGCTTTTCATGAGCCATTCCGCAAATCGTCGACCGCGCAGGCCCGCAACCCTTCTGCTAACTATTCATTTCGGCGGCTTCGGTCAAATAGATCATTCATACAGTAATCTGATCTTGTGAAACCTTCTGTGCGCGGGCGCATCCCCCACGAATCGCAACTCTCGGCAAAAATATGACATCCACGAGCGGCATAACGCGACTTTCACCCCGATGCACTCGGCGCGTTTCTCCCTATTCGCCGCGCCAAACACTGTATAGGGCTTCTTTTTGACCACTCTTACAATTATCGGCCAGCATGGCCAAAAGGATGTATCGTCTATGCATGGAAGGAATTGTTTGCGCGTGCGGCGCCTCCGCACTTGAGCTATATCGGTCGAGCAAGCGCCTCATCCCGACGCTACTCGATAAGCCGAGGACCGGCAAGGTCACCGGACTCATGGTCCCGCCGCGACAATTTCTGGAAGACGACATGACCGCACGCGGCGTCACCAAGCAACCCTACCATGTCCTGGTCGATGGCAACCACGGATACAACCCACGGCGGGACATTCATGCCGTCGCTTGCTATCACCCGCTTCCACCTCGGTCGCTCATTAAAATCGACAAAGGTTTTTGGGTAACGAGCCCCGAGCTCACCTTCATCCAGATTTGCGCAGATGAAGAACTGAGCGATTTCGACATCATCTCCTTGGGATATGAGCTTTGTGGAACCTACGTGCTCGACGATTCGTGGGACGGCCTCACGTGCATCGATGAGTCCCTCACATCAACCGAGAAAATCGGCAGGCTCATCAATTCCATCCATAGAGTCCCCGGCATCAAACGAGCTAGAAACCTGATTAAGCATGTACACGACCTGTCAAATTCCCCCATGGAAACCACTCTGGCCATGCTCGTATCCCTGCCGACCACAAAGGGCGGGTTTGGCCTTGGCCCCATCTCGCTGAACCATCCCGTTGCAACCCCCGTAGGGCAAAGACGCGTCGACATCGCCTTCCCCAAACAGCGTGTCGGACTGGAGTATCAAGGCAAGGAATTCCACTCAATCGAAGCGGCGGGACGCGACGCGCGAAGGCAGAATAAGATCGTCGGATCGGGCTTCACGATACTGAACGTTTGGTATGAAGACCTGATTGATGAGCATCTCTTTCAGCAACTCGTCACCGATCTGTTTCGCGCATTGGGAATCCGGAAGCGTATTCGGGTCACCGGATACCGCACGCTTCAAAAGCTTCTGCGCATGCAACTCATGCCCGCCATCAAGGCGTATGGCAGCAACGAGTTCTAACAATCACGCAAAAAGCCATCGGGCGCCTGGAGGCAGTCGCGACAAAAGCCCCTCGAAGGCCGGCCGTCCCAAAGCAGGCCGTCCCAAAGCCGCCGCAACCCCATCAGCGGATCCGGCGTGCGGCCGCGAACACAATGCAGCCATCCTAAGAAAACGCGGCGCCGCAATCAGAGCGACGCCGCGTTGCATTGCATACCGCGAACAAACTGAGGAAATCCGTTAGGCCAGCATCTCGCGAACGGCGGAGGCGATGCCCTCGGCGTTCAGGCCGTACTTGTCCAGCAGCTCGAGTGCGGGACCGGACTCGCCGTACACATCCTGCACGCCCACGCGACGCATGGGGACGGGGGCCTTCTCGCACAGAACGGCGGCGCAGGCCTCGCCCAATCCGCCGATGACGGAATGCTCCTCGACCGTGACCACGTGGCCGGTCTTGGCCGCGGAGGCAAGCAGAGTGTCCTCGTCGAGCGGCTTGATGGTGTGCATGTTGATGACCTCGACGGAGATGCCCTCGGCGGCGAGCGCGTCGGCCGCCTCGAGCGCAGCGGAGACCATGAGGCCACAGGCGACGACGGTCGCGTCGGTGCCCTCGCGCATCACGATGGCGCGGCCGAGTTCGAACTCATAGCTCTCGGGGTTGTTGATCACCGGCGCGGCCAGGCGACCAAGACGCAGGTAGAACGGGCCATCGGTGGCGTAGGCGCAACGCGTCGCAGCGCGGGCCTCCACGTCGTCGGCGGGGACGACCACCGTCATGCCGGGGATGGTGCGCATGAGGGCGATGTCCTCGTTGCACTGGTGCGTGGCGCCGTCCTCGCCCACGGAAATGCCGGCGTGAGTCGCGCCGATCTTCACATTGAGGTGCGGATAGCCGATGGAATTGCGAATCTGCTCGTAGGCGCGGCCGGCGGCGAACATGGCAAAGGTGCTCGCAAAGGCGACGCGGCCGGTAGTGGCGACACCCGCGGCGAGGCCCATCATGTTGCCCTCGGCGATGCCGGCGTTGTAGAAGCGATCGGGGAAGGCGGCCTTGAACTTGGCCGTCTGGGTCGCAGCCGCGAGGTCGGCATCGAAGACCAGGAAGTCGTCGTGCTCCGCGCCAAGCTCGACCAGGGTCTCGCCGTAGCTCACGCGGGTAGCGATTCTCTTCTCGTCTGCCATAGCTTTAAGCCTCCTTCGCGAGCTCGGCCATGGCCTGCTCGAACTGCTCGTCGTTGGGGGCCTTGCCGTGCCAGCCCACCTGGCCCTCCATGAAGGAGACGCCCTTGCCCTTGACCGTCTCGGCCACGATGCACACCGGCTTGCCGGTGACGGAGCGGGCCTCCTCGAAGGCAGCGCGGACCCGGGCCATGTCATTGCCGTCCGCCAGCTCGATCACATGGAACTTGAACGCGGCGAACTTGTCGGCGATGGGCATCGCGGAGTTGACCTCCTCGATGCTGCCGTCGATCTGCAGGCCGTTGTGGTCGACGATCAGGCAGAGGTTGTCCAGCTGCTGGTTGCCCGCGAACATGGCGGCCTCCCAGACCTGGCCCTCCTCGATCTCGCCGTCACCAAGCAAGCAGTAGGTGCGATAGGCATCGCCCCAGTGCTTGGCGGCGAGCGCCATGCCCACGGCAGCCGAGACGCCCTGGCCCAGGGAGCCGGTGGACATGTCGACGCCCGGGGTGTCGTTCATGTTGGGGTGGCCCTGAAGGTGGCAGCCGACATGGCGCAGGGACTCGAGGTCCTCCTTGGGGAAGAAGCCGCGCTCGGCGAGGGCCGCATACAGCGCGGGAGCGCAGTGGCCCTTGGAGAGCACAAAACGGTCGCGGTCGGCGCGACGCGGGTCTGCCGGGTCGACGTTCATCTCCTCGAAGTAGAGGTAGGTGATGATGTCGGCGGCGCCGAGCGAACCACCGGGGTGTCCGGACTTCGCTGCGTGCGTGCCGATCACGACCCCCTTCCTGACCTCATTGGCAACCTGGATGAGTTCCTCATCGCTCATGGACGATGCCTCCTTGTGGGTGAGCGGTGCGTAATGTACGCGACAATCATAACGGGACAATCGGCGAACAGGGCGCTCGCAGACGGTAAATTCAAAACTATTTTTTTCGCAAACAAGGGTGTTTACCTGCGATAAAGCGCTTTACCACAACTGGGTCACCAAACCGGTGAGACACTTTACCGACCCCTCGTCTCACGCGTTTGCAACGCGCTCCCAGTCGGCCTCGAAGGCTGCAATGCCGGCATCGGTGAGCGGATGATGGAGGCATTTCTTGAGCGCCTTCATGGGGACGGTGGCGATATCGGCACCCAACAGGGCAGCTTGGACCACATGGTTGGCCGTGCGCACCGAGGCGGTGATGATCTCGACCACGCCGTCCGGGTTCTTGCCGGACCAGTCGTAGTTCTTGATGCAAGTGATCACGTCCGCGAGCTGCGAGATGCCATCCAACGCGATGTCGTCGTAGCGACCAACGAACGGCGAGATGTAGCGGGCGCCGGCATTGGCGGCCAGCAACGCCTGGGTCGCGGAGAAGATGAGTGTCATATTCACGCGAATGCCCCCATCGGCCAGGATTCGGCATGCAGCCAGACCGGCCTCGCAGATGGGCAGCTTGATGACGATATTCGGGGCGAGCGCGGCGAGCCGTCGCCCGTCGGCGACCATGCCATCGACCGTCGTCGCCGTGGTCTCAGCCGACACCGGCAGACCCTTGCAGAGCTCGGCGATCTTTTGCATATGGGGCTCGAAGTCGGCGAGGGCGCCGCCCGTCTTGGCGTACAGGCTCGGATTGGTGGTGACGCCGGCCAGGCATCCCCAGCTCTTCGCCTCGGCGATCTCTTCCAGGTTCGCGGTATCGATGAAGAACTTCAAGGCAGACCCTTTCTCACGCTGTGCCACAGGGCCAGTATACGCACGGAGCCACAAGGGACCGCATCGGGCGGGCAAGGGCTTCGAGCTGAAACGTGTTAGCCGCCACCCAACGGTAGCAACCTGCGCGCAAGCGGCATGAACGAGCCAACGGGGGCGGGCAGCGGCCCCGCGTACCGGTTTAAACCTCGATCTGCTCCTGGGCAGGGAACCGCACGGTGATCGTGGTGCCGCGGCCGAGTTCACTCTCGAGCTCGATGCGGGCGCCGTGGTACGACGCAGCGTGCTTCACGATGGCAAGGCCCAGGCCAGTGCCGCCGCGCGCCTTGGAGCGGCTCTTGTCAACCCGGTAGAAGCGCTCGAAGATCTTCTCCTGCTCCTCGGGTGCGATGCCTATGCCCGTGTCGGCAACCCGAATGTAAGGCGTGGGGCAATCGCAATCCGGCGTAGCCTCGACGCCGCACGAGAGGGTCACCGACCCGCCCGGATGGTTGTATCGAATGGCGTTGCTCGTCAGGTTGTAGGCGAGTTCGTCGACCAGGCGGGGCACGCCGGTCACCATAGCCGGCGCGCAATCCAAATCCAGATCGATCTCCGAACGCGATGCGACCTGTTCGAGACGCTGGACGATTCCGTCGAGCATGAGCGGGAGGTCGATGGGCTCCCGTGCGCCGAGGGCCGCCGCAGCCGAATCCCCTTCGGAGCGCTCGGCCTCGTCGAGGTTGGAGAGAGTGAGGATGTCGTTCACCAGCGAGGTGAGACGCCCCGCCTCACTGTAGATGCGCCGTCCGAAGTCGCGCAAATCCGCCTCGTCGGTCACGAGACCGTTGGCGATGAGCTCGGCATATCCCGAGACCGTGGTGAGCGGGGTCTTGAGTTCGTGCGTGATGTTGGCGGTGAACTCGCGGCGCATGCGGTCGTTATCGGCCAGCACGCGCATCTGGCGCTTGAGCTCCTGACGCTGGCTCTCGATACGCTCCAACATGGGCTCCATCTCGGAATAGGCGTTTTGGACATTGCGGCGCGGATGATCGAGATCGACCTCGAGCAAGGGCTCGATGATGCGATGCGATTCGCGCCGCGCAACGACGACGGCAACGACGGCGCCGCCGACGACCATGAGGACGACGGGCAAGGACAGCGTTCCCAGGATGGCCAGGTATCCCGCTTCTCCCTCGGCAATGCGCACCACACTGCCGTCGGCAAGGCGCACCGCCTGATAGAGCATGACCTCGCCCAGCGTTGTGCTCGAACGCTCGGCGGAACCGTATCCCGTCGAAACGGCCTGCTCGATCTCGGGACGGTCGGCATGATCCTCCATCTTGCTCGCGTCGGTATCGCTGTCGAACAGGACATCGCCATCGGGATCGACCAGGGTGACGCGGATGTTCTCCAAATGCAGTCGACGCAGCATGGTGAGATGGCTGGGGGCGCTATTGAGCGAAGCCGCGACCACGCGGGCCTCGTCGGCGAGCTCGGCGCTCGTCGCATGGACGAGCCGCTGCTGCACGATCAAGGTAAGGGCGAGGGCGAACACGATGATGGTTGTGAGCGACATCCCCAGGATGGTCGCGAATACGCGCCTCGACAGCGACTGGCGGCTGCTCATTCGGCGGAATCCGCAACGGCCTCATCGGCCGCGGCACGATCGACCAGGCGATAGCCCACGCCGCGAACCGTCTCGATGCGATCGGCATGCGAACCGAGTTTCTGGCGCAAGGTCTGGACGTGCACGTCGACGGTGCGCGAACCGCCGTCGAAATCCCAACCCCACACGCTCTGGAGCAGCGACTCACGCGTGAAGACGACACCGGGTTTGCGCATGAGGTACTCAAGCAAATCGAACTCTCGCAGGGTGAGCTTGAGCTCATGGCCATCCACGCGGACCTCGCGGTGGCTCGGCGAGAGCTCGATACCGCCCACGCTCAGCATCTCGGGGGCGGGACGGCTCATCATGCCGCCACGGCGCAGCAGCGCGCGGCAACGGCTCGTGAGCTCCATGAGGGAGAAGGGCTTTGCCAGGTAGTCATCGGCGCCGCCATCGAGAGCGACGACCTTATCGAGCTCCGAGTCCTTCGCGGTGAGCATCATGATGGGCACCGTCGCGGTCGCCTGGTCGGCGCGCAAGCGGTGCATGATCTCGAGACCGTCGGTATCGGGAAGCATGATGTCGAGGAGCACGGCGTCGGGCACACGGCGGGCGACGGCGGCCTTGAACTCGCTGTCGCAGCTGAAACCCTCTGCCTCGATACCCTGCTGGCGCAGGGCGTACAGGGTCAGACCCCTGATGTTGTCATCGTCTTCGACGTAATAAATCATGCGAACGATACCTCCTCGACCGTTTCGACAATTCTACCCACTGGACGGCACCGCCGAGCGGTCTTGACCGTCCCGCGCCGATACAACGGCATACGCCCCGCGCACGGCGCCAGGGCACCGTATGCGGGACGCACGTCCGGCCTGCTCGATTAACCGAAACGACCGGTGAGGTAATCGGCGGTGCGCTGATCGCGCGGAGCCTTGAACATCTGCGTGGTGGGCGCGTGCTCGACGAGCTCGCCCAGCAGGAAGAAAGCCACGGAGTCGGAGATGCGCGAGGCCTGCTGCATGTTATGGGTAACCACCACGAGCGTGTAGTCGCGCTTGAGCTCCATGGCGAGCTGCTCGACCTGGACCGTCGAGATCGGGTCGAGCGCAGAGGTGGGCTCGTCCATAAGCAGGACCTCGGGCTGCACCGCGATGGCGCGGGCGATGCACAGGCGCTGCTGCTGGCCGCCGGACAGGCTCAGACCGGACTCCTTGAGCTTGTCCTTGACCTCGTCCCACAGGGCGGCACGACGCAGGGAATCCTCCACCAGCGCATCGAGTTCGCTGCGGCTCTTCACGCCGGCACCGCGCGGCCCGTAGGCGACATTGTCGTAGATGCTCATGGGGAACGGATTGGGATGCTGGAACACCATGCCCACGCGCTGGCGCAGCAGCGTGGTGTTGTAATCGGCGTAAATGTCACGGCCATCGAGCTTGATGGAGCCCTCGACACGGCAGTCCTTCACGTAATCGTTCATACGGTTCAGGCAACGCAGCAAGGTCGACTTGCCGCAGCCGGACGGCCCGATAAACGAGGTGATCTCGCGCTCGGGAATATCGATCGAAACGTCCTTCAGCGCATGATGGTCGCCATAGTACAGGTTCACGTTCTCGACGGAGATACGCGTCTTGTGCACAGGGGCGACCTCGCTCCCCGCACCGGCGGGAACCATGGGCGCGTCACCCCGCTCGCGCAGAGCAGCCTCCTCGGCCGCACGCGCCATCGCCTGGGCGCTATCCTCGGGCGTGTAGTCCACCTTCGAGCCTCCTCGCATTCTTGCTCATAGCTCTCAGCATGGTACGACCCGCACTTCAGGCACCCGTGAACCACATGTAAGGTGCGTGTAAGCCCGAACTCATCAAACGGCGCCGGCATATCAAACGCTGACAAAGCGAAACCTCAATTGAGGGACAGTCCCCAAATTGAGGTTTCGCAATTGGGCTTCCGTCACGCGGGCACGACGATGGTGAACACGGTGCACTCGGGGGTGGACTCGCACGCAATGGTTCCGCCATGCGCGGTCACGATTTCCTTGGCGATGGCGAGACCCAGGCCGGCACCGCCGCGATTGGTCGCGCGCGCCGCATCGAGGCGATAGAACTTCTCGAAGATCGTCCCCAGCTTGGCGGCAGGGATCGGGTCGCCCTGATTCTCGAAGCGCACGGTCACCGAGCCCTCCCCGCGCACGGCCTCGATGCGGATCGTCGAACCCTCGTAACTGTAGGCGATCGCATTCTTCATCACGTTGTTGAAAACACGGGCCATCTTGTCGCCGTCGACGAGGACCGTGAGATTCAACGGCGCGTCGACGGCGACGTGCTTGCCCTGCTCGGCGAGAGTGGGATAGAACTCGTCCGCAACCTGCGCGAGAAGCAGGGAAAGGTCCACGTAGCCACGCGTGAGCACGATGTCGTGGAAGTCGAAACGCGTAATGTCGAAGAATTCCTCGATGAGCGCATCGAGACGATGCGCCTTGTCGAGCGCGATGCCGGTGAAGCGAGAGCGCTGCTCCACGGGCAGGTCGGGAGCCTCCTGCAGCAGCGAGAGGTAACCCACCACGCTAGCGAGCGGCGTCTTGAGATCGTGAGCGAGGTAGGTGACCAAATCGTCCTTGCGGCGCGCCTCATCGCGCAGGGCGTCGGCGACCTGGCGCTCCTGGTCGCGCACGCGGCTGATCGCACCCTCCACCTCGAGGAAGGTTCCGTCCAGGTTGTCCACGTCCTGCGGGTTGTCGATCAGGCGGTCGACAATGTGGTCGGCGATGGCTCGATCCGCGGCAGCCTGCCCGCGGTCGTAGCCGGCATAATACAGCGCACGCCCCACAAAGAAGACGCCGCACACCGCGCATGCGAGCAAGAAACCGCAGAACATGAACAGGTAGTCTATATCGACAAACAACGGTCGTGCACGGGCCGTGAGCAGGGATCCGAAGAAAATCACGGAGAACCAAGCGGAGCCGCCGAGCGTCACCGCGCGGCGGACCGTCACAAAGCGGTCCGTAAGCATGTAGCCCACGACAATCGCGATGAGGAACGCGATGAAGCTCTCACGCGCGATGACCGCGAAGGAGAGAAGCACCAACACGACCAAGGAAAGCAGGCGGCTGTCGAGCAGGATTCGCAGCTTGGCAATGACCTCGTCGATCGAATCGTTCGAGGTCGTGAAGAAGCGCTCTCCGACGGCAGGGGCAGCCGAGGCATCGATATTGGGGGCATCCGCGGAGCCCGCCTGTCGCGGCGCTTCCGAACGGTCATTGGGCAGCCCCGTCATGGGGTTCACCGGCGCGTGCTGCTGCCGCGCCGATCGCTTTTTCTCAGTGTTCATCTACCCTGCTTTCGCCTCGATTTCGAGATGTCTCGGGATACGGGCACGACGATTATCCGCGAAGCGGCAGCCCTCAATCGGAGCCTACTTCTCGATGGTGTACCCCACACCCCAGATGTTCTTGATGAAGCGCGGGTTCTGGGCGTCATCCCCCAGCTTTTCGCGCAGGTGGCGGATGTGCACCATGACGGTGTTGTTCGAACCCGCCATGAACTCCTCATCCCACACAGCACGGAACAGCTCCTCGACTGGCACCACATGGCCGCGGTGCTCTGCGAGATACAGCAAAATGGAGTATTCGAGCGGGGTGCAACGCACGGACTTCTCGTCCACGGTGACCGTGCGGGCATCGCGATTGATCTCGAGCCCGTTGAAGGAGATGATCGGACCTGCATCCTCAACGGGGGCCGCCTGCTCACGGCTGCCGTACCGCGTGTACCTGCGCAACTGCGCCTTGCAACGCGCCACGAGCTCGAGCGGGCGAAAGGGTTTGACCATGTAGTCGTCCGCGCCGAGGGTGAGTCCCTCGATCTTATCGGACTGGCTGTCGCGGGCGGTGAGCATGATAACGGGATAGGTGCGCTCGGTGCGGATGGTGCGGAGCAACTCGAAGCCGTCCACATCGGGAAGCATGATATCGAGCACGGCGAGGTCGAACTCCTGCTCCAAGATGAGACGGGCTGCGTCGGCACCGTTATACGCCAACGTCACATCGAATCCCTCATTGCGCAGGTAAATCCCCACGAGGTCGGTGATGGTCTTCTCGTCGTCCACGACGAGGATGCGAGGCGTATCCACGATGTGCTCCTTTCCGTCTCGTCCATTATGGCGAAAAGGTCAGGCCGACGCACCTCCTTGCAACCGCGTTAAGCATAAGATAAGTACTCTCTCATCGAATGGATGGTCATGATTTAACTTCATACAGTCATACCGTCTTAAGGTGACGAACCCTGAACTCTCAACTTGCGTTCGCAGCGACCGCAAAGGCGTCACTCCACCCCCTTATGCAACGTCGCACCCCGCAAATCGACGTCCCAAGTCACTCGCATACAGCCTCACATACTGTATGGATTGAGCTTTTGACCACAGTCGTAAAAATCGAGGCACCGCATGACGTGAAACGATGTCCTAACGGCACGAGGCGTATACTGCATTCAATTCCCTAGACAGAAGGAACACATGAACAAAGCTCTTCCAGCCGCACTCGGGACAGCCCTCACCGCTGCATTCGTCCTATTCGCAATCCTCGCCGAGCCCGCATACGCCGATGTCCTCTTGACCGACCTGGTCCTAGGAACTTCGGCGCAAGAGCGAGGGCTCACCATCGAGGAGATGCCGGACATCTTGGCGACTCACGCCATCATCATGCGCCCCGATGGATCCGTGTATTACGAGCGCGGAGCCGATTCCCCCATCAAGATCGCCTCAACCACCAAGGTCATGACCGCGCTCGTCGCACTCGACCACTGCGATCCATCCGAGACCCTCACCGTCGATCACGCCGCCGCGACGGTGGGCGAATCCTGCGTGGGCCTCAAGGAGGGCGACACCCTCACGCTCGAACAGGCGCTTACCGGCCTCATGGTCATGAGCGGCAACGACGTGGCCACCGCCATCGCCACGCACGTCGGCAGCAAGATCGACCCCGCCAGCGCCGACCCGTACGGAACCTTCATCAAGGCCATGAACGACCGCGCCGCCCAACTCGGCTGCACCGATACGCTGTTCGAGAACCCCCACGGCCTCGACTTTGGCGCCTGGGTCGGCAATCTGCACAGCACCGCGCACGACGTCACGCGAACCTGGGCCGAAGCATGGCGCAATGATGCCTTCCGCTCCTTTGCCTGCAGCGGCGCCACCGAAATGCACGTCACCTCAGCCGACGGCAGCGCGCGCTCCCTGCCTCTCACTGTGCGCAATAAGATCCTCGGGCGCGATGGCAACCTTGGAGGCAAGACAGGCAGCACCTACGAGGCAGGCGAGTGCTTCGTGTGCACGTTCTCGCGCGAGCCCGAGGGCGAGGTGTATATCGCACTCTTCGGGTCAAAGGGCGACGAGGGACGCTTCAACGATACGCTGACCCTCGCGAACTGGTACTACGGGCACTTTGCCAACCTGCCATTTGCCACCAGCTCCAAGCAGGTCGGGGGCGTGCCCCTAGCCGCCGAGGCGGCCTGCGTCGATTGGTCCGACAAACTCATGGACCTCACCTTCGCCGATGCAGACGCAGACGCGCGCGTATTCACGCTCGGCGGAACTATCGAGCAGAAGGTCGAGGTCGACGAGCTCCGCGGCAAACACGCGGCGGGAACCGCCGCAGGGTCGGTCACCTACACCCAAAACGGCGAGACCATCGGGTCCGTCGAACTCACAACGGCCAACGAACTCGAACCCCCCAATCTTCTCGAGTGGCTTGCCGTCCAACTCGATCGCCTCGTGCGCTTCTTCGAGGGCAAGCCGGCCACAGCTGAGGAGCGCATATACGCCACCATGCCCGACCCGCTCTCCATCGACGGATGGAACGCGTAACAGGGCAGCGTCGCCCATGCCTTTCAACAAGCGGGCCGGCCGGGGAACGAACATCCCCGGCCGGCCCGCGCATGAAGAAGATTCGGCAATCGGACTTACTCGCCGCGCGCTTCCCTCGTGAGCTTCTTGGCCTGATGACGCGAGACGAACCACACGATGAAAGAAGTGAGGAACAACAGTGTGGCGGCCGTGCTCGTCACCGTTTCGAGCTCCGGCATCCCCATGTTCGCCGCAAATCGCGACACCATAAACGCCACGATCGTACAACCAAGCAGCGGGTAGAACACGCGCGTGAGCGGCAAGGAGGCGTGGATCTCCCGATCGATGGGCGCCGGGCCCTGCACGGCCTCGCGACGGGCGCGGAGCTCGCGGGCGACTTCCATCGCGCGCTCGTCCTCGGCCTCTAGCTCGGCAAGCTCCTCGGGGGTCATGTCGCGCTTCGATTTCTTACTCATGGGCTCCTCCAAATAGGGCGTTCGAGGTGTTCCAAATCGCGGTGGCGACCCCGTCGGGCAACTCGCCCGTGCGGTCGGCGCGGTCATATATGAGGACATCGGCAGTCTGGGCAATCATCGCCGGCTCGCACTCCAGGCCGCGAATGGGCTCGGGCGCCATATAGGGGCAATCGGTCTCCAACAGCAGGCGGTCAAGCGGACAAGCGGCGAACGCCTCCCGCACGGCGTCGTTGCGTTTGAACGTCGCGGCACCGCCGAAGGCGATATGGCACCCAAGCGCAAGAAAACGCTCCATAGTCGCTCGATCCTCGCCAAAGCAATGCAGCACGCAGCCCGCGGTGGGCACGCCCACGCGCTCGAGCACGGAAATCGCGTCGGCATGGGCCGTGCGAGCCTCATCGCCGTAGTCGTTGCGCAGATGCAGCTCAACAGGAACGTTGCGCTCGACGGCAAGCGAGAGCTGACGCGCCATGACGTCCATCTGTGCAGCGTGCGGAGCTGCCTCGATCTGGTCATCTGCATCGAAGTGATAATCAAGACCGATCTCACCGATACCAGCGCACAGAGGGTCGTCCAGTGCGGCCGCGACCTGCGCATGCAACTCATCGGTATAATCGAGCGTCCCGTAGGGATGGACGCCCACCAAGTAGCGAACGCGCACCTCGGCACCACGATCGGCGGCCGCATCGACCACCCCATGCAACCAACGGGAGAACGCCGGGGCGTCGGGGGTCTCCTCCGACTTATCCGCGATGGAATCGAAGATGGTCATCAAATCGCGCACGCCCGATTCGTGCGCGCGGACGAGCACGTCGATGGGATCCTTATCCTCACCCCAAAACGATCGCAGGTGAGCATGGGTGTCGAACAGAGGCGCATGCGCTGGCGGCAGCGTGAACACCTTGTTCTTCTTGGTGAACGAAATCGCCACGAGCCTCACTCCCCGCACGGCGCACTCGTCAGCGAGGCGGCGAGCGCGATGAAATCTTCCGTGGTAAGCGCCTCGGCTCGGGCAGTCGGCGCGATTCCGCACGCTTCGAAGGCAGCGTCGAGCGCGTCTTTGTCAAAGCCGTTCGAGCTCATGGAGTTGCGAATGGTCTTGCGGCGCTGCGCGAAGGCAGCATCGACCACACGCGCTACGGCCTCGGCATCGGCGGAAGCCGCTCCCTCGCCCTCGACATCAGAAACATCCACGCGGTCGATTCTCACAACGGCGGAGTCCACATGCGGCGCAGGCATAAAGCAACGCGGAGGAACCTCGAAGCGCCCCGTGACCTCGCCGTACAGTGAGAGCTTCACCGTGTAAGCGCCATAGGCCTTGGTCCCCGGCACCGCAGCGATGCGATCGGCAACCTCCTTTTGAACCATGACGACGGCACGGCGAAGCGACGGCATGGTCTGGAAGAACTGCAGGATGATCGTGGCAGCAACGTTGTAGGGAAGGTTCGCCACGAGCAGCGTGGGTTCCCCCTCCCCCGCCTCGGCGATCGCCGCAGGCGGCACCGCGAGCGCGTCCCCCATGATGAAGCGGAAGTTGGAATGGTCCATGGCGTGTGCCGAGAGAACCGGCTCGAGCTCCGCGTCCATCTCGATGGACGTCACGCGGGCCGCTTCCTGCACAAGCGCGAGCGTCAACGTGCCAATGCCCGGCCCCACCTCGAGCACGCGCTCGGAGCCCGTGAGCTCGGCCAACGCCATAATGTGCTCGATGACATGATTGTCGATAAGGAAGTTCTGACCCAAGCGGTGCTTGGTCGCCAGGCCGAACGCTTCGAGCATCTCGCGCGTTGCCGTGGGGTTCGCAAGCGGGGATGTGGTCATACGCGCTCCATTCAAAAGCTCAACAAAGAAACCGACCGCCCAAAGTGCCCGAGGTTGCCGTAAGAGGGACGCGGCGTGCGTAAGGCACGCAAGCGGCGATCAAGCGGCAAGGTCGGGCGCCTCAGGTGGTCGGTCGGGTCCATTAACCCAGACGGGGGAAGAGGGCATCGCCCTTCTCGACCGGCAGACCGGCGACCAGCTGGCCCCAGGTGCAGGACGCAGCCATGTCATCGGTCGCGGCCTCGGCCTCACAGCCGATGCGGCGCAGAGCCTCGGCGCTCGTGCTCGGCATGAGCGGCATGAGCAGGTGGGCGGAGATGCGGATGGCCTCCAGCAGGTTCCAAATCACGTTGGCGAGCTCGCCGGCCTTAGCCGGATCCTTGGCCAGCGTCCAGGGCTCGGAATCCTCGATGTAGTGATTGGCGGCATGGATCAGGTCCATGATCTCCTTGGCTGCGTCACCGTAGGCGAAGGCCTCCATCTTGGCCGCGTAACGCTCAAAGATGCCCTCGGCGGTCGCTGCCAGCGGGCTCTCGGCGTAGCCGGCGGCCTCGGGATCGCGCTCGGGCGTGGCGCCCTCGAAGTACTTGATGCACATGTTGGTCGAACGCGAGATGAGGTTGCCCCAGCTGTTGGCCAGGTCGGCGTTATAGACCTGCTCCATACGGCCGAAGCTGATGGCGCCGTCGGTACCGGGGGTGACGTCGGTCATGAAATAGTAACGGTAGCCCTCGACGCCGAGCTTCTCGATGACCTCGTGCGGGGCGATGGCGTTGCCACGGGACTTGGACATCTTCTCGGCCTTGCCGGTCTCCTCGTTCTTAACGGTGAGGAAGCCATGGGCAAAAACATGCTCGGGAAGGGCCTCGCCCAGCGCCATGAGCATGGCGGGCCAGATCACGCAGTGGAAGCGGATGATGTCCTTGCCCACGATGTGGGTCTGCGCGGGCCAGCGGTAGGCGAAGTCGGCCGCGGCCTCGTCGCCCTCGGCGCCGTAGCCCACGGCGGTCATGTAGTTGGTGAGGGCGTCGAACCACACGTAGGTGACGTGCTCATCGTCGAAGGGCACCTCAATGCCCCAGTCGAAGGAGGTGCGGGAGACGGAGAGGTCGTTCAGGCCGCCCTCGACGAACGAGCGGACCTCGTTCATGCGGAAGTCGGGCTGGACGAAATCGGGATGCTCGTCGTAGAGCGCGAGCAGCTTGTCCTGGAACGCGGAGAGCTTGAAGAACCAGCTCTCCTCCTTAACGCGCTCGAGCGGGCGGTCGCAGTCGGGGCAGAGGTGCTCGCCCTTGGTGCCGCGGGCCTCGTCGGCCTTGTCGACCTGGGTTTCGGTGAAGAAGGTCTCGTCCGGTACGCAGTACCAGCCGTCATAGCTGCCCTTGTAGATGTAGCCGGCCTCCCGCATGCGCTCCCACAGGTACTGCACGGCGCGCTTCTGGCGCGGCTCGGTAGTGCGGATGAAGTCGTCGTTCGAGATCTCGAGCTCGTCCCACAGCTCATGGAAGTGCGGGGCCTGGGAATCGCACCACTCCTGCGGGGTCATGTCGTGCTTCTCGGCGGCCTCGGCGACCTTCTGGCCATGCTCGTCCATGCCGGTGAGGAACTTGACGCTGTAACCGGCGGCGCGACGATAGCGCGCCTGGACGTCGGCGATGATCGTGGAGTACGCGGTACCCAGGTGCGGGTCGGCGTTCACGTAGTAGATGGGCGTGGTGATGTAGTAGGACGGCTTCGAGCTCATGACGCGCGGCTTCCTTCCCTCTTTGGTTTTGATGCAATGCTCCATATTAGCAGGTTGGGCGCATGAACCGCCACCCGGCCCTTATGCCTCTTGCTGCGCTTCGAGCACCAAGTTGTACACGTCGCGCTTCTTGCGCGAGTACTTCTGCGCCAAGCGCTTGGCCAGCGCGTTTGCCGAATCGCCGGCGGTGAGGCCCTCGGCGATATCCGAACGCAGCAACTCCTCGGGATCGGCGGCAGCACCCTCATCGCCACCAGACGCAAGAACGGCCTGAAGGCGCTCGAGCTCCTTCTCACTCGGTGGCGCCACCACGATGACCATCTCGCCCTTGAGCTCGCCACGCTCGCGCAGCCGCTCGAGCAGAACCGGCGCCTCATCACGCAAAACTTCCTCGTGAAGCTTGGTGAGCTCACGGCACAACGCAACCACGCGCCCCGGGAACACCTCGGCAATCGCCTCGAGGGACGCCTCAGCCCGATGCGGGGACTCGTAGAACAGCAACGCGCCGGGGATGGATGCGAGACGACGCAGACGCTTTACCCGTTCTCCATGTTTGCGCGGCAAAAAGCCCTCGAAGAAAAACTGGTCGCACGGAATGCCGGAAAGCACAAGCGCCGTCACACACGCGGACGGGCCCGGCAGGACCTCGACGCGGGCGCCCGCCTCGCGAGCCGCGTCGACCAGCACCTGGCCGGGATCAGAAACGCTCGGCATGCCGGCATCCGAAGCAAAGGCGATTCGCTCACCGGCAAGCAGCCGCTCCACGAGCTCGGGAGCGCGCCGCGCGATCACGTTCTCGTCACAGCGGACAAGCGGCTTTGAAATGCCCAGATATGCCAGGAGCTTCGAGGTCACGCGCGTGTCCTCGCAGCAAATCACATCCGCGTCGCGAAAAGCCTGCGCCGCTCGCGGGGTAAGGTCTCCCAGATTGCCGATCGGCGTGCCGACCATGGAGAGCACGCCCTCCGCACCGGCAACGAGGCACTCCGTGTTGTTCTCCGCCATCCGCTACTCCATCATCGCACGCTCGAGCGGCGCCAAGGCCACACGGGCATCCCATGCCGCAATGCGGCGCTCCGTCTTCCAGGTTTGGAAGAACCATCCGTCCGCATCGTCGAATGTCGCGAGCTGATTGGAGACGAACACGCGCTCATACGCACGGCGCCCCTCGGGAGTCAGGGAGGATCCCGCCAGCACCGCGGCGCCCGACCACTCGCCGACGAACACCGGGAACCCAAGATCGGTCGCTCGGCGAATCAAATCCTTGTTGCGCCCAAGCGCAGCGGCAAGGCCCCTCGGAGTGGTGATGTCTTGCGCGGTCTCGTCGCGGAAGTGATATAGGTGCAAATCCATCACGACGTTCTGGTATCGGTCGCCGGCCATGAAGCGCTTCCAGGCGCCAGGATGGCCAGAATCCGAAAAGACGATGACCTTGCGAGAGGGCATGTGACGGCGAATCGCCTCATACGCATCGCGATAGAAATTGCGTAGGTAATGGCTGGGAATGCCCTCGGTCACAGTGAGCAGGTTTTTGCGGACGCTCATCACGGGCGAGTCGAGCAACTCGATACCGAGCAAGCCGTCCCGCTCGCCATAGCGCTCCGCCAAGCGCTCGAGCGTCTCGAGCGCGACGGCGCGGCCGCTCACAGACGAATGCCAATCGCCGACGATATCTGGAGTCACGGAAGGCCCATTCGCGTCACCCTGCCCACCGGGAACGGTCGCCAAATCGAGCAGGACGCGCATCTCGTACTTCTCCGCCCACTCCAATGCGCGGTCGATGTAGTCGATACAAGAAATATAGGACTCGCGATCGGTCTGCGAACCAAAAACGTGCCACGGCAAGGGAATGCGCACCGCGTTGAGGCCCATGGCGGACATACGCTTGAAATCAGCCTCGGAGATAAAGGTCTCATAGTGCTCACGGACGCGCTCGTTATAGGCGACCGCACCCAGCACCTGCTGGAGCTCCCCGTCATTTGAAGCGCCGGTGGCGGCAAATAACGACGGTGTGACCCATGGTTCCAAGATGAACCAGCCGGACAAATTGACACCGCGGATCCTGTCTGACATCGGTGCTCCCCTCGAGTTTCGGTCGACGCGGCAAGAGTCGCCGCAATACAATCCTAATACCCCAAGCCAACTCGTCGCGATCGGACGGGCGTGGAACTGATACAAAAAAAGACCTCCTGTTTCCAGGAGGTCTCTTCAATGACGAGGGTGGCGCGGAAGGGAATCGAACCCCTGACACGAGGATTTTCAGTCCTCTGCTCTACCAACTGAGCTACCGAGCCAAGTCATGCTGTCGCTGACAGCGGTGATTACTATACCAAATTGAAAAACTCGGTCAAGCAACTTTTTGAAAATAGTTTGGGCAGCCCCTTTCCGCCACGCAACCGATGCCCCTTTGCGCCCGCCATTCAGCTCGTCCGACTCACTTCACGCACGGGCGACCGGCGCTCCAGCGCAAACCGCGCTCCGGGGCAGCTGACAACACGCCACCCGTCCACACCTTCGACGCACTTCGCGATTCTGCCGTCACCATCGGCAAAGGCGATATCAAGGTCGAATCTCATGCCGCAGGTATGCACGGACCCGCAATGCGGAAACACCAGCACACACGATTCGCTCCCTTCCCCGCTAAAATCGGAACGGCCAAAACCCCAAAGGCGATCGAAAAATGTGCAGGCCCATCTCACCTCGCCCGACCATCCCAGCGTCTCGATTGCCCTCTCCACCGCATGGAAGTCGAATGAGCCCACATCCATCGGCACCATCACACAATCACCCCCGAACGCCACGGATCGATCGTCACGCACCGCTCATGCTCCATGAATAGCGGTGCACCGAGTTCGACACCCGCAATCGACCACCCCTGAGGCCATGGTCGGTATCGCATCACGCAGGTAACGTCTCTCAGCGGGCCCACAAGCCCGAGTACCCCTGAGCCATCGAGCCCACCCCGGCCTCCCTCGGAAACCTCCACCTCTATCTCCACCTCATAGCCTTCCATCGCACGCTCCAGCTCCCCTGCCACGGCATCGGCCACACCCCACGTCCCTGCCCCCGCATCGGATTCTGATGCCGGCGGAGAGCTTCCGTGCGCCAAGACGATATCGGGAGCCACGCGGTTAAATCTCGCCGTTGCGGATACGAAGACCATCATGTTGTAGGAGATCAACGCCAACACGACAAGAACCGGCGCCACCACCGCAAGCTCAACTGTCGCCTGGGCCCTTTCTTCGCACACGACCCTCTTCCGTGCCGACATCCCCCATCCCCCTTCCTTCCAACAGATCGCGTACCCGCAGCGTGATGGGCACGACCCTTCCGCTTGGCAGCCGCACCTCGGCCAAGATGATTTCGAGCGAGGTCATCCGCTCCCCCAGGTCATAGCCAACAGCCCGTGCCATTCCTTCGAAATCGAGATCGACCTTCGACAGCTCACGCAATGCGGTCTGACCATCCACCAGGGCAGGCACATCGGAGCGCGCGAGCACGTCTGAGCTATCAACAAGGACCGGCTTGCGAGGTCGCATGTCAACCGGCTGCATGTCAAGCGCGCGCACCACGCCCGTCAACCGACCGCCCAGCCAGCTCCCAACAGAACCCAGCCCCTGGCTATCAAGGCCTCGCATGAGCTCGTCAAATGCCTCTTCCAGCCCTCGGCCAGCGTCCCCATAAGAAACCAGCAACTTTCCCCACAGGTCCAGAACCCCGTCCATCAGTCCGACCACTCCGCCGGATCCAACACGCTCTTGAAGTGACGAGAAGAACCCGGACAGCACGCCACCGCCTTCGGAGATTCCATCCGGAGCGAGGACCGCAGCCGCCATGGCACCTCGCCGCGACACATCGGGGCTGGCGGCAAACGATGTCTCAAGCGCATCGGGCGTCGTATACTCCGAAGACAATACGAAGGAGACGCACCCGAAACGACCCGGGGGCGCAATACGCGGGCGCTTTCCCTCAAGCGTGGCCATGGCCCGATCGAATGCATCTGCCGCCTGCTCGGCATCCCCACGCGCAGCCGCCTCGGCCTCGTTTTGACGCCCCTTCGCCTCGAGATATTCCCGGAGTGCCTTCGTAAACGCCCGCAGGTGATATTCGAACCCGTTGTCGATCGACGTCGACGCAGCGGGCGCCCTGCCGAGATCATCGACCCCGAAACGGCACGTCGTGCACTCCAAGATCGTCCCATTGTCCAGTGAGGCGAGCGAGGCAAGCGCCCCAAGAGCTCCTCGAGCGCCTGGACACGATTCATCGAAGTGCAACGTTCTCCCGTGCGCTTCCATGCTCGTCGGCCACGTTTCCTCGGTGTAAAGCAACGTCCCCCTCACTTCATCGCTATTGCGCGGCAGAAATTCGAGCGTGGTGTACGCCTCCTCCCCGTCGTCAACCACGCGGGCGTCGTCGAGATGACCGAGCGCATATCGATAGAACGCGCGACGGGCCGCCGCATCCGCGCGCGCCTCCACGCTGCTTCCCTCAGGCTTATCGTTCTCGCACCTCCAACGGTAATAAGCGCGGGCACGCGCCAGCGCAAACTCGGGATCCCACGTGATACTCGAGGCGAAATCGGGATTCTCGGCAGCCGACAACCCTGAAAGGCTCCCCGCGCGCTCCTGCATGTTTCGTCCAGGGGCGCCGCAATCTGCCAGCCACGCCTCTTCCTTCCTTGCCGCAACCTCCTCCGAAATTCGCTCGAGCTCGGCCGCCGCCTCCTCAAGCCCGCTGCACGCCTGCTCCAGGCCCTCAGTGTCAATCCCCTCCCCCTCGATTGCCGGAAACTCCGATGCGGACGTGGTCGGAACCGCAAAGGCGGTGCCTCGATACCCAACGCTTTCCGATCCCTGTGCATCGCAGGTACGCGCGGCATTCGCCGCGATTAAAAACGGCAGTGACCCCTCGACCCGCTTCAACCCGCTCGAGGCCGACGATATGAAGGAATCCCGCATATCGAACATGCGCATGGCGGCATCCAGCGTCTCCCGAGCGAGCCCCTGTCCACCCGGAACAAACAGCCCGACCATCCCCGCTCCCGTCATCGTGAACCCCGCGAGTCCCAAGCTCAGCGCACATGCGTCCAAAACCGTCGCTGCGGTGTGATAGGAACTCACAACGTTCTCACCGGCCAACGCAGTCGCGTCGGCACCAACCTGGACATCACCCGCCCGAGATGCGCTCCATATCGCCAAAGACGATGAAAAGAGTAGGGAAAGGACCATGAGCATCGCGCAGGCGGACGCCACAGTCGTATAGGCTCCATCCTCGATGAACAAGCCTATTCCCGCTCTTTTCCCTGGAGGCGGAAGGGTCCCGGCTCCACAACGTCCTCGCCGCTGTCTATTCCCACACCGAAATCCAGTCCGCATAATCGCCCTCCACCCACGAGGGCCTTCCCTCATACGCAACGCGCACCTCCATCCGCACATCGCCATGATCCCCCCGCTCCCCAAACGCGCGGGCAAACGCCCCGATCACGGGAAGCGGAGTCACATACCCGACAATTGCGACTTCAACCGAACCGCCCGTGTTCAAAGCCGGAACGCACTCGATATCCCAAGAACGCGGTCCCCCTGCATGAAAGATCGCCAAATCCGGCACAGCGGCCAGGCGCCTGCATGCAAAGCGTTCGTACACCTCCGCCTCATCCGAGCCCGAAACCATGAGCCGGGCCGTCTCAGATGCGGCGGACTCCATAACGGAACGCGTATACAACAGGCACACCGGCTGCAACGCCAGCAACAGCAACGTGAGTAAAGCTGGGAACACCAACGCGCCCTCGACCGTCGCCTGTGCCCGGGATTCCCAGAACAGCTCAGTACAGCGAGATATCGACATAGCCGTCCCCTTCGAGTCCATGCGACGCCGCCTTTACGGCGGCGTCGGCAAGCCACCCCCGTTCAGCCACTCTCCATAACGCCGCCATGCCCAAAATCAGGGCGAGCAGGGCGAACACCGTCAATGCATACTCCACCGTCCCTTGTGCGGCTTTTTCTCTGACGACGCCTCGCACGCTCGGCATCAACGCTCGGGCAAGACGCGGGTCACCCGAACGCGACTGACCGCATCGTCCTCCGTAGTGACCAGCAACACATCGCACCACGTCATCCCCTCCCTCAGCACCGCTCCCCACACGTTCCCCTTCAGATCCAAATAGCCGCTCGCAACGAGGGAAGCTGTCCTCGTGCGCGCATATGCCTTGAGAACGTCCTCCGCAAGTGCAGGCAGCGAGGCGCGTTCCTCAAACTCCACCGACGCACAAGGCCCGTCGCCCATGCGCACCGCGTCCTTCTGCCATGCGTGGAGATCGTCCAAAAACCCACCGAGAGAACTGGCTCGCACATACCCGGACATCACTGGGCCCAAACCCGTCATCAGGCTATCCATCGCCACCTCAACCGAACTCCCCTCATCTGCACGAGCGCCCTCAACAACCGCATCGCGAAGAGATCCCCGCTCCCCTGCAGATTCCAAACGCCCGCGTTCGCTCACCACGCACTGCGTCGCGAACACAAGGGCGGCCGAAAGCACCGTGAGCGCCAATGGAAGCGCCGCCAGGCGCCAGTTCACGCGCCTCCCCCTCACAGGCTGTTGATCCCCTGCGAAATCGCCTCCCACAACGAGCTAACCTTGTCTCGAAACGCCACGATCGCCAGAATCGCTATCACCACCAGCACTCCGACGAGGATTGCGTACTCGGTCGTACCCTGGCCGCTCTCCTCGCGCAGGATCTGGCGGACCGGCCTGTCACCAGAAACGGCCCGCATCGGGCCATAGGACAGCAGCGGGCACGCAGCCGCAATGCCGAGAGCCGCCTCCCGCGCCTCCCTCAGCGCCTCCTCAACAAATACCGCGAGCTTGACCATGGCATCCTCCTTCACACCATGTCGGCAGCCGCGAGCAGCGGGCCGACTATCGACAACAACAATGCGGGCAGAATCAACGTGCCCGTCGGAATGAGCAGCTTCACGGGCGCGCGCTCGATCTCGCGCTCTACGTGCGCCCGGTGCGCAGCGCGCATTTCACGTCCCTGACCCTCCAGGGTCTCCGCAAGCGGAGCGCCGAGCTCGAGTGCCTGGGACACCGCGGCGGCAAACGATCCGAGTGCACGCACCCCGGCATCCCGCGCAACGCGGTCGAGGGCCTCGTCCCTCGAGGTCACTCCCACCTGCCAACAAAACAGCGCCTTCTCCATCAGCTGAGCGAGTTCCCCCGACCGCCCCTCGCAATACAGGGAGAGCGACGCATCGAAAGACAGACCCGCGCTCAACCCAAGCCTCACGATGTCCGTCATCTCCGCCACCTCGCCCATGCCGATTCCCCGGCTCCGCGGCTGCAGCATCTCGAGAGCGAGAGCACGCATCTTCCGAAATGCCAATCCCCCAACGGCACGCACGTGGGCACAGCATGCGCGAGCCACCTCGAGCGCCCCGTCCTCCGACCCCAACCATGCCGCAAGCCCACACAACACGCCGAGGCCGATCACCGCAATCGCGGCGTCAGGCGTATCCGCAACCCATATTTCCACCAACTCAGCAAACTCCATCAACACACTCCCCTTGCATCCGCCCCTCAGCAAATGGACCTCATGACCACCCTGATGATCGACCAGGCAATTCCATCCAAAAGAAGGGCGACCGCTATCGAGGCCGCGCCGGGCACCGTCGCGACCCCCTCTCTGAAATCGGATGAGGCCGCCGCGAGGAACGCGACCATGGCAACGGGCATCCCCGCCACCAATCGCGCCGACATGCGCACCTGGGCCGTCCTCACATCCAGCTTTCGACGCAACTCCACACGCTCCCTCACCAACCGCGCCGCCTCCCCGAGAACATCGGACAGCGGTGCACCCGTGCGTCGCGACACCTTGAGCGCAAGCGTCACGAAATCCAATCCCGGCGCGTGAAGACGCTCGACCAACTCGTCAAGCGCCTCGGTCATCCCGGCACCACACGCGACTTGAGCCTCGGCACGCAAGAACTCCGTGCGAACGGGTTCTTGCGCATGAGAACCCACGTACCGCATCGCCTGCGCGAGCGAGAGCCCCGATGCCATGGACGCAGCGAGCGCTCCGAACGCCTCGACCATCGCGCTCTCCAATCGCTCTCGCTTCTTGCGAGAGCCGGGCAGGGCCAGCCCGCGCTCTTCCGCGCGCCTGCCAATCGAGGCCCTCATATCGCGCGCCCATGTGACCATCCGGTCTCGGGCGCGCTTGAGCTCATCCCAATCACTTCTGAGCTCCCCATCACCGGAAATGATCAGCAGGGAGCTCGCGGCGCCTAGCAGGCCGACGCCGACCGACATGACGACCTCCATTCCCGCACCTCCCCCTCATCGAGCAAACCAGACCGGACCGCCTCCTCGATAAACGGGGGCTCGTCGATCAAGGTCCATGCCTCCTTCGTCGGATCGAACGACACATACTCCGTCAATGCCACGCCACCGCCCTCCGCGCGCGACACACCGGTGAATGATGAGACGAACCGCCTGCCGCCCGGCTTCCGCACCGACATGACAACGCCGTCCAAGGCCATCGCGATCTGCTCCTCAATCAACTCGCTCTGCAGGTCGATTCCGTAACGGGCGAGCAATGTGAGTCGCACAATCGCCTCTTGCGCGCTTCCCGCATGCAAAGTGGTAAGCGACCCATCGTGACCCGTGCTCATGGCCTCGAGCATGTCGATCGCCTCCCGATTGCGCACCTCGCCCACCACGATCCGATCGGGGCGCATGCGCAAGGCGTTTACCACCAGATCGTGAATTGCCACCTCACCCGCCCCCTCGATCGACGCCTCACGCGCTTCGAGGCGCACGACATGCGGATGCTGGGAGAACTTGAGCTCAGCGGAATCCTCGATCGTCACGATTCGCTCCGCTTGCGATATTTCGCACGACAATGCGTTGAGCAGCGTCGTCTTCCCCGATCCCGTTCCGCCCGCCACCGCCAAATCCATCCTGCACCGCACCGCATATCCCAACAAATGCGCGTACCAATCCGGAATCGACCCCAAATCGACCAGATGCGCCAGCGTGCTGATGCGGTCGGAAAACTTGCGAATCGTCATTGTGGGACCATCGATGGCTATAGGCGGGATAACCGCGTTCACGCGAAAACCGTTGGGCAGACGGGCGTTGACCATCGGGCTCCGCTCATCGACTCGACGTCCCAGCGGAGAGATGATGCGGTCGATGGTGATCCTGATCTGCTCCTCAGACTCGAATATCCTGCCCAGCGGACAGAGCACGCCCCCTCGCTCGATATATGTTCGGTCGAGGCCGTTGACCATGATTTCGGTTACCGAATCGTCCTCGAGCAGCGCCTGCAGAGGCCCCAAGCCGGTCATGTCGTCAAGCACGTCGGCGATGAGCGCATTCCGCTCGTCAAAACCCAGCCCGAGCGACACGTCGGCATTCAGAGCCGCCTCGAGTGCGGGACGCAACTCTATCCGCGCCTGCGCGGCCGACCCGGAACGCACGATGCGCGCGACCTCGACATAGCCCACCCGCTCCATAACCGCGTGCTTCGCCCGTGCCCGCGCCTCGGACATCACGCCGCCGACCGATCGCGCACGAGCCCCCACCGACGCCGCGCCGCGACCGGAAGAAATGCCCCCGCCTCGGGCACGCATGCGCCCGTATACACTCATCGATGCTCACCGGCCTTGCGCCGCCACGGAAGCCTGAAACGCGGCCTCCGCTCATGGTCATCAGGGGCCGGCCCCATGAGCCGCTCATCGAAGGAGCACCCAAGCTCGGTCAGCACCCGCGCCGTCAAATCGCGCACATCGCGGGAAAACGGCCCCTCGCCAGCCACCAGCGAATCCAATCGGCCGAACCCGATGAGCCCGGCGACCTCCTCGCCTCCAAAGGAAATACGGGCACGAGACGCAAGCGATGCCCCCATCTCGAAACGCAGCGCATCCTCTTCCGCGCAACCCGGGGACCCCAGGCGGTTGAACACACTCGTCATGCGAGTCGCGGGAACGCCCAAGCGCGTGGCCAGTCCAACCACCCGGGTAGCAGACGCACCGGCATTCGCACTCGCACTGCCCACGACCAAGCAGCGATCGCAAAGGGCAACCGCGGCCGCGACGGCATCGCCCCAATGCGTCGAAGTGTCGATGAAAATCACGTCTGCGACCTTGCGCAGGACGATGATGAGCCGCTCGACCGGCGCTCCGTACAGCTCTGCGCGCTCCGGTTCGATAAGTGGCCCCCACAGGGTGAGCCCCGGCCCCACGCGCATCGCGCATGATTCGATGTCCTCTTCAGCGAGCTCGCCGTCCATAGCGTGCGTGTCGATGCCCTCGAGACCCCTGAACGTATCGACGCCCAGCACCGACGGCAAATCGCCAAACATCAGGTCAACGTCTATCACGGCAGCCCGCAAGCCGGCGCGGGCCGCGCAGGCGGCCATTGCCGCCACCAGCGTCGTCTTACCCGCCCCGCCTTGACCCGATGCGACCGCGATTACCGGCGCACGGGGACCGCCGTGATCGGCCACTTCCCGCTCACGCACGCGTCGAACAACATCTCCCAAATCCACGATGTCCCCGGTCTGCCCCGCAACGTCGCCGATGCAGGCCACGGCATCCCCATCCGGCTCATCCAGCGCATCCCACGTCCCCGTACTCCACGAGGGGACCTCATCGCCCCCATATCCCATGGGCGCGAATGGGTCATCCGGCACCAGGCCATCGCGTTCGGACGCGACCGTGCCACGCGTCGCGACTTCTGTTCCGATATCCATGTGCGCCGCTTCCGCATCTTGACCGCGCGCGTCCGCGCTTCCGGTCAACGACGCGCCCGTCGCGATGACCTCCTGTGCACCGGCATCGAAGAGTTCAGAGACGAGTCCGGCGTCCATCCCGTCGATACATGCGAGCACCGCGGGCGCCGCATGCCCCGCCGAGCCGTCTCGCACCGCACTTATGACGTGCAGCAAGTCCGAAGCGTTCCCGGGACTCGCCCCCAACGCAATCCGAACGCCATCACCCAGTCCGCGCACAAGCTCGACGAGCGCATCAGCATCATCGACGCACACGATGCGCGCGTCGGGGCAGCGCAGACGAACTTCCTCGCGAACGCGCGCGGCCGCGCCGCCCCCGTCCCATATCAGCCACATAACGTCCATCACCCTTCGCTTCCCTCGTTATTCGCCCTTTCAGATCGAGCCGCTTCCCGCGATGCCGACGCCCCCGGCAGCACCAAGGTCACCTCACCGCGCGTGGTCGCCGCCAGGACGTCACGCACAGCCGACGCATCCACCGCCAGCGTCACCCAGCTCAAATCGCCGCCGCCATCAGCCAAGACGCTCGTATCGAGCACTTCGGCGCGCGTCAGGCAATCCGCAACCGAAGCGTCTGCAACATAGACATCGACCTCGTCCCCACAAGCGAGCGAGCCGCCCACGGCGTGCTCCGCGTCACTTGCCACCGAAATTGCCACTGTGCCGCGTGGCACCTGAACGGCCCTCTCATCCCGCAGGAAGTGGGCCTTGGCGAGCGGGGTGTGGGCGGGAATGCGGGTCGTCGCAACGAGCCCGGACACATCACCCATCGACGTCAGCGCATCCTCCGGCATGAGAGACGAGGCCCATTCGACGACCTTCACATTGCCTTCGGAAATCTCGTCACCGGGCTCGATCTCCCTCAGAGCAACGCATGCTCGCGTCACATCGCCTCCGTAGCGCTCAAGCGCCCGTCTAGATGCCTGTTCGGCCTCCGCATGCGCCCCGGCAACCGCCGACCATGCGAGCAGCGCGGCGCTCAAACCCATCACCGCGCTCAGCCCCAACCTCACGGTCCGTTTCACCCAAACCCCCTCGCCTCAGTTCAATCGGCACCGCACACGTGCCGTGATTCGATTGTCGACGCGACATGGCAGGGAGCCTGGATCGACTTGGGAAAGTGCCTGGTCATCTGTACTTGCAACTGTTCGCAATCTGCCCGCACTGGACAGGATGAGGGCAGATTTCGGTCCGTTGCCAAAAAGGGCTGTGGAAAAGCAAACCGCCTGCACGAGGCAGGCGGTTGCAACAGGCATATGAAGTTGTACGACTGAAGTTGCACGACGTTGGCCACAAGGGTCCACTCGGTGTTTCCCAGATCGGGGGCGCAACCACGTAGGTCGCCGGGGCGTCAGCCACGCCCCGGCCCCATCTCCGGCGATACCTCATGCGACAGAAGGCCCATCGCGCATCCGCACGGACGATTGCTCTATAGGCGGATATCGGGGTCGAGGCTCTGCGCGCTTACCCTCATCTCCCGGGCGAGCGAAAGAAACGCATCCAAACGCGACTGTTCGATCTCGCCGCACTCCACACCCTCGCGGACGGCGCAGCCCGGCTCGTGGAGGTGCGTGCAGTCGTTGAAGCGGCAGGCGCGGGAAGCCTCGACGATCTCGGGGAAGCTACGAGCGAGACCGCGCTCGTGGCCCACCAAAGGCAGCGACCGAAGGCCCGGGCAGTCGGCAATCACGCCGCAGGGCTCGGGGAGGGCCACCATGATGCGAGCGACCGTGGTGTGCCGACCGGCGTCATCGCGCTCGCGCACGGCGTTGGTCTCCAATGCCTCAGAGCCGAGCAGGGTGTTCAACAACGTTGACTTACCCGCACCGGACTCGCCCAAAATCATGCCCACGCTCCCCTGCGGGATGCAAGAGCGAACCTCGTCCAAGCCCTCGCCGGTACGCGAGGACGTCGCGATAACGCGCACACCCGCACCTGTCAGGCGACGGAGGGCGCCACACACGTCGGCCACTTCGGCGGGCTCGCAACGGTCGACCTTGGTGAGCACCACGACGGGGTCGGCCCCGCAGTCGCGTGCGAGCACGAGCGAGCGGGCGACGCGGTCGCGCATGAGCGGCAGGGTATCGCGCTCGGCGCCCAACGGCTGCACGATGAAAATCACGTCGACGTTCGCGGCGAGCACCTGGCGCTCCCCGCGGTTCTTCCCGCGCCAGCGCTCAAAGCTCGTCCGGCGGGGCAAAACGCGCAAGATAACGCCCATATCGTGACCGGGGGTCACGCGGACCGCCACGACGTCGCCCACGCTCGGCAACATGCCGTCCACGCCGGCAGAAGAGGCAATCTCGGCATCGGCGGCGCGCTTCGAGCGCTTCCCGCGCTTACCCGGTTTGCCTTTGGCGAAGTCGACCGCATGCTCGGCACGCAGCAGGGCCCCGCCGCGCGTGGCGATCATGGGAAAACCGCGGTCCAGGCGCACGACCGCGCCCAACTCGATCTCTTCCAGGGGGATATCGAGCGTCCCCGCAAGCTCCGAGCGCGCCGCTTCAAACGCAGAGACCTGCGTGTCATCGACACGCAGGTCCCCAAAGCTCGGAATATGATCCAAGACGTCAGCCACGCGTTAGTCCTGGTTCTTCTCGACGCGGCGCATAACGGCCTTGTAGATCTCCATCAGCGGGATGATCAGGAAGGCCAGGCCGAGGGCCGTGAACAGGGCGATCGGGTCGAGGGTCATGAAGCCGAAGACCTCGGCCAGGAAGTCGACCTCGACGGGCACGACCGTCAGCACGACGGCCAGAGCGGCAGCGCCCCACAGCCACTTGTTCTGCGTCTTCATGGAGAAGATGGAGGCACGGCGGCTGCGCATGTTGAAGGAGTGGAAGATCTCGACCATGGACAGGGTGATGAAGGCCATGGTGACGCCCTCCGGATCGGCGATGCCGTCGGTGAGCATGGACAGCTCGATGGCGCCGTTGTGGAAGTACATACCGGCGAAGAAGGACGCGAGCACCAGGATGGTGATGATGACGCCCTGGAAGGCGATGTCGATGCCCATGCCACCGGCGAAGACGCCGTCGGAGGCCTTACGCGGCTTGCGCTTCATGACGTCGCCCTCGGCCTCCTCCATGCCGAGCGCAAGCGCGGGCAGGGAGTCGGTGATGAGGTTGATCCACAGCAGCTGGACCGGCTGGAAGATGGTGAAGCCGATCAGCGTCGCCACGAACACCGAGAGGACCTCGGCGATGTTGGCGGACAGCAGGAACTGGATGACCTTGCGGATGTTGTCGTAGATACGACGGCCTTCCTCCACCGCGTTGATGATGGTGGCGAAGTTGTCATCGGCAAGGACCATGTCGGCGACGTTCTTGGTGACGTCGGTACCGGTGATGCCCATGCCCACGCCGATGTCGGCGCGCTTGATGGACGGGGCGTCGTTCACGCCGTCGCCGGTCATGGCGACGATGTTGCCCAGACTCTTCCAGGCGTCGACGATGCGGGCCTTGTGCTCAGGCTGGACGCGGGCGTAGACGGAAATCTCGGTGACGCGGGTCTTGAAGTCCTCGTCGGAGATCTTGTCGAGCTCAGCGCCGGTGATGGCCTGGGAGGCGTCCTCGACGATGCCCAGGTCCTTGGCGATGGCGACAGCGGTATCGATGTGGTCGCCGGTAATCATGACCGGACGAATACCGGCCTCCTTGGCCTCCACGATGGCCGCGGTGACCTCGGGGCGGACTGGGTCGATCATGCCGGACAGGCCGCAGAACACCAGGTCGTGCTCGAGGGCCTCAGGGGAGAAGTCGGTCGGGGCCTCAGTGTAGGTGCGGTTGGCGAGGGCCAGGACGCGCAGGGCCTGGTCGGCCATGGCCTTGTTGGCGGCGAGAATCTGCTCGCGGCGCTCGTCGGTGAGCTCCACGACCTGGCCGTTGTCGTACACGTGGGTGCACAGGCCGATGACGACGTCGGGAGCGCCCTTGGTGAACTGCTCGTAGTCGCCATCGACGTCCTTGACCACGACGGACATCATCTTGCGGCCGGAATCGAACGGGGCCTCGCCGATGCGCGGACGCTGCGAGTCGAGATCGGTCATGCCGGCCTTGGCGGCGTCGTTGACGAGGGCGCACTCGGTGGGCTCGCCCACGGCCTCGCCCTTCTCGGCGTCGTACTTGGCGTCGGAGCACAGAGCCATACCAGCGAGGAACTTGTCCTCGTCGGCGGCGAGCTCGTGCTTGACGACGGTCATCTTGTTCTGGGTGAGGGTGCCGGTCTTATCGGAGCAGATGATCTGGGTGCAGCCGAGGGTCTCGACGGCGGTCATCTTGCGGATGATGGCCTGGCGACGGGACATCTTGGTGACGCCCATGGAGAGGACGATGGTCACGACGGCGACCAGGCCCTCGGGGATGGCGGCGACGGCCAGGGACACGGCGACCATGAAGGTGTCGAGCATCATGGCCGGGTTGGAGCCCAGCTCGCCGAAGTGGCGAACGATGTCCACGGCGAAGATGATCACGCAGATGGCGAGCACGAGCTTGGTCAGGATGCCGGAAAGCTCGTTGAGCTTCATCTGGAGCGGGGTGAGCTCCTTCTTGGCGCTGGTGAGCGCGGAGGCGATCTTGCCCATCTCGGTGTTCATGCCGGTACCCACCACGACGGCGCGGCCACGGCCATACACGACGGTGGAGCCCATGTAGCACATGTTCTTACGGTCGCCCAGCGGCACATCGTCGGCGCCCTCGGCGAGGGAGATGACGTCGGCGTGCTTCTCGACCGGGACGGACTCGCCGGTAAGGGCGGCCTCCTCGATCTTCATGGAGGCGCTCTCGATCACGCGGCAGTCCGCAGGCACGGAGTCGCCGGCCTCGAGCAGGACCACGTCGCCGGGGACGAGCTCGGAGCTCGCCATATGGACCATCTTGCCATCGCGGATGACCTTGGACTGAGCCGCGGACATCTCCTGCAGCGCTTCGAGGGCCTGCTCGGACTTGGCCTCCTGCACCACGCCGAGGACGGAGTTCAGGATGACGACGGACAGGATGATGGCGGCGTCCGCCCACTCGGGCTCGCCCTGGATGAAGCCGGTGATGACGGAGATGGCGGCCGCAACGAGCAGCATGATGACCATCGGGTCACCCATCTGCTCGAAGAAGCGCTTCCACATGGGAGTCTTTTCTTCCTCATCAAGCTTGTTCGGGCCCACGCTCGCCAGGCGCGACTGCGCCTCAGCGGCCGTCAGACCCTGAGCGGCACTCGTGGACTGCTCCTCGAGCACCTCCTCAGCCGAAGCCAAGTACTCTTTCAATCTAACCCCTCCCGGAGTATGCCAAGCGGGACGCAGGCGCACCGCGCCCCAATCCAACAGTCTGACACCCGATTATAATTCCCGGAATCTGGGCAAGGGCTTGTCAATGGTCGATATGGTACCCAAGCTTTCGGGCCCTATGCCAGCTGGAGACGCGATTCGGCGCAATGCACACATACCGGAACGATAGGCAGTGCCTGAAGCAAGTCCAATATGAATTGAATCGGCACACGGTCGATTCATGTCGATAAGCGGCGTAGGTTTTCCTATAATGACTCGTGCATACGTATTCGCCCACGACGCCTATCACTGACATCAGATGGAGGTCTGAATGCAGCAGAAACTGAAGCGCACCAAGATCGTTTGTACCATGGGCCCTGCCTGTGACAACGACGAGACTATCTGCGAGATGCTGAAGGCGGGCATGAACGTCGCCCGCTTCAACTTCTCCCATGGCTCCTATGAGGAGCATCAGGGCCGCATCGAGCGTGTGCGCCGCTGCGCCGCCAAGGTCGGCAAGCCCGTCGGCATCCTGCTCGACACCAAGGGCCCCGAGGTCCGCACCGGCCTGCTCGAGGGCCACGCCAAGGTCGAGGTCCACGCCGGCGACAAGATCACCGTCACCGCCCAGCCCACCAGCGAGGACTGGCTCGGCAACGCCTCCCACATCTCCCTCGACTACGAGAAGCTCCCGTCCGAGGCTGAGAAGGGCTCCATCATCCTGATCGACGACGGCCTGGTCGGCCTCGAGGTCGAGTCCATCGACGGCCAGGACATGCACTGCGTCGTCCTCAACAACGGCCTCATCGGCGAGCGCAAGGGCGTCAACATCCCCAACGTCGACATCTCCCTGCCCGCCGTCACCGAGCGCGACCGTCAGGACATCCTGTTCGGCCTCACCCAGAACATCGACTACATCGCGGCCTCCTTCATCCGCAACGGCAAGGCCGTCGAGGATATCCGCCAGCTGTGCCGTGAGAACGGCGGCAAGCACGTGACGATCTTCCCGAAGATCGAGTGCGGCCTGGCCGTGGAGAAGTTCGACGAGATCCTCGAGGCCTCCGACGGCATCATGGTCGCCCGCGGCGACCTGGGCATCGAGATCCCGGCCCAGCTCGTGCCCCACATCCAGAAGGAGATCATCGCCAAGTGCAACGCGGCTTACAAGCCCGTCATCACCGCCACGCAGATGCTCGACTCCATGCAGCACAACCCGCGCCCGACGCGCGCCGAGGTCACCGACGTCGCCAACGCCATCCTCGATGGCACCGACGCCGTGATGCTCTCCGGTGAGACCGCGGCCGGCCAGTACCCGGTCGAGGCCGTCAAGATGCAGGCCTCCATCGCCATCGAGACCGAGAAGCACATGGCCGCTCACGCCGAGCTCGCCATGCCCGAGGGTGCTTCCGGTACTCGCATCGTCAACAACGTCGTGGGCATGTCCGCCGTCCAGATGGCCACCGCCGTGGGCGCCAAGTGCATCACCGTGCCCACCACCACTGGCCGCACCGCCCGCCTGATCTCCCACTTCCGCCCGAACATGCCCATCCTGGCGTTCTCCCGTCACGACTGGGCCGTCCAGCAGATGATCATGTACTGGGGCGTCATCCCGCGCCAGGCCGAGATCACCCAGGGCACCGTCAACGGCACCATCGTGAAGGCCGTCGAGACGGCCAAGGAGCTCGGCTTCGTCGAGAAGGGCGACCTCACCGTCGCAACCGCCGGCGACGCCCGCCTCTCCGTCCAGCTCGAGGGCAAGGTCTCCTCGACCAACCTCGCCTACGTGGCTCAGGTCCGCTAATTCCAACAGCGCACCCATCGCGTACGCAAAAGGCACCGACTTCGCGTCGGTGCCTTTTTTCATGTACGGGACACGGCAATGCTCCATCTTGGGTTCCAATCAATCCACGGCGCATCGCGCATCCGTTGACACGATGCGAGGTTGGGACAAAAATGCCGAGATGGCGGGTTCGCCGCACCCGGAAGACAACGCAGGGCAGGATGAATTGGCAGAACACGACGAGGATCTGAAAAAGTACATCAACCGGCACAAGCGCCGACACGGCCAGCGCAGCCCCCTCGAACGCTGGGGCTATGACCTTCACCGATTCCTCCGGCGCGCATTCAACATCCGGGAAGGCCGCGCACCCTACCACGTAATCCGGAAGCGCTTCGTCAACGGGGCGCGCCTCAACGGAACCCATCTGTGCATTCTCGTGATCGCCATGGTCATCGCCTGCGTCGGCCTGGACACCGATTCGGACATCGCCATCGTCGGAGCCATGCTCATCTGTCCCATCATGGGGTCCGTCCTCGCCATCGCCTACGGCATGGCGACGGTCGATCGGGCGCTCATCCGCGATGCGGTGGGTGGCCTTGCCCTGCAAATGGCCTTCTGCCTCGTCACCTCAACGCTCTACTTCCACTTCTCCCCCGTCGCCGGCATGACCCATGCGCTGGCCGACAATTCCAACCCCACCGCATGGGACCTGCTGCTCGCGCTCGTGGGCGGCTTCGCCGGCGGGCTAGGCAACTCACGCGACCAGGAACCGGCCACGCTCATCTCCGGCGTGGCGGTGGCGACCTCGCTCATGCCGCCACTATGTGCCGCGGGCTTTGGCCTGGCAGCCGTCGACGGCGGGCTCTTCCTCTCGGCGCTGTACGAGTTCGGCATCAACGTCGTGTTCATCGCACTCTCCGCACAGGTCGTGCTGCTGCTTTTGCGCGTGCCGCTCAAGCGGGACCTCAACGACGACGGCGTCATCACCGCGGCCGAGGAAGAGAGCATGCAGGCGCTCTCCCATTCACTGCGCTGGCGCATCTTGCTCGGCACGGGACTGTTCGCCATCCCCTGCCTGCTGCTCACCGCCAATCTGGTTCGCGAGGCGGACGCCCCGGCACCGGCAGCGTTCGGCGCAACCGAAACGGCGCAAGAACTTGCCGTTGTCTGCCCCGGTTTTGAGGAGTACACCGTGGGCAATGAAACTGCCGTCGAAGCGGGCGACACACAGGGGCGCACGGAGCTTGTGGCGCACGTCTCGACGAATGTCGCCCTCGACGAGGAGGCTCGAAACGTCGCCGAGGAGCTCATCCGCATCGACGTCCCCGAGATCGACCGTGTCGAGTTTTCAGTCGCAGCCTCTTAGCGTACAATGGCCCCTGATACATAAACGCCCCCTTCTCCGGATGGGGGCGGCGCTGAGGCGCTCACGTGCCGGCACCGTAGGACTTTGAAGGTGGCCGGTAGGTGGGCGCCTTTTCGCAAACGGGCAATTGCACGCAGTTTCCCGGGCAATCACCGATTCAAAGGAAGAAGCACATGAAGAAGTTCGTGACCGAGGATTCGTTTTGGCAGCTCTTCCCGGGGGCATCGCTCGGCGTTATCGTCGCGCGCGGCATGAAGCCGGCGAACGAGATATCACCCGAAGACGCGCAGGCGATCGAGCAGCTTCTCACCCGCGCCAACGCGCTCGCCGAGAAACACTTGGAATCGCCCACCCTCTCCGAGAACGCGCCCGTTCGCGCTTGGCGCCAGGCCTATCAGCAATTCAAGACCAAGCGCGGCGCGCGTTGCTCCATCGAGAACCTACTCAAGCGCGTCCTCAAGGGCAACCCCGTGGGCAGCATCTCACCCTCGGTGGACCTCTACAACGCGATCTCCCTCAAATACGCCCTGCCGCTGGGCGGAGAGGACCTCGACGCCTTTGAGGGGGATCTGCGCCTTCGCATCACGGAGGGCGGCGACGCATTCACGCCGCTGGGCGAGGGCGCCGAGAACGACCCCACGCTGCCCGGAGAACTCGCCTATGTAGATGACGCGGGTGCCGTGTGCCGTTGCTGGAACTGGCGAGACGGCGTGCGAACCGCCCTCACCCACAACACGAGCAATGCTTTCCTCATCGTAGAATGCGTCGAGGCAGAGCGCATCGAGGACTGTCGGGCCGCTACCGAAGAGCTCGCGCAGCTCGTTGAGAAGCACCTGGGCGCAACCATCGCAGTCGCAGAGCTCATTACATGCGACCATCGCGAGGTAATTATCGAGCCTTAGAAACTCGATCCAGTGGACGAAGACGTTCGAGGTGCATCCCACGACCAAGTTGAGCTTTTTCGTACTCAGTTCGTCCTTTAGCGAATAGAGATGCCTGCCGGCCGTTTGCGACCTGCGCTTTTAAAACAGATTGAAGATGCCCTGCTCGCCTTGTTCCGATTTTGATACGAAAAAGCTCATCCAACTTTCTTGGCGCATCGAACAAGACTCGAATTTCCAGACATAATGCCGCGATCACGATTTCCGCGGCAAAAATAGGGCCATCGGCACCGACCGATGGCCCTGAAGGCGCTTATCATCTCGGCCCCCGCCATGAAAGCGCTCGCTGCGAGGGCGCCTCATGGAAAGCACCTCGCAATCAAGCATTACAGCTGACGAATCCGGGTGCTCCCCCGGTCGTGATGGCCGGCGCGCTCACTCTCGGCAGGAACATCCGCCGAGGCTCCCTGGTCGACCTCATCGCCCAGGTGCGCGGCATACTCCAAACGCTCGTCGGCGGGCTTGGTTGCCACGGACCATTTGCGCATCACCCGCGGAACCGCGAGATAGCCAATGAAGCCGCACACAACCAGCAACAGGACGAAGAACATCGCATCGATAGGCATGATCGCTCCCTTCGACGTAGCGCATACGGCGCCCTTGCGATACTTCAGTCCTACCCCAAACGGATGCCCTCAAGCGCATCTTTCCGCCAGCGGTGGCCCAACTCACCGCTCGCCACGCGCTGCCCGCACAAAAGCGCACCAGAGCTTGAAGTCGGTGGGTATTGACTCCCAGGTGTACTCGGGATGCCATTGCACGCCCATGCAGAAACGCTCGCCCTCCACTTCGATGGCCTCGGGAACGCCGTCGGTTGCCACGGCCACGAGACGCACGCCCTCGCCGAGTCTGTCGACACAGCAATGATGGCTCGAGTTGACCTGCACCTCGCCCGGCCAATCGAGAATCCGCGCGAGCAGCGAGCCGTCCTCGACCGCGATCGGGTGCGCGGGGTCGTGCAGGATCGGAAGATGACGCCAGTGGACCTTGCCCTCCGGCACGGGCAGGCTCGGCACATCCATGCACAAGGTACCGCCGAGCGCCACGTTCAGGATCTGCATACCGCGACACGTCGCGAACAGGGGCTTATGCGCCCTCAGCGCCGCGCGGATGAGCTTGAGCTCGAAAGAGTCGCGCTCATGGCAGAGCAGGCGCTCGTCATACGGCTCCTCCTCGCCCCACAAGGCAGGGTCCACATCATGCCCGCCCGGAATCGCCACGCCATCGGCCATCTCGACATAGCGCGCGATGACATCCTCGTCCTCGGTAAGCGCCATGATGAGCGGCAAGCCGCCCGCGGCGAGAATCGCGTTGAGAAACACCGTGGACCCCGTCTCCTCGGGGGCCAGGCGCTCCGGCATCTGCAAACACGGTTTGGGCTGCTCCAAGCGCGGTGCGATCAGGATTATCGGTCTGTCATCTGCTGCGGTCATAGTCTAATGTCCCTTGATGGAGTCGAGGAAGTCGCGGGCACGCTGGGATTGCGGATGATCGAAAAAGGCGTCGGGCGCCCCCTCCTCAACAATCGCACCGTCAGCCATGAAGACCACGCGATCGGCCACGCGTCGGGCGAAATTCATCTCATGGGTCACCACGATCATGGTCATGCCCTGACGGGCGAGATCGACCATGACATCGAGCACCTCGTTGATCATCTCGGGGTCGAGCGCGGAGGTGGGCTCGTCGAAGAGCATGGCCTTGGGGCGCATGGCCAGCGAGCGGGCAATGGCGACGCGCTGCTGCTGGCCTCCGGACAACTGAGCCGGCACCTTGTTCGCCTGAGACGCCACGCCCACGCGATCGAGCAGCTCCATAGCACGCTGCTCGGCCTCCGCCTTGGACATGCCGAGTACCTCGACGGGGCCGAGCGTGACGTTTTGCAAGATGCTCATATGGGCGAACAGGTTGAAGCTCTGGAACACCATACCAAGCTCCGCGCGCATGGCCGCGAGCTCGCGGCCCTCCTGGGGAAGGGGCTTGCCCTCGATGAGGATCTCGCCCGAATCGATGGTCTCCAAACGGTTGATGGCACGACACAGCGTCGATTTGCCAGAGCCCGAGGGGCCGATCACCACGACGACCTCGCCCTTGCCCACGGAAAGGCTCACGTCCTTGAGCACATGCAGGTCGCCGAAATGCTTGTCCACATGGCGAAGCTCGATGATGGGAGCCATGGAACTCTTTGACTGATTGGACATATCGAATCCGTTCTCACGAGGACTTGATCAACGATGCGCCCGCGGTGGACGCTCGAGGGTTAAGCGGGGTTGGTGCTGTAGCGGCTCACCACGCGGGTGCCGCTGCGGCGCGCCACGTACACCGACAACTGATTGATGGCGTAGTTCAACAGGATGTAAATCACCGCCACAACCAGATAAGTGCTCACCAGGGCGTCATAGTTGGTGATCAGTACACGGGCGTTCTGCAACATGTCGGGGTAGCTCACCACATATGCGACCGTGGTGTCCTTCACCACGACCACGAGCTGGGAGATGAGCGAGGGGATCACGTACCTGATCGCCTGGGGAAGCACGATCTTGAGCTTCACGCGAAACGGGCTCATGCCGAGCGCCAGCGCCGCCTCGGTCTGACCGCGGGGAACGGCATTCACGCCCGCGCGAAACACCTCGGCGAGCACGCCCGAAGCCGCGAGCGCGACCGGCAAGGTGAGCATCCAAAACGACGACATCCTGATACCGTACTGGGGCACCACCAGGAAGAAGAAATAGATCAACAGCAGACTCGGCACGCCGCGGAAGAAATCGGTCACGACGCGGCAGACCGCTTCGAGCACGCGGATGCCGCTCGTGCGCCCGAGCATGAGGGCGAGGCCCAAAACCAACGCGATGCCGCCAGCGGTGAGTGCCACCGTGAGGGTACCGCGCAAGCCCGCGAGCAGATAGCTCCACGTGCTCAACTGCGTGAAGAACATCCAGTACCTCGGGTTGAGCTGGCCGGTCGCCCAAAATTGATACACCACAAATCCCAAAAGCAGGGCGACCAACACGGCCGTGATGGCCGTACCCACGCGGATCTTCGCGCGAGTCTTGGGTCCGGGGGCCTCATACAGGGCATCGCGGATACTCACGGGACGGGAGGTTGAAGTCATGGCGCTCATCGGACGATCCTCACCTTCCGGTCGATTCGATTGCCCACGAACGCGATGACCACCGCGGTGAGAGCGTAGCCGGCAGCCGAGACGGCAAAGGCCAGGATGCCGCCGGTCGCACGCGTGTTGATATAGGAAACCACGCCGGTGAGCTCAAGGGGATCGAGTGGGACCTGCGAACCGATCGAGGTGGTGAGCAGCACGGCGATGAGCAGGTTCGTCATGGGCAGCACCGTGGTACGCAGGGCCTGGGGGATCACGATCCGACGGAGCATCTGCCCAAATGAAAGACCCAGCGATCGTGCGGCCTCGATCTGGCCCACACCGATGGTGTTGATGCCGGTCATGAAGTTCTCGGAGCCAAAGGCGGAGGCCACGAGCACCACCGTGAGGATCACGCACGTGCGGTACGGCAGCACCAACTTCAAGCTGGGCAGCGCATATACGATGATGATCAGCAGCGCAACGCCCGGGATATTGCGGAACACCTGGACGTAGCCATCGCCCAGCAGACGCAGCGGCTTGAACGGGGACACGCGCATCACGGTCACGACGACGGCGAGCACCATCACGAACGCAAAGCAAAATGCCGTCATCCCCCAGGTGGACAGCAGCGCCTCCCAATAATTGCGCCCATAGGTCGCCATCAGCTCCGACAGCCCCATGAACACCCCTTCCCCACGTTTGACCCTGTCAGTTACAACGCCGCGGAGGCGCCGGCCCACCCGTCACGCATCGCGTGCAGGCAGGCACGGGCGCCTCCGCACATCCTCGTAATCGGCGTCGCACGCCATCGATGCGAGCGACGCCACGCACATCTCGCGAGCCTACGCGCCAATCGCCGGAGGCTGCGGGACCTCGTCGATCTCGGCACGATCGCCGATGCAGAGCTTCCACAGCTCCTCCCAGGTACCGTCCTCCTCGACCTTGGTCAGGAAGGCGTTCACGAACGCGACGCCATCGGAGTCGAGCGGGAGGCCGATGCCGTACAGGTCCTCGGGGCCGAAAGGCTCGCCGGCCATCTTGTATTTACCAGGCTGCTTCATCATGTCGGAGAAGAGCATGTTGCGATCGATGACATAGGCGTCCACGCGACCCTGGGCGAGGGCACTGCGTGCCTCCTCGTCGGTCTTGAACTCCTGAAGCTTGGCGTCGGGGCAGACCTCCTCCATGATGCTCGGGCCGGTAGAACCGGACTGGGCGGCCACGTTCTTACCCGCGAGATCGTCGACGCTGGCGATATCGTCATTGTCGGCGAGCACGAGAATGGACTGCTGCGTACCGTAGTAGGGACCGGCGAAGGAGATGAGCTTCTTGCGGTCCTCGGTGATGGAATACGTGGCGAACACCGCGTCGACCTGGTCGTTTTGCAGGACGGACTCGCGCGTGTCGGACGTGACCTGCGTGGCCTCGAACTTGGACTCATCGCCCAGGATGTAGCGAACGAGCAACTGGGAAAGACCGGCATCGAAACCGCGCAGTTTACCGTCCTTCTCATTCAACAGGCTGAAGAGCATGGAGGTCTGGACGACACCGAGGCGCATCGTCCCGGCATCCTTGATCTTTTGGGCCCACTCGCTGGAGGCGATGGTCGCATCATCGGCGACGGCGCCGGAGGCGATCAGCTTGTCATAGGCGACGGCATCGAGAAGCGCGGGCTCCTGATCCTCGGCGGCATCTCCCGTGGAGGACCCGGCGGGCGCCGGGGCGGCCGGCTGCTCGCCGCATGCGGCCAGGCCCAACGTAGCCGCGCCGGCAACTGCGGCGCCAAGCACCTGGCGACGGTCGAGCGTGAACTCACGCATGGTCTTGCTCATGAGGGTTCCTTTCCCCTGTACGCGATAATACTTTATCTTACCGCAGTGTTTGCTCAGTCAGCCCAACGTACTCATGGACTTACGCGTTCTTATGCCCCAACCGCGACACTTGTATCACTTGCACGGCAACCACAGCATTTACGCGATGACGCCCGCGTTATGGAGCGCGGGCGTCATCGATGGGCTAGATGGAATTGGGAACGTCGCACTCCCAATGCGACGTCAGGAAAGGGCGGCGCGGATATCGGCGGTGATCGCCTCGAGGGTCATGCCATTTTCGGCAAGGAGCTCGTCGGCGTCAAAGCGATCCGGGAAGCCCTTGCGCACGCCGTAGCACAGCACGCGCACGCTGGTCGGGCCCAGGTAGCGAGCGACCTTCTCGCCCCAACCGCCCTCGAGCACACCGTCCTCGAGCGTCACGACCACACGATGCGAGCGGGCGAGGTCGTCGAGAGCCGCCTCGTCGAGCTCGGTGGCGAAGCGCGGGTTCACCAAGGTCGCATCGAGCGCAGGCCCGCCGTCAGCGGGAGCGGAAAGCGCGTCGCACAGGCTCTCACCCAGGCTGAAAAAGCTGCCCAACGCGAGAATCGCAACATCGGAGCCCTCGTGCACCACGTCATAGCGCGGGAGGGCGAACTCGGCCGCCAGGGCCTTAGGGTCGAGCGCGAAGTCGGGATTGGAAACGACGCCATTGCCGGGAACGCGAACGACCACGGGACGAGAGTCTTGGTCGATAGCCCAATCCAGCATGGCGAGATACTCCTCGCGACACGTGGGCGCCAGGCAGCGCAGGTTGGGCAGAGCCCCCTGCAGGGCAAGGTCGAAGAAGCTCAGATGGGTCGCATCGCTCGTCCCATACACGGAGGAGCCGAAGTCGAGGATGACGGCGGGCAGGTTGTTCAGGCACAAATCGTGCCAGAGCTGGTCATACGCGCGCTGCATGAACACGCCGTACAGGCCGAGCACCGGCTTGGCGCCTGCGCGCGCAAGGCCCGCGGCGTAGGTCACGGCATGCTCCTCGGCAATGCCCACGTCCACGAACTGAGAACCCGCGGCATCGCGCCGGGGCTTAGTGAAGCCCATGATGTAGGGCGTGGCGGCGGAAATGCCCACCACGCGCTCATCGGCGGCCATACGCATGAGCAGATGGCGGCCGGTGATATCCGCATAGGTCTCGCTCTTCTCGCAACGGCTGCGGCGGAGCGCCTCATACGTGCCGGACTCGATATCAAAGGGGCCCACGTGGTGCCAGCCCTCGGCGTCATCCTCAGCGGGCTCGTAACCGGAGCCCTTGACGGTGCACACGTGCAGGACGACCGGATGGTCGATATCGCGCAACTCGAGCAAGGCGCGCTCGACTGCCGCCTCGTCGTTGCCATTGGCGAGGAAGCGATAGTCGAGCCCCAGGGAGCGGAAGAAGTTGTTGGGGGCGGTGCCTTCGCTCTCGCGCAACTCGGCGAGGTTGCGATAGATGCCGCCGTGATTCTCGGCGATGGACCAGCCGTTGTCATTCACGATGACGATCACGCCGGTGCCGAGCTCGGCAAGGTTGTCAAACCCCTCGAACGCAAGACCGCCGGAAATGGAGCCATCGCCGATGACGGCGACGACGTTGTAATCGGCACCCATGAGGTCGCGCGCCTTGGCCATGCCGCAAGCGAGACTCACGGAAGTGGAGGTATGGCCGACGGAGAACAGGTCGTGCTCGGACTCGGCCGGGCTGGTGAAACCGGACAGACCGCCGAAACGCTCGGCGTCGAGGTAGTTCGCGGCGCGGCCCGTGAGCATCTTGTGCGCGTACGTCTGATGGGAAACGTCGAAGATGAGCTTGTCCGTCGGCGAATCGAACACGCGGTGCAAGGCGACGGTAAGCTCCACGACGCCGAGGTTCGAACCGATGTGACCCCCTACCGAAGCCGAGCTCGAAAGGATGGCCTGGCGAATCTCAGAACAAAGAAGCGGCAGGTCGGCGGCATCGAGGTCCCTCACGTCCTGCGGCGATGAAATGCGTTCCAGCAGCATGCGTGCGACGAACCTCCCGTGATGCGGATGACGAACAATGTATTACGTAGAGTACCAGTTTCGCATACTCCGATGATGAAAATGAGACATATCCGCCAAACGGCAATAGGTCCCGAGCACATCGGGACCCATCAAGGGGCGGGCGCGCCAAAAGACGCCCTATCGCCGAGAACGCCTGCGCGCGATCATGCGGCCCATCGCCAGCGCGAAACCCACGAGCACAAGCGCGGCGGTAACGACGTAGACGATATGGTACCCGTACAGGAAGATGTCGGGCCTGCCCTCGACGAAAGCCGTCACATGGCGGCCGGCCGCGATGCTCATCTGGCCATAGAGGATCGAAGTGGAGCCCGAAATACCCACCGCCATGCCCAGGTACCGGGCGAGCGCGCTCACGCTGCCCGCAAATCCGAGCATCTCGGTGGAGACGGAGCCCATGATCAGCGAGTTGTTCGGAGACTGGAAGATCGACGTGCCGAACGAGGCCAAACCCAGATAGAACAGGATCTGCGGCAGTGTGGACGTCATCCCGAGCGTGCCGGTGAGATACAGGCCCACGCTGAACGCACCCAGGCCGAGAACCGTGAGAAGGTTGCATCCGATGCGGTCGGACACGGCGCCCGATATGGGCCCCGCAACCGCGTTCACCAGGGGGATGACGCAAAAGATCAGGCCGGATGCACCGGGGTCGAAGCCACGGGCATCCTGCAGGTAAAAGGGCGTCATGAGCTCATAAACGCCGATGGCGACAAAGCTGATGAACAGGCAGACGACGTTCACCGCGAAATGACGGTCGGAAAAGATCGCCAAGTTGACCAGAGGATGCTCGACGCGGCGCTCGTGCAGCCCGAAGAACACGAGCATGAGCACGCCCGCAACGAGCGCGAGCGCGGCCGCGGGGCTCGCGTTGCCCTGCATCATGGTGACGGACAGGAATGTGAGCAGCATGCCGGGAACGAGCAGAACTGCGCCCTTTACGTCCATGGACTGTCCCGCGCATTCGGGCGTCGAGCGCGGCAAGGTGAAGTGCCCTATGACGAGGGACAGGATGCCGACCGGCACGTTGATGAGGAAAATGCCCTCCCAGGGGAACATCGACACGATGAAACCGCCCAACACCGGCCCGCACATCATGCCGAGCGCCACGAAGCTCGCCAACAGGCCGAGCGCGCGGCCGCGCTCACGGGCGGGAAAGGCCTCGGTGATGATGCCCATATTGTTCGCCATGGCCGATGCACCGCCGATGCCCTGAACCGCGCGAGATGCCACGAGCGCCGGCAGCGAGGTCGACATACCGCACATAAGGGAGCCGATGGAAAAGATCACCACGCCGATCTCGAAATACCGGACCTTCCCATACAGGTCGCCCAACCTGCCGAACACAAGCAAAAAGGCGCACATGGTCAGCAGGTACACCGACGAGATCCACTGGATTTGGTCGAGTCCCGCCCCCAGCGCCTTTTGCATGACCGGCAGCGCCACGTTGACGATGCTCGAATCGAGCGTCGCCATGAACGTCATGATGAGAACGGTGAACAGAATCGCCCACTTATTCGAAGATCCCGCAGACGGAGCCCCAGATCGCACATCTCCCATGTACCCACCTCCATAAAAATAGGGCCCCCACCTCATAGCAGCTTGAGCTGGGAACCCGTTCGGTTCGTTGAATCAATTGTCTGGACCTCTTTTGTACCATGAATCGCCCGACGCGTGTGGGGAACTTCACAGCAAAACCAAGGGGCGACCGATCAGCGGGCGGCTTCCAGGGCGCGCAGCGCGACGCTGACACACTCACGGGGGTCGTCGGGCGCCAAAAGGCCTTCGACGCGATGCATGGGAACGATGACCCGGACCGGGCAGCGCGACGCGGCGCCGCGGACAGCACGCACATCGGGCGCACCCCCGATTCGAGACGCCACGCTCGCCGCAACGTCATCGACCGTGACGACCTCGCCATACGGCACGCCGAGCAGCGCCACGCATACCGCATGCTCGAAATCGTCTCCGCCGAAATCCATCGGGGGAACCCATCGTGGAGCCTGACCGGCGAAATAGGCGTTGAGCCACGCCCAGGAGCGTTCCAAAACGGCGATCGCGGAGCCGTGCGCCGGACTCGCCGCGCACATGGGACGGGCGCCCGAGAGCGCATCGCAACCTTCGATCTCCTCGACCGTGGCAGCGGGATCGGGATCGATGAGGCCGCCGCCATTCATGTCGAAGCGAGCGGAATCGGCGCATTTCGAGGGGACACGGTCGACCTCCCGAAACCACAGACCGGCCAACCCGCGCGCAGTGGCGGCAAGCGAAATGTCGCCCAGCGGCGAGTGATATATGGTCGTGATCATGCGGGGCCCCTCTCGTCCCCGCCCATTGTACCGCGGCGCCCGTCTCAGGCGGACGGCCTTTGCCCTACTCCGCGCTCTTAAGGGCGCCCACCATGTCGATGCGGTCGAGGCTGCGGTTGGTCATTCGGTTGATGATCAGCGTAAAGACGAACGACATCACCGAGGCGAACAGGTACGTCTGCGGCTCCACGATCGTGTCGAAGAACAGCGACGGCATGCGCAGCACGTACGTGAGGAACCTCGTGATCACGTAGCCGAGCGGCCAACCCGCCACGATGCCGATAAGCGTAAGGACGATCGTCTCCTTGTTGATATAGCGATGCACCTCGCCACGCCTGAAGCCGAGCACCTTGATTGTGGCAAGCTCGCGCTCTCGCTCGGAGATGTTCGTGTTGGACAGCGTGAATACCACGGCAAAGGCAAGCGCCGCGGCCATCACGGTCACGATATACACCACGACATCGATGATCTTGAAGCTCTCTGAGAAATCGTTGGCGACCTTCGTCGAACTGTTCACATTCACGAACGTGTCGCCCGCCGTCAGGCGATCGGCCAGTTCGATCTTCTGCTCATCTGTGCCCGTGAGGTTGGCCAACAGCGCATTCGGGACGCACGGCTCGCCGAAGGCCTCGGCATAAGCGCTCTCGGTCATGAACACGAAGTTGCCCAAGAAGCTCACGGTGATGCCATCCACGCGTACCGACCCCTGACTCAGCGTCGAGTCCTGCAGGAGGAGCTCGTCGCCGAGCGAGAAGCCGAGCACCTGCTCGGCGTTCTTGGTCACGAGGACGCCGTTGCCGTCGCTTGGCAGCGAAAGCTCCTCTCCGCCCATCGCGGGAGCGAGGAAGGTCGTGTTCGAGCCATCCTCGGTCTTCATGTACGCGGACAAATCGGCGTTGTCGGGAACCACGACGAGCTGAACGCTCTCCCTCGCGCCCCCGAATTCGGCGGTCACGCTGTCGACGCGCGCCTCGAGCATGGTGTCGACCATGCCCGTCTCGCGCAGCTCGCGCTCACCTTGCACGAAATCCTCGTCGGTGGTGACGGCCAGCAGGTCGTAGCGAACCACGCCGGCAGGCCCGTACTGACGCGGTTTGAGCGAGATCACGGTATCGCGAATGCCCAGACCGCAGATCATGAGGGCGGTGCAGCCCGCGATGCCGAATACCGTCATGAAGAAGCGCTTCTTGTAGCGGAACAAGTTGCGGGCACTCACTTTGTTGAGGAAGGACAGCCGGCGCCACACCGGGGTGATACGCTCCAGCAAGATGCGCTTGCCCGCACGCGGGGCCTTGGGGCGCATGAGCGAGGCAGGCGTCTCCTTGAGCACATGGCGGCAGGCCAGGAACGTGGCGCCCACGATACCGAGCGCGAACAGGGCAATGCCGAGCACCGCCGTGAACATGTTGAAGTGCAGCTGGAACGGTGGCAATGCGTACATGGTCTTGAATATGGTGAAGATCACCGCGGGAAGGGCGATGAATCCGAGCGCGTCACCGGCGATACCGCCCGCCAGGCAGGCGGCGAACGAATAGATGAGGTACTTGGACAAGATGCGGCCACGGCCGTAACCCAGCGCCTTGTACACGCCGATGAGGCCGCGATCCTCCTCGACCATACGCGTGACCGTGGTGAGACTGATGAGCACGGCGACCGTGAAGAAGATGAGCGGGAACACCGTGGCGATGGACTCGATCGAGCTCGCATCGCTTTCGATGCTCGCGTAACTCGGCAGCGCGCCGCGATCTTGGATGTACCACTTCGCGCGCTCGATGCCGTCGACATCGGCCCGAGCCTGGGCGAACCGCGCGTTGACATCGGCGCGGTTGGCCTCGAGCTCCGCCTTGCCGGCGTTGAGCTCGGACTGGCCGGAGGCTGCCTCGCCCTCGCCGGCGATGAGCTGGGCCTCGGCCTCGGAAATCTGAGATTTCATCTGCTCACGGGCGGCGTCGAGCTGACCTAGGCCGCGCTCGGCACGGGAACGTTCGGCATCCAGGCGACGTTGGCCCGCCGCAACCTGCTCAAGCCCCGCCTGAACCTCGCCCTTGCGCGCCACGCCCTCGGCAAGGGCGCGAATCTGCGCACCGTCATCGGCGAGCATGGCATCGAGCGACGAAGCGGTGGAGCCCAGCATCTTCTCGATCGAGGAGAGTTTGGAAACGGCCTGTTGGATCTGGCCGGCATCCTCCGGATACAGGCTCACAATGGCGCGAACGGCGTCGATGGCGGCGGCGTACCTGCCACCGGTCAGCGCATCCAGACGCTCGAGCATGAGCGCAATCTGAGCCTTGTCCTCGGGGGAGGCGGTGGGCAACCCGGAAACGAGCCCTTTTATCTCTGCCACAAGGGTGCGCGCCTGATCGAGCTCACCGCGGGCCTCACGTACCAGCGGAACCACGGAGGAGACGAACGGATCGACGGCCGCTGCATCACCCTTTTGCAGGCGTGCCCACAAATCGGCGGGCCAGCGATCGCCGAGCAGCGGTTGGATCACGTCGACCGCGGCCTCCGCCTTGGCGATGCCGGCGAGCGCGTCGGTGAGCTCCGAACGGGCCGAGTCGAGCTTGCCCTGTTCGCGCGCGATGAGGGCCAAACCGGCATCAAGCTTGGACTGGGCGGCATCGAGCTGACGGGAGGCATCGGCACGTTTGGCGTCGAGCTCGAGCTTGCCGCTCGCGATCTGAGCGCGGACGGCATCGATCTTGGTTTGTGCGCTCGCAAGCTCGCCGGCGGCTGCGTCGAGCGCCTCGTCGGCCTCGCTGCGGCGCTCGTCGATCTGCGCGAGGGCATCGTCCTTCACATCGCTCGTGCGCTCCGCCTCGCGACGCTCGCGAATCTGCTCGACGCGTCCCTTGACGCCATCGATGAGCTCCTTGTATTCATTCGAGTAGGACATGAGCTCGGAGGCGCCGGCAACACGAAGGTAGGCGACGGTAAACGTATCGCGGTCCACCACGGCGGCGGGCGTGAGGAAGAACGCGTACTGCGGACCGCCGGTGCTACGGAAGCTCATGGTCTTGCTGCCGGCGTTCACATCCATGGGATCGAACACGGATGCGGTGATGGTGTAACGGCCGCGCTCGAAAATTGCCGTTGCATCAGTTGATCCGGCGGCATCGGAGCCCTCTTCGGCCGTGCCGCCGTGCTTCTCCTCGGCGCTCTCGAAGGTCACGGTGTCGCCGATCTTCTTGCCGCTCGCATCCAGGTACTTCTGCGTGACGGCCACCTCATGCACGTCGCGCGGAAGGCGGCCCTCTATCACACGGGGCTCGTTGAGGCCGGCTGCGGAGAGCGCTTTGAGATCGACCTTCTCGCTCAAGCCGTCTACCTGGGTGTAAGCGGACTCGGTGTAACCGCCCTCCGCGACTTCGACCCCATCCACCTCGCTGAGTGCGGAGATGTCGGCTTCGTCCAGGCCGAGTGTCGATTTGACCGATATGTCGAACAGGCGCTGAGCGTCGTAGTAATCGTCGGCGGTGAAACGCAAGTCGTCGCAGGCCGCCTTGAGGCCCACGAGCATGGTGGCGCCGAGCGCGGTGATGACGAACAGCGAGATGAACCGCTTGAGGTTGCCCGTGATGGTGCGTTCGATATCGGTCGCGAATGCGCTGGGCCGTACGCCGGCCTTCTTCCCCCTCATGATGCGCCCGCCTACCACTCGATGTCGGCGATGGGCACAGGGTGCTCGTTGACCTGCATGTCCGTCACGCGCCCGCTCTTGAAGCGGATCAGGCGGTCGGCCATGGGGGCGAGCGCGGAGTTGTGCGTGATGATGAGCACGGTGATACCGTCGCGACGGCAGGTGTCCTGCAGCAGTTGAAGCACCTGCTTACCCGTTTGGTAGTCGAGCGCGCCGGTGGGCTCGTCGCACAACAGGAGCTTGGGATTCTTGGCGATGGCGCGCGCGATGGATACGCGCTGCTGCTCGCCGCCGGAGAGCTGGGCGGGGAAGTTCGCCATGCGCTCCCCCAGGCCGACCTTGCGCAGACATTCGACGGCATCCAGCGAATCGGGGCAAATCTGCGAGGCGAGTTCGACGTTCTCGAGCGCCGTGAGGTTGGGCACCAGGTTGTAGAACTGGAACACGAAGCCCACATCGGCGCGACGGTACTCCACCAGGTCGTCCTCGGACGCGGCACTGATGTCGCGCCCGTCAACCACCACGCGCCCGCTCGTGGCGCTGTCCATGCCGCCCAAAATGTTGAGCGCCGTGGTCTTGCCGGCTCCGGAGGCGCCGAGTATCACAGCGAGCTCGCCGCGTTCGACCTCGAACGATGCCCCATCAAGGGCGTGCACCTCCGACCCGTCGGATCCGTAGACCCTCGTGACGTCCTTGAACTCGATATATGCCATGCGCGAAAGCCCCCGTTACCTCATGTGTTCGCATTGGTTTGTTCTACCCACAAGAGGGGGTGTCAAGCACGGACGGGCGTAAACCCCGTCGAAAGCCCGTCGGCACCTCAATTTAGGGACTGTCCCCAAATTGAGGTGCCGACACGAACTCTGAGGCTATCGAGCGCGTTTTATGCCTTGGGCTTTTGGATGAACACGGCGCCAAAAGCAGTGGGGCCGCAGTGGCTGGAGATCACGCCGCCGACCTTGGTCCAGGCAATCTCCTTAAATCCCAGTTCGTGGGCGTACGCCTCCATCTCCGTGCGGAGCTCGTCGGACAGGCCCACAGAGTAGGCGAGACCGATGTAGGAGTAGTCGATATCGCCCTTCTCGATCATGTGGTCGATGAAGGAATGCGCGCACTTGAGCATGGAGCCGCGGAACTTCTTGGTGGCGAGGAACTTACCGCCGAGCACCTCGATGCAGGGTTTGATCTTGAGCAGGTGCGCGCCGAGGAACGCGACGTTGGAGAGTCGACCGCCGGCCTTGAGGAAGCCGAGGTCGGTGGGGACAAAGCCGAGCAGAATGCGATCCATCACGCTCTCGGCGTAGGAGAAGATCTCCTCAACCGTGGCATCGGGATGAGCCTCGATGTACTTGGCGGTCTCGACGGCCACGAGCCCCTGGCCCACGGAGACGAAACGAGTGTCCATGGAGTAGACGTAGTCACGGCCCTGGGCGGCGATCTTGGAAGACTGGTGCGAGCAGGTAGTCGCCTCGGAATACGCGAGGTGGATGATGGTCGCATCGGGCTGTTCGGCGTGAATGCGGTCGAAGACCTTCTCAAAGTCGCCGGGAGTGCAGCCGCTCGTCTTGGGCATCTCGCCGAGCTCGTTGCAGCGAGAGTAGATCTCGAGCGGGTCGATGGAACCGTCGTCCATCGTCTCGCTGCCGATCGTCACGTGCATCGGGACGATCACGATACCGTAGCGCTCGCATTGCTCCGGCGAGACGTCCGCACCGGACTCGACCACGATGACGTACTTACCCACAAAATCACGACCAATCTAATCGATATTACATATGGCGAAGGCGCCGGTCGCATCTCTCGTCGCCGGCGCCTTCCCCGTTCTGTGCGTGACATCAGATTGTACACACTGAAACTTGATATGTAGATTAATTACCGACCACCGGCCGAGTATTTCCGACCGAATGGCACAGGGCCGTCAAGACCGCGCAAAACATCCGTATCCTACGGCGACGCATGTCCCTATTCGCACAGGAGCTTGGCGATCTGGACGGCATTGGTGGCAGCGCCCTTGCGGATCTGATCGCCACAACACCAGAAGGTGATGCCGCGCAGGGCATCAGGGTTGGAGATGTCGCGGCGCACACGGCCGACCCAGATGAGGTCCTGGTCGGTAGTATCCAGCGGCATGGGCCAGCGGTCGTGCGCGGACTCGGCGGCCAGGTCGTCCACGAGCTTCACACCGGGAGCGGACGCGAGAGCCTCGCGCGCCTGCTCAAGCGTGATGTCACGTTCGAATTCGAGCGTGACGCTCTCGGAATGAGAGCGCAAGACGGGAACGCGCACGCACGTGCAGTTCACGCGGAGATCGGGCAGGTGCATGATCTTGCGGCCCTCGTTTTGCATCTTCATCTCCTCGGAGGTGAAGCCCTGATACTTCTCCCCACCGATCTGCGGGATGAGGTTGCTCGCCAACTGCGCCGCAAACGCAGCGGGGGCGGGGATCTCCTCGCCGCGACCCATGCAGCCGATCTGCTCCTCGAGCTCGCGCATACCGGGCACGCCCGCGCCGGACGCGGCCTGATAGGTGGATACGATCATGCGCTTCACGCCGGCCAACTGGTGCAGCGGCCAGGTGGGCACCAGGCCGATGATGGTGGCGCAGTTGGGATTGGCGATGATGCCCTTGTGCTGCAGCGCATCGGCGGCGTTGATCTCGGGGATGACCAGCGGCACGTCCTCGTCCAGGCGGAAGGCGTGCGAGTTGTCCACCACCACGGCACCGCGGCGCACGGCCTCGGGGTACAGGGCCTTCGCCACGTCGTCCTCAGCGGCACCCAGCACAATATCAACGCCGTCGAACGCCTCGGGTGCGGCCGTCTCGACCGTGACCTCGCCCCACGGGGTCGACACGACCTTACCTGCCGAGCGCGGACTCGCCAAGAGCTTGAGCGCGCCGACCGGGAACTGCTGCTCCTCCAGGCACGCGAGCATCTGCGTGCCGACGGCCCCCGTGGCCCCCACGATAGCGACGACGTACTTCTTCATCTTGCCCCACTCCTCACAGTTCGCATCGGGCATGCATGGTTCCGGCAAACCTTTGCCTCGCGCCTAGAGCGCGCGCGGCGCGGGCTCCAACTCGGCGGTGGTCACGATACCGTCCTCGTCGGAAAACGCCTCGTAGATGGTTTTGATCGCGAGGTCGAAATCGCGCTCCTCGACGCCGATGATGATGTTGATCTCGTCGCAGCCCTGCGTGATCATTCGGACGCTCACGCCGGCCTCGCCGAGCTTGCCGAACAGGTGGCCCGAGATGCCCGCACGCCCGCGCAGGTTACGGCCCACAGTGGCGATGAGCGCCAGGTCCTCCACGACCTCGATCTCCAGCGGCTCGACCTCCTCCTGGATATCGGAGATGAGCGAGTACAGCGAATCCTTGACGTCGGCGGCCTGCACAACTGCGGCGAACTGATCGACGCCCGTGGGCATGTGCTCGACGGACACGCCGTAGCGCTCGAACACGGACAGGGCGCGGCGCATGAAGCCGATGCGGCTCTTGGTGCGGTCGCGCGAGACATTGATGGCCAGGAAGTTACGCTTACCGGCGATACCGGTGATGATCGGCTCGGTATCGCCTTCCTTGGCGGTTTCGGAGATGATCGTGCCCGGATCCTCGGGGGCGTTCGTGTTCTTGATGACGAGTGGGATGCCGGCATCGCGGACGGGGAAGACCGCCTCCTCGTGCAGGACGCTCGCGCCCATGTAAGACAGCTCGCGCAGCTCTTCGTAGGTGATGCGCGGGATGGGCTGGGCGCCCGGGACGATGCGCGGATCGGCGGAAAGGAAGCCCGAAACGTCCGTCCAGTTCTCGTACAGATCCGCCTCGAGGCACTGGGCGAGAATCGAGCCGGAGATGTCGCCGCCGCCGCGATCGAGCAGCTTGACCTTGCCCTCCTTGGTGGCGCCGTAAAATCCCGGCATCACGAACCCGCCCTCGCGGGCGTTCTGCTTGACGAGCTTGGCCGTGCGCGACATCGACAGCGTGCCGTCATGGTGAAAGGCCACCATATCGGCCGCGTCGATGAACGGAAGGTCCAGGTACTCGGCCATGAGGCGGGCGGTGAAGTACTCGCCGCGGCTCACGAGTTCCTCGGTGGTGTAGCCACCGGAACGGGCGCGATCGGCAAAGGCGGCAAACTCTTCGCGGATGGGATAGGAGAGCCCCAGCTCATCGGCGATGTCGAAATAGCGCTGCCCGATGTCGGCGAGCAGATCCTCGCAGGAGACATGGTAGTTCACGTGCGCATCGACGAGATACAGCAGGTCGGTGACCTTCGTGTCGGCCTTATGACGGCGGCCGCAGGCGCTCACCACGACGAATCGACGGGCCGGATCGGCGTCGATGATCGCCTTGATCTTCCTGAAGTGCTCGGCATCGGCGACGGACGAGCCGCCGAACTTGGTGATTTTGATCATGGTGGACGAATCCTCCCCTTGCGCGCGGACACAGGGCGCATACGGTCATATGGCTGTCACTTTACCATGAGCAAGCCCGCTCGACGGTGCCGCGGGCCTCGGCGACACATGTTTGCAATCTCGCATCCGCATTGGGTATGAAATGCAATTGAAAAGCCGTGGACCTGCAACGCTTTATCTGAGCGGAGTGTTCGACTCTGATACCATGGCAGCATTCACGACGCATCGAGCTCGAGGAGAAACCGGCATGAGAACCTACCACAGCACCCGTTCGAACGAGGCGCCCCTCACCGCAAAGGAGGCCATCCGCCGCGGCATTGCCCCCGACGGCGGCCTGTATGTGAGCGACGCGCTCGGCACCGTCCAGATCCCCCTCGTCGACCTCTCGGAAATGAGCTATCTCGACCTTGCCCGCGAGGTGCTCCGCGCCCTGCTGCCCGACTTCTCCCCCGCCGAAATAGACGCGTGCGCGTCCGAAGCCTATGAGAAGACATTCGCCAGCGCCGAGGTCACGCCCGTCGTGGACATCGCGCCGATGGGGAGTGACGGCACGCCCGCGAGCGTCCTCGAGCTGTGGCACGGCCCCACGAGCGCCTTCAAAGACGTCGCCCTCCAGATGCTGCCCCGTCTCATGGCCCGCACGGGCTCGAACGACGGCGCCGAGGACGAGAAGATCATGATCGTCACCGCCACTTCCGGCGACACTGGCAAGGCAGCGCTCGCCGGATTCGCCGATGCCCCGGGCGTCGGTATCACCGTCTTCTATCCCGAAGGCAAGGTCAGCCGCGTGCAAGAGTTGCAGATGAGCACCCAAGAAGGCGCCAACGTTGCCGTCTGCGGCGTGCGCGGCAACTTCGACGATGCGCAAACCGCCGTCAAGCAGATCTTCGCCGATCGCGAGCTCGCCGAGCGCCTCTGCGCGCAGGGCGTCATGCTCTCCAGCGCCAATTCCATCAATGTCGGGCGGCTGGTGCCCCAGGTCGTCTATTACTTCGCCGCCTACGCGCAGCTGCTGCGAGCCGGCACCATCACCTGCGGGGACGAAGTCGAGTTCTGCGTGCCGACCGGCAACTTCGGCGACATCCTCGCCGGCTATTACGCCAAGCGCCTCGGTCTTCCCGTGGCACGTCTCATCGTGGCGAGCGACGCGAACAACGTGCTGTTCGACTTTCTCACCACGGGTACGTACAACCGCAAGCGCCCCTTCTTCACCACGACCTCGCCGTCCATGGACATCCTCGTTTCCTCGAACCTCGAGCGCATGCTCTACTACCTGTCCGACGGCGACGTCGAGCTCGTCTCCCAACTCATGGGCGAACTGGCCGATGAAGGCTCCTACACCCTTCCCGACGAGCTGCTCTCCAAGATCCAGGAGGTGTTCGCCTGCGGCTGGGCCGATGAAGATGAGGTTGCCCGCGCCATCAAGGCCTGTTGGGATGAAAACGGCTATCTGATCGACCCGCACACCGCCTGCGGCTACCACGTGCTGAGCCAAATGCCTGCCGCTCCCGGTTCCAAGGCCCGCATCCTGCTTTCCACCGCGAACCCGTACAAGTTCCCGCGTGCGGTCGCTGGCGCGCTCGGCCTGTTCTGCCCACCCGACGACTTCGCTTGCATGCAGGTCCTGGAGAAGGCAACGGGTACTTGCGCGCCCACTCAGCTCGCCGCACTGCAGGACAAGCCCGTGCTGCACACCGACGTCGTGGACATCGACGGCATGGCGTCCTTTGTGGAGCAGGCGGCCGGAGGTCTCAAATGATCAAGATCACCGTACCCGCCACCAGCGCGAACCTCGGCATCGGATACGACACGCTCGGAATGGCGGTTTCGCTCTACTCGTATTTCACGTTTGAACGCGCCGATGAGCTGCAGATCACCGGATGCCCCGAGGAGTTCCAAAATGAGAACAACCTCGTATACGCATCGCTCGTAGACGCTTTGCGCGAATGGGGCGAGGAGCCCTTCCCCGTGAAAATCGACATCCAGACGGAGGTGCCCGTCGCTCGCGGCCTGGGCTCGAGCTCGACCTGCGTCGTCGCGGGCATCATGGCGGCCGCCGCGCTCACCGGGCACACCGTCGACCGCGCCGAGCTCGTGCGCATCGCAACCGCCGTCGAAGGACATCCCGACAACGTCGCCCCCGCCATCCTCGGCGGGGCCGTATGCTCGTTCACGCCCGAGGGTGGACTTCCCCGCTGCCTGCGCTACGAGGTCAGCGATCGCCTCCGCTTCATCACCGTCATCCCGCCCTACGAGGTCCACACGAGCGAGGCGCGGAAGGTCGTGCCGCAGCAGGTCGCACTCGCAGACGCCGTATGGCAGATGGGCCGCATCGCCGGCATGACGCGCGGCCTGGAAACGGGCGACCTTGCGCTCATCGCGGCCGCAAACGACGACCGCCTACAGGAGCCCTTCCGTCGCGCGCTCATCCCCGATTACGACGGCATCCGCGCAACCTGCCTGGAGGGCGGCGCCGGAACGCTGTGGATCTCCGGCTCGGGCTCGACCCTCATGGCGGTGACCGACGACACTATCGTCGCCAAATTCCTGCAGGTCAGGCTCCGCGAGGCCTTCCCCACCTGCGAGACGCACATTCTCACCTGCGACACGCAAGGCGCTCAGATCGAATATCTGTGACATTGGCCCCGATCACGCCTCATACAGCGCAACAAAAAGCGGCGGGAAAGCTCCCGCCGCTTTTGCTTAACCCTGGCAGTTGTGTTCCGCCGCACGGCCCGCGCGCAACCCGCGCATAACCGCCTCGCGAAGGACGGGCATGCGGCCCTTGTCCATCGCGGGCACGCCCTTGAGCGGGTATTCCAAGCCAAGCTGCTCATATTTGACGATGCCCATCGTGTGATAAGGCAGCATCTCGAGACCAACCACGTTGTGCCACGGGGCGATGAGGCGTCCGAGCGCCTCGCACTCCTCCTCCGTGTCCGTGATCCCGGGGACCACCACGTGGCGGATCACGACCTTGATCCCGCGCCTGGCGAGCTCGTCGCCGAACGCGATGATGCGATCGGGCTCGCATCCGGTCAGGGCTTTATGCCCCTCGGGGTCGCTGTGCTTGATATCGAGCAAGACCATGTCGGTCTCGCCCAGAAGCTTCTCAAAACGCTCGGGTTTCTTGGGGTTATATGCGTATCCACAGCTGTCCAGGCATGTGTGGATACGGCCCGCAGGCGCCGCATGGGCGGCCGCGAACAGATCGCCCACGAACTCGGGCTGAAGCAACGGCTCGCCGCCCGTGACGGTCAGACCGCCGGTACGGTAAAACGGCCTGTTGCTCTCGTACTCTCCCAACAGGCGCTCGACCGATACGCACGTACCAGCCCCCTCGCCCACGGTCCACGTATCCGGGTTGTGGCAATACGCGCAGCGCATGGGGCACCCCTGGGTGAATACCACAAAGCGCACACCCGGCCCGTCCACGGTGCCCATGCTCTCGATGGAGTGGATGCGCCCGAGCGCATATCTGGACTCGACGTCCCTATCCTCATCTAGCTGAACACGTGCCATAATCGCATCTCCCCCTTTACCTGCAGACACGGCTGCAGACGCATTATTTCGCAAGTTATAATACCCCGTTAGCCGCATTCATCTCGGTCATTTTCACCTGTCGCCCGAACCTGAGGACCAGCATGCAACTCCCCCTCATCGATCGAATTCGCTCCTTCATCCAAGCTGAAGCCGTACTCGTCGTCGCCGCCCTCGCAGCGCTCCTCTCTGCTTGCCTGTTCCCGCCTGTGCCTCAGAACTGGTCCGCATACGTCGAGGCAATCGACTGGCGCACCATCGGCCTTCTCTTCTGCCCCATGACCGTCGTGGCGGGCTTCACACGCGCCGGCCTGCTGGCGCGTGTGCGATCCCTTCTCACCCGCACCGAGGGCACGCAGCGACGCCTCTCGCTCCTGCTCGTCGCGCTCTCCTTCTTCACCGCCATGATCGTCACGAACGATGTCGCCCTCATCTCGTTCGCACCCCTCACCCTGTTGCTCTTCCAGGGCTCCGAACCGCGCTCGACGATCATCACGCTCGTCGCACAAACCGTCGCTGCAAATCTCGGCTCGATGATGACGCCCATCGGCAATCCGCAGAACATCTACCTCTACTCCGCGTTCGAGCTCGAACTCGGCGAATTCCTCACCACAATCGCACCCTACGGCATCATCGGGCTCCTTGCCTCCATCGCCCCATGTATGCTCATTCCCAATACGAAGGCAACGCTCGGCAAAGCCGCCAATTCCAAGGTCGATACACGGCTCGCCTTCGCTTACGGCGCCCTATTCCTCCTCGCACTCGCCTGCGTCGGAAGGGCCGTGAGTTGGGAGCTCTGTGTGCTCATCACTCTGATTGGCTGCCTCATATTCGATCGCAGCGTACTCAAACACCTCGATTACAGCCTTCTTATCACCTTTGCCTGCTTCTTCATCTTTGTGGGAAACATCAAGCACGTTCAAGTCATCACCAGCACCCTGCAGTCCATCGTCGTCGGGCGTGAGATCCTCGTCTCGGCACTGGCCAGCCAGGTCATAAGCAACGTCCCCGCCGCAATCATGCTCTCCGGGTTTAGCAGCAACGGCGTCGGACTGCTTGTCGGCACCAATATCGGAGGCCTGGGAACACCGGTCGCCTCTCTCGCAAGCCTGATCACGCTACGTGTCTATGGACGTTCGCGTGACGCGCAAACCGGGCGCTACCTGCTCTGGTTCACCGCCATCAACCTCGCCCTCCTTGTCCTATTCCTCGGACTCGCATCCCTTCTCAGCCTTTAAATCCGCCCCACAATGCAAAAAGGGACGCCGGCAATGCCGACGTCCCTCGCTTGAGCGGTGCCCGTGTGGGTGATCGCTTAGAAGCTATCGTGGAAGGTACGGGAGATAACCTCGTCCTGCTGAGCCTTGGTCAGGTTGTGGAAGTTCACAGCGTAACCGGAAACGCGAACGGTGAGCTGGGGGTACTTCTCCGGGTGGGCCTGGGCGTCGAGCAGCGTGTCACGGTTGAACACGTTGACGTTCAGGTGGTGGCCACCCTTCTCGGCGTAAGCGTCGATCATGCTCACGAGATTGTCGGCCTGAGCCTGCGGGATGTCAGCGACCTTCATTGGTGCACTCCTTTTCATCTTCGGCGCCCTCTCGCGCCGAAATAGGAATTGTTACTGAAATTATATCAGCATTGACCGCGCCGGTGAATAAGAATTACCACCGGCGCGGAAACATTACAGACGGACCGAATGTCCGATGGCCTTAGCGGTCCTCGGAGCCCTCGGGAGCGGAGGAATCGGTGCAGTCGCAGCAGGCAACCGGGTTCTCGAAGGAAACGTCACCGAGATCCAGATCGCCGAACATCACCTGGTCCTCCTTGCCGAGCGCGCCCGGGATGATGGAGAAGGTGTTGGAGATGCCGTCCTGGGCGTCGCGGAAGGGAAGCTTCGAGACGGAGGACAGGGAGGCGATGGCACCGTGAGTGTCGCGCTGGTGCATGGGGTTGGCGCCAGGAGCGAACGGCACGCCGGCCTTACGGCCGTCGGGGGTGGCACCGGTCTTCTGACCGTAGACCACGTTGGAGGTGATGGTCAGGACGGAAGTGGTGGGCACCGAGTTGCGGTACGTGTCGTTCATGCGGATGTACTCCATGAACTGGTGCACGATGTCGTGGGCGAGAACGTCGACGCGGTCGTCGTCGTTGCCGTACTTGGGGAAGTCGCCCTCGATGTTGAAGTCGACGATGACGCCGTTCTCGTCGCGGACCGGGTGGACCTTGGCGTACTTGATGGCGGACAGGGAGTCGGCCACGACGGACAGGCCGGCGATACCGGTGGCGAACCAGCGGTGGACGTCCTTGTCGTGCAGAGCCATCTGGATGGACTCGTAGCAGTACTTGTCATGCATGTAGTGGATGATGTTCAGCGTGTTCACGTACACGCCGGCGAGCCACTTCATCATGTCGTTGTACTTGGCCATGACGTCGTCGAAATCAAGGGTGTCGCCCTCGACCGGACGGAACTTCGGGCCGACCTGCTTCTTGGAGACCTCGTCGATACCGCCGTTGAGTGCGTACAGGAGGCACTTGGCAAGGTTGGCGCGAGCGCCGAAGAACTGCATCTCCTTGCCGACGCGCATGGAGGACACGCAGCAGGCGATGGCGTAGTCGTCGCCGTGGTAAACGCGCATGACGTCGTCGTTCTCATACTGGATGGAAGAGGACGCGATAGAGGTCTTGGCGCAGAACTCCTTGAAGGCCTGGGGCAGGTGAGTGGACCACAGGACGGTCAGGTTCGGCTCCGGGGAGGTGCCCATGTTCTCCAGGGTGTGGAGGTAGCGGTAGCTCATCTTGGTGACGAGGGTACGGCCGTCGACACCCATGCCGCCGATGGACTCGGTGACCCACTGCGGGTCGCCGGAGAACAGGTTCTGGTACTCGGGGGTACGGGCGAACTTGACCATACGCAGCTTCATGATGAAGTGGTCGACGAACTCCTGGATCTGCTCCTCGGTGAAGGTGCCATTCTTGAGGTCGCGCTCAGCGTAGATGTCGATGAAGGTGGAGGTGCGGCCGATGGACATGGCAGCGCCGTTCTGGTCCTTCACGGAAGCCAGGTAGGCGAGGTACATCCACTGGATGGCCTCCTGGGTGTTGGCGGCAGGACGGGCGATATCGAAGCCGTACAGCCTGCCGAGCTCGATGAGCTGCTTGAGAGAGCGGATCTGCTCGGACAGCTCCTCGCGATCGCGGATGGTCTCCTCGGTCATGACGGAGGGCGTGGAGGCCTTCTGCGCCTCCTTGTCGGCGATCAGGGCGTCGACGCCGTAGAGGGCGACGCGGCGGTAGTCGCCGATGATGCGGCCGCGGCCGTAGCCGTCGGGCAGACCGGTGATGATGTGAGCGGAGCGGCAGGCGCGCATCTCAGGGGTGTAGGCGTCGAACACGCCGGCGTTGTGCGTCTTGCGCTTGTTGGTGTAGAAGTCGACGATCTCGGGATCGACCTCGTAGCCGTGCTGGGCAGCGGCCTGGCAGGCGATGCGGATGCCGCCGTTGACGTGCAGGGCACGCTTGAGCGGGGCGTCGGTCTGCAGGCCGACGATGGTCTCGCGCTCGGGGTGCTCGGCGTCGATGTAACCGGCCTTGTGGGACAGAATGCCCGTCACGACCTTGGTGTCCATGTCCAGGACGCCGCCCTGCTCGCGCTCCTTGAGAAGCAGCGACATGACGTCATCCCACAGCTTGACGGTACGCTCGGTGGGACCCACCAGGAACGACTCGTCGCCCTCGTACGGGGTGTAGTTCTTCTGGATGAAGTCGCGGACGTCAATCTCGTTGAGCCAATTGCCGCCCTCGAAGCCTTCCCATGCCTCCTGCATTGCGTGACCACGCTCCTCGTCGTGCTCGCGGGGCGTCCCCGCCCCAAATTTGACATCCCCGGCAACAATCCCCGGACATTCGCACGTGCCACTCGCCGAAAAAACGCTCGCGCCCATGTGAAAAAAGAGACCGTTGGCCGAAGATTTATTCACGTTTGCAAGGATACCATATGCACAGGTCCCAAAGGGTATCGCAAATGGGACTTTTTCTCATTCATTTATGTGAGTGTTTTTTCCTTGAGGGATTTGGCGCGGCTGGTGATTCGCTTTAGCAGGATAGACCCTCTGACCTGGGCAGCCGCTCGCTGGACGCAGCGTCCTCCCACCGAATTCCAATAGCCAACCTCACGCGTAGGTGAGAAAGTGTATCCTGTTATACCTACGACGCAAGGAGGCCTCGTCCCATTATGGAAAGCACCCCTACGCCCCACAACGGGGCTCATTACGGCGATATCGCCAAAACGGTCCTGATGCCCGGAGACCCGCTCCGCGCCAAGTACATCGCGGACCACTACCTCGAGGATGTCCGCACCTTCAACGAGGTGCGCAACATGCTCGGCTTCACCGGCACGTACCAGGGCCAGCCCGTCTCGGTCATGGGCGGTGGCATGGGAATGCCCTCGATCGGCATCTACTCCCACGAGCTCTATGAGTTCTACGGCGTGGAATCCATCATCCGCGTGGGCTCCGCCGGCGGCATCGACCCGTCCATCAAGGTCCGCGACGTCGTGGCCGGCATGGGCGCCTGCACCGACTCCAACTACGCCGCCCAGTACAACCTCCCCGGCTCCTACGCCCCCATCGCAAGCTATGAGCTGCTCGAGCGGGCCGTTGCCGCGGGCCATGCGCAGGGTGTCGACGTCAAGGTCGGCAACATCCTGTCTTCCGACCATTTCTACCTCGACGACCCCTCCTCCACCGCCACCTGGCAGAAGATGGGCGTCCTCGCCGTCGAGATGGAGGCCGCCGCGCTCTACATGAACGCGGCGCGCCTGGGCAAGAAGGCCCTGTGCCTGCTCACCGTCTCCGACCTGCCCCTCACCGGTGAATCCCTTCCGGCCGACGAGCGCCAGACGAGCTTCACCCAGATGATGGAAATCGCCCTCTCCCTCGCCCTGCCCGCATAAATCCCCTCGTCCGCCCGGCCCCGCGCATCGCGAAGGCCGGGCGGACGCCTTTCGGTCCGGAGCGCGCGGCGCATCGAGCGCCGGCGCCCCGCATCCCCCCATGGTCTTTCGCCACGCCCTTGCTCAGGCACGGCAGAAGATACGGCGCAGCGATGCGCCCATTTTGCAAGCGACAACCGTACGCAAGAAAGGAAGAACATGAAGAAGAATCGTCTCATGGGTCTCGCCCTTGCCGGCGTCCTCGCCCTTTCCGTCGCAGGCTGCGGCGGTGGCGACGAGGCCAAGCCCGCGGGCTCCGCTCCCGCCGACGCCTCTGCCGACTACAAGGTCCAGATGGTCACCGACATGGGCGGCGTGAACGACCAGTCCTTCAACCAGCTCGCCTGGGAGGGCCTGCAGCAGCTCAACAAGGACACCGGCATCGAGGTCGGCTACACCGAGTCCAAGCAGGAGTCCGACTACGCCACGAACCTGGACAAGGCCGTCGACGACGGCGCCCAGACCGTGTGGGGCATCGGCTTCGCCATGGCCGAGGCGATCCAGAACGCCGCCAAGACCAACCCTGACGTGCACTTCGCCATCATCGACAGCGCCTACCCCGAGGCCGACCTGCTCGATAACCTCACCGGCGTGACCTTCAAGACGCAGGAGCCTTCCTTCGTGGCCGGCTACATCGCCGCCATGACCACCCAGACCGGTAAGGTCGGCTTCGTCGGCGGTATGAAGTCCGACGTCCTCGAGACCTTCAACTGGGGCTACCAGGCCGGCGTCGCCTATGCCAACGCCACCGAGGGCACCAACGTCGAGGTCGTCTCCCAGTACATCGAGACCTTCACCGACGCCGCCAAGGGCAAGGCCGCTGGTCAGAAGATGTACTCCGACGGCTGCGACATCGTGTTCGCCTGCGCCGGCAACGCCGGTAACGGCGTCATCGAGGCCGCCCAGGATGCCGATAAGCTCGTCATCGGTGTCGACAAGGACCAGTACGATCTCGCCCCCGAGAATATGCTGACCTCCGTCATGAAGAACGTCGACAAGGCCGTCATCGAGGTCTCCACCATGGCTTCCAACGGTGAGAAGGTCGGCGGCAAGAACATCGAGCTCTCCGCCAAGGACGGCGCCGTGGCCGTTTCCACCCACCACGACCTCATGGAGCCCGGCGTGTACGACACCGCCGTCGAGCTGTTCGACAAGATCAAGAACGGCGAGATCGAGCCCCCCGCGACCGAGGATGCGTTCAACGACTACGTCGCTTCGCTCTAACGTCCAACGTTTTGCCAGGCCGGCGATGCGCCCTGCGGCGCCATCGCCGGCCCGCGT
>NZ_CABJEU020000002.1:0-132189 GCF_902364775.2 Collinsella intestinalis | reverse complement strand
CCGCGTCGTTCACGGCTCGTGCGAGCAGACGAGCCGTCCCGCGCCGGGAGTGCCTGCAAGGACGCTCCCGGCGCGGGACGAAGAGGGGCCGGAGGGCCCCGAACCCGAAGGAGAAATGGAAGGAGCGAACGGCCTATGAAGCCAGATGCGCGCTACGCGGTGCAGATGGGCGGCATCGTAAAGACGTTCGGCACGTTCACCGCACTCGACCATGTGGACCTCACCGTGCAGAAGGGCACGATCCACGCGGTCCTGGGCGAGAACGGCGCCGGCAAGAGCACGCTCATGAACGTGCTCTACGGTCTGTACCAAGCCGACGAGGGCCAGATCTGCCTCAACGGCGAGCCCGTCGTCATCAACACCCCCAACGACGCCATCGCCCATGGAATCGGCATGGTCCACCAGCACTTCATGCTCGTGGACAATTTCACCGTGACCCAAAACATCGTGCTCGGCAGCGAGGTGTGCGGTGCAGCGGGCATCCTCAACATGAAAAAGGCCCGCGAGAAGGTCTGCCAGATCATCGAGCAGTACGGCCTCGAGGTCGACCCCGATGCCAAGATCGAAGACATCTCGGTCGGCATGCAGCAGCGCGTCGAGATCTTGAAGGCGCTCTACCGCGGCGCCGACATCCTGATCCTGGACGAGCCCACCGCGGTTCTCACACCCCAGGAGATCGACCGCCTCATCCAGATCATGCACGACCTCACCAGCGCGGGTAAGACCATCATCGTCATCACCCACAAGCTCAAGGAGATCAAGGCGTCCTCCAACACCTGCACGATCATCCGCCGCGGCCAGTACGTCGACGAAGTCACCGTCGCGGACGTCACGGAGGAGGACCTCGCCGACATGATGGTCGGACACCACGTGAACCTCCAGGTCGAGAAGCAGCCCGCCACGCCTGGAAAGACCGTCTTTGAAATTCGCGACCTGCACGTGAACGACGAGCGCGGCATCGAGACCGTCAAGGGCCTCGACCTCGCGGTCCGCTCCGGCGAAATCGTCGGCATCGCAGGCATCGATGGCAACGGCCAGAAGGAGCTCGTCGAGGCCATCACCTGCCTGGCGAAGGCGACCTCCGGAAAGATCCTCGTGAACGGCGAGGAGATTCAAAACACCACGACGCGCAATGTCATCGACCACAAGGTCTCGACCATCCATGAGGACCGCCAGAAGCGCGGCCTGGTGCTGCCCTTCACCGTTGCCGAGAACGCCGCGCTCGAGAAGTACCGCACGCCCGAATTCGGCAAGCACGGCATGCTCGATGGCGCCAAGATGCACGAATACACCGAGCAGCTCATCGCCGACTACGATGTCCGCCCCGCCGACTGCGCCGACAAAACCGCCGGCGGCCTGTCCGGTGGCAACCAGCAGAAGGTCATCATCGCCCGCGAGGTCTCCAACGATCCCGACGTGCTCATCGCCGTGCAGCCCACGCGCGGCCTCGACGTGGGAGCCATCGAATATGTTCACAAGGCGCTCGTCGCCGAGCGCGACCGCGGCACGGCCATCTTGCTCATCTCGCTCGAGCTCGACGAGGTCATGAGCGTGTCCGACACCATCGACGTCATCTACGACGGCCGCATCACCGGTACATTCAAGCAGGGCGAGGTCGACGAAAACAAGATCGGCCTGCTCATGGCAGGAGGTGAATAGCATGGCATCCACTGCAACCGCAGGCGCGGCGCATACCGCCAAACCCCAGGAGAGCCTGCTCCAGCGCATCCTCAAGCGCCCCATCACCGCTACGTTCATCGCCATCGCGCTCGGATTCGCCGTGGCGGCGGTCCTGCTCGCGGTGGCTGGCTACGACCCCGTCGCGTCCTTCGCGGCGTTGTTCGAGGGCGTGTTCTCCAAGCCCAAGTACATCTCCAACACCATCATCAAGGCGTCCCCCATCATCCTCACCGGAATCTCGGTGGCGTTCGCCTTCAAGACGGGCATGTTCAACATCGGCGCAGAGGGCCAGTACGTGGCCGGCGCTGTGTGCGCCGTGCTCGTGGGCTCCACGCTCGACCTGCCCATGGTGCTGCAGGTGCCCGTCGTCATCCTCGCCGGTATCGCCGGCGGCGCCGCCATCGGCGCCATCACGGGTTTCCTCAAGGCCCGCTTCGGCATCCATGAGGTCATCACCGCCATCATGCTCAACTGGACGATGCTGTACCTCAACAACTTCGTCGTGAACTCCGAGATGTTCCATCGCCCGAGCTCCACCTCGTCGATCCCGGTGAATCCCTCCAGCTACACCATGATCCTGCCCGAGTGGAAGCTCTCCGACCAGGGCCTTGAGACCCTGCAGAACGTCCCGTGGCTCTACGACTTCCTCGTCAAGACCGACGTCAACATCGCCTTCATCGTGGCCATCCTCGTCGCCATCGCGATCTGGTTCGTCCTCTACCGTTCCAAGCTCGGCTTTGAGCTGCGCGCCGTGGGCTTCAACCGCGACGCCGCCGAGTTCGCCGGCATGCCCGTCGAGCGCAACACCGTGCTCGCCATGGTCATCGCGGGCGGTATCTCGGGCCTGGCCGGCGCCCTCATGATCACCGGCATCCAGCCGCACTGCATCTCGACGCTCGCCGCATTCGAGAACTACGGCTTCAACGGCTTCTCCGTCGCGCTCATCGCCGGCTCCTCCCCCATCGGGTGCATCTTCGCCGGCCTGCTGTTCGGCGGCCTGCTCTACGGCGGCACCTCCGTGCAGATGGCCGTGGGCGCCCCCACCGACATCATCAACATCATGATCGGCACGATCGTGTTCTTCGTCGCGCTCGCCCGCGTGGTCACCCTCATCGCCGAGCGCCTGGAGAAGCGCTCTGCCGAGAGGGCCCAAATCGCAGCGGCCACTCCCGACGCGCAGGAGGCCAACCATGCTTAACAACGTCATGCTGCTCATCGGCATCACCCTCATGTATGCGACCCCGCTCGTCTTCGGCGCCCTGGGCGGCGTCATCTCCGAGCGCTCCGGCGTCGTCAACATCGGCATCGAGGGCATGATGACCATCGGCGCCCTCGCCGGCGCCGCCGTCTCGTTCTACACCGGCAACCCCTGGATCGCGTTCCTGTGCGCGGGCATCGCAGGCGGCGTCTTCGCACTGCTGCACGCCGTCGCCGCGGTGACCTTCCGCGCCGACCAGAACGTCTCGGGCATCGCCCTCAACATGCTGGGACCCGGCCTCGCGCTCTTCCTCGCCCGCCTCATGTGGGACGGCGGCACGCAGAGCCCCTCCATCGAGACGCTGCCCAAGATCTTCGGGCGCGGCGCCTTCGCCGGTACCCCGTGGGCGAACCTCAACGTCGACGTCACCGTCGTGTTCGGCATCATCGCCGCCGCCGTGGTGTGGTTTGTGCTCTACAAGACCAAGTGGGGTCTGCGCGTCCGCGCCGTGGGCGAGCACCCCTCCGCCGCCGACACCCTCGGCATCAACGTGAGCCGCACGCGCTTCATCTGCGTCGTGCTCTCCGGCGTCATGGCGGGATTCGGCGGCGCCTCCATCACGCTGGCGATCATCTCCCAGTTCACGCAGACCGCCGTCGCCGGACAGGGCTTCATCGCGCTGGCAGCGGTGATCTTTGGCAAGTGGACCCCGCACGGCGCGTTCGGCGCGTGCCTGCTGTTCGGCATGGCGCAGGCCCTCGTGATCATCCTGGGCGGCGGCGTTGTGCCCATCCCCAGCGAGATCCTCGCCATCATGCCCTACATCCTCACCCTCGTCGTGCTGGTGCTGTTCGTGGGCCGCTCCGTGGCGCCCAAGGCGGACGGCGTGCCCTACGAGAAGGGCTCGCGCGGGTAATCCGGTCCCAACGGGAGGCCCGTCCTTTTTATCCTGCGCCCGGCAGTCCTGCTCGCACCGGGCCGCGTAGCCCTCCGGGTGCCCGGGGTGCATATCATCCGCTGCTCGGGCAGTCCTGCTCGCACGGAGGGTCCACTGGACCCTCCGGCTCGTGCGGAACTCGCATCGGACGATATGCGCCCCGGGCACCCTGCGTTTACCAAGGGCCAGCCATCCAATATCGAAGAGGAGCGAAATGATAAGCGACCTTGAACTTGTGCGGGCTGCCATCGCAGCCCGGGTGAACTCGTATTCCCCATATTCGAACTTCGCCGTCGGTGCGGCGCTGCTATGCGCCGATGGGAGCGTGTACGGCGGGTGCAATATCGAGAACGCGGCTTATTCGCCGGGCAATTGCGCCGAGCGCACGGCGTTCTTCCGCGCCATCTTCGACGGGCATCGGGACTTCACGGCCATCGCCGTGGTCGGAGGCCCCGCAGGTGAGCCCATCAGCGAGCTGTGCGCGCCATGCGGCGTGTGCCGGCAGGTGATGCGCGAGTTCTGCGACCCGGCCACCTTCCGCATCCTCATGGGGACGAGCCCCGATGCATTCGTCGAGGCAACCCTCGAAGATCTTCTCCCCTACGGCTTTGGCCCGGAGAACCTCGGGCACTAACCCCCATCTCGCCAATGGCTCCGGCGGCGCCCCCTTGCCGCCACATGGAAATGAGGCAACCCTATGCGCATGTACGACATCATCGAGAAGAAGCGCGATGGCGGCGCGCTCAGCGACGCCGAGATCGGCTTCTTCGTGGATGGCTACACCTCCGGGCGCATCCCCGACTATCAGGCGAGCGCCCTGCTCATGGCCATCTACCTACGCGGCATGACGCCCGAGGAGACGCGCCTGCTCACCATGCACATGATGAACTCGGGCGATGTCATGGACCTCTCGAGCATTCCGGGCGCCACCGTGGACAAGCACTCCACCGGAGGCGTGGGGGATAAGACCTCGCTCGCCGTCGTGCCCATGCTTGCGGCCATGGACCCCGGGCATACGTTCGTCGCCAAGATGACCGGGCGCGGTCTTGGCCACACGGGCGGCACCGTGGACAAGCTCGAGAGCATCCCCGGCTTCGACACCGCCCTCACAGATGACGCGTTCCTCTCCTGCGTGCGGGAGCACGGCGCCTCCATCATCGGCCAGACGGGCAACCTCGTCCCGGCCGACAAGCTCATCTATGCCCTGCGCGACGTCACCGCAACCGTGAGCTGCATACCGCTCATCGCCAGTTCGATCATGAGCAAGAAGCTCGCCGCAGGTTCGGGCTGTATCCTGCTCGACGTCAAGGTCGGATCCGGCGCATTCATGAAGACCGTGCCCGAGGCCATCGAACTCGCGCAGGCCATGGTCGAGATCGGCGAGGGCATGGGACGCCGCGTGAAGGCGCTCATCACCAATATGGACCGCCCGCTGGGGCGCAACATCGGCAATGCCCTCGAGGTCGCAGAAGTCATCGAGACCCTGCAGAGGCGCGGACCCGCCGACCTCACGCACGAGGCGATCATGCTCGCGAGCGACCTGCTCGAGCTCACGGGGCGCTTTGACCACAACGAGGCCGAGGCGCGGGCGCGTCGCGTGGTCGAGGACGGATCGGCGCTCGCCAAGCTCAAGGAGATCGTCGCCGCCCAGGGCGGAGACGTGCGCGTCATAGACGACCCCTCCCTGCTCCCGCAGGCGAGCCTGCACGAGACGCTGTGCGCACCGTGCACGGGCTTCGTTGCGCATATCGATACCGAGCGCGTGGGCGTGGCATCGGCCGAACTCGGAGGCGGGCGCCTCACCCTCAACGACGAGATCGACCACAGCTGCGGCATCACCCTCCTCAAGAACTACGGCGATCCCGTCGAGTGCGGTGAGCCGATCGCCGTCGCACACGCCAACGACGCGAGCAAACTCACCTGCGGACTCGCCACACTCGCCGGCGCCTACACGTACGGACCCAAGGAGCCGCCCGTCGAGCCCCTGCTCTACGCAAGCGTGACGGCTGCGGGCGTTGCGTACGCGTAGCCGGACACTCCTCGGGGTATACGCCCCACATACGCATCTGCAACCACCGCCCCACCCGGGGTTTCAAATGAAAGGAATCGCCATGTCCCTCACCAAATCCGAACTCGCCAAGTACATGGACCACACCCTGCTCAAGGCCGACGCTACCGCCGAGCAAATCGACCGCGTCGCCGCCGAGGCGCGCGAGCTGAACACCGCCTCCGTGTGCGTGAACGGCTATTGGGTCCCGCGCGTCGCCGCCGCTCTCGAGGGCACCGATGTCATGACCTGCGCCGTCATCGGCTTCCCGCTGGGCGCCATGTCCACCGCCGCCAAGGCTGCCGAGACCGCCGACGTCGTGGCCGCCGGTGCGCGCGAGGTCGACATGGTCATCAACATCGGCGAGCTCAAGGCCGGCAACGACGACGTGGTGCGCGCCGACATCGCAGCCGTGGCCGAGGCCGCTCACGCCGGCGGCGCCCACCTCAAGGTGATCATCGAGTGCTGCCTGCTCACCGAGGAGGAGAAGGTCCGCGCGAGCCGCCTCACCGTCGAGGGAGGCGCGGACTTTGTGAAGACCTCCACCGGCTTCTCCACCGGCGGCGCCACCGTCGAGGACGTCCGCCTCATGCGCGAGACCGTCGGCCCCGACTTTGGCGTGAAGGCCGCTGGCGGCATCCGCACCCTGGCCGACGCCGAGGCCATGATCGAGGCCGGCGCCAACCGCCTGGGTGTCTCCGCGAGCATCGCCATCCTGAGCGAGCTCGACGCCTAAGCACCGCACATGCACCGTCGCCCCGAGCACCGCACTCGCGCGCTCGGGGCTTTCATCGTTCTCAAAGGACCTTTTATGGCATCTCAGAAGTATCGCCGCATCCTGACCATCGTCATCGACTCGATCGGCGTGGGTGACGCACCCGACGCCGACAAGTACAACTCAGACGGCGCCGACACCCTCGGCCATATGGCCCAATGGTGGGTCGACAACCAGGGGCGCCCGCTCGCGCTCCCCAACATGGAGCGTCTCGGCCTGGGCCGCGTGCGCCCCGGCAAGCCATTCGCCGGCGTAAACGCGGACACCGAGCCCGCCGGCGGCTTCGGCCGCATGCGCATCATCAGCCTGGGCAACGACTCGCTCGACGGTCACTGGGAGATGATGTGCCTGCCCACGCGCTTTGAGGTGGATTACTTCCCGCAGGGCTTCCCCGATGAGCTGCTCGACAAGCTCCGCGCGTTCAGCGGTCGCAACATCGTGTGCAACAAGCCCTACTCCGGCACCGAAGTGCTCAAGGACTACGGCGAGCACCAACTGGCCACGGGCGACCTGATCGTCTACACCTCGGGCGATTCGGTCTTGCAGATCGCCGCGCATGAGGATGTGATTCCGCTCGACGAGCTCTACCGCATCTGCGAATACGCACGCACCCTCATCAACGGCCCCGAGATCACCATGGGTCGCGTCATCGCGCGCCCGTACGTGGGCACGTGCGCCGCAGATTTCACCCGCACCGCCAACCGCCACGATTACGGCCTGACCCCCACCGGCCCCACGGTCGTCGACTTCCTGCGCGACGCGGGCCTCGACACCATCGCCGTGGGCAAGACCTACGACCTGCTGTGCGGCAACGGTTTTTCCGAGAGCTATCACAACGAGAGCAACTCCGATGGCATGGACCATGTGGATGAGGTCATGGCTCGCGATTGGCACGGCCTGTGCTTCACCAACCTGGTGGATTTCGACGCCGTGTACGGACACCGCCGCGACCCGCTCGGCGACGGCCTGGCGCTCGAGGACTTCGACCGGCGCCTCGGCGGCGTCATGGACGCCATGCGCGACGACGACCTGCTGATCATCACCGCCGACCACGGCAACGACCCCACCTACCGCGGCACCGACCATACGCGCGAGCTCGTACCGCTGCTCGCCTGGAGTCCCTCCATGCGCGGCGGCGTCGACCTGGGCCTGCGCCCGACCGCCTCGGATATCGGCGCCACGATCTTGGAGAACTTCGGCGTCCCCGGCAACGGCGAGGGCACGAGCTTCCTCAGCGAGCTCCAATAGCACGCCAAGCACCCGCCGCCAGATCAACTTAGTGCCATCAACACTGCCGCCGCTTACCGCATGCACCACCCATTCGGTAGGCGGCGTTTTTATGCGCCTGGAAAGCGCCAGCCGATTCTGTGATTGCCAAATTCTCAAGATGTGTGACCGATGAGCGCATGCGGGCCGCTGCCGCGCGAGACTTCAGCGCGAAATGACCACGAATCACCCCGGCCATACGTCGCACGGACGCTCTTTTTTTCTTTTTCCCATCCTCATTAGGCAAAAAGGCGCCCCTAGCAAGGGGCGCCGGTCACGCTTCTTTTGAATTTGGCAAAATCGCTCTCGCGCAGATGCGGCAGCGGGCCTACTCCCAGCCCTTCCAGGTATCGGGACAGTAACCCACGGTCGCCTTGGCGCCGTTGCGCACGATGGGCTCGCGCAGGACCTGCTGGTTCTCGAGCAGCTTGTCGAACTTCTGACTCTCGGCAAGATAGGTGATGAGCGCCACGGTGTCCTGATCCTTCGCGTCCGGGTCGATCACGGCGTCGATGCCGCCCACGGCGCGCATCACGCTCTGCAACTCGCCCTTGCTCATCTCCTTCTCTTTGAGATCGATGAACTGGAACTTGATGCGACGCTCCTTGAAATAGCGCTGGGCCTTCTTGGTGTCGAAGCTCTTTTTAGTACCGAAGATCTGGATGTTCATGTCGGCTCCGTGGGGTCGAAGGATCGATGGGTCTCAGTACAGGGCCGGAGCGGCCGACATCGCCAGCTCGTCGACGAGCGCGTAGAAGCGCTCCGGGTCGGCGTGCGTCACGAGCGTCACCTCGCGACCCTCGTCGCAGCGGAAGGTCCGGCCGGCCGCGGCGCCGTCCACGCGGACATCGCAGCGCACGCGCTCGACCTCGGCGATCTCGGGGTACAGGCAGTAGACGGTGGTGAGCACGTCCCACAGGTAGTACACGTTGTTGGCGGCCACGTTGAGGACCAGCGCATATCCCTGGCCGATCAGGTCGATGGCCGGGTAACGGCGCAGCTCGGCCCAGTGCTGGCAGAGGTCGCGCGTGAGCGGCAGCTCCTCGGTGCTCTCCAGACCCACCATGTGGATCTCGAGCGACGAGTCCCACACGCGCTTGACCGCCTCGGGGTCCCAAAAGGCGTTCCACTCGGCGGTGCCGTCAAAACACGGGTCCACCACGTTGCCATGACCGTCAAGCGAACCGCCCATCCAAAAGAGCGTCTCGATCTTCTCCTCGATGGCGGGCTCAGCGTCCAGCGCGCGGGCGAGGTCGGTCAGGGGGCCGGTGAACAGCAGGGTCGTCTTGCCCTCCTCGGCCATGACCTTATCCACCAGGTCGAGATGGGCCGGACGCGCGGCAATCGGCGTGCGAGGCGCGCCGTGCTCGTTCAGCATGGGCAGCGCATCGAAGGTGAAGGCGGAACCCCTCCACTCCGAGGGGAATTGATGATGCGGGCGAGAGTCCGACGCCGCAACCTCGAGAGCCGCCTGCTTACCCCCAAAGAGATCGATGATTTTGCGAGACGCCTCGAGGGCCGCCTCGATCTGGCAATCGCCGTCCACAACCGAGACACCCGTCACACGGGCCTCGGGCATCTGCAGCAACAGCAGCAGGCTCACCAGGTCGTCAACGCCGCCGTCATGGTTGAAATACACGTTCGTCATACGAAACCTTTCAAAAGAAAATGACACGCACCCAGTATGCCAGAGTACGTGCCATATACATGCAAAGGATTCGCACGGTGCGCATCGCACCGTGCAGCAAGTCACTTACACCAGCATGAAGTACGCGAGCACCGCGACACCGAGCACGATGCGGTAGATGCCGAACGCCGTGAAGTCGTGACGGCGTACGAAGCCCATGAGCCACTTGATCGCGACGAGCGAGACGATGAACGCGACGATGCAACCGACCGCGAGGATGGCAACGCCGCTCGGGTCAAACACGCCGCCCTTGAGGAAGAACTTCACAAGCTTGAGGAAACTCGCGCCGAACATGACGGGAATCGCCAGGAAGAAGGTGAACTTGGCCGCCACAGAGCGCGTGGTGCCCAGCAACAGGCCGCCGATGATGGTGGATCCGGAACGCGAGGTACCGGGAATGAGCGAGAGCACCTGGAAGCAGCCGATGCCGAAGGCGGTCTTATAAGAGAGATCGTCGAGCGTGGTGATGGAACCGAAGTCGCCACCCTCGGTGGGCTCGACAGCAGAGGCGGGGGCGGCGAAATGCGAGCCCATGGGCCTACCGCCCGGCGCCACAGCCTCGGCAGCCACGCGCGCGGCGAGCTTATTGGCGCGCCAACGCTCGATCACAATGAAGGCGATACCGTAGACGATGAGCGCAGCGGCAACAACCCAGGCGTTGTAGAGGTGTTCCTCCATGAAGTCGTCGAGCGGAATGCCGATGATCGCCGCGGGCAGGCAGCCCACGATGATCTTGCCCCACAGGCTCCACGTGGAGCGGCACTCCTGGCGCGTCTTGCCAAAGCCAAACGGCAGCAGGTCGCGTATGAACAGCACGCACACGGCGAGAATGGCACCGAGCTGGATGACGACGAGGAACATGTTCCAGAATTCCTCGGTGACGTTCAGCTTGATGAACTCGTCCACCAAGATCATGTGGCCCGTCGACGAGATGGGCAGCCACTCCGTGATGCCCTCGACCAGGCCAAGGAAGGCGGATTTGAGCAGCTCGATAATATCCACGTGTCCTCCTCAGGGGCGCGACGGCGCGCGCCGAGCATGTCGATACAAATAGCGCCGCCCTGCGGCGCGATATCCCATTATCACCCGACACGATGCGCTGCACCGAAAATGCGCGCCGTTCGCGATATATCGAACGCAAATGTAAGCCGAATGGGTATAACTGTGGCATGGTAAAGCACCATGAGACGGGCGCGTGAAAGCCCGCATAGACCAAGGAGGTCACCATGCACGAGGGTTATTCCAAGGTATTCGTCGCCCTTGACGGCACCGAGCAGCAGGACTTCGTCCTCGCCCGCGCGATCAAGGTCGCCGCGAACAACGGCGCCGCGCTCGTCATCGGCCATGTCATCGACTCCACGGCGCTTGAGTCCGCCGGATCCTATCCCGCCGACCTGGTCCAGGGGCTTCAGGACGCCTTCACCAACTCCATCGCCGCCCAGGTCGAGGAGGCCAAAGCCAACCCCGCCATCCCCTCCGTCGACGTTGTGATTCGCGCCGGTCGCATCCGCGAGACCCTGAAGGACGAGATGCTCGACGTCATCGAGCCCGACCTGGTCCTCTGCGGTGCCCGCGGCCTGTCCTCCATCAAATACGCACTGCTCGGCTCCATCTCGACGTTCCTGCTGCGCAACACCGACTGCGACATCCTGGTCGTCAAGTAGCGCCAAGCGGAACACGCCGCGCACCCACATACCCCCAACTTAGAAGGCCGCCCCTTTCGGGCGGCCTTCTTCATGTCTCAATCGGGGACAGGCACAAATTGAGACGTTAAGGGCGGGAGACGCTGGCGTTGCGGACCAAGCGCGGCGGGAGCACCCGCTCCTCGAACGGACCCGGAGTGCCGTCCTTGGCCTCGACCCGGGCGAGCAACAGCTCGAGCGCATGATCGGCCAACTCCTCGACGTCCTGCTCGATAGCGGTGAGCGCGGGCTCGAACAACGCATCGGCGGCGGAGTTGTCGTAGCTTACAAGCGAGTAGTCGCGCGGCACGCGCTTGCCGTGCGCGTACAGGCACTTGAGCACGCCGAGGGCAATGTTGTCGGAGCTCGCGAAAATCGCCGTGGCGTCGGAGGCCACGATGCGCTCGGCGGCGCGGCAGCCGTCGGCGATGTAATAGTCGCTCTCGAACACCAGGTCCTCGCCAAAGGGCGCACCGGCCTCGGCAAACGCGCGCCGACAGCCGGCCAGGCGATCGCGGCCGGTATGCGATGCGGTGTTCACCACGCACGCGACGCGGCGATGCCCCTCGTCGAGCAGGTGCTTGGTTGCCAGGTATCCGCCGAGCTCGCTGTCGAATCGAACCTTGTCGCCAGGCGCGTTCTCAATCGAGCGGTCGACCATCACCACGGGCACAATACCGGCCTCGAGCTGCTCCATGAGCAGGGGGTCGGGCGAGACCTCCTCGGCGGCGACGAGGAAGATGCCGTCGGCGCCGCGGTTGATCAGCAGGCGAACCAGGTCGGCGTCGTTCTCGGTCTTGCCGTCGGAGTTCATGATGAACAGGGCGTATCCACGCTCGCGGCAGCGCACCTCGAGGTTGCGGGCAAACGAGGAGAAGAAGCGGCTCATGATGTTCGGCACGATGAGGCCGAGGGTCCTCGACTGCTGCATCACAAGGCTGCGCGCGATCTGATTGGGCACATAGCGCTTCTGCGCGGCGACTTCCTTGATGCGCCGGCGATTCTCATCCGAGATGCGGCAGGGACGGTCGTTGAGAACGAGCGACACCGCCGACGGTGACAGCCCGACTTCCTGCGCGATTTCCTTGAGCGTGACCTTTGTCGCCATGCTACACCCCCATAAACGAACGAAGGACGTACGTTCCCATACGTCCGACGCTTCATTTTCCTCTTTTGCGGGTGATGGTCAACGCCTTTATCACTGAGCGGCGCCCCCTGCACGACGGGTGGTCGGCTCGTCTTGGCCCCTCACAAAGCAATCATTCGAAGTAGTGCATCTTGTTCGTCGGAAACGCGATGGTCACCGCAAAGTACTCCCCCGGCGCCGATTGCGCGCGCACCGCGAGCCCCATCTTGTCGCACAGGCGCTTGACCAGATACAGGCCTATGCCCGTGGCGCGCTTGCCCGTGCGTCCGTTCTCGCCGGTGAAACCGCGGTCGAATACGCGCGTCAGATCGGCCTGCTCGACGCCGCAGCCGTTATCGCGCACCTCCAACTCGATGCGTTCGCTCGACAGCCCTTCATCGCACAAGCGACTTGAGAACACCAGCTCGGCACCCTCGCCCGCGGCGTATTTCGCGCTGTTCTGGATGAGCTGCCCCAGAATGAAGTTCATCCATTTCTCGTCCGTGAACACCGTCTGCTCCAGATCGATGCGATACGGAGCCACATGCGCCCCCATCAGCACGCGCGCATTGGCGCGCACCGCATCGCCCACGAGCTTTTGCAGGCTATAGGGGCGAATCAGGTAGTCGCGGTCGAGCGACTCGGATCGGGCGAAGAACAGCGCCTGCTCGATAAAGCCCTCCACACGGTCGAGCTCCTCGCCGAGCGCCTCGGTCTTCTCGAGCAGCACCTCGCCCGTCTCGTCGGCGGGCAGGCTCTCCATGAGGTTCTCGAGCATGAGGTGGGCGGCGGCGAGGGGCGACTTCGCCTCGTGGACCCAGGTCTCGACGTATTCGCGATAGTCCTGAGCCTGGCGGCGGTACTCCGAGACGTCGTCGTTGGCGGCCTTCGACACGGCGCTCAGGGCCTCGTAGGCAAGCCTGCCCTCCGGATAGTCGGGCTCGTCCACCATCTCGAAGATCCACAGCGGATGCTCGAGGTCGTCGGTGCAAGCGGCAAGATCCCCATAGAACGGGCGCTTGCGACGATAGTCGATGGCGATCGAGATGATCGCGGAGCCAACGACCACGCCCGCCACGAGCAGGGAGAGGCCCACGCTCGCGCCCGAGACCAGCAAAACGAACGCACTGAGGGCCGCGGCCGCGGCCGACAGGGCGAGCGTGGGCCAATGCGACCCCATGAATTTCACGAAGCTCATAGCGCGCACTCCCCTACACCGAGTACCCGCGTCCGCGGTGCGTGGTGAGATAACCCGTGACGCCGATCTTCTCGAGCGTCGCGCGCAGGCGGTTGATGTTCACCGTGAGGGTGTTGTCGTCCACGAACGCATCGGAGTCCCATAGGTCGCGCATGATGGCCTCACGGCTCACGATCGTGCCCGCGTGGCCGATGAGCAGGGAGAGGATGCGCATCTCGTTTTTGGTGAGCTCGATGCTTCGACCGGTGTCGACGGCGGTGGCCGTGGATCGGGACAGATCGAGCGACACCCCGTTATGCGCGAGCTCGTGAGAGGCGTCGCCCGAGCCCTGCACACGGCGGAGCAGCGCCTGCACGCGCGCAACGAGCACACGAGCGCTGTAAGGCTTGGGAATGAAATCGTCCGCACCCATGGTCATGCTCATGACCTCGTCGACCTCGGTCACACGCGAGGTGAGCACAATGACGGGGATATCGGACTGCTGGCGCAGCTCGCGGCAGATGAGCTGACCGTCCGTGCCAGGCAAGGTGAGGTCGAGCAGCACGAGGTCGGGTCGGGCGGCGAGGATATCGTCGACCACGCGATCGAACGTAAGGCAGTAGGACACCTCGAAGCCCTGGCGCTCGAGCACCTCGATGACCTCGTTGCGAATGGGTGCGTCGTCCTCGACCACGAATATGCGCGCCATTCCCCTGTCGCCTTCCTCTTCATCACCTTGGCGGCCATCGCGAAACGCCCGCCCTGCGTTGCTTTGGTCCATTATGACGCGACCCGCCGGATGCGAAGGCGGCGGGTCGGCGAGGTTTCAGCAATGTAAGCCTCATGGGCGCGAGCGCGTGATCGAGAGGCGCCGGGGCAACAGCGGCAGCGCGGCCGGCGCATCGGGAAACGCGGGGGCGGTACCGCAGCGCAGGCCAAACTACTTGAAGAGCTTTGCCAGGCCATCTGCGAAGGCGTGGGCCGTCGCCAGGGCCTCGGCGGAAACGGGTACGGGAGCCGCTTGCTCATCTTCGACCACCACACCGTGCTCGTCGGAGATGAGGAAGACGACGCTCCCCTCTTCGACAACGGCGAGGGCGTCCGCAAGACGGGTGCCGTCCCCCAAGGTGCGCACGGCCTCACGGCCCTGCGTGGCGGCAAGCTGCTCCACAAGGGTCGCGGCACCGCAGAGATGCTCATCGAGCGCGGCGAAAACCAGCATGCGCCCCTCGGGCGTCACCGCGGCCAGCAGCTCGGGGGCGACGCCGGTCTTGGCCTGCTCGCGACGGGCCTCCTCCGCACGGGCAACCAGGGCATCGCGGGACCGGTCGGCGAGCGGTTCATAGGGCCCCACGCTCATGAGTGCGTCGCCGTTGACGTCGATCACCGTCATGAGCACGCCATTCGGATCTTGATAGTCGCCGGCGGCGAGAGACCATTCGACGTGCTGCTTGGCCCAGGAGAGCATGTTGGTGGTGAGCGGAGCACCGTTCACCACACGCTGGGAAAGCGCGCGGATGTGCCTGTTCAGCATGGGCACGCCGCGACGGGCCATGCGCCAGCGACACACGAGCGCCGGCTCGGCGAGCTCGAACCTCCCGCCGCCGCGCTCCTGCTCGGCGCAAAACTGCTCGTACGTGGCGCACTCCTCAGCTGAATTGAAAAACGGCTCAAGCTCGCTCAACGCTGCTCCTCTCCTGCCATGTGTAATGAGGGACGGGCGAATTACACATCGAGCCGCACGTGGCGGCCCGATGCGCTCTAATGCGCCGGGATGTGTAATTCGCACCCGTCCCTCATTACACATCCCGGCGCTCGACAAACGCTGTTTTGTCGCCTTAGTGGCGGAAGTGGCGCGTGCCGGTGAAGACCATTGCGATGCCGTGCTCGTTGCAGGCGTCGATGGACTCCTCGTCGCGCACGGAACCGCCGGGCTGGATGATGGCGGTCACGCCATGGGCGGCCAGGGTGTCCACGTTGTCGCGGAACGGGAAGAACGCGTCGGAAGCGCAGGCGTAACCGCCGGCCTCCTGGCCAAGACGCTCGCAGACCTCATCGGCGCGCTGGCAGGCCAGCAGCGCGGAATCGACGCGGTTGGGCTGACCGGGGCCCATGCCGATGCCCATCTCGTTCTTGGCGATGAGGATGGCGTTGGACTTGACGGTCTTGCAGACCTTCCAGGCGAACATGAGGTCGCGCATCTCGGCGTCCGTGGGCTTGCGCTCCGTGGGGAACGTGAAGGTCGCGGGGTCCTCCTCGACCGTGTCGACGCGCTGGACGAGCATGCCGCCGTCGACGGTGCGCATCTCGAGCTTGGCGTGGCCCGCGGCACCGCCGGTGGCCAGAACGCGCAGGTTTGCGCGCTTGGAGAGGCGCTCGAGGGCCTCGGGCGTGAAGCTCGGGGCGATGAGGACCTCGACGAAGAGCTTGTCACGGTCGGCGAAGTGCTCGACGAGCGACAGCGGGACCTCGCGGTTGACGGCAACGATGCCGCCGAAGGCGCTCTTGGGATCGCAGGCGAAGGCGCGGTCGTAGGCCTCGGTCACGTCAGCGGCGACGGCGGAACCGCAGGGGTTCTGGTGCTTGAGAATCACCACGCCGGGCTCGTCGAGCTCGCGCACGGCGTTCCAGGCGGCCTCGGCGTCGAGGAAGTTGTTGTAGGACAGCGGCTTGCCCTGGAGCTGCTCGGCGCCCACGAGCGGGGCCTCCGAGGAGAAGAGCGGGGCGTTGGCGGCGTCGAAACGGTAGACCGCGGCGGCCTGATGCGGGTTCTCGCCGTAGCGCAGGTCCTGGGCCTTCTCGAGCTTGACGGACATCGCGGCGGGGGCGGCGAACTCGCCATCGGCGGTAAGGACCGCGTCGGCGCAACCGGACTCGGCCTGGGCGGCGAGCCAGGTGGAAATGGCGCCGTCATAGGCGGCCGTGGTGGTGTAGACCTTCACCTGGAGACGGCGGCGCGTCTCGAGCGTGGTGGCGCCGTCGTTGGCGCGCATCTCGGCGAGGACCGTCTCGTAATCGGCCGGGTCGGAAACCACGGTCACGGCGTCGGCGTTCTTGGCGGCGGAGCGCAGCATGGACGGGCCGCCGATGTCGATGTGCTCGATGGCGTCCGCGAAGGTGACGTCGGGGTTGGCAACGGTCTTCTCGAACTCATAGAGATTCACGACCACCATGTCGATCATACCGATGCCATGCTCGGCAGCCTCGGCCATATGCTGCTCGGAATCGCGACGGGCCAGCAGACCGCCGTGGACCTTGGGGTGCAGCGTCTTGACGCGGCCGTCCATCATCTCGGGGAACCCGGTGTACTCCTCGATGGGCGTCACGGGAACGCCACCGTCGACCAGAGCCTTTGCCGTACCGCCGGTCGAGATGATCTCGACACCGAACTCCTCCTTGAGCGCACGGGCGAACTCGACCACGCCGGTCTTGTCCGTCACCGAGATCAACGCGCGGGAAACCTTCCCCTGGGAAGCCATGGACCCTCCTTCGCACAGGTGGGGCCGCCTCATCCGGCGACCCCCGTTACATACGCCTCTACTGTACCGCAGGCGGCGGGGCGCGCGCGGCTCGCCAGGGGCCCTTTTGGATTACTTGCCGAGAAAACATGGCCTTTGCGCGGAGAATCTGAGGGTGCGGCGCGACTCCACGCGGACGACACACACGACCCGCGGGCAGGTGGTACAAACAGTGGGGATATGACAGGAGGTTCCATGGTCTCGCGCGTCACGTACCGGCCCTTCGAGGAAGAAGACTTCGAAGAGCTCGCCGCCATCTTGCAACAGACTTGGCACAACGAGGGCCCCTCGGCGGAATATGGCTTTCTCGAGGCGTGCAACGACCTCTCCTATTCGCTTTCGATCTCCACGTTCTCCCAGGTCGCGCTCGTCGATGACAAACCATGCGGCATCGTCCTCGCCTGTCCCGACTCCTCTCGCCCGCGCTCGAACAAGCGCTGGTTCACCATTTCCAAGGAGTACTTCCGCCGCATGCGCGAGCTCGAGCCCGAGGCGGCGGCCGCGTACTGGCACGGCGTCCAGCTGACCGAATCGAAGAACGATTCCCTGCTCGCCAAAAGCGGCTACGCCGGATCGACCGAGATCACCCTGCTGGCCGTGAGCAGCTCCGCCCGCGGCATGGGCATCGGCAGCGTGCTGATGGACGCCGCGACGACCTACCTGACCGAGCTCGGGGCGGACCGCGCGTTCCTCTACACCGACACCGACTGCACCTGGCAGTTCTACGAGCACCACGGCTTCAAGCGCGCCGGGACCTATCGCAGCACGCGCGACGAGCGGCGCCTGCTGCCCAAGGAGATGTACGTCTACGGCCTCGACCTGAGCGCCTAGGCGGGGGCGCACCGAACACATTCGGAACGCCCCGCATCGACTGAGCCGAACGAGCGGCTAAAACGTGCCGCCGCCCCCTCCGCCGACGCCGCCTCCGCCGCCACCGGAGAATCCGCCGCCGAAGCCGCCGCCGGAACTGTCGGAACTCGAGGCGAGCTCCGCGACCGTGGCCTGGTACGCATCGTGCATTTCGCTCATCGGCGAGTGCAGGCTGCCGTGCGAGTAATACCACCAGTAGCTCGGGTAGTAGTACATTCCGTTCTCATCCACCCGACGGTCGACCGGCACGGCGTCCGCCAGCTGGCGCAGGACCTCATCGCTCACGCCAAAAGCGACAGCCAGGACGAGCATCTTGTTCCACAGGATGAGGTCATCGGGAACCGCCTCGTCCAGATTGGTGAAGTCCTCGAGCCAACGCTCGAGCGCCTGGCAGCGATTGAGCAGCTCGACGGCTTCGGGCGAATGGACTTTCGTGCGCTCGGCGATGACCGCCGCGGCGATGGCGAGAGCGCCGCCAAGGATGATGAGCGGCAAATTGACGCCATCGGTGAAGATCGCAAAGGCTATGCACCCGAACACGAAAAGGGCGGCAAGGGCTGCCGGGGCATACCTGAAGGTATCGGGTGCGAGGTTGGTGAGATTGCGGCGCTCGAGCTCCGCCAGAACCTGGTCCTTGAAGGACTGCATGTACTCGCCCGCGCTCTCCTGGTTTTGAAAAGCGCCGAACCGCACCTCGTCGCCGTTCTTGGCACCGGGCCCGAAGTACAGATCGATCGCAGCCAGGTCGATAGGATCGGTGATGCGCTCGCGCGCCACAAGCTTAATCGAGTACTCCTCGACCTTCTTCTCGCCCAAGCCGAGGAACCTGTCCTCGGTGCGCGTCTCGTGCTTGATCTTGATCACGCGGTCGTCCGTGAGCTTCATCAGAGTCGCCACGAACGCGCAATCCTGCACCGCGCCGCTGTACACCAGGGCCGAGAGGACCGCCGGGTGATCGTTCGACGGCAAATCGCGGAAGTACGTCTCGTCAAAAACGGGCTTGGGGCTCGCATACCTGGTTTTACGCAGGTAGACAACGACACCGAGCATAATTGCGGGCGCGACGGTCAATACGGCGGTACCCGTGAAGGCCACCTGCCGCGCGCCCTCGCGCTGGGCGTTGGCCTCCTCCGCCCATGCCGCCTCCTCGGACAGCACGCTCTCGAGACGAGACTCGCCGGAAGGGGCGAGGCCGGGCACCCAGTCGATGGGAAACGTCGCGCGGACCTCGGCGAACTGACCGGCGCGCACCACGGGGGCCTCGAGCGTCACATGCGGATCGTCCGGCTCGGCGGTATTGAGGGAAACCTCGCCGTCGAGCGGACCGTGGCCCCAGGCGCGCAGGTTGGCGCCGGAAGCGCCCGTAGCGGCGGGTGTACCCTGGGCCGCACCGGCAAACGTCACGTCGAGATGGACGTTCTCGGCGTCTTCCTCCCATTCGGACCCGATGAACTGCCAGTAGAGCTCGGCGGTATCGGGCCACGCCATGATGGCGCCCTCGATCATGTAGCTAACCCACACGGTCGTCTCGTCGCCGTCCTCGCGCGGCAGGAACACCTTGAGACGAAGCGAGTCGCCCTGACTCTCCACCGTGTACGCATCGCTATCGCCGGCGTTCGCCGACGGGACCTCGCGCATGGGCTGCGCCGCACGGCGGGCCTCGGCCTCGTTCTCGGGGGCGTCGTCGAGCTCGTGCACGAAGAAGACCGTGATCGACGACGGCGCTCCCTGCTCATTTTGGGCAAGGGGAATGTCCCAGTACACGCCGTTGACCGTGTCCTCGAAGGCGAAGGTGCGGGCCTCGGTCACGAACAGGTCGCCGTTCTCCATGACCTGCGCCTGAATGTGCACGCTCGGCAAGGCATACGTGTCGGCGTGGGCGGCATGGGGAAATGCAAACGTCGCAGCAAAGGCGACAAGGGTGGTCAGCGCGGGCAGCAGAAGCGCACGCAGCGCGGCGCGAACGAGCGGGCGAGGGCGTGAACGGAAGGTGGACATGCAAGCCGCCTTTCTCCGAGTCGAACATGCGCACATTGTACCCGCACGTATGCACCGCGTGTCCAAGCGTTTCGCAAACGAAGACTCGGCAAACGAGCCCGCGACATGGTGACCAAAATGAAGCTGTTTGGCAGCAATCCCAAGGGCCTGTACGACCTGGACCGCGAGTATCAGGCGCGTGTGTATACGCAGATGACCGCGCTGCCACTGTAGCGGAGCGCGTTTTCGGGACGTGCCGAGCGGATCTCTAGAAATGTTGCAGTGGATTGGAGGGTCTCCAAGTAGAGCCAGAATCGGCACTGCCATTACCTGCGGTTTTGTTTTCGGTCATGAGGCTGCTACTCGCAAAGCCCAAGTTTTACTGCAACAAAACTCGAACCCCTCTCCGAAAGGGGCCTTTTCATGCGCGGCGCAATTGCCAAAACGTCGGCATTCTTGCCAAAGATCGCTGTTTTCAGTGCACAGCAGTAAGTTGCAAGAACAAAAAACGCCCCCTAAGCTGCGATAACTCAGGGGGCGCATCATTTCGACTGGCGGAGAGCTGGGGATTCGCCGGGCGGCTAGCGCCGCCCTCCTCCCGCTGCGCGCCTGCGGCGCTTGCGGGCTTCGCTGGAAAACGGCTCCGCCGTTTCCCCAGCTCCACACCCCTAACGAGGTTCGAATCCATGGGGCGGAAACAAAAAAAGCGAGCCCCATGGGCTCGCTTCTCAATTCTGACTGGCGGAGAGCTGGGGATTCGAACCCCAGAAGGGCTTTGCGGCCCTTACTCGCTTAGCAGGCGAGCACCTTCGGCCTCTCGGTCAGCTCTCCGGAACAGCTAGACGATAATAACGCACTTCCGCGGGCTTGACCAGGGCACGGAAGCAACAATTCAAAACTAGCCCAAGAAACCGGGCGCCACCACGAAGTTATCGCGGTGCGCTCGCACTTGGTCCCAGCTGAATCCTTCGACCAGGTGCGCGGCGGAGCACGGTGCGGCGTCGGGCTTTAGGCCCAGCGCATGAGCAAGGCGCCCCAAAAGCTCCTCGGGCGTGCCGAAGCGGCGGCGCAGTTCCCCCATATCAAGATCGCGATCGCGCTTGGACAGGCGCCGTCTGTCCGGCGCCACCAACAGCGGAACGTGCGCATACTCGGGATGCCCATAGCCGAGCATATCCTGCAGATACAGCTGGCGCGCCGTCGACCCCAACAGGTCGCAGCCGCGCACGACCTCCGTGACGCCCATGGCGGCATCGTCCACGACGACGGCGAGTTGGTAGGCAAAGACGCCGTCGCTGCGCCGCACGAGAAAGTCTCCGCATTCACGTGCAAGGTCCTCGACATGCACGCCGTACGTGCGGTCGGTGAACCTCACCGTACGCGACGGCGAGGCTACAGGCATGCGAGGTGCCATGGCGAGCACGTCCGAGCCATCCGCCGCAGGCACCCTCAGGCGCATCGCGGGCGGCCGGACAGCCGAGCGCTCCGCCACCTGCTCAGGCGTTAGATTCCTACACGTCCCCGCATACACGGGCGTGCCGTCGCTGGCATGAGGGGCGCTCGCGGCATGAAGCTCGGCTCGCGTGCAAAAACAGGGGTATACCAGCCCAAGCGAATCGAGCCGCTGCAACGCGTCTTCATAGAGGTCAAGCCGCTCGGTCTGGTAATACGGACCTTCATCCCACTCGAGCCCCAACCAGCGCAGATCGTCCATGAGCAACTCGGCCCACGGACCGCTGCGGGCACGGTCATCCAGATCCTCGATGCGCAGCACGAGTTTGCCACCCTGGCTGCGAACCGAAAGCCATGCCAAAAGCGAAGCCGCGACGTTCCCCAAATGCATGCGACCCGTCGGCGATGGGGCGAAGCGCCCAACGACCGGCCGCGCATCGGCCGCCCGCGCGCTTTGCGAAAACGTCCCGCGAACACCCTCGAGGTTTTCTGCCGATCCCATCATGCGGCCGCTACGCCCACGGGTCGCGCTCGAACAGAGGCTCGGGATCGGGGCGGCGATCGGAATACGGATCGTAACCGTCGTCGTCCTCATTCTCCGCGCGGATGCACGGATCGTCGTACTCCGGAACGCGAGCCTCCTCGCCCGTCCTCTGCGGCCCGACCATGAGCCCTCCCCTCGCAAAGGCCGACCCTCCGTGCGAGCGCACGTGGGTCGGCACCCTTTCAATTCTCTGTATCAGCAGGATATACGATAGCGACTACAGCTGCTTCCATACCCGCAATCGCGGTCGGCGTGAAACTCTTGTTTCCAGCCATCCCAGCAGCCCTACGGCGGCATCACCCAACATCGACGACGACTATGCCCGCCGTTGCGACACTAGGCTCTCCAAGCGGCAAACTCGTATCGGAGGGCCACGTGAGCATCGCGGGATCGATTGCCGCCGTCACATGTTTGTCCTGATAGGCGCCCCAGGTCAGCTCACTTGTGTTCCGCTCAATAAGAATTAAGCGCACCTCGCCCTCGCGTGGGGCCGGACTGCCGCCGCTCAAGGCGGTCAGGGTCACGGGCTCGTCGAGCTCGAGCACTGCATTCATCACAAGGTCGTCGCTTGGAGGGTTGGGGTTCTCGATGCCCTGCAGCGCGGCGATACCGCGGTCATCAAGCTCGCGCACCGTGCCAGTCAGAGAGATGAGTCCGAATTGCTCCGCCGCTGCCGAGTGGTCTTTGCCCTCGCGCACTGCGGTCGACTGCCATGTGCCGTTCGCGAGCGCCTTCAGACTGGCGAGGTCGTCGAGATTCGCCCCCGAAAGCGGACATGCCTCCCAGGGTATGGGCACGAATTCCTCCGTGGCAGCCCTGGCCGCCATCGAATCAGACCCCACGCGCAATTCGCACACGGGCTCCGGACGCACGGCATCCGCCTCGAAACGGCGGCGCCAAACAACGCCCTCACCCGTCAATTGATTCATATCCTCGATAAGCAGGCCGTCGCCGTACGCAGACGCCATAACGCTCCTCTGCCGCCCTTCCGCCTGGGAGATGTCCTCCCATAGCGGCGCGACCCCAGCCGAAAGCCCGTCCCCGGCGTCGTTCACGGTCAGGGGCACGATCTCCGCCGCGTCGGCCCATCGCCCATCCGAACCCATAGCGCGCAAAAGCAGCGCGGGGAGCTCGCCGGGCTTGACGGCCACCAAAGCGTAGTCGAATGTCGGAACATCAGATCCACCCGCACCCTCGGGATGCTCGGGGAGACCGAAATACGATTGAGGATGAGAGACCGCTTCTTGGTACAAGGCCGCGGCGCGCTGGGCGGGTGTCGCACTTGCGTCCAAACCCTGTGATGAACCGGGCGCTGCGGAGCCAGCGGGGTCAGTCGAACCCCCGCATCCGACAAGGCCGATCATCAGCGCAATACAGGCGACGAGCAGGCGGGCAATTCGCTTGGCGTTCATCACGACCTCCGATCTGAAAGCGTCATTGCGAGTATGCCCGCAAGCCCGGGCTTCCATTCGGATCTTAAAAACGGGCGCCGGCTGCAGCACGCAACCGGCGCCCATCGTCAATGCGGCATTTCTTACACGACGACGAACGAGCCGTCCCCGTCGACGTCGATCTTCACCTCGTCGCCCTCGCGCACGCGACCGTCGATGATGGCACGCGCGATCGCGTCCACCACCTCGCGCTGAATGAGGCGCTTGAGCGGGCGGGCGCCGAACACCGGGTCCAAGCCGCCCTCGGCGAGCAACTGCTTGGCGCGCGGCTCGATCGTAAGCGTCATGCGCTCCTTGGCCAGACGGCGACGCACGTCGGCAAGCTGGATGTCGACGATCTTCTCGATCTCACCCATGCCGAGCGGGTGGAACACCACAATGTCGTCGATGCGGTTCAGGAACTCGGGCCTGAACGTATGGCTCATGGCCTCATCCACCAGACGGCGCATCTCGGCTTCGTCACGCCCCGCGTACTCGGCGATCGCATTCGAACCAACGTTGCTCGTCATGATGATGATCGTGTTCTTGAAGCTCACCTGGCGGCCCTGGCCGTCGGTGAGGCGACCGTCATCGAGCACCTGCAACAGCACGTTGAAGACGTCCGGATGCGCCTTCTCCATCTCATCCAGCAAGATGACGGAGTAGGGCCTGCGGCGGACCGCCTCGGTGAGCTGACCGCCCTCGTCGTAGCCCACGTATCCCGGGGGCGCGCCGATGAGGCGCTGCACGCTGAACTTCTCCATGTACTCGGACATGTCGATGCGCACAAGCGCACGCTCGTCGTCGAACAGGCACTCGGCGAGCGCCTTGGCGAGCTCGGTCTTGCCCACGCCGGTGGGGCCGAGGAAGAAGAAGCTGCCGATGGGGCGATCGGGATCGGAAAGACCCGCGCGGCTGCGGCGCACGGCGGCGGCCACGGCGCGAACGGCCTCGTCCTGGCCGATGACGCGCTTGTGGAGCTCATCCTCGAGACCTTGGAGCTTTTCCAGCTCGCCCTGCATCATCTTGGACACGGGCACGCCGGTCCAGGCACTCACGACCTCGGCGATCTCGTCGGAGGTCACCTGCTCGTTGAGCCCCTCGCCGTCCTGCTGCTTTTGCGCCTCGAGCGCAGCCTCGGAATCCTGGATCTGCTGCTGCAGACCCGGAATCACGGAGTAGCGCAGCTCGGACGCACGGCCCAGATCACCGTTGCGCGTCGCGCGCTCCTCCTCGCTCTTGGCCTCGTCGAGCTGGCCCTTGAGCTCCTGCACATGGTCGATGGCGTTCTTTTGGTTGAGCCAGCCGGCCTTTTGCACGTTGAGCTTTTCCTGGACCTCGGCGATCTCTTGGCGCAGGGCCTCCAGACGCTCCTTGGAGGCGTCGTCGGTCTCCTTCATGAGTGCCTGCTCCTCGATCTGCATCTGGGTAAGCTGGCGCGTGGTGGCGTCAATCTCGACCGGCATGCTGTCGAGCTCCATGCGCAGGCGGCTCGCCGCCTCGTCCACCAGGTCGATGGCCTTGTCGGGCAGGAAGCGGTCGGCGATGTAGCGGCTCGAGAGGTCCGCCGCGGCCACGAGTGCGCTATCGGTGATGTGCACGCCGTGGAAGATCTCGTACTTCTCCTTGAGGCCACGCAGAATCGAGATGGTGTCCTCGACGGTGGGCTCGCTCACCATCACGGTCTGGAAACGACGTGCGAGTGCCGCGTCCTTCTCGATGTACTTGCGGTACTCGTCGAGCGTGGTCGCGCCGATCGCATGCAGGTCGCCACGGGCGAGCGCCGGCTTCAGGATGTTGCCGGCATCCATGGAGCCCTCGGTAGCACCCGCGCCCACGATGGTATGGAGCTCATCGATGAACAGGATGACCCTGCCCTCAGACTTTTGCACTTCCTTGAGCACCGCCTTCAAGCGGTCCTCGAACTCGCCACGGTATTTGGCACCGGCGACCAGCGCGCTCATGTCGAGCTCGATGAGGTCGCGGTCGCGCAGGGTGCTCGGTACATCGCCGGCCACGATACGCTGAGCGATACCCTCGACGATGGCCGTCTTGCCGACGCCCGGCTCGCCGATGAGCACGGGGTTGTTCTTAGTGCGACGGGACAGGACCTGAATGGTACGACGGATCTCGTCGGTACGGCCGATGACAGGGTCGAGCTTGCCGGCGCGGGCAAGGTCGCAGATGTTGCGTCCGTACTGCTCCAGCGCCTCAAACTGGGTCTTGTCCTCGGCAGACGTCACGCGGTCATCGCCGCGCAGCTCCTCGTAGACCTGCTCGATACGCTCCTTGGTGACGCCGGCGTCGCGCAGAACGCGGCCGGCCTCGCCCTTGTCCTCGGCAAGCGCCATCAGCAGATGCTCGGTCACCACAAAGCTGTCGCCCATCTTGGTGGCCTTCTTCTCGGCCTTCTCGATGACGCGGACGAGCTCGTTGGACAGGCCCATCTGCTGGCCCTCGCCCGAAACCTTGGGCGCATGGTCGATGGCATCCTGTGTGGAGCGTGCGAGCTGTGCCGGATCGGCACCGATGCGCTCGATGATCACGGAGATATTGCGCTCGCCGGCACCGAGCAGGGCGGACAGCAGGTGAATCGGCTCTACCGCGCCGGCCTGCGCGTCGGCAGCCGTGCTCATGGCGGTCTGCAGCGCCTCGCGCGACGTCATTGCTAGCTTATCGATTCTCATGGAATCACCTCTCTTGGGGCGGCCGCCCTACGGGGCGGCTTCACGTTGTTCGAGAAGTATTGTTGCCAGCTTTGTACGATCTTATACACAAATCTAAGTCTCTATATATAAGATTTTCTGAGTGATTGAGAGATAGGGAGCAGGCATGCTCACCCGCTACGGCCTCGTCCCCTCACTATCTCAATCTGTAACATCTAGCGGCTGTTTCTGGCTCTAGATGTTACAGATTGAGACGAATCGAGCCGCCACAAAGGCGCCTGTTCCCTTCGTGGAAGGTGATTGCATGCGGGGTACCATGGGAATATTCCATGATTCAACTTCGATGGCGGGAGAGCAATGGCTGGACAACTGACAAAGCGCGCGTTGGAAGATTCTCTTAAGCGACTACTGCTTCAAAAGCCACTGACTAAGATCACCATCGCGGACCTCACTGAGGACTGCGGGGTCAGCCGCATGACGTTCTACTATCACTTTCAGGACATCTACGACCTGGTTGAATGGGCATGTGAGGAAGACGCCGGCCGCGCGCTCGCCAACAACAAGACGGCCGATACCTGGCAGGTGGGCCTGGAAAACATCATGCTCGCGGTGCGCGACAACAAGCCCTTTATCATGAACGTCTATCACTGTGTGAGCGCCGAGCGCATCCAGCGTTTTCTGCAGCCCGTGACATTCGACCTGATCGAAGGCGTGGTCGAAGAGCACGCCGCAGGCAAGAGCGTCTCACAAAGCGACAAGGACTTTCTGTCCCGCTTTTTCGCACATGCATTTATCGGTGTAATGCTCGACTGGATTGCCGCAGGCATGGCCGAGGACCCGAGCGCAGTAGCCGAGCGCGTTTCCAAAATATGCGAAGGTCAGATTGACGCAGCGCTGGCGAGATTTTGACTATTACACGTTGGAGCGCAAAGCGGCCAAGTGCGTCATGCCGGGCCGGGTTTCGGTTTGGGAAGTTAGCGAAGCCCACTTCCCAAATCGAAACCCGGCCCGGCATGACCTTGGGAGACCAAAGCCAAGCAGATTTGTACAATCCGCCCCCGTTGATTAAAAATCGTACAAGGTGACGATCTTGTATCGGCTAAGCCGCGTTGATCAGGGCAAAAGCTTGTTAACGAACTTCGTTGGCAAGGAGGAACCATGTACTATTCAAGTGGAAACTACGAAGCCTTTGCTCGTCCCAAGAAGCCTGCGGGCATCGACCACAAGAGCGCCTACATCATCGGCACCGGCCTGGGCGCACTTACCGCAGCCTGCTATCTGGTGCGCGATGCGCAAATGCCCGGAAGCCACATCCATATCCTCGAAAAGGACCCCGTTGCGGGCGGCGCCTGCGATGGTGCCGACATCCCCGGCGTGGGCTATGTCATGCGCGGCGGCCGCGAGATGGACAACCACTTTGAGGTCATGTGGGATCTTTTCCGCTCCATTCCCTCGATTGAAGATCCGGACATCTCCGTGCTCGACGAGTACTACTGGCTCAATAAGGAGGATCCCAACTACTCGCTGTGCCGCTCGACTAAGAACCGTGGCCAAGACGGCGGCACCGATGGCAAGTTCGGCCTGTCGGACAAGGCGGCGACCGAGATCATGGACCTGTTCTTTACGCCCGACGAGGAGCTGGCGAACCGTCCCATCACCGATTTCTTTGACGACGAGGTGCTCAACTCGAATTTCTGGATGTACTGGCGCACCATGTTCGCCTTTGAGAACTGGCACTCGGCGCTCGAGATGAAGCTCTATATCCGCCGCTACATCCACCACATCGCGGGTCTGCCCGACTTTAGCGCCCTGCGCTTCACCCGCTACAACCAGTACGAGTCGATGATTCTGCCCATGCAGCGCTATCTCGAGGCGCACGGCGTGCAGTTCCACTTTGACACCAAGGTCGAAAACGTGGTGTTTGAGGTGGGCGGCGGCGAGGGTCCGCGCCGCGCCGTCACTGGCACCGGCCAGGACACGATTCAGCGCATCCAGCAGGCCGCCTTTGCGCGCAACCCCTACAGTACGAGCACCAAGAAGGTCGCGCGTCGCATCACCGTGACGCATGCAGGCGAGATTTCGAACATCGACCTCACTGAGGATGACCTGGTCTTTATCACCAACGGCGGCTGTGTGGAAAACTCGACGATCGGCGCGCAGGATAAGCCCGCCGCATGGGATCCGACGATTCGCCCCGGTGGCGGTTGGGACATGTGGCGTCGTATCGCAGCGCAAGATCCGAGCTTTGGTCATCCCGATAAGTTCTGCGGTGACCCCGAGAAGAGCAACTGGATGAGCGCCACGGTCACCACGCTCGACGGCGAGATTGTGCCCTATATCCAAAAGATCTGCCATCGCGATCCCTTTACCGGGCACGTCGTGACCGGTGGCATTGTGACCTGCGAGGATTCGGGCTGGCTTATGAGCTGGACGATCAACCGCCAACAGCAGTTCCGCGATCAGCCCAAAGACCAGCTTTGCGTGTGGGTGTATGGCCTGTTTACCGACAAGCCCGGCGACTACGTCAAGAAGGCCATGCGCGACTGCACCGGCGAGGAGATTTGCCAGGAATGGCTGTATCACCTGGGCGTTCCCGAGGATAAGATTGTTGAGCTGGCGGCAAATCACGCCAACACCGTGCCCGTCATGATGCCCTACATCACCGCCTTCTTTATGCCGCGTGAAGCAGGCGACCGCCCCGACGTGGTGCCCGATGGCGCCGTGAACTTCGCGTTCCTGGGCCAGTTCGCCGAGACGCCGCGTGACACGATCTTTACGACTGAGTACTCCATGCGCACCGGCATGGAAGCCGTCTACACGCTCTGCGATGTCGACCGCGGCGTACCCGAGGTCTGGGGTTCGGTCTTTGACGTGCGTGACCTCCTTATGAGCAGCGTTAAACTACGCGACGGTGAGCCCATCACCAGCATGAAGCTGCCTATGGTTGAGCGGATTGCTCTCAAAGAAGTGCTCAAGAAGGTCGAGGGAACCGACATCGCCAAACTCCTCAAGGAGTACGGCGCAATCTAGCACACAAGAACCACCACAAAGGGGGCAGGCCCCTTTGTGGTGGTTTTCGACAAAAAGAAGCCGTCCCGATAACAGGGGCGGCTTCAAGCAAGTCTATTTATTAGCGTCCCTCAAGACCCAACGAGAATGTCGCGGCAGCCCCGGACACACCTTTCCCACGGCGCCCGCAGGATGAGCAGCATGATCCCGCAAGGCCGGAGCCGACATGAGCCGAAGCCCCCCATCGGGGGCTCTTCTCAATCAAACTCTTATCTCGAGGCGAGGCGGCCGATGATGTAGTCGTAATTCTCGCGACGGTGCGGCACGGTGCAGGCGCTGCAGTCCTTGATGCGCGCACCACCGGCACCGGTTACATAGGTGAAGTTCCCACCGCAGTCCTCGCCCAGGCGATACAGCGGGCAAAAGCAGAACAGGCAGTTCAAATCCTCGGCCGGCATGTCGTGACATGGGTAGAACTCACAGACGCTGTGATTGAAGAACCGATAATTCTCACCCGAGGGCGCATCGCTCATGTCGCCGTTCTCCCCAACCATCGCAGCTCTCTTTCTCGCCCGCACCCCTTTCGCCCCGCGCCGGGAACCTCAATTGAGGGACAGTCCCTGAATTGAGGTTTACAGGTCGCCGCCGGAGAGCAGGCCGCGCAGGACCTTCTCGGGGTCGGCGGAGCCGTCGCGCGGAGCGAGTGCGGTGATGCGCTTCTGCATCTTGAGCTCGTGGAGCTCATCCTCGAGCTGACGCACGCGAGAGCGCAGCTTTTCGGCCTCGAGCTCGCGAGCCTCGGCGCGTTCCTTCATGTCCAGGATGCGCACCACGCCGGCGAGGTTGATGCCCTCGTCGGTGAGCTGGTTGATCAGCTCGAGACGCTCGATGTCGGCCTGGGAGTACAGGCGCGTGTTGCCGCCCGAGCGCTTGGGATTCACCAGGCCCTTGGACTCGTACACGCGCAGCGTCTGGGGATGCATGCCCGTGAGCTCCGCGGCAACGGAGATCATATACAGCGGTTTGTTACGGCTCTCTTCGGTCATGCTTCCCCCATCCGATCGAATCATCGAATCCTATTGTACGCGTCGCGCGCCGGGGCACAGCGACCCGGCGCGCGGATGTGCAAAATGCACCCGTCCCCAATTACACAGCGGGGCGATAGATGCGCTCATCGGCGTCGCGGAGCTTCTCCAGGGCCGCGCGCTCCTTTTCCGTCAGACTCACGGGCACCTTCACGTTCACCGTGGCGAGCAGAGCGCCGGTATGGCCCGAGCGCTTCACATCGGGCATGCCCATGTCCTTGAAGCGGAAACTCTTGCCCGACTGGGTCCCCGCGGGGACCTTGAGGCGCAGCGTCTTGCCCGAGGGCGTGGGCACGTCGACCGTGCAACCCAGGGCGGCCTCGTACATGGACACCGGCACATCGATCGCAACGTCGGCGGACTTGCCGCGGCGCTTGAACACCGGATGCTCCGCCACGTGGAACTCGATGAGCATGCTGCCGCGCGGGCCACCGTTTACACCGTACTCGCCATGATTCTTGTACCGCAGCTTCATGCCGTCGTAGCAGCCGGCGGGAATCGTCACCTCGATGGTGTCGCTCTCCCCCGTCGAGGGAATGCGGTGCGTCACGCTGCGCTTGGCTCCGTGCAGGGCCTCGTCGAACGTCACGTCGATCACGGCGCGCAGGTCGTTGCCCTTGCGGGCGCGGGCGCGGCCGCCCCCGAACATGTCGCCGAAATCGAAGCTCGTGGGATCGGCGCCATATGCGCCGCTCACGCCCTCGCCGCGGAACATGCTGCCAAAGATGTCGGCCATCGACGGACCGCCGGCGCCGCCGGCATACGCATAGCCGCCCTGGCCGGGAATGCCGCCGAACTGCAGCATCATGTCGTACTCTTTGCGCTTGTCCGGATTGGACAGCGTCTCATACGCCTCGGAGATCTCCTTGAACTTCGCCTCGTCGCCACCGCGATCGGGGTGGTACTTCTGAGCCAGCTTGCGAAACGCCGACTTGATCTCCTTGTCGGAGGCGTTCTTGCTTACGCCCAGGACATCGTAAAAGCTCTTAGATGAAGGCATGTGAACCCTCCCTTCTCAAAGAGGGCCCCGGGCGTCTCATCCCAGGGCCCTGCCTGAATCATGCATATGTGCAACCGCGAGCCGCTACTCGGTCTCGGCCTCGGCGTCCTCGTCGTCCTCGACGATCACCGGGCGGGCCTCGCCGCCGTAGGTCACGGTGACCATGGCGGGACGCAGCACCTTGCCACCCATGCGGTAGCCCTTCTGGTACACGTCGTTGACGGTCTCGTCATACTGAGATGCGTCCTCCACGCGGCCGACGGCCTGGTGGATGTTGCAGTCGAAGGCCTCCCCCTTGGGGTCGATCGCCTCGACGCCCTCACCGTCAAACACGCTGAGCAGCTTGGAGCGAACCGCGTCCACGCCGTCGACGAACTGCTTGAAGTCGTCGGCGAGCTCCTGGGTGCGGGCGTGGTCGAGCGCGCGCTCCATATCGTCCACCACGGGCAACAGGGCCTCGATGAGCTTCTCGGTGGCGCGGGCGCGCTCGTCCAGGCGCTCCTGGGCGGTGCGGCGACGGTAGTTCTCCCAATCGGCCTGCAGGCGGGCGTGACGGTTCACGGCGTCGGCGGCCTTGGCCTCGGCGGTCTCGCGGGCATCCTCGGCGGCGGCGAGCTGCTCGCGGACCTCCGCCAGCTCCGCTGCGGTCTTCTCGTACTTCAACTTGAAATCGTTGTCCGCAGCCTCCTCACCGGCGCGGATGGCGGCCTCGACCATCTCCTCCTCGGTCATCTCCTCGGTTTCGTCGGCCATGACGGCTGCCTCCTTCTCAATGGTTGTATCGGCGGAATCAGGTGCCTGCGCGGATGCCTCGACGGCATCCTCCACGGGTATCTTCACGTCCGTCTCCTTATCATGCAAAGGGCGGCCGGCTCGCCAGCTGGCAGGCCGGCCGCCCCGAACTCTCATGCGGCGCTCACGCGCGGGGCGCGCGGCGGATGCGTCTCGAGGAGCTTACTCCTCGTCGTCGACGACCTCGTACTCGGCGTCGACCACGTCGTCGGCGGCAGCAGCGCCGTCGGCACCGGGCGCGGCGGCCTGGGCGTCGGCGTACACCATCTGGGCGAGCTCGTACGCCACGGACTGCAGGGCCTCGCCGGCAGACTTGATGGCCTCGATGTCAGAGCCCTCGAGCGCCTTCTTGGCGTCGGCGATGGCGGACTCGGCCTTGGACTTGAGGTCGCCGGAGACCTTGTCGCCGAGCTCGGCGAGGGTCTGCTCGGTGGAGTAGCACAGGGAGTCGGTCTGGTTACGGGCCTCGACCTCCTCCTTCTGCTTCTTGTCCTCCTCGGCGTGGGACTCGGCGTCCTTCACCATGCGATCGACTTCCTCGTCGGAAAGCGCGGTGGAGCCGGAAATGGTGATGGACTGCTCCTTGCCGGTGCCCTTGTCCTTGGCGGAGACCTTCACGATGCCGTTGGCGTCGATGTCGAAGGTGACCTCGATCTGCGGAACGCCGCGACGGGCGGCCGGGATACCGGAGAGCTGGAACTTGCCGAGGGACTTGTTGTCGCGAGCCAGCTCGCGCTCGCCCTGGAGGACGTTGATCTCGACGGAGGTCTGGTTATCGGCGGCCGTGGAGTAGATCTCGGTCTTGGAGGTCGGGATCGTGGTGTTGCGGTCGATCATCTTGGTCATGATGCCGCCCATGGTCTCGACGCCGAGCGACAGCGGGGTCACGTCGAGCAGCAGGATGCCCTCGACGTCACCGGTGAGCACGCCGCCCTGGACGGCAGCGCCGTTGCAGACGACCTCGTCAGGGTTCACGGACATGTTGGGCTGCTTGCCGGTCATGTTCTTGACGAGCTCCTGCACGGCGGGCATACGGGTGGAGCCGCCGACCAGGATGACCTCGTCAACCTCGGACAGGGAGACGCCGGCGTCGTTCAGGGCCTTGGTGACCGGGGCCTTGCAGCGCTCGAGCAGATCGCGGGTGATCTTCTCGAACTCGGCGCGGGACAGCGTGTAGTTGAGGTGCAGCGGGCCGGACTGGTTCATGGTGATGAAGGGCAGGTTGATGACGGCCTGCTGGGCGCTCGAGAGCTCCTTCTTGGCGTTCTCGGCGGCCTCCTTCAAGCGCTGCAGGGCCATGGGGTCCTGACGCAGGTCGACGCCGTTCTCGGACTGGAACTTGTCGGCCATCCAGTCGATGACGCGCTGATCCCAGTCGTCACCGCCGAGGTGGTTGTCGCCGTTGGTGGCGAGAACCTCGAAGACGCCGTCGGCCAGGTCGAGCAGGGACACGTCGAAGGTACCGCCGCCGAGGTCGAAGACGAGGACCTTCTGCTCCTTGTCCTGCTTGTCCAGGCCGTAGGCCAGGGCAGAGGCGGTGGGCTCGTTGACGATACGCTTCACGTCGAGGCCGGCGATGCGGCCGGCGTCCTTGGTGGCCTGACGCTGGGCGTCGTTGAAGTAGGCCGGGACGGTGATGACGGCCTCGGAGATGGTCTCGCCGAGGTACTTCTCGGCGTCGGCCTTCATCTTGGCGAGGGTCATGGCCGAGATCTGCTCGGGGGTGAACTCCTCGCCGTCGATCATGACGACGCAACGGCCGTTGCTGCCCTCCTTGACCTCGTAAGGCACGGTCTTGAGCTCGTCCTTCACCTCGGAGAACTTGCGGCCCATGAAACGCTTGATGGAGAACACGGTGTTCTTGGGGTTGGTGACGGCCTGGTTCTTGGCCGCCTTGCCCACGATGCGGTCGCCGTCGGCGCGGAAGCCCACGACGGACGGGGTGGTGCGGTCGCCCTCGGCGTTCACGATGGTGGTGGGGGTGCCGCCCTCGAGAACCGCCATGGCGGAGTTGGTGGTGCCCAGGTCGATACCGAGAATCTTGCTCATGATTACTTCCCTTCGTTGGGTTGCGTGACGCGCATGTGCGGATGCCCACGGCGCTTCGGCGTTTGTTCATGGCATAGTGTATCCCCTTATGACGCGCCTTATACAAAATCTAAGTCAATTCATATAAGATTTCCTATCCTCCACATTGATAAGGGCGCTCCGCGCCAGGCTGCGGTGCAGACGAAGGGTCCCCATTCTAAGTTTGCAAGGGCTAACTCGGTGAACGGCAGTGGAAAGCCGCTGCAAGGCCTTGCGCTCGCGGCGGTGCGTGGTATGTTTTTGACCGAAAAAGACCCGTTGCCTCTTCGCCTGTGGCACCGGGCGCTACAGAGGAGGTTTACCATGGCTCATCCGATCATCGATGCCGACGAGTGCATCGCCTGCGGCGTCTGCGTCGACGCTTGCCCGGCCGGCGTTCTCGAGCTGAACGACGTCGCCACCGTTGCCGACGAGGATTCCTGCGTTGCCTGCGGCGCTTGCCAGGACGCCTGCCCCGCCGGCGCCATCACCGAGATCGCCGAGGACTAGTCCCTCGCGCATCCGAATATGGATCCAATGAGAACCGGGTCCGACCCAACAAGGGGTCGGACCCGGTTTTCTCGTATATATAGATGGTATCGACCGGAACCTCACGCGCGGTCGCGCGCGGGATAAGTCTCAATTTGCACCTGTCCCCAATTGAGACTTGGCAAGCGCGGTGGGGCTACTGAAAATCATCCTCATAGGGCATGAGCTCGGCGAGGTAACCGCGCGCGGCGAGGGCGGCTTCGATGCGGTCGAGCGCCTCCTCGCTCTCGGCCGCGATGCGGTGGAAGTGATACCCGCTCGTCACGGTCATGAGCGGCGTGGACTTGCCCGTACGGATATCGTCGAGATACCGCGCGATCCCGCTGCGGCTGCGGATGTCGAGGTCCGCGGTGATCTTGCCGTACGCGCGATGATTGACCATCACGTTTTGAACCGTACCACCCAGATCGACGATGGTGTTGAGCTCGTCCTCGAGCTGCTCGACCGTATGGCGCACCTTGACCAGGCGCGTGGGGATATCCGCATCCGAAGAACCCTCGCGCAGCACATACCCGCGATTGGTCGCCACGATATCGTGCCCGTCGGCACGCAGCAGGGCGATATCCTGCACAATCACCTGGCGGCTCACGCCCGCGGCGTCGGCCAGGGCCGTCCCGCTCACGGGTCGCTCGGCCCCACGCAGGCTCTGCAGAATCGCGGTCCTGCGCTCATGTCCCATCAACGGCATTCGCCGCACCTCCCATCCGTATCCGACAAGCCCATCTCTCTCGTGTGCGAGGGGCGCCGGACCAAGCCGCACGCGGCCCCTCTCCACCAAAGATGTCGGCTACACCATGCGCAGATGCTTGAGGGACAGGTCGAGGATGGGCGCCGAATGCGTGAGGGCGCCGGACGAGATGAAGTCGACTCCCAGGTCGGCGAGGGCGCGGATGTTGCCCGCGTCCACATTGCCCGAGGCCTCCACCTTGGCCCGGCCGTCGATGAGCGCGACCGCCTCAGCCATCTGCTCGTGCGTCATGTTGTCGAGCATGATGATGTCGGCTCCGGCTTCGAGCGCCTCGCGCACCATGTCCAGGTCCTCGCACTCGACCTCGACCGTGCAGACGAACGGCGCGTGCGCGCGGGCACCCGCCACCGCAGCGGCAATACCGCCTGCGGCATCGATGTGATTGTCCTTGAGCATGACCGCCTGGGAGAGGTTGTAGCGGTGATTGGCACCGCCGCCCGCCTCGACCGCGGCCTTTTCGAAGATGCGCAGGCACGGCGTGGTCTTGCGCGTGTCGACGAGCCTGGTCTTCGTCCCCTCCAGAGCTGCGGCCATACGGCGTGTGTACGTCGCGATGCCGCTCATGCGCTGCAGGAAATTCAAGGCCACGCGCTCGCCCGAGAGCAGGACGCGTGCGTCGCCGCGCACGATGCCCAGCAACTGGCCGGGCTCGACCGCATCGCCGTCGGCGACGCGAGCATCAAAGCTCGTGCACGGGTCGAGCAGGGTGAAGGCGCGCTCGAACACATCGAGACCCGCGATCACGCCCTCGGCCTTGGCGATGAGCTGCACCTCGGCCTCGCGACGCTCGGGGCAGACGGACTCGGTCGACAGATCGCCCGCGTTCATATCCTCACGCAGGGCAAAGCGGATGATGTCGTCGGCCACCAGGTTCATGGTGATGGGATTCATGCGAGCCTCCTATATAAGAGTGTCGATGTTCAGCTCGAACGACGGAAGACCGGGGAACAAGTCGCACGGCGCGCGGTGCACGCCATCGAGAGCCGGGGCGCCGGCCTCCTCCACGGGCAGGCTTTCGCCCGTTGCCATCTTCCACGCCGCGCGGCGGGCGAATACCAAAGACTCAAGCAGCGAGTTGCTCGCCAAACGGTTCTTGCCGTGCACGCCGTTGCAGGCGGTCTCCCCCGCCGCGTACAGATGCGGCATGCTCGTGGCCGAATCGCGATCGACCCGTACGCCGCCCATGAAGTAATGCTGCGTTGGGACGACTGGAATGGGCTCGGCGAGGATGTCGCGCCCCTTTTCCAGGCAATGCGCGTGGATGTTGGCGAAGTGCGTGGTCACGACCTGCGGATCGACCGGGGCGAAACTCAGCCACTCGTACTCGGCGCCCTCTTTGCGCATCTCATCCTGGATGGCACGGGCCACCACGTCGCGCGGCTGGAGCTCGTCGGTAAAGCGCTCCTGGGCATGATTCAACAAGATCGCGCCCTCACCGCGGCAGCTCTCGGACACGAGGAAGGTGCGTCCGGGCTCGGCGGAATACAGACCGGTGGGGTGAATCTGCACGTACTCGAGATGCTCCTGTTTGATGCCGTAAGCGCTGGCAAGGAAGCACGCATCACCCGTGAGCTGGGGGTAATTCGTCGAATGCTGGTACACTCCGCCGATGCCGCCCGTAGCGAGCAGGGTATTCTCCGCATGGATGCAGAAGGGTTCACCGCATTCAAGGTCGGCGGGGGCAGCGACGAGGGACTCGCCCACACCGGCGACGGCGCGCAGCTCCTCGATCGTGGCCGTCGAGGATGCAGCGGTGACGGGAAGCGCAAGCACACCCGTGCAGGCGGGCGCGCCATCCGCATCCGCTCCGCCGCCCTCGTGCGTATCGAATAGCAGGTCGACCATGGCAACATGCTCGAGAATCCGCACGTTGGGCAGGCGCTTGACCGCCGCGAGGAGCGCCTCGGTGATCTCCTTGCCCGTCACGTCGGCATGGAACGCGATGCGCGCCCGGGCGTGCGCGCCCTCACGCGTGAAGGCCAGCGAGCCGTCCTCCTCGCGCTCGAACTCCGCGCCCAGCGCAATCAGGTCGTTGATGACCGCGCGCGAGGAGCGGATCATGATGTCCACGCTCTCGCGACGGTTCTCGCCGTGCCCGGCGTGGAGTGTGTCCTCAAAGAACGAGTCGTAATCCTCGGCCTCGGGCAGCACGCAGATGCCGCCCTGGGCGAGCATCGAATCGCACTCGTCGAGGGCACCCTTCGACAGCATCACGATCTTGGCGCTCGCCGGCGCGGTGAGCGCGGCATACAAGCCCGCCACGCCGCATCCGACAATCGCGATATCGCACGTCATGTCCATATGGTTCGCCGCCATCCGCGGCCCCTTTCGTTCCGGCGCCCCACGCAAGGGGCGCATCCGGACGGGCACCGCCCATGCGGAACCCTGCCGGCCCGTCCTAGCGGGCGGCGTATTCCAGCATGCGGTCGAGCGTGCGCTGCGCGGCGCGGGCCGCGTCCTCATCAACCGAGATATGTACGGCGCCCGAACCGCTCTCGAGGCACGCCACGAGCTTATCGAGCGTGATACCGTCCATATCGGCACAGGTGGGCGGGGTCTTGGTCACATAGAAGCGCTTGCCCTGACCGGCGCATCGCCGCTCCAGCTCGTAGAGCACACCGTCGACCGTCACGATGATGAACTCGCTCGCGGCGCTTTTCTCCGCGAAGCCGATGATATCGGCGGTCGAACCGATGAACTCGGCCTCCGCCAGAATCGCCTCGGTGCACTCGGGGTGCGCCAGCGCGAGTGCCTCGGGGTGCGCCGCCTTAAGCTCGCGCAGCTCGGCAAGGGAAATCGCCTCATGGCGCGGGCAGCATCCGTCGTTCAGGATCACGTGCTTCTCGGGCACCTGCTGCGCGACATGGCGACCAAGGTTGCGATCGGGAATGAACAGGACATGGTGCTGCGGCAGCTCGCGCACGATCTTGACCGCGTTGGAGGAGGTCACGCAGACGTCACTCCAGCTCTTGATCTCCATGGTCGAGTTGACGTAGCAAACCACCGCAAGATCGTCACCGTACCCGGCACGGGCGCCGTCGATCGTCGCCCGGCTCACCATATGGGCCATGGGGCAATCCGCCGCAGGCTCCGGCAAGAGCACGGTCTTATCGCGATTGAGGAGTTTGGCGCTTTCGCCCATGAATTCCACGCCGCACAAGACGATGGTCTGCTGCGGCAAGGTCTTAGCGAGTTTTGCGAGGTAGAACGAATCGCCCACGTAATCGGCGACGGCCTGCACCTCGGGCTCGACATAGTAATGCGCGAGTATCACCGCGTCGCGCTCGGATTTGAGTTCCTCGATACGCTCGCGCGTCTCGGCGGGCACCGCCGCCGCGCGCTCCAGGGCCCCGCCCCTCGTCTGTGCCATGCGGTCCTCCCGACATTCGCAGGTTCGTTGAGGGAAGTATGGCACTGGGGGCTTCCACTGACAAGACAGCTGACAAGACACCTATGGAATCAGCGAATTGCAGCAGCGCGGGAGCCCATTTAGTACGGCGCCCCCAGCGGTGGCATCTGCTTGAGATACGCCCACATACGCTGCTTTTCCGCCGGCTGGGACAACGCGGCCTCAAAACCATCGAGCGCGAGCACGCGGCGGCCGAGAACCGGCGCGATGAGCCCGGGCTTGAGCATGGCGGTATCGAAATCCTCGACGATCGCGAGGGCATCGGCATAGGTCTCGCGCAAAAGATCGGCGGCCGCGTCGTCCAACAGGATGACCGCCTCGGGATCGAGCGCCTCAAGCGCCTCGCGGAACAGGTCGACGGGCAGCGGCTCACCCGCCATCAGGCCGCCCGCCACGGCCTCGTCGCCCGAGCCGGCAACCGCAGCCAGCACGCAAAGATCTTGCGGTTCCCAACCGATGGCGCCGAGCGCCGCACGCAGAGCCGTGCCGTCCGCGCCCGAAAGCAACGGCTCGCCCGAACGCTCGGCATCGTTGAGCTCGCCTTTGACAAGCACGACCGGCGAAAACGCGTTGCCCGCCATGCGGACCCCGCGCGCTTCGAGCCCCTTGAGCTCCTGCTCGGCTGCATCCGCCAGCGCCTCCTTGCGCTCCTGTGTGGTGATGGCCATCCGTCGAACACCCGTCCCTACGATCGCACCCCGGCCCGCGAGCCAGGCGAAAAGAATCACGTCGAATCATTCTACTCCCGGTGTAACGGGCGCGCAGGCATGGGTATAACGTCCTCGATTCGAAAGACCCCCGTCGGCAGGCACCGGCGGGAACGCGTATATAGGAGGAATCCATGTCCAACGTCACCGAGGTGAATGCCGCCAACTTCGACTCCATGCTCGCAGGCGAACTGCCCGTCCTCGTCGATTTCTGGGCCCCGTGGTGCGGCCCGTGCCGCATGCTCTCCCCCGTTGTGGATGAGCTGGCCGGCGAGCTCGAGGGCAAGGTCACCGTCGTCAAGTGCAATGTCGACGAGAACCAGGACCTGGCCATGCGCTTCGGCGTCATGTCCATCCCCACCGTCGTCCTGCTGAAGGACGGCGCCGAGGCCATGCGCTCCGTGGGCGCCGTTCCCAAGCCCAAGCTCAAGGCCGACATCGAGGCCAACCTGTAAGGATCGCCGCCGCGCATGGCGCGCATCTGAACCGCGACCCCCTCAACGACCGCGCTCCCCTCATCGGCGCGGTCGTTTTTTGTAGAGAACCATTCACCGCAACAAAACGAATGACCCTGCTGTACTTTATGCGGAGCCGTCGGCACTCTTGGTAGACTGTATGATGTATGCCGCGCGAAGGCACTTGTTCTCCCGCGCGCATGAAGACGCGCCGTGCGGCCTGTAAGTCCGCAGCGTGCGCCAGGTTGTAAGGGGATCTCATGGAACCCATTTCGCAGGGAATGCAAGGGCCTGCCGTCGAGGACGTGCAGACGCGCCTTTCCTCGCTTGGATATATGATCGACGCCGCCGAGATGACGGCGAAGGAGTTCGGCGCAACCACGGCTGCGGCCGTTCGCGCGTTTCGCGCCCAGCAGGGACTGGATGCGGGCGAGGATGTGGACGGCACGTGCTGGAGCGCGCTGGTGGACGAGTCTTATAAGCTCGGCGATCGCACGCTGTACCTGCGCCTTCCCAATTTCCACGGCGCCGATGTCCGCGCCCTGCAGCGCGCCCTCAACACGCTCGGCTTTGCCTGCGGCGTGGACGACGGCTATTTCGGCCCGCATACCGAGGCCGCTTTGCAGCAGTTCCAGGAAAACGTGGGGCTGTTCGCCGATGGCATGGCGTTCCAGGACACCTTCAACTACGTGAACCGCCTGCACCATGTGTGGGAGGGCAAGCCCTCTGTGATCGATGTCGAGGCCGAGGCCCGCATGGGGTTCGCCCGCGCCGCGAGCGTGCTCGAAAGCTGGAGCATCGCCATCGGCGGCGAGGACGCAATCGCCCGCAACGTCGCCTCGCGCGTGTGGAATATCGCAACCGCCACGACCGACGGCAGCGGCATCGTGCTGTATGACGACGTCGCGCCCGAGGATGTGGACCTGACGGTCGAGATCGCCTCCGATGCGCTGCCCGACGACGCCGAGCCGCGCGCCACGATCACCCTGGCCGAGTGCAACAACCTCTCGCTGCGCATCAAGACGGCGGTCGCCGCGGCGGCCACCCGTCCGATCAAGCTCCGCATCGAGCTCACGGGCATCACCGGCTACGGCACGTTCACTTCAAGTGATGCTCAAACTCTGGCCGTTCGCCTTCTCGACGGCCTGTGTGATGCGCTGAGCGACTAGGTACGCTACACTAGAGCGGCGCGCTTGCGCGCCCACACCCATTTGGGGCATCGTCCAGCGGCAGGACCCTGGTTTTTGGTACCAGTTACGGGGGTTCGAATCCCTCTGCCCCAGCCATGATAGACAGGCCCGGTCACGTATGTGGCCGGGCTTTTTCGAAAGGGCCGTCCATGACCTACACCCACGTGATATTCGACCTTGACGGCACGCTGCTCAACACCCTTGAGGACCTCACCATCGCCGGCAACCATGTATGCGAATCCCGCGGATGGCCCACCTACACGGCGGACCAATTCCGCTACAAAGTCGGCAACGGGCAGATCAAGCTCATCGAGCGCCTTATTCCCGCCGAATTCATGGGGGACGGCCGCGTCTTCGAGCAGGCACTCGCCGACTTCCGCGCCTTCTACGCCGAGCACAAGGAGGACCACACGGCCCCCTACCCCGGCATCCTCGAGCTTTTGGACGAACTTCGCGAGCATGGCGTGACTTGCGCCATTCTCTCCAATAAAGACCACGCGGCAACGGTCCCACTTGTCGAGCGCTACTTTGGCGACCGCGTGGCCCTGGTGCAGGGACGCATCGACGCCTTTCCGCCCAAGCCCGACCCGGCAATCACCGCGCACGTCCTCGAACAGCTCGACGCAGATCCGAAGACCGCCCTGTACGTGGGAGACTCCAATGTCGATATCGCCTGCGGACACAACGCGGGCATGCGCTCATGTGGCGTGGCGTGGGGCTTTCGCGGCCGCGCGGAGCTCGAGGGCGCCGGCGCCGATTACGTGATCGACACTCCCGAGGAGCTGCTCGACATCGTTTTGTAGCGTCCCTCCCGCCGTGCGCCCTTCGGCCCCTCCCGTGCGCGGTTCCAAGGAGCACCGGAGGGGCCATATGCATCTTCCAACCGCATATGGCTCGTATTATTCAGTATGCGAATGCCGCACATTTCACTCGGTCGACTTTTGGTAATTGGAATCCGCATACATGGGGAACAGCGCGCAAGACGGTGCTTAAAATCCCAGTTCGTTTAAGCTCCGGATGGGCCGCTCATCGGCAAATCGGCAAACTAATTACCAAAAGTCGATGAATTGGTTTTCAAGTCGGGGCGGGCGCCGCAAAAAGCTCCTTCGTCAAAAGCGGAACGATGAAAAACAAGGAGCCACAGCAAACGGGCGCGCAGAGCCGAAGCCCCACGCGCCCCCATGCGCTCATTCCCGCAGATATGTCAGGCTACAAGCTACATCATGGCCTCGAGAATCTGCTGCTCCGCGCTATCGGTGGCGGACCAAGTGTTCTCATCGTCCTTCTCGTACGTGAACACGCACTCGCTCTCCTCGGGCTCGGCGTTCTTCACGGCCTCCATGAGCATGGTGCCCGCCTCTTTGTACAGGGCCGCCTCGCTCTCCACGGCCTGAGGATCGATCGTGGTCAGATACTCCTGGAACTTGCCGGTGAACTCGGACATGATCACGGTGAGGGATTTCATCTTGAGCACAACCGTGGCATCGGCGGTGCCGGCCTCCTCATCGACCGCGACCTCCTTGATCTCGTGGGTAAACCCGTCGAGATAGGCCTTCGCGAACTCCTGGGTATCGATGCCGAGCGTCTCGAACCCGCCATCCGAGCTGTCCGTCATGGCGGTGAGCAGCTCCTCGTTATCCGGAGAGACCTCGGAAAACGCCGTCTCGAGATCCTCGCGGATGAGCTCCTCGACCGAAGGACCGCCGCATCCTCCCAGGAACACGGTGCAGGCCATGACGAGCACCATCAACGGGATCGTCCAAAACCTCTTCTTCATGTCTTTTCCTCCCAGCAGCGGAATGCAACCCCGTACGGCACGCGCCACCGAGGCAAACGTTGGCCTGATGATACGCGAAGGATTCCAGGTAGACGGCAGCGTCTCGGTGAACGGCCGATGCAAAAAAGCGGGCGCCGGCAAACCGCCGACGCCCGCCTCACCAAATCGCTCGGATGCAAACGCTACTCACGCGCACCGTACTGCTCATAGTACGCATCGATGGCTGCCTTGAGCTCGTCATCGATCACCACACGGCCGGCCACCTCGCGGTTGTACAGGTGCTCGGTCACCTCGGCCATGGACACGATGCTCGCCACGGGGAACCCGTACTTGGCCTCGATTTCCTTCTGCGCGGTGGTGACACCGCCCTTGCCGACCTCCATGCGGTTGAGGGAGACGATCAGACCCTTGACCTCGACGTTGGCAGCATTCATGAGCTTGGGGTACGTCTCGTCGATGGACTTACCGGACGTGGTCACGTCCTCGACCATCACCACGCGGTCGCCGTCCTTGAGCTCGTAGCCCAGCATGCCGCCCTTATCGGCGCCGTGGTCCTTGACCTCCTTGCGGTCGGAGCAGTAACGGACCTCCTTGCCATACAGCTTGTGCATAGCGATGGCAGTGACCACGGACAGCGGGATGCCCTTGTACGCCGGGCCGAACACGACGTCGAAATCCAGGCCGAAGTTGTCGTGAATGGCGCGGGCATAATACTCGCCCAGGCGCATGAGCTGCTCGCCCGTCACATAGGCGCCGGCGTTCATGAAGAACGGGGACTTGCGGCCGCTCTTAAGGGTGAAATCGCCGAACTTGAGGACGTCGGACTCGACCATGAACTCGATGAACTCCTGCTTGTAAGCCTCCATGAGGCCTCCTTCCATGCGGGCGCGTCCACCGCGCTCACCCATTTGTTTGACCGACTCAAGGGTAGCAGAAAAGCGCCCCTTGCCGCGAACGAGCAAGGGGCGCAAGGCGACGAGCCGTTTCCGCCACGACGGCGATTTTGCGCGCTGCCATCGACATACACGGGCAAACTGGAGTCTCCCCGCGTTCTTCTAGCAGATCTTACAGACCCAGCCGTGCGCATCCTCGATCTGGCCGCCCTGAATACCGGTCAAGGTCTCGCGGAGACGCTTCATGACGGGGCCGGAGGACTCGTGACCGTCCGGGAAGACGACGACCGTATCGCCATCGTGGATCTCGCCCACCGGCGAGATGACGGCCGCGGTGCCGCACAGACCACACTCGACGAAGGCGCCGGAGGCAACCTCATCCCAGGTAACCGGACGCTCGTCAACGGCAATCCCCAGGTCCTGGGCCACCTGCACGAGCGAACGGCGCGTGATGGAGGGCAGAATCGAGTCCGTATGGGACTTGGGCACCACGAGCGTGCCGTCCTTGGCGACGAACAGCACGTTGGCACCGCCGGTCTCCTCGACATAGGTGCGGGACTCGGAGTCGAGATACAGGTTTTCGGCATAACCCGCGGCATGCGCCTCCATGCCGGGCTTGAGGCTCATGGCGTAGTTGAGGCCGGCCTTGATGTTGCCGGTACCATGCGGAGCAGCGCGGTCGTACTTGGAAACGCACAGCTTGACGGTGGTGTCGCCACCCTTGAAGTACGGTCCCACGGGCGTCACGAGGATGCGGAACTGGTACTCGGTCGCCGGCTTCACGCCGATGACGTCGCCCGTGGCGATCATGAGCGGGCGGACATAGAGCGTCGCACCGGAACCGAACGGGGGCACCCACGCGGCGTTTGCCTCCACGACCTGTTTGACCGCCTCGACGAAACGGTCCTGTGGAAAGGCGGGCATGACCAGGCGCTCGGCGGAATCGGCCATGCGCTGGGCATTCATATCGGGCCTGAAGCAGACGATGGACCCATCGGCGGTGGTATAGGCCTTGAGCCCCTCGAAGACCTCCTGGCAATAATGGAAGATGCCCGCGCACTCCGACAACGTGATGCTGTGATCGGTGGTCAGGGCGCCCTCATCCCATGCGCCGTCCCTGTAGTTGGACACATAGCTATAGTCGGTCTTGCGATAGCTGAAATCGAGGTTTCCCCAGTCCAGGTCCTTCTTCTCAACGGTCATGGTGAACTCCTCACTCGATGCGGGCGCCCTCGCCGAAGGCGCCCTCTCAACATAAAGGCCCGTCCGACGGAAGGCCCTTGCATACAAGAATGCCGGGCACATGGCCCGGCATTGGCATGTTCGCTTGATTGTACTCCGCCGCGATGGAGTGGCGGCAGAATTAATCGGCAGGAAACGCTCCGCGGACGGTGCGGGGCCTACTTGCCCTCGGCCTCGCGGCGCTTCTGCTCGGCATGCGCCGGCAGGATGCGGAACTTGACCCACCATGCCACAACCCCCACGGCGGCGACGACGATGACGACCTTCACCACGTCGGACACCCACTCGGCCTGAGCGGTAATCTGCTCCCAGGCGCCACCAGCCCAGAAGCCCAGCGTGCACAGGATGGCGTTCCACACGAGCGAACCCGCGAGGGTGTAGAGGGCGAAACGCACCATGTTCATCTTGGCGGTACCGGCGGGAATGGAGATGAGGCTGCGCACCACGGGGATGCAGCGGCAGATGAGCACCGTGATCTGGCCCTTGCGATCGAACCAGCCGATAGCCTTGGCCACATCGTCGGAATGGAAGCCCAGCATGCGCATGGGCTTGGTGTCGAAGAACCCCTCAAGACGCTCCTGGGAGAGCAGACGGCCGATGCCGTAGAGGAAATACGCGCCAACAACCGAGCCGACCGTCGCAGCGATGATGACGCCGGGAAGCGTCATCTCGGTCTGTGTGGCGAGAAAGCCCGACAGCGGCAGGATAAGCTCGCTGGGGATGGGCGGGAACACGTTCTCGAAAAGGATGAGCGCGGCGACCGCAAGATAGCCGAACTGGCTGATGAAGCCGAAAAATGCCTCCTGCATGGGATGCCTTTCTAATCATGCTGCAAACGCAAGTGCCATCATGATACCGAGCAGGCGTAAAGACGAGGTAATGTCCGCAGTCTTTCCAAAACCTCCCGACGCGGGCAAGCGCGGGGCACACGGGGCGTGTCGGGGCACACGGGGCGGGCGCGCCTGCCGATGTTAATCCTACCGATTCTCTCGACATTAGCGAAACGGGCGCGTACACTTGCAGCTCACGCACTATGGGAGTCGCACCGCAACCGCGCGCACGCACCAAAGGAGGGACATGGGAGCCATCGCCACCGTCCGTGAGGACATCGCCGCTGTCAAGGCAAACGACCCAGCGGCCCAAAGTTCACTCGTGATCTTCCTGTCCTATCCGGGACTGCACGCCAAATGGATGCACACGCCGGAGCACTGGCTATGGAGCCATGGCATGCACGGGATCGCACGCGTTCTCTCGCAAATCACCCGGTTTTTCACCGGCGTCGAAATCCACCCCGCCGCGCGCATCGGGCGGCGGCTGTTCATCGACCACGCCATGGGGGTCGTGATCGGCGAGACCACCGTGGTGGGCGATGACTGCGTGCTCTACCAGGGTGTCACACTCGGCGGCACGGGCAACGAATGCGGCAAGCGCCATCCCACCCTGGGCAACAACGTCACCGTTGGAACGGGCGCCAAGGTACTCGGCAACATCACCATCGGGGACAACGTGCGCATCGGCGGAAACTCGGTCGTGGTCAAAGATGTACCGAGTGACAGCACCGTGGTGGGCATCCCGGGGCGCGTGGTGCGCCGTAACGGGTGCCGCGTCCTCGCCGAGTCCTTTGACGCGACCCACCACCGTGAGACCATGCCCGACCCCGTCGAGGAGGCCTCGATCATGAACCGCGAGGGCATCGCCGACAACGCCCGCCGCATCGCCGAGCTCGAACAGCACGTCGCCGAGCTCAGCGCCCTAGTCGAAAGGCTCACGGGAGCCGAGTGACCGCACCGCCGCGCCCCTACCGCGCGGCCTCGGGTCTCTCCTCATCCGGCGTGGCAATTTCCTTGATGGTCGTCTCGTCTCCTTGGATCAGATATGTTCTCTCGCTCCCGCAGTGCGGGCAGATGCGACCGTGCTCGACCGTGCCATAGGTGCTGCCGCACGCTTCGCAGTATGTGACTGCGGGAACTTCCTCAACCACCAGCTCGGCCCCGCGCATGAGGTCGTTCTTCGCGCACGCCCAATCCCAGCAATCGGTCAGATAGCTCGGGATAACACCCGAGACCTCCCCGAGCTCGAGCGTCACCGAGGAAACGCGGCGCAGGTTGTTCTGCCGTGCCACGCCCTCGACGCTGCGGATGATGTGGAAAACGATGCCCAGTTCGTGCATGCGAAAACTCCCTGCCGTGACCTCAATTTAGGGACAGTCCCTAAATTGAGGTCAATCGCCAACCTGAAATAGGATCTCGACGGGCTACTTCGATCCCTTGCCTCCAAAGCGAATCTTGATCTCGCGCTTCAGCGCGTACTTCGCGAGACTCGGAACCTTCTTCTCGTACTTCACCATGGTCGAGCACTCGGGATGCTCGCGATGCAGGTGGATCGCATCGAACGCGCACTTGGTGGTGCACAGACCGCAGCCGATGCACTTGTTCTCATCCACGACGCTCGCGCCGCAGCCCAGGCAGCGGGCGGTCTCGGCACGCACCTGCTCCTCGGTGAACGTCTTCACGTACTCGCGGAACGGCTCTGCCTTCTCCCGCTCGTAATCGTGCACCGCATCCCCACGGCTCGCCGTATCGTAGCTGCCGAAGTCCACGTCATCCTTGTTCAGCTCGCGGTAAGAGCGCGGGTTGCGCCCGATGGTGAGCGTCGCATCCTGCACGAAGCGATGGATGGACACCGCGGCCTCGTGGCCTGCGGCGATGGCGTCGATGGCGAACTTCGGACCGGTGTAGACGTCGCCGCCCACGAAGATGTCGGGCTGGGCGGTCTGATAGGCCTTGGGAGCGGCGACGGCACCCTGGCCACGGCCGAGCTCGACCGCCTCACCTTCGAGCAGGTCGCCCCAGACGATCGATTGGCCGATGGAGAACACGACGCGATCGGCGGCGACGGTTCGCAGCTCGTTCTCGTCATACTGCGGGTCGAAGCGGCCCTCGTCGTTGAACACGCGCAGGCAACGCTTGAAAACGACCTCGCTCACGCGACCATTCTCGCCCGTGCGAACCTCGACCGGGCCCCAGCCACAGGAGATGTGCACGCCGTCCTCATTGGCCTCGACAACTTCCTCGGTGCTGGCCGGCATGCCCCCGGAGCTCTCCAAGCAGAACATCTCCACGTGCTCGGAGCCCAAGCGCGCTGCGGTACGGGCCACATCGATGGCCACGTTGCCGCCGCCCACCACGATAGTGCGACCGCACATCGACTCGGCCTTGCCGCCGTCGTCTTGCTGTTCGGCCACACGGCGCAGGAAGTCAACGGCAACGGACACGCCCTCGGCGTCCTCGCCCGGGATGCCGGGCAGGCGGCCGCCCTGGCAGCCAATCGCCACATAAAACGCCTTGAACCCCTGCTCGCGCAGCTCATCGAGGGTAACGTCGCGGCCCACCTCGACGCCCAGGCGAATGTCGACGCCCATCTCGCGGATGATGTCGACCTCGGCTTCGATCACGTCCTTCTCGAGCTTGTAGCTGGGGATGCCGTAGGTGAGCATGCCGCCGGGGCGCGCGTTCTTCTCGAAGATGACCGGCTTGTAACCCTTCTCTGCCAGGTAGAACGCGCATGAAAGACCCGCGGGACCGGCGCCGATCACCGCGATCTTGTCATCGAAGCCTCCGGTGCGCGTGGGCGTCACCACCTCGGGGACGTAGCGATGCTCGGCCACAAGGTCCTGCTCGGCGATGAACTTCTTCACCTCGTCGATCGCCACGGCCGCATCGATGCGCCCGCGCGTGCAGGCGTCCTCGCAGCGGCGGTTGCAGATGCGCCCGCAAATCGCCGGCAGCGGGTTCTCGCGCTTGATGAGGGCCAGCGCATCGCGATAACGCCCCTGCGCCGCGAGCTTCAGGTACCCCTGCACCGCAATGTGAGCCGGGCACGCGGTCTTGCACGGGGACGTTCCCGTGTCATAGGTCTCGATGCGGTTCTTGTTCCGATAATCGGGGCTCCACTTCTCCGGGCCCCACTTCACGGTGTCGGGCAGCTCCTGCTTGGGATACTCCGGCACCTCCCCCGTGCTCGCGGCGCACAGCTTCTGACCAAGCTTCACCGCGCCCGCCGGGCACACCTCGACGCATCGGCCGCAGGCCACGCACTTGTCGGCCTCGGTGCGCGCCACGTAGGCGGAGCGAGACAGGTTCGGCGTGTTGAACAGCTGCGAGGTACGCAGCGCATAGCACACGTTCACGTTGCAGTTGCAGATGGCAAAAATCTTGTCCTCGCCGTCGATGTTGGTGATCTGATGCACAAAGCCGTTGGCCTCGGCCTGGCGCAGCGTCTCGTAGACCTCCTCGCGCGTGATGTAATGGCCGCGATCGGTCTCCACCACGTAGTCGGCCATGTCGCCCACCGCGATGCACCAGTCGTTCGGATCGTCACCGCAACCCTCGCCCAACTTCGCGCGGCTCATGCGGCAGCTGCACGGGCTCGCTGCGTACTTGCCCTCGTACTTGTCGAGCCAATGCTCGATGTGCTCGATGGAGACGGAGCGGTCCTCCATCTGGATCGCCTGCTCAACCGGGATGACGTGCATGCCGATTCCCGCGCCTCCGGGCGGCACCATCGGCGTGGCCTTTGCAAGAGCGCCCTTGGAGGCCTGCTCGAAAAACTTCGCCACCGCCGGATGCTCGTCGATCTGGGACTGGCGCATGTTGAGGAACTCGGCCGAGCCGGGCACAAGCATGGGCAGCACCCATTGCTTCGTGCGGGTGGGGTTCTCCCAGTTGTACTCGAGCAGACCGATGTAGCTCATCTCATCGAGCAACTTCTCGAGCGGCTCGGCCTCCATACCGGTGACCTTGACCGCGTCGGCAAGCGTGTAGGGTCGGCGCATCTTCATCTTGAGCAGAACGTCGGCCATCTCGTCGGTCGTTACCTCGGCGAACGCCCAATACTCAAAAGGCTTGAGCTCTTTGCGGCCAAGCAGGCGGTTGGTGCAGTGCTCGCACAGCGCCACGATTTTGGGACGCGGGTTCTCGGGGATCGGCGGGACGAACTCGGAGCCGATATCCGGCTCGGCGAACGAGATGCCAGGGCCGTTGACGATCATGTGTGTTCCTTTCCTGGGGTTCGAAGGTGCCTCAATTTAGGGACAGTCCCCAAATTGAGGTTTGCTAGGCCTGCTTCCAGGCGGCAACGCGCTCGCGCAGCCAGTCCGCCCAGACATCGATGCCCTCGCCTGTCTTGGCGCTGATGGGGATGATGGTCGCGTTCGGGTTTCGCATAAGGATGTTCTCGCGCACGCGCTCCATGCTGAACGTGTCGAACACGGGCAGAGCGTCGATCTTATTCACAAGCACCACGTCGCAGATGCTGAACATGAGCGGATACTTGAGCGGCTTGTCATCGCCCTCGGGCACGGACAGGATCATCGCGTTGGCCGATGCACCGGTGTCGAACTCGGCGGGGCATACGAGGTTGCCCACGTTCTCGAGGATGGCCAGGTCCGTGCGGCCCGCTTCGCCCTCATCGCAGAACAGCTCGTCGAGACCCTGCTCGGTCATATAGGCATCTAGGTGGCACATGCCGCCGGTGTGCAACTGGATGGCGCGAGCGCCCGTACCCAAGATGGTGCGCGTATCGACGTCGGAATCGATGTCGGCCTCCATCACCGCGATGGACATCTCGTCCTTAAGCGCCGCGATCGTGCGCGAAAGCGTGGTCGTCTTACCAGAACCCGGACTCGACATCAGATTCAGCAGGAAGGTCCCCCGCTCGCGCAACTCCCCTCGCAACTCATCGGCTTTGCGGTCATTGTCGGCGAACACGCTCTCTTTGACCTCGATCACGCGGACATCGCTCATGGGCCCTCCCCCTGTTCCGGAAGCTTCGCTGGACAACCCCTCTGGTCGCCGGCGCACATGCGCTCCCTGCAATCGCCTCGCACCGCTCAGCGAAACTTGTTGACACTTCGTCAAATTACATATTGACGTTCTGTCAACAGAGGTCAAGACTATAATCGGTAAATGAGCGACTTTGACGGAGAGGGCTCCCATGGCTTCCGATGCGAACAGACATCACGAACGTTTGACGCACGACGACCGTCGTGACGAGATCCTCGCGGCCGTACGCCAAACCGTGGTCGAAGATGGACTGAGCCGCCTGTCGATCTCGGCCGTCGCATCGCGCGCGGAATGCACAAGATCGCTGTTCTACCACTACTTCCCCACCAAGGAAGACGCACTGCAGGCCGTTCTCGACCTGAGCATCGATTCGTTTGTCGAGCAACTCACCGCGTGGAACGAATCGCGTGTCAGCGGGGATATCGAGGGATCTCTGGACTCCATCGCGCATACGCTTAAGAACATGGTCGTGAACCAGAGCGACGTCATGTCGCAATCGGTCGTCCACAGCGGCAATGCGGCCCTGTACGCCTCGTTCGTCCATCGCGCGGCCGACCGGCTCGCCCGATACATGTGTTCGTCGACTGTGGTCGACTTCGCCGCGCATCATGAGGTGCAGATCGACCACCTCTATGAGACGTTCTACGTCCTCATCACCGGGCTTGTCATGTTCGTGCGCACCCATCCCGATGCGCCGGAGGACACCATCAAAGACATCATCGCGAGCACCCTGCATATCGAGGGCTACACCGCGAAATATCCGGAGCGCCGCCCCGAGCGGTAGCTCGTCCATCACCGCATGGGGCCGGACGCATCCAAGGCACCGCCCCGCGCATTCCTTCATGCCGTAAATGTTGACACTTTGTCAACAGGCCCATAGGGGGCTTTGTATAGAAAGGGGAACCTATGTTGTTCCAGGTGTATGGCGAAAACGCCATGTATCAGTGGCTTGGTTGGATCATGGTCTTCGTGAGCCTGATCGCCGCCAACGAAGTCGCACGCCGCTCGAAAACCGGCGGCATCGTGTGTTTCCTCGGCATTCCCGCCGTGCTCACGGTGTACTTCATCTCGATTTATGTGTGCGCCGGCATGGGCATGGAGTGGGCTCTCGACAATCCCACGTATCTGCACATGGGCAGCTGGTTCCACTATGCCAAACTCTACGCCGCGACCGCCGGCTGCATCGGCTTCATGATGCTCAAGTACGGCTGGGGCAAACTCGGCCGCAGCGAGGCTTTCAAGGTGTTCCCCTTTGCCATCGTCGCCATCAACATCCTCATCGCGGTTGTCTCTGATTTCGAGAGCGCCATGCGTGCCTTCGGCACCACCTGGGTGTCCTCCGAGGGCGTCGTCCTCATGGGCGGATGGCACAACGTCTTCAACGGCATCGCCGGCCTCATCAATATCTTTTGCATGACCGGTTGGTGGGGCATCTACCGCTCCAAGAAGGGCGACGACATGCTCTGGCCCGATATGACCTGGGTCTACATCCTCGCCTATGACCTGTGGAACTTCTGCTACACCTACAATTGCCTCCCCACGCATGCGTGGTACTGCGGCCTTGCCCTGCTGCTCGCGCCCACCGTTGCCAACTTCTTCTGGAACAAGGGCGGCTGGATTCAGAACCGCGCGAACACCCTTGCCCTGTGGTGCATGTTCGCCCAGGTGTTCCCCATGTTCCAGGATTACAGCGTCTTCTCCGTCAACTCCGTGAACAACCCGAGCATCAATCTCGTTGTCTCCCTTATCGCTCTCACCGTGAACGTCGCCGCATTCGCCTACATCATGTATCGTGCCAAGAAGCTCGGCGTGAACCCCTATAAGCATGAGGTCTTCAAGGGAACCCGCGATTTCGACCAGGCCATGGCTCGCGCTGCATAAGCTGGCGCCATCTCCATGCGCCCCTGACCGAGGAACGCGAAACGCCCATCCGGTTCGATCCGGATGGGCGTTTTACTTCCCGCATTCGAATTCACCCTGCAAAGAATTCGCGCTCTAAAAAGAGACGCTGCAAAAGAAAAGCCCCCGTTTCCGGGGGCTCTCACATTCGACTGGTGCGGCGTACAGGATTCGAACCTGTGACGTTCTGATTCGTAGTCAGACCCTCTATCCAGCTGAGGTAACGCCGCAACGCTCCAACTATATTGCCATTGCACCCCAGTAGCGTCAACCCACAATTAAAAATTTTTTCTAGCAGGAGAGCCGAACCCAAAAGCCGATGGATCGGCAAAAGAAAAGCCCCCGTTTCCGGGGGCTCTCAAATTCGACTGGTGCGGCGTACAGGATTCGAACCTGTGACGTTCTGATTCGTAGTCAGACCCTCTATCCAGCTGAGGTAACGCCGCAACGCGTGGTATATATTGCCATCAGTGATACATCGCGTCAAGGAAAAATTAGCATTATTTCCAATTATTGTAATCTCGCATCAAGACTGACAACTATCTCACGATCGCAGCCTCCCCGATCTCATACGGGATACCGAGGTGCTTCATCAGGTCGCATAGGCTTGAGAAACACTCATAACCCGTGTACTCCAAACGCAATACCGCGGGCAGCTGATGCGCGGCATCCAGATGGAAATAGCCCAAAAGCTCACCGACGCCCGCCGGATCTATCACCGCCTCGACCGTATGGGGGCTCTCCCTGAAGCTCCACTGCGTCAATGGGCCTGAACTTTCCTGCACGATACGAAGCGATCCCTCTGGCGTGACCGCGCACTCGATCCTCAGGCGCTCCCCCTCCTCCTCGCTCGCGAACAACACCGCACCACTGTCGAATACATCCATCGCCGTCCCCTTTCTCTCGCCTGTCTCCGTGCAATCAGTATACCCAAAAATAGAACGTATGTTCGTGTATATACTGTCGAGAAACTCAACCTTGCGGGCAATTTTGTCCGCACGGCATGATAGGCGCTCCAGGAACGCCATCGCATCTATTGCTCTGGGGGGTATCGGCTGCCCTAGGGGGCATCGGCACAGAAAAACGCCCCGTGTGCTCGATGGGAACGGGTGCCCGTCAGAGGCTCCTTATGGCTGCTTCCTTCCGGACCTGACCAGGTTCGGAACATATCGTCACCCGAACCCATCGAACGCGCGAGGCGTGCTTGACTATAGTAGCCGCTCGGGCGCGACTCGTCCAGCTCCAACACGGCGAGCCCACACCCCGAGTGCGGATACCTTACGTCATCGTCGCCAGGCGGCAGACGGTCTCACCCGCCATCCGAAGGTTCCTGCGAGCACAATCGGGGTCCAGGGCCTCATCGAGCGGCTGCGGAGCCGCCCCCACGGGAAGCACCGCATCGACACCCGCGGCATACACCGCCTCGAGCTCATCTTCGCGAGAGCCGCATACCGCAATCACAGGCACGTCGGGACGCAAGCGCTTCGCACGGCGGGCCACTCCCACGGGGACTTTGCCCTGGGCGGTCTGCGCGTCGACGGCGCCCTCGCCCGTAACCACCAGATCGGCAGCGCGAACAGCGTCGTCAAACCCGGCCATGCCGAGCACGGCCTCGATGCCGGGCACGAGCTCGGCGCCAAGCGCGAGCAGTGCGGCCCCCAGGCCGCCCGCAGCACCGGAGCCGGGGACGCCGAGTAGGGACTTGGGCCGAGCGCCGGGGCGCCCCACCTGCTCGGCACTCCCGTCAAGCGCATCGCGCGCCGCCGTAAGGCGTGCCCCGTACGCAGCCATCCAACCGTCGCATGCCGCGAGCACCTTATCGCGCTCAGCCTCGGAAAGGCCGACACCCAAGCCCTTCTGGGGGCCGAACATGCGCACGGCGCCACGCGGGCCCACGAGCGGGCTCTTCACATCCGACAGCGCGACAAGCCGCACACCGGCGAGCGCAGCCCGTGCGGGAGCCAAATCAATTGCATCGATGTCGCGAACGCCACAAAGCCCGTGGACGACCTGCCCACCCGACGCATCGAGCACGCGCGCCCCCAGCGCTTGTAGCATCCCAACACCGCCGTCCACGGTGGCGCTGCCGCCAAGGCCGACATACACCGTCTCGGCGCCCCGCGATACCGCATCGGCAATCAGCTCTCCCACGCCGCGGGTCGTTGCGGCACACGCCGCCTCATGACTCCGGGGGGACAGACCGATTCCGGCAGCCTGGGCCATCTCTACCACGGCGCTACGACCCTGGGCATCATCGAAAAGCAGATAGGACGCATCGGCATGCCCGGCAACCGGCGCGGGCACAGACACGCTGCGCACCTCGCCGCCGAGCGAGCGCCGCAGGGCCTCGACGGTGCCCTCTCCTCCATCTGCCACGGGAATCTCCGCAACGCGCACGTCATCGCCCGCGCGGCGCATGCCCTCGGCAAGCCACATTTCGACCTGCGAACTCGTGGCGCACCCCTTGAACGAATCGATGGCGAGCACCACATTGAGGGGGCCCCGCATCCCACCCTTGCGCGCAGGAGCCGCCGGCCGATGGGAGCGCATGGGCGGACGCCCGAAGGCCGAGGAAGCTTTCATCGGGGCCGGCGTGGGCGTTTTTCCGCAATCGCCGCCCAAAGCGTCCTCCAGGGCCTCCAGGCTCGAGACGTCATGCGGGCTCTCGACCCCCTCCTCGCGATCCGCACCCCGCAACCTGCGGAAGAACGAACGCAGCTCCGCCGCGCACTCGTCTTCCAGAATGCCCGAGGCAACCGGGAATGCATGATTCAGGCGAGGGTCGGCACTCACGTCGTAGAGTGTTCCGAGCGCGCCGCCCTTGGGGTCGGCCGCACCGTATACACACCGGTCGATGCGAGCGTTGACCATGAGGCCCGAACACATGAGACAGGGCTCGAGTGTGACGTAGACGGTGCAGCCACTCAGGCGCCACCTTCCAAGCGTGCGCGCCGCCTGCATCATGGCGAGGAACTCGGCGTGCGCCGAGGGGTCTTCGTCCAGCTCGCGCCTATTGTGGGCTCGGGCGATGATCGTGCCCTCGTGCACCACGACCGCGCCGATCGGCACCTCGCCGACCTCGGCGGCAGCACGCGCCTCGGCGAGTGCCTCGCGCATGAAGCATTCGTCATCCTCGCGCGACACCGCTCGTCTCGCCATCTCATCGGCTGGCTTCATCCCGGCAACTCCGTACCTCTCGCACCGCGCGGGCAAACCCCGCGCACGTCACATCGCGTTCGATGCTATCATTACCCAACGCGCCGGAGAGATGGCAGAGCGGTTGAATGCGGCGGTCTTGAAAACCGTTGAGCACGCAAGTGTTCCGAGGGTTCGAATCCCTCTCTCTCCGCCAGGTTAAGTGATGAAGCGGGCCCAGTTGCTCGCTTTTTCGTTGCCCTCGCATGGATTCGAACCCGCGAGGGTGCGGAGCTGAGGAAACGGCGTAAGCCGTTTTCCAGCGTAGCCCGCAAGCGCCGCAGGCGCGCAGCGGATCGAGGGCGGCGCCCGCCGCCCGGCGAATCCCTCTCTTGCGCCAGGTCGATTAAAAAAGCGAGCCCGGAAAGGCTCGCTTTTGTCATTACCGACTCAAGACGCGCAGAACCATGGTCTCCGCGGTGTTCACCAAATCGTCCTCGGTCTGTGGATCGTGGCCGCGCATCCACCACTTGCCGAACAGGCGCACGATGCCGCCGGCGGCAAACTCGGAGGCGGAGGCGAACGCGAGCGGGTCCTCCCCGCGCGCCTTGGAGTGGGCATGGTAGCGCTCGCGCAGAATCTCGGCCACGCGGTCCTCGATCATGAGCAGCATCATTCCGCTCATGGAGCTGTCCAGGATGTTGTCGACGAGCTGGGCGTGCTCGAGCAGGAAATCGACCAAAGCCCGCAGAATCGCGATGCCCTCCTCGACATTCACGACAAGGGGATCGTCCTCCGCCGATTCGCCCTTCGCCAGACGCAGCTCCTCTGCCCTGTCCTCGCCATACTTGACCAGCTCGATGCGAAGGCTGTCCACAAAGAAACTGAAGAACTCGGATTTATCGGCGAAGTGCTTGTAAAACGTCGTGCGGCGGATCATCGCCTCTTCGCACAGCATGGCAACGCTCACATCCTCGTAGCGGTGCTTTTCGAGCAGCTTGGTAAATGCCGTCAGCAGCGAGCGATACGTTTTCTGAATGCGCAGGTCCATGTCTACCGTCTCCGTTATTCATCCGTACGCTATCTACCCTCGTCTCGTCAGATAGATAGATAAGTGATATCTGTCACCTATCCTAGTACGCAATGTGAATATCGCAAGGGCCCTTCAACAATTTGCCCACCGCATATCAGGTTTGATGAACGAATGTTGCCCAACCGCTGGCAGAGCGCTCGAGGATGCACCTTGACGCGACGGGTATACTGGACCACGAACAACAAGCTCGGCGCCTGAGCGCCATCACGGAAATGGGGCACACATGGGACTCCCGTTCATCATCGGCGTCATCGTCGTCGTGGCCATCGTCATGGGCATCGCCGGCATCTACAACAACCTCGTCACCCTGCGCAACCGCGTCGACAACGCGTGGCAGAACATCGATACGCAGCTGCAGCGTAGGAACGACCTCATCCCCAACCTCGTGGAAACCGTCAAGGGTTACGCCGCCCATGAGCAAGAAACGCTCGACGCCGTGACCCAGGCCCGCACCGCCGCGACCACCGCCGCCACTCCCGAGGAGAAGATGGCCGCGGACAACGCCCTCACCGGGGCGCTGCGCCAGCTGCTCATGGTTGCCGAAGCCTATCCCGATCTCAAAGCCAACGCCAACTTCACGCAGCTCCAGGCTTCGCTTGAGGACACCGAGAACAAGATCTCCTACGCCCGTCAGAGCTACAACGACTGCGTGCTCAACTACAACAACGGCATCCAGACGTTCCCCGGCAACATCTTCGCCGGCATCTTCCAGTTCAAGCAGCGCTCGGGCTTCGAGGCCGCAGAGGCGTCCCGCGAGGTACCGCAGGTCAAGTTCTAACGACCTCCAGCAGACCGAACCAGCGCCCCGCGAGCCCTTTGGCCAGCGGGGCGCTTGCGTTTTGACCCGTCCGCCAAACGTGACCGCCACGCTTACAGAACAGTCACGGCGCATGCGATTCACGCACACGGATACGCGCTAGAATCGCGATAGACCAGCAAACGAACTCATGAGAAAGACTCCACCTTGGTCATGTCATCCAAACACACCCATTCCGTCGAGACGTCCGCGCACGAGGGCGCACAAGGGCCCCGCCACGCCGCCTCGGACAACGCCGAGGCGATTCACGACCCCGCCGGTCACGGCGCGGAAGCACCCACCAGGCCCGAGCCCCGTCCCGGGCGCATGGCATACATCCCGGCGCTCGACGGGATCCGCACGCTCGCCGTCGCCGCCGTCGTGCTCTACCATCTCAGCCCCAACCTGGCACCCGGCGGTATGCAGGGCGTCACGATCTTCTTCGTCCTCTCGGGCTACCTGATCACGCGCCTGCTGCTCTCCGAATACGAAGGCACGGGACGCATCGACCTCAAGGGATTCTGGCAGCGTCGCCTACGCCGACTCATCCCGGCAATCGTCACGGTCATCGTGGCGAGCGCGGCGCTGTGCACGCTGTTCAACCACGTCATGCTTACCAAGATGCGACCCGACATCATCCCCTCGTCGCTCTTCCTCAACAACTGGTGGCAGATCTTCAACCAGCAGTCCTACTTCAACGCCGTGGGCGACCCCTCGCCGCTCACCCACTTCTGGTCCCTGGCCATCGAGATGCAGTTCTACCTCGTTTGGCCCGCGGCCCTCATGTTCGCCCTGCGTGCGGGTCAGCCGCAGCGCCGCATCGGATGCGCCGCCCTCGCCCTCGCCGCGGTCTCCGCCATCGAGATGGCGATCCTCTACAACCCCGGAGCCGATCCGAGCCGCATCTACTACGGAACGGACACGCGCGCGTTTTCCCTGCTTCTCGGCGCCTGGCTTGCGTTTGTCCCCAACGCGCGGCTCACGCAGGTCGCACAGGGGGCATGGCGGGTCGCCGCGAACAAACTCAACCGTGAGGCGCCCAAGCATCTCGGCGCGGGCCCGCTCGACGCACTCGGAGTCCTCGGCCTTGTCGGCCTGCTGCTGCTCATCGTCTTCAGCAACGGCTACACCGCCTTCCCCTACCGCGGCGGCATCCTGCTCGCATCGCTATTCACGCTGATGGTCGTCGCCGCGTGCGCGCAGGCGCATAGCCGCCTGGCCAAGCTGTTCTCGGCCAAGCCCCTCGTCTGGCTCGGACAGCGCTCCTATAGCATCTACCTGTGGCACTACCCGCTGCTCCTGCTTATGAACCCGGCCAGCGACGTGAGCGCCAAACCCTGGTGGGTCTACCTCTGCCAGGTCGCCGTAGTGGTTGGGGTCTCTGAACTGTGCTACCGCTTTATCGAGACGCCGTTTCGCCATGGCGCCGCAGGCCGCATCCTTGCGCAACTGCGCGACAAGGAAACGATGCCCGACTGGATTCGCGCGAAGGCGATCCCGCTGGCGCTCGCCGGCATCACGTGCCTCGCGGCACTTGGCGGCATCGTGTTCGTCCCCACCACCTCCGCACTGAGCGAGGACGGCGCCGCGCTCCTGCAGGGCTCGAACGGCGCCGGCAAGCCGAGCACCGATGCATCTGCGCAGGACGACGCGAGCGAACCTGGCAACGCGATTCCCGAGGGCGCCTACGACATCACGATGGTCGGCGACTCCGTCTCGCTGCGCGCCGTTGAGACCTTCACGCAGATGTTCCCCCACGGCCACATCGACGCCGCCATGAACCGTCAGTTCACCGCCGGTATCGATGTGTATCGCGGTCTCGTCGACCAGGGACTCGCCGGGCGCATCGCCGTATTTGCCCTGGGTACGAACGGCCCCTTCTCCGCGCAGGATGTCGACACGCTCATGGAGCTGGCCGGCGACAAGCGCATCGTGGCATTCGTGAACAATCGCGCCGCCCGCCCCTGGTGCGAGCCGAACAACCGCGTGCTCTCCGATGCGGCCGAGCGCTATGACAACGTGATTCTCATCGATTGGTTTACCTACAGCGCCAACCGCAACGATCTATTCGACGGCGACGGCATTCACCTCTCAAACGCCGGTGCGGCCGAATACGTTCAGCTCATCGACGATCAGGTCGCGCGCTACCTGCCCGTCCACCTGGAAGACGGTGACGACGAGCGTCTCATGGTTGCCCAGCGCACCCTGGACAGCCTGAAGACGGCATGCACGCTCGATCTCAAGCCGATTGAGATCGAGGGCAATGCAAAATAGTCGAACGATGAGCATGGCAACTGGACGACTAGCATTCGGGTGATAAGCGACCTCACAGCACAAACGAGCGTGCAATGTCGAAAATACAACGCTTGAAGCGCGTCATTTTCGACATTGCACGAAGCGCAATCATGCAGCGAAATGCACTATCTTGCTGTTGATCCATGCTCGCCCGACGCACCGTCAGACCATCGGCAAGCCTCTCATCTGCTAGATTCGGAATTTTTCCGATCGAAAGCCAATATACGGTCCGCCAACTCGGGACGCAAAGCAAAGCCCGGCCAGACCTCCCAGATACGCTCTCATCTCCATGACATTGCGTAAAAGGGAGAAATGATGGCGGTCAAATACGATAATGAAATCGAAGCACTCTTGAACGCGGCCGAGCAACATCGCCAATGCCTTGCCCGACCTAAGGACAAACATCTCATGAGGGCGCTCGCCTATCGCGCGAATCATGCAAAGCCACGCATGCTCCTTTCTCCGCATTGCGGAGCTTACGTTCGACGAACATATTGGAAGGGGCTTTCTCGACGAGACCAGGTGCTGCACATAGCCAGAGCAATCGCGCAACTACATCCGAAATGGATTTTCGATAGCTATACCGCTGCCGCCATCAGGGGTTGGAACGTGTCCTATGAACTTCTCGACAAGCTGAGCATCCTCGCCCCGTATCAGATTCAAACAAAATCGATTATCTCAAGATCTGCCAAACACCCTGCATTTGAGACTGTCGACGGACTTCGCGTATCAACAGTCCCCCAAACGCTCCACCATTGCCTGCGCGCCGAAGACCTGCGCATCTCTCTCCCCATCGCCGATTCCGCGCTGCGCGAAACCGGAAAGTCGAAGGGTGAGCTCATTGAATTAGTCAAGGCAGATCCGACGATAGCCCGATCGCGTGACTTCCAACGAACGATCGATGTTTTAACCCTCGCAGATTCACGCAGCGAGAGCGGGGGCGAATCCATTGCACGCGCGACAATGATAATGCTCGGCTTTGCCGTGCCCGACCTTCAGGTTGAATGTCGAGATCCGATGAATCCAAGCAAGGTGATACGCGTCGACTTCTACTGGGTCCTCGACGACGGCACCATCATCATCGGCGAACTCGACGGAAGGCAAAAATACATCGACCCAACAATGACTAAAGGGAAAGACCTGATTGAAGTGCTCACGGATGAGCGCCTGCGGGAATCGCGCCTCAGCGTCCTCGGCGCACGCATCGTTCGCTTCTCATATAGCGACGTACTGGACACTGTTTATTTTGCGCGGCTTCTTGAACGCTACGGGGTGCCGAGAAACACGTCGGGTCCATTCGTGAGCCGCACAATGATCTTGCCGCCCATGCGCGCTAGCAGTGACGATGTTCCGCCCCTCGAGTGCTACGCGGATCTTATTGCCTCATACGAGCGCGACACCCCGCGTTGACTCGATATCTCATACGATCGCGGCACCTTTGCGGCATGCACATCCGTAGCTCCGCGTGTGCAATGTCGAATTTGACACGCTTCAAACACGTTTTTTTCGACATCACACGCGCTGTGCGCGCTGTTGCAAGGCAATGATGACATGGGACAGCAAGGCGTCGGCTGCCTTATGACAACTCCGACGCAGCGTCCGGCCATATCGCGGCGTCGATCGAATCGCGGTGGCAATCGACCGCGCCACAGGTTCCCTCCGTACTAGTATCCCAGCGCCTGAAGGACGAACATCACGACGGTGAGGACCGTGATGAGGACGATGGTCGCCCAGGTGAGCACGTTCCACAGACGGCTGTTCTTGAAGCGGCCCATGATGTGCTTGTCGCTAGCGATGAAGACGAGGAACACAAGCAGGATGGGCAGCAACACGCCGTTGATGACCTGGGCGCTCATCATGATCTGGAACAAATCCACGCCGGGCATGATCACAAGCGCGGCAGACGCCACGATAATCACCGTAATGATGCCGCGGTACACCGGCGCCTCGTTCCAGCTGCGGTCGGCGCCGCGCTCCCAACCGAACGCCTCGCACACCGCAGAAGACGTCACGCCGGGCAGCACGCAGGCCGCCAGGAAACTCGCCGCGACAAGACCCGCGGCGAACAGCACCGTGGCAAACTCACCGGCGATGGGCTCCAGCGCGAGAGCGGCGTCGGCGGCGTCGGCGACCTCAATGCCGGCGGGATGCAGCACCGCGCCGGTCGTGATGATGATGAACCATGCGATGGCACAGGCGATCACGGAGCCGGTGGTGGTGTCGATGCGCTGCAGGACGATATCGGACTCGTCCGCGTTCTTATCCACCACGTTGTTCTGCGCCAGGAAGATCATCCACGGCGCAATGGTGGTGCCAATCGTAGCGACGAGCAGCGAGACGTAGCTCGGCTCGGGGATGAGATGCGGCGTCACCGTGGAAAGCGCCACCTCGCCCCAGTTGGGGCCAGCCAAAAACGCAGCGACCACGTAGGTCACGAAGACGCAGCTCACGAGCAGCAGGATCTTCTCGATCCGGCGGAAACTGCCACTCATGGTGAGCAGCCAGATGAGCAGGCCCATAAGCGGCACCGACACCGTCTTGGGAATGCCGAACAGCGCAAGGCCGCTCGCAATGCCCGCGAACTCGGAGATGGTGACCGCGGTGTTGGCGATGAGGAGCGCCACCATGGCGAGCGCCGTCTTGCGCACGCCGAACTTCTCGCGGATAAGCGAGGCAAAGCCCTTGCCCGTGACGCAGCCGCAACGGGCCGCCGTCTCCTGCACCACGATGAGCAGCAGCGCCATCACGGGAAGCATCCACAGCGTGGCGTAACCGTAGCTCGCGCCCGCACTCGAATAGGTTGCGATACCGCCAGCGTCGTTGCCGGAAAGCGCGGCCAGCAGGCCGGGGCCCATGGCGCCCAGCACGGCCGCGACGGTCAGTTTCTTCTTAGTTGCTTGTTCCATGCCCTCGATCACACCCTACAGAAGCGGCAACGAGCCGATCACCGTATAGGCGATGGCGGAAAGCAGAACCGCTGCGAACGTGAGCGAGGTGCCGGAGATGTTCTGGTCCTTCTCGTCGCTGCGGAACAGAGCGAAGAAATAAATGACGGCGCTGGCGTACGTCGCGACGATGACCGCCGCGGCGCCCTTGAAGCAGTCGAGCAGTGCGCTCGCCGCCCAGGGGCCGGCCTCGGCGAACAGGGTCGTCGCCATGAGCTCGCCGCACAAGAACACAACGGCAGCCAGCACGATGCCGATGAACGTGGTCTTGAGGAAAAAGCCAAGATAGGGCTTGGGTTCATCGTCGCGCTCGTCGTACTCGAGGTAGCTGTTCTTCACAAAGGACACCATGCGCATGGACGCGAGCAGGACCACCGGCATGATGGCGATGGGCATGAGTGCCATCATGCCCTGGCCCGTGATGATCTCGCGGGCGCCCGCCTCGCCCATGTGCCCCAGGCTCTCGAACGGCGTCACCACGATGGCCGCGATGGCGCAGGCGGCGATGGCCCAAACCACGATCCAGTACTGGCGTTGGGCGAACCAGGAGAAGGCATGCGTGGACTCACCCGCGCTGTTCTCGCTCACCGAGACACCGGCGATCTGCAAGTCCTCGGCGTGCTCCTCGGCAATGACGTCGAGGGCGTCGTCGACCGTGACGATGCCCAGGATATGGCGGTTCTCGTCGCAAACGGGAATCGCAACGAGGTCGTACTTGGTCATCTCGTCGGCCACGAGCTCCTGATCGAGGTCCGGAGCAACCCACACCACGTCGCGATACGCCAGGTCCTTGAGGCGATCGGTGTGCTCGGCCACCACGAGCGAGCGCATGGAAAGTACGCCCGTCAGCGCGCCCTCGGCATCGGTGGTGTAGACGTAATAGATGCTCTCGAAGTCCTCGTCGAGACCGCGCAGGGCGTCGATGGCATCCTGGACCGTGGCCGTGGCGGGAAGCGCCACGAACTGGTTGGTCATGATACGGCCGGCCGTGTCCTCCTCGTATCCGAGCAGGTTACGAATGGCTTTCTCCTCCTTGACGCCCATAAGGCGCAGGAGCTTCTCGGCCTTCTCGTAATCGAGCTCCTCGATGAGCGCCGCAGCGTCATCGGGGTCCATCGTGGCGAGCATCGTAGACGCCTCGCGGTCGGACAGGCCCTCGAGCATCTCGGTCATGAGCTCATCGTCGTCGAGCTCGGTAATGGCTTCTGCCGCCTGCTCGGTGTCGAGCTGGGCGAACACCTGCGTGCGCAGCCGGGGATCGAGCTGTTCGATGATGTCGGCGATGTCGGCAGGATGGAGCTCGGAAAGGGTCTTGTGCGACACCGAGAGCTTGATCTGCTTGGTGGAACGCTCGAGCAGGTCCATATAGGACCAGGCGATGATGTCCTCGGCGAGCGGCTTGCCGAGCATCTTGGCGACCTTCACGCTCACGCGCTCGAACAACGGGTGGATGGCGCGCAAAAGGCCTCGGGCGCCCACCTCGGCGCCGAGCAGACGCAACTGGTTGTCGCCGGTGGCCGACAGCTTGATGTCGTTCACTCGCACGACCTTCATGCCCTGCGTGTCGACGATCTGCTTGTTCATGATGTCGCGCGCGAGGAGAACCTCGTCGGGCTGGAGGTAGGAGAAGCGGATGTCGGTGGCGGGATACTTGAGGTACACGCCGTCCTCGTCAAAACGCTCGACGTACTTGCGCCATGAGATCATGAACGGCGTCTTGCCCGGGCCCTGGAAGGCCAGAGCGGTAACACGGGGGAAGACCTCGCCCGTGGCGATGCCCAAGTCGTTCACAACACCGATTTTCTCGCCGGCCGCATCCACGACCGGGAGTTTGAGCATTTCGGAAAAGTAGTTCATAGTGCTCCTTCAATATGCAGATGCACCCCGGCGGGCGCTCATCTGCCGCGCTGTGCGCGAAGGAGTCACTCGCAGGGGTCAGCGACTGTGTGGTCGGGGTTTAGGTTTCACCTCAGGCCTTTCTCGTGACCCTCAAAACTGCAAAAAACATGCGGCTGGCCCGGTGGGCACAGCCGCACTTACTATACCATGCCGCCCGCTTGTGACGGCACGCCTATTATCAGCAGATGGTAAGCCCACCTCGTAGGGCGCACCTCGCCCCTGAGCAGCGAAACCTCGAGCAAACCGGGCTCGAGGGAACTCCCAAACGATCACTTGCCCTGCTCGGAGTCCTTCTGCACCACGGGCAGGCTCGCCTTCTTGGGCATCCCCACCTTCGAGAGGTCCACCAGGTCCTTGAGGTCGTCGTCGGTGGCGATCATCTCGGATAGGGTGACGAACTCGTATCCTTCGGCCTGCAGGCGGTCGACGATCTGCGGCAGCGCCTCCACGGTTTGGGCGCAGGTTGCATCATTGTCGGTGAGCAGGACGATACTGCCGTTGCGAACGGAGCCGACCACGGTATCGGCAACGGCCGCGGCGCCGGGCAGCAGCCAGTCGCCCGAGTCGACGTTCCAGGAGACGATCGCACTCACCATATCCATGGCATCGGCCCAGTTCTGCTCGGAAAACTCGCCGAACGGCGGGCGCACAAGCGAGACCTTTCCGCCGCCCACCTTCTTCACGGCGGAGAAACTGTCGGAAAGCTGCGTTCGCAAATCGGAGGCGGAAAGCTCGCCCAGGTTGATATCGGAGTACGCATTGGTACCGAGCTCGTTGCCCGACTCGGCGATCGCCTTGACCGCCGCGGGCGCCGCGGCCACCTTGTCGCCGGAGACGAAGAACGTCGCCTTGGCATCCTTCTCCTTGAGGATGTCCAGGATCTCGGACGTGCGCGAGCTGGGACCCTCGTCGAACGTCAGCGCGATGTACTTCTTCCCCTTGGTGTCCGGCGTGATCGTGGTGCAAGTCACCTCGGCGTTCACCACATCCTCGACAACGCCCTTATCGGCCACGATACCGGTCTTTTTGCCGGTCCAAACCTCGGAACGGCCGGGCACGCCCCATGTCTGCACGAAACGCAGGGGACCCGTCCCGTCGATGGTGAGCGTGGGCTCGATGACGGTTGCCTCGACGTCATGCTTCTCGTAGATGTCCTTGCCGTCACCGACCTCGAGCTTCTCGCCGCCCGTAAGCTCGACCTCGCCCAGGCGATCGTTATCGATGGCCTTGCCATTCAGCTCGACGGTGCAGGCGGTGCCGCCGCCTTTCTCGAGAACGGAGTCGTCGACGGCGAGCAAATTGCCCGGGCGCGGCTCGAGCTCCTTCTCGCGGATGACGCGCTCGATGGAGGAATTGATGCGGACCTTTGCGGCCTCGCCGTTCAGCGTTATCTCGACGCTGCGATTTGCGTACCACACGATGCTCGCCACGAAGAGCAGAAAAGCACAGCCCACCACGATGATCGCGTAAGGGCGGCGGTCATTTCCACCGTAGCCGTGGCCGGAGCGACGACGCCCGCCAAAGCCCTGCGTCCGACGCAAATACTGTGCGTCACGGCGACGCGGCGGTTTACGGGCGCCGGAGAGGCGCCCGTTCGTGTTCTTGCGATAGCGAGGCTTGTTCTTGGTGGAATAGGAGGTGGTGTAGTTAGGCAATGGTTCTCCCGTCCATCGAATGTCATATATGTGCAACGGCGGCGGCTAGGACTTCTTCCCCGATCCCTTGGCGGGGGTCCCCGCGGCCTTTTTGTACTCGCTCACGAAGGCGCCAAACATACCCTTCGTCTTTCCGAGCTGTTTGCCCAAGGCGCGACTGCCCTTATCGAGGGCCTTTGAGCCCTTCTCGTCGATGACGGCGGCGCCCTTCTTTGCCTGGACCTTGGCCTTGGCGGTCACCTCGGACGCCTTTGCGGCGACCTTTACGCTCGCCTCGGCTGCCTTGGCTGCGGCACCGCCGGAGAACTCGAGATTCGCCGCGGCATCCTGGACGATCATCGCGTCGTCGCGGTAGCCCTTGAGCATGCTCGCGGGCATCTCCCTATGGCCGACGAGCGCGTTGGAGGCCCCGCCCTCGGTGAGGATGAAAGCGTTGACCTTGCCGGTGCGGAGGTTGAAGTCGACGTCGGCGCAGTAGCCCACGCGCTCCCCCGAAACGGTGCGCACGTCCATTCCCGTCCAGATGAGACACGCGTCCAGGTCGATACCCAAGCGTTTGGCGGCCGCAGTGTCAAACGCGGCGCGATCCTCCTTGACGACGATCTCCTCGGCACCGGCGGCGATTGCGTCGTAGGCAACGAAGCGGTCGGGCTGCTTGATCATGCCCGCGATGTCGGGCATCTTGATCATGAAGCCCACGACTTGCGTCCCATCCGGCGTGAACACCGGGCAGTGGAACTTGCCGATTTTTTTAGGATCGCGCGGCGTTCCGTCTTTTTTGAGTTTCTTGTCCTGCGCGGGAAGCTTGTACAGCTTCATTCCCGCGAAATCACCTGCCAGCATATGCGTGGCGAAGGGGCGCTTAGGCCTGGACGGGGTCGAGCGGGGCGTCGGGAGCAACCGTCTCCACCACCACGTCGGCGGCAGGGGTCACGGTGCCGGAGGCGACGGCGACATTGAGCTGCTCACGCAGCTGGTCCATACGCTCACGGGCGAGGTCGACCTTGGCGCGCAGCTCGTCGGTCGCGGCGTCCATGGTGGGGCCAAAGTCGCCCATAGCGGAACGGGCCTGGTCGACGCCCTGCTCATACATATCGCGCGCGGAATCCCAGGCGTCGTTGGCCATATCGGCGGCCATGGCGCGGGTCTCGGAACCGGAGCGCGGGGCGAACATGACGCCCAGGACGGCACCCGCGGCGGCGCCCACGGCAACGCCAGCGACAAAACTCATACCCTTGCCCATGATTACTCCTTAGTAGGACCGTCGGTCCAAGTCGGGTCAATTCGATGTTGAACCATTATACCCAGCGGGCGCGGCGAGCGTATCGCGGCGGACGCCCGCTTCACACCGTGGCGATGTCTCCGATAGGACAAACGGGTCGACCGCAGCTGCGACCGACCCGTCATGATGCGAACTTCCGCGTGCGGGAACCCCCGTCAAACGGTTTTACGCCTCGACGGCCACGCCATCAGGAACCTCTCCCTTGCCGGAGAACTTGCCGGCGCGGTAGTCGCGCGCACCCATCTCGGACCACTCGGGCTCCTCGTCGGGCATGGAGCCGAACTCCTTGCCACGCAGCTCCTTCAGGCAGTTGCCGGTGACGATCAGGCCGAGCGCAACCAAGAGCACGGCGAACACGAGCTGCAGGCCGGAGGTTGCCATGACGGCCATGCCGCCCGTCTGCAGCGCCGTCACGCAACCGGCGATGCTCATGCCGAGCGAGGTGAAGGTGCACACGAGCAGGAACGCGACGGGCACGTAGAGCATCAGGCCCTTACGGCCGGTGCACTTGCAGAACACGGCCAAGGTGATCATGGTCATGCCTCCGAGCAGCTGGTTGGAGGCGCCGAAGAGCGGCCAGATGTTGAGATAGCCGCCAAAGGTGAGGGCCAGGCCGGGCAGCAGGGTCACCACGGTGGCGAACCAGGGGTTGCCGAGCACCCTCATGGCGCCGGTCTTCTCGCTCTCAACGGCCAGGGCGTCGTTGCTCGTGGCGAAGAACTCGGAGAAGGAGGTACGGCCGATGCGGGCGACCGCGTCGAGGGAGGTCAGGGCGAGGGCAGAGACGTTCATAGTCATGAACACGGTCGCCACGGTGCCGTCGATGCCGAATGCCTGCATGCTGCGGGCGATGCCGGTGGCGAAGATCGCGAACGGGGTGGAGGCGACGCCACCGTTGAGGGCACCCGTACCAGCAGTGTTCATATCGGAGAACATGATGCCGGCAACGATGATGGCGAGGATACCCACGAAGGACTCCACGACCATGGCGCCGTAACCGACCTTCACCGCATCGGCCTCGTTCTCGACCATCTTGGAGGACGTGCCCGAGGACACCAGGCTATGGAAGCCGGAGAGCGCGCCGCAAGCGACGGAGACGAACAGCACCGGGAACATCATGCCGGAGGCGGAGGTGAAGCCCGTGAACACCGGGGCGGTGATGGTGGCCTGGCCCTTGGCACCGAGCACCACGATGCCGAGGACGGCGCACACGATCATGACGATCATCATGATGGAAGTCAGGTAGTCGCGCGGCTGCTTGAGGGTCTGGATGGGCATGGCACCGGCGAACACCAGGTACACCATGACGACGGCGATCCAGCCGTTAAGGTCGAGGTAGACGGGGAACTGCATGCCGACCGCGAACATGGCTACCATGAGGACGACGCCCGTGGCAAACTGCTTGGCGCCCGTGAGGTTGAACTTGCGGCAGGCCCAACCGAAGGCCATGGCGACGAAGGTGAACAGGATCGAGATCGTGCCCGCGCAGCCGGCGGCATAGGACTTGGCAAAATCGACCGCGCCGGCGGCGTCGGGCGTGAACTTGAAGGTGCCGGCGACCATGGAGGTGAACGCCGCGATCACGATCAGGCAGAACAGCCAGCAGAACAACAGGAACAGACGACGCCCCGTGCGGCCGATGTACTTCTCGATGAGCTGGGCGAGGGACTTGCCGTTGTTCTTCATCGAGGCGTACAGCGCGCCGAAATCGTGCACCGCGCCAAAGAAGATGCCGCCTACGAGCACCCACAACACAACCGGAAGCCAGCCGAACGCCATGGCGACGATGGTGCCCGTGACGGGACCCGCACCGCAGATCGAGCTGAACTGGTGCGAGAAGACGGTGAAGGCGGACGCCGGCGAAAAGTTCTTGCCATCCTCCATGCGGCACGCCGGCGTGAGGGCCTCGCGGTCGACACCCCATTTACTCGCGAGCCACCTTCCGTAACCCAGGTAACCTGCGGCCAAAACTGCCGCGGCGACCACCATCAATACGACTCCGTTCATGGTTCCTCCCCCTCTTGAGTGTCAAAGCCAGAAAAAATGGGGGCCGTCGATGCAATACGACGGCCCCCATCAGCTATCAGCCGCCCGTGAATGCACGGGCGGCACATCTTGCCAACTCGTGCTAGCTAATAATGCTGAGAATGTTTAGGCAAAGATGACGCATGGCTTCAAAACCCTTTGTGATTGCGACGTTCGCGCGGACGCGCTCTCGTCTACTAAAGTGGACGGTTGCAGTATTGCGCTTTAGCAAACTGGAGTCAACAAGATTTCATCCGTGTTTCGTCTTGAGAAAACCCGGCCCTGCGGAGGTGGGAGGCGGGCGAATACCCTACAGGCGGGCCCCGCTAACCCTCGATCGCGTCGATGGCGCGGATAAAAGCCGAGCGCATGCCCGCCGCCTCGAGTTCCGCCACACCGCGAATCGTGGTGCCGCCGGGAGAGCAGACGGCGTCTTTCATCGCACCGGGGTGCATGCCGGTCGCAAGCTGCAGCTTGGCGGTGCCAACCATCATCTGGCTCACCATGGGGTAGGCCGTGGCACGCGGAATCCCGTGCTTGACCGCGGCATCCGCAAGGGCCTCGATGACCATGGCTATGAACGCCGGAGAACAGCCTCCCACCGTTCCGGCGACGGATAGCAGGCGCGTCTCGACCTCGACCGGAGTACCGAGCAGATCGAGCAGGGCGAAGACGAGGTCGTGGTCGCCCTCGGTGAGCGTAGAGGCCTTCTCGCAGGCAATCACGCCCTCGTTGATGGCAACCGGGGTGTTGGGCACCGTCGAGAGATGACGCGTCCCCGGAATGACGCGCTCATACGCCTCGCAGTCCCAACCAGCCGCGACCGAGAGCACCGCCTTGTCTGCGAGGAGCTGCGCCACCGGGCCCAGCACGCGCTCGATCATGTAGGGCTTAACCGCAACGACCACCACGTCGGCAGCCTCGATCACTGCGGCCGCATCCTCGAACGCGCGCATACCGCGCTCCTCGCAGCGACTCTTGAGCGCATCGAAACGGCCGGCGCAGGCGCACATGTTCTCCGCCAAAACCGCACCGCTGGCAATCCAGCCATCCGCCATGGCGCTCGCCATATTGCCAAATCCGATGAAGCCGATCTTGGTCTCTTCCAGATTCACGAAAGCCCCTCTCGCCAAGGGCGGGCCGCATTCGGCAGGCCGCCCGTTTACGTCATATATGCAGATATCTTACGGCAACGATGCAGGTGCTCCCGTCTTGTTAGCATGAGAGCTTCGTGCGCAACAAAAGGGGGCCGGGCGTGGAAAAACGCGGGGGCGGAAGAATCGCCCTGTTCGACAACATCAAGGGCATTCTCATCATCCTGGTGGTCCTCGGCCACGTAGCGCACCCCGTCCACAACGATAATCCCGTCCTCAGTGCAGCCTTCGACATCATCTACCTATTCCACATGCCGTTATTTGTGTTCATGTCCGGCCTGTTCGCCAAGGGCGCGTACCGTGGAGGCAAGCTCAACGTCGACCGCATTTTGAGTTTTCTCGTTCTCGGTTTTGGCTTCCAGCTAGCGCTCGCGCTCGTCAACGGCGCCGCGCTCACACCCGCGCGCATCCTCTCGTTCACGTCGGCGCCGTGGTATCTGGTCTCCATGGCATGTTGGTACGCACTGACCCCGGCGCTCTCATATCTGGGCCCTCGACGGGGCCTGGCACTCGCGCTCGCTGCATCGCTGCTGTGGGGCATGGTCGATCTCTCGAGCGGCTTGCTCGCCATCAGCCGAACCATCGCGTTTTTGCCGTGCTTCGCGCTCGGGTACTACCTGGAACCGCAGGACATCCTGCGCATTCGCAACTGGCGAGGAGCAGCGCGCGCAGTTGCGATCGCTCTCGCGATTGCCGCCATACGCGTGATCGACCCCGATGCGCACGAGTGGTTCTTTCCCATGGTCTATGGTGACAACCCTTATGAGCATGGCCTTCTTATGGGAGTGCTGCAAAAGCTCACCGCGCTCGGAATAGGCGCGCTGTTCTCCGTCGCCCTGATCCGCCTGGCGCCCGAGCATCGAGGCGCGCTCACCACCCTCGGTCGCCGCACGCTTCAAGTCTACGTGCTGCATCGCCTAATCCGCGCATGGCTCACCTTCCACACGCCGCTCTACGACTTCCCATGGATGATCGAGGCGGTGCCCGGCTCGCTTGTCGTCACCGCGCTCACAGCCGCTATCGTCCTCGCGTGCGCCGCGCCCGTCTTCGAGCGCCCCTTCGCGCGGCTGCTCAAGATTCACTGGACAAGGGTGCTCGTGCGCCCGATGCGAGCAGACCGGTAACGCGCGGACCTGGTGCGCGCGGGCAGGCCGCGCGCGAGTAGGCAGCGCGCGGACGCACTGGACGCGCGAGTCGAACGCATGGGAAATAGCCAAAGATAGGATATGAACGGTTGACCCCCTACTATTCATTTTTGCGATATTGTTTCCGCAGGTAGATATGCGTACAAAAATGGAGCTTATGAACCAATCGTTCATAAGCTCCATTTTCTGCCATCAAAATCGTTCATAAGTTCACGCACCCTGCGGGGGGGGCAGGCAGACGCCTCACCCTACGAGGCCCGGCAGGCGCCTCACCCTGCGGGGGCCGGCAGGGGCCGTGCCCAAATCAGGAACACCGGGGCCGTGCCCAGGCCGAAGACAGCCAGGGGCCGCGCCCGGACGAACGGGGTAACCCCAAGTGCGACTAGTGCCAGGTGGCGTGCTCCTTCTTGACCTTGCGCGCGAGCATCAGGACGGCGAGCGCCTCAATCGCGCCCACAACCAGCAGGATCGCATTCGGCACGTCGATCTTCACAAAGCCCTGCCACGACCAGAACAGCACCGCCACGGCAGTGACTGCGAGGCAGCCGAGCGAAGTCGCGACCGCGGTGCCGCTGCGCGACGGCACGTTCGACGCGCGCATGCCCATGAGGCCCATCACCACAAAGCACAGGCCCGACACGCCGGAAACGCCCATGTACAGGGACGCCGCGTCCGTACCCGAAATCGCGGTGCCGCCAAACAGACCCGCACCGGCAACAGCCAGGCCAAACGTCAGCATGGCAAGGCCCGTGATAGCGGACACCATGGCGATAATCTTCAACATCTTTCTCGAGCTGCTCATCGCTTCCCCTCTCCTCAGGAGAGGGGGCCGTTTCCCGCGGCCCCCTCGTTGCATTTCGGTTGCTATATACCCAGTTTACACGTCCAGGCGCGAGTTCACCGGCGGGACCGGGGGCGCCTGAGGCACGGGCGCGGCGTCGACCGCCTGGCTCGCGGCGAGCATCTGCTCGAACATGCCCGCGCTCTGCGTAAAATCGGTGGGCAGCACCACGGTGCTCGCACGACCACTCTTGGCGAACTCGTTCATCATCTCCGTCCACTGGGTGAACATGAACAGCTGGTTGGCCTCGGCATTGCCCACGCCCGTCTCCTGGATGGTCTCGAGCGAATCCTTGATGCCGATGGCGATGGCCTTGCGCTGGTTGGCAATGCCCTCACCGGCCTTCTCCATGGCCTCGGCCTCAGCGCGCGCCTCGGTGACGCGGCGGATGCGATCGGCCTCGGCGAGGTCCTGCGCAGCGGCCTTGGTGCGCTGCGCGGCGTTGATCTGGTTCATGGAGTCCTCGACCTCGGCGGGCAGTGCGATCTTGGTGATCAACGTGCTCACCAAGGTGAACCCGTAGGCGTCCATCTGCTCGGACACGGTTGCGTTCACGTCCTTGGCGATGTCGTCTTTCTTGGCAAAGACCTCGTCGAGGGTATAGACGGGAATCGAAGAGCGCAGGGCGTCGGTGATGAAGTCGCGCATCTGCGCCACGGGCTGCTGGAGCATGTAGTAGCTCTTGTACACGCCGGACTCAGCAGGGCCGGTGCCCATCTCGTAGCTCACGTGATACTGGGCCGAGACCTCCAGGCCGATGGTCACGTTGTCCTGCGTCTTCACGTCGATATCGAAACCGTTCTTCATGGTGCGCAGGCTCACCGTTGCGGCCTTGCGGTCGATGAAGGGGATCTTGACGTGAAAGCCGGCGCCCACGATGCGATGGAACTTTCCCAGACGCTCGATGATCACCGCATGCTGCTGCTTGACCACGAAGAACAGGTTGCCCGTGACCAGGCCAACGATCACGAAGATGATCGCCAAGCCAAAGAGGCCGCCCACAAGATCGAAGAGGAAGAACATGTTCGGTCCTTAGAACGTGGTTTTCGTTGGATGCATCATACCCACTTGCCGTTCAACCCGCCGCGAGATACCGCCTGTTTCCCGCAAACGGTCGGTGGCAGTGAAGCGGCGAGAACGCAAGATATACTGTGCCGATACACCCGCGCGCACGGCGCCCGCGAACTCCATCGCCCAAGACTCGCCCGAGACGCGCGGAGCCCCGGCACCGTGAAGAATATGGGAGGCACCCATGGCACGACGCAAAGAGCATGACGCCCAGGTCGATCCGTTCACCGCCGGTGAACCGACCCTCCCATGGGACGAACCGGGTGTTTTCGACGGGCTGTTCGACGACATCGAACCGGAGGCCTGCGCCCTTGACGGGAGCCCCTACGACGGCCCCACCAAGACGCGCGACGATTACGAGGCCCCCTCCGCAGACAACACCGCCGATCACTTCCAGCGCGCACAATCCCCCAGCCCCTCCGAAGCGCGCGAGCAAAAGCGGCAGATGCGGGCGGAGCGCACCGCCGCGCGACGGGCCGCCAAAGCCGCACCCAAAGACAAACGGGGACCTTCACCGTTGGGCAAGACCGTGCGGGCAATTGTCATCTTCGTCGTCTTGGCGAACTTGCTGCCCGCCTTGCTCTACGGCATAGGCGGCCTCTTCTCGAACCTGACATCCGAGACGGATTCCCCCGAACTCATCGAGCCGGAAGAGCCCTCGTACGACGGTCACGACCCGAGCCCCGGAATCGACATGGACTCCCTGGATGACGATGAGCGTGCTTGCGTGCAGATCTGCGATGCCTACCTGCAGGCCATCGCCAGCGAGCAGAGCCCCGAGCGCACGGCGATCATCGATGGCCTTAACCAGAGCATGGTGGAAACCACCGGCTACACCTGCGATGAACTTGGCATCGACGCGAACGCCTATGCGGATTGGGCGCTCTCCAATTTCAGCTACCGGATCGACTCCTGCTACGCACACACCGACGAGGGCACCGCGAGCCTGTACCTCTACACTTGGGGACCCGACCTCCTCGACATGCGCGCCACGCTGCGGCAGAGCGTCTACAGCTATATCAGCGAGCTGGACACTGACGAGGCGGGGACCAAGCGGCCCCTCGCCGAGAACGAGCAGGCGCATGTGCGCGAGCTGTTCGCCGAGGCAATCGAGAACGCCGAGATGGACTCCGAATCCTTCCTCGGGTTCCAGCTGGCCTTTGAAGACGGCACCTGGGTCCTCGACCTCGATCAGGCGCAATACCAACTTGGCATCCCCTTGGGGTACTAGAACCGGCGCACATGAAAAAGGGCGAGCACCCCAAAGGATGCCCGCCCTTGAAATCTGGCGTATCCAGACCGTCTCCGGCCCCTCGACCTACTCCTCGGCCTGACCGCCCTGAGCCCGTTCGCGCTCGACACGCTCGGCCTCGGCGCGCTCGCGCTCCAACTGCTCGCGCACATGACGCGGCTTGACGCCGCGCGGCTTGTTGACCAGAGCTTCCTCACCATGGGCACGGTACTGACGACACCAGGTCTTAACCGACGACTCGCTGGGGATGCCGTGCTTGATCATCACTTCACGCACGCTCATGCCGTTCTCCAAACGGTCCTTGACCGCAGAAAGCTTGAGCTCGAACGGATACACGCGATGCGTGGCCCCCGCGTTCATCACCGCGACCTTGCCACCGGCCGCATAGGAGCGTGCCCACTGACGTGCCGTGGCATCGGGGATACCGAGCTTCGATGCAAGGGCACGATGCCCCGCACCGGTTGCAAGAACCTTTACCGCCTGTCGGCGTACCTTGGCGTCATACGCGCGTCCTGTTTTCTGCTCGGCCACGAATCTCACCTCTCGACGTGCTCACAACCTCGGCACAGCTCTTAACCACAGCCCTGCTCGGCAATCTCGCACAGTATAGCCGTTAGAACAAAAATCCCACCTGTAAAACAGGTATATCGAAAACCGCACATAGTTAGTACGGGCGTCTTTTTATAGACGCATGTTACCCATTTCCGATTGACACGCATACGGAAACTTGACAAACACACACTTGATATCTACCCCGGTACGTGCTGGGCCGTGCACGCCACCGCTCGCTCAATATAAACCCCCTATCGATACGCGCAACCCCCGCGGGGCCGGATATGGGTCCGCGGGGGTCGAGCGCGCTCATGCGATACATGGAGGCTTTATGCCGAACAGGACTCGCACTCCTCCACTTCCAGGGATTTGCTGCGCACGTAATAAATCGTCTTCACGCCGCGACGCCATGCCTCGAGGTAGAGATTGAGCACCTGACGCAACGTGTAGTCATTCGTAATGTAGAGGTTCATCGACTGCGCTTGGTCGATATGGCGCTGACGCACGCCCGCGGCGCGCACGCTCCATGTCTGCTCGATATAGTGCGCCGGCTTGTAGTACCAATACGTACGCGGCGAAAGCTCCGGCGCCACGCGCGGCAGCATCGAGCCTTTCTTCTCCTCCAAGAAGAACTTGCGCATGATCGGGTCGATGCCCGGCGTGGTTCCCGAGAGAATCGAGGTCGAGCTCGTAGGCGCAATCGCCAGAAGATAGGCGTTGCGCACGCCATTGCGCGCCACCGCCTCGGCCAGCTCGCCCCAATGCTCGGCGCCCATCGCGCCCTCGCGCACCCCGGCAACCTCACCAGACAAGGAACAGTACCCGCGCTTGGCAAAATATGCACCCGTCTGCCAATCGCTACCCTCGAACAGCCCGTAGGCCCCACGCTCCTCCGCCAGGCGCTCGCTAGCACGAATCGCATGGTAGTTGATGCGTTCAAACACCTCGTCGGCAAAGGCCAGGTGCTCTTCGCTCTCCCACGAGATCCCGCGACGGGCAAGCATGTGGTGATAACCCGAAACGCCCAGGCCGATCGAGCGATAGCGATGGTTGGTGATGCGCGCATAGGGCAGCGCATAGAAATTCAGGTCGATGACATTGTCCAGCGCACGGACCGCGGTCTCGATCACGCGGCCCATGGTTTCGTCATCCTCGACGGGAAGGCGGCCGAGCGAGAGGCTCGCGAGGTTGCACACCACAAAATCGCCCGGGCGCGTGGTAGTCACCACGACCGTATCGCCGTCCTCGGTCACAACCTCGCGCGCCACCTCCTCGATCGCGCTTGTATTCTGCGCGATCTCGGTGCAGAGGTTCGAGCAGTAGATCACGCCCTCATGCCCATTGGGGTTCGCGCGATTCACGGCGTCACGCATGAAAGCGAACGGGGTGCCGGTCTCCACGGCGCTCTTGAGAATGAGGCGCACCAGGTCCTTGATAAGAATGCGGCGCTTGGAGATGCGAGGGTCGGCCACGCAATCGCGGTAGCGGCGCTCCCACTCATCGCCATAGAAATCTTCGAGCGCATAACCCTTGACCTGCAGGATGTCATGCGGGCACATGAGGTGCCAGTCCTGGTCGAGGCTCTCCTCGGCCATGCGCCAAAACAGGTCCGGATAGCACACGGCTGGAAAGACATCGTGCGCCTTCATGCGGTCGTCGCCGTTGTTCGTTCGCAAATTCAGAAACTCGGGCAGATCACGGTGCCAGGCATCCAGATACACCGCCACGGCGCCCTGGCGCATACCCAGCTGATCGACCGCCACGGCGGTGTCGTTGATCACGCGGATCCAGCGGATCACGCCGCCCGCAACGCCCTCGAAGCCGCGGATGGACCCGCCGGTTGCGCGCACCTTGCCCAGGTACACGCCCATGCCGCCGCCGTATTTGCTCACCTGGGCAAAATTGTCGATGCTGCGATAGATACCCACGAGGCTGTCCGGCACCGTGTCGATAAAACAGCTCGAGAGCTGATGATCGGGCTTACGGGCATTGCTCAGCGTGGGCGTGGCCATGGTCACCTCAAGCTTGCTGAGCATATCGTAGAACCGCTTGACCCACGCAAGGCGCTGCGTCGGCTCCTCGTTCATGGCGAGATGCAACGCGATACCGAGGAACATCTCCTGTGGGCTCTCCAGGGGCGTATGGTCGTGCGCGCGGATTACGTAACGGTTGATAAGCAGGTCGAGGCCTGAATATGCGAACAGCTCATCGCGCTCGGGCACCATGAAGGCCGCCGCCTCCTCAAGTTCCGAGACGGAATAGGAGGCAAGGATGTAATCGCCGTACAGACCGCGCTCGGTGAGGTGGCGCACCAGCTCCCCGAACGATACGATGCCCAGCTCGCGACGCGTGACGGTAAGACGACGCATAAACGAAAGGTCCAGGAGGCGCGCGGCGATCATCTCCCAACGTGGGGCCTCCTGACTGGTGAGTTCAACGGCCGCACGGATGAGCGCGCCGAGGCGCGCGTCGGCATCCTGGCCGGCACCCGTGAGGGCGCGGAATCGAGCAGAGAGCATGGCCAGGTCGTAGGCAGGATCGTCAAAGTCGCGCTGGATACGGGTGAGGGTGCGGTCGAGGTCCTCGGCAAGGTGGTCCTTCGGCGCGGCAGCAGCGTCGTCATCCGCGGCGGATGGGGCGCCGGCCGGCACGAGGCCATCTTCGTATGCGATTCCCCCGCCTAAACCGGCAACGGCACGCGCGAGCTCGACACGAACCGCGCGCTTTTCGGCCCGCTCATGGCGGTAGAGGATGTAACTTTTCGCCACCTCGAAATGGCCGCGCTCCATGAGCGCGCGCTCAACCAGGTCTTGAACCCCCTCGACGCAATCGACGGCATCACGAGCCATGGCCTGTTCAATGCTGGCGAGAAGTGCCTCCAGCTCGTCGATAGACACCGCCGGCGCAGATGCCCCATGCCCTGCAATCAGGCCCCGGGCAGCGGTCTGCTCGTCAGCCACGTCTTCAAAGGCACGCCTCATCGCCTCGACGATCTTCGCCCCGTCGAAGCGCTCGCTGCGGCCGTCCCGCTTCTTTATGAACCCCACATCCGGGGTGCCGGTCTCCGTCATTGCCTCTCCCTGCTATCTGTGTGCGCAAACGCAATATCTGGTGTTTCTCTCGGCTTCGATGCCGATATGTTGATGGTTAGCATAGCCTAACTGTTTCTTGTTTTGTATCGTATACTAAAAGCCCAAAGGCACGCATGCAGACCAATCCATCCCGTCCTGAAAGGGCGATACCATGACCCTCACCGACAACCAAGCCCTCGTCAAAAAGCCCCTCTTCAACCCCAACGGCGACCTCGACGTGCGCGACCGCCGCATGATCGGCGGCAACACCACGAACCTCAACGACTTCAACAACATGAAATACCCCTGGGTGTCCAGCTGGTACCGCCAGGCCATGAACAACTTTTGGATCCCCGAGGAAATCAATCTCACCCAAGACGTCAAGGACTACCCGCGCCTGAGCGAAGCCGAGCGCGCCGCGTACGACAAGATCCTCTCCTTCCTGGTGTTTCTCGACTCGCTGCAGTCGGCCAACCTGCCCAACATCGCCGAGTACATCACCGCAAACGAGGTGAACCTCTGCCTGTCCATCCAGGCGTTCCAGGAAAGCGTGCACTCACAGAGCTACTCCTACATGCTCGACACCATCTGCGACCCGGCCAAGCGCAACGAGATCCTCTACCAGTGGAAAACCGACGAGCATCTGCTCGCGCGCAACACGTTCATCGGCAACTTGTACAACGAGTTTCAAGAGCACCGCGATGCCCGCACGTTCCTGCGCGTCCTCATGGCGAACTACATTCTCGAGGGCGTGTACTTCTACTCCGGCTTCATGTTCTTCTACAACCTCGCGCGCATGGGCAAGATGCCCGGCAGCGCGCAGGAGATCCGTTACATCAACCGTGACGAGAACACGCACCTGTGGCTGTTCCGCAGCATCATCCTGGAGCTGCAAAAAGAAGAACCGCAGCTGTTTTCCAACGAGAATGTGGCGATGCTGCGCGAGATGCTCGAGGAGGGCGTACGCCAGGAAATCGCCTGGGGCAGGTACGTGCTGGGAGACGCGATTCCCGGCCTCACGGGCGACATGGTTGAAGGCTATATCAAGTACCTGGGCAATCTTCGTTGGAGCTCTTTGGGATTCGGCCAGCTCTACGAGGGGTATCGCACTGAACCCGCGGACATGGCATGGGTGAGCCAGTACTCGAACGCCAACATGGTGAAGACCGACTTCTTCGAAGCGAAGAGCACCGCCTACGCCAAAAGCACCGCACTGGTGGACGACCTGTAAGGGCGGAGCTCAAGCCATCTCCCCGAGCGCGCAAGCCTCGTCATCCGCGACTCCGCTTTCGGCCAAATACCTCCTGAGCACGAACCGCCGCAGCTCCTCCTGCCGCTTCAAGAAGTCCGAGTCCACGCGCACCTGCCGATGCCCCGACCTGCGCTCGATAGCCCTCATCAGTCTTCCAAAGGCCTCCCCATCAAAAAATGACTGACGAGTGATCGTCATCATTCGATACCCCATCGCCTCCAGAGCGTTCGCCCTCTCGACATCAACTGCGATTTGGCCCTCCTCCTCATGCAGAATTCCGTTGTATTCCAAATCAACCTTCGCTTGCGGAAGATACGCGTCGCATTCGAAGTGCGAACGCCTTGTCAGCAGGCGCGCCTCCCCCGCCACCTCGATGCGAAAAGCCATCTCAAGACTCTCAATCCCCTCACCTCCAAACCTCCTGGGAAACAGGAGCATCAGAAAAAACGCCGTCTCCATCGGGGAACGCGCCCCATCACGCACAAATCTGAGCGTCCGCCGCAGGTTGTTCACACCCCGTTGACCCACGGCCTCCGCGCAAAGCCGGCGCACATCGTCGACGCAGACGAGTGGCTCACGCGAAACCATGGCACCACCATTCGGCGGCACCGCGTAGCGCCCACACGCCTCCATCAGGCATTCGGCGAGCTCGCGCCTGGGAATCGACCCTGCCAACTGCTGCAAGCACAGCAACGGCGAAACGACAAAGATCCCCTTATCGAGCCGGAGCAACCCGCCGGGCGGTATCGGATACGGCCAAACATGCGCTGAGACGCCATGACCGGACCTTCGATCACACGCGCGAAGAACCGAGACGTCCATCCTGTCCAGATGCTCGTACGGGATACCGCGCGCGACGAGAAGCCTTCGCGCCCGCTCAACCAGGCACATATCGACCGGCCCCGGTGCCAATGTCTGGAACTCAGCAGGCAGCGAGCCACGTACATCACGCGGGTTCAGTGGCGTCTGATGCAGCGCCCAAGCAGTTCTATGTGACAACACGAGGCTCATGTCTGCATCTTCGATCACGAGCCTCGCATCGTTGGAGACAATTTTGAAAAGTGCCGCGTGACCTGTGCTTGCAGCTGTTCTCAATCTGTCCAGCGCGGGCAGACGGAGACCAGATTCAGATCAGTTCCAGGTAAGGCCCGTGGATGATAGGCCGTGCAAGGCTGGAGGCGTGCGCGGCAGACCCGTGGATGATGAGCCGCGTGCGGTTGGAGGCTATGCACGATTGGAACTTATGCACGGTTTCGAAATTTGGGGTGTTAGCGGTCCGTCATTTCCGCAGGTAGAAGCGTCGACAAAATGGAGCTTGTGAACGAATCGTTCACAAGCTCCTACAGCGGCAGATAAATCGTGCACAGCCTCCAATCGCGCATAAACTCAACGCTGGCCCAGGTTCCTCGGTGTCCGGGCTAAGCCGATTGCGGAGCACATCTCGCAACTCACCGGACCAAACTCCTCGGCATTCGAGATAAGCCCCTTGCCGCGGAAACCGAAATGGATAACGGAGCTTGCACCCGTGCACGCTTTGCCTAAAGCTCCTCGGCGTCCCTGGAATCAGTCGCCTCGTCACGCGAGCCGATATGGAACGCGGCGGCGAGGGCGCCGAGACCCATCAGGGCAGCCGTGGCGAAGCTGTTGGGGTCGCCGGTTTGGGGGAGCTTGCCTGCAGCAGGCCTGCTGCTTCCGGCTCCGGAGCCGGTAGAGCCACTATTGCTGCTACCGCCATTGGAGCCGCTGCCAGCAGCACCGCCACCAGTTGAGCCGCCGTTACTGGAGCCGCTGCCGCCAGTGGAGCCACCATTACCGCTACCGTTGCCGGAGCCGCCACCAGCGGAGCCGCCGTTACCGCTGCCGTTGCCGGAGCCGCCGTTACCGCTGCCGTTGCCGGAGCCATTGCCGCCGCCGTTGCCAGAACCGCTGCCATCGCCATCGCCGTCACCGCCGCCGTTGCCGCCGCCGGGCTTCCAGTCGGGATCGACCAGGCCGGTCGCCAGCGTATTCACGCGGTCACCGAGCTGGTTCTCATCGTGCGTGAGGGAGTACAGCGCGCCGTGCGCCAACTCGGCAAGCGTCGGGATATTGGGGATCATGTTGCCAGGGGTCTCTCCCAGCAGGCCAAAGATCGCACTGAGGTCCTTGATGGTGCCGAGCGCGATATCGATCGCGATGTTGCCCTTCTCCTTGACCAGCAGGTCCTTGAGGTTGATCTTGATCCCCTTCAGCAGCGCGTTGAGCTTATCCAGGACCGCCCTGTCGTTGATGGTGGCGCACAGGAAGCTCGTGAGCGAGCCGTCGGCGACCGGAGCACCCTCGGCATCGTCACCGGTGAGCTTGATCTGGGCGGTCGCGGTCTCGACCCACGCGGGGCAGGTCTCGTCGCCGTGCAGGTGGTCGCCGTAGGCGAACTTGATGAGGTCGAAGAGGCTGTTGGCCCCGTCGGCGACCTTCTGGTTGACCAGGGTCTCAACCAGAGTGCGCAGCAGATCGAGGACCTGATCTTTGCCGCCGGAAACCAGCAGAGAGTCGAGGCCCGCGTAGACGGGGGTGAGGAACTTGGCGAGCGACTCGGCGCTGATGTAGTAGGACCAGCCTGCGGCAGCTGCCATGGGCTCGCTCACGAGAGCGCTCTGGACGGCAGCCATGGTGGCGGCGTCGAGCGTGAGCACATAAGGCTCCACGCCGGCCGTCGCCTCCATCTTCTGGACCATAACGCGCTGGTTCTCGGGATTCGCCCAAATGCCCGCACTCCCGAGAATCGGGATCTCGATGATGAACGCCTCCTCGGCGCTCTGGGGCAGCATGCCAAAAACGGCGCCGAACAGCGCGCCATCAAGTGCGGCAGCGGTGCCGTCACCGATACCGAGGCCACCGGCGAGCTGGGCCAAGAGCGGTTTCACGCCACCGTTGGCCGCGGCCTGATCGAGCATCGGGGCAACCAGGGCGTCGGCGATCATGGTCTTAACCACGTCGACCGTCAGCAGGCGCTCATGGCCGTACTCCTCGATGTTGGGAATGCGGGTCACGGAGCCGCTGTCGAAGTCGGTGTAATCGACGGAACCAAGCGAATGGCTCTCGAGCGCAAGCGTGGCTCGCACGTTCGCGGTGCCCTTCTCACGCTCCCAACCGAGCGTCGCGAAGCGGATGTCGCTCGGATAGGTCACGGTGGCGCAGGTCTCGATGTCGAAGAGGGTGTTGCCTGCCTCGGTGGTGATGCTGGCGATGTCGTTGGCGTGCATATGGCCGGTGAACACCGCAGAGACGCCGGCATCGGCGTAGCGGCGCTGGCACTCCTCGTAATTGTCGACCAGATACTCGCCCATGAGCGTCGGCTCCATGGAGAAGTGCGGGACCACGCCGTGGTGCTGGGTCACGAACACGATGTCGCCGGCGGCACGAGCCTGTTTGGCCTGACTCTCGATCCACTGCAGGAGCTTCTCGCCCACCACGCCCGACGTGACATGCTCGTCCACATCAAGGCCGTTCTGGTCGGTTGAGTACTTGCAGGAGTCGACGGCAATGAGGGTCACGCCCTTGGCGGGACGGACCACGTAAGAGAGGCTGCCGCCCTTGGAGCCGCCCTGATCGAACATGGCGATGGCGTCGTCGTAACCGCAATCGGCGTAGAGCTCCTTGAATGCGAGGGGGTCGACCAGGTCGGTGTGCTCGGCAGACCCGCCGGAGAAGTCGCGGCCGTTCAGATCGTTGTTGATGTCGTGGTTGCCGTTGATGACGGCGAATTGAGCCTCCTTACCCGCGGCCTTGAGCCGCTTTTTGGCGTCGGAGAGCATCGCGTGAATGTCCTGATGGCAGGCGAGCTCACCGTCCTTGGTGAGGTCGCCGGAAAGAATCACCAGGTCGGGCTGGTACGCCACGATCTCATCCATGGCCTTTTTGATGATGCCGCCGGACTCACGGAACATCTTGCGGTCGGAGTGCTCGGCGATCGTGAAGTCCGGGCAGTCCGAGTACAGGCGCTTGGAGAAGAAGTGCGTATCGGAGAGGTGGGCGATCTTGATCTGGTTCGGGTAATCCGCAACCACGGGCGCCAAGGCGGGCTCGTCGGCGTAGGCGGCCTCGGGCGCGACCATAGCGGCGGCGGTCACACCCGCGCCGGCGATCGAGAGGGTCACGAACCCGCGGCGCGAGATTCCAGTGCGGTCGGCGCTGTGAGAATGCGGCATGCTGCTCCATCCATTCGTGTACATATGCCCCATTAATCCTCGAGCCCACGTATCAGAGGGCCGCAACGACCGCGTTAGACTCATACGAAACCGTGTAAGGAACTGAATAGGCGGACAACAAACAACCGCCCTGCATGTAAAGGACCGGTATGCCTTTCGACATACCGGTCCTTACGCATCAAACTTCGGGCGAACTGCGCCCAGTGCGAAAGGCGGAGCGCGATCCGCTCGCTCCGAACGTGATCTACCTACCCTGAGCGCGGTTGTGCTCGAAAATCTCGACGAGCTTTTGCTGCACGTCATAGGGAACCTGCTCGTAGCCGGCCGGCTCCATCGTAAAGTCACCGGTGCCACGTGTGAGCGAACGCAGACGCGTGGCGTAGTCCACGAGCTCGGCGTAGGGCACCGTGGCGGTTACCACGGTCTCACCGCGGTCATTGGAATCCATGCCGGTCACGCGGCCGCGGCTGGCGGACACATCGCCCATCACCGCACCGGCGTAACTCTCGGGAATCGTCACCGTGATGTTCTCCATGGGCTCGAGCACCACGGGATCGGCGTCCTCGCACGCCTTCTTGAGGCCGATGCGCGCGGCCGTGCGGAAGGCCATCTCGTTGGAATCGACCGGATGATAGGAGCCGTCATAGCAAGCCACGCGAATGCCGGTGAGCGGGTAACCCGCGATCACGCCGTCCTTCATGGTCTCCTGAACGCCCTTGTCCACGGCGGGGATGAGCGCGCGCGGGATGCGACCGCCCACGACCTCGTCGACGAACTCGTACTCGGTACCGTCGAGCAGCGGCTCGACACGCAGGTAGCAGTCGCCGAACTGCCCTGCGCCGCCGGTTTGCTTCTTATGACGGCCCTGGGCGGAGGCCACGCGACGGATGGTCTCACGATACGGAATGCGCAGCGGAACGATGTGCGCAGCGACCTTGGTGCGATCCTCAAGACGGTTGAGCAGCACGGACACCTGAGCCTCACCAACAGCCGAGATCACGGTCTGGGCCGTCTCCTCATCGCGATCGATGCTCATGGTCGGGTCAGCCTCGCAAGCCTTCTCGATGAAGGTGAACAGCTTGTCCTCGTCGGAGCGATTCTCGGCCTCGATGGCGATGCGGTACTGGGAGTTGGGGAACTTGAACGCAGCGGCCTCGACCTTGCCGGTCACGGAGAGGGTATCGCCCGTCTCGGCGGCCATCTTGGGAACGACCACGATATCGCCCGCATAGGCGTGACCGACCTCGGTCATCTCGCGGCCGCACATCACGTACAGGTGCGCCAGGCGCTCGCCCTTGCGGGTACGGGCGTTGACGAGTTCCATGCCCGGCTCGATGGTGCCGGTGAGCACCTTGAGGAAGGACAGGCGGCCCTGCTGGGCGTCGTTCAGGGTCTTGAAGTCGAAGACCACGGGGCGATCGTCCTCGGAGGAGATCTTCAAGGTGTCACCGTCGATGAGCGGCATCTCGCCGTAGTCGGTGGGCGCGGGGAAGTAGGTGGCGACATCGTCCATGAGGGAGTTCACGCCTTGCTCCTTCACGCAGGAACCGGCGAACACGGGGACGAACAGACGGTGCGCGATGGCCTTGGCGAGCAGGCCCTCGACCTCCTCCTGGGTGAGGGACTCGCCCTCGAGGTACTTCTCCATGAGCTCGTCGTCGGCCTCGGCCACGAGTTCGCAAAGCGTCTCATGCGCGGCCTCGGCGGCAGCGCGGAACTCCTCGGGGATCTCGGTCTCGGTCTGCTTGGTGCCGTCGCAATGACGGGCCTTCATGCGGACGAGGTCGATGATGCCGTTGAAATCCTCGCCGATGCCCCAAGGCAGCGTGACGGCGCCCAAGCGCATGCCAAAGCGTTCGCGCAGCATGTCGAGGCACATATCGAAGTCGGCGTTCTCCTTGTCCACGCGATTCACGAACACGGCGCGGGCGAGGCGCAGGTCCTCGGCGGCGTACCAAAGCTTGACGGTGGTGGGCTGCGGGCCCTCAGCGGCGTCGACCACGAACAACGCGGTCTCGCACACGCTCATGGCCGCGTAGGCATCGCCGATGAAATCGGGATAGCAGGGGGCGTCGAGCACGTTGATGCGCGCGCCCTTCCAGTCGATCGGGGCGATGGCAGTTGAGATCGAGAACTCGCGCTTGACCTCTTCGGCGTCGTAGTCGAGCGTGGGCTTGGTGCCGTCATGGCCGCCCAGGCGGGCGGTCTTGCCGGAAAGGTGGAGCATGGCCTCCGCGAGCGAGGTCTTGCCCACCCCGCCTTGGCCTACGAGCACCACGTTCCTCACATTGCCAGTCTTGGGTGCACCCATGGGACACCTCCCTTTCCCAGCGCGAGATATTCGCGCCGAAAATGCGTGCGAGGTGCCTTGTGCATCCCCGCACGACAGCCGTATGGCCTGAGCCTACCCCCGCGCGGGGATGCAATTGCACGCCCATCGGCAAGCGTGGGCACGGGCGCCGCGGGCGGCTTGCGTGGAAACGTCTCACTTGGGGACAGACGCGAATTACGCCCACCAACAACATGACGCCGGCCGCCCCTCATCTGGGCGGCCGGCGTTGCCGTGGCGAAATGACTCAATTTGTACCTGTCCCCAATTGGGGCTATTGCACGAGGGAGCGGCGGACCGAGGCGAGCACGTCGAAGCTGTTGGGCGCGACGTCCAAACTCGAGAGGAAGTGCACGAGCGAATGCGCCGCGTCGAACATGCCGGCATCGACCAGGGCGATACCCGCCTTGGCGGCCATCTCTCCCAGCTGCGGCACGGGCGCCACCGGGACGCCGTCGGCACGCAGGAGGGCCCGAGCCTCGTCAAGGTCCGGACGACGGCTCAGGTGGCTCTGCTGCATGAGCTCCTGCATCTCGGACTGCGCCTCGCCGTAGAAATACGTGCCAGGCTTCACCATGGTGTAGCAGGCCAAGCCGAGTGAGGGATCGCCGCCCTGCCAGAAGTAGAAGCCCAGGCGGTAATACGCGCAGGCGATATCGGTGGGGTCGGCGGCGACGGTCAGGCCATCCAGGAGCGCGCGCACCGCGTCCTCCATGCGATCGGCCTCGCGCAGGGCGAGGGCCAGCGAATGGTAAGCCGTGAAGGAGGTCGGGGCAAGGTGGACGAGTTCCTCGCCCAGGCGAATCGCGTCTTCGAGGTTGCCCTGCTCGCGATAGATGCGGCACAGCATCGAACGCGCGTCGAACATGGTGTCGGGAATCTTGCGGAAACGCGTCTGCGGGCCGTCGTCGTGCTCGCTCACGATAATGCGCGAGATCATGTTCACGCAATACAGCGGCCGGGCCGCGCTCTCCTCGAGCATCTCGGCGGCATCGTAAGCGGCGATCAGGTCGGCCAGCTCGCTGGCAACGGGCGCCTCCTCCTCGGGTGCCGAGGCCTCGCGGATACGGTCGGAGATCTCGCGATAGCGGTCGCGCAGAGGATCGTCGCCCGTGTCGAAGATATCGAGATCGCACACGAGGTCCGCACGCAGGGGCTCGACCAGGGAGGCCGGCAACGGGCGCGCGTCCTCGGCCATCTTGACCAAGCGGTCGGGCAGGGGTGCCTCAATCGGCTCGATGGGCAGCAGCGCGCCCAGCTCGCCCGTCTCCATGTGCAGCGTACGAGGCGAGAAGGCCTCGATAAGCTCCCCCGGCGAAAGCGAAGCGTCGAGAATAGCGCCGGACTGCAGGGCGGGCACAAGCTGCATGGTGAACAATTGGCGGCTGAACCCGAGTGAAACGATCGCGGGCCCGTCGATGCTGCGCTCGCGCACCGTCACGACCGCGCGCACCACCCCGACGCCCGCTCCGAAGGCTACCGCCGCAAGCGTCATGGCAAGACGCAGTGAATACGCGGCGCGTGCGTCGTTGCGCTCCGCTTCGCTTTGGAAGGGGAACGCCCCGGCCACGGGAACGGTCGCCTGAACCGCGAACACGCCGGAAGCGGCATCGCAGGTGAACACGTAATCGAAATTGAAGGGCGCACGCAGGCCCTCTGCCGCCGCCGCGAAGCGCGTGCGCAGGTCCCACTCGCCGCCACGGCTCGCCTGGGCACCGGCGAGCTCCATATAGTCGCTCTTGCGGTCGCACCCGCGCATCAGACGCTCCGCAACCGATGCAAACGAGTGCAGCGACGAGAGTGCGGCACGCTCGCACGCGCCCTCGGTCAGGCCTCCCACCATCGGCGACGAATCTTCGCCCAGGTAATGCTCCGCGAACACCAGGCGGTTGAGCGCACCTTCCACGGCTTGGATGGTATCGATCTGCTCATCGGTGAGCTCGCGTTTGTCACATCCCGTCCAGAACAGCCCCGTCGAGCTCAGACGGCGAATATCGATGTCGTGCGTCGCCGCGATAGGGCGTACGAACTCGGCACCGGCCTGTGCCAGGGAGCGCGAGGCATACCGCTCGAAACCGCTCGCGCCCTCCTTGCCCCCACGATAGACCAGGGCGTCGAGCGCATCGGGATAGGAGGATTCGAGCAAGGTGTCCAGGATATCGGCGACGGTCAGGGTCGGCATCGATTCGCCGTGCTCACGCGGGAGCATCCACTGCGTCAGATAGCAGGCAGCACCCATCACGTCGATGTCGTGTACCCCCGTTCCATAGGGCCCAAGGTCGTTCATGCAGCTGGAAACGGTCAGGCGCCCGTCCTTCTCGCGCTGCGTGAAATGGGCGGCCTTCACGGGCCTGCCCTCGGCGCGGACAAAAAAGAAGATGTCGCCGGTATCGTCCTTGGACATACCGGCGTCGGGGTTGCGCTCGGGCCGCTCCTCGATCGGCTCGTCACACGTGAAGATGGCGCCGCCAATGGCGAGCCATGCATGGATTCTCACCTGGCGACCACTCACCTGTTCGACCAGGTAACCCATGCTCTTCTCAGGCTGGGGCTTGATCGCCTCGGTGATCATGAACACGCGCCTGGCATCCTCACCGGGTATGGACTGGAGCTGCTGCGTCTTGGCGAAGAGGGGCAACTTGAAAAGCTTGTCCGACATGGTCCACACTCCCAATCTCCCGCCGCTCGGGCGGGCTTTTCGGCTTTCCCCATGCTACCAAAGCGCACGGACCCAACCATCCACTCCCGTGAGCGGACCGGAGCGATCGGCTTTCGTCACTTCTCGATGCGAGCGAGAAATGCGCGGGTGCGGCCCTCCCGCGGATTGTCGAGCACCTGCTCCGCCGGCCCCTCCTCAACGATCACACCGCCGTCCATGAACACCACGCGGTCGGCGACCTCACGCGCGAAGTCCATCTCATGTGTGACGACGACCATCGTCATGTCCTCGGCCGCGAGCCCGCGGATCACCCGCAGCACCCCGGCAGTGAGTTCAGGGTCGAGCGCGCTGGTGGGCTCGTCGAAGAAGATGACCTCGGGGTCCATGGCCAAGGCTCGAGCAATTGCCACGCGCTGTTGCTGCCCGCCGGAGAGCTGGCAGGGCACCTTGTCCTCACAGCCCGCAAGGCCCATGCGCTCGATCAGCTCCCAAGCCCGCCGCTCCACCTCGGCGCGGTCGCGACGCTGGACGCGAATCGGCGCGTCCACGATATTGCGCATCACCGTAAAATGCGGAAACAGGTTGTAGTTCTGAAACACCAGGCCGAACCTGCCCCGGGCGCGCTTGAGCACGTCGCCCTTTGCGTACACACTCGTGCCGCCCTCCCCCGGCACGGCCACATCCACCTCGCCGTACGACAGCCCACCGGCGTCGAGCGTCTCGAGCAGCGTCATGCAGCGCAGAAGCGTCGACTTACCACCGCCCGACGGCCCGATGACCGCGACGACCTCGCCACAAGCGACCTCCAGAGAGATGCCGCGCAGGACCTCAACCGCCCCAAAGGATTTACGCGCGCTTTTGATTGAAACGACAGCGGGCATGAGAGCCACCCTTCAAATAGATGCACGGAGCCGCATGCTGCGGTGAACAGGAATTACGGGTTCCCCACTAATCGCGATAGTAGGCGAGGCGCCTCTCGATGGAGCCGAGCACGAGCTCCACTGCGAAGTTGAACGTCCAGTAGATGGCAGCCGCGATGGCGAACGGAACCATGCTCACCTGCGAGGCGACAAGCGCCTTTGCCGTGGAGAACATCTCCCCGACACCGATGGCAAACGCGAGCGACGTGTCCTTGACCAGCGTGATCACCTCGTTGCCGATGGCCGGCATGATTCGTTTGACCACCTGCGGCACGACGATATGCACGAGCGTCTGGAATTTGGAATACCCCAAGACCTCGGCGGCCTCGTACTGCCCGCGTGGGATGGATTGCAGGCCGGAGCGGTAAATCTCGGCGAAGTACGCGGCGTAGTTCACGATGAACGCGAAAATTGCCGCCTGCCACTTCGACGACGGCGTGAGCTGGACGCCAAAGACGTAGAACGGCATGAAATAGATGGCGAACATCTGGAGCATGAGGGGCGTGCCTCGCATCACCGAGATGTAGGCCCGCGCGATGAGGCGCACCGGCGCGAATCGGCACATGCGCAGCGCCACCACCACGACGCCGAGCGGCAAGGCGCCGACGAGCGTGAGCGCGAAGATCTGCAAGCTGGTGATGAAACCCTCGCCCAGCATCTGCATCATGGTCGTGATATCCACCTGAATATCGTCCTTTCCCAACGGACCCGGTACGCACACAAAAGGCGCGCCCGGGCACGTGCACCTCGAGCGCGTCATGCTGAGCACCACTTACTTGATCTGCCAGTTGTCCATGGTCAGACCCTGATCGGCGTACTTGGCGGCGATCTGCTCAACCGTGCCGTCCTCGTACAGTTTCTTCAGCGCCTCGGTCACCTTCTTGGCCGTAGCGGTGTCGCCCTTCTTGAAGCCGACGGCGTAGTTCTCCTCGGAGAGATACTCGTCGAGCATGAGATATGCATCGGGCTTTGCGGACATCTGATAACGGGCAATGGACAAATCGCAGGCCACGGCATCCACGGCGCCCGACTCGAGCTGCATGAAAGCCGTGTTGTACTCGCCGATGGTCTCGAGCGAGGCGAACGTGGCAGCAAGGTCGGCGGCGTCCTTGGACAGCACCTTCTCGGCAGCCGAATCAGCCTGGGTCACCACGGTCTTTCCAGCCAGGCCGGCGCGATCGGAGATCCCGCTGTCGGCACGGACAACGACGACCTGGGCGTTCAGCATGTACGGATCGGAGAAGGTGTAGTCGTCCTCGCGGCCCTCCATGGTAAAGCCGTTCCAAATGCAGTTGATGGCGCCCGACTTGAGCAGGGCGTCCTTGGCATCCCAGTCGATGGGCTCGAGCTGGAGCCCCCAATCGAGTCGATCGGCGACCGCCTGGGCGAGGTCGAGGTCGAACCCGGTGTACTCGCCATCATCGCCCACGTATCCGTAGGGCGGGTAGGCCTGGTCGAAGCCGACAATCAACGTGCCGGTCGCGCTGGCCGAGGTATCCGCTTGCACCTCGGGGGCAGAATCGCCTCCCGCATCACCCGCAGGGGCCCCACCGCAGCCGGCCAACAGCGCAAGTGCCATGGCGGCAGACGCGAACGCCGCCGCTAGCGAGCGGCGTGTCACACCGGGGCCGCGCGCAACCTCGAGGTCCCCCGCGCGAATGGGCTCGGCAACGGAATCGGCGACGGTGTTCTCAAAACGCTTCCCAATCTTCTTCATGATTCTTCCCTTCTGTAGCACTTTACTTAACTAAAGTGGCTTGCGCGACGGTTGGAAGGGTAACACTTTACTGTGATGGAGTACAAGTGGGAACGCGATTATTCATCTTCCCAAAGATGCGGACGCGATAGCGTTGGCGGGCGCATCCGTGCCGGCGAAGCCATCGCGCCCGTACACGCACTTCGCGGCGGGGCTTGGTACTATACCGTGCAGAAGAACGACGACCGAATGGACCAGCCATGGCGAAGAAACCCGCTGCAAAGCACACCGATGCCGGAGCCCCGTGCCCCATCATGCACAGCTGCGGCGGTTGCGCATGGCTCGGCCTGCCCTACCGCAAGCAACTTGCGCGCAAGCATACGGCCATGCGCGAGCTCTTCGAACCGCTTATCGCGCAATTCGACTGGGATGCGCAGGTCGAGCCGGTGCTCGGCATGGGAGCTTCGCGCGAAAGCGGACCCGTGACCGTAGCCGACGCCCCGCTCGCCTCACCGCGGGCGCTCCGCCACAAGGCAGCCACCCCCTTCGCACCCGCCGCGGACGGCTCGGTGCGCGGAGGGTTTTTCGCCCGCGGTACGCACGATATCGTCGACTGCCCCGCATGCGCCGTCGAGGCGCCCGGGGCGCGCGAACTGCTCAACGACGTGGCGCATCTTGCCACCGAACTCGGCATCCCCGCATATGACGAAGACCGCCGCTGCGGGCAGCTGCGTTACGCCGTGCTCCGCTGCGGCTGGCGCACGGACGAATCGATGCTCACGATCGTCACGCGCAGCCTCGAGGTCGAACGCCTCGACGAACTTGCGCACCGCCTGATCGAATCCCATCCCGAACTCGTGACCGTGGCGCAAAACGTCAACCCCCGCGTCACCAACGCCATCCTCGGCGGTCAGACGCGCATCCTTGCGGGCCGCGAGCGCATGACCGATCGCCTCCTCGATTGCACGTTCGAAATCTCACCCGTCTCGTTTTACCAGGTCAACCCGCAGCAGACCGAGGTGCTCTACCAGCTCGCAATCGACGGCATGGACCTCGCCGGCTCCGACGCCGTCCTCGACACCTATTGCGGCAGCGGCACCATCGGCCTTGCAGCGGCGGCAGCGGCGCGCAAGCAGGGGTTCGACATCGCCCTGACCGGCGTCGAGCGCAACCCCGAGGGCGTACGGGACGCCGTGCGCAATGCCGAGCTCAACGACCTGGATGGAACCTCGTCTTTCATCGCCCGGGACGCCACGGAATACATGCTCGAGGCGGCTCGTCGAGGCGACCATGTCGACGTGCTGGTGATGGACCCGCCGCGCGCCGGGTCGACGCCCGAGTTCCTCGACGCGTCATCCTCCCTCGCACCGCGCCGCATCGTCTACATCAGCTGCAACCCCCACACGCAGGTGCGCGATCTTAAGCATCTCGGACGCGCCGGCTATCGCCTTGAGCGCCTGACGCCCGTGGACCTGTTCCCCCACACCGAGCACGTCGAAACCGTCGCCGTCCTCACACGCCCCTGATGTCTCAATTTGTGCCTGTCCCCAATTGAGACTCGTTGGTGACGGACATCCATGCGATGTACGTGCTGGGATAATGGCTGTAGAGGATCCGCACGGGATCGACGTGCGTTGCCAGCAACCGGAATGTCGTGAGCGCGCCAACGGGAGTGACGAGTTCTTCGGCAGAACCCACCGCCGCGGCAATATTGTCGCAAACCGTACGGGCAATGAGCACGTCGGCGGCATCGGCGGAGCATTCCACCCCAACCGACTCGCGATACACCGCGCGCATCTCGTCCTCGAGGCGATCGAAATCCGCACAGCCAGCACTCGGAAGTTCAAGATCGACGCCGTAACGCTCGTATCCCCAGGCCGACAGCGGCAGGTAGGGCATGATGTCCGAAGGGTTGGCGATATTGAAGATGTTGCCGTAGCGCTCCGAGCGCGCATCTGAAGCGAGGGTGGTCGCCGGGGCGGCGAACGTGTAGGCATACACGGGACCGAAGGGCGCTGCGTCACCCGCCTGCGCACGGAGGTCGTCGAGCTCGGCAGCTACGAGGTTCGCGATAGCACCGCCACGGCTATGACCCACCAGCAGAACCGACACCTCTGCACCGAGCGCGCGCGACTCCTCGGCCCAGGAGACGACCTCCGCCCCGATTTCACGCGCAGCGCGCACGTAGCCGCCATGGTCGCCGGTCTCGTCGCGAGACAGATCGAGGTTGCTCAGCCATTCCGACCCGTAGCTGCCCCGCGCACTCACCAGGATGAGGTCGCGCGCAGGGCCGTCGTGCCCGGAACCCAGACGCTTGCGGGCAATCGTGTACGCAGCACCATCGGCATCACCCGTCGCCAGATCAAGCACCTCGTCGACAACTTTGCTGCGATAGCGGTACGACTCGGTGGAAACCTCGCCAAACCCCAGTGAGGCAAGGGCGTTCTCCATATACGGCGGATGGTTCTCACGCGCCTGGTAATAGCCCGACTCCGCGTAGGCGAGCGCGGCAAGTACCGACGATGTTTGGGCGAGCTCATGGTTATAGTCGCCCTCATCGGCGGAAAACCATGCATCGTCCCACGTCACGCGGGCGACCGCCGAACCGTCACCTGGGGCATCAAGACTCGTGTAGGTGAGATTGGTCGCGAAGCGCGCGGGATGCGCGGCCTCGGCCTCGGATGCCGAGCCCTCACTCCCCTGCGCATACGCAGCATCCAAACCGGGCTGCTCCACGGCGCCGCGCCCCGTGAGCTCTTGCGCGCGCCGGGTGGCAAGGACCCCGGCAGACCCGAGCGTCGCCGTCAGGCCCAAGGCAAGCAGGGCGCACGGCAGCCGCCGCAGCATACGCCGCAACACCGACCCACGGCAATCTCTCCGTCCATCCATACGCACCCCTCCTCTCCTCGGGCGAATCGTTCGCCCAAGAATACCAACGGAGCGCGATGCGCATGTGACGAAACCCTTACGTTTCTGTGATGGAAGCATCGAAACGGACCGGCGATCAAAGCCGCGCACAAGCCCCCTGCGTTACCTCAAATCGCGCACACCGGCGGCGGCCAGCTCGCGCAGGAACGGCTCGCGGCCACGGTTCATGATGAGCTCCTCGGGGAAGTGAATCTCCTCGAGCATGCGCTCGACCGTGGGAAACTGTCCGATGCGCGGAGCCACGTGCGCATCACTCGACACCGCCACGCCCACGCCGAGCTCAGCGCAACGCTCCGCGATGGACCGGCACACGCCGTGATAGCGATCGCCCGCCTCGAGAGAATGCTCATTTATCTCGATGAGCTTGTGGCGCTCCTTGGCGCAGGTCAGCACCGTGTCGATATCGTAGGGCAGGCCCGAGCGGCCCGTGTGGCCGAGGATGAACACCTTCTCTTGCTCCAGAGCGGCGACGTACATATCGGTCACCTGGGACACCGACGCCCCCTCGGCGAACGACCCGTCGTGCACGCTCGCAATCACGTAATCCGCATCGCCTGTGGCGCGGTCAAACAGCGTGCGCTCCACGCCCAGGTCACGCCCCGTGATATCGCAATGCACCACGATATCCTGACCGAACAGCGACCCGTCGAGGCCCACCACGTCGGCCTCGCAGCCATGCAGGACCGTGACCCCGTGCCAGGTGCGCGGCCACACGCCCATGTTGATCAAGTACTGGAAGTTGCGCAGGTGCTGCTCGGGATAGAGCATGCCGCTGAAGTGATCGGCCGAGCCGAGGATCTCCAAACCTGCCTCGGCAGCGGCGCGGACGTTCTCCTCGATCGTCGAATAGGCGTGGCGCGAGTACAGCGTATGCGTATGCACATCGCCCATAATCGTATAACCCATCACGGTCCCCTCTCTCAACTCCGGTATTCGTCCATCAGCGACTGCCCGGCAGGCAGCGAATCCACTCTCTCGTTTGAAACATTATCCATGGACCAGGGCATTTGCCTATGCTTGTCTTCTTTTTGACACCCGCCATGTGTCGGATTCCCATAAGCAATTTAGGCCGGCCATAGAGAAAGCCGGTGCAGCCGCAGGCGGTGCGGGTGCACATGTGGGAATTTGGGCCCAGGAAAAAGCAATGTGCTGGCGGGCACATATCGCACCGCCAGCACATTGTGTCACATCGATAAATTACGAATCGCTCCGGGGGCATTCGGCGCCCCCGTCGGGCTCGACATCCGCACCGCACTCGACACCCTCGTCGGGCTCGAGATTTCGATCCCCCGCGACGGCAGCCTGCGCGAACGCGGCGGCCTCTGCGGCGATTTCCTCGTCGCTCTGGCGCGGCTTGGCGCGACGGGCGCGCTCGGCATCCACCACGGCCGGATCGGCACCGTTGGCGGCCGCGTCGTTGCGGGCCTCCTTGGCGGCGACGATATCGCCCTCGCGTTCGAGGTAGGCATCCCACTCATTGTCGAGCAGGGCGGTCACGGCATCGCCCTCGACCGTCTCGCGCTCGAGCAGGACGCGGGCCATGAGGTCCATCTGCTCGCGACGGGCGGAGATGATCTCCACCGCGCGCTCGTGGGCCTCGCGCATGATGCGCTGGACCTCGGCGTCGATGCGGCGCGCCGTCTCCTCGGAGTAATCCTGATGGTCGGCGTAATCGCGACCCAAAAACACCTGGTGCTGCGCCTCGCCGAACACCTGCGTGCCGAGCTCATCACTCATCCCTAAGCGCGTGACCATCTCGCGAGCCATCTTGGTGGCGCGCTCCAGGTCGTTGCTCGCACCGGAGGTGATGTCGTCGCACATGAGCTCCTCGGCAACACGGCCGCCCAGGAACACGGCGAGGTCGTCGAGCATCTCACGGCGAGACTTGAGGAAGTGGTCCTCGGCGGGCAGCTGCATCGTGTACCCGAGCGCCTGGCCGCGGCTGATGATCGAGATCTTGTGCACCGGATCGGAGTTCTCGAGCACATGACCAACCAGGGCGTGACCGCTCTCGTGGTAGGCGATGATGCGGCGCTCGGCCTCGGTCATCACGCGGCTCTTGCGCTGCGGGCCCGCCATGACGCGCTCCATGGACTCCTCGATCTCGTCCATCGAGATGAGGGAGCGGTTGCGACGGGCGGTAAGTAGCGCGGCCTCGTTGAGGAGGTTCGCCAGGTCGGCGCCGGCAAAGCCCACGGTAAGCTGGGCGAGCTTCTCAAAGCTGACATCAGTGTCGAGCGGCTTGTTCGCGGCATGCACGCGCAGGATCTGCTCGCGACCGCGGACATCGGGACGGTCCACCGTGATCTGACGGTCGAAACGGCCCGGGCGCAGCAGCGCCGGGTCGAGGACGTCGGGACGGTTGGTGGCGGCGATGAGGATCACGCTCTCGTTCTCCTCGAAGCCGTCCATCTCGACGAGCAGCTGGTTGAGCGTCTGCTCGCGCTCGTCGTGGCCGCCGCCCAGGCCGGCACCGCGCTGGCGGCCGACCGCATCGATCTCGTCGATGAAGATGATCGAGGGCGACTGCTCCTTGGCGTTCTTGAAAAGGTCGCGCACGCGCGAGGCACCCACGCCCACGAACATCTCAACGAACTCGGAGCCGGAGATGGTGAAGAACGGCACGCCCGCCTCACCGGCGACGGCCTTGGCCAGCAGGGTCTTACCGGTGCCGGGAGGACCGACCAGCAGCACGCCGCGCGGGATCTTGGCGCCGAGCTTGCGGAACCGCTCGGGGTCGGCCAAAAAGTCACGGACCTCCTCGAGTTCCTCAACCGCCTCGTCGATGCCGGCGACGTCCTTGAACTTGACGTTGGGACGCGTGGCCTCGGTCGTCTTGGCGTTCGTCTTGCCGAACTGCATCGCCTTGTTGTTGGCACCGGTCATCTGGCGCATGAAGTAGAACATGACGAAGATGAGCAGGCCGGTGGGCAGAATCGCCACCAGCAGGTTCATCAGCATGTCGGGGTCCTCGGTGTCCACTTTGTACGTGGTCTTGGGGTGGGCGGCCATGAGCTCTGCCAGGGCATCGGAACCCACATAGGTGGAGGAGAAGCGCTCGAGGTTGCCCTCGGTCTTCTTCTCGCCCTCGGGCCAATAGGTGCCCTCGACCGTGCCGTCGAGCACCGTGTAGGTCGCCTCGTCGACGCGGTTGGCCTCCACGGCGGCCACGAACTCGCTCGTGGCGAGCTCGGCGGGCTTGCCGCCCTGACCCGCCCCGCGGCCCAGGTTCCAGAAGAGGGACCCCATGAGGATGCAGGCGATGGCGAGGTAGATGTAGTTGGTGCGGCTCGGGCCGGTCGGGCGGTTGGGACCGCTGGCAGCGGGGCCGCCGGCGGCCGGACCCCCGTTCACGCCACCGGGAGGCGTAGGGCCCCCGCCGTTCGAACCGGCGCCGTCGCCCCCGGCCATGAGGGCGACGGCGCCAGAGGAGCGCTCGTCGTTGCGGTCGGTCATGCTACGCGTAGACCTCCGGCTTGAGGATGCCCACATAGGGAAGATTACGGTAGTGCTCGGCATAATCGAGGCCGTATCCCACCACGAACTCGTCGGGGCAGTGGGTGCCCACGTACTTGGGGTCGATGGCGGCCTGCTTGCCCTCGACGTCCTTCCACAGGAAGGTGCAAACCTCCAGCGAGGCAGGGCCGCGGCTGACGAGATTGGCCATGAGGTACTTGAGGGTGAGGCCGGAGTCGAGGATGTCCTCGACGATCAGGACGTCGCGGTCCTTGATATCGATGTCGAGGTCCTTGATGATGCGGACGGTACCGGAGGACTTGGTGCCGTTGCCGTAGCTGGACACGGCCATGAAGTCGATGGCCAGGTCGGTGTCGATGGCGCGCATCAGGTCGCCCATGAACACGACGGCGCCGCGCAGGACGGCGATGAGGACCAGGTCCTTACCCTTGTAATCCTCGGAGATCTGAGCGCCCAGGCGCTTGACCATATTCGCGATGTCCTCCTCGGAGAACAGGACCTTCTCGACATCAGGATGCATCGTTTCCATGACTTCCCTTTCGCATGCATGTACAAGATGGTTGAAGCATACCCGCATTCGGGGACGCTACACGTCGCCAATGGGACGAATCGTTAATTTTACCAGCATAGAGCTAGTAGGGGTGCACTTGAAGCGCTCGTCCGCACGAACTCCCGCGACCCACGCGATCGCGCCCCCCGGAGAGCTGCGCACAACCGGGACGCCCGCGCGCTCGGCGAGCGGGACGCGGGCCTCGTTGATGAGGTCGGAGAGCTTCTTGCTGCGCCCCTGCATCCCCAGGGGGCACATCACATCGCCCGCCGCCGGGCCGTCCACCCACAGGCGGACGCCGTCCGCCCCTCCCTGGGCGGCCGAAGCCCCCCAGCGCTGGTCCTCGGCGAGTCGCTGCAGGTCGCGCGATGCATATCCCAGCGCCGCAGCGTCGATCACGGCCACCGTTCCGCCACCCGCCTCGGCGCTGAGCCCGCGGGCAAGGCTGACGGCGTCGTGCCCCTCGGGAACGCGGACGAACGCGCTCTCAAGCACCCGACCACCCGCGACGGCCATGGAGCCGGGGACGGGCAGCCAGCCGGTCGCCGCGCGCTCGCGCTCGGTGGGGGTGCGGAAGGAGAGCGTGCCGAACTCGATGCGTGCATCGACGCCCTCGGGCAGGGCGACCGAACCCTCCCCCGCCGCCACGCAGGCGAGCACCGCCTCGACATGGCGCATCTCCAAACGGGCCTCCGGCGCGATCCTTTTCACCGCCAGGCGCACCATGCGGCGGGCGATGGCAACTTCTGCCGCGGCGAGGCGGGCGGCGTCCAGCACAACGAGGCCCGACCCTTCGCGCCGCGTGCAGCTTCGCAGCGCGGTCGCCGCAAGCTGGGACATGAAAGCGTCCTCATCGCCCAGGATGTCGCAGGCCGCGCCCACGCTGCGCGCCACGCCAGGATTGCGCTCGGCGGCGAGCGGCATCAGGCGATGGCGCACGAAGTTGCGCAGGTAGCTCGTATCTCGATTGCTCTCATCCTCGCGCCAGGGCTGACCGGCGACCTGCAGATAGCGCACGAGCTCGCCGTGCGTGCGGTCCATCAGGGGGCGGACGATGATGTTGCGGCGACGCGGAATGCTCGAAAGGCCCGCGGCGCCCGAACCCTTGATGGCGTTCATGAAGAACGTCTCCGCGCGATCGCTCGCCGTGTGCGCGGTGAGGATGCGCGCCGCGGTGCGGGGTGTGCCGGATTGCCGCGAGAGCTCGCGCACGTAGCGGCGCGCCGCGGCGTAGCGCACATCACGCGCGGCCGCCTCGAGGTTGCGCCCGTCCAAATCGGCGAAGTGGGCGTGCTCCACGCACAGGGGCAGCCCCAGGCGCTCGCACAAATCGCGCACAAAGGCCTCGTCGCCGTCGGAGGCTTCGCCGCGAAGATGATGGTTCACATGCAGCACGTGCAGCCGCTCGCGGGCAATGCGGGCGCAGCCGCGCCCGTCGTCGATGTCGAGCTCTCCGGTGCAGGCCATCAAGGTCAACGCCGTTGAGTCCGCACCTCCTGATACCATGAGGACCACCGGCGCCGCGAGGGCTTGCCCCCGTTCGCCCGCTGTGCGCGCATGCGGCGCGTGCCCGGACCCGTATCTTTGTGAAACCGTTGGCATGTATCGCCTTTCGCGACGGGCGGCGGCGATTCTGCCCGTCATTTCCACGCGTGCGGCATCCCGTGCGGCACGCCCATCTCATCCGCCTTGTATTGTACTGATTGGACCAGACATGACCCACTCCGCAAGCGCATCCCCAGCCGAACAGCGTACGCCGGGCGCAGACGCCAAAAACGAGCGTCGGCACGCCTTGCGCCTGCACATCCTCGGCAGCGGCTCGCGCGGGAACTGTGCGCTGGTGGAGGGGCCCGAGGGGTTCATCATGATCGACAACGGCTTTGCGCGCTGCAAGGTCCTCGACCGCATGCACGAGCTGGGGCTCGACGAGCGCGATGTGCGGGCGCTCATCCTCACGCACGAGCACACCGACCATGTGAGCGGCATATCCGTGTGGGTCAAGATTTTCAACGGCCCCCTGTTTGCCAGCGAGGGCACGGTGGATGAACGCAAATACCTCAGCTGCCTCGATTTTGAGACCTTCACGCCCGGGGATGCCCTTGAGGTCGCAGGCGTGCGCATCGAGACCTTCCCCACCTCGCACGACGTGGTGAACCCGGTGGGATTCCGCTTCTCATGCGCGGGCGACGCGATCGGCTACGCCACCGATACGGGCATGCTGCCGCCGCGCGCCATGGAGCTGCTGGCGGATGCGCGCATCCTCGCGCTCGAGAGCAATCACGACACGCAGATGCTCCGCTGCGGCCCCTATCCGCGCCATCTGCAGGACCGCATCGCCTCCGACCGCGGGCACCTCTCCAACGCGCAGGCCGCCGAGGCCCTGCCCGCCCTCGTGAGCGAGCGCACGGAACATGTGGTGGCCATGCACATCTCCCAGGAGAACAACCGGCCGAGCCTGGCGGTGCGAGCACTCGCCGCGGCCCTGGGAGCCGAACTCGACAACGAGCTCGGCTCGAGCGCCACGCTCAAGCGCCCGGGCGATACCGCCGACCTTCACATCCGCCCCGCCGGTCAGAATCGCCCCTTCTCCGTCCTGTAGCACCCGAGGGCGACGGGTCGCCCATAACGGCGCGGCGCGCGGCGGCAGTTACTCTCCCGCCGCGTCCTTGGATCTTTTAGGAAACGTGGTGAACAGGGCGAGCCCCGCGAGCGCGGCGACAGTCGACATCGCGATGGCGCCGGCGTTGGCGCGAACCTCGCGGTTGGCCGCGATCAGCTCACCGGCGACGGGATCGGAAACGCCCATGCCGTCCATGCGGGCGGAGAAGGCCAAGTCGCCCTCATAGGTGTAGACCGTCTGCTCGAGCGCCGTGCGGACGGGCTCGTCGAGGACGGCCGTCGATTCGACGCGCGCATCGAGACCCATGTTCACCGCGATGAGCATGACCGAGCCCATGGCGGCCGAGCCGAGCGCGAGACCGAGGTTTCGCGCCGCGCCCTGGATGCCGCCCGATTGCTGCGCGTCATGCGCGGGGACGGCGGAGGCGACGAGGTTGTTCGACTGCGAGTTCACCATACCAACGCCGATTCCGCCCAACAACGTGCCGAGCACCATTATGGAAGTCAACTCGGAGCCCCGCACGCCAAAGGCCGCCATAATCGCACCGAGGGCGATGGCGATGTAACCGCATCGCACCACGAGCCAGGAATTCACCTGGGGGAACTTGCGGGGGATGCCCATGGCGAGCACGAGCATCGGCACGCCCGAAACGATGCCCAAAAGCGCCGTGCTGGTGCCGCCGAGGCCGACCACGAGTTGGTAGAAGGACGTGGCCACCAGGCCTTGTGCGCCCATGTAGAAAAACGGCAGCGCAATCGCCACGACACCGGAACGAACCTGCGCGCTCTTGATGAAGCTGGAGGGCAGGATGGCGACGTCGTGCTCGCGCTCCATCCACGACTCGACCGGAATGAGCACAATAAGCAGCGCCACGCCCGCGATGACGATGAACGGCGCCGGCGAGAGACCGAAGATGGTGAACGGGGCAGTGGGCAGCGGATCGGCTACGCCCCAGGCGGAGATGCGTGACAAGCCGAACATCACAGCGAACAGCCCCATCGAGGCGAGGGCCGCCCCCACAAGATCGAACTTCTTAGATGCGCGCGGTTGGGAAGCCGGCAGCGCCAGGCTCGCGGCGACGAGCGCACCGAACGTGAAACGGAAGCCGAAATTGTCCACGAGCATGCCAAGCGGGATGGGAACGATGGTCGCCAGGGCAGCGGAGCCCGCGATGACGCCGTAGGCCTGCTTGCGCTTATCCCCCTCAAACAACAGCGGCACCATGCCGAGAACCGAGGGGATCACCAGGCTCGCGCCGACGCCGACCGCAAGGCGACCGCCCCAGATGAGCAGCTCGACCACGGGGGCGAGGGCGGTGACGATCTCGCCGATGACCATGAGTACCATGCCGCCCACGAACGTGCGGCGCCACCCCACCATCAGGCCGAGCAGGCCGCTGGCCAGCATGAAGGTGCCGGCCATGAGGGCATACACAGTATTTGCCAGCTGCACGTCGGCGACCGAGCACCCAAAGACGCTCATCATCTCGGACATCGCGACCGAAAACGCCCCGTTGTCGGCGGAAACGCCCAGCTGCGCCAACGCCAGGACCGCCAGGGAGATCGTGGCCTTGGAGCCGACGGAACCGCCCTGCCCCCGCGCCACCTCGACCCGTTCCTTGCACGCGCACGTGGAACTCATGTCCATCACCATCCAACGGCGCTTTATTCACGCCATAACGAAAAAGTAGGTATCTTCATCATATGAATATCGCTACCATCTATGTGCAGCGAGTTTGCCTGATATGCGGCAAATTCCGCGACATTGGAAACCACCGTCGCGACCATCGGGGGACGCACAAGCCATGAGCATCAATCGCCGGCAGGCAAACCTTCTCAAGACCCTCGTGTCCACCACGAGCTATATACCCACCGCGACCCTCGCCGGAGAGCTCTCGTGCTCAGAGCGGACCGTGCGCAACGACGTCGCGGCCATCAACGCCTTCCTCGAGCAAAACGGCCTCGCCGCCCACACCGCCTCCAAGCGCGGCACGGGTATCCAGCTCAACCCGAGCCCCGCGGAGCGCGAGCGCATCCTCGGCCTCGTCAAAGAGCGCGCACTCGCCATGGACCCAGCGCTCGACCGGTTTTACCGCGGCATCCTTCTACTCATTTGCGACTACAACGGCGATTACACGGTCGAGTCCCTCGCCCGCGCCATCCTCACCAACAAACAGCAGGCCCAGGAGGACATCCGCTCCTGGAACGATATGCTCTACCCCTATGGCGCCCGAATCGAGCGTGGGCATCGCCTCACCGTGGTGGGGCCCGAAGAGCACATCCGCTTCTTCGTCACGCACAGCCTGTTCGAGCTCGCCCCCACCGCCATGAAGCGTCGCGTCGAGCCCCAGCTTTTCGGCGAGGACCGCCAGTTCCTCTTCGACGAGATCGAGGCCGTGGAACGCACCCTCGACTGCCCCTTCACCGATAACGCCCGCCACGAACTGGCCATCTACCTGCAAGTCATGACGCTGCGCATCCGCAAGGGCAAGAGCGTCCCCGCGCGCGCCACCGCCATCCCGCCTGCGTTCGCCGCCATGCTCGGCCGCATCGAAAAGCACTACGGCATAACCTTGGGATCCGGCGAGAAGGCCGTCGTCATCGAGCTGTTCTCGGTCGCCGCGCGCCGCTGGACACCCGACTTCCAAGACACCTACACCCCCGACCGCGAGTCGGCCCACCTCGCCGACGACCTCTTCCGCGCGCTCTCCGACCGATACGGGACGCGCCCGGCATCCCATCTGCGCAAACCCCTCGCCATGCTCTTCGAGGCGGGCATCACGCATCGCAAGCTCGATCGAGCGATCGCCCTGCCGCCCGAGATCTCATGGACCGTGAGGTTCGAGAACATGACGCTGTTCATGCGCCTCGCGCAGCTCATGCGCGACACGCCGAGCCTTTCTTCGGTCGACCTGTACGAAACCGACCTCACGCGCATCGCCATGCTGCTGCTCGATTTCATGGACGGCATCGCGGCGAGCGACACATGGCGCGCCGGCCTCGTGGTGAACTGCGGCGTCGAGCAGGTGCTGTTCGCGCGCGACCGCATCGAGCGCTTCCTGCCATTCATCCGCATCGCCCGCGTGATCCCCGAAAGCGAGGAGGTGGGCGGGAGCACCGCACTCGATGGGCTGGACTTCCTCATTTCATTCGACCCAATCGAAACGGCCCTGCCCGTCGCGGTCATCTCGAGCGCGATCACCGAGCTCGACCGTCGCCATATCAACGACACCATCCTCGCCATCGCGCAACATCGCGCGCAGGGCGACGGGCCCGTCGACGACGACCTCCCCGCGCGGGAGCTGCCCCAGATGGAGGGCGAATCGCTCCGCGATGCCCTGCATCGCGCGCTTACCGAGGAGAACCTGTGGGCGGGCACCGACGAGGAGTTCCGCAAGATCTTCGAGATGTGCTCGTTCACCTGCGGCAACACGCTTATCCTCACGTATTTCTCGCACGAGGCGGGGCGCACGGGAAGCGCGCTCTTCTCCATAGATGCGCAGATCCCCTTCCGCCGGACGCGGCTCACCCATGCCGCCGTGCTCGCCGTGTCAACTTCCGACGAGCGCGCGCTGGGCGCGCTCTCCCAGACCTTCCGCCGCAAGCTGGCAGCGGCCGGGCTCGCCCCCGCGGAGCTGTAACGCCTCATAGAGAGACAAAAAAGACGCCTGGCACGCAACATGCCAGGCGTCTTTCCATGTGAGCTCACAAGCTCAAAAGCGCGAGCGCGCGGGCGGCATTAGGCCTCCCAGACGATCTCGCCCTCCTTGATGGTCTTGAGGACCTTGAGATCGCGCAGGTCGTCGATATCGACCTTGAGCGGGTTGTGCTCCACGACGCAGAAGTCGGCCAGCTTGCCAACCTCGAGGGTGCCCTTGCGGTCCTCCTCGCCGTACTGGAACGCACCGTTCTTGGTGATGCACTCGAGACCCTCGTAGACGGAAATCTTCTGGGACTCGTCCAGCTGGACGCCGTTCTTGGTGACGCGCTTGACCGCGCACCACACGCTCTCGAACAGATTCGGGCGCAGCACCGGGCAATCGGTGTGGAAGGTCGGGCGCAGGCCGAAGTCGAGGGCATCGCGGACCGCGGAGACGCGGCCGCCGCGCTCGGGACCGAAGTTCTTCAGGTGCACGTCGGCCCAGTACCAGATGTGGTTGGTGAAGATGGTCGGGATCATGTGGATCTCGGGCATCTGCTCGTACTGGTCGCGGCGGGCGGTCTGGCAGTGGACCATGACCGGGTGCAGCTCGTGCTTGTTCGGATTCGGGGAATCCTCGAGCGCGCGCTTGTACACGCGCAGGTACTGGTCGGCCGCGGCGTCGCCGTTGGTGTGGGCGAGCAGCTGATAATTGCCGTCGATCGCCTTGCGCATAAAGTCGTAGGCGTCATCGTCGGAGATCGTACCGTAGCCGCAGTAGCCCTCGCCCTCGTCACCGGGCGTGTAAGGCTCGGTCATCCATGCGGTGCGGCCCTGGGGAGAACCGTCGAAGAACATCTTGAGGCCGCCAAAGCGGAAGTGACCGGTGTACTCGTGGCTATCGAACTCCGCAAAGTTCTCGAGCATACCATCGACATCCTCACCGTACATGGGATAGCTCACGACGTCCATCTTGAGCAGACCCTTCTTGGCAAAGCCCGCGAACATGGCCGCGTGGTCGCCCGTGGTGGCACCCTCCTGGCAGGTGGTGATACCGTGCTCCAGGTATACGTTCTGCATCTCGATGATGAGCTTATCCATGTCGAGCTTCTGGCGCGGCTGAACGATTCCGAAGACCGGCCACATGGCGCCCGGTTCCTCGCAGTAACCGTCCGGCGTCACGCCGTCATCCTCGCGGCCGTAACGGCCACCCTCGGGGTCGGGGGTCTCGGCGGTGAGGCCGGTGAGTTCGATGAGCTTGGTGTTTGCCACCAGCATGTGGGAGGAGGCGTGGGTGATCACGACCGGGGTCGCGGTGGACACCTGGTCGAGCACGTGACGGTTGGGGTGACGGCCCTCGGCCAGGCTGTTCTGGTCGTAGCCCACGCCCATAATCACGCTGTCTTCGCCGATATTGTTGCGCTCTGCGAACTCCTTGAGGGCGCCGACGATCTCGTCAAAGCTCTTGCAGTTCTCGAGCTGTGCGGCAACCACATACTGGTTGGAACCGGAAATGTGGCTGTGCGGATCGATAAGGCCGGGCATGAGGCAGGCGCCATCGAGGTCGATCTGCTCGGCATCGCCGGCAAACGCACGGGCCTCGTCGAGCGAACCGGTGAAGGCAATGATGCCGTCCTCGACAACGAGGGCCTCGAACGTGTCGTTCTCGCCCGTCATGGGCAGGAAGTCACCGTTGAAATACAGCTTCTTCATGACGAATTACGCCTCTTCCTTCTTGAAGATCTTGATGGCGGGGGTGGTCAGCAGGCCGGCGAGCACGATGCAGGCGCCCACAGCGTAAGCCATGCGGGTGGAGTTGAAGCGGCAGTCCTGGTTGATCTTGACGAGCTCGGTGCGCTCGGCATCGGTCATGTCGATCTCGGAGAGCTGGGCCTCGAAGTTGGCGTCGGACACGAGAGAGAAGTTCATGTCGGCGAGCTGGGCGTTGACCTCGGGGGAGATCGCGGCGTTGTTGGCGGCCTCGGCCTTCACGGAGTTGGTAATGCCGAACAGCAGGACGGCGCCGAGCAGGGCGATGCCGAGGGCCTGGCCCACGTTGCGCATGGTGGTCTGGATGCCACCGGACTGGGCGGCGTCACGCTCGTTCACGGCCAGGGCAACGACGTTGTTGGCCTGGGAGGACACAATGCCCGCGCCGGAGCCGGCAAGGAAGGCGCCCAGGTAGATGAGCATGCTGTTCACGCCGGTCTTGGTGACGGCCATGGCCATGCAGCCGAGGGCGGAGGCCATGACGATGTAGCCGAGCTGGATGACGCGACGGGGGTTGGCGTTGGGGCAGAACTTGGGGATGCCCATGGAGAAGGCGAAGGTCGGAGCACCGGTCACGATGGAGATGACGCCGACGGTGATGGCGGACCAGCCAGCGACGAGCTGGAGGTAGGGGGCCATGAGGATGGCCTGGACGCCCATGAAGAAGAAGGTGATGGCGGAGGCGGCGAGGCCGGCGAGCACCTGGGGGGTCTTCAGGAAGGACTGGGGCAGCAGGGCGAGACCGTTCTTGGCCTCGACCTTCTTCTCGACGACGACGAGGACGGCGAGGACGATCAGGCCCGCGATGACCATGGGGATGGCAGGGGAGAAGCCGGCGATGGAGGGAGCGCCGGGGAAGGCCTCGACGAGACCCCAAGAGGAGATCTGGGAGATGCCGACGAGGAAGAGGAACAGGCCGAGGCCGGCGAGAGCGACGCCGATGCCGTCGAACTTGAGCTTGCCGTCGTTCTGCTCGATCTCAGGAAGCTTGAAGGAAAGCAGCAGGACGATGGCAAAGTACACGGCGAGCACCAGGAAGGTGACCTTCATGCCGGCGAGCTCCATGACAACGCCGAGCACCAGGGGCAGCAGCGCGGAGAGGCCGGAGGCGGCACCGATGCAGCCGAAGGCGAGCACGCGGTTGGCGCCGTAATAGATCTTGGGAACGAGGCCCAGGACGGACGGGATCATGAAGGAGGCGCCAAAGCCCACAAGGACGCGGCCGCCCCAGATGAAGACCATCATGTTCGGAGCGAAGGCCAGAACGACCTCACCGAGGGCGCACAGGGCGGCACCGATGCGGAAGTTCTTCTTCCAGCCGATGATGGTGCCCATCATGCCGCCGGCGATCATGAAGGCGCCGGCCATGAGGGAGTACACCATGTTGGCGAGCTGGATGTCGGCGACGGTGGCGCCGAGGTCCTGGGTGAGGGCGGTGGCGGCGAGCGACAGGGCGCCGTTATCACCCGAGGTGCCCATCTGGGCGAGAATCAAGACGAGGATCGGGAGAACGAGAAACTTCTCCTTGCCCCCCTCCTTGGCAGCAGCAGTAGACGCCATTGCATCTTCCTTTCTTCTGCGAGAAGGGCCCCTTGCCCTTCCCTTGCACTGACACGCCCCGACCAGATCGCGCGCATGCTCCCATGCGAACCACCGCAGGTCCCCTTATTCCCACGGAAGCGTCCAAATCACGTTCGCGACGTTTGAATCGTCCCGAGAATACGCCGCTCTAAACACACTATCGAGCAGGACGTCTGCCGTAATAACGGCAAAGTGTTGGCGGTTCATCCACGTGCGCTGGCGCGACTTTGCCCGCGGCATGAAAAAGCCCCCACGCGCCTTTCGGCACATGGGGGTCGTGGAAAAGAGGGGCGGGTGTGGGGGCCGCCTCCCTAAGCGCGAGCCACGGCTTCTTCTCCGCGGCCCGCGTGTGGAAAACAATGAGGTCGCGAGTTACTTGGACTCGGGCTCGAAGCCGGCAGTGGTGCGGGTCACGACGATGTAGCCGGACAGGGCACCGACGACGGCGCACATGCAGCCCTTGAAGATCATCATGCCGGTACGGGTGAGGGGCATGGGCAGGAACATGGTGAAGACCCAGGCCAGGGCGCCGGCGACCACGGCCGCGATGATGCCCACGGGGATGGACAGGGTGATGGCGCCGCCGGGGAGCTTGGCGATGATGCCGTTGCGGTCGGCGTCGGCCTTGTAGACGTTCTTGCGCAGGTCCATCTTGGTGAGCGGAACAACGCACCAGGTCAGGATGAGGCCCAGCAGAGCGCCGGTGAGGACGATCTCCTCAACGACCTTGCCGGCGGCGAAAGTCACGTCGGGGTTGGAGGCGTTCATGCCGAAGAAGATCGCCGCGTTGACGATGCCGTTGATGATGCCGTAACCGATGATGCACTTGTTGGCGAGATAGCTCTTGAATGCCTTGGTTTCTGCAGCCATGCTGACCCTTCCCTCTTGGTGTGCCAATTTTTGCGGGACATAGTGTATCGTCGGCATTTATGGCGATTTACCACAACGTTTGCCGTAGTTACGGCAAAGTACGAACAATGTGTGGCCGTTTCATCCATTTTTTCTGTTCCCCGTATGAGAATCGACGGGCATGTCCCTGAGGCGGCGATCGGGCACAAAAACGCCCCGGGAACCCATGGGCTTCCGGGGCGTGACAGGGGCGTTTGACGCAGCGCGCTAGTCGATTGCGATCTTGGTGACGTTCTTCTTCTCCACGAACTTGGGAACCGTGACGGTCAACACGCCGTCGGCGAACGTGGCGGACAGGCCCTCGCAAGCCGCATCCTTGAGATAGACGCCGCGCGTGGCGGAATACGCGGTGAACTCGCGCTGGAGGTAGTTCTTGTTCTTGTCCTCCTCCTTCTCCTCGACGGTCACGGAGATGGACAGGCGGCCCTCATTGAGCTCGACGTCCAAATCGTCCTTGGTGACGCCGGTGAGATAGGCCTTGACCTCGTAGGAATCGCCCTTATCCTCGACGTCGATGGGGAACGCCTTGGTGGCGAGAGCGGTGCGCGGAATGTCCATCATGTCGTCGAAGATGTCGAACAGAGAGTTGGTGGACACGGGGAGGACGCCATAACCCTGACGATACGGAACCATAGCCATACTCGATCACTCCTTCGTGATACGCGTGGGGCACTGTGCCCGCACGCCTCGCGCGCGCCCTGCGGGGTGCGTGCCGTTGTTTGACACTCACGTTATGCCCGCCGCGCGCAAGGCTATTCACGTCTGCGCAAGTTTTTTAAGCGTCACATTGTCATCAAATCTAAGTCTGTCTGACTAAGGTCTATCTCCGCCTATCCGAGGTCCCCGGTTTCGAGCTCGCCGGCGACAACAGGCGCGGGGGCCCGGCCCACCTCGGCGAGCTTGAAGCGATACGCGGCGGCGATCACGTCGACGCACCCCTGGCGACCAAGCTTGGCTCGGTTGACCACGATGTCCTTGCCGTCCGTCATCTTCCACTTGCCAGCGGAGTAGCGCTTGTAAAATGCCTCACGGGCATGCTGCATCTCGCGCACGAGCTTGGCGCCGGCGCGCTTATCCAGGCCGCGCTTGGCGCGCACGATCTCGACGCGGGCATCAAAGGGGGCGGTCACGAGCACCGCGATGTGATTGGGATTGTTGCGGAGCAGGTAGTCGGATAGACGCCCCTCGATAATGCAACTGCGCGTGGCGGCAAGGTCGACGATCACCTGGGCCATCGATTTGAACAAGCGGTCGGAGATGGTGCGCGAATCCGCGCGATCGGGCAGGAACGCCATGAACTCGGCAGCCATGCGCTCGTCGTAGGCGGCCACCTTGTCGAGCGCCTCGCCGCTGCGCGCGGCGGAACGGACCAGCAACTCGTTGTCGTAAAGCGGGATGCCCAACTCCATGGAGAGCATCTTGCCGATCTCGTGGCCTTCGGCACCGTAATCGCGCGCGATAGTGATCACGACGGGCTGACCGGCGCGTGCCTCCTGCGCCGCCGCGATCCTGCGCTCGTGCATATCTTTCAGAAAACCCATTGCTACCTCCCGGGTACGAAGGGTTTGCGTTTGATGGTCAGCGGAAACGGGCCCATGGCGCGCCCGCCGTAGAAAATGCGCCGCCCGCCCTCGTGGGCCGGCGACGCCTCTTTTGGCCCTATGCGGCCGCAACCTTGCGCTGATACCGACGAACCAGCAGCGAGATGCCGAAGTTCAGGGCGAAATACAGCGCGAACACGAAGCCGTACAGCATGAGCACCTGGTCGAGCGAGACGGCATGAGCCATCACGACATTGGTGGTGTACATGAACTCGGCGACGTTGATACCGGACAGGTAGGAGCTGTCCTTGATGACCGTCGTGCACTGACCGAACAGCGCGGGCGTGATGATGCGGAAAGTCTGCGGCAGGATGATGTAGCGCATCGTGGCAAAGAAGCCAAAACCCTGGCTCTGCGCCGCCTCGAACTGCCCAGCGGGCACGGCGTTCAGGCCCGCACGCACGATCTCGGCCATGACGGCGCTCGTGAACAGCGTGAACGCGAGCGTCGAGATGAAGATGTCGATGCCCTGCACGGTGAAGTATATGAACAGGATCCACAGCAGGTTCGGCGTGCAGCGGAACAGCTCGATATAGGCGCTCACGAGCCAGCGCAGCGGACGGGGGCCGTAGCTCTTGATGAGCGCGAGCACCGTGCCCACCACGATGGAGCAGATGATGGACAGCACCGAGATCTCGATGGTCTTGATGAAGCCGCCCAAGATGTAGACGAGGTTCGTCGCGTTGAAAATCTCCATCGGTTACGCCTCCTTTCCGGCGGTCGCAGGTTGTGCGGCACCCTCGGACGAAGACCCCGCCACGTCCGTCACGCCGGGGATGACCTTGGCGCGCGGGCGGGCCTTGCTGCGACGCTCGAGCCATTGGCCGAGCATGGCGATCGGGAAGCAGATGATGAAGTACATGAGGCAGCAGACGATGTAGCCCTGCAGGAACCCGTACAGACTCACGAAGTTGTCGGAGCGGTACATAAGGTCACCGCCGGCCACCAGCGCAAGCACAGAGGTGTTCTTCACCAGGTTGAGCGCCTGGTTGCACAGGGGCGGCAAGATGATCTTGAACGTCTGGGGCAGCACGATGTAGGCGTAGGTCTGCAGACGCGAGAAGCCCTGGCTCTGGGCGGCCTCCATTTGGCCGCGCGGCACGGCCTCGATGCCCGTGCGGATGACCTCGGCCACATACGCCGCGTGATAGAGGCCCACGCCAAGAGCACCCAACGCGAACGGCGCGATGCGCACGGGCTGAGCGGCGCCTGTCACGACCTGCAGGAACTGCGGGCCGGCCATGTACATGAACAGCACCTGCACCGGCAACGGCGTATTCTGATAGAACTCAACGTACACGCGGGAGATGCCGCGCAAGATGCGCGAGCGCGTGGTGGAGAACACGCCGAGCAGCGTACCCAGCAGCAAGGCCAGGGCCAGACCCGCGGCGACGACCTTGAGGGTCACGCCGAAGCCCTCGCAAAACGGCCCCATATTCTCAAATGTCAGCGCCCAGCGCCGGGGGTCGAGCAGTCCTTCGAGCATTTACACCAACCCCCACTTCTCGATCTCGGCATCGAGCCAACCGCTCGCCGCGCAGGTGCGCACGCACTCGTCCACGACCGCGGACAGGTCGCTGCCCTTCTTGGTGGCAACGCCGTAGTTCTGCTCGCCGAACTTCACCTCGGGCTCGAGCAGCTCGACCGTCTCGTTCATGTATCCGGCCAGCGTGGAGCGGTCCATGGCGAAGCAATCGATATTGCCCGCATCCAGCGAGCTCTTGATGATGGGGTATCCCGAGAACGCGAGGAACTCAGGGTGCGCGTCGATGCCCTCGTCCTTGAGCATCTGCTCGATGAGGCCCTGGGTGGTCGCACCCTGGCTCACACCGATGATTCGCCCGTCAAGGTCGGCGATGCGCGTGAAGCCGCTGCGCTTCTTCACCATGAGGCCCACGTAGTCCGTACGGTAGGGCGTGGAGAAGTCCCAGCTCTCAATGCGCTCGGGCGTGATGGTGTAGGTCGCGCACACCACGTCGAGCTGATCGTTGTCGATGAGCGGGCCGCGGGTCTTGGGCGTGACGTCGGTAAAGGAGACGAGCTCGCGCTCACGTGCCTCATCGTAGGTCACGTCGAAGACGGCCGCCGCGATCTGATAGCACAGGTCGATCTCCATGCCCGCATAGGTGCGGGCGGCGGGGTCGTAGTACCCGTATCCCGGAACGTCCTTCTTCACGCCGGCGTTGAGCTGCCCGCGAGCCTTGATGGCGGAGAGCTTGGAACCCGACGCGGCGGGGCCAGAGCCATTCGCCGCGCCCGTCGAGCCGCAGCCCACCAGTGCGCCGGCACCCACCAGCGCCGTCACGGAGGCGAGGGCGCGCAACACCGCTCGACGACTGGGGCAGCCGCAAAGACCCCCCGGCGTATGTGTCAGATTGATCATCTGCATCCCCTCGCCCTAATGCAGGATCTTCGCGAGGAAGTCGCGACAGCGGGGGTTCTCGGGGTTCTCGAAGAAGTGCTCCGGGGAGCCCTGCTCCAGGATGCGGCCGTCGTCCATGAAGATGACGCGGTCGGCGACCTGGCGCGCGAAGCCCATCTCGTGCGTCACGCAGATCATGGTGATGTTCTCCTGCGCGAGCTCGATCATGACGTCGAGCACCTCCTGGACCATCTCGGGATCGAGCGCAGAGGTCGGCTCGTCGAACAGGATGATCGGCTGCTTGGTGCACAGCGCGCGGGCAATGGCCACGCGCTGCTGCTGGCCGCCGGAGAGGTTCTGGGGGAACTCGCCGGCCTTATGCGCCAGGCCGACGCGCTTGAGCGCGACCATGGCGGCCTCCACGGCCTCCTCCTTGGACTTCTTCTGCAGCTTGATGGGTGCGAGCGTGAGATTGCCGAGCACCGTCATGTTGGGGTACAGGTTGAACTGCTGGAACACCATGGAGCTGTACGTGCGGGCCATCTCCAAGTGGTTCTTCTTGGTGAGCGGCGTACCGTCGATGATGACCTCACCGCTGGTGGGCTCCTCGAGATAGTCCACGCAGCGGATGAGCGTTGACTTGCCGGAGCCGGACGGGCCGATGATGACGACCTTCTCGCCCTCCTCGACCGTGAGGTCGATGTCCTTCAAGACGTGCAGATCGCCGAAGTACTTATTCAGGTCGCGGATTTCGATCATATTGGCCATGCGATTCCCCCCTCATTTTCTCGAACAAGTGCCTGTTATACCCCATTTTCCCAGGTAGGCGCAATCTTTGACCCTCAAAACCACTTCAATTGCGCGATTGCGCCGACGCGAGCTGGGCATAATATGCGACAGTTGTACGCACTTCAAAGGAGATCGCATGCCCGCATTGATCACCCATCGCCTCTTCGGCGAGGAGAGCATCGAGCGCCTGCCCGAGGGAATCATCACGAACGAAGACGAGCGCTCCGCCTTCCTGCTGGCCAATCAGGGCCCCGACCCGTTCTTCTTCCGCTTCAGGACGCCGAACATGGGGACCTGTATGGAGCTCGCACGCGCCATGCACCGCAGCCGCATGTCCCGCCAGTTCGCCGCGCTGCACGAAGGCGTCTCGCGCCTGCAACCTTCCGACTCCGGCGTGGGCCGTGCTTGGACGCTGGGCATGCTCTCCCATTACGTGCTCGACCGCAACGCGCACCCCTTCGTCTATGCGCAGCAGTGGGGCATCCAGGAGGCCGACCCCGACCTCACTGGCGCCGGCAGCCAAGTGCACGCCGTGATCGAGAGCGACCTCGACCTGCTCATGCTGCAGCTCAAGCGCAACGGCGCCACCATCGCCGAGTTCCCGCCCGTGGGCGAGGTCTCCAGCAATCCGCGCATCGACAAGGTCGCCGGAGCACTCGTGAGCTTCATGGCAAAGAGCGTCTACGGCATGGATGTTGCCGCCAACGAATACGGCGGGGCCGTGGCAGACATGCAGCTCGTCTACCGCCTGATCGAACCCGCGGGGTCTATGCGCTCCGATGTGCTCGGTCGCCTCGAGGGCCTGGTGAACGACTACTCCCTGCTGCAGTCCCTCGCCCACCGCGTCACCACCGAAACCCCCTCCGCGTGCGGCAACCTGGAGCACAAGCCCTGGCGCAATCCGTTCTCCGAGACTGAGAGCACCGAGGCATTCCCCGATGTCTTTGACCGCGCCTTGAACGATTACGCCCAGGCGGCCTGTCGCTTCATCGAAACCGGCGACATGGGGGCCGTGACCGAGCATGTGAACTATTCCGGACGCCCCCTCGACGCGAACGAGGAGTTCGACCGCGAGGAGTAGGGCCTTCAGAAAGCCCGGTCGGGCGCCCTGAAGACGCCGGGCGTCCGCAAACGGCAGAGCCTATGCCATCTCACCCAGAAGCGGTCGTGATTTGCCTCCGTGCGACAGCCAGGCAAATCACGACCATTTTTATATGCCATCCCACTAAAAAACGGTCGAGAAATGCCACTCCGTTGCAGCCTGGCAATTTCCGACCATTTCCAATCCACTTGCACCAAACATTTGGTCGCGATTCGCCACGCTGTCGCAGCCTGGCGAATCGCGACCGTTTCCGCGCGGTCTCCGACTAAATAATGGTCGCAAAATGCCACGCTGTCGCAGCCTGGCAAATTGCGACCATTCCCACATGCCGCCGAGCTACAAAATGGTCGGAAATTGCTGCGCTGCGATAGCCCGGCATTTCCCGACCATACCTGCGCATCTCCACGCAAACAAACGGTCGCAATATACCGCACCACCCCAATCCAGCGCTTCCCGACAAAACGCCAAATGAGAACGACCGCCATCCCGATCCGCCATTGGCGCAAGGCCCCCGATACGACCGCTCGCGCCTATCGAAGTTCGGCGTACATTGAATACCTCGGTCCAACGGCCGAAGCATCACGCAGCAATGTCAACTCCGGACAAGGTATTCCCCGCGGCACGCCAAACGCATCCAGCAGCTGAATGAGCGGCTTCACCGCCCTCGCCTCAGCGAATGTGAATCGAGCGAGTCTCACATCCAGCGCAAGACGCGACTCCCGCTCCCTCTCTTTACGCAATGCCTCCTGCGTCGACTTTCCTCGCAGCATCTCCGGACTGCTCGTCTTCTCAATCCCGTCAAGTTCGCCACCCACATCCAGGGCGCCCTTCATTTCCCAACGGCAATCAACCCGATACACATACGCAGGGTCAATCCGATCAACGTATTCATACTGTAGCTCTGGCTCTGCCACTCCATTTTCCAGCATGATTGCACGGGCATAAGATTCTCCCCCGTTCTCGCTGAGTGGATTCGCCCAACGCATCACGGTTGCAAAGCGAGCCGTGCCCACACATCCTGGCCAGAGGTTCAAGGCATTTTCAAGTACCTCGTCTCTCGAACAACCACCTCTTCTCAAGGCGGAATCTGCAATAGCCAAGCCCAGCGGAAAGCTCAGAATCCTCACGCAATCGAACACCGTCCGATCAAACGCTGTGACCGCCACACCATCAATCCGCTCAATATCCTCGTCGCGCACTGACAGGGCATGGTAAATCACCCGATAGCCCGATCTCGCCGCCTCGCCCTTTCTCGCAGCGGGACTCGCATGCCGAGCGATCACATGCACCTCGTTTGCAAGCAAATAAGAGGTCTCCAGCCCATGAACAGCAGCCGCCGACGCGAAGCAGAAAACCCACGCGGGATGTAAGTTAGCAAGGCCGCGTATAACGTGGAGAACCCTTTGATTGGCATTCAAGGCGTCCCAATAACCCTGCCTCACAAACAGCCCCGGATGCGGAGAGTCGAGCTGACCCGATAGGACCCGCCTTCGACACGCACGGCGCAAAGCGCCTTCAGGCGCAAATAGGCAGCGGCCGGCCCGTTCGGCTCCGTCTAACAATTGTCCTATCTCATTGTCATTCTTTGCACTCATTTCCAACCCTCCCTTTTGGCAATCTACGGCTTCGGCTTATGCGCCGACAGCTGACTGAACATTAACCGTACCAGGAAGTGTGGACTATTCTTCTATCCCTTATCTAACCAGAAACTGACCGCCCAGCTTAAATTGGCATAACTTTTTACTAACACCCTATAGTCAATCGGTGAGAGCCCCTTATTGGGCGGCAGACGGCACCTTATAGTCGAATCAGGCTCAGCAAAACGGTCGCAATCCACCACTGTGTATCAGTCTGGTGGATTGCGACCATTATCATGTGCCCCGTCATCGGAAAGCGGTCGGGAATTGCCACTGTGCAACAGCCTGGAAAATTTCGACCATTTCCAGCTGCCAGCAAGCAAAGAAATGGTCGCAAAATGCCACGCTGTCGCAGCCTGGCAAATCGCGACCATTCTCGTGTTTCCAAATCCCAGTTTGAAGGTTCGAATCCCAAACTCCAAGTCCCAGGCACCAAGCACCCGGGCTACTTCACCTCGATGAGCTCATAGGCGCTGGTGCCCAAACCGATCTTCTCGCCGTGCTCGATCATGCTCCGCCAGTTGGTGTCGGGGTGCGTCATGTTGAAGTGGTCGTGCTCGCAGTGCTCGGGGACCTCTCCCGCCGCCTCGAGCTTTTCGCGCATCTCGGTGAGCACCGTGTCGGGCATCGCGGGCATGGCGAGCGCCATGTCGATGCACGCCTGATCGATAGCCACGGGATCGAAGCTCGCGAACATGCCGATATCGGGCACGATGGGCGTGTCATTCTCTGGATGGCAATCGCAGTTGGGGCTCACGTCGATGGCGAGCGAGATGTGAAAACTCGGACGATCCTGCACGATGGCCTGCGTGTACTCGGCGATCTTGTAGTTGAGCACGTCGGCGGCGGCATCGTAATCGGGCTCGATGGCATCCTGATTGCACGCGCCGATGCAGCGCCCGCATCCCAGGCAACGATCGTGGTCGATGCGCGCCACGGGAGATTCGACCACACGCCCGTTCTTGAGCGTGCGCTCGCGCGTCGTGGGGAAACTCACGGCGCCATGCGCGCAGATGCGCTCGCACGCGCGGCATCCGATGCACTTGGCCTCATCCACACTCGGCTTGCCAGCCGCGTGCTGTTCCATCTTGCCGGCGCGGCTGCCGCCTCCCATGCCGAGGTTCTTCATACAGCCGCCAAAACCCGCCTGCTCGTGTCCCTTGAAATGCGTAAGCGAGATCACGATATCGGCGTCCATCAGGGCGTGGCCGATCTTGGCTTCCTGCACGTACTCCCCGTTTTTCACCGGAACGAGCGTCTCGTCGGTACCCTTGAGGCCGTCGGCGATGATGACCTGGCAGCCGGTGGCATACGGCGTAAAACCATTCTGGTACGCACAGTCGATGTGCTCGAGCGCGTTCTTGCGGCTGCCCACGTACAGCGTATTGCAGTCGGTGAGGAAGGGCATGCCGCCGAGCTCCTTCACCACGTCGGCAACGGCACGTGCATAGTTGGGACGCAGGAAGGAGAGGTTCCCCAGCTCGCCAAAGTGAATCTTGATGGCGACGAACTTGTTCTCGAAGTCGATCTGCTCGATGCCGGCACGGCGGATGAGGCGCTTGAGCTTGTCGAGTTGGCTCTCGCGTCCGTGCGTGCGCAAGTTGATGTAATACACCTTGGCAGGCTCGGCCATAAGATCGGCTCCCGTGGAAGCGGCGGTGGCAGGCGAATCGGCCATGAGTCCTCTTTCTCTCAGACAAACATCTCGGTCATTCTCGATTGTACGACTGGCGGCCCGCCGGGGAGCCGCCACAAAACCGGCGTTCGGGCGGGCGCAGAGCACCTAGACGTGCTCGCGCTCCCAGTCCGCCAAGGCGCGGCGCAGCTGATCGCCGTCGGGCTCATACGGCTCGCGCACACCGTGGCGAAGCATAAACGGGTCGTTGCCCTTACCCGTCACGATCACGACGGCGGGGCCGTGCGTCTCGTTCACCGCGGTGCGTATGGCCTCGCTTCGATCGAGCACGACCTGCCAGCTCTCGTTGCCCTGCGCGCTCACGGCGCGGGCGATGGCGTCACAGATGAGGGCGGGGTCCTCGGGACCGGGATCGTCCTCGGTAATAACGATGCGGTCGGCGAGCTTTCCGGCCGCCTCACCCATGGTCTCGCGGCGATCGACGCCCTTGCCGCCCGTTGCGCCGAACACCACGGCGAACTCGCGATCGGGATAACTCGCGCGCAAATCGCGCAGGAGCGTCTCCAGGCTCATGCCGTTATGAGCGTAATCGACCACGCCCATGATGCGGCCACTCTCGCTCGGATACAGCTCCATGCGACCGGGTGCGTAGGCCCGGGAAAGGCCCGTCTCGATCGCGTCGGCCGAGACTTCCAGCGCCTCGGCGCACGCGATGGCGCCCAGGGCATTGCTCAAGTTGAACACCGCAGGTGAGGGAATCATGAGCTCGCGGGCGAACCGCGGCGTGCACACCGTCGCACGGATACCGCGCTCGGTGCGGACATAAGACGGCACGAACACATCGGCCGCCGCGTCCTCGAGCGAATAGGTAAGCACGCGCTCGACCGTACGTGAGGCATGGGCGACGGCGAGCGCCCGCTCGGCCACGTCCATGTCGAGATTCACCACGGCCACGCGGCAGCGCTCGAACAGCAGCAACTTGCTCTCGAGATAATCTTCGAGCGTGGGGTGCTCGATGGGAGAGATGTGGTCCTCGCCGAAATTCGTGAACGCACCCACGGCAAAGTCCACCCCGAGCGTGCGGCGGAACTTGATGGCCTGGCTCGACGCCTCCATGACCACGTGCTCGCAACCCACGCTGGCGGCATTGGCGAACCGCCGCTCGAGCTCGAAGGACTCGGGCGTGGTGAGCAGTGAGTCGCCGTGCTCGACTCCGTCATCGTACTCGACTCCCGTCAGCAGAGCCGGAACGGGGCGCCCCGTCTCACGTGCATGCTCGGACAGAATCGAGCGCAGGTAATATGCACTCGTGGTCTTGCCCTTGGTGCCCGTGAAGGCGCACACCTTCACCCGGCCGGAAGGATGGTCGTATGCGGCATCGGCGAGCAGCCCGAGCGCCGTGCGGATATCGTTCACCAGCACGCGCGGGACCTTATGCCCCACCTCATCATCGACCTCATAATCGACCTCGGACACATAGGCAACCGCACCGGCGGCGAGCGCCTGCAGCAGGTACTCGCGCTTGAACGCGGCGCCCTTGCACACGAACAGCGTCCGCGGTACCACGCGCCGCGAATCATCGGTCGCATATGCGATCTCGATCCCACGGGCCTCGTCGCGCACGTCCTCGCGCACGATGCCCGCATCGGCGAGCACATCGGCATACGAACCCAGACTCCTGGTCATCTGCAGCGTATCCACCATTGAAGCTCCTTGTGTACGAACCGCACACCGGTTTTACACCGGGCGGTGATGGATCCGATCACGCACCTGCAAGGCGGTGCTCTGGCAAAAAGGGCGACCCCTCGGGGCCGCCCCTCAAAGACTCGAGACGGGCACGAGTCACCTGCCCGGCATTAGGCGCGGGCGGCCTCGATCATCTTGCGGACGGTGCCCTGCAGCTCGGCGAGGTTCTCCTCGGAAGGCACCCACTGCTGCGCCACGACCGGCACGGGCAGCTGGAACTTGGCGTTCTCGAGCTCGGCGTACACCTGTTTGGGGCCGAGTGGAGCCCAACCGTACGAACCGAACGCCAGGCCGATACGCTGCTCGTTCTTGGGCGAAAGGCCGCGCATGTACGTGAGGAAGCTCGCCACGGTGGGCAGCATGTTGGAATTGAGCGTGGGCGAGCCAACAGCCACGTACTTGGCATCGCACATGTAGAGCATGATGTCGGAGATATGCGTGCTCTTGACGTCGATGAGCTGGGCGGAGATACCCTCGGCGATGAAGGCGTCGCAAATCTCGCGCGCCATGGACTCGGTGGAGTGCCACATGGAGTCGAACACCACGACGGCCTTCTCCTGCGTCTGATACGTGGTCCACTCCTCGTACTTGGCGATAATCTCGTCGATGTGGGAGCGCCAGATGCAGCCATGGCTGGGGGCGATCATCTTGAGCTCGAGGCCCTTGACCGCGGCAAGCGCGCGACCGGCCTGCATGCCGTACGGCCACACGATGTTGGCGTAGTACTTCTTGGCCTGCTTCATGACCTCGCACATATCGTTCTCGTCGTCGAAGCGCTTGGTGGTGGCAAAATGCTGGCCGAACGCGTCGTTGGAGAACAGGATCTTATCGACGTCGGAGTACGTGACCATGTTGTCGGGCCAATGGACCATCGGGGTGGTCACAAAGCTCAGGGTGCGCTCGCCGATGCAGAGGGTGTCACCCGTCTTCACGGGCGTGGCCTCGATACCAAAGTGGGCGCGGAGCTCGTTGACGCCGGCACCGGCGGAAGCGTAGATCTCGGCGTTGGGGGCGATTTTGTGGATCACGGGCAGGGAGCCGGAGTGATCCATCTCGACATGGTTGGTAATGACCACATCGATCTTGGCGGGGTCGACGACCTGCGAGATACGCTGCACGAGCTCATCGGCAAACGTCGCCTTGCACGTGTCGATCAAGGTGATCTTCTCGTCCATGATGAGGTAGGCGTTATAGGTGATGCCGCGCTCGGTGGTGTAGCCGTGGAACAGGCGCTCGTTCCAATCGATGCCGCCAACCCACCAAACCTTCGGCGAGATCTCAATAGCGTTCAGCATGTCGGTTCCTCTCTCCCATGCAACGCGATGTGTTCATCTAAGCATCATATCACGGGCGCAATGCACCACGATGCACCTGCGCCCCATACGCAAGACGCCCGCCCGGATACACGAGCGGGCGTCCATAAGGGTCACCGTGATCTATGCGGCCTTACGCCAGCGGCTCGATGCGCTCGATGCCGCCCATGTAGGGGCGCAGCACCTCGGGCACCGTGATGGAGCCGTCGGCATTCTGGTAGTTCTCCATGATCGCGGCCATGGTGCGACCGGTGGGCAGGCCGGAACCATTCAGGGTGTGCACGAAGCGCTGGCCCTTGAAGTTCTCGGGGTCGCGGTACTTGATGTTCGCGCGACGGGCCTGGAAGTCACCGCAGTTGGAGCAGGAGGAAATCTCCTTGTACGCGTTGTAGCTCGGCAGCCAAACCTCGATGTCGTAGGTCTGACGGGCGGAGAAGCCCAGGTCGCCAGTGCACAGGGAGATCACGCGGTACGGCAGGCCAAGCTGCTGCAGGATGAACTCGGCCTCGGCCACCATGCTCTCGAGCTCGTCATCGGACTCCTCGGGCTTGGCGAACTTGACCATCTCCACCTTGGTGAACTGGTGCTGACGGATGATGCCGCGGGTATCGCGACCAGCAGAACCGGCCTCCTCGCGGAAGCACGGGGTACCCGCGGTGTAGCGCAGCGGGAGCTGGGAGGCGTCGAGCACCTCACCGGCGTGCAGGTTGGTGAGGGCGACCTCGGCGGTGGGGATCAGGAACTGATCCTCGCCGGTGTGATAGGCGTCATCCTCGAACTTGGGCAGCTGGCCGGTACCGTACATGATCTCGCGGTTGACGATGACCGGCGGAATGAACTCGGCGAAGCCGCGAGAGATATGCGTGTTCAGGAAGAAGTTCTGCAGTGCACGGTCGAGCGTGGCGCCGGCGCCGGAGAGCACGGTGAAACGAGCGCCGGAAAGCTTGGCTCCGCGGTCGAAGTCCAGGATGCCGGTCTCGACACCCAGGTCCCAATGGGCCTTGGGCTCAAAGCCCTCGGCGGCGAAGTCGCGGGGCTCGCCCACGCGACGGCGCTCGGGGTTCTCGTTCTCATCCTTGCCCACGGGCGTGACGTCGGCCGGGATGTTGGGGATGCGGGCCATGAAGTCGGAGACCTCGGCGTCGAGTTCGGCACGGCGCGCGCCGAGCACCTCGATCTTCTCGTTGACCTGGCGAACGGCGTCCTTGGCAGCCTCAGCCTCGTCGCGCTTGCCCTCCTTCATGAGGACGCCGATCTTCTTGGACTCGGCGTTGCGGGTGGCCTGCAGGTCCTCGACCTCTGCGATGACGGAGCGGCGCTCCTCATCGAGCGCGAAGAAGCGCTCACGGTCCCAGGAGCCCTGGCGGTTCGCCATGGCGGCGTCGAGCGCCTCGGGGTTCTCGCGAACGAATTTGATGTCGAGCATAGTCCCTCCGTGTTCATCTCTCATAAAATCATCGCCGCGGCCCGGGCGATCTGGGCCACGGCGCGGCGGCTCATCGCGAAGATGCCGCGATGCGATGCATGTTGGTGCAGTGCAAGTATATACTGGTGAGCGTATTTCGCCATGTATTCCAGCAAGAAAGCAGGACAGCGCAATGGATCAGGTCTTCAACTTCCTCTTCGGCACCCGCCTGGGCGTCGGCGTCTTGTTCTTCGCGGGCATCGTCATCTTCGGCATCGTCGCCTTCATCCTGGAAAAGCGCACCCACAAGATGTACGTCGACCGCGGCCCCAAGGGCGATGACGAGGACAGCTTCTGGGACTAGCCCCTCGCGTCACACCGGCCCTTCGCGCCATGACCGACCCTCGCGTCGCAACATGGCCCCCATCAGCAAACTTGAACTGCGCCCCGAAACTTGGACTCGATAAATCATAACCGCTAGGCGGCCTCCCGAAGGGCCTGCTCCCGGAACTCCACCGGGGTCAGGCCCTTCAGCTTGACCTGGCGCCTCACGTTGTTCCAGTGGTGGATGTAGCCCTCCAGGTCCGCCTTGAACGCCTCGAACGTGTCCCAGTCGCGCCCGCGGAGGAACTCGTCCTTCAGGTGGCCGAACATCCCCTCCGTGCATGCGTTGTCCAGGCAGTTTCCCTTCCTGGACATGCTCTGGACGACGCCCATTCCCTTGAGCGCCGCGACGAACTCGGCGTGCTGGTACTGCCATCCCATGTCCATCTGCATGATCGGCTCCGACCACGCCGGCTTCGCCTCCGCCAGCATCGCTAGCATCTCCTCCTGCTGGGCGAGGTCGGGATGCATGGATATCGAGTGGGCCACGATCTCCCTGCTGCCGAAGTCGTAGACGGGCGCGAGGTAGGCCCCGCCGAAGGAGAGCCTGAACTCGGTGACGTCGGTGCCCATCTTCCGCCAGGGGCCGTCCGCCCCGAAGTCGCGGCCGAGGACGTTCTCGAAGGTCTCGCCGACCTCGCCCCCGTAGGAGTTGTACCGGTGGTAGTCGGTCTCGCGGCGGATCCCGCACCTGAGCCCCATCTCGCGCATCATCTTGAGGACCGTCTTGTCGGCTATCCGCTCGCCGTCGACGGCCCTCAGCTCCATCGCTATCTGCCTGTGGCCGACCCCGTTGGGGAGCCTGCCGAAGATCTCGGCGGCCCTGGGGCGCAGTTCGGGCCTGGTGGGCCCCTTGGGGTGCGACAGCGCGTAGTAGTAGGTCGACCCGGGCAGCGACGCCGCCGCCAGCAGGTCGGCCAGGGTGAAGCGCCCCGAAAGCGCGGCTACGGCCGCCGCCCGGTCCCGAGCGGCAAGCCGAGCTCCGCCTTCAGGGCTATCGATTTTTTTTAGGTACGCCACCTGCGCCTCGAGCCTGCGGACCTCGCGCTCGAGCCCCTGCTCGCGGGTCGCCGGCGCGGCCCTCGCGCCCGACCCCCTCGGCCGGCCCTTCGGCTTGGGCCGGAGCGCGTCGGCGCCGCCCTCGCGGTACAGCCTGCACCACCGCTTCAGCGGCGTCGCGCTCGCGATGCCGAAGCGCTCCATCGCCTCGGGCTTGGCCATCCCGCCGTCGACCACGGAGCTGGCCGCGGCGACCTTGGTCTCGAAGTCGTATCTTGCCTGCCTTCCATCCATGGCGAGGAGCCCGTCCCTCCCGGTCGCTCGGTACTTCCCCAGCCAGTCTCTCACGGCCTCGGCGGGAACGCCAAGGGCCCTGGCGACGGATCTGTAGCCGAGCCCCCTCTCGAACATCTCGGCCGCGCGCTCCCTGGTCGACCGGTCGTGCCTCAATCTCAGGTCGATGGACATGAGAAGGCCTCCCATCTCTCGGACTTCTATTTCCTTGTCCAAGAAATGGGAGGCAGTTCAACTCCACGCTGATGGGGGCCTTTTTTTCGTTCGAACCCGTGGCCTACAAGGTCATGTTCGGGTCGGCGTCCACCGTGAACTCGGCGAACTCCCCGCGCAAAAACTTCTCGCGCGCGACCACCGCGATCATGGCGGCGTTGTCGGTGCACGCGTTTTGCGGGGGCACCGTCACGCGGATACCCTGGCGCCCGAGCTTCTCAATCATCATCTGACGCAGATGCGGGTTTGCCGCCACACCACCGCCGATGCAGTACTCGCGCGCACCCGTCTCCCGCAGGGCGCACTTGGCTTTCTTGTACTGCACGTCGAACACGGCGGCCTCGAAGGAGGCGGCCAGGTCGGGCAGGTGAATGGCGCGACCAGCCGCCGTCTCCTGCTCGATGTAGAGCGTGACCGCGGTCTTCAGGCCGGAGAGCGAGAAGCGGTAGTCTCCGCGGCTGTTGAGGGCACGCGGGAAGTCGATGGCCTTGGGATTACCGCCTTCCGCCAAGCGCGAGATGATCGGGCCGCCGGGATATCCGAGGCCCAGCGCCTTGGCGACCTTGTCAAATGCCTCGCCCACCGCGTCGTCGAGCGTCTCGCCCAAGACCTCGTAATCACCCCAGGCGCGTACGTGCACAAGCATGGTGTGTCCACCCGAGACGAGCGTGAAGATGAACGGTGGCTCCAAGTCGGGGGTGGTGAGCTTATTGGCGAACAGGTGCCCCTCGAGGTGATTCACGCAGATGAGCGGTTTGTCGGCCGCAAGCGCAAAGCCCTTGGCGAACGCCACGCCCACCACAAGCGCGCCCACCAGACCGGGCCCCTGGGTCACGCCAACCGCCGCGAGCTCGGCAGGGGTGATGGCCCCGCCCGTCAAACCGAGGCTCTCGGCAGCCTCCTCCAGCGCAGCATCCACCACACCGACGATGACCTCCACGTGCTTGCGCGAGGCGATCTCGGGAACCACGCCGCCAAAGCGAGCATGGAAATCGATCTGGGTCGACACCTGGTTGGCCAACAGGTTGCCCTCGACATCCACGATGGCCACCGCTGTCTCGTCGCAGGAGCTCTCGATGGCGAGGATGAGTTGGCGGCGCTCGATCTCGGCCGCCTCATCGGCCGTGCGCGAGGGCGCCGGCAACGGCCATTCGCGCGCCAAAGCGGCCGTGGGCTCCGGCGATGCGGCGTCCACGGGCAAAACCAGCGGCAGCGGAGCACGCATCACATACGCATCGCGGCCGGCCCCATAGTACCCGCGACGACAACCGATCTGCTCGAATCCCAGATTCGCATAGAGAGCACGAGCGGATTCGTTATCGGCCTCAACCTCGAGCGAAGCACTCGTGCAGCCGAGCATCTGCGCATCGTAGCTCACATGCGCGAGGAGCTTACGCGCGATACCCTCGCGCCTATGTGCAGGCGAAACGGCAACGTCGAGGATCTCGACGTCTTTATCGACCACCATGCCACCGGCAAAGCCGATCAACTCTCCGTTGTCATGGGCGACCCACCAAGAGCGGGCGGCCGCGGCACCTTCGGAAAGCTCAGCCAAGAACAGGTTCGCGCTCCACGGCTCGTGCCCCGCGCCCTCGAAGCACTCGCGCTCGAGCGCGGCCATGGCCTCGGCATCGGCTGCGGCCATGGGGCGCACCTGCAAGTGGCGTCCGGCGAGCTCGTCGGCCACACCGGTGATGCCCGTGTTCACGCTCTCCGCCAGGCCCAAACGACGACGCTCGTTCTCCTCGGCATCGGAAAGGCGCGTGTACACCGGCAGCACCGCCGCCGGGTCCGTGCTGCCCGCAGCGGCCAGGCCTTCGGGACATGCAGCGGCCAGCAGCACACCCTCACCCGTGAGCCACCACAGTTCGCGCGGAAGGGCGCGCGCCATAAGGCCCGCCTCCTCGAACAGCTTGCCGTAGCGCACCAGCCCGTCGCCGGTGAGCTGCAACTCGCCCGCATCGGCGCGCTCGGCCCACTCCTCCACCGCGACCGCGGCCTTCACCACACGCTCGCGCTCGAACATCCGGTGCGGACCCTCATCATCCAGCGTATACAGCGCGGGGTACACCTCACCGCGCATGGCATCCGCGGCAACGCCCACCAGGCCGCGCGTGCCCGCCTTCCAAGCGGTCCATGCACAAGCGTCGAGCGTCGAAGTCCCCATCAGGGGCACGTTTGCACCGCGGGCAAGACCCTTTGCGGTGGAGATGCCGATGCGCACGCCGGTAAAGGAACCCGGCCCACGGCCCACGAGGAACCCCCCCACATCGGACATGGACATACCGGCCTCATCAAGGGCCTCACGCACCGTTTGGATGAGCTCGACATTCGCCCGCCTGCGGCACAGGTGATCACGGGAGGAGAGGACCTCGACCGAGGCCCGCGAAGGCCTGTCATCGAAGAAGACCTCGGGCGTCCACCACGCCACCGCGCAGGAAAGCATGTCCGTGGAGGTATCGATTGCCACGATCAGCGTCCGCAGTTCGTCTAGTTTCATCTCTCTCGCTCCAAGCGTTCAGATCTCAATTGGTGACAGGTACAAATTGAGACATTAGGCAGCGTCGCCCGCGCGCACTACAGCATCGATGGCGGCGGCCAGGCGCTCTGCACGTGCACCGTGGGGCTCGAGCACGATCTCACGCAGGGACTCATCCCCGTCGACGCGCGAGATGATCACGCCTAAGTACTCATCGGTCAGTTCGTCCTGGAACTGCTCGCCCCATTCAAGCAGGCACGCGCCCTCATACCCCAGTACGTCGAAAATACCCGTGTCCTCGAGCTCAAAGGCGTGCTCCAGGCGGTACAAGTCGAAGTGAAACAAGGGAATGCGGCCACCGTCGTGCACGGCCATAAGGGCGAACGTGGGGCTCGTGACGGGATGGCCGTCACCCAGGCCGGCCGAGACGCCCTTGGTGAAGTGCGTCTTTCCCACACCCAGTCCACCCGTCAAAACGAGCACGTCGCCGTCCTCCAGGCAGCCGGCGACCAGCTCGCCCAAGTGCACGGTGTCATCCACACCCGCGCTCGCATACGCGCGCGGGCCCCTATACTCAAGCGCCATGCCTATTCCTCAATCTCAGGAAGTGCGCTGGCGGTGGCGTCATTTTCGGGAGCAGCCGCACGCGCCGCGTTCAGGCCAACATCGACGGGATGCTCCGCCAGGTACGCCCCGAGCATGCGGAAGTCCTCCTCGAGCAGCGCCTGCCACGCCGGGTTGCGCAACGCCGCCGCCGGATGAAACGTCGGCATGACGGTGAAATGACCCATCTGGTGAAAACGACCGCGCAGTTTGGTGATGCCGACCTCGGTCTTGAGCACGAAGTGGCTCGCCGGGTTGCCCAGCGTGACGATGACATCTGGCCAGATACTGCGAATCTGCTCGCGCAGATACGGCGAGCATGCCAACACCTCGTCCGCCTGGGGATTGCGATTCTGCGGAGGACGGCATTTGAGAACGTTGGCGATATAGATGTCCTCGCGTTCGAGGCCCGCAAGGGAGAGGATTCGATTGAGGTTTTCACCGGCACGCCCCACGAACGGCTCGCCCTGCAGATCCTCGTTCTTTCCCGGCGCCTCACCCACAAACATCACGCGGGCGCGCGGATTGCCCACGCCAAAGACGATGTTCGTGCGCGTCTGGCAAAGCTGACACGCACGGCAATCGCCCATGACGGAACGAATCTCATCGAGCGAGACCTCGCGCGGCTTTTGGCCCGTATGTCCGGGAATGTGCATGACACCCATGGTGCTGCTCCCCCTTATCGTTCGAACGCCGCCCACAGGCGGGCGCCGTTACACGTAAATCTTCTCCAAGCGCATGCCAAAACCGCACGCAAGCTCATAGTTGATGGTCCCACAAGCCCGGGCCAGCTCGTCGAGCGTGATCTGCGCATCGCCATCACGGCCCACGATCGTCATCAGATCGCCCACCTCGGCCTCCTGCGTCGGACGCAACGAGGTCTCGGACACGGCAACCATACATTGGTCCATGCAGATGTTGCCGATCTGACGGATGCGCTCCCCGCGGAACAGGACGTCCATGCGATTCGACAGGACGCGCGGCAGGCCATCGGCATACCCGATCGGCAGCGTGCACACCTCAACGCGCGTTCGCGGCACCCGATAGGTGAAGCCATAGCCCACGCCCTCGCCCATGGCCGGATAGCACGTGTGCGTCACGCGCGCGCGGATGCTCATGACGGGCTCGAGCGGAAGAACGGAGGCGGTGCGCTCGCAGGGCTGAAGGCCATAGAGGCCGATTCCAGCGCGAATCATGTCGAAGTGCATCGCGGGATTCAGCACCGATCCGGGCGTGTTGTCACAGTGCACGATACCGGGATCGAATCCGGCCTCGCGCAACGCCGAGATCGCCTCGGTGAAACGCTTGCACTGCAGTTGATGATCCCAGCCATCAGGATCGTCGGCGGTCGCGAAATGAGTGAACGTGCCGTTGCACTCCAAGCCCGCATGGAAGTCTACGCTGCGGCGGAAGTCGACGACCTCCGTGCAATGAACGCCGATGCGGTTCATTCCGGTATTGATGGCTATGTGGTACTTGCCCACTCGGCCGAGCGCCGCGGCGCGCTCACCATAGGCCCAGGCGAACTCGGGCGAGTATACCGAAGGCATGATGTCATACTCGAGCAGAGTGTCGATGGCGCCCTGCGGGGGCTCGCTCAACAGCAGGATGGGCAGCTTCTGCCCCGCCTCACGCAGCGCCACGCCCTCCAGGACAGTGGCAACGGCAAACATGTCGGCACCCGCCGCATGCATCACCTTGGCGCAATTGGCCACACCGTGTCCATAGGCATCGGCCTTGACCACGCAGCACAAGCGCTGGCGCGGACCGACCAGGCTCTTGAACGCCCTCGTGTTCCTGCGCAGCGCCCCGGTGTCGATCTCAGCCCACGCCCAGCGCGTCGGCGGCTCGTGTAGCGTCTGCATTATGCTCCCAACTCGATTCCAGCGTCCTTGAGGGCCTCTTCCTCAACAACTCCCATGGCATCACCGATCGCGTCGATCAAGTCCGTGGCGATCACACTGCGCTCACCCATCGCCGCAGCGGCGATATGTCCCGTAAACGAATGGACGGCGACAGAGTAGGCACACTGCATCTCCCAGCGATCGACCTCACCGTGGCTGACCGCGACATTGCCGGCGATAATTCCCGCAAGCACATCACCGGAACCCGCCGTGGCAAGCGAAGCGGGCCCGCTCTTGGGCAGCAGCACGCGCTCGACACCCACGATTGCAGTTCGAGGACCCTTGGCAACCACCACCATGTTGTCCGAACCGGCGGCCCACAGCAGACGTTGCGCCGCGTCGATCGCCGTGCCCAGATCCTCTACCGGCTCTCCCCCAACCAGACGAGACAGTTCGCGATAATGCGGGGTAAGGATGAGCGGTGCCTCGCGACGATAAACGTCGGGAGTGGTGTCAATACCGCCAATGGCAAGCCGACTCATGCAGTTGAGCGCATCGGCATCAAGGACTAGAGGCACGTCGCTTTTCAGAAGCTCCGTGACCACCTGCATACCGCCGGCTGCAGTCGTCATACCGGGGCCACAAAGGACACAATCGAATTTTCCGGCAAGAACGCGTACGGCCGAACCTGCAGCGGCACCAAATGCGCCGCGCGTGTCGGCTGGGATTCCCACCACGGGAATGCTCGGCAGTGCCATGCGAATGAGATTCGCGCACGGATCGGGCGTGGCAACGGTGACATAGCCTGCGCCCGCACGGGCGGCCGCCTTGGCCGCCATAATCGCGGCGCCAGGATACGCCGAAGAACCAGCGACAACCAATACGGAACCGCGGCTGTATTTGTTCACATGAGCAGGAAGCTCGGGGAAGTACTCGATGAGATCGGCGGGCTCGACGATATCGGCGGCATGCTCGACGTCGTCGATGACCTCATCAAGACGGTCGTACAGCTCTCCGCACAGGATATCACCTGCAAACTCGGGACCCTCGCCGCTATACAACCCGATCTTAGGCGCAAGCATGGTGGCGGTATACGTCGCCTGGACACACGGACCTTCGACCTCGCCCGTTTCCGCATTCAGCCCAGAGGGGACATCAGCCGAAACAACCATCATGTCCATCTCGTTCAGCGTCGGAATCCAGATGGAAAAAGGAGCTCGGACAGCACCGCTGAAACCGGTACCCAGAATGGCATCCACAACGATATCCGCAGGCGCGAGAATCTCGACGAGCTCGTCGCGCGACGGGCCAACGACAACGTTGACATCCCTGCCAGCCGTGCGGCGGGCGACGTGACGAGCAATAGGGCTTTTGATCTCATTGGGCTCGATAGGACTCACGACGTCGACCGTGACACCCTTTTGACTCAGTATATCAGCGGCGACCCAGCCATCACCACCGTTATTGCCAAACCCAACCAGGACCACGGCATGATGCGGATGGGCCTTCATCGCAACGCTGGCGAGGAATTCACCAGCGTATTCCATGAGGGCAGCCTTGGAAGTGCCCTCTTTTTCAATGAGATCTTCGAGGCGAAGCGTCTCCTCGACAGAAAGAACCGGCCTCATACTCGCTACTCCTTATCAGCTTTCAAGATGCTGGGGTCTGGCTCAGAATCACTCTGAGCCAAAATGTCGACCTCGAAATCCTGCACGCGCTCGAGCTCATCGAGCACACTGCGCGCTTCTCGGAACGACTGCGCAATCACCTGACGCTCGGAAATCCTATCCTCTTTGGGCTTAGGTCTTGATTCGGCAGTGATTGCCAACGCGTTGGCAATCGCCAGATCCCCAGTGAAAGACAGGGAAATGGCGACTTCCTGAACACCAAGACGCTCTGCGACCGCCTGAGCACCGCCAGAAAGGACGGCGATAGGCTTGCCATTGGAATCACGTGAGGTACACACATCGTTTCGACCCACGCCCTCTTGGCCAAATCCAGCGCCAAGAGACTTGAGCACAGCCTCGCGTGCAGCAAAACGACATGCATAGTGAGCCGCCGGGCGAGCTGAGGCATCGCAATATGCGCGCTCTTCCTCCGTAAACATTCTCGTGATGAATGAGGGCGTTACATGCATGATGCGCTCCATGCGCGAGATTTCAACGATATCAACGCCGATACCGGCTTCAGCCATGTGCACCTCCCTGCAAAACCTGAGCGTATAACGTTCCTATTGTAGCCATTGAAGATTGCCTTGCGCCTTCAAGAGCACGCAGAGCGGTATGGCACATAAAAAAGGAGCCTTAACGGCCCCATAACCTATCGACATAGCAAAAGAGGGCCCCCGAGGGGACCCC
>NZ_CABJEU020000001.1:1248774-1316588 GCF_902364775.2 Collinsella intestinalis | reverse complement strand
CGAGGCGCAAGGGGGTCCCCTCGGGGGCCCTCTTTTGCTATAGGTAGCTAATTATGGAGGCGCGTATGCCCTTCACCTTGTTTGTCATCGGTAATATCGCATCTGGTAAATCTACTGCCTGCTCCTACCTCGCTCGTTCTGGCGCACGCCATCTCGATCTTGACGTCATCGCAAAAAGTCTTTATGTCCCCGGGTCTGCGATTGTTGATTCCATTGCGGAGGCTTTTGGATGGGATGTCCTCGATGAATCGGGTGAAGTGCGTTCATCTGTTCTCGCCCAGCGGGCGTTTGTCGATGAGGACTCTGTTCACCAGCTCAATGAAATTGTCCATCCCTTCCTGCTGGATTATCTTTCTAATATTCTTTTGCCGGTCCCTTGTTGCTCTCTCGTCGTGCCTACGCCCGAGCTCACCGTCGTTGAAATTTCCGCTCCCGCGTCGTTTACCGATGCATTCGGCTTGGCTGATGAGGTAATTGCTATTACCGCGCCGCTTGAGACTCGTCGTGCACGTGCCATTGAGCGCGGCATGAGTGGCTCTGATTTCGATGCGCGTTCGGACCTCCAGCCGTCTGAAGATGAGTTGATAATGATGGCCGATACCGTTATCGATAATTCAGTTGCAGATGATACGCTTTTCCGATCGCTCGACCTTTGGCTTGAGGACAGGGGCATTCGACTGACTGATGGGAAGTAAACTGATGAACAGACGCGGCTCTTTTCTTCGATGGTATCGAGCGGTACCTCTTACCGTCGTACTCATTTTCGGGCTTGTCTCGTTTGCCTTTACTTTCGCCCCTTCGTTGCTTTTTAAGTCGATGTATCCCTTGCGTTACGAGGACGAGATCACTGCTTCAGCGTCCGCTCATGGCGTAGATCCGTATTTGGTTGCTGCCGTCATCCGTTCGGAGTCCAGCTGGGATCCTGAGGCCTCTTCCCACCAGGGCGCTCGCGGCCTTATGCAGTTGATGCCTGAAACCGCTCAAGACATGGTGTCTAAAGGTCTCGTCGATGGCAAACGCTATTCTTACGAGAATCTTGAGGACCCAGCCATCAATATAGAATATGGCTGTGCTTACTTGTCGTATCTTTTGACGTACTTCAACGGGGCGACTGATCGTGCTATCGCCGCGTACAACGCCGGTATGGGCAATGTCGATGGATGGGCAAAGCAGGACAAGCTGCTTCATAATGCCATTACATTCCCTGAGACACAGGCATATCTTGTTCGCGTCAATATGGCCAAAGCCCGGTATCAAGAGCTGTATCCGCAAGCGTTTCGCTAGGAAGGGTGGCGATTTGCGTGGCTGAGTTCGAAGTTGAGCGCGTCGGCGGCGAATTGAGGCGTTTCGGCGTGTCTGGAAGTCCTGCACCTTTTGAGGTCGTTTCTCCGTTCGAGCCTTCGGGCGATCAGCCCCAGGCAATCGCATCCTTGGTGCAGGGCGTGCGCGATGGGGATCGCTATCAGGTGCTCTTGGGCGTCACCGGGTCCGGCAAAACCTTCACGATGGCGAAGACCATCGAGGCTTTGGGCAAGCCGACGCTTGTCATGGCACCGAACAAGACGCTTGCCGCTCAGCTCGCAAGTGAACTCAAAGAGTTCTTCCCGAACAACGCGGTTGTGTACTTCGTCTCATACTACGATTACTATCAGCCCGAGGCGTATGTCCCTTCGAGTGATACGTATATCGAGAAGGACTCCTCCATCAACGAAGAAGTCGAGATGCTTCGGCATCAGGCGACGGCATCCCTGCTCTCGCGTCGCGATGTGATTGTAGTGGCGTCGGTCTCGTGCATATATGGCATAGGATCTCCCGAAGACTATGCGGGGCTGGCTCCAAACGTGGATAAAAAGGTCCCACTTGAGCGCGATGAATTCATTCATTCGCTTATCGACATTCAGTACGATCGCAACGATTATGACCTTGCACGCGGTACGTTTCGCGTGAGAGGTGATGTGGTGGATGTTTACCCGCCCTATTCCGAGCATCCGTTGAGGTTCGAGTTCTTCGGTGACGAGGTTGAGCTCATCGCCGAGATCGATGAGGTCACCGGTGAGATCATGCGCGAATTCGACGCTATCCCGGTTTGGCCCGCCTCGCATTACGTGACGGAGAAGCCCAAGGTAACCGCAGCCTTAAAATCCATTGAGGAAGAGCTTGAGGTACGAGTCGCGGAGCTTAAGGCGAACGACAAGTTGCTCGAAGCGCAGCGCTTGGAGCAGCGCACTAGCTATGATCTCGAGATGCTCGAAACCATGGGATTCACGACCGGCATCGAGAACTATTCACGACATCTGGATGGTCGCAAACCGGGCGAGCCCCCATTCACGCTCATAGATTATTTCCCTAAGGACATGTTGTGCATCATCGACGAGAGTCATGTCACGGTGCCGCAGATACGCGGCATGCACGAGGGAGACCGCTCTCGTAAGGTGACGCTTGTCGAGCACGGGTTCCGCCTGCCCTCGGCGCTCGACAATCGCCCCCTGCGCTATGACGAATTCGAGGCACGCATTCCGCAGTTCATCTATGTGAGCGCCACGCCGGGCGACTATGAACTGCGAGTGAGCCAGAACAACGTGGAGCAGATCATTCGCCCGACGGGCCTACTCGACCCCAAGATCGACGTGCGTCCGGTGCGTGGGCAGATCGATGACCTGATCGATGAGATTCGTGAACGAGTGGCACGTCATGAGCGCGTGCTGGTCACTACGTTGACAAAGCGTATGGCGGAGGATCTGACCGACCACCTCCTTGATGCCGGTATTCGCGTTAATTACATGCACTCGGATACGGCGACCATGGATCGAGTCGAGATTTTGCGCAGTCTTCGCCAGGGAAAGATTGACGTGCTGGTGGGCATCAACTTGTTGCGCGAGGGCCTCGACCTTCCCGAGGTGTCGCTCGTGGCGATACTCGATGCCGATAAAGAGGGCTTTCTGCGCAATCGACGCTCGCTCATCCAGACGATCGGCCGAGCGGCGAGAAATGCCGAGGGCGAGGTCGTTATGTACGCCGATTCGATTACCGATTCGATGCGTGAGGCTATCGACGAAACGAATCGCCGGCGCGCGATTCAGATGGCGTACAACGAGGAACACGGTATCAAGCCCCAGACGGTTCGCCGATCCATCAACGACATCTCGAGCTTCATTGCCGAGGCCGAGGAGAATGTGGGGAAGAAGGATCGGAGCCGAGGCGACACGCTGGGGCATGGAGCGTTCTTCAGCCCCGCCGGCGCGGAGGGGGAGGACGATACGGGCGAGGGCGTCGCTGAGCGGCTTGCGCGCGATTTCGCCGATCTGCCCGCCGAGGAGCTCGCTCGCGTGATTGAGACCATGGAAGACGACATGAGGGCGGCCTCGGAGGCCATGGACTTTGAGGAGGCCGCTCGCCTGCGCGATATCGTCGTTCAGCTCAAGGCGATGTCGGAGGGGACGAGCGAGGACGAGGTGATTGAGGCGCTGCGTAAGTCGGCGCGCAAGGGATCCGTTTTCGCACCGGGCCGCAAGCGTACGGGCGCGCGGTTCAAGAGGTGAGTTTGAGACGGGCTGACCGATGCCTGCCTTTGACTTCGGCCGTCTCGACAGGGGGTGAACAGGCCGTTCGTTGAGTGCGGATGGTATACTTACGCTCGTGAATTTATATGCGGGGCGCAGGTCTCGCAAGGGGAGGGAAACCAACATGACCGATTTCGACCTGCTGTTCAGCCGCTTGCGCGGTCTCGCGTGGAGCCATGTGGCCATGGCGGGCGCGTGCTTTGTCTTCGCCACGGCGCTGTTCGTCTCTCCTGCGTGGGGCTATGCGGATTTCGCTCGTCTGCAGCAGCTTCTTTCCTGGTTCGGCATCGTCGCCGGTTCCCTGTCGCTGGTCGCCGCCTTCGCCATGCGCGCAGGATGGACGCTGCGCGGTGTCGAGCCCGCGGTGGGTCTCGTTCTTTTGCTGGGTGGCCTGTGGACGCTGAACTTCCCGTTCTCCGTCGACACGTTCGTTCCGGTCGTTTCGTTCCTGGGCATGTTCCTGGCATTTTATCTGCTTGCCACGGCTTTCGAGATGTATCGTCGCTCGGCTGGCCGTCCGGGCATGCAGGTCGCCGTCGCCGCTGGTGCGATTCTCGTCTCGTTTGCGAATCTGTTCGGCCTGATGGGCGTTTCTGGCATGTTGGCGCTTTCCGCCCTCGAGCTGTACCTCGCCGGCTGGGGCTTCGTGTATGCGTGCATCTCGCTCTCGGTGGATGCGCCCCGTGCAGAGCTCGCCTAGGGGGTTAGAGTTCTCCCGCAGGGTGTTCCCGGATTGTCGGGGAATTTGAGCTCGTGGGGAGTCCGCTGAATACGTGAGTGTAATATGGCCCGCTTCTCCATCGTGAGAAGCGGGCCATATTCGTTTGGGGCGAGCCGTTAATTTGGCGGTGATATTTCACGTTGAGAGCGGGTTATCGGATATGGGCGTCCCCGGTTGAGGTGACGAGGGATTGGGCGCAGCGGATGCCGTCCGTGGCAGCGCTCATGATGCCACCGGCGTAGCCAGCGCCTTCGCCACAGGGATAGAGGCCGGGCGTACTCACCGAGATGCAGGTCTGACGGTCACGCAGGATGGTGATCGGCGAGCTGGAGCGGGATTCGATGGCGGTGAGAACGGCTTCGGGGTCGTTGTAGCCGCGGATCTTTCGACCGAGTAGCGGAATGCCCTCGCGCAGGGCATCGACGACGTGGGACGGCAGGACATCGTCGATGGTGCCCCAGGTGACCCCTCGAGGATAGGTGGGTTCGATGCGGCCGGGGCCCGTACTGGGGCGTTGGGCGAGGAAATCGCCCACGAGCTGGGCCGGCGCACGGTATTCGCCGCCGCCGGCACGGAAAGCGGCCTGCTCGCAGGCGCGCTGCAGGCGGACGCCCTCGAGGGGGTCGTTTCCCGGGAGGTCTTCGGGCGTGATGTTGACGAGCAACGCGGCGTTCGCGTTGCGGCCGTCGCGGGCGTGCATGCTGGCGCCGTTGGTGACGACCCCGCCTTGTTCGCTTGCAGCTGCAACGACCTCTCCGCCCGGGCACATGCAGAAGGAGAATACGCTGCGACCGTTCGGAAGGTGGGCGACGAGGCTGTACGGGGCGGCGCCGAGCGCAGGGTGGCCCGCCGCGGAGCCATAGAGGGTACGGTCTATATCAGCTTGCAGGTGCTCGATACGCACGCCCATGGCGAAGGTCTTGCGCTGGAGTGTGATGCCGAGATCGGCGAGCATCTCGAATACATCGCGAGCGGAATGACCGCAAGCGAGGACGACGTGCGTTGCAGCAATGGTTTCCCGCCCATCGGGCCCGTCGAGGATGAGCCCTGAGACGACCCCCTCGTCATCGAGGAGAAGATCGCTCACATGGGTGCGGAAGCGGACGGTGCCGCCGAGGCGCTCGATGCGCGCGATCAGGTTCGTGACGACGTCGGGCAGGATGTCCGACCCAATATGGGGCTTGGCGTCCCAAAGGATGTCGCGCGGGGCACCGGCTTCGACGAGCGTCTTGAGGACCAGTCGATGCAAGGGGTTTTTCGTCCCGGTATTGAGCTTGCCGTCGGAGAAGGTGCCGGCACCGCCGAGGCCGAATTGAATGTTGCTTTCGGTGTCGAGCGCTCCGGTGGCGTTGAAGTGCCCGACTGCCTCGGTGCGTCGCGTGGCGTCATCCCCGCGTTCGAGCAAGATGGGACGAAGGCCCGCCTCGGCAAGCGTGAGCGCGGCGAAAAGGCCCGCGCACCCCGCTCCGACGACGACAGGGCGGTGCTCGAGCATGCCGTCCTGCACGGGAGCGGGGAAGGAGGGGTCGTCCGCATCGACCGCGCGCACACGCTTGCGATCGCGATCGGAGAGGCGCGAGAGCAGATCGGCCTCATCGACTTCGGATGCCAAGTGCACGAGGGCGCTCAGTGTGAAATGGACGTTCGACTTCTTGCGGGCGTCGATGGATTTGCGCCTCAGTTCGACGCGTTCGATATCTGCACGGCGGCAGCGGAGGATACCGAGCGCCTCACGGGTGCATACCTCGATGCACGAGCGCTCATCCCCGCCATCGGCTAGGCGGCAGGAAATCTGGGAAATCTCAAGCATGGGGCTCCTCGGAAGGGTCGGATGTGCCGTGGCGATGGGCGGCGGCAGCGGCGGCGCCCGCGCGAACGCCCGTGAGCCAGGCCCAAGCAAGGTTGTAGCCGCCGCAATCGGCGTCCATGTCTATGGCTTCGCCGCATGCGTAGATGGGTGCTTGCGGTGCGTTCTCGTCCGCGTTGATCGGACACACGGCGAGCGTGTCGAGTTCCATGGCCGACAGGGGGATGCCGCCGCGTCGCACCTGGGCTTGCGCGTGCTCGGTGGTGCCTGTCACGCGCAAGGGGATGCGGTGCAGCATCGATGCCGCTCGGTTCAGCGGGCGCTCGGTACCGGCCACGGCGTCGCAGACGAGTGCCGCGAGAGGACGAGCCAGGAGGCCGTCGAACCATCGGGGGCTGCCGTCGAAGGTGCCGATTGTCTCCGCGCGGCGTGCGAGGAGACAGGCGAGGCCTTGTTCGTTCATCTCGGGGAAGAGGTCAAGTTCGACCTGGTCGCCCGTCTCGATGCGTCGCGAGAGGTTGAACGCGGCGATGCCGGAGATGCCATAGGGGCGGAAGAGGACCTCGCCCTGTTCGAATGCCACGGCGGCCCCGTCGCGCATCAGGGTGAGCATGCAGTCGACTCGCAGGCCGTCGAGACCTTGGAGAAGGTTGCGCCCGCCGGTCTCATCGCCGCCGGATGGGGACAAAGTGCAGGCGATGGGGCACAGGACGGGGGCTTCGGCGACATGGGGCAGGTTAAGGACTTCGCACGAAGCCCCAGAGGTTCCCCCGCATGCGAGGACGACGGCCCGAGCGAGCACCTTGTGATCGAGGCGGTCGGCTGTTGCGAGCGCCTTGCGCGCGTTGCGGATGCGGGCCTTATCGTCGCGGCCGGGCTTATGGGAGAGGGGGAGGCGCGCTTGGTCGACCGTGAACTCGTGGAGGCCGATTGGGTCAATAGCGTGCCGTTTCGGTTCAGCGCACACCATGACGGTGATGCCCTCGCGTCGACAGGTGTTGAGGAGCGCGTCGCGTACCGAATCTGCGCGGCGGCTCATGGGGTACAGGCGCCCCTCACCCTCCTCTGCGGTCGCGATGCCCGTGCTTTCGAGGAATGCGGCGACATCTCGCTCCGGGGTGGTGCCGAAGATTTCGCGCACGGCGTCGGGATGGCGGTATCGGCGTGCGTCGAGACGGCTGTTCGAGACATTGCAGCGCCCGTTACCGGTCGCGAGGATGGAGAGGCCCGTCTCGACGTCGCGCTCCAGGATGCACGTGCGCGCCCCGGCGCGCGCCGCGGTGATGGCGGCGGCAAGTCCGCTCGCACCGCCGCCGATGACGAGGACGTCGTAGATGGGCGCGCCGCCCTCCGCGGGGGAGAGCGGCGCGTCGCAGAATGTGGATATGGTGGCGGGGCGGCCCATGTTAGGCGCCTGCATCGGGTTCGGGGGCCTCGTGCTCGGGGAGCGCCTCGACGCTGGCGAGGGCCTCGGGCAGCAGGCCGCCGGGCAGTTCGGCCTCGATGGCGCCGTCGTCGCAGGCGGCGGCGAGCTCGGGCTTGATGGGCATGCGGCCGAGGATCGGCAGGTTGTACTGCTCGGCAACGGCGTCGAGCTTGCTGGGGCCGAAGATCTCGATCTTCTTGCCGCAATCGGGGCACTCGACATATGCCATGTTCTCGACGATGCCGAGGACGGGGATGTTCATCTTCTCGGCCATGTTCACGGCCTTGGCGACGATCATGGAAACGAGGTCCTGCGGGCTCGTCACGATGACGATGCCATCGACGGGCAGCGACTGGAAGACGGTGAGGGCGACGTCGGCGGTGCCGGGAGGCATGTCGACGAGCAGGTAGTCGAGCGGACCCCAGGAGGTCTCGCTCCAGAACTGGCGGATTGCGCCGGCGATGACGGGGCCGCGCCACAGGACGGGATCGGTCTCATTCTTGAGCAGCAGGTTGCTCGACATGACCTTGACGCCGTGGTCGGAGATCTCGGGCAGCAACAGGTTGCCAAGGCCCATGGCGTGGCGGCCGCTCATGCCGAACATCTTGGGGATCGACGGGCCGGTGATGTCGGCGTCGAGAATGCCGACTTTGTGGCCGGCGCGCGCCAATTCGACGGCGAGGGTGCCGGTGACGAGGGACTTGCCCACGCCGCCCTTGCCGGACAGCACGGCGACGACGCGCTTGACCTCGGACAGATTGTTTTCTTCAAATTCCTGCGGGGCGGTCTGGCCGCCCGCCGCGGTTGCATGCTCGCAGCTCATGGGTGCTTCCTTTCCTTCAGGTGGAACCTTTCCATTGTACCCTCGCCGAGCGGCTTGAACGGGGTCGGTCGAGGCACCTCACGACCTGTGGCGCGTATGCGGCTCCGACCTTATCGGCCTGGCGCCCGTCTGCCGAATCACGTCGGCCCATAGGGCGAATAACCGTTTTATCTTTGGGGGAGAATGGCTACGGTTGAAAAGATGGGCGCGAAAGAACGTGCGCGCCCCACGTCCGAAAGGAATGCTCATGTTGCTCGAAGGCAAGAAAGCAATCATCACCGGCGGCACTCGCGGTATCGGCTACGCCATCGCCGCTCGCTTTATCGAGGAAGGCGCGGTTGTGACCGTGTTCGGTTCCCGCCAGGAGACCGCCGACAAGGCTGTCGAGCAGCTGCTCGCCACCTATCCTGAGGCCAAGGTTTGGGGCCGCACCTGCGATCTGACCGACCTCGACGCCGTTACCGAGGCCTTCCGTGCCGCCGCCGAGGACATGGGCGGCGTCGATACCATCGTCAACAACGCCGGCATCTCTCAGTCCACTCCGCTGCTCGACTACACGGCCGATGATTGGAAGAAGATCATGGACCTCAACGTCACCGCGGTCTTCAACGGTTGTCGTGCGGGCGCGCAGCTCATGATCGAGGCCGGTCACGGCGGCACCATCACTACCACCAGCTCCATGGTTTCCAAGTACGGTCAGCCCTCCGGGTGCGGTTACCCGACCTCCAAGTACGCCGTCAACGGCCTGACCCAGAGCCTCTCCCGCGAGCTCGCGCCCAAGGGCATCCGCGTCAACGCCGTTGCCCCCGGCATCACCAAGACGGACATGGTCGCCGCCCTGCCCGAGAAGATGATCCAGCCCCTGATCGCCACCATCCCGCTGGGCCGCATCGGCGAGCCCGAGGACGTCGCCAACGCCTTCGTCTACCTGGCGAGCGAGATGAGCTCCTACGTCACCGGCGCGGTCATCCCCGTCGACGGCGCCGCCCGCAGCTAAGCGCTTCCGGCAACATAGTTCGCCTCGCATGGGCGTCTCGGCTTCTTGCCGGGGCGCCCCTTCTCTTTGCGGGATACGCGGCCCCTTTTCAGCTGCGTGCCGCCCGGTCGGGGTATATTTCCGCAGGGTGTTTTTGTGGAGCGAAGCGGAACCACGTCCGAAGGGATTATGCCCCGACCTGGCGTTGGCGCTACACTAAGGGGTTAGATACGAATGTGTCCATGAGTCATATCCGATTCCACTTCAGATAAGGACCGTCCATGTCTGATTCCTCCATCGTCATCAAGGGCGCCCGCGAGCACAACCTGCAGGACATCGACGTCGAGATTCCTCGCGACCAACTCGTCGTCATCACCGGTCTGTCCGGTTCGGGTAAATCGAGCCTGGCCTTCGACACCATCTACGCCGAGGGCCAGCGCCGCTATGTCGAGAGCCTCTCGAGCTACGCCCGTCAGTTCCTCGGTCAGATGGACAAACCCGACCTCGACTCGATCGACGGCCTGTCCCCAGCGGTCTCCATCGATCAGAAGACCACATCCAAGAACCCGCGCTCCACGGTCGGCACTGTCACCGAGATCTACGATTACCTGCGCCTGCTCTACGCGCGCATCGGCGTGCCCCATTGCCCGGAGTGCGGCCGTGAGATCGAGCGCCAGACGACCGACCAGGTTGCCGACAAGATTCTCGCCGCCGGTCAGGGTCGTCGAGCCTTCGTGCTCGCGCCGGTGGTGCAGGGTCGCAAGGGCGAGTTCGTCAAGCTGCTCGAAGACCTGCGGGCCGAGGGTTTCTCACGCGTGCGCATCGACGGCGAGGTCCGCAGCCTGGACGAGACCATCGAGCTTGATAAGAAGTTCAAACACACCATCGAGGTCGTGGTCGACCGTATCGTGATTCGCGAGACGAGCCTCGGCCGTATCGCCGAGGCCGTCGAGCAGGCAACCAAGCTCGCTCATGGCAATGTGAGCGTATATCTGCTGTCCGATCGCGATGCGCCCGAGGACGCCGAGGGCGACCTGCTCGCATATTCCCTCGCGCTCGCCTGCCCCGAGCACGGTCACTCTATCGATGACCTGCAGCCGCGCGACTTCTCCTTCAACGCGCCCTACGGTGCCTGCCCGGAGTGCGACGGCCTGGGCTTCAGGAAGGTCGTGGATGCCGAGGCCCTTATCGAGGATCCGAACCTTTCTATCGAGGAGGGCGTGTTCGGCGGTTTCTTCGGCAAGTCAAACTACTACCCGCAGATCTTCCGCGCCCTGTGTATCCATCTCAAAGTCGATCCGACCACGCCGTGGAAGGATCTGCCTGCTCGCGTGCGAAAAATCTTCCTCGACGGCTTGGGCGACAAGAAGATGCGCGTCGATTACAAGACGCAGGACGGCCGGGACACGCATTGGTTCACCAAGTATGCCGGCGTGCGCAATATCCTGTACGAGCGCTATGTCGAGACGACCAACGAGAACACCAAGGCAAAGCTTGAGCGTTATATCCGCGAGGAGCCCTGCTCGACGTGTCACGGCGCCCGCCTGCGCCCCGAGATGCTCGCCGTCACGGTTGGCGGTAAGTCCATTTACGAGGTCTGCTGCATGAGTTGCCGTGAGTCCCTCGCGTTCTTCGACGCCCTCGAGCTCACCGAGCGCGAGGCCTTTATCGGCCACGCCATCGTCAAGGAGATCGGCGAGCGCTTGCGCTTCCTGGTCGATGTCGGCCTGGACTATCTGACGCTCGACCGCGCCTCCGCGACGCTTTCCGGCGGTGAGGCCCAGCGCATCCGCTTGGCCACCCAGATCGGCGCGGGCCTCATGGGCGTGCTCTACATTCTGGATGAGCCCTCCATCGGCCTGCATCAGCGCGACAACGAGCGGCTCATCGCCACGCTCGAGCGCTTGCGCGATTTGGGCAACACCGTGATCGTGGTCGAGCATGACGAGGACACCATCCGCGCGGCCGATTACGTGGTCGACATGGGTCCCGGTGCCGGCGAGCACGGGGGCAAGGTCGTGTGCACCGGGACGGCTGAGCAGCTCATGGCGTGCCCTGACTCGCTCACGGGCGCCTATCTCTCCGGCCGCCGCATGGTGCGCCTGCCCGAGGAGCGCCGCACTCCCGGTCGTGGGGCCCTCAAGATCACAGGCGCCAAGGCAAACAACTTGCATAACGTCACGGCTGAGATTGAGTTCGGCACCCTCACGGTGGTGACGGGCGTTTCGGGCTCGGGTAAGAGCTCTCTGGTGACCGACACCATCGCGCCCGCGCTCACCAATGCCGTGCACAATTCGACCCGCGTCGTGGGACCCTACAAGACGATCGAGGGCATCGATCAGATCGACAAGGTCATCGATATCGACCAGAGCCCGATCGGCCGCACCCCGCGTTCCAATCCGGCGACTTACATCGGCCTGTGGGACGATCTGCGTGCGTTGTTCGCGAGCGTGCCCGAGTCCAAGGCGCGCGGCTACTCGCCGGGTCGCTTCTCCTTCAACGTTCCTGGCGGCCGCTGCGAGGCCTGCAAGGGCGACGGCCAGATCAAGATCGAGATGCACTTCCTGCCCGACATCTACGTGCCGTGCGAGGTGTGCGGCGGCAAGCGCTACAACCGCGAGACGCTCGAGGTACGCTATCGCAACAAGACCATCGCCGATGTGCTCGACATGTCCGTGACCGAAGCGCTCGCGTTCTTTGGCAACATCCCGCAGATCAAGCGCAAGTTGCAGACCCTCTACGACGTGGGACTGGGCTACGTGCGCCTCGGGCAGCCGGCGACGACGCTGTCCGGCGGCGAGGCCCAGCGCGTGAAGCTCGCCAAGGAGCTGCACCGTAAGCAGACGGGCAAGACGTTCTACATCCTGGACGAGCCCACTACGGGCCTGCACTTCGAGGACGTGCGCCAGCTCGTCGATGTGTTGCAGCGCTTGGTGGACGCGGGCAACACCGTGCTCGTCATCGAGCACAACCTCGATGTGATCAAGGTGGCCGACCGCATCATCGATCTCGGTCCCGAGGGCGGTGACGGCGGCGGGCGCATCGTGGTATCTGGTACGCCCGAGAAGGTTGCTGCGTGCAAGAAGAGCTATACCGGCAAGTTCCTGGCGCCTCTGCTTGAACGTGACCGAGCGCGGATGGCCGAGATCGATGGCTAAGGCGCCCAAGGTTCAAAAGACGAACGCAATGCGTGAGTTGGAGCGCGAGGGCGTGCCGTATATCCTGCACACGTACGAGGACGACGGCGAGGAGGCCCGCGGCCTGGGTGAGTCTATCGCCGCGCAGCTGGGAGAGGATCCCGGACAGGGATTCAAGACGCTCGTGACGGTGGCGCCCTCGGGCAACCATGTGGTGTGCTGCGTCCCAGTTGCCGAGGAGCTCGACTTCAAGGCCGCTGCGAAGGTGGCGGGGGAGAAGTCGCTCGAGATGCTGCCCACCAAACAACTGACGGCGGTGACCGGGTATGTGCGAGGCGGCTGCTCGCCCATTGGACTGAAACGGCCGTTCCCGGTGATCTTCGATGAGACATGTTGGTTGTATGATGCGGTCTACATTTCCGGGGGACGTCGCGGTATTCAGCTCGAAGTGCCGGTTGAACCGCTGTTGACCTGCCTGAACGCCCTTACAGCGGACATCTGTCGAAGGTAGCGGAAAATCGGGTGGAATATGGGGCGCTTTCGTGCCGCGCCGCTATGTCGCAAACATGAGACAGGGCCTCTACCTGCGGTCTTATTCCTTCAGGTTCAAGCTGACCTTGAGAGTTGCCTGTGCGTTCTGTGAGGATCGACTGGCATTTTTACACGGCCCATACAATAGTGAATGTCAATTGTTTGCAATCCGGTCCGCGAAAGGACTCGTATATGAGACTTCACCGCAGCCCTTCCTTCGGCGCTCGTTGCGCCGTGATCGCGGGACTGACATGTGCCATCCTGGGCACTTCCATTCCTGTTCCGGCATATGCCGACTTGAATTCCGACCTGGCTTCCGCCCGCGCTCAGCTTGAGCAGATTGGCGTTGAGTACGCTGCGATCAACAGCGAGATCGCCGCTCTCGGCGACGATTTGCAGAAGACGGTCCAAGAGATTGAGAAGACGTCCGGTAGGCTTAACGCCGCCAAGGACGAGCTCGCTGGCTATACCGCCATGGGATACAAAGAAGGCGGCATCTCGCTTACCAAGGTGCTCGTCAACTCTACGAGCTTGAGCGATATGATGTCTCGCCTGTTTTATGCCAGCAAGGTCTCCAACGCGCAGGCAGAGTTGATCAACGAGGTCAAGGATCTTCAGGCCGACCTGGAGAAGCAACAAAGCGAGCAGCAGGCCGCCATGGATAACGCGAGCAAGCGTCTTGCCGAGCAGGCCGAAAATCAGGCTCGCGCAGCTGCCGTCGTCTCCTCGCTCGATGCGCAGCTTCAGGAGCAGCTTGCGGCAGAGGCCGCCGCTAACGAAGCGCTCCAGCAGGGCATGAACTCCGCACAGGATAACAATCAGCCCGGGATTGGCGGCGGTGTCGGTGGCCAGGACGCAGACCAAGGCGGTACTGCGCAGCCCGATCCTCAGCCCAGTCCCCAGCCCGTTCCCACGCCTCCTCCGTCGCAGGGTGGCGGCAACGCCGGTTCCGGCAACGCGGGTGGAGGCAGCTCTGGCAACGGGGGAGTGAGCACTGTTGGGGCTGCAGCTCTGAACGTCGCACTTCGCTATGAGGGCGCCCCGTATGTGTGGGGCGGATCATCTCCCGAGGTTGGTTTTGACTGCTCTGGCCTGACCATGTATTCCTATGCCCAGATTGGCATTTCCATTCCCCGCACTGATGGCGCTCAGCTTGCCGCTCTTCAGCGCCGAGGCCGTTTTACGACCAAGATCAGTGAGCTTCAGTACGGCGATCTGGTATTTTTCCCCGGTCATGTTGCCTTCTACGTTGGAAATGGCAATTGCTACGGAGCCCGTCGACCGGGAGTCGGCGCGAGCACGACCAAGATGGCCTACTTTGGAACGTTCCTCGGCGGCGGCAATTTTTAGTGTATGGACACATGATCAACGGGATGCGCCATTTCATTTCTCACTGCTGCGATTGTATGTCGGGCGGGGGTTTGCGCCCCCGCTGTTTTATTACGACGCGACGTATGTATTGAGAGTGAATGGGGGCGCACGATCGCTCTCGCTGGTAAAATCTTTCTGAATCGTGACGCGCATTGTCGTCAGCAGTATTCGAACATGATGGGCAAGCCCATGAGGAGATACAACATGGCACACTTTAAACGCACCTCCGCTGCCATTGTCGCTTCCGTGCTTACCGGATCTCTTGTTTTCAGCATGACTCCGGTTGCCGCTCGGGCTGCGTCGTCGACTGAGTTGCAGCAGCAGCTCGGCGCAGCGCAGGACAGGCTCTATGCTCTTTACGCTGCGGCCGAGCAAGCGGGGAATAACTACGCTACGGTCAACAACGACCTGAACGCAACAATTGAGGCAATTGAGAAGACCTCGGCAGAGATTGCCGAGGAAGAGCGACAGCTTGCGGAATTTCAGGACGAGCTGACGGGTATGGCGGTCGCGCAGTACAAGATGGGTGGGCGATCCAATTTTATTTCTCTTTTGGTTGGATCGAATAGCCTTTCATCGCTGATGACGAGCCTGCATTATGCCGATAAGGCGGCAGAGCACAAGCAGAGTGTCATTACGACAACCCGCGAGTTGAGGGAATCGCTTGAGCAGAAGAGAAGCTCCCTTGAGGAGGACAAGGAGAAGCAGGAAAAGCTTGTTGCCGACCAGGCCAAGAAGCTCGCGGCGGCGCAGGCGGCCGCGGACGAAGCTCAGGGTTATTACGATCAGCTCTCTGATGATTTGAAACAGGCGATTGCGGCCGAGGAGGAGGCCGCTCGTCAGGAAGCCGAGGCTGAGGCCGATCGCGTCCAGGCGCAGGGAGGGTCGAATGCCGGAACATCCTCTGGGGGGAATGCGCCCAATACCGGCAATTCGGGCGGCGGCGGCAATTCTACTGGTGCTGGATCCAACAGCGGCAATGTGTCTGGCACGCCGACGGGGAGTGCATCTGCGATGGTTGCCCGCGCTCAAGGCGTGATCGGTTCCGGTTATAGCTATACCGGATATAAGTGGACCGGCGATCCTCGGACCTCGTATTTCACCTGCTCTGGTTTGGTTGATTACGCCATGGGTCTTGCTCCATGGTCCAACAGCCCCGCCTCCTACATGAACAAGGTGAAGGCTCGTGGCGCTTGGACCTCAAACGTCGACCAGCTCAAATACGGTGACCTTGTCTTTTTCACCACGAACACATACTGCGGGCACGTCGGTATTTATGTGGGTGGCGGCAGGATGATTGATTCGATTCCCGGTGCTGGTGTCGGCTATCGCTCCCTCAGCTATATCGGTGGATTCATCGGCGGCGGCGCGATCATTTAACGACTATTGCGATAATGGTTGATGTGGCCCTAAGGCGTTGTGCCTGGGGCCATTTGCTTAATAGGAGGACAGTTCGTGTCAGAATCTGGCAAAACCAGAAACGCTCGGAGCGATCTTGAGAGCGTCGGCAGGTCAACTGCAATGATGAGCGGCCTGGTTATCGTGAGTCGCATTACCGGCTTCATGCGTACATGGGCTCAGGCCTACGGGATGGGCGCAACGCTTGTCGCCAGTGCGTTTACCGTTGCGAATAATTTGCCAAATGCTCTATATGAGCTTGTTATGGGCGGAATGCTCGTTACGGCCTTCCTCCCTGTTTACATCTCGGCTAAGAAAAACTTGGGGCGAGAGGGCGCGAGCGCCTATGCATCGAATCTTCTTTCGCTCGTGACCGTGCTCATGGCGGGACTCTCGCTGCTCTCCTTTATCTTTGCCGGGGAGATTATTTGGACTCAGGCGTTTAACGCAACCGCGGAATTCGATTTTAATCTCGCAACGTATTTCTTTAGATTTTTTGCCATTGAAATTGTTCTCTACGCCTTGTCATCTGTCATATCGAGCGTGTTGAACGCTGAGCGCGATTATTTTTGGTCTACGGCGGCTCCCATTGCGAACAATATTGTCATTACAGGGGCCTTTTTTGTATATGGCTGGCTTGCTGAGGTTGATCCCCAATTGGGGATACTCGTTCTTGCAGTTTCCAACCCTCTTGGGGTTTTGGTTCAGGTCCTGCTTCAATTACCGTCGCTCAGACGACACGGTATCAAGCTGAGCCCTCGCATCGACGTACGTGATCCGCTTATTCGCGAGACGCTTTCAATCGGAATTCCGACCCTCGTTGTTACCGGTGTTTCGTTTGCAACTACTTCTGTTCAGAGTTCTTGTGCGCTCTCGGTCAACCCCGCAGGGGCGTCAATTACATACTACGCTCGAATGTGGTACATGCTTCCTTATTCAGTTTTCGCAATTCCGCTGACCACGGCAATGTTTACGGAACTATCTACGTTTGTTGCTAGCGGCAAGCTGCGTGAGTTTGCGGAGGGAGTTTCTCGGGGGTCTGGCCAGATTCTGTTCATCCTCATACCATTTGCCCTGTATCTCATAGTTTTTTCGCCTTGTTTGGCACATGTTCTTGGGTCAAGTAAAATGACGCCTTCCGACACCCGGGCGCTCGCAAATTACATCGCGTGGCTTGCGTTGTCACTCCCGGGGTACGGCTTGTCGACGTATCTTCAGAAGGCCTGCTCATCCTTGCGTAAGATGAAGCTGTTTGCCGTTGCGGAGTGCATTGCCGGTGCAATTCAGATTGCCATTTGCCTGGTGTTTACGCCGAAGTTTGGATTTAATGTCGTCGCGGCCTCCTCGACGTTCTTCTTTATTTCCATCGATGCTGTCACGCTTTTGTTTTTGCGCAGGGAGTTGGGTCGAATTGGCATTGGGGCGATGTTAAGGTCTTCTCTTCGTGCCGTAGTCTTCGGACTTGTTGGCGCTGCGGCGGGGGCTGCCCTATTGGTTATTTTTGAGACGGGCTTTATGCCCCTGTCCTCTGGCGGTACTTTCCTTGCCATCGCCTATGCGATTCTCGCCGGCTTGCCGGCGTTGCTTGTCACCTTTGGCTTTGCGTCCGCTCGCGGGGTACCCGAGGCCTCATTCATTTCCTCCGTGGTTGATCGTTTCAGGCGCTAGCATTCTTATACCTTTGGTTGTTTGGGAGAAATAATGCATCGTGGTCAGTATGAATACCGAATTGCGGAAATAATGGCCGAGAAGACCGGAACTTCGCCCGACGATTGGTATTGCGTGTATCGTGCCCGTGAGGGAATGCAGGTCGTATTTGAATCGATTCGCGCACATGAAGGGAGTGGCGAGGTCCTGACTCAGCTGCTGACGTGCTGCACTGCGGTTAACCCGATTATCGCGGCGGGTCTTATTCCCGTGTACGGCGATATATCTCGAGACACTGCGTCCCTCGATCCGCGTCGACTGCCTGAGTCCACATCTCTCCGGGCAATTGTTCTACAGCACACGTACGGCATCGTGGATGCCTCCGACTCGAGGGATCTGGTCCGCGCAGCGCATAGTCTCGGGGCCCTTGTCATCGAAGATTGCGCTCATGGCGTTACGCGAATGGCGACAGACGAGCAAGGGGTCCCTGTTGCTGACTTCTCCATCCATTCGTTTGGCGTTGAAAAAATACTGCATACCCAGTTTGGCGGGGCTGTGTGGGTGAATCCAGGTTTGTCGAAGGGGGAGGTTGCGCGAGACGTTCGGGACCGTCTCGGGGCCCTAAGGCCGGCAGGTGCGTATCTGACCGGCTTGACGGGCACTTTCTTGTTCTGGAATCGTGTCTTCAACCATCTTCCGGGCTGCGTGGCGCGCCCCCTTCGTCGCGTCGTTACGGCGGCTAGGCTATTCGAACCTGCCGTTTCCGATGCGGAGCGTATGGGTCAGATGGATCACGCGCCCATGAGGCCGAGTGAGAAGATTTCTCGGCGCGTTGTCGCAGCGTTTGAAGACCTCGACAGCGATTATGAATCGAGATCCCGGGTCGTTTCGATATATCATCAGGCCTTTTCCGGCATCTCTGGTGTTGGATCCTTTTCTGCCGCTGATGAGTTCGGTGCTCAGCCGCTCTTGAAGTTCCCGATACTTGTCGAGGGGCCAATGATCGCTGATGCCATTACTCGCGCTTGTTGCGCCGCTGGGTACTACACGTCGACGTGGTATCGTCCGGAACTCGGCCCCGGCGTTATTGACCCGTGCACATATCGTGTGCCTGTTGATCGAAGGGGCGTTCGAGTGTGCGATGACATTATTGATCGTCTTGTGACGCTGCCTACGGATTGCGGTGAGGAAGGTGCAAGGCGGGTTATCGAGATTGTTGAGGCTCATGTTGGCACCGCCGCCGCGGAATGCGAAGACGTGCGCATGTCGTGTGAATCGTTGGATGAGTCTGATCTCGCCTCCTGTCTGCGGCCCGTTGTTCTCGGGGGAGATGTCCTGGCATATTCATACGGTAGGTGCTTTTTTGAGGCCTATGGCGTTAAGACCCAAGTCATTTCTGCAGTGAATGTTCGCGTGACCTCATCGAGTAAGTTCATCGATTATGTGCTTGATTCGACTGTTGGCGGGTCAATTGAGGAACTGTATCTGATGCTTCGCCGTCGGGGCATTGAGATGCGTCGTGAGGGCAAGATTCCGCTGCTTCTGGGAAGTGCGGACTGGCAGGTTCGTTCGATCTGTGAGCTGAAGAACCGCCTTGCGGACCTGTACGTCATTCCTTATAACGATTTTGACGTTTTCGATCGGATTACTCAGAAGGGCAACTTCTACGCGCTTTGCGAGGAGCTTGGAATGCCGTATCCGAAGACATGGACATTCGATTGCTCGGGAGGGGCACAGCGGATCGATCCTGTGGGGCTTATGTACCCTGCTATTGCAAAGCCCTCCAATTCGGCGTGCTACGACACGATGGCATTCGATGGAAAAGAAAAGATATACACCGTCAGTTCTCGCGATGATTTGCAGCGCGTCTTTGATTTGCTGCAGAGGGTCGGTTATGACAAAGACCTTGTTGTGCAGGAGTTCATACCCGGCCCCGATGATTCTCTTTGCTCGCTTACTACGTTCTCCACTTCGGATGGGGATGTACGGGTCGTTTCGGGAGGTCGTGTGTTGCTGGAAGACCATGACCCAGCTCGAATCGGAAACCCTGTGGCTATTCAAATTGAGCGGCACGACCAGCTTGTGGACGACGCCAAGCGCTTTTGCATGCACGTCGGATACGTCGGTTTCGCAAACTTTGATGCCAAGTATGACGAGCGGGACGGTAAGTACAAGTTCTTCGAAGTTAACGCACGTCCTGGTGCGAACACCTACTATATGTCCGCTGCTGGCGTGAATTTCGTAAAGCCTTTAGTCGAGAGTTTTGTGCTGGGAAAGGATGTGCCATATCAGGAGGCGTATGACGACGTGCTCTACACGTTGGTCCCGAAAAGGGTGATTAGGGACTATGTGTTCGATGTCGATGCACGTCGTCGTGCCTTGGATCTTTACAAATCGAGGAGGGTCGCCAACCCGTTCGATTCTCCTGGTGAGACCCTTGCCCATAGGCTATGGGCAAGGGTGCGCTGGGTGCGCCAAATTGACAAATTCAAGCGCTATATGGGCTGATTTGCTTGCGGCGTCTTGTTGGGTGCCGCCTGGAATAGCTGGGACGGCAGCGCTCTGCCTTCCCATGCATTCTTGATAGAGCCTTGTTTGCTCAGCCGGCTGTCCGTTTCCGTGGGATATGATTAACCGCTGTATCGTGAGGGTATGGCATATATGGACCGGTGATTGCATGCAGGTGAAGACGCTATCGCGCGAGGAGTACGAGGTCGCTCTCGAGGCTCTTGGGGCCGACATCCCCGTTGAGCAGCTGCCCGTGTGGCAGGATTTCGAGTCGACCGTCGATGGCCGCTCCCTGTGGGGTTGCGTTGCCGTGCTTCGCGACGGCGAAACGGCGGCGCTCGCCTCTTTCGTGCAGTATGAGACGCATGGTTACCGTTACCTGCGCGCCCATCACGCCCCCGTGTGGGCCGCCGCGCCGAGTGCCCAGGACGAGGCGGAGGCTCTCGAAGCCCTCGTCGCGCATATCAAGCAGGCCGACCGTTCCCAGGTCTTCATGCGCTTGGCCGTCGACCATGAGCTCCCCATGACGCGTCCGTGCCTTTCTACGCTGCCGTATGACACCACTGTCGTCGTCGACCTGTCCGGCGGCGAGGAGGCCATTTTCTCTCGCATGAAGCCGCGCGGCCGCCGCGATGTCCGCAAAGCCCTGCGCGAGTGCCCCGCTTCGATGGCCGACGAGACCGATCTCGCCGCCGCATCCTTCGAGGAATATCACAAGATCATGTGCGATACCGCTGCGCGCGACGGGTTCGTCCCGGCTCCCTGCTCCTATTATGCGAGCATGGTCTGTGCGCTCGGCTCCGATCACTGCCGCGTGTATGCCGCGCGCATCGATGGTGAACTTGTGGGCTGGTCGCTCGTGACCATTTCCGGTCCAGTGGCAACGCGGTATTACGCTGCCACGGTCTCTGGCGTGGGTAAACTTCGCGTCGCCGACGCTCTGGTGCATTTTGAGATGATGCGCGTTGCCGAGCTCGGCTGCGCGTCTTACGACCTTATGGGCATCGGCAGCGAGTTCGCTCCAGAGACCATGAATCTCAATGAGTTCAAGACGAAGTTCGCCAAAGAGGGAACGGTTCGAATCGCCCCCGACCGCGATGTCCCCATCAAGGGTGGGTTCTACGCTGCGCTGCAGGGCGTCAAGAAGCTGCGCGCCCGCGCAAGAGCCGCGAGGCGGTAGACCGCCCATGAGAACGCTCGCTCCCAAGGGACGCCCTTCGCATGTTGCCATCGGGGCGGAATTCGGCCGGCGCGTATGTTAGGCCGCTCATCCGGCGATACCCCGCCCTCCCGCTCCATGCCTCTTGCGCCCTTTTCCGCCCGCGCCGCCTCCGAGCACGTGCGCGCCCAGGGGGGCGACCATGCCCCGAGCCTTGTCGAGCAGGTTGCCGAGGTGCCCGACGATCCCGGCTGCTACCTTTGGAAAGACGCTTCGGGCGAGGTCATCTACGTCGGCAAGGCCAAGAACCTGCGCGCTCGCCTGCGCCAGTACGTCACGCTGGCCGACGATCGTGCAAAGATCCCGCTCATGATGCAGCTCGTTGCGAGTTTCGACTACATCGTCGTCGAAAGCGAGCATGAGGCGCTCGTCCTCGAACGCGAGCTTATCGCCCAATACCATCCGTATTTCAACGTCGACTACAAGGACGACAAGTCCTACCCCTACATCGCAATCACGCGTGGCGATGTATTTCCCGCCATCAAGTACACGCGCGAGAAGCATCGTCCCGACACGCGCTACTACGGTCCGTACACGGACAGTCGCGCCGCCCGCGAGACCATCGACACGCTCCGCAAGGTTTGCCCGATCTGCACGGCTTCGTGTGCCGAGTGGAAGCGCGTCCGCCGCTTGCTTGAAAAACGCCCGGACGATGCCGATGTCATCGAGCTCATCTGCTCGAATCAGGGCCGTCCCTGTTTCGACTACCATGTCGGGCGCGGGCCCGGCGTGTGCGCTGGCATGATCGGCCGTGAGGAATACGCCGTGAACGTGCGTCGTGTCGAGCGATTCCTATCCGGACAACGCCGCGAGCTCGTCGATGAGCTTAAAGCCGATATGGCCGAGGCCGCCGCCGATCTCGACTTCGAGCGTGCGGGGCGCATCAAGCGTCGCCTTGAGGTCATCGATGGGCTGGACGATCGACAGCAGGTTGTGTTTCCCACGAGCGTCGATTTGGACCTCATCGGTTTCTACCGTGAGGAGACCATCGCCGGTGCCTGCGTGTTCGTTGTGCGCGAGGGGCGCGTGCAGAGAACCTGCGAGTTTATCTTGGACAAGGGCCTCGACGTCGATGAAGTCGAGCTGGCATCCGGCTTCGTCAAGCGTTACTACGATGAGACGGCCGACGTCCCCCACGAGGTCGACCTTGCGATCGAGCTGCCGGACGCGGACGTGGTGGGGGAGTGGTTGACGGGCAAGAGAGGGCGCGTGTGCCGCCTGCACCGCCCGCAGCGTGGCGAGAAGCATCGCTTGCTGCAGATGGCCGACCGCAACGCCCACCATGCCCTCATGCGCTATATGATGCGGACGGGGTACTCGGACGATCGCACCAATCAGGCGCTATTGCAGCTCGAGAGTGCGTTGGCCCTGGACGCGCCGCCCATGCGCATCGAGTGCTTCGACATCTCGACCCTGCATGGTGCTTTCACCGTCGCCTCCATGGTCGTATTCACGAACGGCAAGCCCGACAAAAGCCAGTACCGTCGCTTCAAGATCCGTGCAGAGTTGGATGAGGCCAACGATTTCGCCTCCATGTCCGAGGTTCTCGGACGTCGCTACGCCCCCGAGCGCATGGCCGACGAGCGGTTCGGCAGCAGGCCCGACCTGCTGGTGGTCGATGGCGGCCGTCCCCAGCTCACCGCGGCGATGAGGCAGCTCGAGGAGCTCGGTCTCGACATTCCGGTCTGCGGCCTCGCCAAGGCCGACGAGGAGGTGTTCGTCCCCTGGGACGACACGCCCATCGTGCTGCCGAGCGGTTCGGCGTCGCTCTACCTCATCAAGCAGGTCCGCGACGAGAGTCACCGCTTCGCCATCACCTTCCACCGCGAGCTGCGCGGAAAGGCTATGACCGTCTCGATTTTGGACGAGATTCCAGGCGTCGGCCCCAAGCGCAAGCGCGCCATCATGCGCCACTTCGGCTCCATGAAGCGCCTGCGCGCGGCGAGCGCGGAAGATATTTCTGCCGTTAATACGGTAAATTTAAAGCTCGCTCGCGAAATCTACGAGGCCTTGCACGCGCTGTCGCAGGACCCCGCTAAAGCAGACGGGTCGGATTCCGCATAAAAGCAAAGCATGCGCTTTATCTCAATCAAGTTCCTTAATAGCTCGTATTGTCAACAATTTGCCCGAACGGTCGGTTTTCCGTTTGGACGGCGGCGGAGCCGTTCGCCGAGCGTCTGGCGTTTATGGCTGGGGTGTGAGGTACCTTCTAATTGTATGTAAGGCGTATGGGACGCAGTGCGTCTCCATACCAAATGAGCGCGTGATTGGAGAGCTCATGAAAATGTCCCAGGGTATGTCTCGTCGTTCCTTCCTCACCCTCACGGGTGCTACGGCGGCTGTCGCGGGCCTCGGCCTCGCCGGCTGCGGTGGTAACGGCGGCGACGAGGGTTCCGCTCCCGCTGGCGGTACCGAGGGCGGCGGCGTGATGACCATCGGCTCCGCCTATGCCCCGTCTTCCTACGACCCCGCCAACTGCTCTTCCGCTTTCTGCCTGAGTGCCAACATGAACGTGGTCGAGGGCCTCTACAACATCGACTTCACTGATTACTCCGTCATCTCCGGCCTTGCCGCCGGCGAGCCTGCCAAGATCGACGACAACACCTATGAGGTCACCCTGCGCGAGGGTGCCAAGTTCTCCGACGGCACCGATGTCACCGCCGACGACGTCGTCGCTTCCTTCGAGCGTGCAAACGCCGAGGGCGGCCTGTACGTCTCCTTCCTCACCATGTTCGATGGCATTGAGAAGAAGGACGACACCACCGTTACGGTCAAGTGCAACATCGCGAACTTCGGCCTGCTGAAGGAGCGCCTCGCGATTGTCCGCATCACGCCCGCCGGCCTGTCCGCCGATGACGCCGCCGCCAAGCCCGTCGGCTCCGGCCCCTGGATGTATGACGAGATGTCTGACACCTACGTTGTGCTCAAGCCGAACGAGAACTACAATGGCGAGTTCCCGGCTACCGACTCCGAGCTCCGCATCGACGTGCTGACCGACACCACCGCCCGCACCACCGCCCAGGAGGAGGGCACCACGCTCATCACCGAGTCCGTGCCGCCCGAGTCCATCGACCAGCTCGAGGCCGCCGGCGTGTCCATCGACCAGGTCAACGGCTTCGGCACCCGCTTCATCATGTTCAACGTGAAGAAGGCTCCGTGGGACAACGTCAAGGCTCGTCAGGCCATCATGTACGCGCTCGACACTGAGAAGATGGTCGCCAACGCCTTCTCCGGCCTCGCTTCCATCCCGACCTGCTATCTGCCGGATTCCTTCACCAACTATCATGAGGCTTCCGTCACCTACACCTATGACGCCGACAAGGCCAAGGGCCTGCTCGACGAGGCCGGCGTGACCCCGGGCTCCATCGTCCTGCGCACCACCGACAACGCTCAGGTCGTTTCCATGGGTACCCAGGCCCAGCAGGACCTCCAGGCCCTCGGCTTCACCGTCGATCTCGTTTCCGACCAGTCTCCGGCCACCTATGCCGCCATCGACCAGGCCGACGACTCTTGGGACATCCTGATTGCCCCGGGCGATCCGTCCTGCTTTGGCGGCGACACCGACCTGCTGCTCAACTGGTGGTTCGGTGACAACATCTGGATGCAGACCCGCTGCGCTTGGAACACCTCCGAGGAGTGGAAGACCCTCAACGGCCTCATGTCCGAGGCTCTCGCCGCCGATGAGGCCGGCCAGCAGGAGGCTTGGAACCAGTGCTTCGACATCCTTGCCGAGAACGTCGTTCTGTACCCGGTACTCCAGGTCGTCACCCCGACGGGCGTTTGGCGTGAGAACCCCAACCCCGAGGGTGTTGCCGTCAGCTCCGACTTCAAGGGCATCGGCACCACCGGTGTCCAGGTTGTCGGCGTGAGCACCGTCACTGCTTAAGGCATCTTCCCATATTGATGGGATAGCGCGTCCTACGCGTATGTAGGCTGCGGGGCAGGGTGAGCTTCACGGCATCCCTGCCCCCGTTTGTTTTATTGGAACTGTTGGTACACCGAGGGGGAGTAATGAATAATCTCCTAAGACTCGTGGGAAGACGTTTGGTGGCGCTTCCGTTCATGGCGATTGCCGTGACGTTTCTGATCTTCTTCCTCATGTCGTTCTCGCCGATTGACCCTGCCTACAAGGCGCTGGGTGAGTCGGCCACGCAGGAGCAGATTCAGAAATACCACGAGGAATATGGTTTGGATGATCCCTGGCCAGTCCGTTACGTCCGTTATCTGGGCGACTTGCTTCACGGCGATTTGGGCACCTACAGCGCCCGTCGCAATTCTGTTTCCGACCGTATCGCCAAGGCTCTGCCCGTCACCATGCAACTGACGTTCTTCGGCCTGTTGATAGGAGCCGTCGTATCGTTCTTGCTGGGCATCATCGCGGCCCTGTATCGCGACCGTTGGCCGGATCAAGTGATTCGAATAGTCTCCATCGCGGGACTTGCGACGCCGTCGTTTTGGCTGGCAGTCCTCCTCATCCTGGTGTTCTCCTCGTTCATGCACCTGCTTCCCGCCTCGGGTGCCCTGCCCAATCCGGCGACGAACTTCGGCGGCTACATGGCGCGCATGATCATGCCCGCGATTTCGCTGGCGGTTCCGCTCACCGGTCAGATGACGCGCATCGTGCGTACCGCCATGGTCGAGGAGCTTGACAAGGACTACGTGCAGACCGCCAAGGGCTCCGGCCTTCCGCAGAAGGTCATCATTGCCCGCAACGTGCTGCGCAACGCCTTGATCACGCCCGTTACCACCCTCGGCATGAAGATTGGTTACCTCATGGGCGGCGCCGTCGTCATCGAGGTCATCTTCAACCTGCCCGGAATGGGTATGGCTATTCTCGACGGCGTCGCCGGCAACGAGCCCATGCTCGTTATGGGCGTCGTCATCGTCGTCGCCCTCTCCTTTATCATCATCAACATCGTGGTTGACATGCTGTACCTGCTTATCAACCCGAGGATTAGGAGCGTGTAGCCATGCTGACTCAAAGAAAAGAGGGCGCAGAGCAGCTCGAGGGCATGGCCAGGAAGTCCGGCGGCTTCAAGCTCTCGGGCCTCAAGAACATGAAGCTCTCCTCCAAGATCGCCTTGGGCATCCTGGTCGTCGTGGCGCTTCTTTCCATCTTGGCGCCGCTCATTGCGCCGTATGACCCGTATGCGATTGACGTTGCCCGTCAGGCCCCTGATGGCCTGCATCTCATGGGCACCGACGACAAGGGCCGCGACATTTTGTCCCGTATCCTGTTCGGTGGCCGCATCTCGCTCGTCATTGGCTTCGGCGCCACGCTCTTTGCGCTCGTCACGGGTTCCATTGTGGGCGCCCTTGCCGCGGTTACGCGCAAATCGATTTCCGAGTTCATCATGCGCTTGCTCGATGTCATCATGTCGGTCCCGGGTATCGCTTTGGCCGCCGTGCTCGTGACCATCCTTGGCAAATCCGTGCCGGCCATCATCTTCTCTATCGGTTTTATGTACATGCCTCAAATCGCCCGCATCGTGCGTGCCAACATCGTGTCTGAGTACGGCGAGGACTATGTGCGTGCGGTTATCGTCTCCGGTGCCCGCGCACCGTGGATTCTCGCCAAGCATGTGCTGCGCAACTGCGCCGCGCCCATCATGGTCTTTACCGTGACGCTCGTCGCCGATGCCATCATTTTCGAGGCGTCTCTGACGTTCCTGTCCGCGGGCATCGCCGAGCCGACGCCCACGTGGGGCAACATCCTGGCCGACGCGCGCGCCGGCGTCCTCTCCGGTCGCTGGTGGCAGGCGCTCTATCCGGGCATCGCCATCATGCTGACCTGCCTGGCGCTCAACATCCTCTCTGAGGGCATCACCGACGCCATGGCCGCCGCTCCCTCCGCGCCGGTCGACACCGAGAACTCCAGCTCCCGTCGCGAGGCCGACCTGCTGGTCGCCGATCCCGTCCGCGCTTACAAGGAGCAGGCGGAGTCCCTGGCCTCCCGTCTGGCGGCCCTGCGCGAGGTCGAACTTGCGCGCACCGATCGCCGCGTGCCCGACCACTCGGTCGAACCGTTGCTGCAGGTCAAGAACCTCTCCATCGGTTTCCCGCGCCACGGTGACGTGAACGTCGTGGACAACGTGTCCTTCGACGTGCGCCCTGGCCAGTGCATGGCGCTGGTGGGCGAGTCCGGCTGCGGCAAATCCATCACCACCAAGACCATCATGAATCTTCTGCCGCCCACGGCGCGCATCACCGGTGAGCTCCTGTACAAGGGCACCAACCTGCTTGACCTCAGCTCCGAAGAGCACCGTAAGCTCCTGGGCAAAGAGATTGCGATGGTCTACCAGGACTCCCTTTCCGCGCTCAACCCCTCGATGCTCATCTCCGCTCAGATGAAGCAGCTCACCAGCCGCGGCGGCACCCGCTCGGCCGAAGAACTGCTCGAGCTCGTGGGCCTCGACCCCAAGCGCACGCTTGAGAGCTATCCGCATGAGCTTTCCGGCGGTCAGTGCCAGCGCGTTATCATCGCCATGGCACTGACGCGCGACCCGTCACTCGTCATCTGCGACGAGCCCACCACGGCTCTCGACGTGACTGTGCAAAAACAGGTCATCAAGCTGTTGAACGACCTGCAGAAGAAACTCGGCTTCGCCATGATCTTCGTGAGCCATGACCTTGCGCTCGTGGCCGAGGTGGCCAGCGAGATCACCGTCATGTACGCTGGCCAGGTCGTCGAGTCCGCTCCCACCAAGGAGCTGCTCACCAACCCGATCCACGAGTACACGCAGGGCCTGCTGGGCTCCGTGCTCTCCATCGAGGCGCACGACGGTAGCCGTCTGCACCAGGTGCCGGGCTCCGTGCCGTCTCCGGCGGACTTCCCCGCGGGCGACCGCTTCGCCCCGCGCTCGAGCCATCCCACGGTCGGCCTCGACGTGCATCCGATCCTCAAGCCCGTCCCCGGCGTCCCCGATCACCTCGTTGCGGAGATCCCCGACGAGGAGCTCGCCAAGAACGGTCTCGTCTCCCGTTTGGAGGTGAGGTAAATGGCAGAGAATACCTCTCAGCAGCCGGTCATCTTCCTCGACAACATCTCCGTGACGTTCAGGACCCGCACCGGCTCCATCCTGCATCCTAACCTCGTCAAGGCCGTGAATGGCCTCACCATCAAGCTCATGCCCGGTGAGACCATCGGTATCGTGGGAGAGTCCGGCTGCGGCAAGTCCACGACCGCCAACGTCATGTGCGGCCTGCAGTCGCCCACCGACGGTCACGTGTACTTCAAGGGCGAGGACGTCACCAAGCGCACAGCGGACCTCCGCAAGAAGATCGGTCGCGTGGTCTCCGTGGTGTTCCAGAATCCCGCCACGGCGCTGAATCCGCGCATGTCCATCCACGACCAGCTGCTCGACCCGCTGATTGTGCACAGCGTGGGCTCGGATGCGGAGCGTGAGGCGCGCATCTGCGAGCTCTTCGGACTCGTGGGTCTGCCGTCCTCCGCGATGTACGCGCTGCCCGGCCAGCTCTCCGGTGGCCAGCGCCAGCGCGTGGCAATCGCCCGTGCGCTCTCGCTGCAGCCCGACGTCATCATTGCCGACGAACCCACGTCTGCCCTCGACGTGTCCGTGCGCGCGCAGATCTTGAACCTACTCACGGACCTCAAGAGGGAGCTCGGCTTGGCGATGGTCTTCATCAGCCATGACATCCAGACCGTGCGCTACATCTCCGACCGCATCATCGTCATGAACCATGGCCAGGTGATGGAAGAGGGCCCGGCGAGGCAGGTCTTCGACGACCCGCAGGACGCTTACACCAAGCTGCTGCTCGGCGCGGCGCCCTCGTTGCTCCACCCCAACCTGGGCGAGTAGGGATTTTCGTTCGAACGCGCGCTCGGGGGTTTCCGGGCGCGCGTTCCTACCTGGGAGCACTTGAGGAGGACGATGTTCGACGATACAACTTTGGAGCGTTTCCGCTCCTATCGGGGCATCGACGCATGTCCTGAAGATTTCGATGCATTCTGGGATGCCCGGGTGCGGGAGGCGGACGCCGTTCCCGTGAGCTATCGCGTCGAGCGCGCGGCGATGCCGTCGGGTAGCGCGTGCGACCTGTTCGATCTGTGGTTCACTGGTATGAGGGGCGCCGAGCTTCATGCCAAGTATCTCCGTCCGCGCACCGATGACCCGGTTCCGCTCGTGTTGCAGTTCCACGGGTATCCGGGGGCGTCGCGCAGCTGGTTCGAGCAGTGTTCGTTCGCAGGGATGGGCATGGCTCTCATCGCCTTCGACTGCCCCGGGCAGGGTGGTCCCTCGCAGGACCCCGGTGGATTCTTGGGGACCACGGTCGCCGGCCATATCGTCGCCGGCATCGACGGCCCGGTCGAGGAGCTCTATTACGTGCGTCTGCACCAGGACATCCGCATCCTGTGCAACGTCGTGCGCGAACTTCCCGGCATCGACCTTTCGCGCGTTTATGTCAACGGCGCCTCTCAGGGCGGCGCACTCGGGATTGCCACGTGCGCCCTCAACTCCGACCTCATCGTCCGCGCGGCGATTCTCTACCCCTTCCTCTCGGACTTTCATATGGTCTGGGACCTGGGGCTTGATGTGGTCGCATACGAGGGCATCGGCTACTTCTCGCGGTGGTTCTCCGCGGCGGGGGAGCGCATGGATGAGGCGCTCGGCAAGCTCGCGTATTTCGACAGCAAGAACTTCGCGCATCTTGTGCGCTGTCCCGTGCTGTTCGGCACGGGCTTGGAGGACACAGTCGTCCCCGTGCCCACGCAGTTCGCGGTCTACAATAATTTGACCTGCGAGAAAGAGCATCATCTCTATCCCGGTTTCGGACACGAGGAGATCCAGGAGTTCGACGACCGGATCATTTCGTTCCTGTGCGAGAGGGGGCGGCAGGCATGCTGAGCACGTCCAATCTCAAGGCGCTCATCGCGCCCGTTGCCATCGACATGCCCGGGACGACCTCCGGGCGTCTGGCGCCGTTGCTCGCTCCGCCCGTGGATATCACCGTTCCGGAAGGTGCGCGTGAGCAGGCCGATTGTCTGCTCGCCTCAGCCGCGGTCGAGTCGGTGGAGACGCACGAGGTCGATTTCGGCAATCCGTGTGCGACGTATCACCAGGTCGAACTCACCCTCACCGATGGTTTCAAGGTCTCCGCACGCCTGATCGAGCCGCAGGGGATTTGCCGTCCCAGGGCGGAAGTCCCGCTGGTCCTGATGCTTCACGATGCAGGACGTCCTGTGCGAGGATGGCATCACATGACGCGTTTCGCCGCCATCGGCTGCGCCGTTTTGGCGCTCGACGGGGGAGAGCATGCGTCTGAGAATGCCGAAGCGGCGTTCAGCTCGCTTATCGTACCCGCCCTCGCCCTCGTGCGTGTGGGAAGCGAGCTTCCCGGCATCGATCCCGCTCGCGTGTACACCTGGGGAGAGGGTCTCGGCGGTGCCTTGGCGCTCGCCGTGGCGGCCATCATGCCCGACCGTATCGCGCGCTGTGCGGCGTGCAACCCCATGCCGCTCGACTTCACGCGTGGTTCCTCCGCGGTCAATTTGGTCGCCTGGGCCCCCCGCGTGCAGTGCGCCGTGTTGCTCGGAACGGGCCTGCGCGACGAAGTCGCCCCCACGGAGGCGTGCATCGGGTTCGCGCATCGCACGGGCGGGGACACGCAGCTCATCGCGTACCCCGAGCATGCACATGAACGTATCAACGAATTTGAAAATAAGGTGCTGAGCTTCCTCGCATCTGAGTGACGGAACCGCCCGTCACTATAGTTAGACGGATGCGGACAACGGGTCCGCGTAGATACAAAGGAGTTTGTACATGGCAACCACCAAGTTTTCCGGCGTCATGCCTCCGGTCGTCGTTCCCGACACCGACGATCGCGAGCTTGATCTCGTCTCGTTTGAGCGTAGCATCAACCGCATGATCGACGCTGGCGTTGACGGCCTGTTCTTCCTGGGCTCTTCAGGTGAGGTCGTGTTCTCCACCGATAAGCGCCGCTATGAGGTCATCAAGGAAGGAATCCGCATCGTCGACCACCGCGTCCCGGTGTTCGTGGGCATCATCGACACCGAGACCGATCGCGTGATCGAGCACGGCCGCGTGGCCCAGGAGCTCGGCGTCGACGCCCTCGTGGCAACTGCCCCGTTCTACGCGCTCGGCGGCATGTGTGAGGTCGAGGAGCACTTCCGCATCCTGCACGAGGAGCTTGACCTGCCTATCTTCGCTTATGACATTCCTGTATGCGTGCACACCAAACTACCCTGGAAGCTCCTGGCCAAGCTCGGCGCCGAGGGCGTGCTCGCCGGTGTGAAGGACTCTTCGGGCGACGACGTCTCATTCCGCTACCTCGTTCAGGAAAACGAGAAGCTCGGTCATCCGCTCACGCTGCTCACGGGCCATGAGATCGTGGTCGACGGCGCGTATCTGGGTGGCGCCGATGGCTCCGTGCCGGGTCTCGCCAACGTGGATCCCGAAGGTTACGTACGCCAGTGGAAGGCCGCACAGGCGGGCGACTGGGCCGCGGTCAAGGCCGAGCAGGACAAGCTCAATGAGCTCTCCCACATCTTCGATTGCACGGACGGCGTGCAGGGCTACGGCGCCGGCGTCGGTGCCTTCAAGACCGCCCTGCAGCTCATGGGTGTCTTCGAGTCCAATCAGATGCTTCGTCCGGTCAAGGCTCTTTCCGGCGCCAACGTCGAGGCCATTCGCAGCGTTCTCGTCGAGTGCGGTCTGCTCTAATTGGAGGCAACTATGGCTGATACGCGTTATGTGTGCTCCGTCGATATCGGCGGCACCAAGATCGCCAGCGCCATCATGGAGTATCCGGCGGACGGCTCCCGTCCGTATCCCGTCTATTCTGCCGAGATTCCCACGAATCCCTCCGAGGGCGGGGAAGTTGTGTATTCCCGCATCGAGGGCGCGATTCGAGAGGCGCTTGCGAGCGATCCCGACCGCAAGGTGATCGGCGTCGGCGTGGCCGCCGCCGGTGTGGTCGACCCCAAGACTGGTTCCATCGCCTATGCAAACGAGATCATGCCCGGCTGGAGCGGCATCGAGCTCGGTCCTCGCCTGCGCGAGGCTCTTGGGATGCCGGTCGCCGTCGTCGGCGACGTTCAAGCTCATGGCTTGGGCGAGGCCCATTGGGGCGTCGGCCGTGACCGTTATTCCGTGCTCTGCCTTGGTATCGGCACCGGCATCGGCGGTGCCTACGTCGAGGACGGCCGTGTGATGCGCGGCTTCCATGGCGCTGCCGGTCATATGGGTCACATCGAGTCGACGAGCGCGCAGGGGATTCCGTGCGCCTGCGGTCGCTCCGGGCATCTTGAGTCCGTGTCCTCCGGTACGTCCATCGGTCGCATGTTCGAGGAGCGCTACGGACGCGTGGATGAGTCCCGCCCGACGGTCGGTCGCGATGTGAACGACCTTTGCCGCCAGGGCGACGAGCGTGCGATCTCCGTGATTCACGAGGCGGGCTTCGCGCTCGGTGCGAGCCTGGGCTCGCTTGCCAACATCCTCGACCCCGAGGTCATTGTGCTGTCCGGCGGTGTTATCCACCAGGGTCCCGACTGGCGCAGCGAGACGTGGAAGACGAGCGTGGCGGAGGGTTACGCGAGCCAGGCGCTCGATCCTCTTCTCGAGACCCCGATTTTGATCGGCGAGCTCGAGGGCGATGCCCCGCTGATCGGCGCAGCCGAGCATCTGCTGGCATCTCTGTAATGTAGGCGCCTCGGCCCGGTCGCATAGGTGCGATCGGGCCGTTTTGGCGCTTGGACCTTCAATCCGAAAGGGGAACGCATGCATCCCATCATTGAATCGCTCAAGGGCAAGCTCGTCGTGAGCGTCCAGGCCTACCCCGGCGAGCCCCTGCGCACGCCGGAGATCATGGCCAGCATGTCCCGTGCGTGCGAGCTCGGCGGCGCCGCGGCCATCCGTTGCCAGGGCCTCTCCGATATCGCGGCCATCAAGGGCCGCGTCGAGATTCCCGTCATCGGCCTGTGGAAGGACGGTCATGAGGGTGTCTACATCACGCCGACGCTCCGCCATGCGCGCGCCTGCGTTGCCGCCGGCGCCGACATCGTCGCCATCGACGCCACCGATCGTCCGCGCCCCGACGGCAAGACGCTCGAGGATACGGTGCGCCCGCTGCAGGAGGAGGGCGTCCTGCTCATGGCGGACTGCATGACCATCGAGGACATTCGTCACGCTGTGGAGCTGGGCTTCGATTTGGTTTCCACCACGCTCTCGCACAACAAGCCCGCAATCGACACCACGCTCGATGAGGGCCCGGATCTGCCGCTGCTGCGCCAGGCCACGGCCGAGTTCCCTGATCTGCCCATCATCTGTGAGGGCCATGTCCATACGCCCGCCGAGGCCCGCGCTGCAATCGATGCCGGGGCATGGGCCGTCGTCGTGGGTACCGCTATCACGCACCCCACGAGCCTGACCTCTTGGTTCAAGGCGGCGCTGGAGGAATAGCCGATAAGACCGTCCGCCCGCTGCCGGTCTAGCCGGATTCACCGGTTTTCCAAATCACGCACCCCGCCCATCACGGTGGGGTGCGCTGCTATCATGGGTGACATCGAAGGGGGCAGCGTGTTCGAAGGGAGGGAGGTGCCCGCATGATCGTCAACGTCCACGTGGTATCAACCGTCAAATTGGCGGACGCGCTCCGCGGCCGTGCGGGCTTTGCGGAGGACCTCATCCGCGCGCTTGCCCCGCGCTATGGGGCGCGCGTCTTGGATTCCTCGCTCGCCGAGGCGACGAGGCTCGAGGCGCTCGCCGCCGGTCTCTTGCTGCTCGATGTGTATGGTGTCGATACGGACGAGTGCCTCTCCATCGGCCCGGCGGGGAAGCCCTATTTGTTGGACGGTACCGTCTCCATCAGCATCTCCCATGGCGGATCGTGCTGTGTGGTGGCCTCCGCACCCGGAATCGATGGAGACCTGGGTGTCGATGTCGAGCCCGTCGACGGCTTCAACCGTCTGGTCGCGCATCGCGTGTTTCCCGTTGAGACGTGCGAGTGGATTGAGGCGGCGGACGAAGGCCCCGTTCGAGCCGGTCGCTTCGCCCGTGCCTGGACCGGCCTCGAGGCGATTCTCAAGGCCGAGGGTACCGGGTTCGAGCGCGACCCCCGGACGGAGGGCATACCCGACGGATGGCATGTCGCCCACATCGCCTGGCATGGACATTGCATCGCCGTCGCGACTGCCGCGCCCACGTCGATCGAGTTGATCGATCATGACCCTGCTGATCTGATGGCGCGGGCAATCGAGTGTCGCCGTGACGGACGGGAAGGAGACTGACATGTCGAGGGCAGCCGATGCCATGGAGACGTCGCGCCGCATAACCGATGCCGTGTTCGAGCTCATGGCTGCAACCGACATCCCCGATATCAAGGTGGTCGATGTCATCCGTCAGGCGCGTGTGTCCAAGTCGACGTTTTACCGGCATTTCTCGAGCGTCGACGATGTCGTGAAGCGATTCGAGGACGAGATCCTCGAGGGAATGGGGGAGATCAACGAGGTCGCCCTCAAGGCCCGCTTCGACGATGCGGAGCTCGATCCCACGCCCTCGATGATCAGGCGCATGGAGGTGCTGCAGGCCAATCGAGACAAGATCGTCGTTTTGAACGGCGTCCATGGCGACCCGGTGTTTACCCATAAGGCGACGATCTTCATGCACGATCACTTCAGGAAACGCCTGAGCACGCTGCCGTGCGGCGAGGATACCTGGGACCTTTATCTTTCCTTCGCGATCGCCGGACATCACAACCTCATCCAGTATTGGCTCGAGGAGCGTCCGGATCTGGAGCCCGTGGTCGTCGCCACGGCGCTCAACCGCTTCCTGTACGCGCCCTTCTTCCTCGAGCAGGAGGCCAATCGCCTGACTCCGCGTCCCCTTCGCTTGGATATATAGCCGCGAACGGCATGAAAAGCCCGGCAAGCGGATGTGCGCGTTGTTCGGGTGCGTCGATGGACCGCAATTGAATCATTTCCGATAAACGCAGTACCTGTGCAAAGAAACGGTTCGCCCCATATCGTCCCATTATGCGGGACGATATGGGGCGAACCGTCCCGTATGGGTGTGCGACGGCAACATACCATACAGATAGTTCCTAAGAACCGCTGCAGCAGTTCGCGAGTACCGCATCGGGGAGATCGGCTGGGCCCAGCCCGGCTGTCCGCCTCGTGCGCCCGTGTACACCTTTAAGTGAAAAAGGATGTGACTGTCAGTGGTTAAGCTTGGCAAGGACATGCGCAGCGTGTCGATCGTCGGCGTGGGCTGCACGCCGTTCAAGAACTTCGAGGACCATCCCGAGACCCGCGGCATGAGCGAGGGCGATGCCTTCGGGTACGCCGCGCTCGAGGCGATCGCGGATGCCGGCCTTGAGCCGCGCGATATCCAGTACTTCTATCACGGCGCCGCCAATCCCTTCATGATCGGCGACTCCCTGACGCCCAACATGCAGGTCGCGGACTGGTTCGGTGTGCGCGGCATCGGATCGGTCCATCATTCCGAGGCCTGTTGCACCGGTTATGTCGCGCTGCAGGAGGCCGTGATGGCCGTCGCGTCCGGCACGTATGACATCGTGCTCTCCGGCGCGGTCGATCTGGCCGCCTCGCTGCCCGTCGTGGGCGCCCCCGGTTGCTATCGCCGCGATTTCCCGCTCGAGGAGATGCTGCCCTCGATTCCCATGGTCTACGACCGCGCGTATGGCCGCCCGCTCGATTCCGCCTTCGGCATCTCGTTCGACAACTGGATCAACGATTACCGTTGGACCTACGACCTCACCGCCGAGAACATCGACGACGCGCTGAACGGCCTCTCCAAGAGCCTGCGCCGCGCCGCCGTCAAAAACCCGCTCGCGTTCTATGACGTCGACTTCGATCAGGTCGCCCTGGCCAACAACATGGCTTCCGCCGATGAGTTCCTGACCTCGATGATGAATCCCAAGGTCACGCAGTACCTGCGCGTCACCGGATTCGAGACCAAGTGTGACGGCGCCGCCGCGATCGTGGTCATGCCCACCGAGATGGCCAAGGCCCGCGGCTACGACCACATGCCCGTCGAGGTGCTCGGCACTGGTTCCGCCGCCTTCGAGGGCTCCACGCTCGCCAACGAGTACCACGGCACAAAGAACGCTGCCGCCGAGGTCTACGAGCTCACCGGTGTGAGCCCGGATGAGGTCGACCTCTTCATGTGCAACGACTTCTTTCTGGCATCCGAGATCGTCGCCGCCGAGGAGTGCGGCTTCATCCCGCGCGGCGAGGCGTGGAAGTATGCCATCGAGGGCCGCACCGCCTATGACGGCGACAAGCCCATCAACCCGCATGGCGGGCGTTGCAACTTCGGTCACGCCCATGGCGCATCCGGCGTCGCCGACGTGTACGAGGCGGTCAAGCAGATCCGCGGGGAGGCCGGCGCCACTCAGGTCAAGGTCAATCCCAAGACCGCGTTCCTGCGCGGTTTCGGCGGAGGCCAGAACGTCCGTGCCCAGATCATCCGCGCCATCGACTAGCGCCCCTCTCACACGATTCGATTTATAGGAGGATCTTCCATGCTTCTCGAGAATATGGAGCCCGTCGTAAAGAAGTTCTACGACGGCGTCGCCGAGGGCAAGTACCTCGGCCGCAAGTGCACCGAATGCGGTGCGATCGAGTTCCCGCCGCATCTCGGGTGCAACACCTGCGGTCACGGCGAGACCGAATGGGTCGAGCTCTCCGGCCACGGCACGCTCGTCTCCTTCGTGATCCCCGGCATTCAAAACGACAAGCCCTACCTCAAGGAAATCGCCCCCTACGGCTACGGCGCCGTTGAGTTGGACGAGGGCCCGATCTACACCTTCGTCGTCTTTTGCGGCAAGAAGAAGATCGTCAAGGGCCTGCAGGAGCGCCTGCATGCCGGCGAGAAGATCGGGGTGCACGCCAAGCCGATCCAGCGCGTGACACCGGTCAAGCCCGGCGAGCCCGAGACCATCGAGTGGTCGGAACTCTGTTTCGAGCTCGACGAGGCGGTAGAAGCCTAACAACCTCCATGCGCGGTCCGCGACGCCGCGGGCCGCGCGCTCATCAACCGGGGGAGCCCCGATTCCAGAGCAGGTCGGGCACCCCGGCGCGCCGCCGATTCGGCGCGCCGTACTGAGACACCGAAAGGATTTTCACCATGAACCAGGAACTTCTCGAGCAGATCGCCGGCTTTGCCAAGACCGCGTACGGCCACGAGGGCGACATCACCGCCGACACCACCTTCGACGAGCTCGGCAAGGGCTCCATGAAGATGATCGCCTTGACCTCCGCCATCGAGAACGAGCTCGACGCCGAGGTCACCATCCACGAGGTGATGAAGATGAAGACCGTCGGCGAGCTCGTCGAGCGCGTCGCCGAGGAGATCGAGGAGTAGCTCCATGAGCCTGATGGATCGACTGCGCGAGCGCGCCTGCGCCAACCGCATGCGCGTCGCGTTTCCCGAAGGCGACGATGAGACCATGATGCGCGCCGTCGCCGAGATCACCGCACAGGGGATCGCCGATTGCGTGCTCGTGGGCGATGCCGAGGAGCTGCGCCGCCTGGCGGATGAGCGCGGCATCTCGCTCGAGGGCATCGAGCTCGCCGACATCAACGACGAAGTCGTGAACGCCGATGTCGCCGAGCGCTACCTCGCCCTGCCCGACTGCCCCTTCAAGGCCAAGGGCGTCGCCCGCCGCCTCGCCCGCCCGATGGAGCACGCCTTCATCTTGCAGGCGCTCGGCGACGTGGACATCACCTTCGCCGGCATCGCCTGCTCCACGGGCGACGTCATCCTCGCCGGCCAGACCATCATCGGCCTCGCCGATGGCATCGACACCGTGAGCTCCGTGGGCATCTTCGACATCCCCGGGTACGAGGGGAGTGAGGGCAACCTGCTCGGCTTCGGCGACTCCGCCGTGTGCGCCAATCCCGATTCCGCCCAGCTCGCCTCCATCGCGATCTCGGCGTGCGAGACGATCTCCGCGCTCACCGAGTGGGAGCCCCGCTGCGCCCTGCTCTCGTACTCCACGTGCGGCAGCGCCGAGGGCGAGCTCGTGGACAAGGTCGTCGCGGCCCGCGACATCGCCAACGAGCGCCGCCCCGACCTGAAGATCGACGGCGAGTTCCAGTTCGATTCCGCCATCAACCTCCGCGTCGCGGGCCGCAAGGTCAAGCACGACAGCGAGGTCGCCGGCCGCGCGAACATCGTCATCTGGCCCGACCTCAACGTCGGCAACGTGGGCGTCAAGCTCGTCCAGCAATTCGCCCACGCCGAGGCGTACGGCCCCATGCTGCAGGGCTTCAAGAAGGTCGTCTGCGATTGCTCCCGTTCCGCCGGCGTCGCCGAGATCGTTGGCAACGTGATCATGAGCTGCGTGCGCGCGGCGGTTCTCAAGGGGGTGGCGTAGATGGAGGACGGCAAGAGCTGGCGCGTCCTGGTTATCAATCCAGGTTCTACGTCGACCAAGATCGGCCTGTTCGAGGGCGAGTACTCCGTGTTCGAGAAGACGGTCGACCATGACGCCGCCGAGCTTGCGGCCTTCCCGGGCATCTCCGATCAGCTGCCATATCGGCGCACGACCATCATGGAGGCGCTTGCCGAAAATGGCGTCGACCTGCTCAGCATCGACGCATTCGTGGGCCGCGGCGGCGGGCTGCTGCCGCTCGTGGGCGGCACCTACGCCATCGACGAGACCATCCTCGACCATGCGCGCCGCGGCGCCAACGGCGTGCAGCATCCCGCGCAGCTCGGCAGCCAGATCGCGCACGAGCTCGCCGTGGAGGCGGGCGGCAAGCCGGCCTTCGTGGTGAACCCGCCCGACACCGACGAGCTGTGCGACGAGGCCCGCATGACAGGCGTCGAGGGCGTCTATCGCCATGTCCATCTGCATGCGCTCAACCTGAAGGAGACCGCGATCCGCCATGCGGCCTCGCTCGGGCGGGCCTACGACGAGTGCAATTTCGTCGTGTGCCACATCGGCGGCGGCATCTCGGTGTCGGCGCACGACCATGGGCGCATGGCCGACGGCAACGACATCGTCGGCGGGGAGGGTCCCATGACGCCCACGCGATGCGGCTCGATGCCGGTGGCCGAGGTGCTGAATTACCTCGAGGGGGGCCATTCGCTCGACGAGGCCCGCGCGCTCACGCTCAAGAGGGGCGGCTTCGTGAGCCTGTGCGGCACCTCCGATGCGCGCGAGGTCATCGTCCGGGCCGCCGCCGGTGACGCGTCGGCGCGCCGCGCATGGGATGCGATGACCTATCAGGTCTGCAAGTGGATAGGCTCCATGGCATGCGTCCTCGGCGGCAAGGTCGACGGCATCTTGCTCGGCGGCGGCATGGTTCACAGCGACGAGCTCGTGAGGGCCATTGAGGAGCGCTGCGGATGGATTGCGCCGGTCACGGCGTATCCTGGCGAGTTCGAGCTCGAGGCGATGGCCGCGGGCGCATGTCGCGTGCTCGACGGCGTTGAACAACCGCTCACGTATTCCGGCATGCCGGTGTGGACCGGGTTTTCCAATTAGGAGAACGGCGCGGCGGCGATATGTGCCTCCCGCCGCCGCGTCTTCTCGACACGCTGTTTTATCGTAAGGATGTTCCCATGGACAACAAACTCTCATCCATCGGCCGCGCGTTTCTCACCGGCGGTCTCATCTGCCTGGCGATTCAGGTGATCATCAGCGCGCTCGGGGCGGTCATGCCGCCCGAGGTCCCCTTATCGCTGCGCGGAGCGGTCGCGCTGCTTCTCGCCGGTCTCATCACAGTGTTCCTCACTCTGTCTGGCGTCTACGCCAAGATCGCCGATTTCGGCGGCATGGGTGCCAATCTGCCGTTCATCGGCCTGGTTCCGGCGCTCACCGAGGTCATGTGCGAGGCTCGCGCCCACGGTGCCTCGCTGGGCGGCGCCGTCGTGGCGGCGCTCAAGGTCATGCTGGTCCTGTTCGGCAGCGGCTTCGCCTTCAGTCTTGTGTTCGCCTTCGCCTGCACCGCGTTCGGTGTCGGGATTTTTGCCTAGGAGTTGATCGACATGACGTTTTTGCTCGCTTTTCTGCTCGGCGGCACCCTGTGCGCCCTGGCCCAGGCCGTGTTCGTCGCCGCGAAGCTTCCGAACCCCATCCCGTGCCTCATCCTGTTCTTCTGCGCGGGCGGCGCGCTCGGCGTGTTCGGTGTGGTCCCCATGCTCGAGGAGCTGTGCCAGGCCGGCATGATGGCCACGGTGCTGGACCCGGGCTTCGGCATCCAGGCCGGGGTGTTCTCGGCCCTGGCAGGCGACCCCAAGGCGCTCGTCGCCCTGCTCGCCACCATAGCCATTATGATCGTCATGGGGCTTGTCGCGGGGGCGATCGCGTCGTCGCGCGCCGCTGGGAAATAGGGTTCGCGGCCTTTGTCGCGACCGGCGGCCTCCCTTTCGGATTTAAAAGTCGCTTCACCCCCCCCAGTGGAAGTATCATGGTGCATGCCCCGCGGCGCGTTGCCGCGAGGCATGCTGCTATGAGGAGGGTGCGCATGGATTCTTCAACCGACCTGCTGTTCATGGAACCGGTCTTTCACGGCAAGATCTGGGGCGGCCGTAAGCTCGAGGAGATGTACGGCTACGAGATTCCGGACGGCCCGGTGGGGGAGTGCTGGGGCATTTCCGCTCATCCTAACGGGGATTGTAAGATCGCCTCGGGCCCGCTTACCGGCATGTTCCTCTCTCAGGCATGGGATGAGCGTCGCGAGCTGTTCGGCGATCTCGATGGTGACCGGTTCCCCCTGCTGGTCAAGATCCTCGACGCCACCGACGACCTGTCCGTCCAGGTTCACCCGGGCGATGCGTATGCCGCCAAGTACGAGAACGGGTCCCTCGGCAAGACCGAGTGCTGGTATGTCATCGATTGCGATGACGGCGCCACGATCATCGTCGGCCAGCGTGCGGCCTCTCGCGAGGAACTCGCCGCCGCCATCGAGGAGGGCCGCTGGAACGAGGTCCTGAACGAGATCCCCATCCACCCCGGTGATTTCTTCCAGATCGACGCCGGCACGGTGCACGCCATTAAGCGTGGGACCGTGATTCTCGAGACGCAGCAGTCCAGCGATGTCACCTATCGTCTGTACGACTACGATCGCCGTCAGGACGACGGGTCCCTGCGCGATCTGCATATCGACAAGTCCCTTGACGTTGTCGATTATGAGGCGAAGGCCCCGGAGACGGGAGAGATCACGGCCCCCGAGGTCGATGGTGTCACGCATCTGGTCGATTGCCCCGCCTACTCCGTCGACCGTGTGTATCTCGATGGCGCCCTTACGTATCCCGCGGCGAGCGCTGGCAACCCGTTCCTCTGCGTGACGGTCATGGCGGGCGAGGGCTCGGTCAATGGCTGCCCGCTCAAGGCGGGGGACCACTTCGTTGCGACCTCGACGTGCGACGACCTCTCGTTCGAAGGTTGCATGACCCTCATCGTGAGCCACGTCTAACGTCTGTCTCCCGTAAGGCATGACTTCGCCGCGTCTGGGCTTCGGCCGAGGCGCGGTGTTTTCGTTTGCCGTCGCATGAGGGGATATACTCGTACCAATGATTCGCTAACGCTTCGATCCAGATGAAAGGCCCATCATGCCCGAGCGCCCAGATGCCATCTCGGCCGAGCACGCCGACCGCGTCCCCGATATCGTCATCATCACCGGCATGTCCGGCTCCGGCCGCACGCAGGCCATGCATGTGTTTGAGGACATGGGATATTTCTGCATCGACAACCTGCCCCCCAGCCTCATCATGCAGCTCGCCGAGATCATCGGCATCAACACGGGCGTGGGACGCCATCTGTGCGTTACGAGCGACCTGCGCAGCCAGGGGCTCTTCGATGAGTTGCTCGACACCATCGAGACGCTGCGCGACCATGAAATGACCTGCAAGGTGCTGTTCCTCGAGGCTTCGGACGAGGTGCTTATCCGCCGATACAGCGAGAATCGCCGCCGTCACCCGCTTGCGAAGCGCGGCGACACGATGGCCGACGCGATTCAGCGTGAGCGGATGGCGCTGGCGAGCATCCGTGAGCGCGCCGACCTCGTCATCGATACGAGCCGTATGCGCACGGCCACGTTGCGCAAGCGCCTTCAGACTGCATTTTCAGAGCTCAGCGACGAGCAGCTGATGGACGTCCACGTATTTTCCTTCGGTTTCAAACACGGGCTTCCTGCTGAGGCCGACCTCATGATCGACGTGCGGTTCCTGCCCAATCCCTTCTACGACCCCGAGATGCGCGCGCTCACTGGCCTCGATGAGAAGGTCTCCAACTTCGTGATCGACCATCCCAAGACGCAGGAGTTCCTCGACGCGTGGTTCCGCCTGCTCGATGCCGTCATGCCCGGGTATATCGCCGAGGGCAAGCCGAGGCTCTCCATCGCGATCGGATGCACTGGCGGTCAGCACCGCAGCGTAGCCATCGCTGAGGCGACCGGTCGCTATCTGGAGCGTCATCAGTACCATGTGAGTATCTCCCATCGCGACCTCGCCAAGGCGAATCTCAGGAGCTAACGATGCCCGATCAGCGCCTCAGGGCGGTTTCCATCGGCGGCGGCACCGGCCAGCCGCGCCTCATAGCGGCCCTCCGGCTCATGGGAGCGCATATCGACTCGGTGGTCGCCATGGCCGACGATGGCGGGTCGACCGGCCTCTTGCGCGAGCGGGAGCATATCGTGCCGCCCGGAGACGTGCGCAAGTGCCTGTCCGCTCTGGCGGCCGACCCCACCGCCCCGCTTGCTCGCGCGTTCGCCCATCGCTTCCCCTACATCGACGACCACGCGCTCGGCAATCTGTTGCTGGTGGCTCTTGCCAAAGAGACCGATTCGTTCGTCGGTGCGATTCGCACGTGCGAGCGCCTGCTCGAGTGCGTTGGGCATGTGCACCCCTCGACCCTGGAGCTCGTGAGCCTTTCCGGGCGCACGCGCGAGGGCGATGCGGTGCGCGGCCAGGCCCGCATCTCCTATGGTCTGCGCGTCATGTCCGAGGTGCGCCTGGAGCCCGCGTGCCCCGCGGCGAACGAGGAGGCCGTCGAGGCGATTCTCAACGCGGACCTTGTGGTTCTCGGTCCCGGTTCGCTGTTCACCTCAATCATTCCCAACGTGCTGGTCCCCGGGATCCGCGATGCGCTTGCCGCCACCAGCGCCACACGGGTGTTCGTCTGCCCCAAAATCGACTCGTTGGGGGAGACTGCCGGCATGAGTGTGGCAGATCATGTGGAGGCTTTGGTCGCCTGCGGTCTCGAGGGGGCGCTTGACGCGGTTTTGGTCCATCGGGCGCAAGGCCCCGAATTCGTCCATCCGTATGAGAAGCGCGCTTGGCAACGTATCGTCGAGCGTGCTGCGCGGGAGGCGGCCGAACATGCCGCAGAAGATGAAGGGCCGGTTTCGGCCTCGATGATCGACGCGGTCAAGCAGGCGCCGTTCGGCCCGATTGAGGCGAGCGCCGCGGACCTCGAGCGTATCGGATCGCTTGCCGGGCGCGTCGTCGTACGAGATTTCACGGGTGGGGAATCCCCAGCCGTCCATGATGTCGGGCGCCTTGCCGCTGCGCTCGCGGAGGTGATGAGGTAGATGTCCTTTACGGCAGAGGTTCGCGACGAGCTCGCGCGCTGCGCTCCCGAGTGCGCGTACTGCGACGTCTCGACGCTCGCCGCGCTCGTCCGGGTGTGCGGCACGCTCTCGATCAGCGGGCGCGGGGGATACCAGCTCCAGGTCGCCACGGAGACGGGTGCGGTTGCGCGCACGATGATCGAGCTCACGCACAAGATATTGAAGCTCAAGACGGACCTCACCGTCCGCCGCTCCGTCCTGCACCGCGTGCGCAATTACCTCATCGTCCTGCCCGATCAGCCCGATTTGGAAAAGGCCCTCATCCTGCTGGGCATTATCGACCGCTCGGGTGGTTTGGTTGCCGGCGTGCCCAAACACGTCGCGAACCGCGCCTGCTGCCGCCGCGCGTTTGTGCGAGGCAGCCTCATTGCCGGCGGCTTCGTGGCCGACCCGCGCGGTGACTTCCATCTCGAGATCGCCGTGCAAGGCGAGCAGTTCGCCCACGACCTGGCCGATCTCATCTGCGGCATGGGGGTCCAGGCTCGCGTCAACCCGCGCCGGGGCGCCTATGCGGTCTATATCAAAAGCGCCGAGGACATCAGGCGCCTGCTCGCGAAGCTTGGGGCCACGCGCGCCGTCGCGGAGATCGAGGAGGCTCGCGCGGTCAAGCACGTGAAGAACCAGGTGAACAGACGCGTGAACGCCGAGCTCGCCAACCAGACGCGCAGCGCCGGCGCGGCCCAACGTCAGCTCGAGCTTATCGAGGCCCTCGATGATTTGGGGTTGCGTCCCGGTCTGCCCGAGGCGCTCGAGACGTTTTGCCGCCTGCGCGAGAATCACCCCGACCTGTCGTTGCGCGATCTCGGGGAGATGGCGCAACCATCCCTGTCGAAGTCGGCTCTCTACCACCGTGTGTTGCGCCTGGAGAAGATGGTTGAGGAGGCAAGGGCGTCACATGAAGGGGATTGAAGCGTCTCAACTACCGATGACGACCCTGGTCTTAGGGGTCGATAGCATGGTGAAACGTTTCAAACTGGGACTTTTGTCCGAAAGTTGCCAATCACACGATTGAGCAAGCGGAAAAAAGGTATATTTGGTGAGTGGTTAGTTTTCGGACTTCAACGGCGGGCAGCCAGCCCGCGGGAGGTCCAATGAAAGGAGACACACATGGCAGTTAAGGTTGCTATCAACGGCTTCGGTCGTATCGGTCGTCTGGCCTTCCGTCAGATGTTCGGTCACGAGGGCTCCGAGATCGTCGCCATCAACGACCTCACCTCTCCCGACATGCTCGCGTACCTGCTGAAGTACGACTCCACGCAGGGCAACTACTCCCGCGATCACAAGGTCGAGGCCACCGAGGACGCCATCATCGTTGACGGCAAGGAGATCAAGATCTACAAGGAGGCCGACGCCAACAACCTGCCTTGGGGCGACCTCGACGTCGACGTCGTGCTCGAGTGCACCGGCTTCTACACCTCCAAGGCCAAGGCCCAGGCTCACATCAACGCTGGCGCCAAGAAGGTCGTCATCTCCGCTCCGGCCGGTAACGACCTGCCCACCATCGTCTACAACGTGAACCACGAGGAGCTCACGGCTGAGGACGACATCATCTCCGCCGCTTCCTGCACCACCAACTGCCTCGCCCCGATGGCCAAGGGTCTGAACGACTTCGCCCCCATCGTGTCCGGCATCATGACCACCATCCACGCCTGGACCGGCGACCAGATGGCTCTCGACGGCCCGCAGCGCAAGGGTGACAAGCGTCGTTCCCGCGCCTGCGCCGTGAACATCGTCCCGAACTCCACCGGTGCCGCCAAGGCCATCGGCCTGGTTCTGCCTGAGCTCAACGGCAAGCTCATCGGTGCCGCCCAGCGCGTTCCTACGCCGACCGGCTCCCTCACCAACCTCTACGCCGTCGTCGACAAGGTCGTCACCAAGGACGAGGTCAACGCCGCTATGAAGGCTTACGCCGAGACCATCTCCGAGACCTTCGGCTACAACGAGGACGAGATCGTCTCCACCGACATCATCGGTGAGACCCACGGCTCCATCTTCGACGCCACCCAGACCATGTGCGCCGACCTCGGCAACGGCCAGACCCTGGTTCAGGTTGTTTCTTGGTACGACAACGAGAACTCCTACACCTCCCAGATGGTCCGCACCATCAAGTACTTCGAGAAGTTCGTCGCCTAAGTTGCGCGGTTATTCTCGCATCTAGACCAAGCGTCTATAGGAGGGCGCGGCCTCATGGCGTATGCCCGGGGTCGCGCCCTTTTTCAAGCGGATGGACGCATCGTCCGCCGCTCGTCAAATAAGAAAGGAATGGACATGGCTTTCACCAAGAAGACCGTCCGCGACATCGACGTCGACGGCAAGCGCGTCCTCGTCCGCGTCGACTTCAACGTGCCGATCAAGGACGGCGTTGTCGGTGACACCACCCGCATCAACGCCGCTCTCCCGACCATCAAGTACCTGGTCGACCACAACGCCCGCGTCATCCTCATGAGCCACCTCGGCCGTCCGGACGGCACCGGCTTCCAGCCCGAGTTCTCCCTCGAGCCCGTCGCCGCCAAGCTCGCCGAGCTTTCCGGCCTTGATGTGACCTTCGTCGCCGACACGTACGGCGAGAAGGCCGCTGCCGCTGTCGAGGCTCTCGAGCCCGGCAAGGTCCTCGTTCTCGAGAACGTCCGCTTCGACAAGCGCGAGAAGAAGAACGACCCCGAGATCGCCAAGACGCTCGCTTCTTACGGCGACGTCTTTGTCCTCGACGCCTTTGGCACCGCCCACCGCTCCCAGGGTTCCGTCGTGGGCCCCGCCGAGTATCTGCCTGCCGTGGCCGGCTTCCTGCTCGAGAAGGAGGTCGATACCCTCACCGGTATCTTCGCCAACCCTGAGCGCCCGCTCGTCGCCATCGTCGGCGGTTCCAAGGTTTCCTCCAAGATCGGCGTCCTCGATCACCTCATCGACTCCGCCGACACCCTGATCATCGGTGGCGGCATGGCTTACACCTTCTTCCTCGCCCAGGGCATGACCGTGGGCAACTCCCTCAAGGAGGAGGACTGGGTCGAGCGCGCCGGCGAGATGCTGAAGAAGGCCGAGGAGAAGGGCGTCAAGATCCTGCTCCCCATCGACAACCGCGTCGCCGACCACTTCGGCGAGGACGCCGTGCCCGAGGTCGTTGCCTCTGACGCGATCCCCGATGACCGCGAGGGCATGGACATTGGCCCCAAGACCGAGGAGCTCTACGCCGAGGCCATCAAGGGCGCCAAGACCGTGTTCTGGAACGGCCCCATGGGCGTCTTCGAGTTCGACAACTTCGCCCACGGCACCCAGGCTATCGCCGAGGCCGTCGCCGAGGCCGACTGCACCTCCATCATCGGCGGTGGCGACTCCGTCGCGGCCGTTAACAAGTTCAACCTGGCCGATAAGATGAGCTGGATCTCCACCGGCGGTGGCGCTTCCATGGAGCTCGTCGAGGGTAAGGCCCTTCCTGGAGTGGAGGCTCTGAACGATGCCGAATAATCGCACCACCCTTATCGCGGGCAACTGGAAGATGAACAACGACCGCGAGGCCGCCAAGGCCCTCGCCGCCGAGCTCGTCGAGGCCCTGCCCGAGGTCCCCGCCGGTGTTGAGGTCCTCGTGTGCCCGCCCACCATCGACCTGTGCTGCGTCGCTCACAAGCTCGAGGGTTCTGCCATCGCCCTGGGCGCCCAGAACTGCTACTGGGAGGCTTCCGGCGCCTACACCGGCGAGACCTCCGTCCCGATGCTCAAGTCTGCCGGCTGCACCTACTGCATCATCGGCCACTCCGAGCGTCGTGACTATTTCCACGAGTCCGATGAGGACCAGAACAAGAAGGCCAAGGCGCTCGTCGCCGGCGGCATCGTTCCCGTCTTCTGCTGCGGCGAGCCTCTTGAGGTTCGCGAGGCCGGCACCTACGTGGAGCACGTCGTCGCCCAGGTGAAGGCCGGCCTCGAGGGTCTCGAGCTCGCCTCCGCCGACCAGCTCGTCGTCGCTTACGAGCCCATCTGGGCCATCGGCACCGGTATGACCGCTACCGCCGATGACGCCCAGGAGGTCTGCCACGCCGTGCGCGAGGCGCTCGTCGAGCTCTTCGGCGCCGAGATGGCCGATGGCATCCGCGTGCTTTACGGCGGCTCCGCCAAGCCCGGCAATATCGCCGAGCTCGTGGCCAAGCCCGACGTCGACGGCGCCCTCGTTGGCGGCGCGTCTCTCAAGGCCGCGGACTTCTCCGAGATGGTCGTGAAGGCCGCGGAGTAATACCCGTCTTGCAATCGGGCCGCGGCGCTCAGGCGCTGCGGCCCATTCTTTTTACTAGGGGAGAATTCACCATGGCTAACCGCCACCTTCCTGCACTGCTCGTCATCATGGACGGCTTCGGTCTGGCGCCCGAGGGCTCCGACAACGCCGTGAGCGCGGCCAACACGCCCTTTATCGACAGCCTGTATGCGAACTATCCGCACACCACCCTCGGTGCTTCCGGCGAGGACGTCGGCCTGCCCGACGGTCAGATGGGCAACTCCGAGGTCGGCCACCTCAACATCGGCGCCGGCCGCATCGTCTTCCAGGAGCTCTCGCGCATCAACAACGCCATCAAGGACGGCTCCCTCAAGGAGAATGAGGTCTTCGTCAAGGCGATGGATGATTGCGCCGCTACCGACAAGACCCTGCACCTCATGGGTCTTATGAGCCCCGGCGGCGTGCACTCTATGCAGAGCCACTGCGAGGCTCTCGTTGCCATGGCCGCTGAGCGCGGCGTGAAGACCGTTCGCGTCCACTGCTTCATGGACGGTCGCGACGTCGACCCGCAGTCCGGCGCCGGCTATGTTTCCGAGCTCGCCGCCTTCCTGGCCGAGGTCTCTGAGAAGACCGGGTGCGACGCCCGCATCGCCACCGTCTCCGGCCGTTACTGGGCCATGGACCGCGATAACCGTTGGGAGCGCATCCAGAGCGCCTACGACGTGCTGGTCAACGCTTCCGACGCCGAGGCCGATCCTGTCGCCGGCATCAAGGCCTTCTACGAGAAGGACCCGCGCGGTGACGAGTTTGTCGATCCGTTCGCCTGCCACAACGAGGGCATTCACGCCGGCGACGCCGTCATCTTCTTCAACTTCCGCCCGGATCGCGCCCGTCAGATGACCCGCGCCTTCACCGACGCCGACTTCGACGGCTTCGAGCGCGAGAAGATCGAGCTTTCCCACTTTGTGACGATGACCGAGTACGACCCGTCCTTCGACGTCGAGGTCGCCTTCCCCAAGACGTTCCCCAAGAACGTCCTGGCCGATGTCATCGCCGCCAACGGGCTCAAGCAGCTCCATACCGCCGAGACCGAGAAGTACGCGCACGTCACGTTCTTCATGAACGGCGGCATCGAGGAGCCCAAGGTCGGCGAGGAGCGCGTTCTCGTCGCGAGCCCCAAGGTCGCCACGTACGATCTCAAGCCCGAGATGAGCGCCCCCGAGGTCACCGAGAAGCTTGTCGAGGCCATCAACGAGGACCGTGCCGACTTCTACATCGTGAACTTCGCCAACTGCGACATGGTCGGCCACACCGGCGTGTTCGACGCCGCCGTGAAGGCCGTCGAGGCTGTTGACGAGGCCCTTTCCAAGGTTATCCCGGTCATTCAGGCCAAGGGCGGCTTTGCGCTGATCACCGCCGACCACGGCAACGCCGATCACATGTTTGACGAGGTTGATGGCGAGAAGAAGCCCTTCACCGCCCACACCACCAACCGCGTGCCGTTCATCGTCGTGAGTGACACCGCCAAGCTCGTCGGCATCGAGGACGGTCGCCTGTCCGACATCGCCCCGACCATGCTCACCATGGCCGGTCTCGAGCCCAGCGCCGAGATGACCGGCCGCGTGCTGGCTGTCGAGGAGTAGCGCTCGTCCATTCATTTGCGTCGATCGCATACAGAGGCCGTCGCCCGTTTAGGGCGGCGGCTTTTTCGCGCGTCTCCTGACTGGGATCCGTTCATCAGGGTAAAGTTGAGTGAAATTTCGCGGAAGGGCAGGGGAGTGTGCTACTATTATCCGCTGTACGTCTCTCTTGGTTAGAAGGAGTCCTCGTGGGTCCGTTGCAGATCGTTCTCTTCGCCGTGTGGGCGCTGTCCACGCTTTTGCTCATCGCGCTCGTTCTCATGCATTCCGGCAAGGGCACCGGCGTTTCCGACATGATCGCCAGCTCCCTGTACAACTCCAGCACCGCCACCGGCGTCATGGAGAAGAACCTCGACAAGCTCACGGTCATCGTTGCTTGCGTGTTCGCCGCCTGCGTCGTCCTGGCGATGTTCTTCTTCCCGCAGGGCATCGTCGGCCTGTAGGATTTGAGCTCATAAGGCTTTTGGACCCGATCGGCATCGTCCGGTCGGGTCTTTTTCATGAGCGGTCGCCCAGGCTATAGCGTATCGGCGGTTAATGGACGTCAGGAAATTGGCCGTCGGTCGATCTGCTTCCGTCAGAGGTATACGAGGCAGATTCTTCCGTTACACAGTTGAAACATTGTGTCGGGTATTCGGGTTCTCATCGCTGTTCTTTTATGCACTAAAGTGCCGTCCTACCTGCATATACTCCAACAGACTAAAGAAAATGCCAGGAATCGGGCAGAAAACTTGTACTCCATTATGCAAAAGTGCGCTATGGTATTGGCCATCGCGCGAAGCCGAACAGCCTAGCGGCATCGCGAAGCGCAACGGGGCAAGGCAACGTGTTCGCACCCCGGTCGCACCAAAGGGGTGCTCAACCGGCGTCGTGCTCCGTGAACCTGAATTATAAGGAGGATGGCATGGCTAATTTCAAGTTTTCCCAGCCCGTGATGGGTCGTCGTACCTTCATCGGTGGCGCCCTTGCTACCGGCGCTGTGGCAGCCCTCGCTGGCTGCGGTGGCGGCGAGAACGGTGGCGGTGACGCTTCCGGCAAGAAGGTCATGAACTTCTACCTCTCCGAGCCCGCGTTCATCGATCCGTATAACGCTCAGGAGAACCAGGGCACCGCGGTCGTCTTCAACGTGTTCGACGGCCTTATGGAGTGGGACTGGGATTCCGCTTCCGCCGTTCCCTGCTGCGCCGCCGAGGCCCCCACGGTCTCCGAGGACGGTCGCGTCTACACCTTCAAGCTCCGTGAGGGCATGAAGTTCCACAACGGCGACCCTGTCGACGCCGAGTCCTTCATCCGCGGCTGGAAGCGCGTTGCTTCCCCCAAGATGGAGACCCCGTCCGACATCTGCTACCACCTCGCCCCGATTGCCGGTTACGCCGAGTTCAACGCCGGCGACACCGACGAGTTCTCCGGCCTCAAGGCCGTCGATGAGCTGACCCTCGAGGTCACCCTGACCGACCCCATGGCCGACTTCCCGGCCGTCTGCTGCCACCCCGGCCTCGCCCCCGTGCCGGCCTGCGCTGATGAGGATCCCAAGGCGTTCCTCGAGAAGCCCATCGGCAATGGTCCGTTCATGATGACCGAGCCCTGGAAGCACAACCAGTACATCTCCCTGGCCCGCTTCGAGGATTACTACGGTGAGAAGCCCAGCCTCGACGGCGTGTACATGTCCATCCAGAAGAACCCGGACACCGCGTTCAACGAGTTCCAGGCCGGCTCCATCGACTTCGCTGCCATCCCGAGCGGCAAGATCAAGGAGTGCGTCGAGAAGTATGGCGAGTCCGAGGACGGCTTTACCTCCACTCCCGGCAAGCAGTGCCTGCTCGGCACCGAGCTCTCCACCTACTTCCTGATCCCGAGCCCGCAGGATCCGGTCCTCGCCGACCCGAAGGTCCGTCGCGCCATCTCCCTGGCCATCAACCGCCAGAACATCGTCGACACCCTGTTCGAGGGCTCCCGTATGCCGGCTACCTCCATCATGCCGACCTCCATCGACGATTCCCCCGAGAACGTCTGGGAGGACTGCAAGTACGATCCCGAGGCTGCCGCCAAGCTCCTCGATGAGGCCGGTTACCCCGCCAACGCCGACGGCAAGCGCGATGTCGAGATCACGCTGAACTACAACGGCGACGGCGATCACGGCGACCTCATGTCCGCCGTCCAGCTCGACCTCGAGGCCGTGGGTATCAAGGTCACCCAGGAGACCGTCGAGTGGGCTACCTACCTGCAGCAGCTGTCCGACAAGAACTTCAGCCTCGGCCGCCTTGGCTGGACTGCCGACTACCCGACCATGGACAACTTCCTGTACCCGAACTTCTTCACCGGTGCTGACAACAACTACGAGGAGTACAGCAACCCGGAGATGGACGCCGCCATGCTGGCCGCCCGTCAGATTCAGGACGAGGAGGAGCGCAAGGCCGCTTGCCGTAAGATCTGCGGAACCATCGGCAAGGACATGCCGGTCATCCCGATCATGTTCTACGCTCACAACTACATTGGCTCCGAGCGCATGAAGTCCTTCAACTACGACGCTCAGACCAAGCCGCACTTCGAGACCGCCGAGCTCGCCTAGTTTCGATCGCTCGTAAAGCGAGAAGCGCTATGAACAGCAGGACATCGCGCAAGCGGTGTCCTGCTTTTTGTGTAACGAGCTTTGGATTTGTATGGAAATGGGGGCGTGGACTGCATATCTACGCATAATCCCCGCAGTATTCAGTGACAAGTGACGTATAATCACAGTTTATGCTGCATGCTACTGCAGCTAGGTGTAGTGTCCATGAGACTAGGGAGGGTATCGCTGTGCTCAGGTACATCCTCAAGCGAATCCTACAGTTCATCCCGGTCTTCCTCGGCGTCACGCTCATTCTGTTCATCATGCAGAATGTCGTGCCCGGCGACCCGATCAAGCTGATCGCCGGCGAGAAGAAGATGGATCCCCAGACGGAGATGAACATCCGCGCCGCTCACGGTTTGATCGTGACGGACGAGAACGGCAATATCGTCTTCGATGAAGACGGTAACACCATCGAGACCCCGATGGTCGACCGTTATTTCAACTACCTCGGCAATCTGCTCCAGGGCGACCTCGGCACTTCTTATCAGAAGGGCCGCGCGGTCAAGGACATGATCTTTGAGGCGTATCCGCATACGGTTCAGATCGCGCTGGTCGCCATCGTGATCGAGGCCTTCGTGGGTATCGGCGCCGGCATCATCTCCGCCATCAAGCGCTACTCCTTCTGGGACATCCTGGTCACGCTCACCACGTCCATGCTCGTTGCGATGCCCGCCTTCTGGCTCGGACTGCTGCTGCAGCTGATCTTCGGCATCTGGCTTAAGAATGCCACGGGTGGCGCGGTCGCCCTTCCGGTCTCCGGCGTGCCCGGTCCGTTCCCGCAGTTCCCCGCGTGGACCTATTACATCCTGCCGGCCGTCACCCTGGCCGCCGTCTCCACCGCCTACACGGCGCGCATCATGCGCTCCCAGCTGGTCGAGGTTATGAACCAGGATTACATTCGCACCGCTAAGGCCAAGGGTCTTTCCAAGCGCTCCATCATCTTCCATCACGCGCTCAAGAACGCCCTCATCCCGGTCGTTACATATATTGGTATGGACTTCGGTGCCATGCTCGCCGGTGCCATCCTGACCGAGACGGTCTTCAACTGGCCCGGCATCGGTCAGATGACCTACGTCGCCATCACTCAGCGCGACTGGCCCATCGTCATGGGTTCCGTTACCGTCATCGTGTTCGTGGTCATGATCATCAACCTCATTGTCGATGTGAGCTACGCGTTCCTCGATCCGCGTATCCGCCTTGGCAGCAAGAGCGATAAGTAGGAGGGGAGTAGCGTGCAGTATCCAATGAGCAACATGGGCGATCAGGCCCGTGCCGTCGCGGCGGAGCATCATGTCGTCGCCGATAAGTCCGACAAGCCCACGCGCACCCTTTGGGGCGACGCCTTCAAGCGTCTGAGGAAGAACAAGCTCGCGATGTTCGCCGTCGTGTGGCTTACCATCACCATCCTCGTCGCGGTCACCGCCGATCTGTGGGTCCCGCAGGTTCTGGGCGATCCGACCGCATCCGACACGGCCACCATGGCGGCAAACTCCCGCCTTGCGCCGTCTCTTGAGCATCCGTTCGGCACCGACACCCTCGGTCGCGACGTGCTCTCCCGCGTCATCTACGGCGCCCGCATCTCCCTCACCGTCGGTATCGTCGCAACCGGTATCTCCACCATCATCGGTTTGGTGATGGGCGCCATCGCGGCGTACTACGGCGGTATCTGGGATACGATCATCATGCGTCTCGCCGATACCTTCCTGGCGTTCCCGTACACGCTGTTCGTCATCGCCATGATCGCGGTCATCGGCAACGGCATCCAGAACGTGTTCTTCGCCATCGGCATCCTCGGCTGGCCGCAGATCGCCCGCGTGTTCCGCTCCGCGATCCTCTCCGTCAAGGAGAGCGACTACATCGACGCCGCCCGCGCCATGGGTGCGTCCGATGCTCGCATCATCGCCCGCCACATCTTCCCCAACTCCGTTGCCTCCATAGTCGTGTACGCGACCATGAACATCGGCGGCGCCATTCTGACCGAGTCCGCCCTGTCCTTCCTCGGCATGGGCGTCATCCCGCCGGATCCCTCGTGGGGCACCCTGATCCAGGAGGGACAGAAGTTCCTGCAGACCGAGCCCTGGCTCATGATCCTGCCCGGTCTTGCCATCCTGACCACCGTTCTCGCGTTCACCCTGCTCGGCGACGGCCTGCGTGACGCTCTCGACGTGAAGATGAAGGACGCGTAAATCATGGCTAAGAAGAATGACAACTACGTCGATCTGAAGACCCAGCCCATTCCCGAGGGCCAGCACCTGCTGGAGGTCGACGATCTCAAGATGTACTTCCACACCGAGGACGGCGTCGTGCATGCCGTCGACGGCGTGTCCTACACCCTCGACCGCGGTGAGACCCTCGGCGTGGTGGGCGAGTCCGGCTCCGGTAAATCCGTGACTGCCATGACCATCATGGGCCTCATCTCCATGCCTCCCGGCAAGATCGAGGGCGGCTCCGTCACGTATCGCGGCCACGATCTGCTCAACATGTCCGAAGAGGAGATGCAGCACGTCCGCGGCAACGATATCGCCATGATCTTCCAGGATCCCATGACCTCCCTGAACCCGGTTTACAAGATCGGCCGTCAGGTGGGCGAGGGCCTGCGCCTGCATCGTGGCTACTCCAAGCAGGAGGCCCTGAAGCGCGCTACCGAGCTGCTCGACCTCGTGGGTATCCCCGAGCCTGAGAAGCGCGTCAACCAGTATCCCCACCAGTTCTCCGGTGGTATGCGTCAGCGCGTCATGATCGCCATGGCCCTTGCCTGCGACCCCGACATCCTGATCGCCGACGAGCCCACCACCGCTCTCGACGTCACCATTCAGGCTCAGATCATCGAGCTCATGCAGGAGATGCAGGAGAAGAACGGCAACGCGATCATCATGATCACCCATGACCTGGGCGTCGTCGCCGACATGGCCGACAAGATCATGGTCATGTACGCCGGTCACCCGGTTGAGTTCGGCACCGCCGAGGAGATCTTCTACGAGAGCCGCCACCCCTACACCTGGGGTCTGATCCGCTCCATTCCCGAGCAGGCGACTGACGAGAAGAAGCCCCTCACGCCGATCCACGGCAACCCGCCGTCGCTTGTGAACCTCCCCAAGGGCTGCGCCTTCGCACCTCGTTGCCCCTATGCAACCGAGCTCTGCCACAAGGAGCGCCCGCAGAAGTTCGTCATGGACAACGGCCACTATTCCGAGTGCCACTACGCCGACGACGATGCGTTCGTGAAGCGCTTCGCGCCCGATACGTCCCGTTCCCGCGGTACGGTTCCGACCGCTATTCCCGACGACGTGAACGTCGCCGCCACGAAGGGAGGCGAGGCCTAAATGGCAGATAACAACATGCCCCTGCTCAAGGTCGAGCACCTGCACAAGGAGTTCCCCACCGGCTCCGGCTTCATGGGTGGCAAGTTCTCCAAGAAGGTCGTCTCCGCTGTCAACGACCTTTCCTTCGAGATTCGTGCCGGCGAGACGTTCGGCCTGGTCGGTGAGTCCGGTTGCGGTAAGTCCACCACCGGCCGCGCCATCATGCACCTTGATCCGCCGACCTCCGGCAAGGTTTACTTCGAGGGTCGCGACATCTCCAAGATGAACAAGAAGGAGCTCAAGGCCATGCGCCGCGAGATGCAGTTCATCTTCCAGGATCCTTATGCATCCCTGAACCCCCGTATGACCATCGGTGAGATCATCTCCGAGCCTATGGTCATTCACGGCATCGGCACTCCCGAGGAGCGTATCGAGCGCGTTCGCGAGCTGCTTGACGTGGTCGGCCTCAACCCCGAGCACATCAACCGCTACCCGCACGAGTTCTCCGGCGGTCAGCGTCAGCGTGTCGGCATCGCCCGCTCGTTCATCCTTCGTCCGAAGCTCATCATCTGCGACGAGCCTGTTTCCGCCCTGGACGTCTCCATCCAGGCCCAGGTCCTGAACCTGCTGAAGGACCTGCAGAAGCAGTACGGCACCGCCTACCTGTTCATCGCCCACGACCTGTCCGTCGTGCAGCACATCTCCGACCGCGTGGCCGTCATGTACCTCGGCAAGATGGTCGAGCTCTCCGACTGGAAGAGCCTGTACGCCGAGCCGAACCATCCGTACACGCAGGCCCTGCTCTCCGCAGTTCCGATTCCGGATCCGGATGTGCAGCAGAACCGCAAGCGCATCATTCTCGCCGGTGATCCGCCGAGCCCGATCGATCCGCCGAGCGGCTGCCGTTTCCACACCCGTTGCCCGATCGCTCAGGCCAAGTGCTCCGAGGAGACCCCTGAGTTCCGCGAGATCGGCGAGGGCCATTACTGCGCCTGCCACTACGCGGCTCCGTTCCCCATCAAGGAGTCTCACATCGATCTGTAAGCCCGTCTGCCGACGCGCTTCACATCGAACATTCGAAGGACCCGCTGCAAGCGGGTCCTTCTTTTTGCCGAACTATGTGAAGTACCTCGACGGGTCGCCTGAATAGTGCGTGGAAAGTCGGTTCTTGCGCGCTCATTTCGTTTAGAGTGGATGCGATATGCAACCGCGCGAAAGCCGGGAGGACTTTTGATGATCGATAGACGAACCCTTTGCGGTGCGGCCATGGGTATCGCCGCGATGTCCGCGCTCTCCGCATGCGGGGGGCAGGAGGGCGGATCCCAAGGTGGTGCGGAGACCGTCCCCGCATCCTGGTTGAAATGCCGTGTTGGGAAGCTTTCCGAGATCGATCCTCTGCTGGTGGAAGATCGTGCGGGCTTGCAGGTGCTCTCCGCTGTTTTCTTGCCCCTGATGCGGTTCGATGCCAATGGGGGGCTCGTGCCCGGCGCTGCGCTGTCGTGCGCCGTCTCAGATGACGCGTGCACGTTCACGTTCAAGCTTCCGGAGCATGCTGTCTTTCACAATGGGGAGCGCGTGACCGCGTCGTCTTTCAAGATCGCATGGGAGCGCCTTGTGCGTGCTATTTCCAGCGATGAGGGCACGTCTGATGCCGAGCCCGAGTTCGGGCGGTGGGGTTCGTTGCTGCGCCTGGTGGATGGCTACGAGGCGCTGCGCGCTGGTCGGGCTTCGGAGATGGTCGGTCTTCGCTGCCCCGACGATGCCACCTTCGTGGTCACCCTCACCCAGCCGTGCCCATATTTCGACCACGTGACGGCTCATCCCGCGCTGGGTCCGGTCCCCGCCGCGGCATTGGCAGATCCCGAGGCATTCGCCTTGAAGCCCGTTGGCAACGGGCCTTTTGCCCTCAAGTACCCGTGGGAGCGCGGGCGCGGTGTGATGCTCGCGTCTTTTGCCGATTGCGTCATCGGAGCTCCGCTTGCCGCGGGCGCCTTGTTCGACCCCATGGCCGACACGGTCGCGGCGTACAAGCAGTTCCGCGCAGGCAATATCGATATCACCGACGTTCCCGTCGATCAGCTTTCCGATGCTGAGGATATCGCGAGCCCCGCTCCTGACGGCCACTCGATGACGGTGGATGCCCGTCTTGCGCACGGGGTCGAGGGCGGCTTGCTCTATCTCTCCCTCAACTGTGTGTCCGGGGCGTTCTCCCGCCCCGAGATGCGTCGTGCCGCCTGTCTTTCCGTCGATCGCGAGGCCCTGTGCCGCAAGGTGCTCAAATTCAGCGGCGAGCCCGCCCTCGGTCCCATTTCCCCTCGCGTTGCCGAGATGCAGCCCTGGGATGCGTGCACGTACGATCCTGAGGGTTCGCTTCAACTGGTCGAGGCCGCCAAGCTCGCGGCGCTGCAGAATGATCCTGTGGAAGGGGAGGGTTCTGCCGAAGGGGGCGCCGAGGCCGATGTGCCCCTGCCCGATCCGCTCGACCTCGACATCGATCTGATCTACCGCAAGGGAGGAACGGGCGCCCGGGTGGTGGCACATGTCGTGCGCGATCTCGAGGCCGCTGGGTTCTCGGTCAAGACCGAGGCGTTGGATGCGGATGATTTTGTGAAGCGCTATCGCACCGCCGAGTTCGATTGCGCGCTGAGGGCTCTCGAGCCGTCTGTGCCCGCTCTCGAGGCGATTGTGGATGAGCTGCTCGCATATGATCGATCGTCGGCTGGAATCAGCGTGTATCGAGACGAGCAGCTCGATCATGTTCTCGCCGAGGCGCGCCAGGCGACCGACGTCGCAACCCGTCGTGCGCTGATCCAAGATGCCCTGTCCATGGCGGGGGAGAGCCTGCCCCTCATCCCGCTCGCTCACCCGGCATATACCAAGATCGCGTCCGACCGTGTTGCCGCTTCTGCCGTCGACGCTTCCGGAAAGATCGATCTTTTTGCCTCTGACCTGGTGTAATGGCGTCTGGAAAAATATTTCAAACTTTTTTGGAAAAAAGACTTGCACAGTCGGCGGAATCCAGGTTAATATACTCCCTGTTGCGAACGTCGGAGTGGCGGAATTGGCAGACGCGCTAGCTTGAGGTGCTAGTGACCGATTTTGGTCATGCGGGTTCAAGTCCCGCCTCCGACACCACGTGAACAGTACCCAAACCCTTCGGGGTTTGGGTTTTTTACTATCTATCGCACGCGGTCGTGCGATGAGCGCGCCCGCGCCGTGTCGAGTCGGCGGGAGGATGCGCATGGAACGCATGCACAACGAGGAATTGAGCGATGTCGCCCGGCTCGTCGAGGTGACGAGCGACGCCGTCGCCATCTGCGACGCCGACGGCACGGTCGCCCATGTGAACCGCCAGATGCTCTCGCTTGGGAAGATCGGCAGGGAGCAGGTCGTCGGCGCCGACATCAAGGACTTGCTGTATAGCGTTTCATTTGAGCGCTCGATGGGCCACAAGGTGCCCTTCACGGCAGACGGTTCCGAGAACACGCTCATGCTCAAACTCGCGGACGGCTCCTTCATTCCCGTCCGCGTGCGCGCCATCGAACTTTCCGGGAGCCCCGAGGGCGAGGGAGGCCATACGCATCGCTATGTTGTGGCCATCAGGAGCCTCGAGGAGCAGTACGCTTACGACCGCAAGACGCAGCGCCTGCTGTCTGAGCTCAAGGCGGCGAACAAGCGCCTTTCCGGCACGTTGTCTGTGATCATGTCCACGGTCGGCTCCAACGATATGCCCACGTTGCTCGACACCGTTTTGAATCGCATGGCCGAGACACTCGACGCCGCGGGCACGACGATCTATTTCGCCGAGAGTGGCGGATTCAAGCTGCGCGGCGTGAGTCGCGGCCTCATGGGCTCCCGCGTTCCTGCGTTCATTCCCTATGGCGCTGGTGTGGCGACGCACGTCCTGCGCGAGCAGCGGGCGTGCCGTATCTCGCTCGTGCCCGGTGATCCGGACGACCCGACGGTCCCCGGATCGTTTTACGATCTGGATGCGCGCATCCGTCATAACGTCCGCAGCCAGGACATGCCGCCTTTCAAGACGCTCATCGCCGTTCCCGTCTACTTCGGCACGCAGGTGCTTGGCATCGTCGAGCTCGGATGGACGCGACCCTGTTCGCCACGGGTATCCGATGTGCGTGTGCTCGAGGTCATCTGCGACTACCTCTCCATCGAGTTGGTCGGCGTGGTGAGCTCCCTGCGAGCCGCCCGCACGGCCGGCCTCACGCGGTCGCTCACGCGTATTCGCGAGGCCTTGTACGCCGCAGGGTCGGATCCGGTTGCCGCATGGCGCGAGATGATCGAGGAGGTCCTCGAGCAACTCTCCTGCCGCTTGCTGCCCGTGTTGAATGACATGGAGCGTGGCGTCTACGTCATCGAGCTCGACGGCGGGCGCCGCATCGACCTGCCGTGCGACGCCGACGAGATGTTCTTCTCTGTGACCGCGCCAGCCGCTCGCGTGGGCGCCTCGTCGCGCTCCGACGCCTTCAATGCGGACACGGGCCCGCTTTCCGTCACGGAGGACCCCAAGCAGATCAGGCTGGCCCGTGTCGACCGCATCACGTGGATTGGCGAGTGGCTCGAGCGCCACGGTCTGCCGTGCCAGGGTGTGTTCATGGACAATGGTCCCAATTTGGAGGAGGCGGTGTTCGTCGAGGACGCGGGTCCCTTCTCCACGGTGCTTCCGCCGCGTCGCTTCCTCTTGCTGCGTGATGGCTCCCAAGAGCCCGTGGACGACATGGAATTCGATTACCTCACGCACGTCGCCCACGATTTCGAGCTCATCATGGAGGGCGCCCTGCAGCAGAAGAGCGAGCGCCGCATCGCGCAGACACTGCAGGCCGGCATGCGCAACGATCTCGGCTCCGTCCCCGGCATCACGACAGACTCGCTCTACTCGTCCGCCACGCGCCAGGCGCTTGTGGGCGGCGATTTCTACACGCTGATCCGCTTGCCCGATGACCGCGCCGTCATGATCTTGGGCGACGTGTCGGGCAAGGGCGTCGAGGCCGCATCGATGTCGGCCCTCGTCAAGACGGCGCTCACCGCCTACGCGTGGGAGGGCGCGAGCCCCGCGCGCATGGCGCGTTCACTCAACCGCATGCTCATGAGCTTCTCGAGGGTGGAGACCTTCGTTACGGTGTTCATTGCAAAGATCGATTTGCGTCACGGCAGGGCGACCTATTGCTCGGCGGGTCATCCGCCCACCATGCTGCTGAGGCGGGATGCGTCCGGCGGCGTCGAGGCGGAGCTGTTGAGCGTTCAGTCGGGCGTTGTGGGGGCGTTCCCCTCCATGGTGTATGAGAACGGAGCGTTCGCCTTCAATCCCGGTGACATCTTGTTCATGTACACCGACGGCGCCATCGAGGCCCGTGATGCTTCGGGCGGCTTTTTCGGCGAGGCCCGCTTGCGGGAGACTCTGCTGCGCTCCGCTTCCGCCGGTATCGACGGCCTGTGCTCAAAGGTCCTGGCGGAACTCGATACGTTCACCGGTTCCGCGCTCGACGACGACATCGCTCTCGTCGCGCTTCGCATGGACGAGTCCTAGGGTCGTGTGCGAGGCCGTCCCGCGGCGGGGCGGCGTATCGGATGGGGGAGTTTGGGGAACCATAGCAGCATGAATGAATGGAACGACATAGCCGTCATCGCGCCCACGACCGACATCGACCTCGCGTCGGTGCCGCGCCTGCGCGAGCAGGTCGACGCCCTGATCGACAGCGGCGTGCGTCGCATCTTGGTGAACTGCCAGAACGTGACGTTCATCGATTCGACGGGTCTCGCCTTCCTGCTGTCGCGCGCCCGCGCCCTCTACGGGCGTGAGGGGCTTCTGTCGCTCGTGAACGCATCTCCGGATGTCGCGCGCTTTTTGCAGATCGCGCGCCTGATAGACATCCTGCATGTATCGACCGTCGAGCGTCCCGCAATCCCGGTCATAGCACCCGATGTGCCGCCGCTGTGGAGCAAGAGCTTCACCATTCAGCGGGGTGTCGAGCACCTCGCCGAATACCGCCATCGCGCGGCGGAGCTTCTGGGTACGCTTCCGCTCACGCGCGAGGAGTGCTTCGATGTGGCTCTTGCGGCGGGGGAGGCGCTTTCCAACGCGTACGACCATGCCTGCGGCGGCGAGGGCGGCTCCATGAGCGTCTATGCATATCCCGATCGCGTGATCATCGAGGTGCGAGACTGCGGCTGCGGCTATGAGATCGCAGACGGGGAGGAGCCCGCCGAGAGCCTCGAGCGCGGTCGCGGCATCAAGCTCATGCGCATGCTCGTGGATAGTGTGGAAGTGCGACGTCGTGCGGATGCCCCGGGCACGCAGGTCCGTCTGATCAAGCTGGTGGGATAGGGGAAATAGGCGCCCTATGCAAAACGGGCGCCCCATGGGACGCCCGTTGATTCTGCGATGGAGGCGGCTCCCGGATTCGAACCGGGGGTAAAGGCTTTGCAGGCCTCTGCCTTACCACTTGGCCAAGCCGCCGTGATATGAAAAGAGCCGATTGAAACAACCGGCTCCTCAAATGCAATGGAGCGGACAACGGGGCTCGAACCCGCGACCCCAACCTTGGCAAGGTTGTGCTCTACCAACTGAGCCATGTCCGCTTGCGAAGAAGTACTATACGCAATCGACCGTTCAAGTGCAAGGCCCCATTTGAAAATAATGGAAACTGGTTTTCAGAGAGGCTTTCGTCGGACGGGGAGGGCCGTTAGTGGACGGTCGGATCTGGGCTCCGCATACGGCAACATGATGCGATGCACTCTGCAAAGAGGTGGGAAATTGGCTGATTCTCGCGTTCTACCAGGGAAAACCAAACGATTTCAAAAATTTTGAAAAATGTTGTTGCATCTGAAATTCTGCTCGGCTATAGTTAATCCCGCGCTGAGGCGCACACCTGAGACGGGCGATTAGCTCAGGGGGAGAGCACTTCCCTGACACGGAAGGGGTCACAAGTTCAAATCTTGTATCGCCCACCACATGCGGACATGGCTCAGTTGGTAGAGCACAACCTTGCCAAGGTTGGGGTCGCGGGTTCGAGCCCCGTTGTCCGCTCCATTGAATGTGCCGGGGCCGATTTCAATCGGCCCTTTGCATATACGGCGAAGTGGCCAAGTGGTAAGGCAGAGGCCTGCAAAGCCTTTACCCCCGGTTCGAATCCGGGCTTCGCCTCCATAGCATTGTAATCGGGCGTCCTTCGGGGCGCCCGTTATCTTATTGCGAGTCCATGTGGTCTCTTCGCGACCGGACCTCTGGCTCCGTTATCCGTGGGGGAGCTTGGTTGCGCGCCGCGCACAACATGTAGGCCGATCATGATTCGCCCAGTATGCCTCGAGGTGATCGCCCCGTGTCAAGCGGAGAAGTTATGGACACCCCGCCGGCCTTTTGCGTCGCTGTTTTTGCATCCGCGCAGGTTGGGCGCCTGCGCCTCGTTTGCGGCGTCCCGCAGGTTCGCAAATTTGAATGCGGGAAGAAGTCAGCACATTATCCCTGACCTGCTGAAACACAATATATAGTGTTAGTCTAAAAAATTGATACCAGATATTGATGCAAAAATGGCCTATCATACTGTTCCAGGCAACTATGGCCTCGGTTTGTCCGCGCGCTGTCATATCGTGTGGAGCCGAGGTTTTCCCATCATTGTGGCATGTACGGGTTAGTAGAGCGATTCGCGGAGGAACGCCATGAAGATCATCAAGCGCAGCGGTTCTGAGGTCACCTTCGACATCCAGAAGATCATCGACGCCATCAAGGGCGCCAACAGCGAGGTCAAGGAGGCCGAGCGCCTCACCGATCGCCAGGTGGTCTACGCCGCGCAGAACGTCGCCGATCGCTGCGAGTCTGCCGGCCACACTGTCTCCGTCGAGGAGATCCAGGACATGGTCGAGGATGAGATCATGGCCCTCGACCGCTTTGAGGTCGCCCGCCGCTACATCATCTATCGCTACGTCCAGGGCCTCAAGCGCCAGAAGAACACCACGGACGATAAGATCTTGTCCCTTATCGAGTGCAACAACGAAGAGGTCAAGCAGGAGAACTCCAATAAGAACCCCACGGTCAACTCCGTGCAGCGCGACTATATGGCCGGTGAGGTCTCCAAGGACCTCACGCAGCGCGTGCTCCTGCCCGCCGAGATCGTCGAGGCCCACAACGAGGGCATCATTCATTTCCATGATTCCGACTATTTCGCCCAGCACATGCACAACTGCGACCTCGTGAATCTTGAGGACATGCTGCAGAACGGCACGGTCATCTCCGGTACGCTCATCGAGCGCCCGCACAGCTTCTCCACCGCCTGCAACATCGCCACGCAGATCATCGCCCAGGTCGCTTCGTGCCAGTACGGCGGCCAGTCCATCTCGCTCACGCATCTCGCCCCGTTCGTCGAGGTGAGCCGTCAGAAGATCCGCCGTCAGGTCGATGCCGAGCTCAAGGAGCTCGGGGTCGAGGCGCCCGAGGAGAAGGTCTCCGAGGTCGTGGAGACCCGCCTGCGCGACGAGATTCGCCGTGGCGTTCAGACCATCCAGTACCAGGTCGTCACCCTCATGACCACCAACGGCCAGGCGCCCTTCGTGACGGTGTTCATGTACCTCAATGAGGCCCGCAGCGAGGCCGAGAAGCGCGATCTTGCCATGATCATCGAGGAGACCCTGCGTCAGCGCTACGAAGGTGTGAAGAACGAGGCGGGCGTGTGGATCACCCCCGCGTTCCCCAAGCTCATCTACGTCCTCGAGGAGGACAACGTCTACGAGGGCTCCGAGTACTTCTACCTGACCCAGCTCGCGGCCAAGTGCACCGCCAAGCGCATGGTGCCCGATTACATCTCCGAGAAGAAGATGCGCGAGTTCAAGCTCTCCAAGGGTGAGACCGAGGGCAACGGCGATTGCTACACCTGCATGGGCTGCCGCAGCTTCCTCACGCCCGATCGTACGGGCAACGGCTATGACAATGTCGCCCGCGCCAAGAATTACGAGCCCGGCAAGCCCAAGTACTATGGTCGTTTCAACCAGGGCGTTGTGACCATCAACCTGCCTGATGTGGCCCTCTCCTCCCAGCGCGACATGGACAAGTTTTGGGAGATCTTCGATGAGCGCCTGGAGCTGTGCCATCGCGCCCTGCGATGCCGCCACGAGCGCCTGTTGGGCACCCTGTCCGACGCCGCCCCGATTCTGTGGCAGTATGGCGCCCTTGCGCGCCTGGATAAGGGCGAGAAGATCGACAAGCTGCTCTTTGGCGGGTATTCCACCATCAGCCTGGGATATGCCGGCCTGTATGAGTGCGTGAAGTACATGACGGGCGCGAGCCACACCGACGAGCGCGGTACGCCGTTCGCCATGGCGGTCATGCAGCGCATGAACGACAAGTGCAACGAGTGGAAGGCCGCCGAGGATATCGACTACTCCATCTACGGCACCCCGCTCGAGTCCACCACCTACAAGTTCTCCAAGTGCCTGCAGCGCCGCTTCGGCATCATCCCCGGCGTGACGGACAAGGGCTATATCACCAACAGCTACCACGTCCATGTGTCCGAGGAGATCGACGCGTTCGACAAGCTCAAGTTCGAGAGCCAATTCCAGCGCCTGTCCCCGGGCGGCGCCATCTCGTACGTCGAGGTGCCCAATATGCAGGACAACCTCAAGGCCGTCATCCGCGTCATGCAGTACATCTACGACAACATCATGTACGCGGAGCTTAACACCAAGAGCGATTACTGCCAGGAGTGCGGCTTCGACGGTGAGGTCAAGATCGTGGAGGACGACGGCAAGTTGGTGTGGGAGTGTCCGCATTGCGGCAACCGCAACCAGGAGACGCTGAACGTCGCCCGCCGTACGTGCGGCTATATCGGTACGCAGTTCTGGAATCAGGGCCGTACCGAGGAGATTCGCGATCGCGTGCTGCACCTGTAGGGGGCGATCCTGGCAGGCTGTCCGGGCGCATACCATCCGCTGCTCGGGCAGTCCTGCTCACGACGAAGGCCCCACTGGGGCCTTCTGTTCGTGCGGAACTCGCGACGGATGGTATGCGCCCGGACAGCCCCTGCTCTTGCCCTGCAGTTGCTCTGGTTATGTGGGGCTGTGCTGCTAGGGCCTCGGGCTGACGAATGAGGGGCTCTTGAGGAGGAATCCGGCTCATGAATTACGCTGAGATCAAGCATTTCGATATCGCCAACGGTGAGGGGGTTCGTACGACGCTGTTCGTGTCCGGATGCCGCCGGGGGTGCAAGAACTGCTTCAACGAGGTGGCGTGGAACTTCGCCGCGGGCAAGCCGTTCGCGCGCGAGACCGAGGATGCCATCATCGAGAGCATGCGACCGGCGTATGTCGACGGCCTGACCATTTTGGGCGGCGAACCCATGGAGCCGGAAAATCAGGAAGGACTCGTCGCCTTTGTCGAGCGCGTGCGCGATGAGTTTCCGCGTGAGAGCGGCAAGACCATATGGTGCTTCACGGGGGATACCTGGGATGTGGAGCTCGTGGACGGTGGTTGCCATCACACCGAGTTCACCGATCGCATCCTAAGGTGCGTGGATGTTTTGGTGGACGGCCCCTTCGTGCAGGACCTGCATGACATCACGCTTCGTTTCCGGGGATCTTCGAATCAGCGCCTCATCGACATGCCCGAGACGCTCGAGGCCGTCGCGGCGGGGATTGCCCCTGCAAAGGCCGTGCGCCTATGGGGCGATGAGCGCGTCTACGCCACGCACACGATGGATTAGGCGGGGGTTTATCCTGTGGTACCATATCGTTCAGATGAGATGCGATACGGCACGGTTGAAAGCTGGTAGAGATGGTCGATCAGGATAAGGTGCGCGAGGCGGTTCGCCTGCTGCTCGAGGGTATCGGCGAGGACCCCACGCGCGAGGGGCTTGTCGAGACGCCCGACCGCGTTGCGCGCATGTATTCCGAGCTTTGCGACGGCATGGACCGAAGCGCTTCCGAGCATCTGTCCAAGACCTTCACCGTGCTGGGCGACGATCTCGTCATCGAGCGCGACATCACCTTCTACTCGCTGTGCGAGCACCATATGCTGCCGTTCTACGGCAAGGCCGCCATCGGTTACATTCCCAACGGTCGCGTGGCGGGACTTTCCAAGCTCGCCCGCACGGTCGAGGTCTTTGCCCGCCGTCTGCAGCTGCAGGAGCAGCTTACTGCCCAGGTCGCCGATGCGCTCATGGCTGAGCTCGACTGCAGGGGCGCCATCGTGTACATGGAGGCCGAGCATATGTGCATGACCATGCGCGGTGTCCAAAAACCGGGCACAAAAACCGCCACTCTCGCCCGTAGGGGTGCGTTCGTCGAAAACCCAGAGCTCGAGGCAAGATTTTTCCGTATGCTAGATAGGTAGGGTTGTTTTACCCGCTGAATCTGTTGAGGCGGCGCGTTGATGGGAGTACCCGCACGCGCCTCCTTATTCGCATATGCGAGGGGCCTCCAGCGGAAGAGGGGATCGAGATGGGGGAGAATTTGCCGCTCATCGAGGTGGTCGATGAGATCGGTTCGACCAATGCCGAAATGAAGAGGCGCGGTCGTGAGGGTGCGCCGCATGGCGCCGCCCTTCGTGCGCGTGTCCAGACTGCCGGTCGCGGTCAGCGCACCCATGTGTGGGCGTCTCCCGCCGGCGGCCTGTATCTCTCGGTCCTTCTCAGGCCCGATGTGTCCGCCACCGCGTTGCCCGCTTTGCCCGTTGCCTGTGCGATGGGCGCCATGGGCGCCTTGCGTGAGGCTGGTTGCCCGGGTGTGCGCCTCAAGTGGCCCAACGATATCGTCGTGGGTGGCCGCAAGCTCGCGGGTGTGCTCACGGAGCTCGCCATGTCCGACGAGGGCGCGTTCGCCGTGTGCGGCATCGGTGTGAACATCGAGACTCCCGAGCTTCCCGCGAGTGACGGCGCTTTGGCTCCGCTGCCGGCGACGGGACTGCGCGACGCCCTCGCCCCCGGGGCCTCCTGTCCCGATTTGGACGCTCTGGCCGATGCCATTCGCGATGGCATCCTCAAGTCCGTGGAAGGCTGGTCGGCGGCCGACCGTTGGAATCGCAAATACCCGAGCCCGGATAGCTCCGCGCAGCAGACGTCGAGCGCCGAGGTCGATCGTTGGATCAAAGATCCCGTGCGTGGCGGAGCCGAAGGCCCTCTGGCGCCGCTGCTTGCCGCATATAACGCTTCGTTGGCGTTTATCGGCACGCGGGTCCGCGTTATCACCATCGAGGGCGAGGAATTGGTCTGTGGGCTGTTCTTGGGCGTCGATGGGTATGGTCACGCACTCGTTTCGCACGACGGGGGCATCGTGGACACCTACGACGCCGTGGATGTCTGCATCCGTCCGGCGTAGACCCTACCCGCTTCATAGAACGTGGTCCGTGGCTCG
>NZ_CABJEU020000001.1:131062-1248764 GCF_902364775.2 Collinsella intestinalis | reverse complement strand
GCTCGCGACGTTGCCGTCGCGAGCCACGATGCGTTTGAGACGTGCGGGCAAGCCACTGTTCGACCGGGCACGGAGGTCGAGCGTGAAAATGCGGGCACCCGCGAAGGAGATGCGAGCGCCCGCCGTAGGGAGACGCTATGTCGCGCGGTCTTTACGCCACGTCGATGGAGACGTTGACCTCTTGGACAGGGACGTCGTAGAACGGATCCTCGCGACGGCCCAGGAAGTCGCGTGCCTGCTCGGGGAACAGGGCGTAGGACAGCACGTCCTCATCTGAGCGGGCGTACTGCGAGATCTCCTCGCGCAGGCGCGGCATCGCGGGTTCGATCAGGTCGGCCGGACGGCAGGTGATGACCTCATCATCGCCGATGATCTGGCGGCGGATTTTCTCTGAGATGGTCACGGGCGGACGGCCGTATTGACCGCGCACGTAGTCCTTGATTTCGGCGGGGACGACTTTGTAGCGCTCGCCGGAGATGACGTTCATGAGGGCCTGGGAGCCCACCATCTGCGACAGCGGGGTCACGAGCGGCGGGTAGCCCAGGTCGGCGCGGACGCGCGGGACCTCGGCGAGCACCTCGGCGTACTTGTCCTCCACATGCATGTCCTTCAGGTTGGCGAGCAGGTTGGAGAGCATGCCACCGGGGACCTTGTACAGCAGTGCCTTGGGCTCGACTGCCATGACCTTGGGGTTCAGCCCGCCCTCGTCCAAGAAGCGGTTGCGGATGGGCAGGAAGTGCGCGGCCACGGCCTCGAGCTTCTCGATGTCCAGGCCGGTCTTGTAGCCGAGGGCCTCAAGGGCGATCGCCATGGACTCGGTGGCGGGTTGGCTCGTGCCCTCCGCGAAGGGGGAGGAGCAGGTGTCGATGATGTCGGCACCGGCCTCGACGGCCTTGAGGTAGGTCATTTGGGCGATGCCGGCGGTGCCGTGCGTGTGCACCTGCAGGGGCAGGTCGCACGATGCCTTGATCTCGCTCACGAGCTCGAAGGCGACGTCGGGGGTGAGGACGCCGGCCATGTCCTTGATGCAGATCGAGTCGGCGCCGGCGCGGGCCATCTCGTTGGCCAGGCTCACGAAGTAGCGCACGGTATGCACGTCGCTGGTGGTGTAGGAAATGGCGGCCTGGACCTCGCCGCCCGCCTCCTTGGCGGCGCGGATGGAGGTCTGGAGGTTGCGGGTGTCGTTCAGCGCATCGAAGATGCGGATGACGTCGATGCCGTTTTCCACGGACTTCTTCACCAGGGCCTCGACCACGTCGTCGGCGTAGTTGCGGTAGCCGAGCAGGTTCTGGCCGCGCAGCAGCATCTGCAGCTTGGTGTTCTTGACGTGGGCGCGAATGGTGCGCAGGCGCTCCCACGGGTCCTCGTTGAGGTAGCGCAGGCAGCTGTCGAACGTGGCGCCGCCCCAGACCTCGAGGGATTCGAAGCCGCACTGGTCGAGCGTCTCGAGGATGGGGAGCATGTCCTCGATGGGCATGCGCGTGGCGATCTGGCTTTGCTGGCCGTCGCGCAGGACGGTCTCCATGAAGCGAATCTTGCGAGTCATGGCTTTACGCCTCCTTCGACGGCGGGAAGAGTCGGGCGAGGGCGAGCGAGATCACGTAGATGACGAACATGACGATGAAGATGCCGCCCCAACCCAAGATGAGGATCTGGATGGCGAGGGACAAGTCGGCGGAAAGTCCGAGCGATGCGATGAGATCGGTCATTGCCAGCACCCCTTTCTAGAGCAGAAGGCCGAGGACGAGACCGCCGGCGACGACCGAGGCGATCTGACCGGCCACGTTGGCGGCAGCGGCCTGCATGAGGATGAAGTTGCCGGGATCCTCCTCGGTGGCGAGCTTTTGCACCACGCGGGAGGCCATGGGGAAGGCGGAGATGCCCGCGGCGCCCACCATGGGGTTGATCTTCTCCTTGCGGAAGAGGTTCAGGAGCTTGGCGAACATGACGCCGCCCACGGAGTCCATGATGAAGCCGATGAGGCCGAGGCCCATGATGATGAGCGTGTCGAACTGCAAAAACTCGCTGTACTCCATCTTCACGGAGACACACAGGCCCAAAAGGATGGAGATGAGGTTCACGAGTTCGTTTTGGGCGGAGGCGGAAAGCGAGTTGAGCACGCCGCACTCGCGCAGGAGGTTGCCGAACATGAGGAAGCCCACGAGCGGCAGGGACACCGGGGCGATGAGGCCGGCGACCACGCAGATGGTGACGGGGAAGAGGATCTTGGCCGTCTGCGAGACCTGGCCAGGGCGGTAGGTCATGCGGATGGCGCGCTCCTTCTTGGTGGTGCAGGCCTTGATGGCGATGGGCTGGATGATGGGGACGAGCGCCATGTAGGAGTACGCCGCGACCATGATCGCGCCCATGTACTTCGAACCGAGCGAGTTGGCCACGAAGATCGAGGTGGGGCCGTCCGCGGCGGCGATGATGCCCGCGGAGGCGGCGTCGGCGATGTCGAAGCCGAACACGCCCGTGGCCACGATGGTCACGAAGAAGATGCCGAACTGCGCAGCCGCGCCGAACAACAGCAGGAACGGGTTGGCGAGCAGCGGGCCGAAGTCGATCATGGCGCCGATGCCGATGAACAGCAGCAGCGGGAACAGTTCGGTCTCGATGCCGGCGTCGAACAGGATCTGGAACGGTCCGGGCTCGGTGCCGGTCATGAGGACGCCGGATGCGGGGATGTTCACCAGGATGGTGCCGAGTCCCATGGGCACGAGAAGCGTGGGCTCGTACTCCTTCTTGATGCCCAGGTACATGAGGACGCAGCCGATGAGGATCATCGCGATGCGCCCCGGCTCGGCGATTAGCGCCTGCACGCCGTCGAGTAGGATTTCCATAGTGCCTCGTTTCTGGATAAAAGCGCCGCCTCATCGGCGGCGCGTCGGAGTGGGTGCGCTTAGGCGAGGGTGAAGAGCGTGTCGCCCGGGTTCACCATGGCGCCCTTCTCGACGTTGATGGAAGCGATGGTGCCCGCCTGCTCGGCGACGACCTCGTTCTCCATCTTCATGGCCTCGAGGATCATGACGGGCTGATTGGCGGTGACGACGTCGCCGACTTTCACGTGGATATCGAGGATGGTGCCGGGCATGGGCGCGGTCTGGGCATGGGAGCCCGCCGCCACGGGAGCCGGGGCGGCGGCAGGTGCCGGGGCGGGCTCGGGTGCGGGAGCCGGGGCGGCAGCCGGCGCCGGGGTGGGCGCAGGTGCGGCGCTTGCGGCGGGGGCGGCGTCTGCCGGGGTCGGGGTGGGGGCGCCGACCTCCTCCATCTCGACCAAGTACTGGGTTCCGTCGACGGAGATCTTGAATTTACGCAGCATGGCTGCCCTCCTCTTTCATCTTGTAGATGTTCTTGACCGTAAATGAGCTCTTCTCGAGCGCGCCGGCGGCGAGTGCCGTGGCGATGACCGAGACCGTGCGGTACTCGGGATTTGCGACGAGCACGCGCTTCACGCGAAACTCGCTGCTGGGGTGATCCCCCGCGGCGATAGCCGACGCGATGACGCACACGTGCTGATGCTCGCGCGGGTCGACGGGGAGAAATGCCGGAAGCGGTTCCCAGGCGTCTCCGTCGCGATCGGCGGCGTTGGCGGCGTCCGTCGTCGCGGCGGTGACGGCGATCGGGGCTTCAGCTGAAGGCTTCTGTTCCCCATGACCCGTGTGGCGTTTGATCCAAGAGCGTAGTCCCATGGCCCTTCCTTTCCCGTGCGATGCGCGTTCGATCGGAGTCGGCGCACAACCTCACGAAGGCCCATGCTAGCGAGATTTGTAGGAATTGTGGCGCTTGCAAGCGCCATCTTCGGTGACTGGTAGGAATTGGCCGGGGCGGTGGTGTTTCGTTTTAGCACTGGCAAAACACCTTGCGTTGTGTTCGCGCCGTTTTGCCGTCTCGGCCGTGCCGCGCACGCCGTATTGGGTACAACATGGAAACGAGTGTCGACGTTTGGGGGCGAACATGGAACGCATAGCCGCGATCGCTGAGAGTGAGCTGTTCACCCGCTGTCTGGCGGGGATCGAAGCCGCGGAGGTCGATCGGGTTTTTTGCCGCCATGGGTTGCCCCATCTGCTCGATGTCGCCCGCATCGCCTGGATTCTCAATCTCGAGAGGGGCTGCGGCCTGCGTCGGGATGTGGTCTATGCCGCGGCGCTGCTGCACGATATCGGGCGTGCCGCTCAGTATCAGACGGGAGAGCCCCATGATGAGGCGGGAACGCGCATCGCGGCCGAGGTCTTGGACGCTCTGCCCGAGCCCTTGCGTTTCGATGGGACCGACCGCGCGGCGATCTTGCACGCGGTGGGGGGCCATCGCGGGGCCCTTGCGGGACGGGAGGGGGATGCGCATGAGGGGCCTGCCACGGCCGATGTCCTCGCGCGTCTCATCAAGGAGGCCGACGGCCGTTCGCGCGCCTGTTTTTCCTGTGCGGCTCGTGACGCCTGCTATTGGTCGGAAGAGCGCAAGAACCTGTCCATAGATATATAAGCGCGCGTCCCGCTGGGGACGCGTATCGTCAAAGGAGCACATCATGAATACGAAGCATCTGCCTGAGAACATCGTGGACGACCGCGGCACGCTTGCTTGTCGCGATGCCGGCCTTCCCGCCACGCGCCGGCAGCTCGCGCATGTGGAACCCGAGCACCTTCGGGCTCTCGACCGCATTTCGATTGAGGGCCTTGAGGTGTTCGCCAATCACGGCGTGTTCCCGGAGGAGAATGCGCTGGGTCAGAAGTTCGTGGTGAGCGTGACGTTCTACACCGACACGCGCCGAGCCGGTGAGACCGACGACTTGTCGGCCTCGATTCATTACGGTGAGGCGGCTCATGCCATCGACGAGTTCATGCGCGCGCATACGTTCAAGCTCATCGAGGCGGCCGCCGAGGGCGTGGCCGATATGCTGCTCGGGCGCTATCCGAGTGCGTACGGCGTGCGCGTCAAGCTTGAGAAGCCCTGGGCGCCCGTGGGACTGCCGCTGGGCTCGGTCTCCGTCGAGATCGAGCGCACGCGCGCGTAGCTCGCCGGCCGCATGAGGACGATGGACGAGGAGGTCCCCATGGACAACACGACGACTGGCTCCCGCGTGTGGGGCACATGTAAATGGCTGCTCGCGATGGCGGGGGTTTTCGGCGCGTACTTGCTGATCCAGGTCGTGGTGGCGGGTTTTGGCGGAACCGTGATCGGCGTTATCGCCGCGATGGCGTCGGGCTCCGAATCGTTCATGGAGGGCACGGCGCTTGATAACGCTATTCTGATGCTCGGCGTCGCGGTCCAGCTTGTTGTTATCGCCGTGTTTCTGCCATGGTGGCGGCGCATGCGTCCCGCCTCGTTCGTCGCCCGGCGCGAAGCGGTTGCGACCAGTGGCGTCTCGTTTGCCAAATCGCTCGCCTTGCTACTGGTGATAGGTGTCTCGGCGCAGTTTTTCGTGGGTGGCATTCTGGAGATCGTCGAATTGCTGTTCCCTGAGGCCATGGCAGAGTACTCCGAGCTCATGGAGGATACGAGTGTCGGGGTCTTCGCCATCGTCTCTGCGCTGTCGATTGCGGTGCTCGCGCCCATCAACGAGGAGATCGTATGCCGCGGCGTCATGCTCGAGTACGCCATGCGCGCGATGAGCCCCGGCTGGAATGCGACCGACGGCGCACGTTACCGTGCCGTTTCAGCACGGGCGTTTTGGATCGCCAACACGCTGCAGGCGCTCGTGTTCGGCGTGCTGCACATGAATCTCATCCAGGGGAGCTACGCCTTTGTGCTCGGGGCCGTCCTGGGCTGGGTGTTTTGGCGCACGGGCAAGCTTCGCTACCCGATCATCCTGCACTTCGCGCTGAACATCTCGTCGTATTTGGTCGAGCCTCTGTACCCCTTGCTAAGCGTCGTGCCGACGGGGCTCGTCATCGTGCTCGCCGCCGTGATGTGCGCAGCGGGAATAAGGGAGTTCGGACGGCTCTGGAGCTCGTCCGATGCACTGGATGCCATTGAGAGGCCGCAGGATGTGGCGGCGGTACAGGGCATTTTGCCCGTGGAGGGGGGGGGGGGGGGGGGGCGGGGCCCCCCCCCCCCCCCCCCGACGGATATCTTGGTTAGCGCCCCCGTGTCGCCGCGCCGTTAATGCCGGTTTGCGCCCTGGCGCCCCTGCGCGGCACGGTTGCGGGCGTGGGGGTTTGTGCCCGCGGCGCTCTTGCCGGTGGCGCGTCCGCCTGGCTTGCCGGGGCTGGGGCGCCCGTTCTGCTTGGTGCCCGTCCGCCCGTTCGGCATGGCCGAGCCCTTCTTTCCGGAGCGTGCTGCGGCGCGGCGCTCGGCGCGATTTTGGGGCTGCGTGGCGGCTTTACCGTCCTCGTGCCTACTTGTCGCTTTTTTGGGCTTGCCGTTGGCGGGCTTGCCCGTTCCTGCTCCGACCTGCTTCTTTCCGCCGCCCGCGCCCGGCTTGGGCGGCACGGGGCGGATGAGGCACTTCGTCCCGTAGCCGATGAGGTCCTCGCGCCCGGCCTTTCGCAGCGCCTCCTTCACCAGCTTGTAATTCTCCGGCTTGCGATACTGGATGAGCGCGCGCTGCATTGCCTTTTCGTGCGGGTCGCGCGGGATGTAGACCGGCTTCATGGTGCGCGGGTCCACGCCCGTGTAGAACATGCAGGTGCTCATGGTCGAGGGCGTGGGATAGAAATCCTGCACCTGCTCGGGCATGTAGCCCATGTCGCGCACGGCCTCCGCCAGCTCCACGGCCTCTTTCATGGTCGAACCCGGATGGCTCGAGATGAGGTAGGGCACCACGTACTGCTTGAGACCGTACTCCGCGGAGAGGCGCTCGAAGCGCTCGACGAACGCGTCGTAGACCTCGCGGCGCGGCTTGCCCATCACCGAGAGTACTGCGTCGCTCACGTGCTCGGGCGCCAGACGCAGCTGCCCGCTCACATGGTGCTGTAGAAGTTCGACCAGGAACTTGTCGCTCGCATCGGCCATGGTGTAGTCGAAGCGGATGCCGCTGCGCACGAAGACCTTCTTCACGCCGGGAATCTGGCGCAGGTCGCGCAGCAGGTCGGCGTAGGCGTCCTCATTGGTGTCCATGTTGCGGCAGACGTCCGGCCACAGGCAGCGGCGGTTCTTGCACACGCCGTGGGTGAGCTGCTTTTTGCACGCCGGCTTGAAGAAGTTCGCCGTGGGGCCGCCCACGTCGTTGATATATCCCTTGAACTCGGGGTCGTGCGTGAGCTCCTCGGCCTCGCGCATGACGCTCTCGCGGCTGCGCACCTGCACCATGCGGCCCTGATGGAAGGCGAGCGCGCAGAAGGAGCACTCGCCAAAGCACCCGCGGTTGCTGGAGATGGAGAAGCGGATCTCGTCGAAGGCCGGAATGCCTCCGGCCGCATCGTAGTCGGGGTGCCAGTGGCGCGCGTAGGGCAGCTCGGCCACTTCGTCCATCTCGCGCTCGGTGAGGGGCGCCGAGGGTGGGTTCTGCACCACGTAGACGCCGTTGGGATAGGGCTCTACCAGTCGTCCGCCCGTGATGGGGTCCATGTTCTGCTGCTGGATGTTGAAGGAGCGCGCGTAAGTGAGGCGGTCGCGCTCGAGCTCGTCCCAGGAGGGGAGCAGTTCGTAGTCGAAGACGTTGTCCAGCGCCCCCGCGCCGCTCGTGCGGTAGACCGAGCCGTTCACGAAGGTGATCTGGTCCACGGGCAGTCCGCCGTCGAGCGCGTCCGCCACCTCGACGATCGAGTGCTCGCCCATGCCGTAGAGCAGGATGTCGGCGCCGGAGTCGAGCAGGACGGAGCGCTTGAGCTTGTCCTGCCAGTAGTCGTAGTGCGCGAGGCGGCGCAGGCTCGCCTCGATGCCGCCGATGATGATGGGCTTGTCCTTGAAGGTGCGGCGGATGAGGTTGCCGTAGACCGTGACGGCGCGGTTGGGACGTGCGCCCGCGCGTCCGCCGGGGGTGTAGGCGTCCTCATGGCGCGGCTTCTTGTTGACGGTGTAGTGGTTCACCATCGAGTCCATGTTGCCGGCCGAGATGAGAAAGCCCAGGCGCGGCTCGCCGAGCGCGGCGATGCTCGCCGGATCGGTCCAGTCGGGCTGGCAGATGATGCCTACGCGGTAGCCCGCATGCTCGAGCACGCGGGAGATGATCGCCATGCCGAAACTCGGGTGGTCGACATAGGCGTCGCCGCAGATATAGACGAAATCGCATTGGTCCCAGCCCCGTGCCTCCATATCGGCGCGCGAGACGGGAAGGAAGGCCTCGCGGCCGGGGCGCCCCTTGGTTCCCGGGCAACGGGTGGGGGTGGAGGTGTGCTTGGGTTTGGGGCCCTTCGGGGCTGCGTGATTCTTGGGCGGATGCTTGGGCATGCTGCTCGCTTTCATAGTGGTTGATCGCGTCCAAGCATACGCCATGTTCGCCATTGGTCGCGGTCGTGCGGCATGCACCAATCTATAAACCAGAACCACGCGCGGCGCGGGCGGGACGCCGGTTGATTTCGCCTCGAGCGCGGTTCTAGACGTTGGGCGTCGTGAGACGATCGAGCGCCGCCGGGAGTTCGTGGAGGGTGGTCAGCACTTCTGCGCACAGGGCGCGTATCTCGGGCGTGGGCTCGTTGTAGTCGGGGACCATGATCGTGCGCATGCCGGCGGCGGCGCCCGATCGCACGCCATTGAAGGAGTCCTCCACGGCGACGCACCGCGCGGGTTCGATGCCCAGGTGGTCGGCGGCGACGAGGTAAACATCGGGGGCGGGTTTGTGATGCTCGATGTCCTCGTCGAAGACGGCGGCGTCGAACAACTCCATGAGACCGAGGCGCTCCATGCTCGTGATGGCTCGGTCGCGCACGCTCGAGGTGGCGAGCGCCACGGCGAGTCCTCGCTCGCGCACCGCGGCGACCGCCTCGGCGGCTCCGGGCTTGAGTTCGAGCTCGTCTTCCCAGGTCGCGTCGAAGATCTCGTGACGGCGATTGAAGAGGCGCTCGGTGAATGCGGGATCGCCGAATTCGTCGTCGATCATATTCATGGCGTTGGGGATGCTGCATCCCACAAACGCGTGCAAGATGCGCTCGGGGATCTCGATACGGAAATCCTGCGCGGCTCGCCGCCATGCGGCTTGGCTCACGCGCTCCGTGTCGATAAGGGTGCCGTCCATGTCGAAGATGACTGCCTGCATATGTGGGTCCTTTCGGGAAATTGTCTGGGCAGCATGGTATCAGGACGGGGTGCGGTCCACGTTTGGCGCGAATGCGCGGTTTCTGAGCGTTTCCGCAAGGGAGTCTTCCTACAACAGCTCGCCGTGGGCGCGGACGTAGAGCGCCTTGGCGATGCTCGTGAGCAGCAGATAGCCGATCATCATCACGGCGAGGACGCCGAAGAACGCACCCGGCAGCGGCACCAGGTCGAGAGCCGCGTTCACACCCGGAACGTAGGGCATGGCGGTCACCAGGCCCACGCCCAAAACCGTGAGGGCGGTGAGGGACGCGGCGGGCTTGCTCTGCACAAAGGGCAGGCGCTCGGTGCGCAGCAGGTGGATCACGAGTGTCTGCGTCCACATGGACTCGACGAACCAGCCGGTCTGGAAGACGAGCGCGAACAGGGCGCGCTGGGCGGGATCGGTGAGGGCGTCCCAGGGCGCGCCCACCACGAGCGGGCACACGACCCAGAACATCGCCGCGAAGGTCAGGATGTCGAAGATGGAGCTCACGGGGCCGATCTTGAGCATGAAGCTCACGATGCCGCGTGCGTCCCAGGTGCGCGGGCGGGCGAGGAACGACTCGTCGACGCGGTCCCAGGGCAGCGCGGCGCAGCTTACCGTGTAGGCCATGCCGAGCAGGAGCAGCTGCAGCGCGCTCATGGGCAAAAACGGCAGGAACGCGGCGGCGACGAGCACGGAGAGCACATTGCCGAAGTTGGAGCTCGCGGTGGTCTTGATGTATTTGATGGTGTTGCCGTAGGTGCGGCGCCCCTCGACGATGCCGTGGGCAAGGACGGTGAGATCCTTCTTGAGCAAGATGATGTCGGCGCTCTCCTTGGCGACGTCGACGGCGGTATCGACGGAGATGCCGCAGTCGCTGGCGCGCATGGCGGCTGCGTCGTTGATGCCGTCGCCCATGAAGCCCACGGTGTGCTTGCCGTGCGTGCGCAGGACTTCGACGATGCGGGCCTTCTGCAGCGGGGAGAGCTTGGCAAAGAGTCCCGTGCGCTCGGCGCGCTCGGCGAGCTCGTCGTCGCTGAGCAGGTCGATGTCGGCTCCGGTGAGCATGTTGCGGGCGTCGATGCCGACCTGCTCGCAGACGGTCGCGGCCACGGCGGCGTTGTCGCCGGTGAGCACCTTCACGGCCACACCCAAATCGCCGAGCTCCTTCACGGCCGCCTTGGCGCTTGCCTTGGGCGGATCGAGGAAGGCGAGATAACCGATGAGCGTCATGCCATGCTCGTCGTCGGCGGTGAGGTCGCGGGCCGGCACGTCGTTTCGCTGGGCCACGCCGACCACGCGCATGCCGCGCTCGTTGAGGCCGCGGACGCGGTCGAGAATCTGATCGGCCTGCTCAGCGGTGAGCGGCAGGACCTCGGTCCCGACCTCGACCGTGCTGCATACGTCGATCATCTCCTCGACGGCTCCCTTGGTGATGAGCTGGCGCTTGCCGGCGGCGTCTTCGACCACCACGCTCATGCGGCGACGGTCGAAGTCGAAGGGAATCTCGTCCACCAGGCGCCAATGGTCGCGCGCGCCGGCAATCGCCGCGGCCTCGGGGGAGGTCCGCACGCCGGCCTCGCCCGCTCGGGCGTCCATGCTTCGGCCGCCGGCGGCAAGGCCTTCGGCTCGCTCGATGATGGCCTCGTCCATGAGGTTGCGCAGGCCGGTCTGGAAGACGCTGTTGAGATAGGCGTGGCGGAGCACGCGGTCGCTGGGCGCGCCCAGCACGTCGAGATGGCGCTCGAGCACGATCTTGTCGCGCGTGAGGGTCCCGGTCTTATCGCAGCACAGGACGTCCATGGCGCCCAGGTTCTGGATGGAGGAGATCTCCTTGACCACGACGTCCTTCGCGCGCATGGCCTCTGCGCCGCGCGCGAGGCAGGTCGTCACGATGACCGGCAGCATCTGCGGTGTGATGCCCACGGCGACGGAGATGGAGAATAGCAGCGCGTCGAGCCAATCGCCTTTGGTGAGGCCGCACAGGACGAACACGATGGGGCACATGACGAGCATGAACCCGACGAGCACGCGAGAGACCGACGCCACGCCGGCGTCGAAGCTCGTGGCGGTCGGGCGGGAGTCGAGCGCGCTTGCGATGCCGCCCAGGTAGGTGCGCGCACCGGTGGTCACGACGACGCCCGTGCCCGAACCGCTCTGCACGGTGGTACCCGCGAAGGCGAAGTTCGCGCAATCGTCGATGAGCAGCGCCCGTCCGACGGGGTCCTCGATGGCGGCGGGGGTCTTCTCGACGGGGTCGGATTCGCCGGTGAGGGCGGCCTGGGTGAGGAACAGGTCCTTGGCCGAGACGATGCGCAGGTCGGCGGGGATGATGTCGCCCGCGGCGAGTTCGATCAGGTCGCCGGGGACCACGTCCGCCAGCGGGATCTCTGCAGCTCCGGTGTCCTCACGCACGCAGCGGCAGGTGATGGAGACGAGGCCCTTCAGGGCGTCAGCCGCGGCGGCTCCGCGGGTGTCCTGCCAAAACGAGATGCCTCCGGAGATGAGGACCATGACGCCGATGATGATGGCGGTGGAGGGGTCGGCCTCTCCGGGTGCGGCGAGGTAGACGTTGGTGTACAGCGAGATCGCGGCGAGTGCGAGCAGGATGAGGGTGAACGGCGTGAGGAACGCACGGGAGAGGCGGGCGGAGAGCGGGTCGTGATGCTCGGGAGCGATGATGTTGGCTCCGTGCACCGAGCGGATGCGATGGGCCTGCTGTTCAGTGAGGCCGTGCTCGCCGGTGCCGAGCAGGTCCATGACCTCAGCGGCATCCAAGCATCCGATGCGCGCGATCTCGGGGTCGAGCCCCGAGGTTCGCTTTGCCGCTGCAGCCGTGCTCACGTTGTGGCGAACATGCGAGCTCACGCTGCCGATGACGCGGTGGATACCGCGACGCACGCGGCTTCCGGCCATGTGAAGGCCTGTTCCGATTCCGGTGGTCTCGATACGGTCGATGTGCTTCATCCAGGTCATGAGGCACCTCCTTGACGTTGTCCCGACGTTGCCGGGCGTGTGGTCGAATAAGGGGAGATGCGCCCATGCAGGCATGGGTCGATCGCGGCGATTGCCGCGAGGACATCGATTCGGTTGCGTCGCGATGGCGGATGACGTCCGTGCGTCCGTTATGCCTGAGGACTTATCGTCCAGTCAGAAGGCGTGAAAGCGGTCCGCGGGCGCCGTCATGGCGCAATCGGGGTTTGCTAGCCTGCTGGGCACAGCTACTGACAGGGTGGTCCATGACGCACCTCCTTTTCGGTCGCGGCCGGGGCCTTCTTCGAGATTCTCACGCTAGTGTAGACCGCCCGTTGGAGCTGTCAAGCGCGATCTCAGTCTAATTCACAAATTGGGTAGGTTTGTAAAGAAGGCGTTAAGTGCCTCAATTTGGGGACGGTCTCCAAATTGAGGTTCGGCATGGCATATGCTGTACAAGATCTCCGTTGGGCCGATGTGAGGGGAGGGGCACATGGAGCGCGCGAAGCAAGTATCCGAGTCGATCGAGCTCGGCGTCATCCTGGCGTTGGTCGGCGGCTTCATGGACGTGTATTCCTACGTCGGTCGCGGCGGCGTGTTCGCCAACGCGCAAACGGGCAACATCTTGCTCGTGGGTGTGCACCTTTCCGAGGGCAACATCCCCCTCGCCATGCATTTCCTCTTGCCGGTCCTGTGCTTTTCCGTCGGCATCATGATGAGCGACTTGGTGCACGAACGGTTTGCCAGCGTCTTGCATTGGCGCCAGCTCACCGTCTTGGCCGAGGCCCTCATCTTGCTCGGTGTCGGCCTGCTGCCCCCTGAGCACAACATGCTCGCCAACGGTCTCACCTCGCTCGCTTGCGGCATGCAGGTCGAGAGTTTTCGCAAGATCCGCGGGCGCGGCATTGCCACCACCATGTGCATCGGCAACTTGCGCAGCGCCCTGCAAAATGTCGACGACTACATCATCACGCATGAGCGCGGCTTCCTGGTCAACGGGCTTTTGTACTTCGGTGTGATCGCCGTGTTCGTATGTGGTGCCGTGCTCGGCAACTGGTGCCTCGAGCGATTCGGGCTCTCGGCCATCGGCATCTGCTCGCTGCTGTTGCTCGCGGCGTTCTTCATGATGTTTTCCGACCGCGAGGCTGCGGGGGAGTGCGAAGCGGCGGAGGAGTAGCGTTCGCTCGCCCGGTGCACGGGCTACTTGATCGCCCTCACCACGGTGCCGCCGCCCAAGACGATATCGCCTGCGTACGCGACAACCGCCTGGCCCGGAGCGATGCCGCGCTCGGGCGAGTCGAAGATGAGCTCGAACGCGTTCGCTCCCGTCGGCGATCCGGTCGTGCCGCATGTCGCCCTGCGCAGGCGCGCGGGCTGTGCGGGGTGACGGTAGCGGATCTTGGCGCTCACGGGTAGGCCCATCTCGCCCACCTCGTCCAATAGCTCTTCCATGACGTTTGCCGGCGCACTCCAAATCCAGTCGTCGGCCACGAGGCCGCCCGCCATGAGGTCGGTGACCTCTCCCAGGGTGACCGTGTTCGCCACGGCGTCGATGCCCGTCACGTAGACGGGATGCGCGCAGGCCACGCCCAGCCCTTTACGCTGGCCCACGGTGTAGCGAATCGCCCCGTGATGGCGTCCCAGCACGTGACCGCTCGTGTTCACGATATCGCCCTCCGGCAACGGCGCTCCGTTGCGTTTCTCGATGTAGGTGGCGAAGTCGTTGTCCGGGACGAAGCAGATGCCCTGGCTGTCGCGCTTGCCTGCATTCTCAAAGCCCTGCTCGCGGGCGATTCGACGCACGTCGCGCTCTTTGAACAGCCCGCCGAGGGGTAGTAGGGTGCGCGCAAGGCGTTCCTGCGTGAGCGAATACAGCACGTAGCTCTGGTCTTTTGAGGGGTCGAGCGCGCAGTTGAGGGTGTGGACGGCGTTTGATGCGCCCGTCCGCGAGGCGATTTGATCGACGAGCTTCTGCTCTTCGCCGCGCCGAGCCGCGCCTCCTCCGTCCCCGGCGAGCGTGTCGATGCGCCCGTAATGGCCCGTGGCTATGAAATCGCAATCGTGCTCACGGGCGTAGGTGAGCAGCGCGTCGAATTTGAGGTGGCGGTTGCAGTCGATGCAGGGATTGGGGGTGCGCCCCGCCTCATAGGTCCGGACGAATTTCTTCACCACATGGCGCTCGAAGGTCGCGCGCATGTCGATGACCTCGTGGGAAAAGCCCAGGCGTGCGGAGATCGCGGCGGCGTCGTCGGCGTCCGACCCGCTGCCACAGGCGCCGGGCGCGGCATCGCCGTGCAGCAACATGGTGGCGCCGAGGCAGTCGTACCCCTGCTGGGCGAGCAGGTAGGCGGTGACGCTCGAATCGACGCCGCCGCTCATGGCAACGAGTACGCGCTTGCGGGTCATGGGTCTCCTTTGCGTGGTGCGTGCGACTAGGCGAAGAGGGCGGTGGAGAGGTAGCGCTCACCGGTATCGGGGAGCAGGGCAACGATGGTTTTTCCGGCGTTTTCGGGGCGCTTCGCCAGCTCGAGGGCTGCCCAGGTGGCGGCTCCCGATGAGATGCCGGCCAAAACACCCGCCTGCCGTGCGAGGGCGCGACCGCAGGCGAGTGCATCCTCGTTCTCCACGGGGATGATCTCATCGTACACGTCGGTGTCGAGCACCTCGGGCACAAAGCCCGCGCCGATTCCCTGGATGGCGTGGGGCGCGGCCGAACCGCCTGAGAGCACGGGCGAGCTGGCGGGCTCGACGGCGACCACGCGGATATCCTCGTTCATCTGCTTGAGATAGCGCCCCGCTCCGGTGATGGTACCGCCCGTTCCGACGCCCGCCACGAAGATGTCGACGTCTCCTTCGGTGTCGCGCCAGATCTCGGGGCCGGTGGTCGCCATATGGGCCGCGGGGTTCGATGGGTTGGTGAACTGGCCGGCGACCCAGCTCTTAGGGGTGCTTGCCGCGAGCTCCTCGGCTCGGGCGATCGCGCCCTTCATGCCCTCGGTGCCCGGGGTGAGCACGAGTTCGGCGCCATAGGCGGCGAGAAGGGCTCTCCGTTCGGCGCTCATCGTCTCCGGCATGGTTATCACGAGTCGGTATCCGCGCGCCGCCGCCAGGGCTGCCAGGCCGACGCCGGTGTTTCCGCTCGTCGGCTCGATGATGGTGTAGCCGGCGTCCGGCGCGATGGTGCCGGCGGCCTCCGCCTCGTTCAGCATGTTGAGGGCGACGCGGTCTTTGACCGAGCCGGCGGGGTTTTGGCGCTCGAGTTTCACGAGCACGCGCGCCTTGAGGTCGAGTTGGCGCTCGAATCGGACGAGTTCGAGCAAGGGCGTATTGCCCACGAGCTCGTCGAGGGAGGTGTGGATGCGGGTCATATCTGCTCCTTTGCACGGTGTCGGTAATTGTAAGCCGTCGCTGTCGATTTGTTCGTGTACATAAAATCATACCAAAAACATAGGAATTATGTTGGCTGGTGGGGCTCGAGTTGAAATTCCGCAGCTCCCGTTCACCCGTTTACGGGAAATAACCCATATGCCGCAGGGGGTTGTCTGCTATGCTTTGGCCAGTTGGAACAGACGAGACGGAGGTGCGGATATCATGCTGGTGTCGACAAAAGGACGCTATGCGTTGCGCGTGATGATCGACCTCGCGGAGCATCGATCCGATGGGCGCACGCCCCTCAGGAAGATCGCCGCCCGCCAGGGGATCTCCGAGAAATACCTCGAGAACATCCTCACGACGTTGGTGCGCCATGGGCTTCTGTCCGGGCTGCGCGGCAAGGGGGGCGGTTATTGTCTCACGCGCGAGCCCGAGGATTTCACCATCGGCGAGGTCTTGCGTTTGACGGAAGGCTCGCTGTGCCCGGTCGCCTGTTTGGAGCACGGCCATGATGGCTGCGACCGCGCGGACCACTGCCGGACCATCTGTGTGTGGCGCGAGCTCGATTCCCTGATCGAGAATTACCTGAACGGCGTGACGTTGGCGGACCTGGTGCGCGACGAATCGCTCGAGGAGCCGTCGGGCCCCTGCATATCCTAGGACTCTCGGCCTCTAGTCGTTGGTGGCGACCCCGAGTATCGTGCATACGATGCTCACGATGATGCTGCCGAGCAGGGCGGCGCCAAAGCCGCTGATGGAGATACCGGAACCAAGAAGGTTCACGGACAGCCAACTGGCGAGTTCGAGCATGAAGCTGTTCACCACGAGTTGGAACAGGCCCACGGTGAGGCAGGTGAGCGGCAGGGAGATGACCGTGATGAGCGGCTTCACCAGGGAGTTGACGAGCCCGAGGAACAGGCCCACGAAGGCGAAGCTGAGCCAGGGGTCCGCGGCCCCGAAGGGCTGGATGCCGGGGACGATGAACGCGGCGACGGCGATGGCGATGGACGTCAAGAGCCAATTGAGGAAAAAGCGCATGGGAGGCCTTTCGGGTAGGGCCGGTGCTGCGAGGCGCGGATCGTCCGTCGACTCGGCGCGCCGGGCGGGGGTATGATGGGCGAATCGGCGCCTGCGCCGGCTCGGCCACCTTATTCATTCTACCCATACCACGCATGGGCCATCAGGCGTGAGGAGCGACATGCAACGCTATGAATACGGCGACGCCCGGGAGGCCGTCGCGGAGCGCGGGGACGATGCCTCGCGCGTCATCTCGTTTTTCATCTTCAACACCGAGGTTCATTTCCATGCCTATGCGTCCGATGGGCAATCCGCCTCGGACCCGGCTGTGAGCCGGCGGCTCGACGTCGCCCTCGCCGCATGCAGGGACCGCTGTCTGTATTTCGAGCACCGTCTGTCGCGCACGAGGCCCGAGTCCGACATCAGTCGCGCCCATTCCTGCGCGCCCGCAGAAGTCGGCATCGCGCCCGAGACGGCCGACCTCATCCGCCGATCTCTGGGGTACTGCGACCGCAGCCGCGGGACCTTCGACGTCACGATGGGGACGGTGACGCGCCTGTGGGATTTCCACGAGGGCGTGGTCCCCAGCCCGTTGGCCCTGTCACGCGCGCTGCCGCACCTGGGGTGTTCCCACATCCACCTCGGCGGTACCGCCGCCGCGCCGACGTTGTCGATAGACGACCCCGAGACGGTGCTCGACCTAGGGGGTGTGGCAAAGGGCTATATCGCCGATGACCTGGCTGGCATTCTCCTGGATCACGACGTCGAGCGTTTTGTCATCAACCTGGGTGGCAATGTGCTCGTTCGAGGCGGAAGGCCCCGAGACGACGCGGCCCGCCCGCCCGTGCATGCCGGCGCCCCTTGGAAGATCGGCATCGTCAACCCGCGCGACCCGGCTCATTACCGCGCCATCGTCGATGTCTCGGACGGGTCGGTCGTGACGAGCGGCCTGCATGAGCGACGTTTCACGCGGGGAGGGCGGACGTACCACCATATCTTGAGTCCCAAGGACGGCATGCCCGCGCGCACCGACGTGGCGAGTGCGACCATCATCGCGCCCACGTCGATCGACTGCGACGGCTATTCGACTGCGGCGCTAATGTTGGGCATGGACGAGGGTCCGGCGTTCGTCGAGGGGATCGACGGCGTCGAGGGCGTGTTCATCGGCGATGCGGACGAGGTGCGTTGGACGTCGGGCATTGCCGACAGGCTCTCTTTGGTGCCCACGCTCCCGCGTTGGTAGGGTCCGACGCGCCCTTCGCCGACGGCGCGCCCCCGTCCGCCCGCATGGAGTGCTTTAGCGCGCTACTGTGATAAACTGTGCCAAGGTGGCGTGCGCGCTGCCATTTTTACGTTATGGATGCCCTCGGCGCATCGCCAGGGCGGTTGTGTGCCCAATGCGGCAAGGTTGGTGGTTCCGTTGAATATCGAGAAGATGTTCGAGCGTCCCGATGTGGACCAGCTCGTCGAGGCGTTTCAGCTCGTTGAGGGTCCCGATGAGATTCGCGCGTTCCTGACCGATCTGTGCACCCCGCGTGAGATCTGCGATTTCGCTCAGCGTCTGCAGGTCGCCCGGTATCTGGATGAGGGCGAGCCCTATGTCGAGGTCCAGGCCCGTACCGGCGCCTCCTCAACCACGGTGAGCCGCGTCTCCAAGTCGCTCAACGGCGAGTATGGCGGCTACCGCAAGGTGCTTGTCAAGTTTGGCGATCAGTAGCGCGGGCCAGCACGGTCAGACGATTCCGCCCCTCGCGGCCATAAGGTTGCGGGGGGCGGTTTCTCTTGCGTGTCGGGAGGGCGCCCGCACCTTGGCGCGATTGTGCGGAAGCGTGCCCTTCGGAGCGCGATGGTGTCCGCGCGGGCGTGTAGGATAGGGCTATGCAACTTCTACCGAGGATGGGGAGCATGGGGCTGAAAGTCTATACGACGCAATCCGTGACGGCACTCACGGGTGCCGAGATATCGCTGCTCGAGGATGCCGCACGCGCGTGCGGCCGCGCCACGCTGTTGGTGCCCTCGTTCGCCGAGCGCGACGTGTGCCGTCGCGCCTTGGCGGACGCGCGCGTCGGCACGGGCGTCGACGTGACAACGCCCGGGGCTTGGATCGAGGGGTTGTGGGAGCTCTTCGGCGATGGCCGTCGCGTGGTGTCTCCGCTCGAGCGCCGCATGCTCGTCTCGGCTCTCATGGGCCGGCGAGATGCCGGCCAGATCGCCCCGCTGCGTGATAACCCGGGAACGACGCGCCTCATCTCCCAGATCGCCGAGGCCCTGCTGCCCGAGATCGCCGCCTCCTCCGTGCTGGGGAGGGGGGAGGTCGAGCCCGGCGGCGAATCTGAGCGGGTGGTGTTTTGCCTGGTGCGCGCTTATGCCGATATGCTTGCCGCGCGCGGCCTCGTCGAGGCTTCGGAGGCTGCGTCCATCTTGGCGGGCCTTGTCGGGGATAGTGCCCCTGCGTGCGCGCGCTTCGTCGCCGTGCGCGATGTTCCCCGTCTGCCCGGCTACGTGATGCGCCTTTTGAGGGCCGTCGCCGGTGCGGGCGAGGTCGCCTTGCTCCTCAATCCCGACCAGCGTTCGCTCGCATCGGAGCTCGACGCCTCCGTCGAGACGGTCGGGCTCGATGACGGCCGCCCCACGTCGCGCTTCCAGGGGGACCCCGAGTTCCTCGAGGTCGCAGGCCCGCATGCCCGCGGCGCCGCCTATGCGCGCGCCCTTGCCGATCTCGTGGGGGATGGGCGCGATGTGGTGGTGGCCGCCGCCCGCCCCTCCGAGGTGTTCGAGGAGGTCTCGCCCCGCCTGGCGGCTCGCGGAATCAGCTCGGAGTGCGCGTTGGTCGCCCGGTTCGGCCAGACCGCGGTCGGCCGTCAGTTCGCTGCCCTGTCCGATGTGGTCGCGCGCATGAAGGAGGCGGGGGAGGACCCCGAGCGCGCGGCGACGTGGTGGCCTGCGCCGGAGCTCGCCGATTGGCTTTACTCGCCGCTTTCCGGCATGGATTCCAATTCCGCCCGGATGTTCGACAAGAAGATCCGATCCAACCGATCCCTGACGCCCGAGGCGGTCCTGCGCACGTTGCAGAGTTATCAGAGCCAAACGACGACCAAGCGTCAGCGCTCCGACCAGTCCAAGCCCTATGCGCAGGTACCCGCTGTGTGCGCGAGCGTCGTCTCTTATTTGTGGCAGGAGCGTCCGGTCTCGGCCCTCAAGGCCATGTGCGCCGTCGCCACCGCCCTGCCCCCCAGCGCATTCGGTTGGAGGGACGGCTCGGTCCGCGCCGGAGTCGAGGTGTCCATGGCCGCCAAGGCCATCGAGACCCTGGCCGATGTCGCTCGCGAGTTGGACGTCCCGCAATCCGCCGCCGTCACGGTGTTGGATGGCCTGACCGTCTCCGCCCGCCGCCGCGCGGAGTCGACTGACTTTGCGCACACGGGCTACGAGGGCGATGCGGATATGCCCTGCGTGCGGTTCATGACGCTCGCCGAAGCGGCCTTGCTGCCCGCCGGTTCCGTGGACGCTGTCTTCGTCGCCGACGTGGATGTCGACAACTTCCCGCTTTCGCATGAGGAGGGCGCACTTGCGACCCTCGCCGCCAAGCTCGGAGCCGCGCCTATGGAGCTCGAGCCCGCCGCCCGCCTGCGCGACCTGTTCGACCGCGCGCTGGCGGCCGCACGTAGCCATGCAGTTCTGGCCCGTGTGACGCACGACCGTCAGGCCAAGGACCGCTACCCCGCAGCGATGTGGACGGAGCTCACCGCTGCCGTCCGCGCGGCGGGACGTGCCGTGACCGTGACCTCGGTGGGCGAGGGCGATATCGTGGCCGATCTCGACACCGCCGCCGGCATGGGCCTGAAGCGTCGGCGCGTGGCGTGCCTTCCCCCGCAGGAGCTGGGCGAGGACGCCATCCGCCACCTGGTGCTCTACCAGCGTGACCCAAACGACCCGTCGCGCCTCGTGCCGCGTCAGCTGTCTGCCTCCCAGATCGAGGGGTACGTGACCTGCCCTCTGTGCTGGTTCATGTCCTCACGAGTTCGCCCGCAGTCGCTTGATGCGGGATTCGGCAATATGGAGAAGGGCAATTTCGTCCACGACGTCATGCATCGCCTGCACACCGAGCTTACCGAGGAGGGTGTCCCCCGCGTCACGCCTGAGAATCTCGAGGCGTGCCTGGAAAAGCTCCGGGATGTGTTCGATTGTGTCTGTGCGGAGCACGCGCGCAACAAGACCTCGAGCTCCGCTGCGCTCGTCGCGCACTCGGCTCTCGAGCATGTGCAGGTGGACGAGATCTTGCCGCAGCTCGAGGCGGTGGTCCGTTACGAGGCGGGGGCGTTGGCGCCCTTCGCGCCCGCATACCTCGAGTACTCCTTCAACGGCCTCGGGGTCGAGTACGCCGGGCGTCCGCTCGGTGGGCGCATCGACCGCGTGGACGTCGACGCGGAGGGCCGCGCGATGGTCATCGACTATAAGCACCGCATGGATGTCAACGCCTTCAGGCTGGCGGACCCAACGGTCGCCAAGCGTGACGGCACCGTCCCCGCCGATGACCCCGACTGGCTGCCCGAGCACACGCAGTCGCTCATCTATGCCCAAGCGTTGCGCCATTCCGAGCTCGCGCTCGATGCCCGCGGTGCCCTCTATTTCTCGACCAAGGGCGGCGCTCCCGCCATGCGCGGCGCCGTTTCGGAGGAGTTCGTCGAGGTCGAGTCTGGTGACGGGCGCGTGCCGGGCTTGCGGACGGGCTTCCCCGACGCCGAGCACGGAGGCACCATGGGCTTCGACGAGTTGCTCGATCGAGTCGAGCAGACCATCGCGCGCAAGTTGGACGCCCTCGAGGCGGGCGACGTCTCGGCGGCGGAGAAGCCGGGTGCGCGGTGCGCATTCAACCATGATCTTGGATTCGAGCGGAGGGACGCATAACCAATGGACCTTTCCACCCTCATGCCGCAGCAGCGCGATATTGTGACGACTCTCGACCGACCGCTTTTCGTCTCGGCGGGTGCCGGTTCCGGCAAGACCTTCACCCTGACGCGCAGGATCTTGTGGGCGCTCTCGCCCGAGTCCGGCCCCTTCATCCACAACCTCGACCAGGTGCTGGCCATCACGTTCACCAAAGACGCCGCCGCCGAGATTCGCGAGCGCGTCCGCGGGGCCCTCATCGAGGAGGGCATGGGCGACATCGCCCTGCAGGTCGACGACGCGTGGATCTCGACGATCCACGGTATGTGCTCGCGCATCCTGCGCGCCCATGCGCTCGAGCTCGGCATCGACCCCGAATTCACCGTTTTGGACGAGTCCGTCTCCGGCCCGCTTATGGACCGGGCGGTCGATGCCGTGATTGCGCGGGAGCGCGGCGGCTTGCGCGAGCTGCAGGAGTGGTACGCGCTGTCCGGTGAGTTGGACCCGAGCGGCTTCGAGGCGGGTACGAGCGCCAAGCGCCTGGTGCGCACCCTGCTCGAGCGCGCGAGCGCCTCGCGTCACGGCTTCGACGACATACACCTCATCCGCGGTTCGGTGGATTTCTCGGGCCTCATGGACGCCTACCGCCAATGTCTCGGCGCGAGCGCCAAGGCAGCCGAGACCGCGCGCATCGCGTTGGATGCCCTCGAAGCCTATGGAAGCGGTCCGCAGACGCGCGGGGACCTCGCGGCGTGCATGCTCGCCTGCGGCATGCCCCGTCCGAGCAAGGCGTTTCCCAAGGAGCAGGTGGCTCTGCTCAAGGCAGAGGCCGCCGACGCCTTCATCAACGCCTATCTGGCTCTCGGAGGCTCCGCCCTCGACGAGTTGCTCGGCCTTGCCCGCGCCGTCGGCGACGAGTACGCCGCGCTCAAGGCGGAACGCTCGGCGCTCGATAACAACGACCTGCTCCGCCTCACCTATGAGGCATTGCGCGATCACCCCCGCATCCGCGATGCGTATGCGGGCAAATTCGCGATGGTCATGATCGACGAGTTCCAAGACACCGACCAGCAACAGGTCGACCTCATCAACTTCCTGACGGGCGAGGGCGGTCGCGCGCTGTGCACCGTGGGCGATGCCCAGCAGTCTATCTATCGCTTCCGCGGCGCCGAAGTCGAGGTGTTCCGCCGCGCCCAGCGTCGCATCGAGCAGGGGGCCGCTGCGGGTTCCAAGGGGTCCGTGGTCAAGCTCGTCAAGAACTTCCGCAGCCACGCAGAGGTGCTCGAGTACGTCGCCCGCGTCTTCGACGACGCGCAGGGCGGTATCATGCCCGGCTTCCTCAACCTGCTCCCGCACGATGGGCGCGCAGACGGCCTGCGGGTCGCGGGCGCCTCGCGTCGTCAGGCCCTGCTTGTTGCGGGTGGCACCACCGAGGAGCGCACGGCGGCCAAGGCCGAGGCCATCGCCAAGCGGTTTCGCGCCCTCGCCGATGCCGGTCAACCCGCAGGCGGCATGGTCCTGCTGCTGGGCGGCATGACCCGCGCAGGCGTCTATGCGGACGCCATCCGCGCACAGGGCCTCGACTGCGTGATCAGCGGCGGTTCGGTGTTCGCTTCCACGGAGGAGGCCAAGACCGTCCGCGCGCTCGTGCACATGCTCGGCAACCTCGCCGACACCGCCCAGGGCCTGGCCCCCGTGCTCGCCTCTCCGCTGTTCGCCCTGGGTGTCCAGGAATTCCTTGCGCTGGCAACGGCATGGGATGCGCAGACCGGCGAGACTCGCCGTCGCAATATCGAGCTCGGCATCCTGTTCGATGACGACGCCCCGGGCTTCGGCGATCTTCCGCTGCTCGTCCGCGCCCGCACGGTCCTGCGCCGCGCCCTCTCGCGTCTGGGGAAGGATCCGCTCGCTTCGATCGTGCGCGACGTGGTCAACGAGTCCGGCTGGATGGTCCGTCTCGCCGAGCGCGGGGCGGAGGGTCGCGCACAGGCGGCGAACGTCCTCAAGGCCATCGACGCGGTCGCGGAGGCCGAGGCGGAGCTGGGCAATGCACCGCGTCAGGTGGCGCTCGCCTACGACCGCTTCCTGACGGGCAAGCAGGCGCCGGGAGCCCTCAACGAGGAGGGCGGCAATGCGGTCCGTATCATGACGGTGCATGCGTCCAAGGGCCTCGAGTTCCCCGTGGTCGCGGTGTCCGAGTGCTTTGGCATCCGCTCCAATTCCGCGCGCATGCAGTCGGTGCGCCGCGACGACGGCACGCTCGACCTCGTCGCGCTGCCTGGCCGTTTCCCGAGCTGTCGCGACTCGCATGGGTCGCTGATAGAGGGCGCCGAGGTTGAGAAGCAGTTCAAGAAGTACCTGAGCGGCTCGGGTGCCACGGGTCCCTGGCTCGACGCGAGCCTGGTCGATGACGTGTGCGCGACCGGGTCGGCCGCCGAGGCATGGTTGTCCATGCGCGACGAGGAGGACCGCCTCGCACTCGAGGAGCGCGCTCGCCTCCTGTACGTCGCCATGACGCGCGCCCGCGAGGTCTGCCTGCTCGCGATGGACGCCCCTGTCGGCCGCGGTAAGGGGTCGGCCCTCACGCTCAAGCCCGAGCTGGACCTCACGCCCACCGTGCTCGAACGCATCCTGCCCGACGCCGGCGCCTCCCTCGCGTGCGATCGCCTCGTGTTCGACAACGCCCAAGCGGGCGATTTCGAGCTGATCGCCCTTAGGGACTTCTCGTATGGCGGCGCCGCATATGAGGCGAATACCGAGCTCACCGACGCGGATGCCCCGGTTGCGGATGCCCCGGCTGCGGATGCCCCGGCTGCGGATGTCCCCGTGCCCGAACCGATGGACTCCTTCACGCTCGTGGAGCCCGCGAACGTGTACATGCGCGTCGTGCCCGCCGAACGCGGCCTTCGCGATTCCTACAGCTACTCGTCGGTCTCGGCGGAGCTGCACGAGGAGGCCGAGGACCATCCCGAGCCTGCGGAGGTCCCTATTGCGGAGGCGGCGGGGGAGGCCGCGGTGTCGGATGGGGTCGAGGCGCCGCGCGATGAGCGGGCCGTTCCGTCGCACGGGGGAGACCCGACGGCGCTCGGCAGCGCCTTCCATGCCGCTTGCCAGTGGCTGATCGAGCTCGACCGTGCCGATTTGCCCGTCGAGCGTGCCGACGCCCTATGTCGCTACTGGGGCTGCACGGCCGCCCAGCGCGAGCGTTTCGATGAGGCGGTTGCGCGTTGGCTTTCCAGCGACGTGCGCGCCGAGGCCCTGGCCTGGCCGTGCGTCCGCGCCGAGGTGCCGTTCTACTCCCTCGGCATGGATGGACTTGTGGAGCGCTTCGGGCCTTATGCCGAGGGCGCCATCGACTTGCTGTGCACCGATCCCGCCCGTCCCGGTCGTGCCCTGCTGATCGACTACAAGACCGGTGGGAGCCCGCTCGAGACGCCCGAGCAGCTGCAGGAGAAGCACGCCCTTCAGGCGAGCGTCTACGCCGACGTCTTGCACAAGGCCGGGTACGAGCGGGTGACGCTCAAGTTCGTCCGCGTCGAAGTCCCCGACCCCGCCGATCCCGTGCAGCCCCAGGTCGTCACGTACGAGCTGTAGCCGGCTTCATGCGGTCGCTCGTGGCTGGGCGCAATTCCCTTGGGCGCGGCTCTGCACAACCGAACACACTGTGTGCCTTCGACGAGCCGGGGGCGCACATGCGTTCTGTCCGCGCACTCGGTTAGAATCGATACCGTTCGAAAGGACCCCGTCCCGACGTACATCTCAAACCTCAATTTAGGGACTGTCCCCAAATTGAGGTTTGAGCCGGCACGGGATTGCGTATTCTCAGCACATCAGTTAGGAGCCATAGCGGATGGCATTCGTTCACCTACACAACCACACCGTCTACTCCATGTTGGACGGCGCGACGCGCATCAAGGACATGGTGTCGCGCGCCGTCGAGCTGGGCATGCCGGCCGTGGCCATCACCGACCACGGCTACATGTACGGCGTTCCCGAGCTCGGCCTGGCCTGCGACGCCGTGAACCATGGCACGCCCGAGTACAAGGTCTGGAGCCACGACAAGTCCTTCTTGGAGAAGGGCCGCCGCGATGAGCTCGAGTGCCCCGATCAAGAGTCCGATCCGCGCGGTTACGAGCAGCACATGAAGGACCTCGCGATGTGGGACGAGAAGGGCAACATCGACGAGCTCAAGCCGCCGCTGGTCATCAAGCCCATCTTCGGCTGCGAGGTGTATTTCACCCCCGATGAGACCCTCGCGCGCGACCGCAAGCCCGAGCTCTACCACATGGTGCTCTTCGCCCAAAACGAGAAGGGCTACGTCAACCTCATGCAGACGGTCTCCGAGGCCGCCGTGCAGGGCTTTTACTACAAGCCGCGCGTGACGCTGGACAACTTGCGCCGTCATCGCGAGGGCCTCATCGCCAGCTCCGCGTGTATCGCCGGCATCATCCCCAAGTGCATCGACCGCGGTGAGATGGCGACCGCCATCGAGTGGGCTGAGACCTTCCGCGACACGTTCGAGCCGGGCAACTTCTACATCGAGATCCAGGAGCACGGCATCACGACCGACTCCGGCATCACCGACGAGGAGCTTTCCCGTACCCTCATTCAAATTGCCGAGCAGGTGGGTGTCAAGGTCATCGCAACCAACGACTTCCACTACCTCACGCGCGAGGACGCGCCGGTCCAGGACGTCGTCATGTGCATCGGCACGAACTCGAAGATCGACGACCCGAACCGCATTCGCATGGAGGGTTCGGAGTTCTACATGAAGACCGAGGAGGAGATGCGGGCCCTGTTCCCGTATTGCCCCGAGGCCTGCGACAACACCCTCGAGATCGCCGAGAAGTGCAACGTCGAGCTCGACTGGGACAGCATCATCCTGCCGAACTACCCCCTGCTCGACCCGGGCGAGACCCATGAGAGCCAGTTCCGTCGCGAGTGCGAGGAGGGCCTCGCCAAGCGCTACGGCGACGATTGGGACGGGCGCGAGATCGGCGGCGTCGACATCCGCGAGCGCTTCGAGTTCGAGTACAAGGTCATCTGCGACAAGGGCTTCGCCGCGTACTTCCTCATCGTCGCCGAGTACGTCCGCTGGGCCAAGCAAAACGGCATCGGCGTCGGTCCGGGCCGTGGTTCGGCTGCGGGCGCCCTGGTCGCCTACGCCATGGACATCACCACCTTCGACCCGCTATCGAACGGCCTCATGTTCGAGAGGTTCCTCTCTCCCGAACGTACCGAGATGCCCGATATCGATATGGACTTCGACGATGAGCGGCGCCTCGAGGTCATCGAGCATGTTCGACAGCTCTATGGCCCCGAGAAGGTCACCCACGTCATCACCTACTCCACCATCAAGGCCAAGCAGGCCATCAACGACGCTGCCCGCGTGTTGGACTATCCCGTCTACATGGGCCAGCGCCTGTCCAAGATGGTCTCCGCCGACCCGGGCGTGAAGCTCAAGCAGGTGCTCGAGAAGCAGCCGGGCAAGGAGGACCTGTACAACCCCGATTTCGTCGAGGCATATCAAAAGGACGAGGATGCCCGCCGCATCATCGACACGGCGCTGTCCATCGAGGGCCTCACGCGTGGCGAGGGCGTGCACGCCTGCGCCGTTCTGATCTGCCGCGATGCGGTCAACGAACATGTGCCCACCAAGCTCGATACCAAGGGCGGCGTCGAGATCACCCAGTACGAAGGCCACACGGTCGCCGACATGGGCCTGCTCAAGATGGACTTCCTGGGCCTGCGCACCCTCACGGTCATCTCCAAGGCCAAGGCCAACATCAAGAAGAGCTTCGGCATCGATATCGACGTCGATGCCATCCCCTTCGACGACCCCAAGATCTTCGAGCTCATGAGCTCCGGCCGTACCGCCGGCGTGTTCCAGGTCGAGTCCGCCGGCATGACGGCCACGATCAAGAACATGAAGCCCACCGAGTACAAGCACGTCGTCGCTCTGATCGCTCTCTACCGCCCGGGCCCCTTGGGCGCCGGCATGGTCACGAGCTACATCAACCGCATGAATGGCAAGGAGCCCGCGGTCTCCTACGACCCGCGCCTCGACGGCATCCTGGGCGAGACCTACGGCACCATGGTCTACCAGGAGCAGGTTATGCTCATCTCGGTCGAGATGTGCGGCTTCTCCAAGGGCGAGTCGGACTCGCGCATCCGCAAGCCCGTGGCCAAGAAGAAGATCAAGATGCTCACCGACCAGGTCTTCAAGTGGTCTGACGGCGAGGATGAGACGATCTACGACCACTGGATGAACGGAGCGGAGAAGAACGGCTATAAGCGCTCGGTCGCCCAGAAGATCTGGGACGACGTTCTCGAGTTCGCATCCTACGCGTTCAACAAGTCCCACTCCGCCGGCTATGCGATCCTGGTCATGCAGACCGCCTGGCTCAAGGCCCATTATCCCAACGAGTACATGGCGGCCGTGCTTACCTCCTACACGGGCAAGACCGACAAGATCGTGCACTACGTCTCCGCTTGCCGTCACGACGGCATCGCCGTCCTGCCCCCGGATATCAACGAGTCCGGCACCGAGTTCACGGCGACCCCGGAGGGCGTGCGTTTCGGCCTGGCCGGCATCCGCGGCGTGGGCGAGGGCGTTACCCAGGCGATCATCGAGGAGCGCGAGAAGGGCGGCCCGTTCAAGAACCTGCACGACTTCGTCGAGCGTGTGGATTCGAGCCAGGCCAACCGTCGCGTCATCGAGGCGCTCATCAAGGGCGGGGCCTTCGACTCGACGGGTTATCCGCGTCGTCAGCTTATGCACTTCGTCGATCGCGACAATCCCGAGAACATCATCGATGCCGCGGTGAAGCGCCAAAAGGACCGCGCCGCCGGCCAGACGTCGCTCTTCGACGTGTTCGGCGATGTCGAGGGCTCCGGTTTCGAGGTCATCGTCCCCGAGCCCGACGGGCAGGAGTGGGATCGACATATGAAGCTCTCCTTCGAGAAGGAGGTGCTGGGCATCTACGTCTCCGATCACCCCCTGCGCCCGTATGAGTACGCACTCGCCAAGGCCCGTGAGTTCACGCTGTCCCAGATCGACACCGGCTTCGAGACCATGGGTCCCACCGGTAACGCGGTGAACCAGGAGATTCCCGAGGGCAAGCCCTATTGGTGGGCCGGCATGGTTTCGGGCGTCGGCAAGCGCGTCACCAAGAACGGCGACCCCATGGCCATCGTGCAGCTCGAGGACATGGAAGGCGAGGCGACGGTCGTCGTGTTCCCCAAGACGTACAAGCAGTGCGAGGGCTACCTGTACGGCGAGGTCGACCCCGAGACGGGCGCGCAGCTCTCCGATGCCTTCATCCGTGTCAAGGGCAAGCTCGAGCGTTCCGACCGCGGCGACCAGATCATCGCCCAGGAAATCGAGCCGCTCGTGCTGAGCGAGGAGAGCAATCGCCCCAAGGTCTTCGAGATTATGGTCCCGAGCTCGCGCTTCTCTCAGTCCAACATGGCGCGTTTGGCGACGGTCCTGAACACCAACCCCGGTGGTGACCGCGTGGAGCTGTTCATCGAGCAGGCGGATGGTCAGACCATGCGTGCCGAGATCCCCACACGCGTCAACGCCCGCTCGATTCCATTGATCGCCGAGGTCAAGGGCATTGTGGGCAATAAGGGTCGCGTGACGGTGATCTAGCCTCGCCGGCCCGAGGTCGGGGAATGTGCGCCGTGGGCGCGCGTCTCGTGCAAGACGCGCGTCCATTCGGGCATACTAGGAAATAGTTGCATCTGCAGCGAAGTCTGAAAGGATTGATACATATGGCTACGTTTTTCAAGAATGACGAGACGGGCAAGTTCCTCGCCGCTGTCGACGCCGACATGTTCGCCCCGGCCGGCTACACCGAGGTTGCCGCCAACTCCGTCGACGCCGCCGTCGAGAAGCACGTTCCCGTCGTCGAGCTCCAGCGCGAGGGCCACGTCCTGAACGTTACCGTGGGCGAGGTCGAGCATCCCATGGAGGACGCGCACTACATCGAGTGGATCGCCCTCGAGGCCGCCGGCCGCCTGGAGATCCATTACCTTAAGCCCGGCCAGGCCCCGACCACGTTCTTCGCGGGCGGCGTCAAGACCGGCATCGTCTACGCCTACTGCAACCTCCATGGCCTGTGGAAGGCGGAGTTCTAAGATTCCGCCAAGGGCCGTGTGGCCCGTGCCTTGTGGTGCGAACGTATCTACGCGGGTGGCGAGGGGCGTAACGGCTCCTCGCCACCCGTTATTTGCATCATCTCCCGACGTGACGGCTGTCGCATGGTGCAATGTGAGCAAGAAAGGTTGACCCCACCGATGAGAATCGCCCTGGCCCAGATCGGCGCCCGCCTTGGAGATTTCGACGGCATCTGCTCTCGAGTCGAGCAGCAGGTGTACCTGGCACAAGATGCCGGGGCCGACCTTTTGTGCGTACCCGCGCCCCTGATGTGCGGTGTCACGCCGGGGGCACTGGTCGACTACCCGAACTATGAACATGACCTGCTGAGGGCCCTCGATCGGCTCGCGGCGGTCTGCGATGCGGCCGGTGTGGCGTGCATCGTCCCCGCCGTGCTCTCCTTGGAGGTTGGCCAGCTGTTCGAGGCGTTTTTGCTGCGTCGCGGACGTGTGGTGCCGCTGCGTCTGACCATGATCCGGCATCAGGAGGGCGTTCCCGTCTCACCGTGGTCACCGCCGGTGTTCGACATCGCGGGCACACGCATCGCGGTGACGTTCGACGCCCAACGCGATCTTGCGTCCCTTCCCGGTGGTTGCGACCTGCTGCTGCATTTCCCCGTCAACGGTCTGGATGTGACGGATTGCGATTCTGCGGCGGCCGCCTCGCTTCCTGCGGGTCAGATGACGGAGCGGGTCGCGCGTGCCGGGATTTGGATGGCGTGCATGGCCCCCATCGGCGGTTATGACGATGCAGTCTATACGGGTGGTTCCTATGTGCTGGACGACGGGGGACGTGTCGTGGCCCTTGCACCGTGTTTCGAGGAGTCCCTGCTGGTACAGGATGTGGTGCGCGGGGTGCCCTGCGAGGCGGTTGAGGATCGCAAGATCCCGCGCTTCGATCGCGGCACCTGGATGTGGAACGGCCTGCGCTTGCATCTGCGGGATTCGGTCGCAGCGCAGTGCGCCGGGCGCGTGCTCGTCGCCTTGGACGGTGGCCTGGCGAGTAGCCTGCTTGCATGTCTGGCCGTCGATGCCCTGGGGTCTCGGTCCGTCATCGCGCTACATGTCGAGCATGATGGGGCACCCGATGGTACCGCCCAGGAGTTCCATGCCTTGCGCTCCCGCCTTGCGAGGGAGGTGGCCTCTCATCTTCATATTCGCATGGTCGAGCGCGTCGCCCCCGATATTCGCCCGTTGTTGGATGGCGATGAGCCCGGCAACCCCGGCATCTCCGTCCCAAGCTCACAGGCGCGCGTCGACGCTCTGATGATGGAGGATGTCGCCCAAATCGAGCATGCGATGCCACTCAGCGCCCTCACCAAGACCGATTACGCGTTGCGCCCGCGGGTCGGCGCGCGCGCGAATGTGGCGACGCTCGCGCCCTTCGGCGATGTGTACCTGACGTCGTTGGAGTGGCTTGCCCGCGCGCGGAATCGCACTTCAGCGGTCCTTCCCGAGGAGCTGCTCGGTCTCAACGCCGTCGCTGGCGATATGGCCACCGTCCTGCGGGATGCGGTGTGTCAGCTTGGCGCCGACGGCGATATCGCCGATCGAGCGCTGTCTTCGCTGCTCACGCTCGACCCCTCTCAGATCGACGGTGCGCTCGAGGCGCATGTCGACCGCAATGCCGTTCTGGACGATCTGCCGCTGTTCGCAAGCGATCCGGAGTCGGCGGCCCTCATCCTGATGATCGTCCGGTCGGGAGAGGCGTCGCGGCGCCTTCTGCCGTCGTGCCCGATCGTGTCGTCCCGCTCATTTGTGGAGCGCGCCTGGCCGTCGATGCTCGGCTGGTCGGACATGGGCAGGCATGGGCAGGAGCGGCTTCGTGCGGCAGATTTGGCGGATGCGGAGTTCCATCGCCTCGAGAAGCGCGGTGCCGCTCGCGCCGAACGTGCCCGGGGCGAGATCATGGACATGCTGGCCGACCTGCTCGGCATCACGCCGGAACAACGACGCGAGCTCATGGGCGAGGAAGGGCTCGAGCGCATGGGCGAGCAGCTCAAGGATGCCGAGCAGTCCGTCCGGGAGGCGCTGGGGCGGATGGCCTCCGAGGGGCTTGGGCCCGAGGCGTTCGGGCTTGGGTCGCAAGACGGTGACGCCGGCGCTTACGGGCGCGCGGGCTTCTTCTCCCTGAACTAAAATCGCTTCTCCTCCTTTCCGTATGCATGGTATAGTAGAACAAACGTTCGAGATATCAAGGAGACGGATTGGTCATATTGGGGATCGACCCGGGTTTGGCAAACACCGGGTGGGGCATCGTTGAGGAGCGTCGCGGCGAGGTGCGCTGCCGGGCATACGGTTGCATCGAGACCTCGTCCGGTTCTGACTTGGCGGCGCGCTTGCGGCGCATCGCCGATGAGCTCACCGCCGTGGTCGATCGCTATCGCCCGCAGGAGGCGGCTGTGGAGGGCATCTATTTCGGCGCGAATGTTCGTTCCGCCATACCCACCGCCCATGCCCGCGGCGCTGCTCTCGTCGCGTGCTCCCTATGCGGGGTCGAGGTGGGGGAGTACACCCCCATGCAGATCAAGCAGGCCGTTGTTGGCACGGGCGCCGCTGATAAGACGCAGGTCACCTATATGGTTCGCACGTTGCTCCATCTCGATCACGACCCAAAGCCCGACCATGCCGCGGATGCACTGGCGTGCGCGGTGTGCCATGCGCACCTGCATCGGACGCGGGAATTGAGCGGTGGTGCCTACACGCAAGAGAAGGGAAACCCCTACGCATGATCTCGATATTGAATGGCACGCTCATCGAGGCGACCGCGGGAACGGCCGTCATCGATGTGAACGGCATAGGCTTCGAACTCGGCATCTCTGCAACCACCGCCTCGAGCCTCGCGCAGGTCGGCTCGCCCACTCGCCTGTACACGCGCATGGTTGTGCGTGAGGATTCGTGCACCCTGTTCGGGTTCGCCACAAAGGACGAGCGCACGATGTTCGACAAGCTGGTCTCGGTAAGCGGCGTGGGCGCCAAGCTCGCCCTCGCGATTCTGTCCTCATTTACGGTGCCCGAGCTGTATACGCTGGTGATGATGGAGGACGACAAGGGAATGGCGACCGTGCCGGGCGTGGGCAAAAAGACCGCGCAGCGTCTGATTCTCGAGCTCAAGGGTGTTTTCGAGAAGGACCGTTCGCTCGCCGGTTCGGCTGCCCCCACCGCGCCGCTGCCGTTTGCCCCCGCCGCGCCCGCGGCTCCTTCGGCGATTGAGGATGCCACGGCAGCCCTGCTCTCCATGGGCTTCACCGCTGCGGAGGTCACGCTGGCACTCGATGGGTATGATGGCAAGGATATGCGCGTCGAGGAGCTATTGGCTTCGGCGCTCAGGCGGCTGGGAATGGAATCGTGATGTGGGAAGTAGACGAGTCGACTGACCTGTGGGGCGATGCGCCGTCCCGCCATGCGGCGGGAGGCGAGACGGAGCGGTTCGTGACGGGGGAGCTCACCTCCGACGATCTCGACGTCGAGCGCGGCCTGCGTCCGCAGCGCCTTGAGGACTATTGCGGACAGGAGCACATCAAGCAAAGCCTGCGCATCCTCATCGAGGCCGCACAGAGCCGAGGCGAGAGCCTCGATCATGTGATCTTCTCGGGTCCTCCGGGCTTGGGCAAGACCACGCTGGCCGCGGTCGTCGCAAATGAGATGGGCGCTCAGATCAAGACCACCTCGGGGCCCGCCATCGCCCGCACGGGAGACCTTGCGGCGATTCTCACCAATTTGCAGCCGGGCGACGTCCTGTTCATCGATGAGATCCATCGTCTCAACCGTCAGGTCGAGGAGATCCTGTACCCGGCGATGGAGGACTTCTCCCTCGATATCGTGATCGGCAAGGGGCCCGCCGCCCGATCGATTCGCCTGGATATCCCTCGCTTCACGCTTGTGGGCGCCACCACGCGCTCCGGTATGCTCACGGGTCCGCTGCGCGATCGTTTCGGCATCTCGTATCGTTTGGATTACTACGGCATCGAGGACCTGGCCGATATCGTCTGCCGCTCTTCGAGCATCCTCGGCGTGTCGATCGACCGAGAGTCCGCAAAGGAGATCGCCTCGCGTTCCCGCGGTACGCCTCGCCTCGCGAATCGCCTACTCAAGCGCGTGCGTGATTATGCCCAGGTTCGCGGTGGGGGGTCCATCGAGCTCGGTATCGCTCAAGAGGCGATGCGCTTCTTCGAAATCGATGAGCTCGGCTTGGATTGGATGGATATCCGCATCCTCGAGACGCTGTGCAAGACGTTCCGCGGTCGCGCCGTCGGTCTGTCGACCCTTGCGAGCGCAACGGGTGAGGACGCCAACACGCTCGAGGATGTTTACGAGCCCTATCTGCTGCAATGCGGCCTGATCGTCCGCACTCCGCAGGGCCGTATGGCAACGCCTGCGGCGTTTGAGCATCTGGGAGTCGAGGCCCCCGGATTGTAAAGCCCGTGGTGCATGATTGGCCGTGCTATCCTGAACGCGTTACATGACTGAAGAGAAGGGACCCTTCATGCCGACTGATATCGAAATCGCCCACTCTGTTGCGCCGTTGCCGATTCAGCAGGTCGCTGAGGCAGCCGGTGTCGATCCCAAGCATCTGATCCCTTACGGTTTCGACAAGGCCAAGGTGGATTACTCGCTGCTCAACGAGCCGAGCGACCACGAGGCCAAGCTCGTCCTCGTCACTGCCATCAACCCCACGCCCGCGGGTGAGGGCAAGACCACGACGACCATCGGTCTGGCCGACGCTCTGCGTCGCCGTGGCGTCAAGAGCGCCGTCGCGCTGCGCGAGCCCTCGCTCGGCCCGGTCTTCGGTGTCAAGGGCGGTGCCGCCGGCGGCGGATACGCCCAGGTCATCCCCATGGAGGATATCAACCTCCACTTCACTGGCGACTTCCATGCCATCGGTGCTGCCAACAACCTGCTCGCCGCCATGCTGGACAACCACATCCAGCAGGGAAACGCGCTCGGCATCGACGTCAAGCGCATCACTTGGAAGCGCGTCGTCGACATGAACGACCGTCAGCTCCGCCATGTCATCGACGGCATCGGCGGCAAGGCCCAGGGCGTCCCGCGCGAGGATGGATTCGACATCACCGTCGCTTCTGAGGTCATGGCGATCCTGTGCCTGTCGACCTCCATCTCCGATCTCAAGCAGCGCCTCGGGGAGATCGTGGTCGGCTACACCTACGACGGCGAGCCCGTTCGCGCCAGCCAGCTCAAGGCCCAGGGCGCCATGGCGGCCCTGCTGAAGGACGCGCTCAAGCCCAATCTCGTGCAGACGCTCGAGCACACGCCGGCGTTCGTGCACGGCGGTCCGTTCGCCAACATCGCGCATGGCTGCAACTCCGTCATGGCCACGAGGATGGCCATGCGCTTCGGCGATGTCGCCATTACCGAGGCAGGCTTCGGCGCCGATCTCGGAGCCGAGAAGTTCCTCGACATCAAGTGCCGTATGACCGGGATCCGGCCGAGCGCCGTCGTGGTGGTCGCTACCGCCCGCGCCCTGAAGTACAACGGCGGTGTGGCCAAGGCCGATCTCAATACCGAGAATCTCGAGGCCCTCAAGGCCGGTATGCCCAACCTGCTCCGTCATGTCGAGAACATCCAAAACGTCTTCGGTCTGCCCTGTGTCGTCGCGATCAACCGATTCCCGACCGACACCGAGGCTGAGCTCGACCTCATCGCATCCGAGTGCGAGAAGGTTGGCGTGAACGTTCGTCTCTCCGAGGTCTGGGCTAAGGGTGGCGAGGGCGCACTCGAGCTGGCCGATGAGGTCATGCGCCTTATCGAGGAGCCCCACGAGTTCAAGTTCGCCTATGAGGACGGTACGGATGTGGCAGATGCCCTCGAGGCGATTGCCACCAAGGTTTATCATGCCGACGGCGTCGACTTCGCGCCTGCGGCCAAGCGCCAGCTCGCGGAGCTGCGCGCCAACGGCTTCGGCAACCTGCCGGTGTGCGTCGCCAAGACCCAGTACTCCTTCTCCGATCAGGCGAGCGCGCTTGGTGCCCCCGAGAATTTCCGCATCACCGTACGCGAGCTCAAGGTGAGCGCCGGCGCCCACTTCGTCGTCGCTCTCACGGGCAACGTGCTCACGATGCCGGGCCTTCCCAAGGTTCCCGCGGCCGAGAACATCGACGTCGATGACAACGGCGTCATCACCGGTCTGTTCTAAGGACCGGTATGGCTACGATTATCGACGGCAAGAAACTCGCTGCCGAGGTTCGCGGTCGCGCTGCCGAGCGCGCCGCGAACTTGATGACGCAGGGTGTCCCGTGTGGTCTGGCGGTTGTGCTGGTCGGCGACGATCAGGGTTCCGCCACGTATGTTCGCGCCAAGTTGCGCGACTGTGAGGAGTGCGGCATCCCGTCCCAGGATTTCAAGCTCTCCGAGGATACGACGCAAGGTGAACTCATGTCGCTCATCGAGCGGCTGAACGCCGATCCATCCATCGCGGGCATCCTTGTGCAGATGCCGCTGCCGGCCCATCTCGATGCCGAGCAGGTTGTCGCCGCGATCGATCCCAAGAAAGACGTCGACGGCTTTCACCCGGAGAATCTGGGCAAGCTCGTCCGAGGTCTTCCGGGGCTTCGCCCTTGCACGCCCGCCGGCATCATGGAGATGCTCGACGTTTATGGTATCGACCCGGCAGGTAAGAACGCGGTGATCGTGGGGCGCTCGTCCATCGTGGGCAAGCCCATGTCGCTCATGTTGCTTGCGCGCAATGCCACGATTTCTGTCGCGCATTCCCATACCGACCCGTGCGAGCTCGCTCGGATCTGCCAGAGCGCCGATATCCTCGTGGTCGCGTGCGGCATCCCAAAGATGGTCAAGGGCCCCTGGATCAAGCCGGGCGCCGCTGTCATCGACGTCGGCATGGACCGCGACGAGGCCGGTAAACTCTGCGGCGATGTCGACTTTGCATCTGCCGAGCTGGTTGCGGGTTCAATCACGCCGGTACCGGGTGGCGTGGGCCCCATGACGCGCGCCATGCTGATGAGCAACGTGTGCCTGGCGGCCGAGCTTCAGCACCCCGAAGCTGCCAAGCTCGCATAGCGTCTGCTCCCGCGCTTTTCTCTGCAGCGTGCCCGTGGCACGTTCCCGTTTTCTATGTTGAGCCCCCATCGCGTTCGATGCCCCGGCACCGTTCATGGTGGGGGCTTTGCCGTGCCGCTCGTCAGTTCATCGGCGTAGCCTTGCGTTGCCATGGGTACACTGTGGCCAGTGACCGCACAGACCCCAAGGAGGATTCATGGCATGCACCACGATCTTGGTCGGTAAGCACGCGAGCTACGACGGGTCGACCATCGTCGCCCGCAATGAGGATTCGCCCAACGGTAAGTTCGAGCCCCAGAAGATGATGGTGGTCCATCCCGAGGACCAGCCGCGCACCTATACGAGCGTGCTCTCTCACCTGAGCTTCGAGCTTCCGGACAACCCCATGCGCTACTCCAGCGTTCCCGATGTCATTCAGGGTCATGGTGTTTGGGCCGCCGCCGGTTTCAATGAGGCGAACGTCGGCATGAGCGCCACTGAGACCATCACGTCAAACGAGCGCGTGCTCGGTGCCGACCCGCTCGTCGAGTATGTTCCCGCCCATGGTGAGCCCGGCGATCCCGACTATACGCCCGAGGTGCCTGGCGGTCTCTCCGAGGAGGATTTCGTCACCGTCGTTCTGCCTTATATCCACTCCGCCCGCGAGGGCGTTCAGCGCCTGGGTTCGCTTCTCGAGCAATACGGAACCTACGAGATGAACGGCATCGCATTTTCCGATGCCGATGAGATCTGGTGGCTCGAGACGATCGGCGGCCATCATTGGATCGCCAAGCGCGTTCCCGACGACGCCTATGTGACCATGCCCAACCAGCTTGGTATCGACTACTTTGATCTGCTGGATGCCGAGGGCGAGCAGGTCGAGCACATGGCTAGCCCCGACCTGCGCGAGTGGATGGCCGAGAACCACCTCAACCTCACCAATACGAATCGCCTCGAGCCCGAGGACATCTTGGACGAGGAGTACTTCACGGACGACCTCGACGATCTTGAGGGCGAGGAGGCCGATGCGTATGAGGAGTATCTCGCCGACCTCATGGATCTGATTGCGGATGTCCGTGAGGGCATGCGCTCGGGTGAGATTTTCAACCCGCGTGAGGCCTTTGGCTCTCATTCCGATTCCGACCATGTCTACAACACCCCGCGCGCTTGGTATATGCAGCGTTGCCTGAACCCGCACGACGGCTGGGACGGCCCGGATGCCGCGTTCACGCCCGAATCGGACGACATCCCCTGGAGCCGCGTGCCCGAGCGCAAGGTGACCATCGAGGATGTGAAGTACGTCCTGTCCTCCCACTACCAGGGAACCGAGTACGATTGCTACGGCAACAAGGGCACGCATGCCACGCGCAACGCGTATCGCCCCATCGGCATCAACCGCAACAGCCAGCTCGCCGTTCTGCAGATCCGCCCGTATGTTCCCGAGCCCCTTCAGTGCATCCAGTGGATGGCCTTTGGCTCGAATGCGTTCAACTCCCTGGTCGCGCTTTACGCGAACGTCGATGGGATGCCCTCGTACCTGTCCGACACCACCGAGCGCGTGACGACCGAGAGCTTCTACTGGGCAAATCGCGTCATCGCCGCACTTGCCGACGCCCGTTTCAACGAGACTTCCGCGAAGATCGAGTCCTACCAGGAGAAGATCGGCTCGCTTGGTCACAAGATGCTGCGTGAAACGGATAGGGCCGCTGCCGATCTTGCCGACGAGCAGATTCCCGCCCTGCTTGCAAAGGCCAACGATGCGCTGTGCGCCGATCTCAAGGTCGCAACGGACAAGCTGCTCGGGCAGGTGCTCTACATCACGAGCTGCGCGATGAAGAACGGCTTCGCGATGTCAGACAGCGAGCGCTAAGCTCCGGCTACCCCGATATTCATCGCGACGGCGGCGAGGTTGCAAAACCGTTCGCCGCCGTCGGCTTTTCAGGCGCGGCGATGGGTACAAGTGTTTCTACGGGAGCGCGCGCAACGGGCGCGCGGTGAATGTCTAGGAGGCTTCTATGGCCACGAAATTCGAAGAGCTCGTCAACGGTATGGTCAACGTCGGCTTCGGTGCCGCGGCGGTGACCGCGGAGAAGGGCAAGGAGCTCCTTGATGGGCTGAACGCGCGCGGCGAGGAGGTCCTGCGCGATCTTAACGACCGCGGGGAGCAGGCACGTCACGACAGCCGTTCGTCCGATTTCACGCGCTCCATGTCCGATATCTTCATGGACGCCGGAGGTACGTTCTCCGAGGTGACCGAGCGTCTGAGCGAGCATGGGGCAACCGCCGCCGAGCGCATTCTCGACGAGCTCATCCTCGCCCGTGTGCGTTTGCTGACCAAGTCCGAGCGCGTCGCGTTCATGGCCCATGTGCGCGACCTGGTCGATTCGGTCGACGACGGCACAGTGACCGTCGAGGTCGAAGAGACTGTGGTCGTCGACGCCGAGCCCGCCTCCCCTGTGGACGCCGAGCCCGTCGAGGACGGTCAGGCGGTCGAGTAACCGCTCATGACCATCGACGCAGAGGACAAGCGCGCTGCGACACCGAGCGCGCACGATGGGGCGAATGTCGCCCGCAAACCGCTGAGCCCCGAGGACACGGTCAACCTCGAGGGGGTTGAGGAGGCGCTCCGCTCATCATGGCGTATGCCGCGCGCCGTCGATGTCTTCCCGGAGGAGCCGGAGGCCATGGCTCCCTCCGAGGAGGTCAAGCTCACTTCGCGCGGCCGTCGTCAGCGCATCGCTGAGATCCTGTCGATCGTGCGCAAGTACGAGGCATGGCACAATCTCACGCCGCGTCGACTGCGGTGCATGCTTGAGGATTTGGGTCCCATGTTCGTCAAGATGGGGCAGATCCTCGCCAACCGTTCCGAGATTTTGCCGCAAGAGTATTGCGATGAGCTGCGTCGTCTTCGCTCGAACGTGGAGCCCGTCCCGTTCGCCGTGGTGAACGATTGCCTCGTCGCCGAATACGGCAGGCCGCTCGGCGAGATATTCTCGCATATCGACCGCAAGCCCCTGGGAAGCGCGTCGCTCGCGCAAGTGCATCGAGCCACGCTGCTCACGGGTGAGGATGTGGCCATCAAGGTGCAGCGCCCCGGCGCCCAGCAGGTCATGGCGCAAGACATCGACATCATGCGCTCAATCGTGGCCCAGGCGTCCCATTTTGTGAAAACCGACCAGTTCATCGATCTCAAGGGCGTGGTCGAGGAGCTGTGGCAGTCGTTTCGCGAGGAGACGAACTTCCTCATGGAGGCTCGCAACCTCGATGAGTTCCATCGGCTGCACGAGGATGACGGGGCGATCTCCTGCCCGCGCTCGTATTTGGCGTATTGCACCGAGCATATCGTTGTCATGGACTACGTCGACGGCATCTCCATCGCCGATCCAGAGCGTCTGGTCGAGGCGGGGTACGATCTTGAGAAGGTTGGGTCGTCCATTGTCGACGACTACGCGACCCAGGTGCTTCAGGATGGCTTCTTCCACGCCGACCCGCATGCGGGTAACATCATCGTGCGAGACGGCATCGTCTATTTTATTGATATGGGTATGGTGGGACGTATGTCCAGCCATGACCGCGGCATCGTCAAAGATATGATCTACGCGGTCGCGACGGGTGATGTTCCCAAGCTCAAGGACTCGCTCATGCGCTTCGCCGTGACGAGGGGAGACTCCGCCGAGCTCGACCATTCCACGTTCCTTACAGACCTCGACTTCATCATCGCCGATTTTGCCGGGCTGGATTTGAAGGATCTCGACATCGGCGAGTTCCTGACCTCCCTCATCAGCCTGGCGCGCAAGAACGATGTCGAATTGCCCAGCGTGGTGACGATGTTCGCCCGCGGCATGGTGACGCTCGAGGGTCTGCTCACCGAGTATATGCCCGACGTCAACATGATCGAGATCATCACCGAGCATATCAAGCATGAGAAAAGCTCGTATCGCCGTGCCCGCGAGGCCGCCGATGAGCTGACGCACGCGTCGTACCGCGCCCTCAAGGGCCATCTGGAGATGGCCGAGCAGCTCGGCTTGGCTTCCAGGATGCTCACGCGCGGTCAGCTCAAGATGAACATGCAGGTGCTCGGCAGCGAGCAGGTGCTCCGACATTTCGGCGGAATCGTGGACCGCTTGTCGATGGCGATCGTCATCGCGGGCCTTTTCATCGGCTCATCCGTCGTGTACTACGCCAAGATCGAGCCGGTCATCTTCGGCATTCCCGTTATCGGCTTTTTGGGTTATGCGAGCGCCTTGTTCCTGGCTCTTGGCCTGGGACGAGAGATTTGGCGCAACAGTCACGGTGGAAAGTGAACTGAGCGCAGATGATCTCGGCGTCGACGGTGATGTGCGTCAGAGAGTCGAGATCGAGGGCGTGCTCCTCGATGCTGAAGGCCACTGGACTCATGCGCACCAGGTCGAGTGCGTCTTCCGGCTGTACGGGAGATGTTTGGGTCACGCGGGTTCGACTCACGACGTTCATGTGGCGCATCAGGTGCTCGGAGACGCCGTGGTCGACGAAATCGGTTTCGGATAGCTGCTCACCTGCAAGTTCGCGCAGCTCGTGCATATGCCGCGGGGCGGGGATGACCTTGACGAGCATTCCACCCGGTTTGAGGACGCGTTTGAATTCATCGTAGTTGGCGGGTGTGAACACGTTGAGGATCGCGTCGACCGTGGAATCGGAGAGCGGGATGTTCGCAAGGTCGGCGACGAGCCAGCGCACCGGACCGCCACCTCGAGCGGCGACGCGAATCGCGTCCTTTGCGATGTCGAGGCCCAAGACGGTCGAATGGGGGAGCGCGCGGGCCGCGTCCTTGGCGTACGATCCTTCGCCGCACCCGGCATCGATGACGGTCGCCGTGTTTGCGAGCTCGTTCAGAGAGGCGGCGACGGCCTGGTGTACTTCGCGATAGTAACCATGCTCCATGATGCGCTGGCGGCTCGCGAAGAACGTTTCGTCGTAGCCCTTGAGGGGTTTCTGATGCGGAATGAGGTTCAAAAAGCCCTTCGCCGAGATGGCGAAATCGTGGCCGCGTTCGCAGGCGACTGAGGATTGCCGCGCATGCATATTCGCTCCGCATAAAGGACAGCGAAGGAGCTCGGCGATGTCGAGGTGCTTTTGAACGCCCGGGCGCGCCATAGGTTAGAGGACCTTTTCGAATGCGATGCGCAAGGGATCGACTTCGCCGGGATAGGGAAGCGTGATGGTGCCGCAGTGGGTGTAGCCGAGCTTGCTTACGAGTCCCTGCACGGGGATGTTGCGCTCGTGGGTGTCGACGCGGATGCTCTGAGATCCGTGTTCGCGCGCGATGCGCTCGCCCTCCTCGAACATGAGCGTCATGATGCCGCGGCGGGCGGCGGCGGCGCTGACAGCGCAGCGATGGATGACGGCATAGCGGGGTTCGTGCGAATCCGATTCGGTCAGCCAGGCCCCGTCGATCTGGTCGTAGGTCTCCTCACCCGAGAGGGAAAGCGCCATCACGGCGAGCACGGTGCCGTCCTCGTCGACCGCCACATATGAGGCATCTTCGGCCATGTCGGCTTCGATATCGAGATGGTTGGGGTAGTCGCCCAGCCACTGGGGAACGCCCAGCGCCGCCAGGGCCGCCTTGCCGTTCACGAGGCAGGCTTCGGCGGCGGGGATATCAGCTTCGGTGGTGGGTCGAATAATCAGTTCCATGCGTCCCCCTTTTGACTGCGCCGCGCCTGTTGTCTACGCGTATACTGTATCGCAGTATGCGAGGTGTGCCCATCGCCCTCATCCAAATGGAAGGGGGTGGTCGCCATGTCCGATGCGATTTTCCTTCTGGCTGTCGTCACCATTCTGGTGATCGTCGCTAAGGTATAAGTTCGCTCGCACAAAACGACTCCGGGCCGCCCTGCCAGACGACCCGGAGTCTGAGTGCGAGACGCTTAGCGTTCCCACCAACTCAAGTTGCTAGCGATAAAGAGGGTGAGCCTCGCATGCTACCTCATATCCTAGCACACAGCATGCGTCATCTGCTGGCTGTAGCATGGCTTTTTGCATCGCTTGACATGTTGATTTGTGGGTTCGACGAGACCGAGGGTCGTTGAGATTGAAAAATTGTCTGTCTTCCCATTTAGCTGCCTGCGCGCAGGTTAGGCGCAACAATGACTCACTGCATCCTGCTGGTCCCCGCAGTCTTGATATGTCCCCCGCAGTGTCCTATGACCACTTTGCGGTTCTTCTCATCTAGGTAGAAATGGATACGGAATTTGTCAGACACTCTGCTGGCATTTCGGGCGCCGTTGCCCTTAATGTGCGGGGTGATATCGATTTCCCTGCCATCATAGTTCCGTTTTCGAAGGCGCCTGCACTCCGCATCGGCGTTTGTTGTCCCCGATTCTCGTAGTGTAAGGGTGATTCCTGTTTCAGCACGGTATTCTTGTTCCATGTTTGAGCAACCTTGGGTTCCGAACGCGATTCTCCAGAGGCAGTTTGGTAGCGAAGACAGCATTTTCCAAGACTCGTCCATGTCGTACTGCTTGAATTCCCTTGCGGAACGGTATGCCTCGTCAAGTACTACGACCTTGTTTTTCCAGAGATTCGCCGCGAGCTGTAGAAGGTCTTCGAGGGTGGTTGGGACATGATCCATAGAGTTGACGGCATCGAGTTCCCTTTGCAATGACTTTGCCTCGTTAGCGTTTTCCTCGGCGCGGAGTTTCTCCTGTTCGAGGTGATAGCGCATCGCCTGGTTGCCCCGAGCCTCTTCTTCCAGTTCCATATTTCTATATTCAAGGTTTTCAATCTGCAAAAGCAGCTCCGCCTGTCCCTTCTCGTAAACGGCAAGGAGCTCTTTCAGGTATTCGCCGTTTTCGCGCTCCCTTTCGAGTTGCATTCTGATTTTTTCGGTATCAACTATATTTTCATCTGGTTGTTCGAGGATGTATGATGCGTTGTCTCTTGAGGAAGACTGATCGAGCTTTTTCTTGAGTTCTTCGATTTTTCTTTTATTTTCTTCTACGGCAATTCTTCCCTCGCGCAACGCGATGTCGTTAAGGTCGAGGATGTCATCCTCGGTTCTGATGTAGCTTCTGCCGAAGCTGCGGTTGAGCATATCCGCGAATTGTTTTTCGCTGTGATAGCGCTCGTGAATTATGTCAGGTGTAAAGAAGCGGTGATTTGGGGATTCGGATGAGTTGCTTAAATCGATTTTTGGCAGGTAGATTCTGAGATTGCCGCAGGAGCAGCGGTAGCTGTACGCTGATGAGTTGCGGTCGAACAGGTCGAGCAACTGGTTACGGAGTTCCCAGTCCCTCCAGTCAAGACCATACACATTGGCCATGCCGAGGAAGAATGAGGCGAATTTGCTCAGATTGCTTATGGGATATATGCCGTTGTAATCGCTCGTTACAAGGATAAGAGGGAGCTCTCGCTCTTCGCTCAAAAGATTATCAGCGAATTCTGATTGAAAATTATTTGGCGTTAGTTGTATGTAATCAGGTTCTGCAATCGTCTCTCCCACGCAGTATTGGTACTCATCGAGGGAAATGAGGTCCTTAATAAAGTTGGGGATATTTGCACCGGGGTCTCGCATCGGGGCGCCAAAGTAATTGGGCAACAGGTAGTAGGATACCTTGGCGTTTACGATGCAAGTGCCATCCGCCGTCGTGGAGAGGCCTATTCTCGTGTGCCAGTGCCTGAATGAGTTGCTGCCGTCGGGCTCGTCGTACTCCAAAGCCCAGCATACGGGCGAAGTGTTGCCGGGTCTCTTTAGGGCGCGGGTTGCAAGTGCGACTTGATCGCAGTTGTTGAGTCCGCCAGAGTAGCCATTTGGGTATTGGAATGAGTTGACCAGGAAGTCGACCTTTCCTTGCTGTGATTGCAAGAGGTCGAGTAGCGGCCCTTTTCTTTTCAGTTCCTTGCCGAGAATCCATCTGAAAATGCAGCGCAGTGCCGGTACGAGCGCCTGTTGAGTCGTGGAGTATGGACACAGCTCAAATCGAGTTCGGTAGTGAATCTGTTCATTCTCGATGCGCATGGGGACTCCTAATGGATGACGCTCCGGAGGGGGGTTAGCCTCTACTTCAGAAACTTACGCCGTGGCATCTGTTCAGTCAATTGCTTCCAGTGGGAACTCTATTATAAAGGTTGCTGGGAGCCGATCTCTGCCCTCACTTTTTGCTTGGGGTAATTGACGTTTTTATGTGGGGTCACAGACAAAAGATGGGCACTTTTGGGGGAGATTGGACTGGGGCATGCATATGAGGCAAAACGTGGATGAGATGTTTCGGCTTGCCCTGGAGGAAGACGCGATAATCGATTCACCCCTCTTCCGACGGGTGTCAGTCGCGCGAGGGGGTTGATTGGAATAAGTTGATTGCCCGTCTTACTAGAAGATCAATTTGATTTCGTGCTGTTGTTGCACAGTTATACATGCTTCAGGGTGGCGAAGGCAGTCCATTAAGGAAATTAAGGTTGGTTAACAGAACGAATCCGGGCCGTCCTTGTAGACGACCCGGATTCTGGCCTCTATGCACTTTGCGTTCGCATACCTTTCTTCCCTGTTAAAGAGGTTGGTTCGCCCTCCGGCCCTGCTCCGGGTCCTTCCGGATGGTCCGTTAGAACTGCGACGGGTGCTTCACGAAGAAATCGAAGCGCGGCGGCAGCACCTTGATGGCATGGGTGCCGGGCTGCTCGCCCAGTTCGGCCGTGAGCTCGTCGTTCGTCTTGAAGAGGTTGTCCCAGGAGAAGAAGGCGACGGGATCGATGGCGAAGTGCTCGCAGATCAGCTCGCAGCCCATGGGCACGATGCCGTGCATGAGGACGGTCGCCACGCGCAGCTCGTGGAACGCGTCGACGAGCGCCTGGTTCATGGCGGCGTCGTCCCCGCTGTTCTTCGCGGCCTTGGATGCGTCGCTCCAACGCTTGTTCGCGGCGCGCAGGAACTCGTCGCAGACGCCGAGGGCGTGGTGCAGCTCGAAGGTGTGCATGGCTTGCTCGAACGCGATCGCGGCCTGTTCGGCTGCGTTGCGCGCGGCTTCGGAAGGCTCGCCCGCGGGGATGCACCCGGTGCGGTAGGCGGCCTCATCGCCCTCCTTGACGGCCACGCCGTAGAACGCCGAGCGGGCCAGGCGGTTGAAAACACCGGTGAGCAGCGCGCCCTCCTTGAGGGCGGGGTCGATCATGCGCTTGTCATCGCGGGCGAGGATGGGGTTGCCTTGGCTGTCCTTGCCGGTCTCGCGCAGGTCGAAGGCCTTCGGGGAGAAGCTCACCGGCTTTTCGCCCAGGCCGAGCGACAGCCAGTGTGCGCGCAGCTGCTCGGGGGTGTAGTGCTCGAGCATCTCATGCGCCAGCGGCGGGGGAGTCTGGGAGCTGGAGCTCGCCTTCTTGCCCATGTACAAGATGTGGTAGTTGGCGGCGACGCAGGACTGCCGCATGTTCCAGTCGAGCGCCTCCCACATGCCGGACTGCGCGATGCAGTAGAAGTAAATGTTGTCTTGGCCGATGAATTGGTAGGCGCGGGCATCCTCACTGGCCCACCAGTCGCGCCAGTCAAGGCTGGCGTGCGTGTAGGCGGGTTCGTCCATGATCATGGCAGGGGCATCGTCCACGAGCTGGGCGTCGGCGACGGCGCGCTCGGCAAGTTCGGCGGCGTCGACGCCCTCGGCCTCGAGCTTGGCGGCATCGCGTGCGAGGACGGCGCGGGTGAAGCTGATGGGCGCCCACAGGCTCTCGGGCCAGACCCAGGCCGTGAGGTCGCGGCAACCCTCGACCTCGGGCAGGGGCACGCCCCACTCGACGTTGCCCGAGATGCGGAACGGCACGAGCGCCTTGCCGGAGCGGAAGCGCACGCCGGCTCGGTTGAGGACCTCGTGGGCCTCGTCGCGCTCGCGCCAGGTGGGGAAGACCACCGTGAAGGAACCCTTGTTGCCCTCGGCCTCGATGACCTCGTGCGCGGGCAGCTCGCCGCGGACGGCCTCGAATTCATCGCGGAACTTCACCTGGATGAACAGGCGCGGGGCGTCGAGCCACTCCTGCATGGTCTTGGACACCACGGAGCGTACGGTGGGATCGGCGGCCAGGCGCTCGGTGTGCTCCCGCATGTACTCGGTGTAGGAGGGCAGGTCGAAATACAGGTTGTCCACCGGCACGAGCTCGGGCGTCTCGCCGGTGAGCGCGCTCTTGGGGGCGATGAGCTCCTCGGGCTCGAACTGGTGGCCGAGGTCGCACTCGTCGGCGTAGGCCTTCTCGGACTTGCAGCCCTGGATGGGGCAGCGGCCGAGGACCTGGCGGCCGTTCAGGAACTGCCCGGCGGCCGGGTCAAAGAACTGCTTGGTGCTCATCTTGGTGAGCTTGCCCCGCTCGTGCAGGCGCTCGACGATCTCGGCGGTCATGCGCTCGTGGATGTGCACGGCGGGCTCGAGCGCGCTGCCGGCGTACAGGTCGCAGGACACGCCGAAGCTGGCCAGATCGGCTTCCTGGCTGTCGTGGTTCTCGCGCACGTAATCGGAGATGTGCTTGGCGTAGCCGCCCGCCTCGCGGCGCTTGCGGAAGCCCTCCATGATGGGGGAGCCGTAGCAGTCGGTGCCGGAGACGAAGATCACGTTCTCGCGGCCGAGGCGGTCGCGCAGGAAGCGCGCATAGAAGTCGGCGGGGACGAAGACGCCGCCCACATGGCCGAAGTGCAGGCCCTTGTTGCCGTAGGGCATGCCGGCGGTGACGACGGCGCGACGCGGCCAGGAGGGGCGGTCGGCGGGAGTGAGGTGTGCGGTCATATGCGTCCTTCTTCCGAGTTTCGTGGCGAATAAGACGGTGCGAGGCGATGCGGCGCCGCGTCCGGGCGCGGCGTTGCGTCATCTCGATCATTATCCGAAGTAATCCCACATTATCGCACAGGTGTCGGCACGACGCGCTACACTTGGTCGCATGAGGAAAATAGCTGACATACACCTATGCGAAGACGAGGCGTTCCTGGCCCGCATGCGGGCCGATTCCGTCGCGGTGCTGTTCACGGGGGTCGCCGTCGCCATGGCATGGGGAATCGCCATGACGGTGCTGCGCGAGGTTTTCGCCGCGCCCGTGGCCCCCTTCGAGCTCGGGGCGGTCATGGGGTCCCCCGGCGATCGGCTGATGGGCGTCGAGGTACCCGAGCACGGGGTCGATCTGCGTTGGTGGGTATCCCTGCTCATCGCCATCCCCGCGACGTTCGCCGTCCACGAGGTCGTTCACGCGTTGTTCTTCAGGCGCTACGCCCCGCCCGGCGCTCAGGTCAAATTCGGCGCCAATCTCAACATGGGCATGATCTATGCGAGCGCCGAGGGCGTGGTGTATCCCCGCGCCGCCTATCTCGTCATCGCCCTCGCGCCCTCGGTCGTCGTCACCCTCCTGGTCGCCGTTCTCGGCATCGGCATCAAATGGCCGTTGTGGGCGATCGTCATCGCGACGATCCATCTCTCCGGGTGCACTGGCGATTGGGGTTACGTGAGGGCGATCCGCGCCGACCCCGCCATTGCCTATTGCGAGGACACCGCATGGGGCGTCGTGTTCTACGGGGCGGACGAGCGCCGCCGCCCCCGCGCGCCCCGTTCCCCGTCCGCCTCACGCCCGGCAAGGTCCAGGGGCGAAGCGAGCGGTTTCAGTGTCGTCGACGGAGGGAGGCGCCCATGACGCGGCTGCTGCTGCACGCATGTTGCGCGCCATGTTCTCTCGAGCCGGTGCGCCTGCTCGTCGAGGAGGGGTTCGAGCCCACGATCTGCTGGGCCAATCCCAACATCCAGCCCATGGCGGAGCATGACAAGAGGCTCGATGAGTTGCGCGTCTGGACTGCGGACAACGATATCCCGCTCATCGAGGCGGCGGATGACTGCGAGCGTTGGGACGCATCGGTCGCTTTGCTGGGTGCGGATCGCCCGCGCCGGTGCCGAGCGTGCTATGCCCTGCGCCTATCCGAGGCCTGCCGTGTCGCCGAGCGCGAGGGGTTCACCCATATCGGTACGACGCTCGCCGTGTCCCCGTATCAGCTGTTCGAGACCTGCAACGACGTTTTGGAGAAGCTCGCCCGACGGCATGGGTTGTCCCCGGTCATACGGGATTTCCGCCCGTGGTACCCGCAGGCGACTGCCCGGTCGCGAGAGCTGGGCATGTACCGGCAGAATTACTGCGGGTGCCGCTTCTCCGCCGCCGAAGCCGCAATCGATCGCGCCCGCCTGCGCGATGAGCGAAAAGCGCAGAAGGCGCGTCGGTCCGCATCCAACGGGTAGGGGCGGCTGAGCTGCGCTATCATGGACGGCTGTTCGATAATCAGGGTATTCGACCCCTCGCATGAAAGGCGGCGCCATGCGCACCGATGATTTCGATTACGACCTTCCCGACGAGCTGATCGCCCAGGCCCCCGCCGAGCCGCGCGATTCCTGCCGCCTGCTGGTGCTCAACCGCGAACTCGAAGGGGGAGTGCCCCGTGCCGGGGACGCCGTGGCGCTCGAGCACGGCGGTTCCGTCGAGCATCGCCACTTCTATGACATCGTCGACTACCTGGAACCCGGCGACTTGCTGGTCGCCAACCAGACGCGCGTCATGCCCGCCCGCTTGATCGGCAGGAAGCCCACGGGCGGCGTGGCCGAGACGCTGCTGCTCCGCCGTCGCGAGGACGTCGATCCGCTCGGCCATGTGTGGGAGTGCCTGGTGAACCCCGGCAAGCGCCTCAAGCCGGGCAACGTGGTGGAATATCGCGCCGGAGGGCTGCTCGCGCCGGAGGGCTCGCCCGTCGTGCTCACCGCCGAGATCGTCGACTTCGTGGATGATTCCAAGGGAGGGCGCCTGGTGCGCTTCGAGCCCGTGGGTGAGGGCGCGGGCGGTGCGCCGCGCACGCTCGACGAGGCCATCCACGCGGCCGGGCACGTTCCGCTGCCGCCCTATATCACGAGCTACGAGGGCGACCCTGAGAAGTACCAGACCGTCTACGCCATGAGCGAGGAGCACTCCGCGGCCGCCCCCACCGCGGGCCTGCATTTCACTCCCGAGCTCATCCAGCGCATCAAGGACAAGGGATGCGGCTGGGCCGCCGTGGAGCTCGAGGTGGGCATCGACACGTTCCGTCTGGTGGAGGAGGACGATCCCACCGAGCACGTCATGCACACCGAGCGCTATCATGTGCCCGCCGAGGTCGTCGAGGCCGTGCACGCCACCAAGGCCGCCGGTCACCGCGTGATCGCCGTGGGCACCACCGCCGTGCGCTCGCTCGAGAGCGCGTGGGACGCCGAGGCGCCCGTGAGCGCCCCCGCCGTCACGGCGCGTGGATTCGAGGGCCGCGCGGATGGCGCGGACGTCTCCGGCAAGGGTGACATCACGGTGCGCGAGGACGCCACCACCAACCTCTACCTCATGCCGGGGTCGACCTTCCATGTGGTCGACGCGCTCATCACGAATTTCCACGTGCCGCGCTCGACGCTGATGATGCTCGTCTCAGCGCTCGCCACGCGCGACCAGGTCATCGACGCCTATGAGGAGGCGGTGCGCGAGAAGTACCGATTCTTCAGCTTCGGCGATGCGATGCTCATCGAGTAATCCGCATCTTACTGGCGATTTATGTGCATGTGCACCGCTTGCGGAGGAAAATATACCGTTTGCGGTCGAGTGGCGTCAGATATGAAATACCAGCGCATTTCAGGGCATAAGCGGGATGTACTAAAAGAGTCGCAACGTTACCGCGACCGAGACGGGAGGTGTGTCCGATGGGTTTTGAAGATATAGCAGCTTTCGGGCCCGCCGCTTGCGACACCGAGATCGGTTAGATGCGAAAAGCGAGCGCTCGTGCCGCTCTTTGGTTCCACCGGTTGGTTGGTAGGACGATCTGAGAGGGAACGCACCGGCGGGCTCGATTAATTGGATAGCCCCATTCCAGCGGTAAGAGAAAGTGGGCGAGTCCACCGTAGGATTTGAAAAGGCGGCGGCATCGCGAGGAGCGGTGCCGCCGCCTTTGTTCGCGTCAAAGGGTCCGTGCCTCTACGTGAGCAGCATCCACGCGAGCAGCAGCGCGATGACGAGCAACGCGGCTGCGATCACGGTGATGAACCTGAGGCGAGGCGCGCGCGTCTTCTCGCGGATCGAGTGTTCCTCCGCGGCAAGGGCGTTTACCTCTTCCCGGCGATCTTCGAGCTCGGCTCGATCGGCCTCAAGGGCGCGGTGGATCGCCTCCGTCACCTCGGGGTGGGCATGGATGTCCTCCGCCTCGTCGATGAGGGCCTGCGCATCCGCCGCCTCATTCATCTTCATCTCGCGTTCGCGATCTTGCTCCTTCGCGGCCTTGGTCTCATCGGCGATTCGCCCGCGCAGCTCTTTCTGGCGTTTCTCGGCGTCCTCCCTCGCCGCCGCATGTGCCTCGCGCGCGCGATCGGCCGCCGCCGCGACTTCCTCGAATGACGCCTTCGCGACGGGGATGGGCTTTTGCGCATCGTCTATCGCACGCAGGGCCTCGTCGATTTCGCGCTGCGTCTCGCGATCGATGACGGGGAGGTTTTCACGCGCATCGCGCAGCGCCGCCGCGGCATCTGAAATCTCAAGCTCGAGTTCTCGAGATCTGACGGAATAGCCCGCGGAATTTGCCGAAGGGTTGCGCTGCAGATCGGCATATTCGGCATTCAGCGCATCGAGGTGGGCCTGGGCGCTTGAAATCGCCTGTTCGGCTGCGAGCAGGCTCGCGCGCCGTTCCTCCTCGAGGCGTTCGAGGTCGCTTTTTGCGTCATCGAGCCTGTTTTGCAGGCGGCGTCCGGATTCCCGGGCGGACCGTTCCTTATCCGCGGCGGCGTCCAGGGCCGTCTTCAGGCGTTTCTCCGTCGTGGCATCCTCGTCGCTCATCTGCTTGAGCTCTCGTTTGAGTTCATCTGCCCGCGCCGTCATGTCTTCCCTGCGCGTCTCCGCCTCGCGCGCCGCCTGTTCGGCGGCGGCTTTCCTGGAGCTCTGCTCTTCGAGGATGTCGGCGTATCGATGCGCCACATCGCGGCGATGCTCGAGCTCCCGTTCGCGGTCATCGATGGTGTTCTCGAGCTTATTGAGCTCTTCTCGTGCCTCGGCGTGCGCGCGCCGTGCGGCGCTCATCGCCTTGACGCTGGCGATGCCATCGGAGAAGAACGACCCGATGTTTGCGGCTGCATTCGAGATGGCGTTTTCGTCGCCCCGATCGGATTCTTCGGCGGTTTGGGAGGGCTCTCCCGTGGGAACGCATCCCGAGGGGGTGTCGGTGCCGACGCTATCCATCGCATCGGATTCGATGTCGGCGCGCTTTCGCGCATGATGTTCCAGGAAAGACGGGAGCTTGCCCGCCTGCTCATCTGCCGGGGCGTCTTCGGGGCGGTCGATGTGCGTGCCGTCGAAATCGCGCGTCTGATCCTCTTCGTTCATGGCCCCTCCTTGTCGCGGATATGTTCATCGACGTCTATGATACGGCTTTGACGGGACTTCGCGGGGCCCGCTGGCCCCATCTGCCGAGCGCCTGCGCCCGTTTGCGGACCTTTCCCCTCGAATGCGCCTCGCCCTCGTCGCGTTGCGCTAGCGTTTCATGGTGGCATATGACACGCGAATCGCGCGTGCGCCCGCGGCGCTTTGCGCCGTGTTTTCGAGAGGAGAGTACTATGGGACTTTTCACCGGTAAGACCGTCATCGTGACCGGCGGCGGTAAGGCCACCCTCCAGGATGGCTCTGCGGGCTCGATCGGCTACGGCATCGACATCGCATTCGCCAAGGAGGGGGCGAACCTCGTCATCACCGGTCGCAACGTGGCCAAGCTCGAGGCCGCCAAGGAGTCGCTCGAGGCTGAGTACGGCATCGAGGTCCTTCCGGTCCAGGCCGATGTCTCCGCAGGCCAGGACAACGAGGCGGTCGTGCAGCATGTCGTCGACGAGGCCATCGCGAAGTTCGGCCGCATCGACGCGCTCGTGAACAACGCCCAAGCGTCCGCCTCCGGCGTCACCATTGCCGACCACACCATGGAGCAGTTCGACCTCGCATTGTACTCCGGTCTGTACGCCACCTTCCTGTACATGCAGAAATGCTACCCCCATCTCAAGGAGACCAAGGGGTCCGTGGTGAACTTCGCCTCCGGCGCCGGCCTGTTCGGCAATTACGGCCAATGCTCCTACGCCGCCGCCAAGGAGGGAATCCGCGGCCTGACCCGCGTCGCCGCGAACGAATGGGGCAAGGACGGCGTCAACGTCAACATCGTCTGCCCGCTCGCCTGGACCGCCCAGCTGGAGAACTTCCAGAACGCGTATCCCGAGGCCTTCGAGGCCAACGTCCACATGCCGCCGGCGGGCCACTACGGTGATGTCGAGACCGAGATCGGGCGCGTCGTCGTCCAGCTCTGCGGTCCCGACTTCAAGTACATGAACGGCGAGACCCTCACGCTCGAGGGCGGTATGGGCCAGCGCCCGTAAGGTCGCGGCAACGACGGTTCGGTGTCGCCGACGCGGCTGCTTTCGGCGGACGGGCGGTGCCAAGGGCATCCACCCGTGGTTGGGCGGAGCTAGAGCGTTGCCCCCGTTTTCATCGGCGCGCTCGATGCGCCATCGGCTTGAGGCGATTGGTTCGGCGTGCGATCAGGTCGAGTGGGTTCACGTTTGGCCTCCCATTCCCGGCAAGAGGCGAAAGCCCGGGAATGGGAGGCTTCTGCATGGCTTAGGACGAAGGTGCGAGTCGTTTTCTCATGGCTGAAACGGCTTTGGCGCCGTCAATCGATCGTCTTGTTGAGCTTTTTCGTATCGAAATCCAGTTTCATGAAGTAGGGGCGCCCTCTGATTCCGAATCTCCGCAGGTCGTTCACTTGGAATGATGTCCTCTACTTCCAATCTCCTCGATTACGATACGAAAAACCTCAACTTGCTTCGTTTCCCGTCCATTCCGGATGCTCTCGGCTGGCGGGCGCGCCCGGCGCCGGTCGGCCGATCCGCCAGTGCGCGCGAAGTTGCCATCCACTGCTTTCCATCGGCTTATTTGGAAGCTCCAGCAGGTTCGCAGCGGGTAGAATTGAGCGACCGACCCGGAAAGGAAGACAATGGAGCGTCAGGAAATCGAGATCGACGAGGCGCTTGCCGCGGTCGAGGACGCATTGGGCTGCCTCGACGCCGCGGCGCGCGACCTGAAGAGCGCCGGCAATTGGGGGTGGTTCGACATCTTCGGCGGCGGTTCTCTCACGTCGCTGCTCAAGCACGACAAGATGCAAGCCGCACAGCACCATCTCGCTGCAGCCCAAACGGCGTTGGCGCGCCTGGCGGACGAGCTGAACGACGTCCGGGGCTTCGCCGGGCTCGGCCCCGATGTCGGAGACTTTCTCCTCGCCGCCGACTGGCTGTTCGACAACGCCTTCATGGACGCCATGGTTCAGCAGCGCATCATTGAATCCCAAGATCGCGTGGCGCAGGCGATCGCCCAGTGCGAGCAAGTGCGCGATCAACTCCTCGCGCTCAGGCGCCCCCATCGCGGACCGGGCAACGGCCTGCCTGGCGCGGAATAGGAAAAACGCCAGATGTAAAAGGGTTTGGACAGACAAATCCCGTGTGTGCCGCTAACGTGGAGGCAACGGAAGCGCCGTCAGAGGAGGAGCCATGACAGCGGGCAACACGGGTATTGGCGCCGGCATCCGCGAGCAGCGCGAGCGGCTCGGCATGTCGCAAGAGGCGCTGGCGCGGGCGTGCATGGTTTCGCGGCAGACCATCTCGAATTGGGAGACGGGCAAGACCCTGCCCGACATCCAGAGCCTGATCTACCTCGCTGAAACGTTTGGCATCTCGGTGGACGGCCTTGTCGGTGGCGCCGGGCACGAGATCGTGCGGAGCGTTTCTGCTGATCGGCGGGAACTCGTCCTGCTGAATTATGCGCTGATATTCCTCTTGCTCATCTCCGGTGCATTTCGCATGGTGATGGACGAGGTCGAGAGACCCGTTCCAGATGTGCCGGCCGTCATTTCGTATCTCATCATTTTGGCTGGCCTGGTCGCGGTCGTCGTTCGGATGGGCATCATTTACCGCAAGCATCAATTGAGTACCAACCAGCAGATCGCCGACTATCTGATGGGGGATATCGAGTGCGGGGCGAAACCACGGAGCGTGATTCAAAGCCATCGGACCGAGCTCACCGTGCTGTTCGTCGCCATCGCCTGCCTTATGGTCGGCGTGCTATTCGAGCTTGTTTCGGGATAGGCGGTTCTTTCTTTTTGTGCTGCTCAGGCGGGAGTGCGCGGAAAGGGCGTGCCCGATAGTACAATAAGCGGCTGATATCGCGCGGTGCCGCCGGCGCGCGGATGCGAGGTCCCCTTCGCGGGAGCGCCTCGCACGGAAGGGCGATCGCCCTGTGTGCGCCCGGCACCGAATGACCGAGGAGCCGCTTCATGGATCAATCCCTGTTCAAATACGAGATCGTCGCCGAGGACCCCAAGACGCATGCGCGCGCCGGCATCCTGCACACACCGCACGGCGACATCGAGACCCCGATCTTCATGCCCGTGGGCACCAAGGCGAACGTCAAGGGCATTCCCACCGAGACGGTCAAGGACCTCGGCGCCCAGATTGTGCTCGCCAACACCTATCACCTCGCCATGCGCCCCGGCGCGGACACCGTGGCGGAGCTCGGGGGCCTGCACGACTTCATGAATTGGCACGGCCCCATCCTCACGGACTCGGGCGGCTTCCAGATCTTCTCCCATTCCGATGCAGTCAAGCTCACCGACGAGGGCGTGCGCTTCATCGCCACCGATTACGACGGCTCCCATGTTTTTTGGACACCCGAGGACAACATGGAGATCGCCATGAAGCTCGGCAGCGACATCTGCATGCAGCTCGACCAGTGCCCCGGGTACCCCGCCACACGCAAGTTCGTCGAGCGCGCCGTCGAGCTCTCCAGCATGTGGGCCGAGCGCTGCTACAAGGCCCACACCCGCGACGACCAGGCCCTGTTCGGCATCGTCCAGGGTGGCATGCACCTCGACCTGCGCCTGCGCTCCCTCAAGCACCTCGAGGAGATCGGCGACTTTCCCGGCTACGGCATCGGCGGCTACTCCGTGGGCGAGCCCCACGAGGTAATGTTCGAGACGCTCGAACCGCTCGTGTCCGAGCACATGCCGCGCCGCAAGCCCCGTTACCTCATGGGCGTGGGCAATCCCACCACGCTCGTGCGCGGCGTGGGCTGCGGCATCGACATGTTCGACTGCGTCCTGCCCACCCGCACCGGGCGCATGGGCACGGCGTTCTCCAGCACCGGCCGCATGAATCTCAAGAACGCCAAGTTCGCGAAGGACCCGCGTCCCATCGACGAGAAGTGCACCTGCCCGGTGTGCACCGGCGGCTACTCCCGCGCGCTCATTCGCCACATGGTCACGCAGAAGGAGATGCTCGGCGGCATCCTGCTGTCGCAGCACAACATCTATTTCCTGCTCGACCTCATGCGCCGCGCGCGCCAGGCCATCATCGACGGCCGCTACGCCGAGTTCCAGGCCGAGTGGATGGCCGGCGAGGGGGCCGTGGACTTCTAAAGCCGCACGTATCGCATCTGTGCGAAGGCGCCCCGACTTGGAAAGTCGGGGCGTTCTTTTTGGGTACAAGGTCCCACATGTGCACATAGCATCTGAAAGGATTCCCATGCCCTATTACGGCTACTATGGCTATGGATACGACCCGCTCTACCTGATTATCGTGCTGGTCACGACGGTGGTCGGACTGATGGCGCAGGGTTATATCAACTCCACGTACCGTCGGTGGTCGAAGGTTCCCTCGGACGGGGAGACCGGTAAGCAGGTCGCCCGCCGGATGCTCGACGCATCCGGTTGCGGCCGCGTGGGCATCCTCGGGACCCCCGGCCATCTGAGCGACCATTACGACCCGCGCGACAACAACCTCTACCTCTCGCGCGAGAACCTCTCCGGCGGCTCGGTCGCCAGCGTGGCGGTCGCCTGCCACGAAGCGGGCCATGCGGCCCAGCGCGAGAGCGGCTACTTCATGATGAAGGTCCGCCATGCCCTCGTGCCCGTCGTCAATTTCACCCAGAACGTCTGGACGATCGTGTTCCTGCTCGGATTCATGATGGATATGGCGGGCCTCACGTGGCTTGCCATCGCCATGTTCGCGTTCTCCGTGTTGTTCCAGCTGGTGACGCTGCCCGTCGAGATCGACGCGAGCCGCCGTGCCGTGGCCTATATCGAGGGTTCGGGGATGAGTGAGGTGAATGTGCGCGGCGCTCGCAAGGTGCTGACCGCCGCGGCGCTCACCTACGTGGCGGCGGCGCTCTCCAGCGTGCTCCAGCTGATGTACCTCCTCGCCCGTACGCATCGCGACGACGACAACTAACGTTGTCCGCACGGCGCGGTAAGGTGTTGACGGAAGGACGAGAAGAGGAGGTGTTCGCATGAGTGGCTGGAATTTGACGGGGGCCGCGCCCAGTCGGTCGGTTGCGGCCGAGATGGGCGAGTCCGATTCGGAAGCCCTGTCGGTTTCGCAGGCCGCCGAGCTTGCCGCCGGCGCACTGCACGGTGTCCCCAAGATCACGGTCTTGGGCGAGGTCACCGGGTTTCGCGGCCCGAACGCCCGCAGCGGTCACTGCTATTTTCAGATCAAGGACGAGTCGGCCGCACTCGAGTGCATCGTGTGGAAGGGCACCTACGACAAGCGCGCGTTCGATCTGCGCGACGGCCTGCAGGTGCTGTTTACCGGCACGTTCGACCTGTACAAGCCCACGGGCAAGATGAGCTTCAAAGCGAGCTCCTTCACCCTGGCGGGGGAGGGGCTGCTGCGTCAGCAAGTCGCCCAGCTCGCGGAGAAGCTTCGCCGCGAGGGGCTCATGGAACCCGAGCGCAAGCGCCGTATCCCCGTGTTCTGCACCCGCGTCGCCGTGGTGACCTCGCTTTCCGGTGCGGTCATCAACGATGTGAAGCGCACGCTTCGCCGCCGGAACCCCATGGTCGAGGTCGTGTGCGTGGGGGCCAAGGTTCAGGGCGAGGGCGCGCCCGCGGAGCTCGTCGAGGGCCTGCGCCGCGCCGCCGCGATCGCACCCGCGCCCGACTGCATCCTGCTCGTGCGCGGAGGAGGCTCCTTCGAGGACCTCATGACCTTCAACGACGAGGACCTGGCCCGCGCGGTTGCCGCATGTCCCGTGCCGGTGGTCACGGGCATCGGACATGAACCGGATAACTCGATCTGCGACATGGTGGGCGATCGCCGCTGCTCTACGCCCACCGCGGCGGCGGAGTCCGTCGCTCCGGAGTTTTCCGAGCTGGTGGGCGCCCTCGACGGACGAGAGCAGCGCTTGCAGCGCGTGCTCGAGGGCAAGATCGCCCACGTCGGCTCCGCTTGCGACGGGCTGGGCGGCAGGCTCGGTCGGGCCATGGAGGTCCGGCTCGAGCGTGAGCGCCGGTCGCTGGACGCCTTCGCGACGCGCCCCTGCCTCACCAGTCCCGCAAATATCGTGGACCGTCGAGAGGCGGAACTCGCGCAGACCGTCGACCGATTCTGCATCGCTTGCGAGCGATCGCAGGGTCGTTTCACCGTGGAGCTCGACCGCATGGCTCCTCGCTTGCGCTCGAGCGCGGCGCACATGGATCGTATGGGTCACGGCCTCGAGCTCGCGGCATCGCGCCTCAGGTCTAAGGGTGCCCAGTTGTTGAGCGCCCCTTTGGCGGAACTCGGCCGTTCAGCGGCCGCGCTTGACGCGCTTTCGCCGCTCAAGGTCCTGGGCCGAGGCTACTCGATCGCCTATGACGGCGATGGCTCGGTCGCCACGCGCGTCGATGCGTTCCATACGGGCGACGCCTTGCGCCTGCGCATGGTCGACGGTGACGTGCTGGCGACGGTCGATGCCGTCGAGCGGGCCGAGGCGCCACGCGGCTAGCATGCTTCGGGGTATTTTCATCATGAGGTCCTGCCGCCCGTGCGCGGCGACGAGAAAGGATAAGGAACATGGCCGAGTACAAGAACGTCGAGGATCTCTCGTACAAGGAGGCCTCCACCGAGCTGGAGCTCATCATCCGCAGTCTCGAGTCGGGTGAAATGGAGCTCGAGGAGTCGCTCGAGAGCTACACGCGCGGCGTGGAGCTGCTCAAGAGCCTGCGCTCCCGCCTCGCCGGTGCCGAGCAGAAGGTCTCGGTGCTGCTCAAGGACATCGACGGCAACGACGAGCTCGTGCCGGGCGCCCCTGCCGACGACTCCGACGCCCTCAACCTGTAAATTAGCTACGATGTGTAAAGGGGGACGGGTGCGTTTTACACATCCGAGGCGCCCTTGCGCTCACTGCATACAGTTTGTCGTGTGCAGATGTGTAAAACGCACCCGTCCCCCTTTACACATCAAGACGATTGGAGCCCTCCTATGTCCGATTGCATTTTCTGCAAAATCGCCTCTAATGAGATTCCCTCCACGGTCGTATACGAGGACGACCTCGTCATCGCCTTCGACGATCTGAACCCCCAGGCTCCCGTGCATACGCTCGTGATCCCCAAGGCGCATCATGAGAACATCATCGACGGCGTTCCGGCCGAGACGCTCGCCGCCATGACCCACGCCGTCGCCGAGGTCGCGCGCATCAAGGGCCTCGACGAGGGTTTCCGCGTCATCTCCAACAAGGGTGAGGCCGCCGGGCAGACCGTCATGCACTTCCACCTGCACGTGCTGGGCGGCAAACCGCTGGGTGAGGGTCTCATCTAGGACGGTCTTCCGCGGAAGCATCGGCGAGCGGTGATGAGTGCCGCCCAATTGCGCGTCGTTCACGCTATGATAGAAGCATACGTGTAAAACCGCCCGGATCCACCGGGCATGTGAACCACCAAGGAGTGCCATGAACGTCCTCGTTCTCAACGCGGGTAGCTCGAGCCTCAAGTTCCAGCTCATGAACACGAAGACCCGCGAGGTCTTCACCAAGGGCAATTGCGAGAAGATCGGTCTTGAAGACGGTATCTTCGGTCACAGCGAGGGTGGCGAGAAGGTCAAGGAGACCGTCGACTTCCCCGACCATGGCGCCGCGGTCCGCAAGGTCATCGATCTCATCAACGAGCACGGCTTCGAGATGGACGCCATCGGCCATCGCATCGTCCAGGGCGGCTGGCACTTCACCGACTCCGCGCTCGTCGACGACGAGGTCCTCGCCAAGATCTACGAGGTCGCCCCGCTCGCCCCGCTCCACAACTATGCCGAGGCCGGCGTGATCGAGTTCTGCCGCGAGGCCTACCCGAGCATCCCCAACGTCGCCGTGTTCGATACCTCCTTCCACATGGGCATGCCCGAGATGTCCTACACCTACCCGCTGCCCAAGGACGTGCGCGAGAAGTATCACGTCCGCAAGTACGGCGCCCACGGCACGAGCCATCGCTATGAGTGGAAGACCGCCAAGGAGATGCTCGGCGACCGCTGCCACCGCCTGCTGTCCTGCCACCTGGGCAACGGCAGCTCCCTGTGCGCCATCGAGGACGGCGTCTGCCGAGACACCACCATGGGCCTCACCCCGCTTGACGGCCTCATGATGGGCACCCGCTGCGGCTCTATCGACCCGGCGACCGTGTGCTACCTCCAGCGCGTGGGCGGCTACACCGTCGATGAGGTCGACACCATGATGAACAAGCAGTCCGGCCTGCTCGCCATGTACGAGAAGACCAGCGACGCGCGCGACATCCGCGAGGCCGCGCTCAAGGGCGACGAGAAGGCCCTGTTCGCACTCGATATGTTCGCCTACCGTGCGATGCTGCACTCGGGTTCCATGATCTTCTCCATGGCCGGCGTCGACACCATCACCTTCGCCGGCGGCATCGGCGAGAACGACTGGCCCACGCGCCAGGCGTTCTGCGAGTTCCTGGAGTGGCTCGGCGTCCGCGTCGACCGCGAGAAGAACAAGCAGTGCGTGGGCGGCATCGGCGGCGTCATCTCCGCCGCCGGCTCCAGCGTGACCGTCGCGGTCATCCCCACGGATGAGGAGTACATGATCTCCTTGGATGTCGAGCGCCTGGTCAAGTAGGTGCACTCGGCATAGCCAAGTACCGGTCGAACGCGAAGCGGCCCCTCAGGCGAGGGGCCGCTTTTTTCATCGGGCGAGGTTCGGGGTGCTGCGGATCGCTTGCGCGCGACGCGCCTTCACCTGGAGCGCCGGACGCTACTTGACGGTTAGCACGGGAATCTCCGAGGAGCGCAGGACGCCGTAGCTCACGCTGCCGAGCATGCCGCGCAGCGCTCCGAGGCCGCGCCGCCCCATGATGATGAGGTCGCAGCGGTGGTCCGCCGCGTAGCACGTGATCCCGTCGACGGGGGAGGGCGCCAGGCGGGTGTCGATGACGAGCTTCGCCTTGACGGCGTCGATGTCCTTTCCCAGTATGGCTGCCACATTGTCGTGCAACTCACGGTCGGAGCGCTCCGCGATCGACGTCAGGAGCGTCTCGTAGCTCGCGTAGTCGATGGGCGCCTCGCCGAACGCGCCGGTGGCGGTGAGCATCGAGGGCGGCATGATGTCGTTCGAGGCGACCGTGACGATGTGGATGGTCGCCCCCGGGTCACTCCCCACGAGGTCGATGGCCAGGTGCAGCGCGGCGTGCGCGTGCTCGGAGTCATCGAAGGGAACCAAAATGTTGCTGAATACCATGGGTGCCCCTTTCTCTCGTCTCGGCATCCGTTATAGACCCTGTACCCTTTGTGCGGCGAAGTAGTCCGCGAGAGCGTCGCGGCGGACGGTCTTAAGCGGCGGCGCCGGAATCTTAAGGAAAGGCCCCGCGGCCCCGGGTGTGTTCAGCCGGGGCCGCGGGGCCTCGTGCGCGGTGTCGGGGCGTGGGGCGCGCCGTGGGACGGCGGTGCTACTCGGCCATCTGCGCCTGGACGGCGGTGATGGCCACGACGCCCACGATGTCGTCGGCGGAGCAGCCGCGGGACAGGTCGTTCACCGGCTTGGCGATGCCCTGCAGGATCGGGCCGTAGGCCTCGGCGCCGCCGAAGCGCTGGACCAGCTTGTAGCCGATGTTGCCGGTCTCGAGGTTGGGGAAGACCAGGACGTTGGCGTGGCCGGCGACCTTGGACTCGGGGGCCTTCAGCTCAGCGACGGACGGCACGATGGCGGCGTCGAGCTGCAGGTCGCCGTCGATGGCGAGCTCGGGGGCCTTCTCCTTGGCGAATGCGGTGGCCTCCTGGACCTTCTTGGCGGTGTCGCCGCCGGCGGAGCCCATGGTGGAGTAGGAGAGCATGGCGACCTTGGGCTCGACATCACCCATGAAGGTCTTGAAGGAGTTGGCCGACGCGATGGCGATCTCGGAGAGCTCGTCGGAGGTGGGGGCGATGTTCAGGCCGCAGTCGGCGAACACGAGCGTGCCGTCGGCGCCAAACTGCTCGGTCTGAGTGCACATGATCATGAAGGCGGAGACCAGCTTGGTGCCGGGGGCAGTCTTCAGGATCTGCAGTGCCGGGCGCAGGGTGTCGGCGGTGGAGTGGCAGGCGCCGGAGACCAGGCCGTCGGCGTCGCCCATCTTGACCATCATGGTGCCGAAGTAGGTGGCGTCCATGACCTGGGCGCGGGCCTGCTCGATGGTTACGCCCTTCTTAGCGCGGAGCTCGGCGAACTTGCTCGCGTACTCCTCGTGCTTCTCGGCGTTGCGGGGGTCGATGACGGTGGCGCCGGGGACGTCGATCTCGTCGGGGTTGCCCAGGATCACGAGGTTGGCAAGGTCCTCCTCGACGATCTTCTTGGCCGCTTCGATGGTGCGCGGGTCCTCGCCCTCGGGCAGGACGATGGTCTTCTTGTCGGCCTTGGCGGCGACCTTCATGCGGCTCAGGAAATCACTCATGCAAACGCTCCTCGTCATGCGCGCCCATCTTCGTCCATATCTGATGATGAGCTTTATTGGTGTGACAGGGGTAATTATATGCCCCGACCGTTATAATCGGTTGGATGAAAACGCGATGCGCGGCTCATGACGGCCCCGCGCGCCGCGAGAGGGAACATTTGCCGTCGCCACCTGCAAGGAGCTGTCATGCAGATCAATTCAGGTCTCCCTGAGGATTTCAACCCGAGCGCCTACGACATGATCGTCGTCGGTGCGGGCTATGCGGGTGCGGTGTGCGCCCGTCGCCTCGCTGAGACCGTCGGCTTCCGCGTCGCCGTCCTCGAGCGCCGCAACCACATTGCCGGCAACGCCTACGACTACCTGGATGAGGCCGGTGTGCTCGTTCACATGTACGGCCCGCACATCTACCACACCTTCAGCGAGCGCGTGCACACGTTCCTGTCCCGCTTCACCGAGTGGACCGATTACCAGCACAAGGTGCTCGCCAACGTCCACGGCACGCTCATGCCGGTTCCCTTCAACCACAAGAGCCTGCTGCTTGCGTTCGGCGAGGAGCGCGGCGAGGAGCTGTACGCCAAGCTCGTGGAGACGTTCGGCAAGGACGTGAAAGTCCCCATCCTGCAGCTGCGCGAGAAGAACGACCCCGACCTGGCCGAGATCGCCGACTACGTGTATGAGAACGTGTTCCTCCACTACACGATGAAGCAGTGGGGTCAGACGCCCGACGAGATCGACCCCTCCGTCACCGCCCGCGTGCCGATCTTCGTCGGCGATGACGACCGCTACTTTCCGCAGGCTCCCTACCAGGGCATGCCCGCGGAGGGTTACACCGCCCTGTTCGAGAACATGCTCGATCACGATTGCATCGACGTTTTCTGCGACGTGGACGCCCGTGACATCTTCGAGCTCACCGACACCACGGTGAAGGTCTGCGGCAACGTCTACGGCGGCGAGGTGATCTACACCGGCCCGCTCGACGAGCTGTTCGACCTCGATCTGGGCGCCCTGCCGTATCGTACGCTCGACATGAAGTTCGAGACCCTCGACATGGATCAGTTCCAGCCCGTGGGCACCGTGAACTACACCGTTTCCGAGGACTTCACTCGCATCACCGAGTTCAAGAACATGACCGGCCAGGAGGTCCCCGGTAAGACGACCATCATGAAGGAGTACAGCCACGCCTATGAGCCGGGCAGCGGCCAGACCCCGTACTACGCGATTCTGGACCCCGACAACCGCAAGCTGTACGAGAGCTATCTCGAGCGCGTCTCTCACATTACGAACTTCCATCCGGTCGGTCGCCTGGCTGAGTACCGTTATTACGATATGGACGCCGTGACCGCCTCTGCCCTCAACCTTTCGGACGAAATCATCGCCTGCCATGCCTAATGTCGACTATTCCGCACTCGCCGCTTCCTATGATGTGGAGGCGGCTCGAGCCGCATTTCCCATCAAGACGCTGTCTGTGACCCCGGCGGGGGAGGGCCACAAGGTCCTCTCCTTCGGCATTCCGAGCTACAACGCCGCCAAGGACATGGACCATTGCATCTCATCGATTCTCGAGGGCTCCAAGTGCGCCTCCGATATCGAGATCATCATCGTGAACGATGGCTCCAAGGACGAGACCGGCGCCAAGGCCGACGAGTGGGAGGCCCGCTATCCGGGCATCGTCCGCGTGGTGCATCAGGAGAACGGCGGTCACGGTATGGCCGTCCGTGCCGGCCTGCGCGAGGCGCGCGGCACGTACTACAAGGTCGTCGACTCCGATGACTGGCTCGACGCGGATGCGCTCGCCACGATGCTGCAGCTTCTGCGCGGCTTTGAGGAGCGCGACCTGCGCGTGGACCTGTTCATCTCCAACTACGTGTACGAGAAGGTCCATGAGGGTACGCACACCACCATCAGCTACCGCATGGCCCTGCCGCGCAAGAAGGTCTTCACGTGGGGCGATATCGGCCGCTTCCGTCCGGATCAGAACCTGCTGATGCACTCGCTGTGCTATCGCACGGACGTCCTGCGCGCGCATGACCTGCCCATGCCGCCTCACACCTTCTACGTGGACAACATCTACGCTTACGTGCCGCTGCCCAACTGCGAGACGCTGTACTACGCCGACATCGATCTCTATCGCTACTTTATCGGCCGTGAGGGTCAGAGCGTGAACGAGGAAATCATGGTCGGCCGCCTTGACCAGCAGTTCCGCATCACGCGCATCATGATGCAGGCGTATCACCTGTATGAGGACGTGCCTCAGGAGAGGCTGCGTTCCTACATGATGGGCTACTTCACCATGATGATGGCCATTTGCTCGGTGTTCACCAAGCTGTCGGACAAGCCCGGCATCGAGGACGAGCTCGCGGACCTGTGGGCGGAGCTCAAGGCTTACGACGAGAAGATGTACCGCAAGGCGCGTCACGGTGTGATCGGTATCGGGACGAACCTTCCCGGCAAGCTGGGCGAGAAGACCACCATCGGCATGTATCACCTGGCGAGCAAGATCTTCAAGTTCAACTAGTTTCACGCCTTGCCGTGTAATTGGGGACGGGTGCAAATTGCACATCGAGCTTGATGTGCAATTTGCACCCGTCCCCTTTTGCACACCCGCGGCAAGAGGTCCATGCGGTGGGGTAGACTGGTTTCGTTAAACGACGAAATGAGGTTATCCCCATGACCGATAGCACTTCCGCCCGCGAGCGCCGCGTCATCGCCGTGATTGACGGCAACTCGCTCATGCACCGCGCTTTCCATGCCGTGCCACCCACCATGAACGCGCCCGACGGCCGTCCCACGAACGCGGTCTTTGGCTTTCTCAATATGTTCCTCAAAATGGTCGACGAGTTCGCGCCCGATGGCGTGGTCTGCGCCTTCGACAAGGGCCGTCCGAAGGTCCGCATGGAGATGCTGCCGCAGTATAAGGCGCAGCGCCCGCCCATGGATCCCAGCCTGCGAGCTCAGTTCCCCATGATCAAGGAGCTGCTCGCGAGTCTGTCCATTCCCGTTGTGGAGCTCGAGGGCTGGGAGGGCGACGACATCCTGGGAACGCTTGCCCGCCGCGGTGAGGCCGCCGGGTGCGACATGTATCTCGTCACCGGTGACCGCGATATGTATCAGCTCGTGACCGACCACGTGCACGTGGTGTCCACCCGCAAGGGCCTGTCCGACATCGCCATCATGACGCCCGAGAGCGTCGATGACCTGTACCACGGCATCACGCCCGAGCTTGTGCCCGACTTTTACGGCCTCAAGGGCGACTCGTCCGACAACATCCCCGGCGTGCCCGGCATCGGCCCCAAGAAGGCGAGTGCCCTCATCGCGCAGTACGGCAACCTCGACGAGGTCATCGCCCATGCCGACGAGGTCAAGGGCAAGATGGGCGAGAACCTGCGCGCCCACATCGACGATGCGCTCATCTCCCGTAAGATCGCGACGATCATGACGGACGCGCCCATCGAGTGCGACCTGACCGAGGTGGCGTTCCCCGCCTTCGACGCGGCTGCCGTTTCCGCCGCTTTGGGCGGAATCGGCATCATGGCCATGCAGAACCGTTTCCTCGCCCTGTTGGGCGAGGGCGCTGCAGCGGCTCCCGCCGTGGCGAGCCTCGAGATGCCCGAGGTCCTGCGGGTGGCCCTCGATGCGTCATCGGCGTTTGATGAGGCCAAGTGCGATCGCGAGTATGGGGAGATGGACGCGTGTTTCGAGGAGCTGTCCCGCGCGCTTGAGGCGGGCGAGTGGCTCGGTATGTCCATGGAGGACGACAAGGAGGCCGACGCGCTCTTCGGCTTGACGCGTCGCCTGTGGGTCGCCACCGATCGCGCCCTGCTGTCGTTCGAGGAGCCCCTCGGCCCCCGTGCGATCTTCACGACCGATTTCGATCTTTCCGCAGGCGTTATCCCGGGCGTGCTCAAGCTCGTCTTGACCGAGGGGCACGTTGCTTCCTCCGATATCAAGGCGCTGCTCCACGAGCTGTCGCCGGTCGATTCGAGTGAAGCCGAGCTGCTGGACCCCCTGTCGGTCGACGCCGACCTCCTGTTCGATACCGTGGTCGCCGCATATCTGCTCGATTCGGTGCGCTCTGACTTCACCGACGCCTACCTGGCCGAGACCTACTTGCATGCGTCCCTGCCGTCTGCGGCGGGGGAGGACGGTGCCCCTGCGGATGCCGTGAGCATCGCCGCGCGTGGGGCCTGGCTCGCCCGCGCCCTGCGCGAGCCGCTCGCCGCGGCGCTCGAAGCTCAGGGGGTGGATGCGATCTTCACCAAGATCGAGATGCCGCTCGTACGCGTCCTCGCCTCTATGGAGCGCGCGGGCATGTACGTCGACCCCGCCCGCCTCGCCGCGCAGTCCGATGAGCTCGTCGGTCAGATCCAGGCGCTCGAGGCGCGTATTCGCGAGCTCGCCGGCGGCGAGGAGTTCAACCTTTCGAGTCCCATGCAGCTCTCGCGCATCCTGTTCGACAAGCTCGGCCTGCCCACGGCCGGCCTCAAGAGGACGCAGCGCGGCTACTACTCCACGAACGCCAAGGTCCTCGAGGATTTGGCGAAGGACCACGAGATCGTCCGCCTTATCCTCGAGTTCCGCGAGAAGACCAAGATCAAGTCCACCTATCTCGACACGCTGGGCGGCCAGCGCCGCCATGACGGGCGCGTGCATACCACGTACAACCAGACCATCACCGCGACGGGGCGCCTCTCGAGCTCAAACCCCAACCTGCAGAACATCCCCACCCGCTCCGAGCTGGGCCATGCGGTCAAGCGCGCCTTCTCGGTCGAGGAGGGGTCGGTGTTCGTGGCGATTGACTACTCGCAGATCGAGCTCAGGCTGCTGGCGCACCTTTCCGGCGACGAGCATCTGGTGAGCGCCTTCAACGAGGGCGAGGACTTCCACGCCGAGACGGCGGCGCGCGTCTTCGGCGTTCCCGTGGACGAGGTCACACCGCAGCTGCGCAGTCGAGCTAAGGCGGTGAACTTCGGCATCGTGTACGGCCAGCAGGCATACGGTCTGTCCCAGACGCTCGACATCCCCATGGCCGAGGCGCGCGAGATGATTGACGCGTATTTCCGCGCGTACCCCGGCGTTCGCACGTATCTGGACGAAACGGTCGCCTTTGCCAAGCAGACGGGCTATGCCGAGACCATGTACGGACGCCGTCGTCCCATCCCCGAGCTGCGCATCCCCGCGCAGCGCATGTTCGGCGAGCGCACGGCGATGAATCACCCCATGCAGGGCTCTGCAGCCGATATCATCAAGATCGCCATGGTGCGCGTGGCCGAGCGCCTGCGCGCGGAGGGCTTTGAGGCGAAGATGATCCTGCAGGTTCACGACGAACTCGACTTCGAATGTCCCGTCAGCGAGGTCGATCGACTCATCGCCATGGTTCGCGAGGAGATGGAGGGCGTCGCCGAGCTTCGCGTGCCCCTCATCGCCGACGCCAGCACCGGTGAGACTTGGGCAGAGGCGAAGTAGTCCGCAACGGCCCACGTTCTTTATCCGATTTGGGGGCGATGAGAGAAAGGCCCCATCGCCCCCTTATGAACATCGACCCCGGCGTGCGCTTTGGCGGGTGCCGGGGTCGATGGCGCTTGTGCGACGCTCTCTTATTTCGCAGCTTCGACGATGCGGTCGATGACGGTGAGTACGCCCGCATCGTTGTTGCTCGGCGCGAGGAACGTGCCGTGCGCGTGCATGTGTTCGGCGGCGTTTGCCATCACGTAGCTGTGGCCGACGATGTCCAACATGGGGATGTCGTTATACGTGTCGCCGAAGGCGGCCACGTCTGCGAGGTCGATGCCTAGGTGCTCGACGAGATGGCGAATGCCCGACCCCTTGTCGATGCCGATGTTCATGAAATCCAGCCATTCGTTGCCGGCGCACGTCAGATACAGGCGGGTGCCGAACGCGGGGGCATATACCTCATCGAGGTTCTTCTTGCTGTCCCAACCGGGGAAGTAGATCGATATCTTGTTGGAGTCGACGTCCAGGTCGTCGAAGGAGTCGACGTAGGTGATGGAGCGGTAGTAGATGCTGAGGACGTCCTCGTGGTCGCGGTCGCGTTCGAGCACGTAGGCGTCGTCGAAGGCGCAGAGCACCGGCACGCCTCCGGGGGTGCCGGTCGCCAAGGAGAGCACCTCGTGATAGAGGTCGCGGTCGATGAGGTCACGGTAGATGAGTTCGTCGCGCAGGTACACGGACGCCCCGTTGTCGGCGACGATAGCCATATCGGCGTGATGGTCGGGAAAGGACTCACGCAAGGCGAGACCGGGTCTGCCGCTCGCCGCGCAAAAGACGACACCGCGCTCGGTGAGGGCATCGATGCGCTCGTCGACGCCTTCGGGCATCGATTTGTCGTCGGCCAGCAGGGTGAGATCCATGTCGGTCGCGACGAGCTTGATGGATGACAGGTCGGTGTCGGTGAGGTAGGACGGAAGCATGGGTTCCTTTCCGGATCGTTGGGCATGCCCGTGGGGTTTCGAGCATATTGTAGGTCGCCCGTGGCGATGCAATCGGCACGGGCCGCATTTTTAACGTATGGGATCGTTTGCGATCTCCCAGGGCTTCTCAGCATGGAGAGCTAACTATATGCAAAACAACGTATAGATTATGTAATCAATGTATTTCTTGGCATACCTCCACCATGCGCTCCACTGAAGCGGAGTATCCTGCCTTGCAGCACGCGGAACTTTCACGCATTAAGTTGCAAGGGAGAGGGGGATGGGCCCCCTCTGGTTGCGTCGTGCGGAAGGGGTCTCAGACAAAAACCGGAGGTATCATCATGACTAACGAGACTGTCTCTGTATCTGTACATCCTGTCATGCGTTCACGCAGGGAGTTCTTGAAGCTCTCGGGCATGGCGGCATTGAGCGTGGGAGGCATGATGTTCCTCGCGGGCTGCGGACCCGCCCCTCAGGGCAGCGGCGACGCCGCCGATGGCAGCGCTTCTGCGTCCGGCATCCTACTCGGCGACGGCAAGACCTTGCGCGTCGGCATGGAGGCCGCCTATGCTCCGTACAACTGGCAGGTCTCCGAGGAGTCCGAGTTCACCATCCCCATCGAGAACGTTCCCGGCGCTTACGCCGATGGCTACGACGTGCAGGTCGCGAAGATCATCGCCGATGGTCTTGGCATGGAGCCCGTGGCGGTCAAGCTCGAGTTCGGCTCGCTCATCGACGCGCTCAACAACGGTCAGGTCGACATCGTGTGCGCCGGCATGTCCGTCACGCCAGAACGTGCGGCTGCCGCGGCGTTTTCCGATTCGTATGTCGACGATGACATCGTCATGATCTGCAGGGCCGATTCCGCCTATGCCGGCGCCACCACGTTCGACGAGCTTGCGGATGCCTCCATTCTGGGCCAGGCTGCAACCATGTACGACGACGTCATCGCCCAAATCGAGGGCGCCAACCACATGACGCCCGCTGAGACCCAGCCCATGGTCGTTGAGAACCTGCGCAACGGCACGTGTGACATCATCACGTATTCCATGCTCTCCGCACCCAAGCTGCTCGAGGTCTATCCCGATTTGGTGGTACTCGACATGGAGGACGCCTTCGAGGGCTCGCTCATGCCCGATAACGCGGGCGTTGCCAAGGGAAACGACGCCGCGCTCGACAAGGTCAACGAGATCATCGCCTCCATCGACGATGAGGAGCGCCAGGATATGTGGTCTGCCTGCATGGATCGCCAGCCGGCGTAACGCATCCCGACCGCCTGAGCGCGGACATAATCTCTTCGGGCGTGGTTCGCTTCGCTTCACAAAACGCCCTTCGAGAATATGTTCGAGCTCAGGCTATGTGCATGTTGCCGTGCCGCCGATTCATGCTCGGCGGCCATATCACGTTACTCAATTAAAGGAGTCGATCTATGACCACCGTATCGGCGGGCGAGAGTCCGCTTGGCCGCTTGATCTCGTTTATCCGCAGCGATCATCGCTACGTGCTGTTGGGCACGAGCGCCATCGCCGCCGCGGGCATGGCGTTGTCCGCCTCGCCCCGTCCCTCTCTGAGCTTCATGGCCCATGCATATGCGCTTGAGGTCGCCATGTACTACCTGCTCGCCGCCTGGCTCGTGACCGCCGCCATTGCCTTGGTGTTCAAGCTCACGCGGTGGAAGACCTACGCGAGCGCCTCGCCGTTCACGCGTCCCGGCGTCGTTCGCGCCCTGCGCTACGGCTCCTATGCGGTCGCCGCCATGACCGCCGTGCTCGCCGTCGACCGCGTGGGCTGCGGCCTCGCCTCCGCCTGGGCGGTCGCGACCACGGCGACGACGCGCCCCTCCGCCACGCTCGAGAGCATGCTCTACATGCTCTACAACGGCCGCGACATCTTTGCCGCGGGCCTCAAGACCACGGTCGTCCTCGCGGTGTTCGGCACTGTGATCGCGTTCTTCCTGGCACTGCTTCTCGTGTTTTTGCGCATTCAGGTCATCGACCGTTCCGACAACGATTTCGTGCGCTTTTGGAAGGTCGTGGGCAGCGGGTTCGCCCGCGCGTACAGCACCGTGGTGCGCGGCACGCCCATGATGGTCCAGGCCATGATTATTTTCTTCGGTGTTTTCTCCCTGTTCAGGATGACCGACCTCACCACAACGCAGATCAACGCGATCTGGAGCACGTTCACCGCCGGTCTCGTGACCATCGTGCTCAACTCCACGGCCTACATGATGGAGGTGCTACGCGGCGGCATCGAGTCGGTCGACGCCGGCCAGATGGAGGCGGCCCGCTCGCTCGGCCTCTCGCAATGGGAGGCGATGCGCAAGGTCGTCTTCCCGCAGGGCGTCAAATTCGCCATCCCAGGTCTTTCCAACGAGCTCGTCATCAACATCAAGGACTCGTCGGTACTCTCGGTCATCGGTACGTTCGACCTCATGTTCGCCACCACCACCGTGGGCGGCATCTACTATGCCAAGTTCGAGGCCGCGCTCGTGACGAGCGTGATGTACCTGTGCCTCACCATGTTCGCCTCGTGGCTGCTAGGGCGCCTCGCAAACCGACTCGATGTCAAGTCCGTGAAGCTCGGCAGCACATCTGATCAGCCCGTCAACGTTGAGGAGCGCTGAACCATGCATACGAGTGACATCATCGCAACGGCGCCCGCCGGCGAATACCTGGTGCGCATCGAAGGGTTGCGCAAGTCCTTCGGGGACCTGGAGGTCCTGCGCGACGTCAATCTGGACGTCGCTCCCGGCGAGGTCGTGACCATCATCGGCGCCTCCGGTTCGGGCAAGTCGACCTTGCTGAGGTGCATCAATCTGTTGGAGACGCCCGACGCGGGCCACGTGTGGTTCCAGGGGAGCGACCTGACCGCCGATCATGTGGATGTGAACGCCCTGCGCGAGGACATTGGCATGGTGTTCCAGGGGTTCAACCTGTTCAACAACATGGATGTGCTCGCCAACTGCACGCTGGCGCCCATCACCCGCAAGAAGATGTCGAAGGCCGAGGCCGAGGAGGTGGCGCTTGGGCACTTGTGCTCGGTGGGGCTCGAGGCCTTCGCCCATGCGGCGCCCTCCACGCTCTCGGGCGGGCAGAAGCAGCGCGTCGCTATCGCGCGCGCCTTGTGCATGCGCCCGAAGATCATGTTGTTCGACGAGCCCACCAGCGCGCTCGACCCGCAGATCGTGGGCGAGGTGCTCGAGGTCATGCGCGCCCTTGCGCGCGACGGCATGACGATGGTGGTCGTCACGCACGAGATGGAGTTCGCGCGCACCGTATCGGATCGCGTGGTCTTCATGGACCGCGGCGTCATCGCCGAGCAGGGCGCGCCCGAGCGGATATTCACTGCGCCCGAGAGCCCCCGCACTCGGGAATTCCTATCCAGATATCTCGCGGATTAACGCGATTGTATTCATGCGGCCCTGTTTCTTATGCATATGGGAAACAGGGCCGAAATATTCGAAAAATTTGAGCGTTCAGGAGAGCACTTTAGGCTACTATAGCGAACCAATGATTGGCGCTGCCTGATTTAGAGGGGACGAGCAACCGTGGCACAGCTTCTGGCTACATACGAGGGGAAGGCGATTGTCGCCGTCATGCCCCGCCAGAACGCCGCCGACGCTGCCGTCCGACGCCAGCGCGCAATCTCCCGACGACGATAGTTCGTTGTCTCTGTTCGCATGGAGGCCCGGCCTCCACGCAGAGTCCAACCGATATCGTCAAGGGAGCATCCGCCGAGAGGCGGATTTTTCATATGCGCGCATCGCATGCGACTCGTGACGCGCGCAGACACAGGTGCGACCGCGGGCACCTCCATATCGGTTGGGCTCAACCCATTTCCACTGCATCAAGGCATCGTGAAAGGATGAGTCCATGAACAGCCGGCAATCCAAGGAAAAGGTCGTGCTCGCGTACTCCGGAGGCCTGGATACCTCCGTGTGCATCAAATGGCTGCAACATGAGATGGGCCTCGACGTCATCGCCATGTTGGGCAATGTGGGCCAGGAGCACGACGGTCTCGAGAAGGTCGCGGAAAAAGCGCGGATGCTCGGGTGCGTCGCCGTCGAGGTGGTCGATATGACGGAGGAGTTCGCCTCCGACTACATCACCTGCGCCATTGCCGCCAACGCCATGTATGAGAACAAGTACCCCCTGCTCTCCGCGCTCTCCCGTCCGTTGATCTCGAAGCACCTCGTCGAGACGGCTCATAAGTACGGCGCCACCTGCGTCGCCCACGGTTGCACGGGCAAGGGTAACGATCAGGTGCGCTTCGAGACTTCCATTATGGCGCTCGACCCCTCTCTCAGGGTCATCGCCCCCGTGCGCGAATGGGATCTTGGCATGCGTCCCGACGAGATCGCGTATGCGGAGAAGCACGGCGTACCGGTCTCCCAGAGCATCGAGAAGCCTTATTCCATCGACGACAACCTGTGGGGTCGCGCCATCGAGGCCGGCGCGCTCGAGGACCCGTGGGCGGAGCCCCCGGCGGACATCTGGACGATCACCGTCGACCCGGCCGACGCCCCCGATATTCCGACGTACGTCGAGATCGGGTTCAGCGAGGGCGTGCCCGTGAGTCTCGACGGCGAGGGGCTGCCGCTGTCCGAGCTCATCGCCAAGCTCAACGGCATCGCCGGTTCGTGCGGGTACGGCCGCATCGACATGATCGAGAACCGTTATGTCGGGCTGAAATCCCGCGAGTGCTATGAGGTCCCCGCCGGTCTTGCGCTCATCCAGGCGCACAAGGCGCTTGAGGATCTGTGCTTGGAGCGCGACGTGCTCCATCACAAGCTCGCGCTCGAGCAGCTTTGGGCGGACCAGGTTTACAACGGGCGCTGGTTCAGCCCCTTCAAGCAGGCGCTCGACGCATTTATGGCCGCTACGCAACACGACGTGACCGGCACGGTGAGACTCAAGCTCTACAAGGGCGGATGCGTGGTCGCGGGCAGCAAGAGCGCCTGCGCCCTGTACGATCCGGCGCTCGCTACCTACGAGAACGACGAGGCATTCGACCAGAAGGCGGCGAAGGGCTTCATCGATATCCAGGGGCTTTCGATCAAGACCTGGGCGATGAAGGGGGCCGCGCACATGGAGGGGGCCACGCCTGCGCCCACGTCTTTCGATGTCTTGGATGGTACGGCCGGTTCCCACACCGCGAGCCGCGCGGTGAACTTCTGATGCCCGTACGGGACGTGTGAGGGGATGGACCGCGTGGGGGATGGTTTTCCGCGCGGCGGATGCGGCCGAGACGGGTTGCCGCGGAAAGGATGGATGAGGATGGCGCTTTGGGGTGGACGGTTCAAGGAGGACGTCGCTGCCGCCACGCAGGAGTTCGGCGCGTCGCTGCCGGTCGACAAACACCTGTACAAGCAGGATATCGCGGGTTCGAAGGCGCATGCTCGCATGCTCGCCAAGCAGCACATCATCTCCCAGGGGGACTGCGATGCCATAGTGGGGTGCCTTACCGATATCGAGGGGGAGATCGATGCCGGGTCGTTTTCCTTCCATATCGAGGACGAGGACATCCACATGGCGATCGAGGGGGAGCTCACGCGCCGCATCGGTGAGGCGGGTAAGCGCCTGCATACCGGGCGTTCCCGCAACGACCAGGTCGCCACCGACACGCGGCTTGCCGCGAAGGCGCTCGCTCACGACCTCATGCAAGCAAATTTGCATATGCGCGAGGCCCTGATCGGGGCCGCACGCGACAACGAGGGCGTGGTCTTGCCGGGCATGACGCATCTCCAGCACGCGCAGCCCGTTCTCCTCTCGCACCATCTACTCGCGTACTACTGGATGTTCGAGCGCGATTTCCATCGGCTGACCGCGGCCTTCGAAGCAGCCGATGCATCCCCGCTTGGGGCGGCGGCGCTCGCCGGGACCACGTATCCGATCGATCGCGTCGCGGCCTCGTACGAGATGGGGTTCGCTCGCGTCATCTGCAACTCGCTTGATGCGGTCTCTGACCGAGATTTCATTTTGGACCTGCATTTCGCATGCTCGACCATGGCCATGCACCTCTCCCGCCTCGCCGAGGAGATCGTGCTGTGGAGCAGTTCGGAGTTCGGCTATATCACCCTTTCCGACGCATATTCCACGGGGTCCTCGATCATGCCCCAAAAGAAGAATCCCGATTTCGCGGAGCTTATCAGGGGAAAGACGGGTCGCGTCTACGGCAATCTCCTGCAGCTGCTGGTGACGTGCAAGGGGTTGCCGCTGGCATACAACAAGGACTTGCAAGAGGACAAGGGCGGCATGCTCGATTCCGCCCGCACGCTCTCCCAGAGCCTCGCCGTCATGGCGGGGATGATCTCCACCTGCACGTTCAACGCCGATGTCATGCGCGCGGCCTGCGAGGTTGGGCATCTCGCGGCGACGGATGTCGCCGACTACCTCGCCAAGAAGGGCATGCCGTTCCGCGAGGCGCATGAGATTGTCGGGCACCTGGTGCTCGTATGCGAGGAGCGCGGATGTCGGCTCGACGACCTGCCCCTTGCCGTATTCCAGGAAGCGAGCCCCCTGTTTGGCCCCGATATCGTCTCGTCTCTCGATATCGACGCCATCGTCGGTGCTCGTACGACGATGGGCGGCACGTCTCCCTCCGCCGTGAGAGAGCAGATGCGCCTGGTTCGGGCAACGCTCGTCGCGGATGAAGCGTATCTCGAGGGGATTTCGTCTCTCGTCCCCATGGGGGAGGGTGTCTGATCGGACGGCTCGATGATGGTGGTTTCGTGGGCGAGCGGTGCATGTTCGCGTGAGGAAACGTTTCAGTTGGGCCCTTTGTCGAAATGTGGTTTTCCGCCCTTGCGCTTTGGGTACCATGACGTAGCGAACATACGGCGCGCAAGGCGCGTTTCCAGCCCTCCCATCGAAAGGGGAACCCGTGGCAGATATCGAGAAGACCTTCATCATGATCAAGCCCGATGCCGTCCGTGACCGCAAGACGGGCCTCATCATCGACCGCATCGAGCGTTGCGGTCTCACTATTGAGAAGATGGAGAAGTGCGAGCTTGACGAGGACCTCGTCAAGGTGCATTACGCTCATCTGGCCGACAAGCCGTTCTTCGGCGACATCGTCGATTTCATGACGAGCGGCCCCGTGGTGAAGATGGTCGTGTCCGGCCTCTCCGCCGTCTCCAAGATGCGCACCCTCATGGGCGCCACCAACCCGCTCGACGCGGCTCCCGGCACGATTCGCGGTGACTTTGCCAACGACGTGAACGCGAACATCATCCACGGCTCCGATTCCCTGGAAAACGCGGCCATCGAGATCGAGCGCTTCTTCGGCTAGGCGCGACGACCGTCCAATATGCCCCCCCTACAACGCGGTTCGGCCTTTGCGGGTCGAGCCGCGTTTCCGTGAGAAGGGCAGATGGGGCTGCTACACTTGGAGGCAGTTGAATGACACATCGAAAGGGGACCGCCGTGGATGTCAAGAACGTGACCGACATGTCGCCCGAGCAGCGCGACCGCGCGCTGTGCGACCTGTTGAATTCCGAGCTAATCTGCGCGCTGGGCTGCACTGAGCCCATCGCCGTCGCCTATGCCGCGGCGCTTGCCCGGCTCGTGCTGGGATGCGAGCCCGAATCGCTCGAGGTGGGTTGCTCCGGCAACATCATCAAGAACGTCAAGAGCGTCACCGTCCCCAATTCCGGTGGTATGCGCGGCGTCGAGGCCGCGGCGGTCCTCGGCGCGCTCGGCGGCGACGCCTCGGCGGCCCTCGAGGCCCTTGAGGGCGTGGGCGAGGCGGACATAGCGCGCACGCTCGACCTGCTTGCCCAGGAGGGCTACTGCGAGGTGACGCTGATCGAGGGCGTGCCGAACCTCTACATCGAGATCAAAGCGCACGCACTGGGCCATGTGGCCGAGGTCGCCATTTCCGAGCACCACACGAACGTGGTTCGCTGCACGCGCGACGGCGTGCCTGCCAATCAGTTGTGCCCCGCCGCCCGCGGCGGTGACGTGGAGGATTCCTGCTCCGGCACCTGTGCGCTCATGAGCGCCGTGCAGTCCGCCGGCGATTCCGAGGCGCCTGCCGCCAAGCCCCTCGAGGGCCTCACGCTCGACATCATCCTGGACTTCGTGGAGGGCGGCGATATCTCCGGTGCTCGCGAGTCCCTCGAGCGCCAGCTCACGCTCAACTCGGCCATCTCGGAGGAGGGCCTTGTCAACGAGTGGGGCGCCGAGGTGGGCCGCACGCTGCTCGCCACGCGCGGTGACGATGTGGCCTGCCGCGCCCGCGCCCGTGCTGCGGCCGGTTCCGATGCCCGCATGAGCGGCTGCGCCCTGCCCGTTGCGATTGTGTGCGGGTCGGGCAACCAGGGCATCACGTGCGCCATGCCCGTGGCGACCTACGCCGAGGAGCTCGGCATCGAGGGCGATCGCCTGTTGCGCGCGCTCGCCCTGTCCGATCTGGTGGCGATTCATGTGAAGAGCTACATCGGTGCGCTTTCGGCGTTTTGCGGCGTGGTGTGCGCAGGATGCGGCGCGGGCGCTGCCATCGAGTGGATGCGCGGCGGGTCGCGTGAGCAGGTTGGCGCCACCATCGTCAACACACTCGGCAACGTGGGCGGTATCGTGTGCGACGGCGCCAAGGCGAGCTGCGCCGCCAAAATCTCGGCAGCCGTTGACGCTGCGATCCTCGGTGCCGATATGGCCCAGGCCGGTCGCGGTTTCCGCGCGGGCGAGGGTATCGTGATGGGCACGGTGGAGGAGACCATCGCGAGCATGGGCTACGTCGGCCGCGTGGGCATGAAGGACACCGATGTCGAGATCTTGAAGCTCATGACAGGCGAGACCCGGCTGTAAGAAGTTTGAACCTCGCGAGGGCCTATTCGCCGTCGCAGAACCGTTCTTCGATACGGTCGAAGTCCTTGGCGAAATCGGCCATGCTGCCGTTCCACAACGCATGAGGTTGGTAGCCGGCGCCCACGTAGGCCGTTTTGAGGCCGATCGAGGGGGAGGGGAAGTCGCGCTTAGGGTCGTTTCCCACCATGAGGGTCTCCTCGGGGGCGAGGCCGAGCTTGTCGAGCGAGTCGCGGTAGTAATCGGCGCTGGGCTTGACGCGCGTTGAGTTCTCCCACGTAGTCACAAGTTCGAAGGGCATGTCGAGCATGTCGCCCCAGCCCATACGGCATTCGATGCAGGAGCGCGAGAAGCTCGGGTTGGTGAGCAGCGCGATGCGCATGCCATGGTCGAGCACGGTCTGCACCGCCTCGTGGGCTCCCTCGCGCGGGCGGGCGGAGATGGTCCGGTCGTTCTTCTTGGGCAGGACCTCCCGCTCGTAGAAGTCGAGCATGTCGGCGATGGCGGGCTCGAGAATGGGGATGCCGCAGCGGCGCTCGAGTTCATCGGCGAAGAACTGGCGGTTGGTGCGGGTGTCCCCCTGTGCGCGATCGCCGTTGTTGAGGGCGAGCATGGCCGAGCCGACGGGGGAGAAGAGCGACACGATGGGTTTGCGGGCGACCTGCGCGAGCAAGTTCGCCTCGTCGAGCGCGAACACGCCGATGAAGGCGCTGAGATTGATGCTGAGCAGCGTGTCGTCCATGTCGAAGACGACGGCTTTGAGAGTCGCCATGGGCGCCGTTTCCCTCCTGGTCATGTCGGCATGTCTAACGATTATGCCCAAATCGAGGCAATCAAGCCGCACGAATAGACAAAGGCCGTCGGCGAGCTTCGTCGTCGTGTGAGTCGATCAAGGGGGAGGGGTTCGACCATCCCCGCCGCTCCCCGGGCGGTTTGCCGCCGTGGACGAAAAAATCGCACTTTATGCTTGAAATAGATGGGGATTCAACGTACTCTAATGAACCGTGAATGTTTATAGTTCACGTCAGTATCTGTCGGCCCCCGAGATTGTTCCAAACGGTGCGCGCGCGCTGGCGGCTCGTCCGCTCTTTGCAAGCAACCATCTGCAGGTCAGGTAATCGGGGCCCCGTAGTTCGAAAGGGGTCCACCTTTGAGTGAGATTCAGAACTCGTCCATCTTCTCCCTCGACGACGTCGATACCGAGGAGATGAACAACCTCATCGACAACTCCATCACCGATTTCGATGAGGGCGACCTGGTTAACGGCACCGTTGTGAAGATCGAGCGCGACGAGGTCCTCGTCGACATCGGCTTCAAGTCCGAGGGCGTCATTCCCGTCCGCGAGCTCTCCATCCGCAAGGATGCCAACCCCGCCGACCTCGTGGCGCTGGGCGACTCCATCGAGGCGCTCGTGCTTCAGAAGGAGGACAAGGACGGTCGTCTGGTTCTCTCCAAGAAGCGCGCCGAGTACGAGCGTGCCTGGAACCGCATCGAGGAGAAGTTCAACGCCGGCGAGAACGTCGAGGGCGAGGTTATCGAGGTCGTCAAGGGCGGTCTTATCCTCGACATCGGCCTGCGCGGCTTCCTGCCCGCCTCCCTCGTCGACCTTCGCCGCGTGAAGGACCTCACCTCCTACCTCGGCACCCGCATCGAGGCCCGCGTCATCGAGATGGATCGCAACCGCAACAACGTCGTGCTCTCCCGCCGCGTTGTCCTCGAGGAGTCCCGCAAGGCCGAGCGCTCCGAGATCCTCTCCAAGCTCAAGAGCGGCATGCGCCTCAAGGGCACCGTTTCCTCCATCGTGGACTTCGGCGCCTTCGTGGATCTGGGCGGCATCGACGGCCTCATCCACATCTCCGAGCTCTCTTGGAACCACGTCAACCACCCCTCCGAGGTCGTCAAGGTCGGCCAGGAGGTCGAGGTCGAGGTGCTCGACGTCGATCTGAACCGCGAGCGTATCTCCCTCGGTCTCAAGCAGACCACCGAGGATCCGTGGCGTGCCCTGGTCAAGAAGTATCCCGTGGGCGCCATCGTCGAGGGCACCGTTACCAAGCTCGTGCCCTTCGGCGCGTTCGTCGACCTCGGTGACGGCATCGAGGGTCTCGTGCACATCTCCGAGATGGCCAACAAGCACGTGGACCAGCCTGCCCAGGTCACCACTGTGGGCTCCAAGGTCCAGGTCAAGGTCATGGAGATCGACCTCGACCGTCGTCGTATCTCCCTGTCCATGAAGTCCGCTGCCGAGACCCTCGGCATCGAGATCGAGGTCACCCCGCTCGAGGGTGAGGAGAAGGCCGAGGATGCCGAGTAAATCTCCGGCATATCGCCTTTGAACCTTAGGTTCGCTGCAGGCCCCGACGTATGTGCGTCGGGGCCTTTTTCAAGGAGTGTGAAATGAACAACGATCTCGTCTCTCGCGTCGACGCGTATGTGGAGGATGTTTGGGAGGATGTCGTCGCCGATATCTCCTCTCTCGTGTCCCATCCCTCGATTGCGGACGCTTCGCTCGCCAAGGATGGGGCCCCGTTTGGCCCTGAGGTGCGCGCCGCGCTTGATTGCGCCTTGACCATCGCTCAGCGCCTGGGCTATCAGGCGAGTGACGATGCGGGGTATGTGGGCATCGCGGACATTCCGGGCGAGCGTGAGGAGCACATCGCCACCATCGCGCACGTCGACGTGGTCCCCGCCGGCCCCGGTTGGTGCACGGACCCGTTTTCCATGGAGCGTCGTGAGGGCTGGCTGCTCGGCCGCGGTGTGATCGACGACAAGGGCCCCGCTGTCCTGTCGCTCTATGCCGGTGCGTTCTTCCTGCGTGAGGGCATCACCCCGCGCTACACGTTCCATGCGCTGCTCGGCTGCGACGAGGAGGTGGGCATGACCGACGTCAAGCACTACCTGGCCGGTCATGAGCAGCCACTGTTCCTCTTTACCCCCGATGCCGAGTTCCCCGTGTGCAACGCCGAGAAGGGCTGCTTTGGCGGCACGTTCAAGAGCGCGAAGATCGAGAATGGTGTTATTCGCTCTTGGAGCGGGGCCGAGGCGACCAATGCCATCCCCAGCCAGTCCGAGTGCATCGTCGCCGTGCCCCTGTCCGAGCTTCCCGCTCCGCAGGCCAATGCGGATCGTATCACGCTCGAGGATGCCGGCGAGGGTTGCACGCGCATCTTCGCCCAGGGTATCGGCGGGCACGCCTCTCTTCCTGAGGGCACGATCAACGCCATCGCGCTCGTGGTGGGTTACTTGCACGAGGTCATGGACGTGAAGTCCAACCTGCTCGATTCCGCGGAGCGCTCCTATCTTGATCTGCTCTCCGTGGTGCATGAGGGCACGGCGGGGGAGGGTCTTGGCATCGCTGCCGAGAGCGATGCCTTTGGCGCTCTCACCTGCAACGCTGGCACGATCGAGGTGGCGGACGGACATATCCTCCAGACCATCGACGTCCGCTATCCCGACTCCACCACCTCCGATGAGATGGCCATGATCTGCGGAGCCCATGCATCGCGCTTTGGTGCGGAGTTCATCTCGGGTCGCGCCAAGGAGCCCTTCAGCGTTTCCGCGGATAGCCCGGCGGTTCGTGCGCTGCTCAACACGTACCGCGAGGTCACGGGCAAGCCCGCGGAGCCCTTCTCCATGGGCGGCGGTACCTATGCGCGCAACTTCAAGAGCGCCGTTTCGTTCGGCCCAGAGGACAATAGCCTGGAGCTTCCCGCGTGGGCGGGCAGCATGCATGGCCCGAACGAGGCCGCCAACGAGCAGCTCCTGCGAGACGCTCTCAAGATGTACATCATCGCGCTCGTACGCTTGAACGAATTGGAGTTCTAGCATGGAGGCCCCGAATATCTGGGAGCAGCTCTTCTATATCGCGATCATCGCGGTGTCGATGGTGTTCGGCGGGTATCTCTACCGCAAACGCCATGATGTCTCGAGTGCCAAGAAGGCGAACCAGCCCACCAAGAAGAAGCGCCCGAAAAAGAAGCACTAGGTCGTTGAGCGGTTGGAATGTGAGCTGCCAGGAAGAAGCATCATATTCCGCTGAAGGCGGTGTCACGGTCGAACGCGACACCGCCTTTTCATATGTAAGCCGCTTGTAAGGCAGGTCAAAGCACGTGGTAATGCTCGGTCAGAGTGCCGTAAGAGACGGCGAACGAGGTCAGATGGGCGGCGAGCGCGCGGTATCGTGCTTGCCGTACGACGGATGGGGCCCGAACACGCCTCATGGGGATGAAGATGGACCCCAGTTTTTCCGTCCGGCGCGAAATCACGCCGATATTGCTCTCGAAGGGAGAACCATGTTCGATTATTCCTGCTCTCGTCGCTCCTTCCTCGGCCTTGCCGGCGGTGTCGCCGCCGTGGCCGGTCTCGGCTTGGCTGGTTGCGGTGGCTCTGAGGCCCCTGCCGCCGGTTCAGCCGACGCCGCCGCGGGCGTCGTGGGCGAGGTCACCTACGACGGCGCCTCCTCCTTCCAGGCCCTTGTCGAGGCTGCGGCCGAGCAGTTCATGAACGAGAACCCCGACTGCGTGATCTCCGGCTCCGGTAACGGCTCCGGCGCCGGCCTCACCGCCGTGTCCTCCGGCACCGTGACCATCGGCAACTCCGATGTCTTTGCCGAGACTAAGCTCGACGCCGACGCCGCCGCCAAGCTCGTCGACCACGAGGTCGCCGTCGTGGGCATGGGCCCGATCGTCTCCAAGAACGTCACCGTCGACGATCTGACCCTCGAGCAGCTTAAACGCATCTTCGGCGGCACCATCACCAACTGGAGCGAGGTCGGTGGCGAGGACGCCGAAATCGTCGTCGTCAACCGCAAGGAGGGCTCCGGCACCCGCGCCACCTTCGAGGCCGCCGTCTTCGGTGACGAGAAGAACACCTACAAGCCCGCCCAGCCCGAGCAGGACAAGTCCGGCGACGTCCAGACCCTGATGGGCTCCACCGACAACGCCATCTCCTACATCGACTTCTCCCACTTCGATGACTCCAAGTTCACCGCCATCAAGGTTGGCGGCGTGGAGCCCGCGAGCGAGAACGTCCTCGACAACTCCTTCCCGATCTGGGCCACCGAGCACATGTACTGCGCCAAGGACGCCGATGACGCTACCAAGGCATTCCTCGAGTACATGCTCTCCGATGACGTCCAGGGCGAGCTTGTTGCCGAGCAGGGCTTCATCCCGGTCTCCAAGATGGCCGTGGTGAAGGACGCGAACGGCGTCGTCACCGAGAAGTAAGACCCTCTTCACATATCCTCTCGAAAGGTGCGTCATGGCAAAACAGATGCCCAAGCGCAACCTTGAGAAGGTCGGTTTTGGTGTCACGGGCGCGTGCGTCGCGCTCGTGACATTGCTGGTCCTCGCGCTTATCGTCATGGTCGCGCAAAAGGGCCTCTCCACCTTCTTCAAGGACGGCGTGGACCTCGTCGGCTTCTTCACCGGGACCGATTGGAGCCTTGCCAACATAGATCCCGAGACCGGTCTGCCGCAGACCGGGGCGTTGCCGCTTATCGTCACGTCGTTCGCGGTCACGCTGCTGTCGACCGCCATCGCGCTGCCCATCGCCATCGGGTCGGCGATCTTCGCGGTCGAGATTCGCCCGGACTTCGGAAAGAAGATCTTCCAGCCGCTCGTCGAGCTGCTCGTGGGTATTCCCTCCGTCGTGTTCGGCCTCATCGGCTTCCACGTGGTCGTCGCCGCCTGCAAGGCCATCTTCGGCACGCAGACCGGCATGGGCATCCTGCCCGGCGCCATCGTGCTGGCCATCATGATCTTGCCGACGGTGACCACGCTTTCCATGGACGCCCTGCGCGCCGTGCCCGATGGTTATCGTCAGGGTTCGCTCGCCCTCGGATACACGCGCTGGCAGACCATTCGCCACGTCGTGATCAAGTCCGCGATGCCCTCCCTCATGACCGCAGTCATCCTCGGCATGACGCGTGCCTTTGGTGAGACGCTGGCCGTGCGCATGGTTATCGGCGGTGCCGAGGTCATGCCACTGTCTCTGCTATCCCCGGCCTCGACCATCACCACGACCCTCACCACCAGCATGGCGATCTACGCCGACGGGTCGGTGCAGAAGGACGTCCTGTGGTCGCTCGGCCTGCTGCTGATGGGCATGTCGCTCATCTTCATCTTGATCATCCACATGATCGGCAAGAAGGGGGCGAAGTCCCGTGACTGATGAGCGCACTACCACCCAGGCGCCTGCTTCCGGCGCACCCCGCCCGCTCGCCATCGACGAGGGCCACATCCTGCGCGCCCAGCACGGCGACCGCATCGCCACCGCCGTTTTGACCGGCATCGCGTGCTTTGTCATGCTCATCGTCGTGTCGATGGTGGCCTATATCCTCTACGAGGGCCTCTCCACCCTGCTGACCCCGGGCTTCCTCACGCAGCCGAGCCGTTCCAACGGCGCGGCCGGCGGTGTTGTCTATCAGCTGTTCGACTCCTTCTACCTGCTTGTCATCACGCTGCTGATCTCGGTGCCGGTGAGCCTTGGGGCGGCGGTGTTCCTCACCGAGTACGCTCCGGACGGCCCCATCACCGCAATTGCGAGCACGGCCATCGAGACCCTGTCCTCGCTGCCGTCCATCGTCGTTGGTATGTTCGGCTTCCTCGTGTTCTCCGTGAACTTCGGTTGGAAGTACTCGATCATCTCCGGCGCCGTGGCGCTCACCATGTTCAATATCCCGATTCTGGTGCGCGTTATCCAGCAGGCGCTCGAGGACGTGCCTCAGCACCAGCGCGACGCGTGCCTGGCCATGGGCCTTACGCGCTGGGAGGCCACGGTTCATGTGCTCATCCCGGCCGCCATGCCCGCCATCGTCACGGGCGTCGTGCTCTCCGCCGGCCGCGTGTTCGGTGAGGCGGCGGCCCTGCTGTTCACCTCCGGCATGTCGAGCCCGGTGCGCCTGAACTTCCTCACGCTCAACTTCTCCAGCCCCACGTGCGCCTGGAACATCTTCCGTCCCGGCGAGTCGCTCGCGGTGCATATCTACAAGATCTACGGCGAGGGCAGTCCCGAGGCCCAGCACATCGTGTGGGGTACCGCCGCCTTGCTGATGATCTGCGTGCTTCTGTTCAACGTGCTCTCCCGCCTCGCGGGCAAGGCCCTGGCAAAAAGGATGACCGCCGAATGAGTGAAGTGATTACGGGCGAGACCGCCGTGGACCAGGTGGTCATCGGCACCGCCGCCGCCGAGATGGCCCCCACCTCCGAGGTCGTGCTCGAGACGCATGGCGTCAACGTCTATTACGGCTCGAACCACGCGCTGCACGATACCTCGCTGGCGTTTCACAAGGGCGAGATCACCGCGTTGATCGGCCCGTCCGGCTGCGGCAAGTCCACGTTCCTGCGTAGCTTGAACCTCATGAATCGCGAGATCCGTGGCTGTCGCGTCGAGGGCGAGATCATCTACGACGGGCGCAACATCAACAGACGCGAGGAGAATCTCTACGAGCTGCGCCGTTCGATCGGCATGGTGTTCCAGCAGCCGAACCCGTTTCATAAGACGATCTACGAGAACATCGTGTTCGCACCTAAGCGCCACGGCCTGCGCGGCAAGGAGAATCTCGATGCCCTGGTCGAGGAGTCCCTGCGCGGCGCCGCCCTGTGGGATGAGGTTAAGGACAAGTTGAACCAGAGCGCATTTTCGCTTTCCGGTGGTCAGCAGCAACGTCTGTGCATCGCCCGTACGCTCGCCATGCATCCGGACGTCATCCTGTTCGACGAACCCTGCTCGGCCCTCGACCCGATTTCGACTCTGGCGATCGAGGAGCTCATGCAGAGCGTGGTCAAAGAGCGCGCCATCGTGATTGTGACGCACAACATGGAGCAGGCGAGCCGCGTGTCCAACCGCACCGCTTTCTTCTACATGGGCGACATGGTCGAGTGCGGCCAGACCGATCAGATCTTCCAGCGCCCCAAGGATAAGCGCCTGAACGATTACCTTACGGGCATGTTCTCGTAGGGGGGGCAATCAGCCCGTCCGCTCGAGGCGGCGGGCATAATTCCTCCAGGCGTGGTTCGCCTTCGGCATCACAAAAACGCCTTGCGGAAATATGCCCCCGCCTCGAGCTACGTTCATTTGATTTCAAAGTCGCAGCCAGGTAAAGGTCCGGTTGTGCGTTCGGGGTGGGATACGAGCCTACCTTCGAACGCGCGCCCAAAGCTCAACTCAACCGAATGCCGGCTCGGGCGGGGTCATACAAGGTCCGTCGCGAGTTCCGCACGAACAGAAGGCCCCAGTGGGGCCTTCGTCGTGAGCAGGACTGTCTGAGCAGCGGACCTTGTATGGGTTCGCCCGAGCCGCTCTCGTTACGCTTCGTCGCCGTACATGTACACCGTGAACCCGTCGCCCGTATCCTGGCTGTGGTCCTCCGCGATGCGAGTCATGCCGATATGGTCGTAGAAATGCCAATCGGACTCGCTGTCGGTCATGAGGAAGAACTTGGTGCAACCGGCTTCCCGAATCGCGGTGCGGGCGCGTCGCAGCAGCTCTCCTCCCAGGCCCTTGCCCTGGAATTCGGGACGGATGATGAGCAGGTTGATCTGCGCCTGCGCGAACTCGTTGCCCGTGGCGGCAAAACGGTCGGCCGTGGCCTTCTCACGCGTGTCGCCGAACAGGCAGCCGGCCAGGCGCTCGTCGCCGCCTTGCTCGAGGCGCGCGGTCGCCTGTGCCAACAGGTCCTCGTAGCGCTCGTGCCAATACTCGTTCACGCGCGGCTTGCCATCGTCGAACACGCCGACGCAGCACAGGGCGATCGGCTTGCCGCCCGCTTCCGCGACGATCGTGATGGGGGAGCGGTTGAACTGCATGGAGATGTTGTACCGCCCGGCCAACATGGCGTCTTCAAAGTCGCCGCGGTTGCGGAGGCTGTTGGTCCACAGCGTGCAGTACAGGTCGGCGAATTCGTCCAGGTCCTCGTGGCATGCGGCGCGGAACGTGAACTCGCCGGGGTTGATGGTCATGGGATCCTCCTATCGATGACAACGCTATAGCTTCTACCCATACGCGCTGCTCGGTAGTATGGACGGCTGGTAAGATGAAGGGCTGTGCAAAGATAAGCGAGGAGCGTTGATATGGCCATTCTGCTCGGCTGCGACGGCGTGCATCTGGAGTTTCCTACCAAGTTGATCGCCCAGGACGTGACCCTGGGCGTCAATGAGGGCGACCGTATCGGCATCGTCGGCAAGAACGGCGACGGCAAGTCGAGCTTGCTCGGCGTGCTTTCCGGGGCGGTTCCGCCGGACGCGGGGCGCGTGACGCGCCGCCGCGATGTGACGGTCGGCGTGCTCGGGCAGCGCGATGCGCTCGACAGCGCCTCCACGGTGCATAGGGCCGTGGTGGGCGATCTTCCCGAGTACGAGTGGGCCGCGAGCCCGCGCGTCCGTCAGATCCTGGACGGCCTCATCGCGGATGTGCCCTGGGAGGGCCTGGTGGGGGAGCTGTCCGGTGGCCAGCGCCGCCGTGTGGACCTGGCGCGCCTGCTCATCGGGGACTATGACGTCCTGATGTTGGACGAGCCCACCAATCATCTGGACATGCGCACCATCAACTGGCTCGCCGAACATCTCAAGTCCCGTTGGCAGCGCGGCAATGGCGCCATGCTCGTCGTCACGCACGACCGCTGGTTCCTCGACGAGGTCTGCACCTCCATGTGGGAGGTGCACGACGGCTGCGTCGATCCGTTCGAGGGCGGTTACTCCGCCTATATCCTGCAGCGCGTCGAGCGCGACCGCATGGCGCAGGTGACCGAGGAGCGTCGTCGCAACATGGCGCGCAAGGAGCTCGCGTGGCTCTCGCGTGGTGCGCAAGCGCGAAGTACCAAGCCGAAATTCCGCGTCGAGGCGGCTCGTGAGCTCATCGCCGACGTTCCTCCCGTGCGCAACGAACTCGAGCTGAAGCGCCTCGCGGTGAGCCGCTTGGGCAAGCAGGTCATCGACGTGATCGACGTGGACGCGGGGTATGAGAACGGTGCGGGGGAGGACGGATCGGGCGATGCGGCGCCTTCGCGCCCCGTACTCTCTGACGTGATCTGGCTCATCGGCGCCGGCGACCGGTACGGTCTGCTGGGCGAGAACGGCGCGGGCAAGACCACGCTGCTCAACGTCATCCAGGGCAAGCTCAGCCCTCGCCGCGGTCGCGTGAAGATCGGGTCCACGGTGCGCTTCGGCGTCCTCTCCCAGCAGCTCGATGAGCTGAAGCCCGTCGAGGACGATACGATTCGAGAGGTGCTCGCCCGTGGCAAGCGCTATGTGATGGTGGAGGGCAAGGAAACGAGCCCCGAGAAGCTCCTTGAGCGCCTCGGCTTCACGCAGCAACAGATGTGGAGCCGCATCAAGGATCTTTCCGGTGGTCAGAAGCGCCGCTTGTCGCTGCTGCTCACTATTTTGGAGGAGCCCAACGTGCTCATCCTGGACGAGCCCGGCAACGACTTGGATACGGACATGCTCGCACTCGTGGAGGACCTGCTGGACAGTTGGCCCGGCACGCTCATCCTGGTCACGCACGACCGCTTCCTCATGGAGCGCGTGACCGACCAGCAGTGGGCGCTCATCGGCGGCACCCTGCGACATGTGCCGGGTGGCGTGGATGAGTATCTCCGGTTGACGGAGGGTTTGGGCGCGGGCGGCTCCGCGCGTCCTCAGGCCCCCGGATTCAACGGCGGTCAGGGGTGTGACCCCAATCCTTCGAACGCCCCACAGACGGGCGCTCAGGGTCCTCGGAACGGGCTCTCGAATGCGGAGCGTCAGCGCCTCAAAAAGGAGGTCGCCTCCCTCGAGCGCAAGATGGAGACGCGTCGCGCCAAGGTCGAGGAGCTGGAGCGGGGGATGTTCGACATCGATCCCACCGACTTTGCCGCGCTCACCGCCCAGCAGGATGCCGTCGCCGCCGCTCGCGACGAGCTCGACGAGCTCGAGATGGCATGGCTCGAGGCGAGCGAGCGCCTAGAGACCTCAATGTAGGGACAGTCCCTTTTTTGAGGTTGAAAATGAGCGCGCCGAGGGGTGAATCCTCGGCGCGCACTTGTCTGGATGTGTAAAACGCACCCGTCCCCAATTACACATTGGGGTTCCTCAGGAGAGCATCTCCTTGAAGCCGCTCACAATCATGCGCCAGCCGCGCTTGAAGCGGCCCTCGGCGGGCTGGGGTGCCGGCACGATGGCGGTCGCCTCGGCCTGGACGATCTCTCCCTTGGCGGGGGAGGTTCCGCATGCGCGCGTGCTGGGCAGGGGCTGGGCGGACTCCAAAAGCTCGGCGCGTGCGCGGCGCTCCTTCTCGGCCGCAGCCTGGGCGCGTTTCTCCTCGGCGGCCCTGGCGCGCTCGATGGCCTGCGCCATGAGGTGCTCCTGCGCGTTGAAGGGCGCCTCGCCCTCCGCGCGGGCAACGGGGACCCAGCGTCCGCGTGCGTCGAGCTCGCGGGCCTTCACGTTGTCGCGCAGCTGGTCGGCCATGTAGTCACGCACCATGGCGCGGCAGGTGGGGTCGAGGACGGGATAGGCGATCTCGACGCGGTGCTCGGTGTTGCGCGTCATCATGTCGGCGCTGGACAGGTACACCGTGTCCGCCTCCTCTCCGAACGAGTAGACGCGCGCGTGCTCCAGGAAGCGCCCGACGATCGAGCGGATGTGCACGTTGCCGGTGCTGCCCTCGATACCCGGCAGCATGCATGAGATGCCACGGATGATCAAGTCGACGCGCACGCCCACACGGCTCGCCTCGGCGATCTTGTCGATAACCTCGCGGTCGGTCAGAGAGTTCATTTTGAAGAAGGCGTGCGCGGGCATGCCGGCGCGTGCACGGGCGATCTCGCGGTCGAGGCCATCCATGACGAGCGGTTTGAGTCCTGCGGGCGCGACACCGAGATAACGGTATTCGCCGTGCAGGTTGCCCAGCGTCAGGTTGCGGAAGAACGCATTGGCGTCCTCGCCGATGCCTTCATGCGCCGTCATGAGCATGAAGTCGGAGTACAGGCGCGCCGTCTTTTCGTTGAAGTTGCCCGTGCCCAGGAGCGTGATGCGCTCGATGCGCCCCTGGTCATGATAGGTGAGCTGACAGATCTTGGAATGGCATTTGAAGCCCTCGGCGCCGTAGATGACCGTGCACCCCGCCTCCTCGAGTCGCTCCGCCCAGGCGATGTTGTTCTCCTCGTCGAAGCGGGCGCGCAGCTCCATGAGGACCGTGACCTCTTTGCCCCGTTCGGCGGCGGAGATGAGCGACTCGCACAGGCGCGACTGGCGGGCCACACGGTAGAGGGTGATGCGCAGTGAGATGCAGGCGTCGTCGTGCGCCGCCTCGTTGATGAGGTCGAGCAGCGTGTTCATGGACTCATATGGATAGAAGAGCAGTTTGTCGCCGGCGAGCACCTGCTCGCGCATGGGTTCGCCCGGGCAGAACATGGGGCTCGGCTGCGGTGCGAACGGGGGGAACAGGAGCTTCTCGCGCGCCGCTGCGGGGAGCTTGCCCTCAAGGGAGAAGATGAAGCCGAGGTCGAGGGGCATATTCACGGAAAGCACCGCCTGTTGTGTCAGGTGCAGCGCCTTGCGGATGGATTTGACGGCATCTCTGCCCAGATCGCCGTGAATGGCGAGCAGCACGGGCTGCAGCCTCAGACGCTTCTTGAGCACCTTCTTCATGTGCTGGCGGTAGTCCTCGTCCTCCTCGACTCCCTCGCCGTCCGGATCGAGGTCGGCGTTGCGGGTGACGCGGATCACGGCGCTGTCCTGCGGGGCGTAGGCGCCGAAGCATGAATCGAGACATGCCAGGATGATGTCTTCGAGCAAGATGTAGCGCAGGTGGCCGTTCTCGTTGGAGACCTCGATCACACGCGGAAGGGAGGTCGGCACCTCGATGATGCCGAGCAGGCCCTGCTCATCCTCGGATGCGGATGCGAGCGTGCAGACCACGTAGAGGGCCCCGTTGCGGAGGTTGGGGAACGGGTGGCGCGGGTCGATGATGAGCGGGGAGAAGATGGGCTGCACGTTGCGGTTGAAATAGCTCCGCACCGTGTCGCGCTCGGTCCCAATGAGCTCCGCGGGCGTGATGCGCTCGACGCCCTTGGCGCGCAAGAGGGATTCGATGGCGTCGAAGGATGCGGAGGCCTTGGAGAACAGCCCCGGCAGTTCGGAGAACACGGCGGCGACCTGCTCGGAGGGGGTCATGCCGCTCTTGTTGTCGCGCGGTTGCCGTTTGAGGGTTGCCAGGCTCGAGAGCCCGCCCATGCGGACCATGAGGAACTCGCGCATGTTGCTCTCGAAGATGGCGATGAATTTCAGGCGCTCGAACAGCGGCACGGATTCATCCATCGATTCGGCGAGCACGCGCTCGTCGAAGCGGAGCCAGGAGAGCTCTCGGTTCTGGGTGTAGGTCATGTCGCGCTTCTTGTCGTGCCCGTCGTTGCCCATGATGGCCCCCTCGTGTGTTGCGGCGATACCTGGAAGTGATGATGCCTGCGAAGTCGCATGAATGTCTCAAGGTTATCGCCGTGTCCGGACTGAACCCGAGTGTAGCGCGCAGTCATGATGAGCTCTTTACACGCTGCTTTCGAACGTGTTAAAGACTCGCGTGAATGTAAGCGATGGGCGCGGACGGGCCGCGTGAGGCGCCGTTGGGCGTACACTGATGAACGTGTGAGAAGACCTCGGATGCCGTCCCATCGGCGGGCGCGCACCATGAATGTGAGGGGTACCTATGGTTCGAATTGGCCTTTTGACCAGCGGCGGCGACTGCCAGGCGCTCAACGCGACGATGCGCGGCATCGTCAAGACTCTCGACCATCGCTCGGGAGAGCCGGTCGAGATCTTTGGTTTCGAAGATGGCTATCAGGGCCTCATCTACAAACGATTCCGCAAGATGACCCCCGCCGACTTCAGCGGCATCCTCACGCGCGGCGGCACGATTTTGGGCACGAGCCGCACACCCTTCAAGCGTCTCGATATTCCCGAGGCCGACGGCGTGGACAAGGTCGCCGCCATGAAGGGGACCTATCGCGAACTCGGCCTCGACTGCCTGTTCATGCTGGGCGGCAACGGCTCCACCAAGACTGCCAACCGCTTGGCGCAGGAGGGCCTGAACGTGATCGCGCTGCCCAAGACCATCGACAATGACACATGGGGGACCGACATCACCTTCGGTTTCACGAGTGCGGTCGAGATCGCGACCAAGTGCATCGACGACATCCACACCACCGCGAGCAGCCACGGCCGCGTCTTTGTGATCGAGATCATGGGGCACAAGGTCGGTTGGATTCCCCTGTATTCCGCCGTCGCCGGTGGCGCGGATGTGTGCTTGATCCCCGAGATCCCCTACGAGATGGATAACGTGATCGCCGCGATCGACCGCCGTATGCAGTCGGGTGCGCGCTTCACCATCATCGTGGTCGCGGAAGGCGCCATCTCCCGTGAGGAGGCGGCACTGCCCAAGAAGGAGTACAAGAAGCTCGTGGCGGCGCGCACGTCGCCGTCGATCGCCTACGACATCGCCCGCGAGATCGAGGCGCGCTGCGGGCGCGAGACCCGCGTGGCGGTGCCCGGGCACACCCAGCGCGGCGGTCAACCCGATGCGCAGGACCGCGTATTCGCCACGCAGTGCGGCGTCGAGGCGGCGTTGGGCTGCTTGGAGGGGGAGTACGGCTTTATGGTGGCTCAGTGCGACGGCGAGATGCGCCGCGTGCCGCTGGCGGAGGTCGCCGGCAAGCTCAAGCGCGTCGACCCTGCCAGCGACCTGGTGCGTGAGGCCCGCGCCCTGGGTATCTCCTTCGGCGACGAGGCTTAGCGGGGCTCGAGGCGCTGCATGCGGTAGCCCACCCCGACGTGCGTCTGGATCATCGTGGGATGCGATGGATCGGCCTCGATCTTCTTGCGCAGGGTTCGCATGAACACGCGCAGGCTCGCGATGTCGCTGTCCCAGCTCGTCCCCCAGATCTCGTGCGTGATGAAGGTGTGTGTGAGCACCTTGTCGACGTTTTTCGCCAAAAGCACGAGGAGCTTGTACTCGGTGGGTGTGAGCGAGAGGCGCTCGCCGTCGAGCTCGGCATATCCCGCGGCGTAATCGATGTGCAGGCCTCCGTTGTCGAAGGTGCTCGCCTCGATGGATTCGGCGGTGATCATGGTCGAGCGCCGCAGGTTGGCGCGGACGCGGGCGAGCATTTCCTCAACCGAAAACGGCTTCGTCAGGTAGTCGTCGGCGCCGGCGTCGAGCGCGCCGATCTTATCCGAGTCCTCGACGCGCGCCGAGATGACGATGATGGGAACGGCCGACCAGCTGCGGATCTTGTTGATGACTTCGACGCCATCGATGTCCGGCAGGCCGAGGTCGAGCATGATCAGGTCGGGGTTGCGCGATGCCGCGTCCATGATGGCGGTCTCGCCGTCCGTCGCCTTCTCGACGCTGTAGCCGTGCAGGTCGAGAGCGGTCGTCACGAGGTTGCGGACCGCCGGGTCGTCTTCGACCACGAGGATGCTTGGGTGCGCGGCGTCATTCATGTATCTCGATCTCCTCGGCGGGAAGGGTGAAGCGGAAGACCGCTCCATGGGGCTTGTTGTCGGCGACTTCGATGATACCCCCGTGCGCCTCGATGATGGAGCGGCACAACGACAGACCGAGGCCGAAGCTTCGATGGGAGTCGACGGGGCGAGGGCCCTCGGCGATGAAGAAGCGGTCGAAGACGCGGGGCTTGTCGCGATCGGAGACGCCCGGGCCGTCATCGGCGACCTCTACGACGACGGATGAACCCTCCCGTCGCGCGCCGATCGTCACGGTCGAGCCCTTCGGCGTGTATTTGAACGCGTTCGTGATGAGGTTCGTGAGTACCTGCATGATGAGGTGGACATCGATTTTCACCAAAAGGATCTCGTCCGTGTGCGTGATGGTCACGCGGTGCCCGTGCGATTCGCGGGCGACATGGCTGAGTGCGGCGGCGATGACCTCGTCCATGAGCTCCGACGTGAGGTTGAGTTGCATGTCGCCATCTTCGATGCGGGTGATGGCGAGGAGGTTCTCGACGGTGTCGATCAGCCAGAGCGAGTCGTTATAAATGGCGTCCGCGAGCTCGAGCCGTTTCGCGTCCTCGAGTTTCTCCCCACCATCGCGCAGCACCGCGGCCGACCCCGAGATCGCGGTGAGGGGCGTCCTCAGGTCATGGCCGATGGATCTAAGCAGGTTGGCGCGCAGTTGCTCATTTTTGGCGAGCACGGCGGCCTCCTCCCGCTCTCGCGCCGCCTTGTCGCTCTCGAGGGCGAGCGCGCACTCGCCGACGATCGACAGGACGATGGAGTGCTCGAACGCCTCGAGCACGCGTCCCTTCAGATCGATGCCCACGACGCCGAACACCTCGTTGCCCGCGCGCACCGCAAGGTAGAGGCACTGCGCCTCGGGCAGGGTGTGAGTGCTCGCCCCGGCGTGCTTGTTGTTGTTGAAAGTCCACGTTGCTACGGCGCGTTCGTATTCGGTGAACAGGGACGTGCGGTGGTCTTCGGCCCCGGCGCTCTCATACAGCGGCTCCCCGAGCAGGTCGCCGTCTGCGGGGTAGAAGACGACGTCGAGTCTGAGGAGCTTCACGAGCTGGCTCATGGCGACGCGCGCTCGTGCCTGGGGTCCCTGGGCCCGTTGCAGGAGCTGGTTGGTTTCGAGGAGCACACGGGTCCTGAAGGCGTTTTTCGCCGAGGCGCGCGCGTTGTCGGTGAGGCGCGCGGTGAGTTCGGCGGCCACCATCGCGGTCGCGAACATGATGGCGAAGGTCACGAGGTAGCTTCGGTCGTAGCTGTCGAATGAGAACAGCGGTGTCACGAAGCAGAAGTTGTAGAGCACCACCGAGAGGATGCTCGACACGATGGTGCAGACGCGCCCCGCGGTCGTGACGGCCGTGAGCAGGGCCGTGAGGATGTAGAGGGAGATGATGCTCGAGTCGGCGAACCCGAGTCCGCGGAATGCGGTGCCAACTGCCGTGGCGATGGCGGATAGACCCAGTGTGAGCAGCATATCCCGCCTGCTCGGCAGATGGGGTCCCGAGGCCGCTTGCCGGTCGTGGCCCCGCCTGGCCGGCGCCGGCTGATCGGGGATGATGTAGATGTCGAGGTTCGGCGCGATGGCGATCAGCCTTTCCACGAGCGACTTGCGTCCGAAGAGCGCGTGATGCAGGCCGTGCGCCTCGCCGGTGCGCCCCATGACGATCTTCGAGATGCCGGACAGTCGCGCGAATTCGGCGATCTGAAAGGCGATGTCGTCCCCATACACCGTTTCCACCTGCGCGCCGAGCTGTTCGGCGAGAGCGCTGTTCGAGGAGAGGCGCGCACGTTCGTCCTCGTCCATGGTCTGGGTTCGCGGACTCTCGACGAACAGGGCGACGAGTTCGCCATGGAAGGCCTTCGACAGCCGCGCGGCCGCCCGCACGATGCGCGGGTTCGTGGGGGCGGGGGAGAGGCAGACCAGGATGCGCTCGCTGGTGTAGTAGTCGCGGTTGCCGAGCACGCGCGCGGCGTCGGCGAGGCGTCCCGTGCGGTCGGCGCAGCGGCGCAGGGCGATCTCGCGCAATGCCGTGAGGTTCTCGATGCTGAAGAAATTGCGCTGTGCGCGGTCGGCCTGCGCCGCGCGGTACACAAGTCCGGCCTTGAGGCGCTCGAGCAGGTCCTCGGGCTCGATATCCACGAGCTCGACCTGGTCGGCGTCATCGAAGACGCGGTCGGGGATGCGCTCGCGCACGACGACGCCCGTGATGGAGGCCACCATGTCGTTCAGGCTCTCGATGTGCTGGACGTTGACCGTGGTGTAGACGTCTATGCCGGCGCGCAGAAGCTCCTCGACATCTTGATAGCGCTTTTCATGGCGGCACCCCGGTGCATTGGTGTGTGCGAGTTCGTCGACGAGGATTAGCCGCGGCGCCCGGGCCAGGGCGGCGTCGAGGTCGAATTCCGCGAGTTCGATGCCGTTGTGCTCGATGGACATATGCGGGATGCACTCGATGCCCCGCGACAGGCGCGCCGTCTCGGGGCGCTCATGAGGTTCGATATAGCCGGCGACGACGTCCACGCCGCGCCTCTTGGCGGCGTGCGCGGCCTGAAGCATGGCGTAGGTTTTGCCCACGCCCGCGGCGTACCCGAAGAAGATCTTGAGGTGCCCTCGGCGTTCGCGGTACTCCTGTGTGTGGGCGTCCTGTTCGAGCGCTCTGAGCAGGAGGTCGGGGTTCGCCCGTACGTCGGATGCAGCGCGTGACATTGCGAGGCCTTTCTCGCCGGTGTGGATCGATTGCGGCGGCGGGATGGACCGCCTCGAGCATGCGATGAGTATAGGGCTCCGTTCGGGGCGCCGCATCCGCTCAGCTGCATCTTTACGGCATCTTAAGGCCGGAGGGCATCACCCTAACACCGTTTTAATCCGCTTCGCCGTTTACTGTTCCCAGGCACTCGGGGAAGGGTGCCACCCGTGATTCTCGGAAGGAGCAGTTACATGAACGTCCTGATCCCGATCATAGGCATCACGTGCATCGGCCTGTTGATCTACTACATCTACATTCTGATGAGGAGTGATTCTTAAATCATGAGCGCTGCAATTCAGTACATCCTGTACTTCGCTGTGCTCGTCGTTTTGGCCATCCCACTCGGTCGGTTCATGGCCCGTGTCATGGACGGCGAGCATACGTTTCTCTCTCCCGTGCTCGGTCCGGTCGAGCGCGGTATCTACCGCCTGCTGCGCATCGATGATGCCGAGCAGATGGGCTGGAAGCACTACCTGGTGAGCGTCCTTGTCTTCTCTGGTATCGGGCTCGTGGTGCTTGTCGCGCTCCAGATGCTCCAGGCCATCTTGCCGGGCAACCCGCAGCACCTGCCCAGCGTGCCCTGGGACCTGTCGTTCAACACGGCGGCCTCCTTCATCACCAATACCAACTGGCAGTCCTATTCCGGCGAGACCACCCTGTCCTACCTCGTGCAGTTCATGGGTCTCACCGTGCAGAACTTCGTTTCCGCCGGCACCGGTATCGCGGTCATGTTCGCACTGATCCGCGGCTTCCGTCAGGTCAAGGAGCAGGGTCTGGGTTCCTTCTGGGTCGACCTCACCCGCACCGTCCTGTATGTGCTCATCCCGCTGAACCTCGTGTTGGGCGTCTGCCTGGCTGCCGGTGGCGTCATCTCCAACTTCCAGCCGGCTCAGAAGGCTGAGCTCGTAGAGCCCGTCGCTGTCCAGCCTAATGCAGACGGCGGCTGGAGCGTCATCGACGGCGCCCAGATCGAGGGCGACGCGGTCAAGGTCGATGGCAAGGTCGTCGAGGGCGCACGCGTGGTCACCGAGCAGTTCCTGCCCCAGGGCCCCGCGGCTCCTCAGGTCGCCATCAAGCAGTCCGGCACCAACGGCGGCGGCTTCTTCGGCGTGAACTCCGCCCATCCGTATGAGAACCCCAGTGCCTTCACCAACATCATCGAGATGACCAGCCTGCTGCTGATCCCAGCCGCCTGCTGCTTCACCTTCGGTATCGGCGTCAAGAACACCAAGCAGGGCAAGGCCATCTTTGCCGCCATGTTCATCTTGCTGGTGATCTTCACCGGCATCATCGCCGTCAACGAGCATGCGGGCACCCCGCAGCTGGCCGATGACGGGGCGGTCAATATCGAGATGACCGACGGCCAGGCCGGCGGCAACATGGAGGGCAAGGAGAGCCGCTTCGGTATCGCCGCTTCCTCTACGTGGTCGGCATGCACCACCGCCGCTTCCAACGGCTCGGTTAACTCCATGCACGACTCCTATACCCCGCTGGGCGGTTTTGTCCAGATGCTCCAGATGGCTCTGGGCGAGGTCGTCTTTGGCGGCGTGGGCTGCGGTCTGTACGGCATGATCGGCTTCGCCATCCTCACGGTGTTCATCGCCGGCCTCATGGTCGGACGCACGCCTGAGTTCCTGGGCAAGAAGATCGAGCCGGGTGAGATGCGCTGGGCAGTTGTCCTGTGCCTGGCAACTCCGTTTGCCATTCTGGTGTGCTCGGCCATCGCCTGCATGGTGCCCGGTCTTGTCGACCAGCTCAACAATGGTGGCGCGCACGGCTTCTCCGAGGTGCTGTATGCCTTCACCTCATGCGGCGGTAACAACGGCTCGGCGTTTGCAGGCATGAACTGCAACATTCCCTGGATCAACGTCATGCTCGGCCTCGAGATGCTGTTCGCCCGCTTCATGCCCATCATCGGCACGCTGGCTATCGCCGGCTCGCTGGCCAAGAAGGGTAAGGTCGCCGAGAGCGCCGGCACCCTGTCTACCACCAACGGCATGTTCGTATTCCTGCTCGTGTTCATCGTTCTGCTGATCGGTGCCCTGAGCTTCTTCCCGGCCCTGGCGCTTGGCCCCGTTGCCGAGTTCTTCCAGATGATTGCGTAAAGGAGGGCGCAGATTTATGGCTATGCAAAAAGACATGATGGGCCGCGCGGTCCGCGACTCGTTTGCCAAGCTGGATCCTCGCGTCCAGATTCAAAATCCGGTCATGTTCCTGGTGTGGCTTTCCGCCGTCATGACCTCCGTCCTGGCTGTCGCTTCCATCTTCGGTGTGCAGGACGCGGGTGTGCCCACCTACTATGTGGTCGCCATCGCGGTCATCCTGTGGCTCACCGACCTGTTCTCGAACTTCGCCGAGGCGCTTGCCGAGGGCCGCGGTAAGGCTCAGGCCGATTCCCTGCGTGCGGCCAAAAAGGATGTCGAGGCCCATCGCATCGAGTCCGTTGAGGACAAGGAGCACTTCACCGTCGTTCCCGGCACCGAGCTCGCGCGCGGCGACCTGGTGATCGTACGCGCCGGCGAGCAGATCCCCGGCGACGGCGACGTCATCGAGGGCGCTGCCTCCGTTGACGAGTCCGCCATCACCGGCGAGTCCGCCCCCGTGGTCCGCGAGGCCGGCGGCGACCGCTCTGCCGTTACCGGCGGTACCACGGTGCTGTCCGACTGGATCATCGTCAAGATCTCCAGCGAGCCCGGCCAGAGCTTCCTGGACAAGATGATCGCGATGGTCGAGGGTGCCGCGCGCAAGAAGACCCCTAACGAGATCGCTCTGGAGATCTTCCTGGTGGCCCTCTCCATCGTCTTTATCCTGGTCACGCTGGCCCTGTATTGCTACTCCTGCTTCTCGGCCGGTCTCAACGACATGGTCAACCCCACGGCCGTGACCACGCTCGTGGCGCTGCTCGTGTGCCTGGCCCCCACTACCATCGGCGCGTTGCTGCCCGCCATCGGCATCGCCGGCATGAGCCGTCTGAACGAGGCCAACGTGCTGGCCATGTCCGGCCGCGCCATCGAGGCCGCCGGCGACGTCGACATCCTCATGCTCGACAAGACCGGCACCATCACCCTGGGTAACCGCCAGGCCGCCGAGTTCATCCCGGTCGACGGCGTCGATCCCGCGGAGCTGGCCGATGCCGCCCAGCTTTCCTCGCTGGCCGACGAGACCCCCGAGGGCCGTTCCATCGTCGTGCTCGCCAAGGAGCAGTTCGGTCTGCGCGGCCGCACGCTCGAGGACAAGGGTATAGAGTTCATCCCGTTCACCGCGGCAACGCGTATGTCCGGTGTGAACTACGAGGGCAACGAGATCCGCAAGGGCGCTGCCGATTCCGTGCGCACCTATGTGGAGGCAGCCGGCGGCGTGTTCTCCCAGGAGTGCGACGAGGTTGTCGAGCGCATCGCCAAGGCCGGCGGCACCCCGCTGGTCGTGACCAAGAACTGCCGCGTGCTGGGCGTTGTGTACCTCAAGGACATCATCAAGTCCGGCGTTAAGGAGAAGTTCGCCGACCTGCGCCGCATGGGCATCAAGACCATCATGGTGACGGGCGACAACCCGCTCACCGCCGCGGCAATCGCCGCCGAGGCCGGCGTTGACGACTTCCTGGCCGAGGCCACCCCTGAGGGCAAGCTCGAGAAGATCCGCGAGTTCCAGCGTGAGGGCCACCTGGTCGCCATGACCGGCGACGGCACCAACGATGCGCCCGCTCTGGCCCAGGCCGACGTTGCCGTGGCCATGAACACGGGTACCCAGGCTGCCAAGGAGGCCGGCAACATGGTCGACCTCGACTCCAGCCCCACCAAGCTCATCGAGGTCGTGCGTATTGGCAAGCAGCTGCTCATGACCCGCGGTTCGCTCACGACCTTCTCGGTGGCCAACGACGTGGCGAAGTACTTCGCTATCATCCCGGCCCTGTTCTCGCCGATCTACCCGGGCCTTGGCGCGCTCAACATCCTCGGTCTGGCAAGCCCGCTGTCCGCGGTTCTTTCGGCCATCATCTATAACGCGCTCGTTATCGTCGCGCTGATCCCCGCCGCGCTGAAGGGCGTTAAGTACCGCGAGGTCCCGTCCGGACAGCTGCTGACCCACAACCTGCTCGTGTGGGGTCTGGGCGGCATCGTTGCCCCGTTCGTATTTATCAAGCTCATCGACATGCTGCTCGCGTTCTGCGGCATTATGTAAGTGGAGGTTTGTATGTTCAAAGGTGTTGCATCGCGTGCACTGGGTGTGTTCGCGCTGTTTACCGTTGTCTGCGGCCTGGGCTATACGCTCGTCGTGACCGGCATCGCCCAGGTTGCGTTCCCGTATCAGGCGAACGGTTCGCTCATCAAGGTTGACGACAAGATCGTGGGCTCCGAGCTCATCGGCCAGAGCTTCGAGGATGAGGACCACATGTGGGGCCGTATCCAGAACGTGACTATCGTCGAGGGGGAGGACGGCGGGCTCATGGCCTACGGCGCTCCGTCCAACCTCTCCCCGGCGAGCGAAGAGTACCGGCAGCTTGTGGACGAGCGCGTCGAGAAGATTCGCGCCGCCAATCCCGACGCCGACATGGATGCCGTGCCCGTCGACCTGGTGACGTGTTCCGGCTCAGGGCTCGACCCCGAGATCTCCCCCGATGCCGCCGAGTACCAGGTACCGCGCCTGGCAAAGGCTACCGGCAAGAGCGAAGGCGAGGTGCGTGACATCATCGCCCAGTGCACCAAGGGCCGATTCCTGGGCGTCTTCGGCGAGCCCACGGTCAACGTGCTCAAGGTGAACCTCATGTTGGATGGTGTGCTGTAGGCGGCGTTTTCGACTAGAGATGCTTGCATGCCCCCGGTGCGACCGCGCCGGGGGCATGATTGTTTTAACCAGCGGTTAGATTTCCTGCCGAAAACATGAGGGCGCGTCGATTGTGCTGACGGTCGCTAGCTGATGAAATGGATGCTAAGCAGCTGCGGTATATCGTCCTTAGGCGAAAGGAAAGACATGCACATCTCAGAGATAATTCGCTCTCGCCGTCGTGAGCTCGGTATGACTCAGGAGCAAGTGGCGCAGCGTCTCGGTGTTTCGGCTCCGGCGGTCAACAAATGGGAGCGCGGGATATGCTATCCGGATATCACGCTCATCCCTTCGCTTGCCCGCCTGTTCGAAACGGATGCAAACACGCTGTTGTCGTTCGAGCCGGAGTTGGGAGAGGAAGAGAGCCTGGCAATACAGCGCGAGGTCGATCGACTGGTGCGTGAAGAGGGATACGAGGCGGGCTTCGATTACGCGCAGGAGAAGATGCGCCTATATCCGACGAGCGATGGGCTGGCCATCGTTCTTACGCAGTATCTCGACGGCTCGCTCATGCTTCGGCAAATACCGGGTGCCGAGGGGTATCGGCCAGTGCTTGACGATGCGTATGCGCGTTTGGCGAAGAGCGTTGTGCCGGCAGTGAGGGATCAGGCGTCCGCAATGCTCATCGCGAAAGCCATGCAGGAAGAGCGGTATGAGGATGCCCAGCGTATCCTTGACGGCATCCCCGACCGCACGGTGGATAAGGAGGAGCGCCAGGCGATCTTGTATGCGCGCGAAGGAAAGGACGAGGACGCCGCACGCGTTTGGGAGGCCCGCGTGATCCGCATCGCCGCCGATTTGATGGGGGCGATTGTCGGGTTGATCGAAATTGCGTTGAGGGATGGCCGCAAAGATGATGCGCTCGAGTGCGCGCACCGCGCTCAGCTGGCATTCGAGGCACTTGGTCAGCCTGCATGGATGAGTCTGATGCCGCGGCTGGCGGCCGTGACGGCATCGGGCGATTCTGGTGAGGCGATTGAGCTTCTCGACGCCGTCATGACCTCGTTGCATGGGGGCGACTCCGCGGCACTCCAGGGTCCGCTTTACCGCTATTCGGACCTGAATGACTTGACCGACTTGACGTCCAGGATGGGTGCGCTGCTGCTTTCGGAAGTCGAGAATGAAGACGAGTATGCTTTTGTGCGTGCAGTCCCTGCCTACCGTTCGTTCGTGGAGAAATGGAAGGCCGTGGGTTCGGTGTAGGGAGCTAGGCCCGGTCATCCAAAGTGCTGGTGTTTTCGGTCGTGAACGGAGCGGTTATCTTTACTTTGGTTCGTTTCGAGGATGAGAGCCTTACATTTTCGTATGCCGCGCGTAAGCCGAATCGATGGCACGGGAGGGACGAGTTCACGAGAATGGGTGCGGTAATAACCCTTGGAAGGACTCGCCATGCAGCTATATCTCAAGCTCGCCCTCGGCAACGTTCGTCGCGGCGCACGTGTCTACTCGGTGTATTTCGCGACGCTCGGGTTCGCGGCATGCCTGCTGTACTCGTTCGTCGCCTCGACCGACCACCTGCGCGCCATGGGGCTCTCGCCCGAGCAGCTGGGCGTGCTGGGGAGCGCGGGCGATATCCTGCAGGCGTTCTCCGTCTTCACGGTGCTCGTGTTCCTCTTCCTGGTACGGTATGCCAATCGGTTCCTGCTCCGCCGGCGCAAGCGCGAGTTCGCCCTCTACGAGCTGTGCGGCATGGGGCGCAGCGCGGTATCGGTCGTGCTCGTGGCCGAGACGGCACTCGTGGGCGCCGGCGCGCTGGCGTGCGGTTTGGCGGCGGGCGCGGCACTGTCGCCCGCGTTCGGCGCGGTCGCGGCCTTCGTGTTCGACGCTCCCTGGCGGCTCGCGTTCTCCTTCTCGCTCGACTCCGCGGCATGGACCGCCGGATGCTTTGCCGTGGTGTTCGCGGTGAACGCTGTGGACGGCGCCCGCGATATCGCGCGGCGCCCGCTGATCGAGCTCATGTCCGCCGAGCGCGCGCCGGAGCGCATGCGCCTCGGCGGCCAGGTCGCTCGGGGCGGTCAGGCGGTGCTCGCCGCGGTCCTGCTTGCGGTCGTATGGGGCTCGTGCGTGTTCCAACCGGTGTACTTCATCGCGTTCATCATCCCCATGGGCTTCGCCGCATGCTTTGCCACGTCGCTCGTCGCGCGCCTGGGCGTGGCCGCATGGGGTGAGCGGGCGCGCGGGCGCTCCGAGCGGTACTGGGACGGTCTCACCGCCTTCACGGTGCGGCAGGTCGAGGCGCGCGTGTCCAGTACCTCGATGGCGCTCGCCTGCGTATGCGTGCTCGTCGCCGTCGCCGTGTGCATGATGGTCGCAGGATTCGTCTTCAGCATCGGGCTGCGCACGCCCGAGATGGTCTCGGCCGGCATCGCGGCGTCGATGGCGCCGATCGGCTACATCGGCATCTTCTACGGGGCGGTGTTCCTGCTGAGCGCCGTCGCGGTGCTCGCGCTCCAGCAGCTTTCGGGCGCGGTCGATGCACGGCGCGCGTACGGCGTGCTGGGGCAGCTCGGGTGCGACCGCGCCCTTATGCGCGCGTCCGTGCGCCGGCAGCTCGCGCTCTACTTCGCCGCGCCGCTCGCCGGGGCTCTCGTCCACGATGTATTCGGGTTGTTCCTCGTCGCGTTCCTCGCGTTCGCGCTCGGTGCCGAGGGCCTGTTCGCGATCGTTGCGGGTGTGCTCGCCTTCACGGTCGGCCTCATGGCGGCGTACGGGGCGATCACCGCCCACGCCGTCGAGCGGGTGGTGCTGCCGCTTTGATTCGGGAGAGCGTTGGGTCGAGGTGCTGGTGCGCGTGCCCCTCTGTTTCCCGAGACATGCGGCCTAACGATCTGACAGGACGGGGTGGATTACACATCGGCACCTTCGTGCGGTGCGGGTAACTTCGGTGTACTTCGAAAACTTCGGTGCACCTGGAGAACTTCGGAGCGCCTGTCGACCATATTCAAGTGCGAAAATGGTCGACAGGTGCACCGATCTTTAAAAAGTGCACCGAAGCTTCCAAGGCACACTGAAGATTGCTAGGGCGCACCGAAGTTCCCTACGCCGCGGGGCTGGCGTGCGGTCGAGGCCCTCGCCCACCGGGGCGCTCGACCCCATGTGAACGCCTTGTCTCCAAGTCGGGAAATGCCTGCCCGGTCTCCAAGATTGCCGCAAGTGAAAGTTTGTCCGCACGGGGCCCTACGATGTTGTCATCGTAGGGCCCCGTTGAGAAGGATGAGACAAATGAGTGGCAAGGCACCGGTTTCGCGTGCGGCATGTTGGGGATGTGGTACGCAGGTTCCGTTGAGGTATGGAGGTGGCGTTTGCCCGTCATGTGGTGCTCGCTTGCGGACGATCGATTATGATGCCGCGGCGGTCGATATCGTCTCCGCGCGCGTTGAAAAGGAGAGGCGGCTCAACGCTCTGGTCCAGGCTCGTTTGGAAGCCGAGGAGAAGAACGCGCGCTGGGGCGTGCTACGTGGGCTCCCGATCCTGCCATCGCGTCGTCGCCTCAAGGCCATCGAGGGTGAGAGGGTGGCTGTTCTCGCCGAGGTCCAGGGGCTGGCCAATCATGCGCGCGAATTGGCCTCCGCACGCTATTACATGGGGGAATGGTACCGAACGACGGGAATGCACCTGCGCTGCGATGCGCCCGGGAGAGATGGGTTCGACAGGAACCCCCTCGAGGCGGCATATTACGACAATGAGGGGGTCTTTCATGTCAAAACACGGCTCAAGACGAAGGTCCTGCGTGGCGTCTTCGGCGAGTACGCTGTGTTCGAGAGGCTCGCTGCCGCGCTCGAGCGGGGAGACCTCCCGTTCGGTCGCGTATTGCGAGCTCTCTACATTCCTGATTTCAGCTCGTGCGAACGCGACCCGTATGGCATGAATTTCACGGAGGAGATCGACATGCTGTTGGTCACCTCTCGGGCGCTCTATGTCATCGAGGTCAAGAACCTGCGGGGGTCTATCACCGTGCGGCGGCAGAAGTTCCTCGACCGCTACGAGGTCGAGGTGGCGCCGCCTGCCGGCTCGGGTTCCACCTCCCACTCAGGCGTGCATCTCGATCGGGGGCCCTCGCAGAACCACCGGCATGTCTGCGCCCTGCGCCATGCGATCCGGGGGCTGGTTCCGCAAGAGGCGATCGTGAATCTCGTGGTCTATGTCGGCAATGGCGGCGGGTTTATCATGGATGCCCCTCAGGGAATAGGCGGTGCGTACATCGCCACGACGGACGTCGGCGAACAAGGAGTGCTTGATGTCATTCGCGCGATTGAAAGCAGCATGCCGTCTCGTTGGAGCGAAGAGGAGCTATCCGATCTCGCGGCGTTTCTCGATGCCGCGTACTCGGATGTGGATGGCTCAAAGGCGGAGGCCCATCGGCGTGCGCGAGAAATGCACGCCCGTGCGCCTCGGCCTTCTGGTTCATCCGGGCGGTCTTATCGAGCGAGCGCGAAGCATGGGAAAGGCCGTGGCTTCGGGCGGGGATCATCGCGCTGTGCGCGCGATGACGAGCTGGAGCGTATGATCAGGGCGTTGAGATAGGGGTTCCTCCATGATCTGGTTCACATCGGACACGCACTTCGGCCATGCCAACGTGCTGCATTTCACCGATCGCCCGTTTGGCGATATCGCGCATATGAATCGCGCGCTCATCAACGCGATCAACGAGCGTGTGGCGCCCACCGACGACCTGTACATCCTCGGTGATTTCTCGTATCAGATGACCGCGGTCGAGGCGGCGGCGCTGCGCTCGAAGATCAATTGCCGCAAGGTGCACATCGTGCCGGGCAATCACGACAAGGACTGGACGCACAAGGACGTGGCGGGGACGTTCATCGTCGAGCCGCCCATCGTGCGCATCAATATCCATGGGCAGAAGATCGTGCTGTCGCACTATCCGCTCATGGAGTGGCAGTCCATGTCGCGCGGGTCCTGGCATCTGCATGGGCATATCCACAGCGCGGGTAGCGTGTATAACGAGCTCAACCGCAAGCAGGGCCTCATGCGCTATGACGTGGGCGTGGATGCGAACGACCTGGCGCCGGTGAGCCTGGACGAGATTCGCGCCTGGTTCGAGGGCGTGGAGTTCTACGGCCGTGCCCGCTGGTGGGAGTGGGTGAACGGAACGGGTGATCCTGCGGTGGCAGAGGATTGCGAGACGGTTCGTGAGCTCATGGTTGAGACGGATCGCGACCATGCGACCGCGCAGGAGTCTGCGGAGGCGTCGCGGCGTTGTGCCGCGGCGGTGCGGGAGCTCGGCCTCGGACGCTAGCACCACGCGGAGCACCGGCCTTCACCTCGGCCTTCGCTTCGAATGCATGGGACTTCAACCTCAAATGAGGGACAGTCCCTCATTTGAGGTTGAGAGGGGCAATCGTTTCCAGTGCGTGAATTCGCCATGCTCCCCATCGTCATGGTAGGCGGGTAGTACACTGAAATCCCGTGGAAGCGCCGGACTCCGGTGCAGATTTCGACGGGAAGTGCAGGTAAACACCATGACAAAGCATATATTCGTGACCGGCGGCGTGGTCAGCTCGCTGGGCAAGGGCATCACCGCGGCATCGCTGGGGCGTCTGCTCAAGTCGCGCGGCTACCGGGTGACCATGCAGAAGGCCGATCCGTATCTCAACGTGGACCCGGGTACCATGAGCCCGTTCCAGCACGGCGAGGTGTTCGTCACCGAGGACGGCTATGAAAGCGATCTCGACCTCGGCCATTACGAGCGCTTCATCGACGAGAACCTCACGCGCGACTCCAACTTCACCACGGGCGCCATCTACCAGGACCTCATCGCGCGCGAGCGCCATGGCGACTTCCTCGGCGGCACGGTGCAGGTCATCCCGCACGTGACGAACGCCATCAAGGCCAAGTTCCGCGGCGTCGAGGAGCAGACGGACGCCGACGTGGTCATCACCGAGCTCGGCGGCACGATCGGCGACATCGAGGGCCAGCCGTTCGTCGAGGCCATCCGTCAGTACAAGAAGGATGCCGGCACCGAGAACGTCTGCTACATCCACGTCTCGCTCGTGCCCTATATCGCGGCGGCCCACGAGGTGAAGACCAAGCCGACGCAGCACTCCGTCAAGGAGCTGCGGAGCTTCGGCATCCAGCCCGACATCATCGTGCTGCGCAGCGACCATCATATCGACGACGACGTGCGCGCCAAGATCGCCTCGTTCACCGACGTGGACGTGGATTGCGTGTTCACCTGCGAGGACGCCCCGTCCATCTACGATGTGCCGCGCATGATGGCCGAGCAGGATTTCGACCTGCGCGTCTGCGAGCGCCTGGGGCTCGATCCGCACGAGCGCGACATGGCGGATTGGGAGGGGTTCCTCGCTGCGAAGGACCATGCGGAAAACGAGGGCGACCCCGTGAAGATCGCACTCGTCGGCAAGTACACCCAGCTGCCCGACGCGTACCTCTCCGTCATCGAGGCGCTGCACCACGCGGGCACGCACCTGGGCAAGCACGTGGAGGTTGAACTCGTCGATGGCGAGGCGCTCTCCGATGACAACGTCGAGCAGGTGCTGGGCGACGCGTCGGGCATCCTCGTGCCGGGCGGCTTCGGCAAGCGCGCCTTCGACGGCAAGATCACCGCTGCCCGCTACGCGCGCGAGCACCAGGTGCCGTATCTGGGCATCTGCCTGGGTATGCAGGTCGCCGTGTGCGAGTTCGCGCGCGACGTGCTGGGCTATGCGGACGCGAGCTCGTCCGAGTTCGACCCGCAGTGCGCGCACGCCGTGATCGACCTGCTCGATGAGCAGGAGGGCGTGACCGAGAAGGGCGGCACCATGCGCCTTGGCGCGTATCCGTGCGCGCTCGTCGCAGGCACGCTCGCTGCGGAGGCATACGGCGAGGCGCTCGTGCAGGAGCGCCATCGCCATCGTTACGAGTTCAACAGCGCGTACCGCGAGGAGCTGGAGGCGGCCGGATTGGTCGTGTCCGGCACGAGCCCGGATGGCGAACTGGTCGAGATGGTCGAGCTGCGCCGCGACCTGCACCCGTGGTTCGTCGCCACGCAGGCGCACCCCGAGTTCAAGAGCCGCCCCACGCGCCCGCATCCGCTGTTCCGTGAATTCGTCCGCGCCGCCGCGGAGTAGGCGTGCCACGTTCTCCACGAGGGGACAGGCGCTCATTCCGTGAGTTTCATCGCCTATGAGACGCCGCGCGTCGAGCGCGCTCATGCATCGCTACTGCCTTTTTGATGCGCGTCGCATCGCTTTGAGAACGCCGCCTCAATTAAGGGACTGTCCCTTAATTGAGGCGGCGTGTCATGTGCCATCGTTGCCGATGGGTCTTTAGTTAGGCCCCCCAGACCTCCTCGGCGATGCTGCGCACGAGCGCGATCTTGGCCCACTGCTCGTCCTCGGTGAGCTTGTTGCCGATCTCGCAGCTGGCAAAGCCGCACTGCGGGGAGAGGCAGAGGTCCTCGAGCGGGATGAAGCGCGCGGCCTCGTGGATGCGCGCGATCACGGCGTCGCGGTCCTCAAGCTTGGGGCGCTTGGTGGTCACCAGGCCGAGGACGACCTTCTTGCCCGGCGCCACGTGCGCGAGCGGCTCGAAACCGCCGGAGCGCTCGTCGTCGAACTCCAGGTAGAAGGCGTCGACGTTCTCGCGCGCGAACAGGATGGGGGCCACCAGGTCGTACGGGCCGCTCGATGCATAGGCGGAGTGATAGTTGCCGCGGCACACGTGCGTGGTGATGGCCATGTCGGCGGGGCGACCTTCGAGCGCAAGGTTGTTCACGCGCAGGTACTTCTCGGCCTCGGCCTCGGGCGTGGAGCCGGTGGCGCGGATGCCTGCCTGGAAGCCCTTGTCCACGAGCGCGCCCCAGGTGCAGTCGTCGAGCTGCAGGTTGCGGCAGCCCGCGGCGTAAAGTTCGGCGATCACGGTGCGGTACACGGCGCCGATATCCTCGAGAAGCTCGTCCTCGTTCGGGTAGAAGCTGTGCGTGCGCTCAGCCGCCGCCTCGTCACGGTAGAGCTCGAGCACCAGCTGCGCGGGCGCGGGGATGGTCTGCTTGGCCGTGTACCCCGGCTCCTCGAGCGCCTGCACGAACTTGAAGTGCTCGACGAAGGGGTGGTTCTCGCCGGAGATCTTGCCGGTGAGGACGGCCGAGCCGTGCGTGGTCTCCTCGCCCACGAAGAAATAGCCGTGGTCGAGCTCCACGTGCTCAATCCCGCCGAGTCCCCACATGAAGTCGAGGTGCCAGTAGGAGCGGCGGAACTCTCCGTCGGTGAGCAGCGGCAGACCGGTGGCCTTCTGCTTGGCGACGAGCTCGGCGATGCAGGCGTCCTCGACGGCGATGAGACCTGCGTCGTCAAGTTTGCCGGCGGCGTGTGCGGCTCGGGCCTCCTTGAGAGCCTCCGGGCGCAGGAAGCTACCGACGACGTCGAATCGGGTGGGTGCGATGGCGGCCATGATGGGTTCCTTTCGGTAGATGCGATATCTGATGAAAGGAGTATGCGGGACGCGCATCCGATTGGGAAATACTTAAAACAATCCAATATCGATAGGAAAAACCTATGGAAATAGGAGGGCAACGAAGGCTTTCGATCCCATGGGCGTCACGGGATATGCGTGCGTATGGCCTCGATGAACGCCTTCCCATAGCGGGAGAGGTGGGTGTCGCGCCGCGTGACGATGCCGACTTCCATGCGGTCGTCGACCTCGAGTGGGACGGCGATGATGTCCTCGCCGTTGAGCTCGTGCGAGATCACGCCCGAGCACACCGTGTAACCATCGAGGCCTATGAGCAGGTTGAACAGGGTCGCGCGGTCGCGCACGCGAATGTTCTTGGAGCGGCCGAGCGTGGACAACGGTTCCTCGGAGAAGTAGAACGAGTTGAAATCCCCCTGCTCGTAAGAGAGGTACGGATAGTCTGCGAGATCCTCGAGCGTGACCGAGGCACGTTCCGACAGGGGATGGGTCGAGGAGAGGAACACGTGCGCGGCGCATGAGAACAAGGGCTTAAATTCGAGCTCCTCGGCACGCAGCATGCGGCTGATCACGTCGCGATTGGCATCGGACAGGTAGATCACGCCGAGCTCGCTCTTCATATGGGCGACGTCCTCGATGATCTCGTGCGTCTGCTCCTCGCGCAGGGTGAACTCGTAGCGCGCGGCGTCGTATGCGCGAATCACGTCGACGAAGGCATTCACGGCGAACGAGTAGTGCTGGCACGAGACGGCGAAGCGGGGCACGGGCTCGGTGTCGCGTTTGTAACGCTCCTCGAGCAGGTCCGCCTGTTCGAGGACCTGGCGGGCGTAGCCGAGGAACGTCTGGCCCTCGGTGGTGGTCACCATGCCCTTGCTCGTCCGGTCGAACACGGTGATCCCCATCTCGCGCTCCAGGTCGCGCACGGCGGCTGTCACGCTCGGCTGCGACACGAACAGGCGCCGTGCCGCCTCGGTGACGCTGCCACACGAGGCCACCTCGACGATGTATCTGAGTTGTTGGAGTTTCACCGGGCTCCCTTCCGTTTGCAACTGCCCGTGCCGTACATCTCGTAACGGTTTCGACATATTACGACACTCCGACCCTGCCGCTATCCGAGGCGCGAAGCCATCTGTTAGCATGTCAACACTTTACTGAAAGAAAGCGCAACGCGAAAAGACGGAGGACGCGCATATGGCGACTGACGGCAACAGGGCAACGACGGCGCGGGCGCTTAAGGTCCCACGCCTTCCGGGCGACATCATGATCTACCCCATGATCGTGGGCCTGCTCATTAACACCTTCTGCCCCAAGGTCCTGGAGATAGGCGGCTTCTTCACGGCGGCTACGCGCGGGGGCGCCAACGCGGTGGTCGCCGCGATTCTGCTGTTCGTTGGCGCGGGCATCTCGTTCAAGGCCACGCCGGGCGCCGTGAAGACGGGCGTCGTCGTGCTCATCCCCAAGATTTTGCTCGCCGCGGCGATGGGCCTCGCCCTCGCTTGGTTCTTCAACGACGACCTCTTCGGCCTGTCGTCCGTCTCTGTCATCGGCGGCATCTCGTTTTGCAACATCTCAGCTAGAGGGCAGCGGCCTGTAGGATGGCGAACGCCGCGACTCCCGTCACGATGCACCAGACGAGCGACTTGGTTTTGATCCCGACTGCCGCAACGATGCCAACGGCGGGGCGAAGCTGGGTTCGAAGCTGCGAGTATTCGCCCTGCATCCTCACCGCAACGGGCGGTGGCGGAATTGTCGCGATGTGTTGCTACAATTGTCGCTGCTAGATGGTGGAGCGCAACGGCGGTTGCGAGGATAGTCTTGCGCTGAAGCCCGGCGGCCAGTGGGGTGAAAGCATCCCATGACAGCTTCCGTCGGGCCCCGGAATATCAGCGCTACAAGGAGACTTTCATTATGGATGACGCAACGACGCAGCTCGCCGACCGTCTACTCGGCCTTCGCCGCAAGGCCGGCTATTCGCAGGAGCAGCTGGCGGACCTACTGGGGGTTTCCCGTCAAGCCATTTCGAAGTGGGAGGGCGCCCAGGGCCGCCCCGAAGTCGACAACGTGGTTGAGTTCTGCTCTTGTTCGTGCGTGGTCCGCGTTGCTTCGACCTATGCCGGAGCTGTACCTCGACGCGTGCTGCGAGCTCATCAAGGTCGAATGGCTTGGTGAGGTAGTCGTCTGCACCGAGCTTGAGCAGCTCCACCCGGTCGGCGGTCGAGGTCCTCGCCGAGATGACGATCACGGGCAGCGCGGTATCGGCCCCCCGCGCGCTGTCGATGATTTGCTCGCCCGTGACCCCGGGGAGCATGAGGTCGCATATGACGAGGTCGTAGGGGAGCGGGCCGCCGCCTGCGTCGAGGCGCATGAGCGCCTCGGTCCCGGAGAACGCTTGCGTGCAGGTGTGCCCTTGCCGCGAGAGCTGGGTGGAGATGATCTCGTTGATGTCGGCGTCGTCTTCGACGACCAGGATGTTCGCGGCCATGTTGGTCTCCTCATCCGCAGTTTGTCCCAGGCGCGTTCATTATCGTCCACAAATGTAACAATCCCCTCGAAAGCAGATTCCTTTCGAGGGGATTGCATACGGTTGGTTCGCTTACGGCGTAGAATCGCCCTCCGGTTTCTCCTTTGCGTCGCGCGAGCGCCCTTCCTTCTTTGGCAGCCTTCCCGTGCGCTTGAGGGCGTCGCGCAAGATCCACTCTACCTGGCCGTTGGCGCTGCGCATCTCATCGTCCGCCCAGCGTTGGACGGCCTCCCATATGGCGGGGTCTATGCGAAGGGGGTATTGCTTGCGTGCCATGTTTCTATCGTCTCTATCCCAGCACCTTTCCCAGGCACCGCATCTTGGGGTTCAATCGTCGGGCGCCGCACGCCAGGCGTGTGCCCTCCTCTTTCGCCCCAATCTGCAGCACCTGGAAAAGGCGTACATGCGAGTAGATATTAGTACAGAGAACCTGCGTTGAGCACCGGGTGCGCCTCGGATTCACCGCAGAGCACCACCATGAGGTTGCTGGCCATCTGCGCCTTGCGCTCGTCGTCCAGCTCGATGGTGCCACCCGCGGCCATCTCCTTAACGGCCATGTCGACCATGGAGACGGCGCCCTCGACGATCTTCTTGCGCGCGGCGATGACGGCCTCGGCCTGCTGGCGGCGCAGCATCGCCTGGGCGATCTCGGGGGAGTAGGCGAGGTGCGTGAGGCGTGCGTCGTCGACCTCGACGCCGGCGGGCGCCAGGCGCATCGTCAGCTCGCGGCGCAGGGCCTCGGAGACCTCCTCGACGTTGGCGCGCAGGGTGATGACGCCGGCGGCGTCGGATTCGTCTTCCAAGTGGTCGTAGGCGTACACGCTCGCCACATGGCGGAGCGCCGTCTCGGCCTGCATGGCCACGTAGCTCTGGTAGTCGTCCACGTCGAACAGGGCCTTGGCGGTGTCGGCCACGTGCCACACCACGACGGTGGCGATTTCGATGGGGTTGCCCATCTTGTCGTTGACCTTCAGGCGCTCGCCGTTCAGGGTGCGCACGCGGGTGGAGATGGTGGTGGACAGGCCCTTGGCGGCGTTGCCCGCCGCTTTGACGCTCTCGCTCAGGGAAAGACTTGCCTTTGCGGCGGCTGCGGCCATGGCGTCCTCGGAGGCGCCGCTCACGCCCATGCTCTTGCTAAAGAACGGATTTGCCCAGAAAAAGCCCTCGTCACGCACGGTACCCACGTACTTGCCAAAGAGGATGCACACGCGCGCCTGACCGGGCTGCAGTGAGAAGAAGCCGTTCAGCGGCAGGAACCAAAAACAAAAGGATACGATGCTGAGCCCTAGACCCCAGCCGTAGGCGGCCGGCGCGTCGACGCCGTCCGGCGTTCCGGCTAGCCCCGCGACGCTCCAGATGAAGAGGCCGACGATGGCGAGCAGCGCCGCGATGACGGCGGCGAGCATGCCATAGCCCGACGTGGCCTTGAGTTGCTTTTCCACGCTCATTGTGAGTTCCTTTCACGACTGCGCTGGCGTTTGCGTGACGGCCCCGGGGCCGCCTCCAGATTGCGATGGGGAGGAGACGAATCCCCGAGCAGTCCGTGCGACTACTGATTGCATTGTGATATCATACTGAGACCAAGTCAAGAAGAATCGGATGCCGTCTCTCATGGCATAAGTGGTTCGGGGCGCCCGGCATCTACGCTCCGTAGAGGTCTTCCTGTTGCATCTCGGCTCGCAAGTCCCTACAATAGTCCCCACTCACGGCTGAAGGTTTACCTCGAGATTTGGAAAGGGGAGCTGCACCATGCTTGCTTCCATGAGGATTTGGCTCTAGCCACGGTCGCGTGAGCGACCGGTACTTCGCTGCATACCACCGATCGCATCAAAGGATTATTCCATGACACAACCGAATCCCTGCGCTTCTTGGAAGCGCTCGCTCGCCATCGTCTGGATCGGCGAGTTCTTCTCCGTGCTCACGAGCTCCATTCTGCAGATGGGTCTCATCTGGCACGTCACCCTCACCACCGGCTCCGCGAGCGCCCTGTCGTTCGTGAGCCTCGCGGCCTTCTTGCCCATGGCGCTCCTCGGCGCCTTCGCGGGCACCATCGTGGACCGCACGTCCATCAAGCGTCTCATGATCGGCGCCGATCTCTTCATCGCGGCCGTGAGCCTCACGCTTGTCTTCGGCTCGCTTCGGGGCGACCTCTCTGTCGCCGTTGTGGCGGCGGTGCTGTTCGTCCGTGCGCTGGGTAGCACGCTCCATACGCCCGCCTTCAACGCGCTCACACCGCTCATCGCCCCGCCCGAGGTGCTCGGCAAGCTGGCGGGCATGCTGCAGTTCATGCAGTCGGGTAGCTATATCATCGGCAACGCCATCGCCGCGGTGGTCTACCCGGCGTTTGGTCTGACCTTCATGATCGCGCTCGATGTCGCCGGCGCGGTGCTCGCGAGCATCGCGGTGGCGACCTCCGGCATCAAGACGCCGGCGCCCGAGCGCCATGCGCCCGAGGAGAACGCCGAGGCGTCGCACCACGCGGTGCGTGCCTTCCTATTGGAGACGGCCAACGGGTACCGCGAGCTCAAACGCCATCACGGTCTGTTCGCCATGCTCTGGATCGGCTTCGCCTTCTCGGTCCTGTTCTCGCCCATATCCGCGCTGTTCCCGCTCATGGTGTTCGACCATTTTGGGGGCACCACTACGCAGTCGGCTATCGCGGAGATCGCGTTCTCGGTCGGCATGATCGCGGCGAGCGGCTGGATCGGGGCGACGGGTGGCCTTAAGAACCGCGCGCTTTCGTGCACGCTGGCCATCGGCCTCTTCGGAGCGGGCACGCTCGCGGGCGGCCTCGTGCCCCCTTCCGCGCTCGTTGTGTTTCTGGGGCTTACGTTCGCGATGGGGGTCTCGAGTCCGCTGTACAGCGCGCCGCAGATGGCGCTCATGCAGGAGCGCGTCGATCCCGAGTGCATGGGCCGCGTCTTCGGCCTGTACGGAGCGGTCTGCAGCTGGGCCATGCCCGTGGGGCTCGTCGCATCGACCTTGTTCGCGGACGCCATCGGCGTAAGCGCGTGCTTCGTGCTCATCGGTGCTGCAATGGTGATCCTAGCAGGCATCACCTGGGCGATCCCGAGCATCCGCAAGATTGGGTAGCGCTCTGGCGGAGTGCGTTTCGTTTCGGACGGCTCGTAGGGTCGCTGCGACGTGAAGGGTGGTCGACGGTGCGCCTGCGAGGGCGCCGTCGACCACCCTTTTGTTTAATTCGTCTGGCCCGGCGCCGATCATCATCTGTTCGCCGGGCGATTGCGATGCCGCCGCTTGCCGATACGCGGCTCCTTACGTTGTGCGCATCCCATCGTTCTGGTAGCGTTTCCTGCAGTTAATCTCCAGAGCCCGAGGCGGTGGCCCCTATGAGTAATCTGCTCGAATCCATTCTGCGCGTGGGCATGACCGTGTTCATCGTCGGGCCCCTCATCGCATGGATCGCCCGCCGCGGCGCGCGGGAGCGCCGCGAGGCGACGGACAGCCTCGAGCGCTTTACGGTGCGCATGCCCGCAGCCATCCGCACGATCATCGCCTGCTGAGCCGTCGCGTTCGAACTGCTCATGCTGGGTGTCTACGTCTGACAGGGCGTCTCGCTGGGCGAGTGGGACCACGAACTTGTGTGGTTCGGTCATGCCATGGCGCTCGCGGGTATGGCTATCTGGGCCTTGCTGAGCATCCCGTGTATCGACGTGGACGGTGGGCGCATTCTCTCGCGTAACGCCTTCGGCATCCGCAAGGAGACGACGTTTGGCAACATCACCCGTGCAACGCTTCACGCGCAGATGATGAGGATCGACCTGTTCGAGGGCGACCGGAAGTTCTGCTCGATAAGCCTCGAGGGGGTGTGCTCGCTCAACCTCCTCGCCCGTCTGGAGGAAGAGGGCATCGAAGTCTCGGACGCCGTCGACGGTCCCATGACCAAGGCGCGCCTGTGTTGGACGGCCATCAAGCCGTTGACGATTGTTTTCAACGGCATGGCGCTCGTCTTCTCGCTCGTGATCGCCTTCATGGCTGTTTTCACCGAAGATGGAGCCCGCTTGCTCTTGCTCGTCCCGTTCCTCTTCCTGTTCATAGGGGGGGGTTCCTGCCCCTGCTCATGCTCGGCATGCCCGCCCGCGGTATCCTCGAGATCGGCAGGCAGGAGTGCGAACTCGGTTTCTCCTTCTCCGAGGAGATGGCAAGCCGAGGTGCCACGGGTACTTCGCTTGTCGATGACGATTGGTTCATCGAGATCAGCAAAGCCCGCGTCGTGGCGTTTCGCCGCGATTACCTCAAGAAGATCACGGCGCACGAGAACAGCGAGAGCGGCGACCGCTGCACGATGACCACGAGGGGTGGTCGCAAAATCAAGGTGTATGCAGCGGGCAGCACGCTCGAGGACCTGCGCACGTGGTTCAAACAGGCTGCCAAGGTCAGAAGCACACTCGACCGCGCGGGGGACGCACTCGAGGCGACCGTTTGATTGGGTTGCCTGCCAAGGATCCAAAACGGGAAGGGGCGCTGTCGGCGCCCCTTGTCATACCAGGCCTGCGGGCCAGCGAGAGGCCTGCAGGTCGACATGCCCATTGGCGAGGAAGGCAACGCCTTCATCCTCGAGCAATGCGCGCTGCACCTCGGGTCCGCCGAAGGCGAAACCCTCCGCCAGGCGCCCGTCGGCGAATACGATGCGGTGACAAGGTATGTCCCCGGGTTCCGGATTGACGTGCAGGGCGTATCCCACGTATCGGGCTCGACGGGGCTCACCAACGAGCTTGGCGATCTGACCATACGTGGCAACCATGCCGCAGGGTACCTGGCGCACCATGTCGTATACGCGGTTGAAGAATCCGTCGGTGTCCCGGTCTGCCATGCCATCCTCACTTCCAATCGATATCGCCATTGTAGTCAAGAAAGGCGCCCCACATGTGCGGGGCGCCTTTCCAAAGAGGTGTTGCGCGAGGGGAGGGAAGGCGCAACGTTCGTGTCGAAGGTCTTTAATTCTCCTGTGCCTTCGTTGAGTTAACTATAGCTAATTCTATGAGACCCAAGTCGTAGACCGACGAGCACATAGCCTCTCCACAAGTTAACCAAGGGTTACAAATAGAAAGACGCGGCGTCATGCGGGCGTTAGGGCTCGAGGAATCGCTCGACGAGCTCGGAGAACGCGCCGTCGGTCCCGGCCGTTTCAAGAACGACATCGCAATACGGCCGCACGTCGTCGGTGACATTCGCCACGCCGACTCCCAGCCCCGCCGCCTTGATCATGGAGAGGTCGTTTGCGGAATCACCAACGGCGATGACCTCGGACATCGGGATTCCCAGCATATCGGCAAGACGCGCGAGCCCTGTCCCTTTGTCAACGCCTGCGGGCATGAGCTCGAGGTAGCGCTTGGAGGAGAAGGTGATGTCAACGCCAAGTCGCTTGGCCATGGCCGCGAACTCGCGACCCAATTCCTGCAGCGCATCGAAGTCCCAGTCGACGTACAGGATCTTCACGATGCCACGACCTTCGAGGAATGAGAGATCGGGATGGTCAGATCCGCGAAAATGAGTGACCCCGGTGATCGATTCCAGATAGTCGCGCTCCCGTGCGGGCGCGTCATTCACGAACACGTGGCCGTCGGCGACGTTGACGTGCATGCAGAGTCCGAGTTCGAGCCCCTTTGCATAGATCGCGTTCGCGCATTCGTTGGAAAGGCCGCAGGTGGTGAGCGGGGTGGGGTCTCCCACGCGGTTGATGAAGCCGCCGTTGTAGGAGAGCACGTAGCCGTTTTCGATCAGCTCGCGGGCCTCCCCCGAGAAGTTGTCCATGATCGAGGAATACCATCGCCCGCTCGAAGGGACGAACAGCACGCCGAGCTCCCTCATGCGTTTGAGTGCTCGGAGATTGGACGCCGGGATGGCGTGGTCGGCATCGAGAAACGTCTCATCCATATCGCTGGCAACAAGTCGGTACATGCAATCCCCCATACAAGGTAAAAAAACGAGGCGGGCTTATTATCGCCCACCTCGTAAGACCTTGGCTATGTCGAAAGTGCGGGCACGTGAAGATGGCCCATTCGCGTGTCGCCGCGCGTTTCCGCGAGCCGGATGGCTTAGTACACCATTCCCATGGCTTCGCGTACCTCGGCGAGCGTCGCCTCGGCGACCTCGTTGGCACGGCGATTGCCCTCGCGTAGGACGTCCTTGACGTAGTCCATATCCTGGACCAGTTCCTCGCGGCGGGCGCGGATGGGGGCGAAGTACTCGTTCACGCTCTCGGTGACGTACTTCTTGAGCTGGCCGGAGCCACCCATGCCGATCTCTTCGGCGATCTCGACCTCGGAGCGGCCGGTGCAGATCGCGGCGGTGGAGAGCAGACCGGATACGCCAGGACGTGCCTCGGGGTCGAACGTGATCATGCGCTCGCCGTCGGTCTGGCTCTTCTTGATGCGCTTGGCGGTCTCCTCGGCCGTCATCGAGATGTTGATGGCGTTGCCGTAAGACTTGCTCATCTTGCGGCCGTCGAGGCCGGGGAGCAGCGGAGTATCGGACAGCAAAGCGTCGACCTCGGGGAAGACGTTGCCGTAGCGGTTGTTGAACTTGCGGGCGATGGTGCGGGTGAGCTCGATGTGAGGCAGCTGATCACGACCGACGGGCACGACGTTGCCCTTGCAGAACAGGATGTCGCAGGCCTGGTGCACGGGGTAGGTGAGGAGCAGGCCGGTGAGCTCGTGTCCGCTGGCCTCCATCTCCGCCTTGACCGTGGGATTGCGCTGCAGCAGCGCCTCGGAGACGAGGGAGAGGAACGGCAGCATGAGCTGGTTGCAAGCGGGAACCGCGGAGTGGGTGTAAATCATGGTCTTATCGGGATCCAGGCCGCATGCCAGGTAGTCGATGACCATGTTGTAGACGTTGTCCTGAATGTTATCCGTGCTGTCGCGGTCGGTGATGACCTGGTAGTCGGCGATGAGCACATTGGTGTGGACGCCCAGCTCCTGCAGCTCGACGCGGCTCTTGAGCGTGCCAAAGTAGTGGCCCAGGTGCAGGCGGCCGGTGGGGCGGTCGCCGGTGAGCATGGTGTATTTCTCGGGGTGCTGCGGCAGGTCGGCGCGGATCTGGTTGCTGCGTTCGAGGCTGACCTCGTAGCTGAGCTCGTTGGGCATGACTTCTCCTTTGCTGGTCGTGCGTGCCACGAGGCATGTGCGCTCGGGCGATGCCGTTCGTCTACTTGTGGGAATCGGTGCTCTTGGGGGTTTTTCCGGGGATGAGGTGCTCAAGGTGCTCGAGGCGCTCTTCTCGCACCTCGGCTGCGGCTCGCTCCTCGGCTGCGAAGGCCGGGTCGTCGGGGGTCACGATCTCGTCCTGCTGCGTCTTGGGGTTGTAGTGGTGGCGCAGGACGGGTTCGAACAGGTGGAGTCTGGTGGCGAACAGTGCGGAGCAGGCGAGCAGGACCAGGAAGATGGCGACGCGCCAGCCCACGCTCACCTGGTTGATCACGACGGCGCCGAGCGACAGGAGCAGGCACCATGCGTAGATGAGCAACACCGCCTGACGCTGGTCGTAGCCCTCATGTATGAGACGGTGGTGGATATGGCCCGTGTCCGCCTGGCCGATGCTCACATGGGCGCGCTTGCGGCGGACGATCGCCGAGAGCGTGTCGAGGATGGGCACGCCGGCCACGATGAGCGGGATGATGAGGGAGGTGAGCGCGGCGGTGCGGCTCACGTTGAGAAGCGAGATGGTCCCCAGCCCGAATCCGAGCAGCAGCGAGCCGGAGTCGCCCATGAAGATGGACGCTGGATAGAAGTTGTAGCGCAAAAAGGCAACGCAGGCGCCGAACAGCGCGATGGACAGCGCGGCTGCATCGAGGCGGCCGGAGAGCACGGCGAACGAGAACATGGAAAGCGACGCGATGCCCGAGATGCCGGCAGCCAGGCCGTCCAGACCGTCGATGAGGTTGATGATGTTCGTGAAGGCCACGAGGTAGATGACGGTGATGGGGTAGGCGATGAGGCCGAGCTCGATATAGGTGCCCGGGGCGAACGGATTGACCACGCGGCCGATGAGCAGACCGCCGGCGGCCGCGATGCAGGCGGAGAGGATCTGTCCGAGGAGTTTGCTACGCGGGCTGAGCGAATGCACGTCGTCGACGGCGCCCGTGATCACGATCACGAGGAAGGACAGGCCCAGGATCGGGTAGCTGATGCTCATGCTGGGGTGGGGGATGAGGATGGGGGGCCAACCCAAGATTTTGATGCCCGCTATCTCGACGATGAGTGCGACGCAGAGTCCTGCGAACATGGCGAGTCCGCCCAGACGGGGGATGGGCTTGGTGTTGATGCGGCGCTTAGAGGGGTAGTCGATTGCGCCGAGTCGGTGCGCCAGCCGCTTGGTGAGCGGCACGCACAGGTACGTGGCGATGAAGGCCGCGGCAGCCACATATATGTATGGCATCGCTTGCTCCATGAGTAGGGCACCACCGTTGCAGACGAATCGAACACAGGGACGCTTTGAGCGTCAATCTCACCCATGATAGCGGAAGCGGGGATTCTTCTGGCGTGCAAAGGTCGTGCAACGCATCAAGCACATGCCGTTCAGGTCGATTTTGGGCATTATGCCCTTCATCGGGGCCACAGGATGTCTCATGTCCGTTGCATGCGCGGCCGTCGCGATCGTCAGGCCGATGACACGCGGGTGGGGCAGACGGTAGGATTCGGCGGCTAAACGGTCCCTATGGGAAGAATTCTGAATAAATCTTTTCAGGCGCTGCATATTGATTACCAGTGCAAAATCCCAGGTCAGCTTCTTTTCAATATGCAGAACAAGTACGAAAATATGCAATCTTGAGTATGTTCCTATTCATTTATCCCTCATGGTGAACCCCGCCAGGAACGATATTTACGCACGTCAAACGCTTTATTAGATAAAAGCAGCCAACTGGGAGATTAATCGATATATACCGTTCACTCCCCAATATCGTCCGTTTGGCGTTCTCGTGTATCCCTCTCTGAAAATTGGATATAACGGTAACTGTTGAACGGAGCCCCGCGAGGGGCTTGAACCGGAATCGCACATGCGGTTCCAGAAAAGAAAGGTAGGAGGCAATGACGAAAGGCTTGCATGTCCCGAGCGAAATCGGGCAGCTCAAAAAGGTCTGCCTGCACAGGCCCGGTGAGGAGCTTCTGAATCTGCCGCCGTTCGAGCTGGAGCGCCTGCTCTTTGACGACGTTCCCTTCCTCGAGGTCGCTCAGGAGGAGCACGACACGTTTGCTCAGATTCTCCGCGATCAGGGCGTCGAGGTCCTGTACCTCGAGAAGCTCGTCGCTGAGGTCTTCGACCTTAATCCCGATGCCCGCCAGGAGTTCCTGGATCAGTACATCGCCGAGGCCGGTATCAAGGGCAAGGATATGCCCAAGGTCGTCCGCGAGAAGCTCGATTCCATCACCGACAACCTCGAGTTCGTCCAGAAGACGATGGCCGGTCTCACCAAGGCCGAGATCGAGATGCCGCTGGTGAGCTCCTCCACGCTCGACTCCATGGTCAACACCGAGTCCGAGTCCGACCTCATCATCGACCCGATGCCCAACCTCTATTTCACCCGTGACCCGTTCGCGGTCGTCGGCAACGGCGTCTGCCTGAACCGCATGTACTCCGTCACTCGTAACCGCGAGACCCTGTACGGCAAGTACATCTTCAAGTATCACCCGGATTACAAGGACGTCTCCCTGTACTTCCGTCGTGACGCCGCTTACCACACCGAGGGTGGCGACGTGCTCAACATCAACGAGCACACCCTGGCCGTCGGCATCTCCCAGCGCACCCAGGCTGCCGCCATCGACGTCATGGCCCAGAACATCTTCTGGAACAGCGATTCCAAGGTCGACCGCATCCTCGCCTTCGACATCCCGAACAACCGCGCCATGATGCACCTCGACACCGTCTTCACCCAGATCGACGTGGATAAGTTCACCATCCACCCGGCGATCATGGGCACCCTCAAGGTGTACGAGCTGACCCCGGGCAAGAACCCCGGCGAGGTCAACATCAAGGAAATGGTCGACACGCTCGAGCATGTTCTCGAGGACGCCACCGGCGTCGATCAGATCAAGCTGATCCCGTGCGGCGGCGGCGATCCCATCGCTGCTGCTCGCGAGCAGTGGAACGACGGCTCCAACACGCTGGCTGTTGCCCCCGGCAAGATCTGCGTGTACGCCCGTAACACCGTCACCAACGACGTGCTCTACAAGGAGGGCCTGGATCTTCTGGTCTGCCCGTCCGCTGAGCTGTCCCGTGGCCGTGGTGGCCCGCGCTGCATGAGCATGCCTTTCTGGCGCGAGGATCTCTAAGCATCTTCTACGACGGCGCATCGGCTCCGGTGCGCCGTCGTACTTCGATGCGGGTGCATTGGGCATCCGCATGACCTATTTATATATGAAAGGAGCCCACATGGGCGTTAACCTCTCCGGCCGCAGCTTCCTGCGCCTTCTCGACTTCACCACCGAGGAGATCGAGTACATGCTGAAGCTCTCCAAGAACTTCAAGGACCTCAAGCGCACGGGCACCCCGCACCGTTACCTCGAGGGCAAGAACATCGTCCTGCTGTTCCAGAAGACCTCCACGCGCACCCGCTGCGCCTTCGAGGTTGGCGCCATGGACCTCGGCATGGGCGTCACCTACCTCGATCCCGGTTCGTCCCAGATGGGCAAGAAGGAGTCCATCGAGGACACCGCCCGCGTTCTCGGCCGCATGTATGACGGCATCGAGTTCCGTGGCTTCGATCAGGAGGACGTCGAGGAGCTCGCCGCCAAGTCCGGCGTTCCCGTGTGGAACGGCCTGACCGACCTGTGGCACCCCACCCAGATGCTCGCCGACATCCTGACCGTTCAGGAGAACTTCAACTACGACATCAAGGGCAAGACCCTCGTCTTCATGGGCGACTGCAAGAACAACGTCGCTCGTTCCCTCATGGTCGTTTGCGCCAAGCTCGGCATGAACTTCGTGGCCTGCGGCCCGCAGGAGTGCATGCCCGCTGACGACGTCATCGAGGCCTGCAAGCCCATCGCCAAGGAGAACGGCTGCACCATCAAGCTGACCTCCGACGTGAAGGACGCCTGCACCGGTGCCCACGTCATCTACACCGACGTTTGGGTCTCCATGGGCGAGCCCGACGAGGTCTGGACCGAGCGCATCAACCAGCTCCAGGACTACCGCGTCACCACCGAGCTCATGGCCATGGCTGATCCTTCCGCGATCTTCCTGCACTGCCTGCCGGCCTTCCACGACACCAACACCACCATCGGCAAGGACATCGCCGAGAAGTTCGGTGTCACCGAGATGGAGGTCGAGGACGCCGTCTTCGAGTCCAAGCAGTCCAAGGTCTTCGATGAGGCCGAGAACCGCATGCACACCATCAAGGCGATCATGTACGCCACGCTCAAGTAAGAGCGATTTGTCGGTCCGCTCGGAGCGCATCGCTGCGCGCTCCAAGCGGTTCTTCGGTAATAATCTTGCCTATGCGGTACGCACGGCACGGAAAGGCCGCATAAGCAAGATCAATGACACTTGTTAAAGAAGGGGGGATGAGAACAATGACTGAGACCGCTAAGAAAAAGCGCGGCATGCCTTCATCGTTCACCATTCTTCTGCTCCTGTTGGCTATCGTTGCGGTTATTACCGTCGTCATTTCCGGTACTTCCGGCGGCGCCGTTACCGCTGCTCGTCTGAGCGACTTCTTCACCGCCCCGGTGAAGGGCTTCGCAGACGCTCTGCCCGTCTGCCTGTTCGTTATGATCCTCGGCGGCTTCCTCGGCATGATGACCGAGACCGGCGCCCTGGATAACGGCATCGCCGTTCTGGTCAAGAAGCTCAAGGGCAACGAGATCATGCTCGTTCCCGTGCTGATGCTGATCTTCTCCCTCGGTGGTACTACCTATGGTATGTGCGAGGAGACCGTGCCCTTCTACGCCCTGCTCGCTGCCACCATGATGGCCGCCGGCTTCGACCCGATGGTCGGCGCCGCCACCGTCCTGCTCGGCGCTGGCTGCGGCTGCCTGGGTTCCACGGTCAACCCGTTCGCCGTCGGTGCCGCCGTCGACGCCCTCACCGGTGTCGGCATCGAGGTCAACCAGACCATCATCATCGGCCTCGGCGCCGTCCTGTGGCTCGTCACCACCGCCATCTCCATCGCCTTCGTGATGAGCTACGCCAAGAAGGTCAAGGCCGACAAGGGTTCCACCATCCTGTCCATGCAGGAGCTCGAGGCCGCTGAGGAGGCTCACGGCAAGGCCGCTTCCGAGGTCACCAAGGACGTCAAGCTTACCGGTCGTCAGAAGGGCGTGCTCATCGCCTTCGCCTTCACCTTCGTCGTCATGATCGTCGGCTTCATTCCGCTTGCCGACCTCAACGAGGGCGTCGCCAACTTCTTCGACGCCGGCGCCGTGTACGACGCTGACGGCAACGCCATCACCCAGGGCTGGTCCGCCATCATCACTGGCCTGCCCATCGGCCAGTGGTACTTCGACGAGGCTTCCACCTGGTTCTTCATCATGGCCATCGTCATCGGTGTGATCGGCGGCCTCTCCGAGAAGAAGATCGTCGACACCTTCATCACCGGCGCCGCCGACATGATGTCCGTCGTCCTGATCATCGCCCTCGCCCGCGGTATCTCCGTCCTCATGGCCTCCACTGGCCTGGACGTCTACGTCCTCGACGCCGCCGCCAACGCGCTGGCCGGCCTCTCCGGCGTGATCTTCGCTCCCATGAGCTTCCTGGTCTACTTCGGCCTGTCCTTCCTTATTCCCTCGACCTCCGGTATGGCCACCGTGTCCATGCCCATCATGGGGCCCCTGGCCGCTGAGCTCGGCTTCGCCCCTGAGGTCATGGTCATGATCTTCTCCGCCGCCATCGGTGTCGTGAACCTGTTCACCCCGACTTCCGGCGCCATCATGGGCGGTCTCGCCCTGGCCAAGATCGAGTGGACGACCTGGGTCAAGTTCGCCCTCAAGCTCATCGTGGTGCTGTCCATCGTCTGCGCGGTCATCCTGACCATCGCCTGCGTCATGATCTAAGCGCCTTCCAGGCGTAACGCGGTCCGGGCGTCTATCGGTATTTTCGAAATGACGCTCCGCTGCTTTTGAGTCGTCCAGCCGGCTCGGCATAAGGCGTCCCGGTTGCGACCTACCTTTCAGCCCCCTTCCGTATCCGTGCGCGGAGGGGGGCACTTCTTTACGGATCTAAAAATCGGCTACACATGTCCTTATAAGTTGCGGGAACACCCCCGCTGTGTCTAATAATTGGGGTACTTATGTCTCATGACACGCATGTCGACAATCCGAACGGTGTCGGCTATTTTGGCCTGATCGGCCTCGTCGTCTCGTCCTGCATCGGTTCGGGCGTTTTTGCCCTGACCGGCCAGCTCGCCAACGTCGCCTCGCCCGGTGCGGCGCTGCTCGCTTGGCTCATTTGCGGCGCCGGCTTCCTGTTCCTGGCGCTGTCCATTTCCAATGTGGGCGCCAAGCGTCCCGACCTTGACGGTATCTGCGCGTACGCCGAGGAGGGCTTCGGCCCGTTCCACGGATTCATCTCCGGTTGGGGCTACTGGCTGTCCGCTTGGCTCGGCAATGTCGGCTTCGGCACGATGGTCGCGCAAGTGCTCGGCAGCGATTACTGCCTGGGCGGCCTTATGCCCGGCGTCTTCTCCGATCCCGTGACCGGCAATCCCGCCGTCGGCGGCGTCATCATCGTCTCGCTCGTTTTGTGGGCCATCACGTTCCTGGTCATCCGCGGTGTTGAGAGCGCTGCGTTCCTCAACGCCGTCGTGATGGTCGTGAAGATCGCGTCCATTCTCGTGTTCATCGCCTTTGCCATCTTCAGCTTCAACGCGGGCCTGTTCACCGCTGATTTCTGGGGTACCGTCGAGCGCAATGCCACCGTGCTTGCCGCCAATGGCACCGGCCTCGGCAGCGTTGCCAACCAGATCGTCCAGTGTGTCCTGATCCTCATGTGGGCGTTTATCGGCATCGAGGGTGCTTCCGTCATGTCCGGTCGCGCTCGTCGTCGCAGCGAGGTCGGCAGCGCCACCGTTCTCGGCCTTGGCGTTCTGCTCGCCCTCTACATCGGCGCCTCCATCATTCCCTACGGTGTCATGGATTACGCCGACCTCATCGCGGCCCCTAAGCCCGCCACCATCTCCGTCTTCGAGTACATGGCTCCCGGTTGGGGCGGTGCCTTCATTTCCTGGGCCATCATTATCTCCGTTTGCGGCTCCTGGCTTTCCTTCACCATGCTTCCCGCCGAGACTTCCTCGATGATGAGCGAGCATCACCTGCTGCCCGCGTCTTGGAACAAGATGAATGCGAAGGGGGCGCCGCAGATGGCCCTGCTCATCGTCGGCATCCTCACCGAGGTCTTCATCATCGTGGCGACGTTCGCCGCCGATGCGTACACCTTCGCCATCTCCATGTGCACGGTGACCATCGCCATTACGTGGGCCTATGCCGCGGCGTACCAGATCAAGCTTTCCCGCGAGCGCAACGAGCCCATGCAAATGGCATTTGGCGTCATCGCACTTGCCTTCCAGATCGTGGGCGTTCTCATGACTGGTTGGGGCTTCCTCCTGCTCGCATGCCTTGGCTACCTTCCCGGCTTCTTCTTCTATAAGAAGGCCCGTCAGGAGGCGGGGGAGAGCCTGACCAAGCCCGATTGGATTTTCATCGCCGTGTTTGCCGTGCTCGCCGTCGTGTCGATCCCGCTGACGGCCGCCGGCATCATTCCCGTTTTCTAGCGGACCCTTGCAGGTCGGGGCGGATGCACTCTTGCGTCGACGCCCCGACTGCGCCGTCGACGGCGGCGGTACGGGCCCGTATGGGTGCATAGGTTCATGAGTTGAGAAAAAAGGAGCCTGCTATGGACATTCCGGTTATCGGAGTCGAGGATTGGCTGAACGTCCACGAGATGGATGCGACTTGGGATATCGCCCAGTCGACCATCTCGTCGCTCACCATGGGAGAGCTGCGCGCGCTCGACGGTCAGGAGGGTGCCTCGTTTTACGAGATGCTCGATGCGCAGAAGATGAATTACGGTTGGATCGAGGGCTCGCCCGAGTTCAAGGACGAGGTCGCCAAGCTCTATGACCGCAAGGTCGATCATCGGAACATCCTTCAGACGAACGGATGCACCGGTGCGAACTTGAACGCGCTCATGGCGGTGGTGCGTCCCGGCGACCATGTGATCGCCGAATGGCCCACCTACGCCCCGCTTTACGAGATCCCGCGTACGCTTGGCGCCGAGGTCGAGTATTGGCAGATTCACGAAGAGCTCGGCTGGATGCCCGACATCGACGAGCTGCACGGGCTGGTCCGCCCCAACACGCGTCTCATCTGCATCAACAACGCCTCCAATCCGGTGGGCGCGGTGCTCGACGCCAAGATGCTCGAGCAGATTGCGGAAATCGCCGACAGCGTGGGTGCCTACGTCCTGTGCGACGAGGTGTATCTGCCGCTCGAGAACACCGAGGGATTCAAGTCGATGACCGATGTGTACGATCGCGCGATCGTCACCAATTCCGTGTCCAAGACCTATTCGGTGCCCGCCGCCCGCTGCGGCTGGGTGATCGCCGATGACGAGGTTTCGGACGCCATTCGCACCTATCGCGATTACACCATGATTTGCGGAGGCGTGTTCAACGACGCGCTCGCGACCTACGTGCTGCGCCATCGTGACAAGATCCTCGAGCGCAACCGTGAGATCGTGTTCGGCAATCGCGAGATCGCTCAGGCGTGGATCGATTCCCAGCCCCGTGTGAGCTGGGTCGCCCCCAAGGGCGTGTCGACATCGTTCATCCGATTGGATATCCCCGAGGACGATGAGACGTTCTGCTTGCGTCTGCTCGAGGAACGCGGCGTCTTGCTTGTTCCTGGCAGCCGCTTTGAGCTGCCTTGTGGTGCCCGTTTGGGGTACTGCGCCCAGCCGGACGTGCTCAAAACGGGTCTCGACCTGTTGGGCGAGGCCCTCGCGGAGTTCGATCGATAGGGAGGGTGCCGTCCCTGCGGGTGCCTCGCGCGCCGCTCCCCATATGAGTGCTCGGCCCCGGCCGCGTGTGTATGAGACCGCGCGGCCGGGGCCGTTTGCGTGAAGAAACCCTGACCGCCCCCGCATGCGCGCGAATCTCGGCTAGACTGTTTCGGTACCGCCATGACAAAAAGGGAGCCGCCGCATGCGCCAGGGTTTCGATAACGATACGTACATCGCCAGCCAGGCCGAGCACATCAAGGAACGCATCGCCCAGTTCGGCGGCAAGCTCTACCTCGAGTTCGGCGGCAAGCTGTTCGACGATTTCCATGCAAGCCGCGTGCTGCCCGGCTTCGAGCCCGACAGCAAGTTCCGCATGCTCAAGAGCCTTGCGGACGACGTCGAGATCATCATCACCATCAACGCGAACCATATCGAGAAGAACAAGGCCCGCGGCGACCTCGGCATCACCTACGACGAGGATGTCCTGCGCCTGGCCGACATCTTCCGGTCCAGCGGTTTCCTTGTGGGCGCAGTCGTGCTGACCCAGTACTCGGGCCAGCCTGCGGCCGACCAGTTCCGCCGTCGTCTCAACATGCTGGGCATCACCTGCAAGCTGCACTACCCGATCGAGGGGTACCCGCACGATATCGACCTCATCGTGAGCGAGGAGGGGTACGGCAAGAACGAATTTGTGGAGACCACGCGCCCGCTCGTCGTGGTGACCGCCCCCGGCCCCGGTTCCGGCAAACTCGCCACCTGCCTGTCCCAGCTCTACCACGAGCACAAGCGCGGCGTTGCCGCCGGTTATGCCAAGTTCGAGACCTTCCCCGTGTGGAACCTCTCGCTCAACCATCCCGTCAACATCGCCTACGAGGCCGCCACGGTCGATTTGGACGACGCGAACATCATCGATCCGTTCCACCTCGAGGCGCATGGCGTCACCACGGTCAACTACAATCGCGATGTCGAGGCGTTCCCCGTGGTCAAGGCCCTGATGGAGAAGATTTTGGGCGAGAGTCCGTATCAGAGCCCCACCGACATGGGCGTCAACATGGTCGGTTACGCCATTTGCGACGACGAGGCCTGCCGCGAGGCCGCACGCATGGAGATCGTGCGTCGTTATTTCGCAGCCGCATCCGATGTCAAGCGCACCGGCTGCGGTCAGGAGCAGGTAGACAAGCTCAAGGCCATCATGCAGAAGGTGGGCGTGACCAAGGACCAGTCCCCGGCCCGTTCCGCCGCGCTGCTCAAGGAGCAGACCACCGGCGCGCCCGCCGGCGCCATGGTCCTGCCCGACGGTTCCGTGGTCACGGGCAAGACCTCCACGCGTCTGGGGGCGGCGAGCTCACTCATGATGAACGCGCTCAAAGCCGTGACCGGCGTTGACATGGAGCTCGAGGTCATCTCCAACGATGCTATCGAGCCCATCAGCCGCCTCAAGACCAGCCAGCTCGGCAGTGCCAACCCCCGCCTGCACCCCGAGGAGACGCTGATCGCCCTGTCCATCACCTCCGCGTCCAGCGAGATCGCCGAGCGCGTGCTCGCCGGCCTGCCCAAGCTGCGCGGTTGCGATGCCTTCTTCTCGGTGATCATCTCCAGCTCCGATGAGGCGCTTTTCAAAAAGCTCGGCATCAACGTGTGCTGCGAGCCCAAGTTCGAGCGCAGTGGGTATTACCATCGGTAGGCCCGTTCGTATACATGTGTCTTGACCGCCCGCCGGTCCGCGACTCCGAGTAGGGTGTCGAGGACCGGCGGGCGTTTTACAATGGTCGAGTCGAAAGGAGGCGGGGAGGCGTGACCGAGCTTGAGCGCTGTCGAGGCGAATATTTGAATCACCTGGCGGTCGAGCGCAATTTGGCCGCCAATACCATTGCGGCGTACGAGCGCGACCTCAGAGCCTATCTTGCCTTTCTTGGAGAGCGCGGAACGCGCCGCCCGGATGATGTGATGTGCCGCGATGTGGAGGATTTCGTGGCCGCCAAGCGCGCCGACCACGCCGCGGATGCATCGGTGAACCGAGCGCTTTCCGCCGTCAAGGGGTTTCACCGGTTCATGGTTCGCGAAGGTCTCTCTTCGGTCAATCCCACGGCCACGCTGCGCGTTCCCAAAATGGGCGACCATCTGCCCGATGTGATTTCAATCGAGGCTGCCGAGCGCTTGCTCGACCAGGTTTTTCCCGCAACGGCCGCCGGCATGAGGGACCGTGCGGTGCTCGAGGTGCTGTATGGATGCGGCCTGCGCGCCAGCGAGCTGTGCGGCCTGGATGTGAACGAGGTCTACCTGGATGAGGGATTCGTGCGCGTGATGGGCAAGGGCTCCAAGGAACGCTTGGTCCCGCTTGTGGGTACGGCACGGCGGGTTCTCGGCACCTATCTCGCCGAGGCGCGCTCTGAGCTGTTCTCCCATGCGCGATCGGCTTCGGCGTCGGCCGCGGTGTTCTTGAATATGCGGGGCACGCGCCTTTCGCGTCAAAGCGTCCATGCGATTTGCGAGCGTTACGGCCGTGTGGTCGGGATCGAGGGGCTGCATCCGCACACCCTTCGCCACTCCTTCGCAACGCATATGCTCGCGGGCGGGGCGGACCTGCGTGCCCTGCAGGAGATCTTGGGGCATGCGGATATCGCCACGACGCAGATTTACACCCATGTCGACCGCACGCAGCTGCGTGAGGTCTATCTGGCGGCGCATCCGCGCGCCTAGGATCGGGAGGCGTCTCGCACCTTCGCCGCCGAGGGCTCGGTGGGAAGCTGCGACCACAAGTCGGGCACAACTTAAAAATCGCTTCAACCTCAACTAGAAGGTTTAACCTGGGGAAACGGCATCGAGTAGTGGTGCCGCATTTCAGTCAAAACACAATATCTTGTGTTCGGGGCAACACCTGTTCGCTGCCTCGTTTGGGGTCTGTGGGGGATAGTGGGGGAGTGTGGGGGAGAAAGTGGGAAAAAGTGTTGCGAAAGGGGAGTAGGCCCCATAGAATTGAAAGCGTCGACGGCGGGGTGGCTCCCGCATATGCCCATGAGTAAGCCTAAGGGGGTGCGCGCCAGTGTATTTCAACGGTACCTACGATCGAAATCTCGATGCGAAGGGACGTTTGTCACTGCCGCCCGCCTTTAAAAAGCAGCTTGAGGAGCATGTGCGCGTCCTTCCTGCCCCTGAAAAGGAAGTCGACGCCCTGTACGTGTTCACTGAGGACACGTTCAAGGTTTGGCTTGACTCCGTGTTTGAGGCGAAGGGCGGGTTCGATCCCACCAACCGCTCTCATCGCATGGTCAAGGAGGCTCTGTACGGTGCGGCAATCACACTCGAAATAGACTCCGCCGCCCGCATCAGCCTTCCCGAAGCCGCCCGTAAGAAGGCGCACCTCGATCGCGAGGTCACGGTCGTCGGCAGCGATGACCGTCTGGTGATCTGGGATCGCGAGACCTACGCGGCACGTCAGGCCGAGACCGAGGACATCCTCGCGGACTTCTTCGACTAAAGGAGACGCCCCCACATGGACGCGAACAAGGCAGCAGGTACGTTGACACCTGAATATCGGCATGAACCCGTCATGCTCCAAGAAGTGCTCGAGCAGCTTCAGCTCAAGCCCGGCTCGGTCGTGTGCGATTGCACGCTCGGCGGCGCCGGCCATTCCGTCAGGATGGCCGAGCGCGTGGGCTCGGAAGGTCTGCTGCTCGGTGTCGATCAGGATGACATGGCGCTCGCGGCAGCGGGGAAGCGGCTTGACACTGAAGCCCCTGATACGCCGCACAAGCTCCTGAAGGGCAACTTTGGGGACTTGGATGAGCTCCTGTGCTCGGCGCAGGTACCGGGCGTCGATGGATTCCTCTTCGACCTGGGCGTCTCGAGCCCGCAACTCGATATCCCTGGTAGGGGTTTCTCGTACAACGAGGACGCCCCGCTCGACATGCGTATGGATCCGGGAACCAACACCCTAAACGCAGCTGAGGTCTTGAACACCTATACCGAAGCCGACCTCGCCCGGATTCTCCGCATCTATGGAGAGGAGAAGTTCGCCCGCCAGATCGCGCGCGAGGTTGTGCGCCGCAGGCAGGAGAGCCCGCTCGTCTCCACGGGAGATTTCGTCGATGCCATCAAGGCCGGTATCCCGGCGGCTGCCCGCAGGCACGGAGGCCATCCGGCAAAGCGCAGCTTCCAGGCAATCCGCATCGAGGTCAACCATGAGCTCGATGTCCTCGAGCGTGGCCTCGAGGCCGCGATCCGCTGGCTGAACCCCGGTGGCCGCGTCTGCGTCATCTCCTACCATTCGCTGGAGGACCGCATCGTGAAGCGCCTGTTCCAGGAGCTTTCGAAGGGTTGCACCTGCCCGCCGGACATCCCGGTGTGCGTGTGCGGAAACGTGCCGATAGTCAAGGTCACCACCCGCAAACCCCTGGTTGCCACGGCCGAAGAGGTCGAGCGCAACCCCCGCGCCAGATCGGCCAAGATCCGCTGCGCCGAGCGTTTGTAGCTCGACCGCGCTTCACGGCCCCGGCGCATGTCATTTGTTATCTTCGCCTTAAGGAGGGCCGCATATCATGGGTTACCACACCTCAAACGCAGCATATGCCTATGATATGCGGTCCGAGGCGTACTCGGCGCCCGTCGCGCCCTCCCGTCCGAGCCTCGACGTCGTCCATGGCGCTGGCCGCCAGGCGAGCCAGGACGTCAGCCCCCAGTTCACCCACTGCGTGAAGGTGTTCGCCGTGCTCATGACGGTTTTCGTCGTCCTCGGCCTGTTCCGCGTCACCGTGGCGGGTTTCACCGCCGCTTCGCTCAACAGCGCCGCGACCCTTTCGAACAATCTCACCACCGCGCAGGAGGAGAGCTCCGATCTCGAGGTCATGCGCTCCGTGTACGGCTCCTCCACGCGCATCCGCGATCTTGCGGAGGGGTACGGCATGGTTGCGGCAGAGGGTGGCGTTACCCTCGATTTCACCGAGTACGTAGACGCGGCGGCACAGTAGTAGGCGAGAGCACCCATGCCCCAAGATAGATACAACGGACGCGGCTCCGGCCGCACGGGCCGCCCTGCCAGGGGCGGTTCATCGCGTGATGCGCGTAGGTCCCCGCAGGGCGGCCGGACGCGCCGTGCCACCTCGAGTCGCGCCTCCGAGCGCCGCGGTGCCGACGCGCCTTCCAGCAGGCTCTCAACAGAGCTCGTCTCCCGCCATGGCTTGCTGGCCGGCGGCTTCCTCGCCGCCTCGGCGATCGTTCTCGCACGTCTCTCCGAGATACAGGTCCTCAACACCGATTGGTATCGCGAGCAGGCAAATGCTCGTCGCGTTTCAAGCCAGACCCTCTACGCGAAGCGCGGCACGATCTACGACCGCAACGGTACGGTGTTGGTGTCGAGCATCGAATGCAAGAACGTGTATGTGAACCCGTCGCTCATCAAGAAGAAGCAGCGCCGCCGCGCGATCGACGCCCTCGTCGACGTGTTGGGCATGGATGAGGACGTGGTCGAGGACCTCGTCGATCGCGAGGGCACCTTCGTGTACGTTAAGCGCCAGGTCGATGAGGAGGATGCGGAGCTCCTTGCCAAGAAGGGCATCGCGGGTATCGAATTCGAGCCGGCGATCAAGCGCGTGTATCCCAACGGCAGTCTCGCCTCCCAGGTGCTCGGCGTCGTGAACGTCGACAACGAGGGCATCACGGGCCTCGAGAAGCAGTACAACGAAGTGTTGACGGGTGTGAACGGCTCGCTCATGCGCGAGCGCGCCCGCGACGGCTCGTTTATCGCCGGTGGTGCGTACGAGAAGGTCCCGGCCCAAGACGGCATGGACATCGTGCTCGGCATCGACGCAAACGTGCAGCGAGTCGCCGAGGACGCCATCGCAGAGACGGTCGAGCGCGTGGGAGCCGCGTACGGGTCGGTCATTGTGACGGACCCCACGACTGGCGAGATCATCGCCGCGTGCTCCTATCCGACCTACGACCCTACGGATCTGGCGTCCGCTTCCAACGCTTCTATGAACCTGCGCGTCGTGACCGACGTCTACGAGCCCGGATCGGTCTTCAAGACCTTTGTCTCCGCCGCGGCCATCGAGCACAAGGGGCTGACGCCCAACACGACGTTCGATGTCCCCGCCGAGGTCCTTGTCGGTAGCGATATCGTTCGCGATGTCGATAAACGCGGCGCGGCTATGACGATGAGCCTGCGCGAGATCCTGCGCCGCTCATCCAACACCGGTATGGTCCTGGTGGGCGAGAAGCTCGGCGCCGATGCGTTTTCGGAGCATGTCATCGACGGGTTCCAATTCGGCAAGTCCACGGGCATCGATTTCCCGGGCGAATCGCTCGGCATCATCAAGAAGCGCTCGGAATACGACGGCGCGTCGCTGGGTTCCATGTCGTTTGGCCAGTCGCTGGCCGTCGAACCCGTTCAGATGGTCCGTGCGATGAGCGCGATCGCCAACAAGGGCGTTATGACGACACCGCATTTCCTCAAGACCCGTGCGGGCGAGGAGGTCGACTGGACCGACGGCGAGCACCGCGTCCTCTCCGAAGAAACGGCCGCCAGCGTCGCAGACATGATGCTGACCGTCGTGGACGAGGGCACGGGCGTGGATGCCCAGATGCCCGGTTATGAGGTATCAGGCAAGACCGGTACCGCCGAGCGCGCCGGCAAGGACGGTGGATACGAGGAGGGCAACAACATGGCTTCGTTCATGGGATTTGTCTCGACCAAGGATCCGCGCGTCCTGTGCTACGTGACTCTCGACGGCACGGCGGCCATGTCCTATGCGGCCACGCCGGTGTTCCGCAAGGTCATGGAGGAGGCCCTGCCCGCCCTTGGAATCAAGCCGACCCGATAGGTTCACACGCCCTGCACCACCTGGCGCGGACGGCGCGGTACCATACCAGGTTGCACGGTAAGCGCTTCAGAAAGGTTGCCACCCATGGTGGAGATTGCAGTCAAGTACCTTCAAAGCACCACGGGTGCCCGTTTTGTGGCGGGCGATCCGGATCGGGTTTGCCGCGGTGTCGAGATCGATTCGCGCGCGGTTACCCCCGACGCCGTGTTCGTCGCGTTCCCCGGTGAGCGCGTCGACGGCAACGCGTTCGCACCTGCGGCCATCGAGGCCGGTGCGGGCGCGGTCGTCATGACGTGCGAGCCCACGCGTGAGCTCGTCGACCTTGCGCTCGAGCACGGTTCTTCCATCCTCGTCGCCGACGATCCGACCGAGTTCCTCCTGCGCTTGGCCCAGGGTTATCGTGCGCGCCTGCGCTGCACGGTCATCGGTATCACGGGCTCGATCGGCAAGACAACGACCAAGGACGTGCTCGCCGCATGCCTCGCCAAGCGCTATCGCGTGCATGCCACGGCCGGCAATTTCAACAGCCTCATCGGACTGCCCCTTACCATCCTGTCCGCTCCCGCGGACACGCAGATGCTCGTGCTCGAGATGGGCATGAGTGATTTTGGCGAGATCGAGCGCCTGTCTCGATGCGCCCAACCCACCTTCGGCATCATCACCAAGGTCGGCACTTCCCACATCGGCATGCTCGGCAGCCGCGAGGGCATAGCGCGCGCCAAGGCCGAGATCGTGTCCGGCATGCCCGCCAGCGCCGAGAACTTCGAGGGCAACCACTCCGCCCTCGTCCTGCATGGTGAGGACGACTTCACGCCGTTCATCATCGAGAACTTCGCCCGTCCCGCCGGCCTCGACGTGGTGCTTGCCGGCACTTCGACTGACGATGATGTCTGCGCGACGCACATCGAGCTGGACGAGGACGGTTGCCCCGTTTTCGACCTCACGTTCGAGGACGGCTCGTGTTTCAAGACGCGTCTTTCCGTTCCCGGTGCGCAGTCCGTTCCCAACGCGCTGTTCGCCGCTGCGGTCGCCCATCGTCTCGGTGTGCCCGGCTTTGAGATCGACGAGGCTTTTGGCGAGCTCCAGATGACCGGTCGCCGCACCCAGGTGCGTCATGCGGCGTGCGGTGCTCGCGTGATCGACGACTCGTACAACGCCAGCCCCGAGTCCATGGCCGCCGGCCTCAACCTGTTCTCGACGCTGCCCTGCACGGGTTCGCGTATCGCCGTTCTCGGCGAGATGGGGGAGTTGGGCGATGACGCCGAGCGCCTCCACGCGCTCGTCGGCGCCTATGCCGCGGCCAAGCGTCCGTCGATGCTGATCTGCGTGGGCGGCGAAAACGCCCGGGTGATGGCGGACGCGGCGCGTCTCATGGGGCTCGATGAAGGTGATGTCCAGGTCGTTCCCTCCTGCGATGCGCTGATCAGGCGTTATGCGGGCGTCATTGGCGAACGCGATCTCGTATTGGTGAAGGGCTCGCGCTTCGTCGGGCTCGATCGTTTCGTGGAAGAGGTGTGTGCCGATGCTCGGTAACCCTGCCTATCCCACCTATCAGGTGTTCCTTGCCATTCTCGTCTCCGCGCTCATCGCGGGGCTCGTCATGCCCCTGTGGATTCGCCTGCTCAAGATCGACGGCATCGGCCAGCAAATCCGTGCCGACGGTCCGCAGTCGCATCTCGTGAAGGCCGGCACCCCCACCATGGGCGGTGTCATCATCCTCTTGGCCGTGTGCCTGACCTGCCTGATCATGGCCAAGCCCACGACCGAGCTTTTGCTGGCCATCGGCGCGATGCTCGCCACCGGCGCCCTGGGCCTGTTCGACGACGTGACCAAGGTCGTGCAGAAGCGTTCGCTCGGCCTGACGCCCACGGGCAAGATGATCGGCCTTACCGCCATCGTGCTCGTGTTCTTCGTCATCGCGGTCAACTTCTGCGATGTCGACGCGGCGATTCGCTTCCCCGGCGGCTTTGCCATCGACTTGGGCGTGCTCACCTCGACGTTCACCTTCGGCGATATGGTCATTCAGATTCCGTGGCTCTATCTCATCTTTGTGTTCTTGCTGCTTGCCGGCATGTCCAATGCCGTCAACCTCACGGACGGCCTCGACGGTCTCGCCGGCGGCACGGTCATGATGGCCATGCTCGTCATGGCCGCCATCGGATTCCTGCGCGGTGATGTCAATCTCGCCATCTTCTGCGCGGCCTGCGCCGGCGGCTGCATCGGCTTTCTGTGGTACAACGCCTACCCCGCCCAGATCTTCATGGGCGACACCGGCTCCCTTGCCCTGGGCGGTGCCCTGGCCGCCGTCGCCGTGCTTACGAATACCGAGGTCGTCTCGCTCGTCGTGGGCGCCCTGTTCATCGCCGAGACCCTCTCCGTGATGATTCAGGTCATCAGCTTCAAGGCCACGGGCAAGCGCGTCTTCCTCATGGCCCCCATCCATCATCACTTCGAGAAGAAGGGTTGGGCGGAGACGAAGGTCGTCATCCGCTTCTGGATCGTGTCCGCTGCGTGCGGCGCCCTCGGCCTCGCGCTCTTCTTCCAGCTTGGTTAGGAACACCTATGCCCCTGCCGCAACAATTCACGCTGCTCGTTCTCGGACAGGGCGGCACGGGTCTCGAGCTCGCCTCGTGGGCTGCGTCTCATCTTGGTGAGCGTGTGACGTCCGTCACCGTGTATGGCGGGGTTTCTTCGGCCCCCACCGAGCGCACGGCCGCTCTCGAGGCGGCCGGCGTCGCTTTCGTCTACGGCACCGAGGAGGTTGCCGGCACGTTCGATATCTGCGTCGCGAGCCCGGGGATATCCGAGTTCGGTGAGTTTTTCCGCAGTGCGCGTGCCGCCAGCTCCCAGATCATGGGCGAGCCCGAGTTCGCATGGCTGCTGTCGCCCGAACGCTGGTGCGCGATCACCGGCACCAACGGTAAGACGACGGTCACGAGTTTGACTAACGATCTGCTGCGCGCCTCGGGGCTCGACAGCGTCGCGGTCGGCAACATCGGCAACGCTCCCATCCACGAGGTTGATCGGCGCGAGGAGGGAGAGTGGTTCGTCGCCGAGCTCTCCAGCTATCAGCTCGCCACGACCGAGGCGTTCCATCCGCGTGCCGCCGTGCTTTTGAATCTCTCGCCCGATCATCTCGCCTGGCACCGTTCGCATGAGAACTACGCCCTGGCGAAAATCCGCATGTTCAAAAACATGGATGACGGCGATATCGCCATCGTCAACGTCGAGGACGAGGGTCTTGCACCGTATCTCGACCGTATCTACGATGCCGGGCGTCGTGTTTTGCATCTCGGGTTGGCCGACGACGGCGCCGCAGACGCCGCGTTCGTGCGCGACGGCGTGCTCACGGTTCGCATGGCGGGCGAGGAGCATGCGCTTGTGCGCGTTGACGAGCTGCGTATTGTGGGCGCCCATAACGTCCTCAACGCGTTGGCGGCGTCCTCCGCGGCGCTTGCGTGTGGCGCCTCCGTTGCGGGCGTTTGCTCCGGTCTTAGGGAGTTCAAGCCCCTTCCGCATCGACTTGAGCCCGTCGACACGGTCGACGGCGTGCGATATGTGAACGATTCCAAAGCCACGAACACCGACGCGGTCCTCACCGCCCTCGCCGCCTTTGACGGCGAGCGCATCGTCCTGCTTCTGGGCGGCTCCGATAAGGGGACGCCGCTTGAGGAGTTCATGGCAGAGGTCGCCTCCCGGACCGCCTGCGTGGTCTGCTTTGGCGAGGCGCGCGAGCGTCTGCGCACGGCCCTCATGGATGCCCCCGGCGCGGCGGACATCGATATCGCCGAGGCCGAGGACCTGCGCGATGCTGTCGATGTGGCTCGCTCGCTCGCGCAGCGCGGCGACACGGTCCTGCTTTCGCCCGCCTGCGCGTCGTTTGACGAGTTCTCCGGCTTTGAGGAGCGCGGCGAGGCATTTCGTTCGTATGTGGCCGATCTGGCCGCCCTGTCCGAGGCGGAGGCCTAGGAATCGTGTGGTTCTCTAAAACAAAGGAAAACGCAGCCGAGTCCGAGGCCCCGTCTGCCGGCGCGCGTTCGGCAGCTCGCCCCAAGGCCCGCCGCCGTGCCACGGCGACGAGCCATTCCGACTGGGGCGAGAAGTACATCGCGGGTGTTCCCGCCCGCATCATGCGCCCCCGCTTGGTCTTCCTGTCCTGCCTCATCGCCATTTGCATGTTCGGCTTGCTCATGATCTACTCGGCATCTTCCGTCGAGTCCCTGCAGGAGAACGGCAGCTCGTGGTTCTTCCTGTACCGCCAGGCGATCTTCATGTTCATCGGCTTCGTGCTGTTTGCCATGATCGGCAGTAGGTTGCTGCCGTGGCCGCTCTTTCGATCTAAGCTCGTCTGGGGTGTGTGGTTCGGAGTGCTCGTGCTGCTCATCGCGGTGCTTTTCGTCGGCCAGGGCGCCGAGGAGTGGGGCGCTTCGCGCTGGATCGACCTCGGATTCTTCAACCTGCAGCCCGCCGAGGTCGCCAAACCGGTGATCATCGTCTTGACTGCCAAGATCTTTGCCGATTACTTCGAGGACGGCACCATCGACACCCGTGCGTTCCTCATCCAGATGCTCATCATGCTCCCGTTCCCGCTGTTCTTGATCTTCAAGGAGCCCGATCTGGGTACCACGATCATCATCGCTCTGACGGTGTTCGCCATCGCGATCCTGTGCGGGCTTCCCTGGCGCGTGGTCGCATTCGTCACCGTCGCTGCATTCGTGCTCGGCGCCGCCGCCATCGTCACCTCGCCGTATCGTGCCAAGCGCTTCCTCGCCTTCTTGGACCCGTGGAGCGACCCGTACGACACCGGCTATCAGGCGACGCTGGCTATCATGGCCTTCGCCTCGGGCGGCCTGTTCGGCCGTGGCATCGGCAACTCGACGATGAAGTACCACTACCTGCCCGAGGCCCACAACGACTACATCCTCGCCATCATCGGTGAGGAGCTCGGTTTTGTGGGGACCGCCATCTTCGTCTTGGTGTTTGTCTCCATGATCATCGCCGCGTTCTACATCTGCCGCGAGGCGCCGACGCTTCACGCGCAGCTGCTGGCGAGCGGCTGCACGATCATCCTCGCCGTGCAGTTCCTCATCAACGTCTTCGGTATCTTGGGCGTCATGCCCATGACCGGCAAGCCGCTGCCGTTCGTGAGCTACGGCGGCTCGTCAATCATCGCTTCCCTCGTGCTCGCTGCACTGATATTCCGCGTTTCGGTCGAGAGCAACGTCGAGACCGCGGCCGATCGTCGCCGTTCCGGCATGGCCGTGATGGGGGAGCGTCCCGCCCGAGCATCTGCGCGCCGTTCCGCGGGCTGCGGTGACGATGTGTCGGGCCATATCGGTCGCAGTACCGCCGGCGAGGCCCGCGCCCGCTCGACCCGCCGCGACGGGTCGGCTCCTCGTGTGGACCGCGCCGCTTCGAGTCGATCGGCGCTGAGCGTCTACGACGGCGGCCGGCAGGGCCGCGGTGAGGCGTCGCCGACCCGCCGGGAGTCGCGCGGTACCGCGGGCGGTTACGGCCGTATCGACCTTGGGTCGGATGCCGGGGAGCGCCTTCGTCCCCGCCAGGATCGCCCGCGAGTCGATTATCGCGGTGTCACGGGCGGAAATGCCCCGCGCCGCTCGGGTGACGAGCGCCCGCCCAGGGGGATGAACGATCGGGAAAGGGGTCGTTATGACCGATAAACGTCAACTCACCGTCGCCATTGCCGCGGGCGGTACCGCGGGCCACGTCAATCCGGCATTGGCCCTTGCCGACGAGCTCCGCGACCGGGGGCATGAGGTCCATTTCTTCGGAGAGAGCCGCCGCTTGGAGGGCACGCTCGTGCCCAAGGAGGGCTTCCCGTTCCATCCCGTCCACGTCACCGGCTTCGACCGTCGCCGTCCCTGGACGCTCGTGACCGCGCTCGTGCATTTGTCACATGAGGAGCACCGCTTGATCGAGGAGTTCGGCTCGGGCGAGCTTCCCATGCCCGATGTCGCCATCGGATTCGGTGCTTACCTCGAGCTTCCCCTTATGCGCGCCGCCGCGAAGCTGGGGATTCCGATTGCCTTGCACGAGCAGAACTCCGTGCCGGGTCTCGCGAACAAGCGCACGGCCAAGTCCGCGCGCCTCATAGCGCTGGGGCAGCCCGCGGCCGAGGACGTCATGCGCTCCTGCGCCGGACGTTCCTCCGAAGTGGTCTTTACCGGCAATCCCGTCCGCTCGAGCGTGCTCGAGGGCGACCGATCTCGCGGCCGCGTCGCGCTCGGCATCCCGCAAGACGCCACGGTTCTGCTGGTATTCGGCGGTTCCCTCGGCGCGCGCCACGTCAACGAGCGCCTGGCTTCCCTTAAGCGCGAGCTGCTCGCCATCGAGGGGTTGCATGTGGTCCACTCCACCGGGAAGAATGGCTACGACGAGACGCTTCAGGCTCTCGACCTCACCGACGCCGAGGCCTCTCGGTGGCGCGTGATGCCCTACATCGACGATATGGGCGACACCCTCGCCGCCGCCGACCTCGTGGTCTCGCGCGCCGGCGCGTCGTCGGTGGCCGAGATCGCCGCGCTCGCGGTTCCGTCCATTCTGGTCCCGTATCCGCTTGCGACGGCTGATCATCAGACCACCAACGCCCGCTTGCTGACCGATGCCGGCGCCGCGGTCAAGTTCTCCGACGATGATATCGACGGCGACGCCTTTCGCGACGAGCTGCTCGGGTTGCTGGGGGATGCGCCGCACCGTGCCTCCATGCGCGAGGCCGCACGCGGGTTGGCGCAGGATAAGGCGGCCGCCACGCTTGCCGACCTCCTCGAGGGGATCGCGTAGGCGCGACAATCGCGCTTTACTTCATCTGGATTCACCCGCGAAGGGATTGTGACCGTGCGCATCCGTCTACGGGTGCGCCGGCGATGGCGTATACTTAATGAGTTTATGTGTACGAAACGACGAGGAGCTGCCATGCCGTCCATCGCTGTCCCTGAGGCGACCACCGCCCCGACCTTCAAGAGCGCCCACTTCATCGGCGTCGGCGGAGCCGGCATGAGCGGCATCGCCCTCGTTTTGCATGAGCGCGGCTGCACGGTGACCGGTTCCGACCTTAAGACCTCCCGCTACATCCGCCAGCTCACCCGCGCGGGTGTTCCGATCCATGTCGGTCACGCCGCCTCGACCATCGATGAGTTCCAGCCCGACGTCGTGGTCGTCTCGACCGCGATCCCCGAGACCAACCCCGAGCTCATGCGCGCCCGTGAGCTCGGCATTCCCGTGTGGCACCGCGCCAAGATGCTCTCCGCGCTCGGCTACGGCCGCACGACCGTCGCCTGCGCCGGCACCCACGGCAAGACGACCACGTCCTCCATGGTCGCCACCATGCTCGACCGCATGGAGCTCGATCCGAGCTTTTTGATCGGCGGTGTCGTGGAGGGTTACGGCACCAACGGCAAGAACGGCGACGGCGAGTATTTCGTCGTCGAGGCCGATGAGTCCGACAGCTCCTTCCTCTACCTCGACCCGCACGTGGTCATCGTGACCAACATCGAGGCCGACCATATGGATCACTATGACTCCTTGGAGCAGATCGAGGAGACGTTCTGCACGTTCATGGGCCTCGTGGGCGAGGATGGCACGGTCATCGTCTGCGGTGAGGACCCGCGCCTCGTCGAGCTGGCCCGCTCCTGCGGGCGCACTGTGCTCACCTACGGCGAGGGCGACGGCATGGACGTGCGCCTCAACCCGGCGGCCACGCGCCATGCCTTCGGCTCCGACTTCACCGTCACCCTTCCCGACGGATCGGAGCGTGAGGTCTCAATTAAGAACAACCCCGGTCGTCATAACATGCTGAATGCTACTGCGGCCCTCACCGCCGCTTACGTGCTCGGCCTCGACACCGAGCGTGCCGCCGAGGCCCTCTCCACGTTCGAGGGCGCCCGTCGTCGCTTCACCCAGGTGGGCGAGGTGCGCGGTGTCACCCTCGTCGACGATTACGGTCATCACCCGACCGAGGTCCGCGCCACGCTCGCCGCGGCCAAGTCCCTCGACTTCCAGCACGTCGATGTGGTTTTCCAGCCGCATCGCTACTCGCGTCTCCAGGCGCTGTGCGACGACTTCGTGGACGCCTTCGCCGATGCCGACACGGTCATCCTCGTCGATGTCTTCCCCGCGGGCGAAATGCCCATCCCCGGTGTCACCAGCAAGATGCTGGCGGATAAGATTCGCGCCGCCCATCCCGGCAAGTCCGTGTACTACGTGTCCGATCATGCGGCGCTCATGGCTCGCATCGACGACGTCGCCCAGGCCGGCGATCTGCTCATTACGATGGGCGCCGGTGACATCACTACCGTCGGTCCCGAGTACCTCGAGCACGTCGCGAACGAGGCAGAGTAGCCCATGGGTGCGTTCAACGCGATGATGGCCCTCTCGGGCATGATTGACACGGATGTCATCGAGAACGAGAAGCTCGCACGTCACACCAGCTATCGCATCGGCGGTAAGGCCGACCTCTTCGTGACCTGCCACAGCTACCATTCGCTGCGCCGCACGATCGAGGTGCTGGCCCGCGAGCGCGTCCCGTGGGTCATCATCGGCAAGGGCTCGAACCTGCTTGTCGCGGATGCCGGATATCGCGGTGCCGTGATTACACTCGGCAGCGAGTTCTCCCGCTTCGTGGTCGGGGAAGACGGTTGCACCATCACCGTCGGCGCCGGTGCGATTCTGGCCCGCCTGGTGAACGAGGCGCTCTCGCGCGAGTTGACGGGCCTCGAGTTTGCCGTGGGCATCCCGGGCACGGTCGGAGGCGCCATCTCCATGAACGCCGGTTCGCGCACCGAGTGGATCGGTTCGCTCGTCCGTGACGTGGTCACGTACAAGCCGGGCGAGGGCATCCGCCATTATCCCGGCGAGCAGATCGCGTGGGGGTATCGCCACTGCGGCCTTCCCCACGACGAGATCGTGCTCGAGGTCACGCTCGAGCTCGGGCAGGCGACCAAGGACGATATCCGAGCCCGGATGGAGCGCGCCCTCACGCGCCGCCGCCGTACGCAGCCGCTGGGGGTTCCCTCGTGCGGGTCGGTCTTCAAGAACCCGCCCGATCGCGCTGTCGGCGCCATGATCGAGGAATGCGGATTAAAGGGTTTTTGCCAGGGCGGGGCGGAGGTCTCGTCGGTTCACGCTAACTTTATCGTGAACAAGGGCGCCGCCACGGCGGCAGACGTTGAGGCGGTCATCCGCCATGTGCATGCGAAGGTAAGGGAGACGTATGGGGTCGAGCTTCAGCCGGAAGTCAAGTTCCTCGGCTTCTAAGACGCCGAAGCCCACGTATCGTCGCGCATCCGCGGCGGGCAAGGGCCAGGCCTCGGCCCGTTCCGCCTCGTCCGCATCGCCAAAGACCCCGCGCCCGCGGACCGCGCCCGCAAAGGTCGCATCTCGCCCCGCCGCCAAGCCGCGCGCGATGGCCAAGGCGGCGCCTGCGGCCAAGGCCGCTCCTGGGGTCAAGGCCGCGCCAAAACCGCTGAAGCCCGTCGGGGAGAAGGCCGTCGCCGGCATCAAGGGCGCGGGCAAGGTCGTGGCCAAGCCCATCGCCAAATCCTCGCTCAAGCAAGCTGCCCCCGCGGTCAAGATTCCCGCCTCCAAACTTCCCAAGACTGCGAGCCCCAAAACGGGTGTCGTCGCAGGTCCAAAAAAGGCCGTGTCGGCCGCCATGGCTTCCGCGGCGTCCGCTGTGGGTGGCGTTGCCGGCCGCATCCCGCGGCCCAAGATCAATCCCGGCAAGGCCCTCATCGTCATCGGCGTCGTGTTCGCGCTCTTCCTCGCCGGCTTCATCCTCGCCAATTCACCGTTGTTTGCCGCGACGGACATCCAGGTCAAGGGTTCCGACCATGTCGAGGTCGAGACAGCGCGTGCTCTCATCGAGGTCCCGGAGGGTACCACGATGTTCAACGTCGACGAGAAGGCGATATATGACTCGCTCAAGGCGATTCCCTGGGTCAAGGGAGTCGATGTCAAGCGCGAATGGCCGCACACCCTCGTCGTGACCCCCGTCGAGCGCAAGATGCGCGCCATCGCCTTCATAACCGCCGACGAGGTGGCATGGGCGATCGGCGAGGACGGCACCTGGATCGCGCCGTTGAGCCTGGTCGTTGCCGTGGACGCCGAGGGCAACGAGGTCGCGCTGAACGACGACGGATCGGTGCCCGAGGGCGCAGCGCAACTGCCCGCGTTCGAGGCCGCGCTGCGCATCGCGCAGGACTCCGGCAGCCTGCTGCTCACCGACGTCCCGAGCGACATCTCGCCCAAGGGGGGAGAGCCGGTCAACGCCAAGGTCGTCCTCGCCGGTCTTGATTACGCAAATGGCTTCTCCGACGAGTTCGTCGCGCAGATCAAGGACATCTCCGTCGCCTCGGTCGAGGCCATCTCGGCCAATCTCGTATCCGGTGTGGAGGTCTCACTGGGCAAGCCGCAAAACATCGTGGAGAAGGAACGCGTGGTGACCAAGCTCCTCGCCGAGCATCAGGGAGTCACATACATCAATGTGCGCGAGCCCGGCGCCTACACGTTCCGCAGCACGCCGCTGTAGGACGCGCAGTCCGCATTCGCGCAGCTACCGCTTGCGCTCGGTGAACGGTCTCGGCCTATACCTGCGGAAATGGCAAACGTTCCACATTCTGACCCGCGCGGTTTGACTTGCATCCGTGTTTTGTGCAAACATAACACGGTTTATCTCGACTTTTAATCTCTACTTGAGGGTTAACGTCGTGACGATCGCCTGTAGACAGGCTTGCCAATAGTAGTGTTCGGAGGACCGCACATGCACGAGAACGAGATCAACAACTACCTTGCTGTCATCAAGGTCGTCGGCGTGGGCGGCGGCGGCACGAACGCCGTGAACCGCATGATCGAGGAGGGTATCCGCGGCGTCGAGTTCGTCGCCATCAACACGGACGCCCAGGCCCTCGCCATTTCCGACGCGGACATCAAGGTCCACATCGGCACCGACATCACCCGCGGTCTCGGCGCTGGCGCCAACCCCGAGGTCGGTCGCAAGGCCGCCGAGGAGAGCCGTGACGATATCGCCGAGGCGCTCGCTGGCGCCGACATGGTGTTCATCACCTGCGGCGAGGGTGGTGGCACCGGTACGGGCGCCGCTCCCATCGTTGCCGACATCGCGATGAACGACGTGGGCGCGCTGACCGTCGCCGTCGTCACCAAGCCGTTCACCTTCGAGGGCCGCAAGCGTAAGAACTCCGCCGAGGAGGGCATCAAGACGCTCGCCGAGTCCGTCGACACCATGATCGTCATCCCGAATGACCGCCTGCTCGACATCGCCGAGAAGAAGACCACCATGCTCGAGGCCTTCACCACGGCCGACGGCGTTCTGTCCCAGGGCACCCAGGGCATCACCGACCTGATCACCGTCCCCGGCGTCATCAACCTCGACTTCGCCGACGTCAAGACGATCATGAAGCAGGCCGGCACCGCCATGATGGGCATCGGCGTCGCTTCCGGCGACACCCGTGCCGTCGATGCCGCTCAGCAGGCCATTTCCAGCCCGTTGCTCGAGAGCTCCGTGGACGGCGCCACGCGCGTTCTGCTCTCCATCGCCGGCTCCAAGGACCTCGGCATCCAGGAGATCAATGACGCCGCCGACCTCGTGGCCAACGCGGTCGACCCCGACGCCAACATCATCTTCGGTACTGTCGTGGACGAGTCCCTCGGCGACCAGGTACGCATCACCGTCATCGCCACCGGCTTCTCCGATTCCAACGTGAACCGTCAGGACGAGCTGTTCGCCGCTTCCAAGGCTCCGCGTTCCGATCGCGGTTCCGAGCCCACGGCCGCTCCCGCCGCCACGCGCAACATCGGCGGCACTGAGCTCCCGAACTTCGGCAACGACCAGTTCGAGCTGCCCGACTTCCTCAAGCGCGGTAACTTCTAAGGCAAGCGGGCTTTCCAGCGACATTCGTCAAGCTTGTGTCATGGGGTGAGCGGTGTATCCGCCCACCCCATTTTCATGCCCCGCTTCGATTGGTTGGAACCGTCCCGCTTCATTTGGTTGGAGCCGCCTCGGGCGATGTCTCGCACGCGTCGACGCTTTGCCGGGCCGTCTGAAAATGGTCGCGATGCGCTGCGCTGTTGCAAAGTGGCATATCACGACCAAAAACACCCCTATTTACAGCAAGAAATGGTCGAAAAATGCCACGCTGCGACAACGTGGCAATTCTCGACCATTTTTCCCGTCAGCCCTGGTCGGCCCCTTTCAGCCCCATCGGTTCCGGTCGGCCCAGGTCTGCCTTTGCTGGCCCGTCAGCCCCGGTTAGCCCCGTCAGCCCCGGTCGGCTCCCGTCAGCCCCTGTTCAATTGTGGGGCGCGGTGTTCGAATCACGGATTGTGGGGACTGGGGGGTAGAATCTTCAACATCATTTGCAGAGGAGGAAGGCGTCTTATGGGACAGTTCAATCGCAACGACTACGACGGCCTTGTGCTCAACGAGGTGCGCGACGGAACTGTTGCCGCGGCGTTTACCGAACGCACGGGCGGCATTTCCGAGTCGCCGTATGCCTCTTTGAACCTCGGTTCCCATGTGGGGGACGACATGGCTGCCGTGATGGAGAACCGCCGCCGCGTGCTCGCGGCGCTCGGGTGCGCCGACGATTTCGAGCGGCTGCTCGTTCCCAATCAAGTGCACGGCGATTGCGTCGCCGTCCTTCGGGAGGGTTCGGATGATGAGCTCGTCCGCGTGCGCGAGCAAATAGCCGAGGGCGCCGACGCCATTGTGTGCGCCGCCGCGCATGTCCCGGTGATGCTGTGCTTCGCCGACTGCGTGCCGGTTGTGCTCACCTGCCCAGGCGGGTTCGCGGTCATTCACTCGGGATGGAAGGGGGCGATCGCCCGCATCTCGGCCAAAGCTGCGAACATCCTGTGCGAGACCGCAGCATGCCCTGCAAGCTCCGTTCGGGCATATATCGGTCCGCATATCCTCGGTGACGAATATGAGGTCTCCCAAGAGCTCATGGAGCGTTTTTGCGCGGAGTTCGGTTGGGTCGACACGGGGGATTCCCGCATGCTCGATCTCGGCCGTGCGATCAGGCAGGCCCTCGTCGAGACAGGGGTGCCTGAGGATGCCATCTGCGACCTCGGTCTCTCGACCGTTCGATGCAACGACCGATTTTTCTCTTATCGCGCGGAGAAGGGGACGTGCGGGCGCCATGCGGCGGTCGCGGTCATGGTGTAGCTCCGAGAAATCGCGTTCGTGGCGTACGGTAAGGTCATCGTGCCCAACATCCTCGCGGCACACCGTCGCCCCGTCGCGCGCCGTCACCCAGCCGCGCCCCGCCGTGCACCGCCGCACCGCCGCGCGCCGCGGTCCCATCGCGCACCGCAACTCCGCACGGCATCGCACCCAGTCGAACTTTTCATTCTCTTGACATTGCGTTTACGCGCCCGAGGGTTGCGCGCGGCTAGACTCAGCTGCGTGTGTGATACGCCCGTCGAAAAGGATCGCTATGCGCAAGCTCTTCTCACGTCAGCTCATCGAGGCCCGCCACGAGATGCTCTCCATCTTCGAGGCCATCGACCTCACCCTGCACGATGCCGTCAACGCCTTTGTGGCCGACGATAAGGAGCTGGCCCGCCGCGCCCAGCAGGCGACGCTGGCGATCGACGCCCGCAGCGCGAATCTCGAGGCCGTGTGCTACAACCTCATTGCCACGCAGAGTCCGGTCGCGTCCGACTTCCGCCTGCTCCAGACGATCATTTACGTCAATTTCAACCTCCAGCGCATGAGCGACAAGGTGCGCCGCATCGCCCGCGCCGCCAAGCGCAAGGTCAACAACGATATCGAGCTGCCGGCCGAGCTGGTCGATCTCATTCAGCGCGAGTCCGAGTGCGTGTACCGTGTCCTGGGCGCCTCCGCTTCCACTCTGGTCAACAACGACCTTGCCGCCATGGCGGACCTCGCGCAGCGTGACGATGAGGTGCACGAGGTGTACGAGCGCTTCTTCCGCACGTACAACCGCATGGACGCCGAGGAGCTCGCCGACGACGCCTCCCTGGACGACCTGCGCCGCGTCATCATGGTCTCCCGCTATCTGGACCGCATCGCCGCCATCTCAATCGACGCCGCTTTCCGCATCGCCTTCCTGCTGACCGGTCAGCGTTGGAGCGTGGCGGACCTTATCGAGGCCGATGAGGACGAGCTTGAGAGCATGCGCATCCCCTCCGGCGAGGGCGTGACGCTCGACCCTGCCCGCGATGCCCGAGCCGTGGCGTCCCTGGCCCCCGACGAGGTGGGCGGCAAGCTCGCCTCTCTCATCCGCGAGATCGAGTCCGAGGATGGTGGCGAATAGGGGCGAGACCTACTGGAAATCCCAGCGCTGGGCGGTTGCGCGCGTAAAATTTGATACCATGAATCGAACATTGCGCGGGCGCATGGGCGTCCGCGCGTTTGCGTCTATCGCTCGAAGAGATCGGAGTCCCTCCGTGCGACGTTCACGTCATGCCTGTCCGGGCGCGGCGCCCCATCCCTTGGGTGCGCATCGCTGCTCGGGAGGGGCGCACCGCGCCCTGCCGTTCAGGGCGTCTCGGCTGTTCATCACGGCCGCCCTGTCCCTTTCCACCATGCTCGCCCTGACGTCGTGCAGCTCGGGAACGTCGACGGAGTCGATCACCGTCGCGGGCTCGACGACCTGCCTGCCGATCGCAGAACAGGCGGCCGAGCTGTTCAAGGAGGAGACCGGAACCGGCGTCCTCGTGAGCGGCCTGGGCTCTTCCGCCGGCATCGAGGCCGTCTCCACCGGCACCGCCGAGATCGCGACGTCCTCTCGCGGCCTGAACGCCGAGGAGCAAAAGCTCGGCCTCACCACGCTCCCTGTCGCCCATGACGGCATCGCCGTGATCGTGAACACCGCCAACCCCGTTCAGAACCTCTCCATCGAACAGCTGCGCGGCATCTACTCAGGCAAGATCTCCAACTGGAGCGAGGTGGGGGGAGAGGACCTGCCCATCCAGCTCGTGAATCGCGACGAGGCCTCCGGCACGCGCGAGGCCTTCAAGTCCATCGTCATGGATGGCGAGCCCTTCGACCGTCGCGCCGCCGTTCTCTCCGGCACCGGCCAGGTGCGCGACGTCGTCAGCCGCTCCCGCGGCGCTATCGGCTACATCTCCATGGGCTTTGTGGAGTCCGCCTATGCCGAGACCGAGGTCCGCGCCCTCAACGTGAACCACGTCGAGCCCCAGGAGAAGACCATCGCCTCCGGTGGCTATCCCATTTCCCGCGACCTGTACTTCTTCACCAAGGGCGAGCCCACGGGCGCAGCCGCTGAGTACATCGCCTACGTCCTGTCCGATGAGATGGACGATCAGATTCGCGAGGCCGGCTTCATCCCGGTCTCGGGCAACGCGGAGGGGGAGTGAGATGACCGACGCCAAGAGTCCTGAGACGACGCCCGCCGAGAACACCGGCGCCCGTAAGCGCGACCTCGCGCTCGTCTCGCGTAGCACCTATCTCAAGGAGAAGGGGCTGCAGTACCTGTTCTTCGCCTGCGCCTTCCTGGCCGTGGTCACCGTCCTGCTCATCTTCGCGTTCACGATGATGCAGGCCGCCCCGGTGTTCACCGACATCGGCCTGGCCAATTTCTTCAGCTTCACCTGGGCTCCCACCGAGGGCCACTACGGCATCATGTCGCTCGCCGCCGGCACCGCCCTGGTGACGGTCGGCGCCCTCGTGATCGGCGTTCCGCTCGGTGTGGGCACCGCCGTCTATCTGACCGAGATCGCCTCCGCTCGCGTTCGCGCGCTTATCAGCCCCGCCGTGGACCTGCTCGCGGGCATCCCCTCGATCATCTACGGCTTTTTCGGCATGGTGATCATCCGTCCGTTCGTGGCCGACCTCACCGGCGGGCTGGGATTCGGAGCCCTCACCGCGTGGTTCGTGCTGGCCATCATGATCGTCCCGACCATCACCACCCTTACCATCGACGCGCTCAACTCCATCCCCATGGGCATCCGTGAGGCGAGCTTCGCCATGGGCGCCACCAAGTGGCAGACCATCTACAAGGTCGTGCTGCCCGCCGCAAAGTTCGGCATCGTCGACGCCGTCGTGCTCGGCATGGGCCGCGCCATCGGCGAGACCATGGCCGTCCTCATGGTCGTTGGCAACGCGCCCGTGATCCCCGAGTCCATCTCGAGTCCGGTTTCCACGCTCACGAGCCAGATCGCGCTCGACATGAGCTATTCCTCCGGCCTGCACCGCACCGCCCTGTTCGGCATGGGCGTGGTGCTGTTCATCGTGTCCGCGTCCCTGGTGGGCTTTGTGCGCCTGCTGTCGAAGATGAGGAAGGGGTAGGCCATGGCAGACAACATCGATATGCATGAGGCCGCTAAAGCCGACGCCTCGGCTCTGACCTCGGCCCAGCGCATCAAGCGCGCGCTTGCGAACGGCAAGAAGGAGCGCATCTCCAAGAACGCCTCCAACAAGATCATGCTCGGCGTGTTCCGCGTGGCCGCCGCCATCACGACCCTCGTCCTCGTCGCCATCATCGCCTACGTGGTGATCAACGGCCTGCCGCATGTGAGCCCCGCGTTCATCTTCACCTGGCCCCATGGCGTCAACGCCGAGGGCGGCATCTGGCCCACCATCGTGTCCACCGTGTACGTCACGGCGCTCGCCATGCTCATCTGCACGCCCATCGCCGTGCTTGCCGCCGTGTACCTGGCCGAGTACGCCAAGCAGGGCCGCCTGGTGAACATCATCCGCTATGCGGCCGACACGCTGGCCTCCGTGCCCTCCATCGTCATGGGTCTGTTCGGATACGCCCTGTTCGTCGAGGCGATGGGTCTGGGCCTCTCCATGATCTCGGCCGCCCTCGCCCTCGCCCTGCTCATGCTGCCCATCATCATGCGCACCACCGAGGAGGCCATCCGCGCCGTGCCTCGCTACATCCGCTGGGGTGCCTACGGCCTGGGTGCCACCAAGTGGCAGGTCGTGAGCAAGATCGTCTTGCCCTCCGCCTTCGGTCGCATCGCGACGGGCATCGTGCTCGGCATCGGCCGCGCCATCGGCGAGACGGCCGTGGTGCTCTACACCATGGGCCAGGCCATCAACATGCCCTTCACGCCGCTCGATTCGGGCCGTCCCATGACCGTCCACCTGTACCTGCTGGCCAACGACGGCATCAACATGAATGCGGCATATGGCACCGCCCTGCTGCTCATGGCCATCATCCTGGCCTTCAACCTGTTCGCCCGCTGGCTTTCCCGCAAAAGCAAGTAAGGAGCACCCGTGACCGTTTACCGTAACGCGCCCGAGGCCGCGCAGAGCGCCATCACCGTTTCCGACTTCAACTTCTGGTACGGCGACTTCCACGCCCTCACCGACGTGAACCTCAACATCGCCAAGAACAAGATCACCGCCTTCATCGGCCCGTCCGGCTGCGGCAAGTCCACCTTCCTGCGCTGCATGAACCGCATGAACGACCTTATCGAGGGCACGCATATCGAGGGCACCATGCAGCTCGACGGTTCCGACATCTACGCCGAGGGCGTTGACCCGGTCGATCTGCGCCGTCGCGTGGGCATGATCTTTCAGCAGCCCAACCCGTTCCCCAAGTCCATCTACGAGAACGTCGCGTTCGGTCCACGTCTGCAAGGCGTGACCAGCAAGAGCGACTTGGACGACATCGTCGAGGAGTCCCTCAAGCGCGCCAATCTTTGGAAAGAGGTTTCAAACCAGCTCTCCAAGGACGGACTCGCCCTCTCCGGCGGCCAGCAGCAGCGCCTGTGCATCGCGCGCGTGCTTGCCGTTCAGCCCGACGTTCTGCTCATGGACGAGCCCTGTTCTGCCATCGACCCCACCTCCGTGCAGAAGGTCGAGGACCTCATGGTGGAGCTCGCGCCCGAGATGACGATCATCATCGTCACCCACAACATGCAGCAGGCCGCCCGTATCTCCGACCACACCGCATTCTTCCTGCAGGAGGTCGCCGGCGAGCCCGCCACGCTCATCGAGTACGGCCAGACCAACGACATCTTCACCACGCCCATGGACAAGCGCACCGAGGACTACATCACCGGTCGCTTCGGTTAATGTGTAGAAACGGGCGGCGCGCCATATGCGCCGCCCGCACGCGTATCTGTTAAGGAGGCGCATATGCGCAAACTCTTCTCCAGCCAGCTCATCGAGGCGCGCCACGAGATGCTGTCCATCTTCGAGGCCATCGACCTGACCCTCCACGACGCCGTCGAGGCCTTTGTGAATGACGACCGCGATCTCGCGCGTCGCGCCCAGAACAAGACCCTCAAGATCGACGCCCGCTGCGCCAACCTCGAGGCCGTGTGCTACAACCTGATCGCCACCCAGAGCCCGGTCGCATCCGACTTCCGCCTGCTCCAGACGATCATCTACATCGACTTCAACCTTCAGCGCATGAGTGACAAGGTTCGTCGCATCGCCCGTGCGGCCAAGCGCAAGGTCAACAACGACATCGAGTTTCCTCCGCAGATGGTTGCCCTTATCGAGGAGGAGGCTGCCAGTGTCTATCGCGTGCTGGGCGCCACCGCCTCCGCGCTCGTGAACAACGATCTCGCCACGGTCCTGACCCTGTCCGAAGAGGACGAGGCGGTCCACGGCGCGTATCAGGAGTTCTTCCGCGTCTTCAATCGCACTGAGACCATGGAGGTCGCCGATGATGCGCAGATGGACGATTTCCGTCGCACGGTCATGGTGTCTCGCTATCTGGACCGCGTCGCGAGCATTTCCATGGAGTGCGCGTACCGCCTCGTGTTCCTACTGACCGGCCAGCGCTGGAGCGCCGACGATATCGCCGAGGCCGACGAGGATGAGCTCGAGAGCCTGCGCATCCCCTCCGGCGAGGGCGTGACGCTCGACCCTGAGTCCGATGCGCGCTTCGTGTCCCACCTCGCGCTCGATGAGGTCGGTCACGATCTGGCAGCGCTCATCTCGGAGCTTGCGGAGTAGGTCAAGTGGACCGTTTCGCGCAGCTTGCTTGATGATTCGGGGCAGGGATGCGGCGTCCGTCATGGCCGCCGCATCCCTGCGTTACTATGGCGTATGGTCGCGCGCCAGCAGCGCTGCGGCCATGGCACGTGGATGCGAAAGGATGTGCGATGGAAGAGGATTACGGCGCCTTCATCGAGGACCGGCGCGCGGAGATTTTGCAGCGCGTCGACGCGTCCCTCGCCGTGAGCGGCCGCGCCCGTGATGAGGCGGAGCTCGTCGCCGTTTCCAAGACCGTGGGCCTTATGCAGGTGCTTGCCGCCATCGATGCCGGATATCGTGTATTTGGCGAGAACCGTCCCCAGGAGCTGCATCGCAAGCTCGAGGGTCTCGACCTCGTCCAGGAGGCGCGCCCCGTGCGCTTCGACATGATCGGCAACTTGCAGACGAACAAGATCAACGCCGTGCTCGGCCGTGTCGAGCTCATCCACTCGATCGGCACCATGCATTTGGCCGAGGCCGTGAGCAGCCGTGCGTCGCGTCGCTTGGACGCCGGTGAGCTTGCTGCCCCGCAGAGGGTGCTCATCGAGGTCAATGTCAGCGGCGAGGAGACCAAGGGCGGTTTTTCGCCCGACGAGCTGCGTCGCTCGATGGACGAGCTGCAGAGCCTTTGTGGAATTCGCATCGAGGGGCTTATGACCATGGCTCCTCGTGGGGATAAATCCAGGGCACGTGCGTGCTTTGCCGGCCTGCGCGAGCTGCGCGATGAGCTTCGTGTCTCGAGTGGGTTGGAGCTCCACGAGCTGTCCTGCGGCATGAGCGAGGATTACGAGATCGCGCTCGAGGAGGGGTCCACCATCGTTCGCCTGGGGCGTGTGGTATTTGACCCATCCTTTGAAGTACTATAGGCAGGTACGCCCGCACACGGCGCAAAGAGAGGTATAACCGTGGGATTTCTAGATGACATCAAGAGCCGCCTCGGCATGGCCCAGCCCGCCGCCGAGCCGTACGGCGACGAGCCCTATGACGATTACTATGACGAGGGTGTAGACGGCGGCTACGAGGATTACCCCGAGGGTTACGGCCAGCCGGCCCAGGACTCCTATCGCGGCTACGAGCCCCAGGAGCCCGGTAACGGTATGCTCGGCCAGACGCGCCGTGGCGAGGCCGAGTCCGTCGCCGTGTACACACGCTCCGGCCAGCTGGTGGGGGATGCCGATCGCCATGCGACGACCTACGCTCCTTCCGCCGAGCCCGCCTATCGTCCCGGTGCCTACGACACGCCCTCAAGCTACGCCCAGGCTCAGAGCCAGCGCGCGGCCCTGTCCTCCGTTCCCACCACGGCCCCGGTGAGCAGCACCGAGGCTCGTGTGAACGCCGTTTTGGAGGGCACGCCCCAGCTTCCTGCGTACGTCCTGCGCCCCGAGAGCTATGATGACGTCGAGACCGTCGTGCGCCGCGTGCGCACCCGTCAGCCCGTCGCCCTGGTGTTCGCCGGTGTCCGCACCGAGGTCGCCAAGCGCGTGCTCGATTTCAGCTATGGGTTCGCCTGCGGCTCCGGCGCCTCCGTGCGCGAGCTCGGCGACCGCGTGTTCATCGTCTTGCCAGTGGGTTGCGAGGTCAAGGAGACCGACCTTGCTAAGCTGCGCAAAGACGGCTATCTCAAGCAGTAGGAGCTGCCATCTCGTGAATGCCATCACCATCGCCCGTCTCGTTCGAACCTTGTTCGAGTTCTACAACTATCTGATTCTCGGGTACGTCTTGCTGTCGTGGTTTCCGATTCGCCCGGGTAGCCTCATGGACGATATCGGAGCCGTTTTGCAAAGCCTTGTCGGCCCGTATCTCAACTTCTTCCGCCGCTTCATCCCCCCGTTGGGAATGATCGACTGGTCGCCGGTTGTTGCGATACTTGTGTTGAGTCTGCTTGAGAACTTCATTATCAGGCTAATATTGTAGGAACTGACGCAGAGCGGTCCTCGCCCCAAACCGGAGCGTCCCTCGCGTATGAAAGGATAAGTATCATGGCCATCACCCCCGCTGACATCCAGGCGCAGACCTTCTCCGAGGCCAAGCGCGGTTACGACCCCGCTGAGGTCGACGTCTTCCTCGAGCAGCTCGCCTCCGAGGTCGACGCCATGCTCAACAAGATCGTGGACCTCAAGACCCGCCTGACCGCCACCGAGCAGGAGCTCGCCGCCGCCCAGGCTCAGGCCCAGGTCGCCGTTGCCGCCCCCGCTCCGGCTCCCGCCCCCGTGGCCAGCCCCGAGTACACCGCCACCGCCAGCCAGATCTCTGCCGCCCTTATCGCGGCCCAGCAGTCTGCCGACAACATCGTCGCCGAGGCTCGCGAGAATGCCGACCGCATCCGCAACGAGGCCGACGCCAAGGCCCGCGAGGTCATCCGTCAGGCGCTCAACGAGAAGCAGAATGAGCTCGCCGAGATCGACCGCCTGAAGGCCTCTCGTGAGGAGTTCAAGGCCGAGTACCTCAAGCTCATTCAGCACTTCATGGACGAGGCCCAGAACGAGTTCCCGGCCGATCTGCTGGTCAGCGCTCCCACCGGCTCCGAGCCCGTGGCTGCTCCGGCTCCTGCGCCCGCTCCCGAGCCGATGCCCGTGGCCGATCCGTTCGCCCCGCTCCCGAACTTCGGTGCCGACGACCTCGACTAGGCATTGAATCTCTATTGGGCTCCTATTGAGGTGCGACTTCGACTTTGATTGGGAGTCGACCCGATAAAACCCTGCTTTGTATGCCATTGAAGACGAACCCGTGTCAATCGACGCGGGCTCGTCGCTTTCAAGGTTTATCGCGCGTTTCCAAGCCGCATCGGATGGCAAGCGTCGCGGTCAGATGGACAATCGGCCGTGCCCCCGTCCTCCATTCGCGCCTCGTTGAGCTTTTTCGTATCGATATTGGGAAAGCCGATGTATGGCAGGAGCCCGCAAAGTCTCTACCTGGGGATTTGAAATGCGCTGAGTCGTCTCTATCTGGCATATCTCAATTTGAATACGAAAAAGCTCAAGCTCCCACGGCCGTACGCTTGGACGTGAGAGCTCGAGCTGTTTTACGAAGAGCGGAGATGGGCGGATGTTCGCTTAGCTGTTCTTCATCACGATGGACTCGACCGTGTCGGCGACGAACTCGCAGGAGTCGGCGCAGTACTCGAGGAAGGTGTAGACGTCACGCCAGGAGATGACGGTCAGCGGGTCGAAATCGCCGGTGTGCAGCTCGCGCATGGCGGCGATGTAGATGTCGTCGCACTCGCTCTCGATGGTGTTCACGGTGATGACGTGCTCGCGAAGGCTCTTGGAGCGCTTGAACTGAGGGAGCTCGAGCACGAGATCGTGCATCTGCTCCGTAGCGCGCATGACCTTGGCCGACATCTCGAGCGCGTCGGGGCGCATCTCCTGGACGTTGGTGAAGTAGATGCGGTGCAGGACGCCCTCGATGCGGTCGATGACGACGTCGATGCTGTTGCTCAGCGTGGCGATGTCCTCACGCTCGATAGGGGTGATGAAGGCGCTGATGAGGGCGTCGTTCACGCGATGGACGATCTCGTCGGCCTCCTGCTCGATGGCGTGCATCTCGGCCACGGCCTCTTCGATCTTGGCCGGGTCGAAGTTGTGCATGGTCTCGTCGAGCTTCTGGGCGGCCTTGCAGGCGAGTTCGGCGGCGGAGGCGAAGCTGTCGAAGTAGAACGCGTCGTTTTTCTTAGCCATGGTGGGGTCCTTTCAGGATGGTTCGAGAGAGTGTGACGGGATTCGAACTAGATGAACAGCAGGAAGAGCTTGGCCATGCAGAAGCTGATGAGGCCGCAGCCCGGGAAGGTGAAGATCCAGGTCAGGAGCATGTCCTTGACCACGCCGAAGTTGATGGCGGAGATGCGCTTGACGGCACCCACGCCCATGATGGCCGTGGTCTTGACGTGCGTGGTGGAAACCGGGATGCCGGTGAGGGTCGCCAGCAGCAGGCACAGGGAGCTGGAGAGGTCGGCGGAGAAACCCTGGTACTTCTCAAGCTTCACCATGTCCATGCCCACGGACTTGATGATCTTCTCGCCGCCCACGGACGTGCCGACGCCCATGACGACGGAGCACAGCAGCATGAGCCACACGGGGATGATCATGTTCTCGACGGAGGATTGGCCGTTGCAGAAGGCCACGCCCAGGAACAGGACGCCGATAAACTTCTGGCCGTCCTGCGCGCCGTGCATGAAGCTCATGCCAGCGGCGCCGGCGATCTGCGCCCAACGGAAAAACGTGTTGGATTTACGTCTGTCGGTGTTGGCGAATAGGAGGGTGACGATCTTGCACACGCCCCAGCCGGCGGCGAAGCCCAGGCCGAGGGAGAGGACAAGTCCGTAGAGGACCTTGACCCACTCGTTCATGTTGACGCCATCGGCACCGCCCAGGGCGATGGCCGCGCCGGTGAGGCCGGCGATGAGGCTGTGGCTCTCACTCGTGGGGATGCCGAAGACGCTTGCTCCCACGGAGTACACGACGATCGAGAAGAGCGCAGCACACAGGGCGATGAGGGCGATCTGCGTGTTCGAGCCAAAATCGACCATGTTGGAGATGGTCGAGGCGACGCTCGCGTTGATGTGCGTCATGATGAAGACGCCCAGGAAGTTGAAGATCGCGCTCATGATGATGGCGGCCTTGGGCGGCAGACAGCGCGTGGTCACGCACGTGGCGATCGCGTTTGGCGCGTCGGTCCAGCCGTTGACGAAGATGACGCCCAGCGTGAGCAAGACGGTCATGGCAAGTATTGGATTGGAAAAGACTTGCGCAATGAAATAGGAGAAGGATACGTCCACTGATACCACATTCCCATACCGGCGCATGACAGCGCCTATTTACACAGCCCTCCTATTGTATACCTTACGCAATGCTTACCAGGGCTTAACGTCGGAATGCTTTGTAATGGTCGTGTAAGGTTTGACAAGAGGGAGACGGGTGTCCGGTCCGTGTGCGTCTATTGCATTGTTGGATGATCAAAAGGCGAAGCGGGCCGATAAGCCGGGTTCTGTCGTGGACGATCATTTATCTCGCCTGCACGTCACCGTGCAGTTCTTCGCACGCTACCCGAGCGCGGGCCGGGCCGACCCATGGCGCTCCTATTCGCGCTTGCTCCGGAAGGGGCTTGCCAAGCCGCCGTGTTGCCACGACGCTGGTGGTCTCTTACACCACCGTTTCAGCTTTTCTCTCACCCGTCATAAGACGAGCAGCGGGAGTCTTCTTTTCTGCGGCGCTAATCCGTCGGGTTGCCCCGCCTGGCCGTTAGCCAGCTTCTTGCCCTATGGAGCCCGGACTTTCCTCACGCCTGCCACGGGGGCTGGTCGCGCGATCGTCTGGCCCGCTTCGCGAGGAGGTATTGTACCATGTGGCCGGAGGTCTTGCGAGCTGACGGGGCTTCACCCGTGCTCAAACAGTCCTGGGCTCGCGCGAAGGCCCCACTGGGGCCTTCGGCTCGTGCGGAAGCTGCGCGCGGGTGAAGCCCCGTCCGCTCGCAAGACCAAACGGTCTCGGTGCAATATCGGGACTGCATTATGTAGCTGGCACGTGGCCCTTGCCGATTCGGGCCCGGTTGTGAGGGGTTATGGCAGATTCGTATTTCACGGTTCGTTCCGGCGCCGAGGTGTCGGGGGAGTTCGAGGACCGCAAGAGCCGGTTCATCGCCCAGCTCGTGCATGTCGAGTCGGTGGATGAGGCCCAGGCGCATCAGGCGGCCATGCGGGCGAGGCACTACGACGCTCGGCACAATGTGCCCGCGTTCATCTTGGTAGACGGCACCGAGCGTGCAAGCGATGACGGGGAGCCGCAGCGTACGAGCGGGATGCCAACGCTCGAGGTGCTGCGTGGCGCCGGGCTCAAGGATGTGTGCTGTGTGACCACGCGCTATTTCGGCGGGACGCTGCTCGGGCCGGGCGGTCTCGTGCGCGCGTATACCGCGGCGGCGCAGGCGGCCGTCGAGGCAGCGCGCGCGGCTGGCGATATCGTCGAGATGACGAGCGTGGTGAATGTGGACGTCCCAGTGGCGTATCCACTCTACGAGCAGGTGGTCCGCATGATCGCCGATACCGGGGGTAAGATTGCCGGCACCGATTACACCGATCAGGTGCTGATTCACGCAATCTATCGCGAAGGGGAGCACAAGGCCCTGCGCCCGCTGCTCACCGAGCTCATGGCCGGCAAGGAGGTCGTCGAGGTCGGGAAGGCGCATTTCGACGAGTTCTAGACGCCTGGGTCGCCCCGGTGTGTGATTGCAACGGAATCGGGCCCGGACCGAGGCGAGCGTCTCGGTCCGGGCCCGCTTTGCATGCGGTTTTGCATGCGGTGATGGCGCCGTTTTAAGCCTCGAGGGCGTCGACGAGCAGGTCGATGGCGTCGTCGATGCAGCCGGCGCAGCTACGCAGCGCCCCGGTGTCCGAACCCACGCCCTTGAGCTCGCGGCAGACGGTGGAGCCGTTCTTTTCGCGGAATGCGTCGCAGTACGCGCGCGCCATGCGATAGGTGGCGCCCTTGCTGCCGGGTGCGTCGAAACCCGAGCTTCTCACCTGTCCGAGCGCCATGATGCCGCCCGCAATGGCACCGCAGGTCTCGGTCATGCCGCCCATGCCCGCTCCAAAGCCCTCGGCGAGCGCGAAGGCGGTGTGGTCATCGAGCCCGAGTTTCGGCGCCATCGCGCAGATCACGGATTGCGCGCAGTTGAACCCCTGGGCGTGATAGTCGGCTGCCGCCGCCTTGAGCGCTTCGCGGTCGAGCGAGATTTCATCTTTGTTGATTGCCATAGTTCTTCCTTTTCGATTGCGCTGAACGGTATACCATTTTACCTATCTGAACGCAGGGGAGGGCCCGAGCGGCCGAACCCGTATGAACGAAGGAGAGCCCATGGCCGAGCATATCGGAACCACGTGCGTGCAGGGCGGCTACCGCCCCGGTGACGCGGAGCCCCGTCAGGTGCCCATCTATCAGTCCACCACCTGGAAGTACGACACCTCCGAGCACATGGGCAAGCTGTTCGATCTCGAGGAATCGGGTTACTTCTACACCCGCCTTCAGAATCCCACCAACGACGCCGTCGCGGCCAAGATCTGCGAGCTCGAGGGCGGCACCGCCGCCATGCTGACGAGCTCCGGTCAGGCCGCGAACTTCTTCGCCGTCTTCAACATCGCCGGGGCGGGCGATCATGTGGTGGCGAGCTCGGCCATCTACGGGGGAAGCTACAACCTGCTCGCCCACACCATGCGCCGCATGGGCCTGGAGTGCACCTTCGTCGCCCCCAACGCGACCGATGAGGAGCTCGAGGCGGCCTTCCGCCCCAACACCAAGTGCGTCTTCGGTGAGACCATCGCCAATCCGGCGCTCGCCGTGCTCGACATCGAGCGCTTCGCCGCCGCCGCGCATGCCCATGGCGTGCCGCTGATCGTGGACAACACGTTCCCCACGCCCGTCAACTGCCGTCCCATCGAGTGGGGCGCCGATATCGTGACGCACTCCACCACCAAGTACATGGACGGCCACGGCGCGGCCGTGGGCGGTGCCATCGTGGACTCCGGTCGCTTCGACTGGACCGCGCACGCCGATAAGTTCCCCGGTCTCACCACCCCCGATGAGTCTTACCACGGCGTCGTCTACACCGAGCGCTTTGGTCTCGAGGGCGCCTTCATCACCAAGGCGACCGCCCAGCTCATGCGCGACTTCGGCTCCATTCAGAGCCCGCAGAACGCCTACCTGCTGAACCTCGGCCTGGAGAGCCTGCATGTGCGCATGCCGCAGCACTGCAAGAACGGTCAGACCATGGCCGAGTTCCTCGCCGGGCACCCCGCCGTGCGCTTCGTGCGCTACCCCGGTCTTCCCGGTGATGAGTATTACGAGCTCGCGCAGAAGTACCTGCCGAACGGCTCCTGCGGCGTGGTGAGCTTCGGTTTCAACGGCGGTCGTGAGGCTGCCGAGCAGTTCATGAAGAGCCTCAAGATCGCGCAGATCGCCACGCACGTGGCCGATGCCCGCACCTGCTGCCTGCATCCGGCCAACGCCACGCACCGTCAGATGAACGACGCCGAGCTCGAGGCCTGCGGCATCGCCCCCGATATGGTGCGCCTGTCGTGCGGTATCGAGAGCACCGAGGATCTGATCGCGGACGTCGAGCAGGCGCTCGCCGGTCTGTAAGGAGACGAGAATGGCAGATCGCAAGCCCAATCCCAAGAAGCAGGCGCGTGCGGAGAAGGCGCTGCGCCATACCGAGCAGATGGCTGCCCGCTTTGGCAAGGAGGTCGAGCGCAGCATCGCCGGCGTCCAGCGTCTCGAGGCCCCCGTCACGTCCGAGGTCGAGGGACGCGTGCCCGAGGTTCGCGTCATGGCCGCCGACGCCGTGGCGGCGATTCTCGAGAACGGCCGCGGCCGTGCCGAGTTCTGCGACCTGGCGGTCCTCGACTTTGCCTCGTTCACCAGCCCTGGCGGCGGCTACATCCGCGGCTCTTGGGCGCAGGAGGAGGCCCTGTGCGCCGAGTCGTTCCTGTACAACGTGCTCGAGAAGCAGGGCGACTGGTACGGCGAGAATCGCCGTCGCAATATCAACTGCGATCTCTACCGCAATCGCGCGCTCGTCGTTCCCAAGGTGCGCTTCTCCCGTGAGAAGATCCACGCCTACGCCGATGTGCTCGTGGTGGCCGCGCCCAATGCCCGCCGCGCTCGCGAGGAGTACAAGGTCGACGAGGCCGCCCTCGTGCGCGCCATGCGCGACCGCATTCGCTTCGCCCTCGACATCGTCGATGCGCTGGGTCACAAGCAGGTCGTACTGGGCGCTTGGGGCTGCGGGGTCTTTGGCTGGGAGGCCGAGCTCGTGGCAGAGCTGTTCCGCGAGGAGCTCGCCGCCGGCACCCATGGCATCGAGCTCGCGATCTTCGCCGTCCCGCGCGATCGCTTCAACGAAAACCTCGCGTGCTTCGAGCATGCGCTCTCGACCTTCCCCGAGAGGAACCAGGTGAGCTTCGCCGACGCCCTCGCCGAGCGCCGTGCCGCCGAGCAGGTCGCCGCTGCCGCTGAAGAGGACGATGAGGAAGAGGACGACTGGCGCAAGTACCTGTAGCGCCGACCATTGAAGGAGAGACGCATGTCTTTTGCAGAACTGACCCGTTCCCGGTATTCATGCCGCAGCTATGAGGAGCGCGCGATCGAGCCCGAGAAGCTCTCTGCGATCCTGGAGGCCGGTCGCATCGCCCCGTCCGCCTGCAACAAGCACCCGAGTCGCGTGCTCGTGTGCGACACGGACGCCCTGCGCGAGAAGGCGGCTAAGGCAGCTAAGCACTTCGCCAAAGACGGCAGCGTGTTCGGTGCGCCGGTCGTCCTGATGGTGTGCGAGAAGGTCGACACGGCTTGGGTGCGCAAGTACGACCAGATGGGCTCGGGCGACATCGACACGAGCATCGTGGTCGATCAGATGATGATGCAGGCCGAGGACCTCGGGCTTTCCACCTGCTGGGTCTGCCACTTCGACCCGCGTGTGGCCATCGATGAGTTCGGGTTGCCCGCCGACCTGTACCCGGTGCATATGCTCACCGTGGGTTATGCCGCCGACGAAATCGCGAGCGAGTGTGTTCGCGAGGCCCGCACCATCCCGATGTCCGATTTCCGCATCGTCCTCTAACCGGCTCATCCGACCGCTCGTCGGCCTCCGCGCCCGTTCACCTCGTCCGTCGACCCTCCCTTTCATTTTGGGTACAAGGAGCGAGATGCGCGCACGCGCCATGAGACCATACCCCGACCCGGAGAGCACGCGATGAAGACCACGACCATCACCTATGCCAGCCGCGACAACACCTCTACGGTGCGCGCCCTCATGTGGGAGCCCGACGAGGTCGCCTCTGGGGGCGAGGCGCCTCGTGGGCTTGTCCAGATCGTGCATGGCATGTCCGAGCACGTGGAGCGCTACGAGGGCTTTGCCGCCTTCCTCTGCGAGCAGGGTTTCGCCGTTTGCGCGAACGATCATATCGGTCATGGCAAGAGCGTCTCGAGCGCCGAGGACTTGGGTCACATGCCGCTCGAGGTCGGCGAGGACGTGCTCGTCGCCGATGTGCAGACGCTGCGCGAGCTCGCCCTCGAGCGCCTGTCTCAGCGCTGCGACATGCGGGTGAGCGGCATCCCATACGTGATCTTCGGTCACTCCATGGGAAGCTTCATCACCCGCGTGTTCCTGACCCGCCATGCCTTTGGCGTGCGTGCCGCCGTCCTGTGCGGCACCGGCCATCAGCCCCGTCCCCTTTCGGCGGCGGGCAAGGCCCTTACGAGTTCATTGGCCAAAAAGCACGGCGAGCGCTACGTGAGTGAGCTCGTCGACGGAATGGGTGCCGGCGGTTACGGCAGGGCCATCAAGGACGCGGAGACTGATCTGGACTGGCTCGCCACCGACCCCGAGGTCGTTGCCGAATACCAGCGCGACCCCCTGTGCGGTCAGAAGTTCACCGTCGGCGCATATCACGTGTTGACGAGCTTGGTGTCCGACGCCACGGATCTGCGTTTGGCGCGCAGGGTACCGCATGCGCTGCCGCTGCTGTTCGTGTCCGGCGATCAGGACCCGGTGGGCGAGTGCGGCGCCGGCGTCCACCGTGCGGCGGAGATGTATCGCAAGGCGGGCGTTGAGAGCGTGACCGAGAAGCTTTACCCTGGCATGCGCCATGAGATCTTGAACGAGCCCGTCAAGGGCGAGGTTCATCGCGACGTGCTCGCTTGGCTGGAGCACCAGGGGCTCTAGGCCGCCCGGATCGATTCCGCAAGGCGCCGCGTCGCTGGGGCGGCCCAGGCCCGAAGGCTCGCCGATAAGCGTCATCGGGCACGGATCAAGGCAGCGCGCAGGCGCTATGACGGGAGTGAGTGATCGAGGTGGCGGCTACCTCGGCCAGAGTACGCTGAGCGTCGAGGGGAGTACCTCGATTGACATCTCGGCTGCACCCACCTGCTCGCCGTCGAGTTGGATGGGGTAGGTCGGGCTCGGAAATACGAGGTCGACGCGTTTTGCACGCTGCAGATGCACATGCGGGTTGTGCGTGTGCCCGCCGTTTTTAGCCGAGAGAAAGACGGGCAATGCCACCGCGCGCGGCACCGGGCCGGTGGCGTAGCACACGTCGAGCAATCCATCGCAGGGGTCCGCCTGCGGGCAGATGCGAAAGCCGGAGCCGTAGGTCGGGCCGTTTTGAATCGCGAATATGATCGCGCGGACGCGCTTCTCGGCGCCGCCGTCGAAGCGGACATGGGCGGGGAAGTCGCGGTAGTCGCGCCCGAATGCCTTGAGGCCGCTTGCCAGATAGAGCGGGGCGCCGGTCAGGCCCGTGATTTTGCGCATGGCATGCGTGTCGATGGCGATGGCGGCGTCGAGGCCGAACGAGATGGTCTGCACTGCGTATTCCGTCCATGTGCGGGTCGTTCCGCCGGTATGGGAACGGCAGGTGATTTCGAGTACGTCGATGGGCGCCGCCGAGCTCGTCAAAAGCGGGGAGAAATCCGTGCCCGAGACATCCGTGACATCGGTGAGGCCGAGCGTCCGTGCGAAATCGTTGCCCGAGCCCACGGGAATCACGCCGAGGGTGGGGCGCCTGCCCTTCTCGATGCGCATGAGACCGCAGGCGACCTCGTGCACCACGCCGTCGCCGCCGAGCGCTATGACGGTGTCGTATCCCGCCGCACCGGCCGCGATCTCGGTCGCATGGCGCGGGCGCTCGGTCTGCGCGATGTCGAAGGCCTCGCGATGGCAGTACATGGTGAGGAATCGCTTGAGGCGCTCGGCCGCTCCCGCCGCGGCACCGCTTTGCGCCGCGGGATTCACCACGATCAGCACTCGCCCGAGGGCGTCCATGCGGTTCATGTTCATTCGTCCATCAGCTCCTCGAGTTCGCGGCGATGGCGCTCGAGGGCGCCTTCGACGGTAAGGGTGGCGTCGTCCTTGAGTCCCCTTCGCTTGGGGGTCACGATGCGCTGTGCCGGATACACGGCCGCGTGCCCGGCCACGAGATAGCTCACAAAGCCGACGATGACAAAATACCCAGCGGCCTGGGCGCCAAACATATCGATTCCGAGCATGATGGTGGTGATGGGCACGTTGAGAGCCGCGCCGAACACACCGACCATCCCGAGTGCCGCCACGAGGCTCGGGTCGCCCATGGTGACCTGGCCGATCCATCCGCCCAGGGATGCGCCGATGCCGAACAGCGGCGTGACCTCGCCTCCCTGCAGGCCCGCGCCAACGGTGAGCGCGGTCATGGCGAGCTTGGCGACCGGGTCGGCGAGGGTGGTCTCGCCTCGGAAGGCCGCCCCGACCATCCATTCGGACAGGCCGGCGTAGGGGGCCATGCCGAGGCACAAGAACAGCACGGCGAGCACGATGCCGCCGGTCGCGGCGGCCGCCAGGTAGTTGGTGAAGATGCGCGCGTACAGGCGCTTGACCGTGCGGATGCAGAGGGTGAACAGTCGGGCCGCCAGACCGAACACCACGGCGGCGGCGATGACGATGGCGAGGGTGCGCGCGTCCATCGCCGGAACGCGTGCGATGGATTGGAAGACGAAGTGGCTCCCCATCGCGCGGCTCACGGCGTTGCCGACGAACGATCCGGTCAGGCAGTAGAGCGCGGCACTGTAGTCGATCTTGCCCACGAAGCACATCTCCATGCCGAAGAACGCGCCGGCAAGCGGGGTGCCGAACGCCGCGCCGAACGCCGCTGAGATGCCGGCCATCATGAGGTCGCGTCGATCGTGGCCCTCTACGTGGAACAGGCTCGCCACATTGCTCGCGATGGTGCCGCCCATCTGCACCGCGGCCCCCTCGCGTCCGGCCGAGCCGCCGGCCAGATGCGTTGCGGTGGAGCACAGGAAGGTGAGCGGGGCCATGCGCACGTGGATGGGCGTTCCGGTGATGGTGCTGTCGATGACGAGGTTGTTGCCGCGCTGCGCGCGCAGGCCGTGGTTGCGGTAGAGCCAGGCGGTCGCGACGTTTACGAACGGGAGGAGGGCGAACAGCCATACGTGGGCTTCGCGCGTCGTGGTGGCCATGTCGAGGGCGGCGAGGAACGCCCAGCCTGCGACGCCCATGAGGGCTGAGGCAAGGATGCTGAGCATCAGCACGCGCGCGCTCGCACAGGCGTTGCCCGCGCCCCGACGCGCCTGCTCGCCAGCGCCGCGGGCACCGCGCTTGAGCTCTTTCTGAGCCGTTTCGAGCATGCGCTTGGGCATGGTGCCTCCCTTGGATCTCGTTTCCGTCAAATGCGTTCAGTATACGCCCCTTGGCCGTCGGGGCTTTGCGTGGGCGAGCGTCTTGTCCATAGGCAAACGGCGGTCCGTACACTATTCTCTATTGAGAATATACGGGCGCGCATATCACGTCGGATGAATGACGGTGGATGGCGCGTCAAAACGAGGGAAGGGGCGAGGTATGGCGCACGGCAAGAACCCGGACGCGAACATGATTCCCGTCGAGGAGGCGCGCCGCATCGTGCTCGGATGCATGCGCTCCACCGAGGTGCGCGAGGTGCCGGCGTGGCAGGCCGCGGGGCTGCCGCTGGCGGCCGACATCAAGACCGACATCGATTTGGCGCCCTTCGCCAACAGCGCCATGGACGGCTATGCCCTGCATGCCGCCGACCTCGCCGCCGCCACGGCCGACGGCCCCGTCGTGCTCGACGTCGTGGGCCACGAGGCGGCCGGTTATGTCTTCGAGGGCGAGGTCGGCCACGGCCAGACCGTGCGCATCATGACGGGCGCGCCGGTGCCAGAGGGCCTGGATGCCGTGGTGAAGTACGAGGTCGTCGAGGTGCTCGAGGGCGACGGCAACGAGGGCTCGCGCGTGTCGTTCGCCGCGCCGGCGAAGCCCGGTGAGAATATCCGCGCCGCAGGTCTCGAGGCCCGTGCGGGCGATGTGGTCATGGCCGCCGGCGAGGTCGTGACGCCGGCGGGCGCGGGCCTACTTGCCAATGCCGGCCATGCGTTCGTGCCGGTGCATCGCGCCCCGCGCATGGGCATCATCTCGCTCGGCACCGAGCTCGTGGATGCCGGTGCGGTTCCCGCGCGCGGCCAGATCCGAGATGTCAACGGGCCCGCGCTCATGGCGTCGGCCCGCGAGGCGGGCGCAGAGCCCGTGTTCTACGGCATCGCGCCCGACGACGAGGAGCGTATCTGCGAGCTCGTCCGTCGCGCGGCGTCTGAGTGCGATGTTGTGGTGACGTCCGGCGGCGCGTCCGCCGGCGATTACGACTATGTGACGGCGCTCATCGAGCGCGAGGGTGAGGTCCTCTTCGACCGCGTCTCCATCAAGCCGGGTAAGGCCGTGACTTTCGGTTTGCTGGGGGAGACGCCGTTTTTCGGCCTTTCGGGCAACCCCGCCGGCGCGTTCGTGGGCTTTGAGCTGTTCGTGCGCCCGGCGCTGCGCAAGATGATGGGGCATACGGAGCTCGCGCGTCCCGTTCAGGAGGCTCGCGCCACCCATGGCATCAAGAAGCGCCCGGGCCGCGCTGCGTACAACCGTGCGCGCGTGGAGCGAGCCGGTGCCGATGACGAGCTCGAGGTGATGCAGGCGCCCACGCAAAACTCCGCCTTGCTCGTGGACTTGCACCGGGGCAACTGCCTGGTCATACTCGATGAGGATGCCGGCCGCGTTGAGGCGGGGGATACCGTTGCGGTCTTGCGCTACGACGTGTCCGAGGGCACGGTCCTGTAGTCCGTCTGCCTTGTGCGGACGGGGCAGGCTCCGTTCTTCGAAAAGGGCGACGCCTGCCTGTTCCTCGTGTTCCAAACGGCGCGCCAGGCGGCGACGTCGGCGCCGAAGGGGGTTTCCATGGATATTAAGTTCGCGATCGTTACCTGCTCCGATACGCGCACCATCGAGCAGGATGAGGCCGGCTCCGCGCTTGTCGGGCTCATCGAGGGCGCGGGCTGGCGCGTCGTCTCTCATGTGGTGGTTTGCGATGACGCGCGCGCCATCTCGGACGCCATCCGCGCGGCGACCGACGAGCTCGATGCGGATATCGTCCTGACCTGCGGCGGTACGGGCCTGTCTGCCCGCGATGTGACGCCCGAGGCCACGGCCGTGGTTTGCGAGCGCGACGTGCCCGGCATCGCCGAGGCGATCCGCGCGTATTCGCTTGCGAAGACCCGTCGTGCCATGCTCTCGCGCGCTCGTTGCATGCAGCGCCTGGTGCGCGGCTCGGATGGATCGTTTACCGGCCGCCTGGCGCTCGTCATCAATTTCCCCGGCTCCACCAAGGCCGCGCGGGAATGTTGGGAGGCCGTGTCCGATCAACTCGAGCACGCCATGAAGATGTCAGCCGGTGGTGGGCATTAAAACATTATTCTCAGTAGAGAATTATTCTTGAATGAATATAATATGATCGACTCGAAGGGGGCCGGCCCGGCTGCGCCCCCTCTTTCATGCCGGGGCCCGATCAGGGTTGCGCTCACGTGGATATCCCATTTGTTTCATTTAGGGACAGGTACAAATTGAGACGGTTGTAGGAGGACCGCAAAGATGGAAAAGACGCTCAACACGCCCGCCCGCGTCGTGTCGCGCCGCGCGCTCGTCGCATTTTGCCTCACTGCCCTGCTCGCCGGCCCGCTCGCCGGCTGCGGCGCCAAGCCCGCCGATGGCGCTGGGTCCGCCGAGGGGCCCGCTTCCGCCGAGACCGTCGAGCTGCAGATCTTCGCAGCCAATTCCCTCGAGAAGGCCATGCCCGAGGTCCAGGCCCTCTACACCGAGAAGACCGGCGTGGCCTTCGCCGACACCCAGTTCAAGGCATCCGGCGATCTCATCGAGCAGATGCGTGCCGGCGCCCGGGTCGACGCCCTGATTACCGCCTCCAAGGGCACCATGGATGACGCCGTCGCGGGTGAGCTCGTCGACGAGGCCACGTGTCTCGACATGTTCGTGAATGATCTGGTGGTCGTGAAGGCGGAGGGTTCCGACGTCAAGGTCGCTTCGCTTGAGGATGTGAAGAACATCGTGGGCAAGGTCGCCATCGGCGATGCCGTGACCGTTCCGGCCGGCAAGTACGCCAATCAGGCCCTGAACACCATCGGCCTGTATACCGGCGGCGCCGGTGACGACGGCGAGTACGCGCCCGAGTTCGCCGACCGCGTCGCCCTGGCCGACAAGGTGGGCACCGCCGCCAAGTACGTTTCCACCGGCGACGCGACCATCGGCTTTGTCTACAGCTCCGACATCTTCCGCTATGACGGGATCGAGCAGGCTTTCGTCTGTCCTGAGGACACCCATAAACCCATCGTCTACCCCGGTGCCGTTTCCGCCTCGAGCGAGCATGCCGAAGCCGCGGCCGACTTCCTCGACTTCTGCATGAACGATGCCGAGGCTCAGAAGGTTTGGGCCAAGTACGGCTTCGAGCTGTTTGCATAAGTGCTTCCCCGCGCGCCTCTGGCATACTGATGCCGGGGGCGCGTGTTATGCGTAGGTTCGAGGGCGGTCCCGGTGACCGCCCTTTTTCGTGTCGAGGGTAGGAGCGTGTCATATGGGCATGGGCCGAGATAGTTGGGATCTTTGCGGGAGCTGCACAGGCGGCATCGTGCGACGGGCCGGCGCGGTTCGGCGATTCGTCGGCGGCCGCGCGGCTCGTCGATGGGTCCCGGCCCTTGTCACGATCGTATTGTGCGTGCTGATGATCGCTGCCGCTGCGATACCTGGCTCTGCCATGGCGGCCTCGACGGTGCTCGAGGCACCCGAACGGCGGACTGTGGAGATCACCGCAGATGGTTCCGCTCGAGTGGATGGCGCCTCGTTTGGCATCATCGGGTTTGAGCGCCTCGCCAAAGGCACGGCCCGCGCGTCCGAGGGTGCGCCGGAGGGCTATCGACTTCCGATCTCGGATTCTGCCGGCTTGGTGGTTGTCCGCGCGCCCGGCGAGGTGCTCCTGCACGTCGATCGCGAGGTCGCGGCAACGTTCGATCTCGAGGACCCGAGCGGCGCGGACCTATCCGCCCTGTGGTCGATGGTCTGCGCGCTCGACGAGGCCGGCAGCATGGGCGGCGCGCTGCTCTCGGAGGGAGAGGCGCCCCTCAGACTCGTGACGGATTCCGAGTGCGTGTCCGGTGCCTTTCGGTATCGCTTCGATGCGCGTGGCGATGACGGTGCGCGCTATGTGACTGTGACGTTGGCGAATGCCGAGGAGGGCGAGGCCGGTCTGGATGCGGCGCGTGCCGCCGGTGTCGACCTGGGCGACGGCGTGTTGTGGTGCGATTTCGCCCAGATTGTCGATGCGGGAAACGTGGTCGCCAAAGACGATCTGGGCGTTGGCGGAGAGGCCCTCGCCTTCTTCTCGTCCATCGATTACCGCCCATTTTGGGTATCGCTCAAGACCAGCGGTCTGGCGCTGGCCATCTCCTTTGCGTTGGGGCTGTTCGCCGCATGGCGCGTTATGGGCACGTCGAGTCGCCTCAAGGGCGTCCTCGATTCGGTGTTCACCATTCCCATGGTGTTGCCCCCCACGGTCTGCGGCTTCTTGCTGCTCATGCTGTTCGGGCAATCCACGGCCGTGGGCCGCTGGCTCATAGCACACGGCATCTCGATCGTCTTCACGTGGGAGGCGGCGGTCATCTCGGCCATCGTGGTGAGCTTCCCGCTCGTGTACCGCACGGCTCTCGGCGCATTCGAGTCGCTCGACGGGCGCATGATCGACGCCGCCCGCACGCTTGGCTGGTCTGAAGTGCGAATCTTTGGCAGACTCATGATGCCGCTCGCCTGGCCCTCCATCGCGGCCGGAACCGTGCTCGCCTTCGCCCGGGCTATGGGCGAGTTCGGCTGCACGCTGTTTTTCGCCGGCAACTATGCGGGCGTCACGCAGACGATTCCCATCGCGATTTACTTCGAATGGATGGGTGGCAACACCGCCGTTGCCCTGTTTTGGGTGATGGTCGTGATCGCGTTCAGCTTCCTGGTGGTTTGGGGCATCAACGCGTATACCGCGCGCCATCAGGGGTACCGCGACGGTGCGTATGTCGGGGCCGCCGCGCGCGGGGGAGTGCGAGGGAAGACGCGCCCTCGCCCCCTCGCTCGTTCGTTGGCGGGCGCTGCGGAAAATGCCGGCGGGTCCCTCGCGGCGACTGTCACGAGTTTCGATGCGGACATGGTCGTCGACGATTTGGAATCGACGGGCGGAGATGCGGCTGCCATCGACCTGTCCGCCCTGCGCGAGCTGTTTGAGGACGGTGCGGCATGAGCCTGAGCATGACGATCAAGAAGCGGTACCCGGGTTTTACGCTCGATGTCGCCCTCGAGGCTGGGGAGGAGCGTGTGGCCCTGCTCGGGGCATCCGGGTGCGGCAAGAGTCTCACGCTGCGGTGCATCGCCGGCGTGGAGACCCCGGACGAAGGCCGCATCGTGGTGAACGGCGTGACCTTCTTCGATTCCGAGGCGGGGGTGAACCTCTCACCGCAGGAGCGCAAGACGGCCCTGCTGTTCCAGAATTACCAGCTGTTTCCGCATATGACGGTGCTTGAGAACGTTTGCGCCGGTATGGCGGGGCCGCGGCGCGGACGGGGCGGCCGCATGGACGGTGAGGCTGTGAGACGCGAGTCTCAGGCACTGCGGTTCCTCGAGATCTTCGGCGTCTCCGCCTTTGCGGGCCGTTTCCCCATGCAGCTCTCCGGCGGTCAGCAGCAGCGCGTCGCGCTTGCCCGCATGCTCGCCGCTCGTCCGGGGATCCTCATGTTCGACGAGCCGTTCTCGGCGTTGGACTCATATCTCAAGAGCGCGCTCGAGCAGAACCTGCTCGACGTGTTCTCCGTGGTGGACCGTACGGTGCTTTATGTGAGTCACGATATCGACGAGGCGTGCCGCTTGTGCAATCGCATCTGCGTGATGCATAACGGCCGTGTGGAGGAGAGCGGGACGGCGGGGGAGTTGATGGCGCACCCGCAAACGCTGGCGGGCATGAGGCTTACAGGGTGTAAGAACACTTCGCGGGCCCGCAAGGTGTCTGACACGGTGGTCGAGGCAATCGATTGGGGTATGACGTTCGACATGGGCCGCGAGGTCCCCGATGACGTGGCCTACCTCGGCGTCCGTGCCCGGCATGTCCACCGCGACCGTATTCGTGCGGCAGGCGAGATCGGGCGCAACAGCTTCGATCTGCACGTGGCGCGCGTGAGCGATGCGCGATTCGAGCGACTGGTGCTTCTTGAGCCGCCGCTCGTGGGGTCGCGGTCCCGCATCCAATGGAAGGTCGATATCCTCGATGCGCCTACGGGCTCCCTGCCCGAGGCGGGCGAGACGCTGCGCCTGCATTTCGATGCGAGCAGGCTGCTCTTGGTGAACCGATGACGCATTCGGCGTCCTTTCGCGTTTTCAAATTGTATAACACCCCATATGAACTGCGCTAAGCTACACCTGTAGCCGTTTATCGGCGGGCTGGCGGCGTTTGCCTAAAACAAATGCCAACTTAACGACTATGAAAATAAGTTAATGACGTTGTGTCGACCGAGGGTTTCGCGGCCGAAGGGCCGCGGCTTGGAGGATTGCATGGTCAAGGAACGTCGAATCGCCCTTGCGGCTTTGACCGCGGGGACGGCGCTCGCGCTGTCGTGGACGCCGGCACTGGCGATCGCAGCCGAGGTGGATGGACCCGTGGTGGCTGCCGAGCGGGTGGGTTCAACCGCGAACCTGCCCAAGACGAATGAGTTTCACAAGGTGACGAACGGAATCGAATCGGGTCGGACGTACGCGCTCGTCTCCTCCGATGCCCCCGCCGGCCAAAAGCAGCGCATCTTGCACCTGACCGCCGGCAATCCAAAACTCGATCGCTGTCAGGTCGGGAGTGCGGCCGACAAGCTGGCGCCGGTCGACTGCACGATTGACGGGCATGCGGGCAAGCACGAGCATGAGTGGACGGCCTCGGCGGTTGAGGGCGGCTATACGATCAAGTCGAATGCCGAGGACGTCTACCTCAACCTGACCGAGCGCGGGGGAGAGGCACGTGCGACTCCCCAGGTGCTTTCCATCGTGCCCGGCGAGCATGGCGGATACGTCGTGAGCGCGAAGGTCGAGGGTGCGACTCGGTACCTCATGCATGACGACCGCGGTTGGACCTCTGCAGATAAGCCGTATGAAGTGCTGTTCTATCAGCACGTCGAGGTGCTGCCAGAGGTTGTGCCGAACCGCAAGCTGACCACGGGAGTCACCCAAGATCGCCCCTTCGCCCCCAATACGGGCGGAAGCAAGAACTTCCGCATTCCGTCCCTCATCACGCACAAGGACGGCAGCCTGCTCGCCGCCATCGACGCTCGCTGGAACCATGTGGGCGATGCCGCCGGTTTGGACACCATCTTCAGCCGCTCGACGGACGGCGGAAAGACCTGGTCCTTCAACTTCCCCAACTATTTCCCCGACTCCGTTGACGCCTTTAGCAACGAGGCGACCGCGTTCATCGACCCGGTGATGGCCCAGAAGGGCGATACGACCTACATGATGGTCGACCTATGGCCCGGCGGCGTCGCGCTCAACACGGCAAAGCATCAAGACCCCGTCAACGGCAGCGGATACGTTCAGGTCGACGGGCGCCAGCGCCTCGTGCTCTTTGCTTCGCCGGTGCCGAGCGAGCAGCGCGAAGTGGGTGCCGAGCAGGGCGAGGGCTACACGCACTACGTGGGCGATTTCGCCGCCGACGGTCTCGCACCCGTCTATCGGAAGGACGGGGGCACGGTCGAGCGGTATGTCGACCGGCACTACTACCTCTATGATCAGAATAAAGATCCGCTCTACTGCCAGCAGCTTGGCAGCTCCGCCTTTGTGCAGCAGAACGTGTTTTTCTACAAGGCGGAGCTCCACGTGATGGCGACGTCGTACCTGTGGCTCATCAGTTCGAACGATGCCGGGGCGACGTGGTCTGATCCGCTCATGCTCAATGAGCAGGTTCGTACCAATCTGCCCGGCGGTAACGCGGCGTTTTACGGCGTGGGGCCGGGTCGCGGCCTGGTGACGTCGGGTGGTCGCATCGTGCTCCCGTGCTATACCTTCATCCGTGAAAACGGTCATGGTCGTGATGGCAATGCCAGCGTGATCTACTCCGACGACGGCGTTACCTGGAAGCGCAGCACCTCCCTGCAGCACCAGACATCGAAGTCGACGGCGTCCTCTATCTGTTCGCACGCCACGGCTGGTATGCGGTTTCGCGCGACGGCGGTGCCACGTGGGAAGAGGAGAAGAGTCTGCGCGATTCCGGCATAGACGTCTACACCGGCTGCCAGATCAGCGCGCTCAAGTATTCCAAGCTCATCGACGGCAAGCCGGCGATCCTGCTCTCGTGTCCCACGGGGAGCGGCCGCGCGAACGGCAAGATATACGTCGGCCTTGTCGGGGAAGACGGCGGCATCGAGTGGAAATACAGCCATGAGGTGCCGGGCGCTCAGGGGCGGTTCGCCTACTCCTGTCTGACCGAGCGGACGGACGGTTCCGTCGACCTGCTCTGGGAAGGCGAGGGCGACGCCTCGATCTTCACGCACTTCGAGATGGCCCAAATCGCTCCGGGTGCGGAGGTCTCCAACAAACGCGCGGTCTCAGTCCCGCTGTACGGGTCGGTCAAGATGAAGGTCGCCGCTTCGTTCTCCGGCTTTGGAGGCGTTGACGGTTCCATCGCCAAGATCAAGCTCGACAAAAACGATGACGGTACGGCGACGTTGACGATCGAAGGCCTCAAAGAGGGGGTAGTCGCCTTCACCGATGCGGCTTCGGGCACGAGTACGTGGTCACGGTCGCCCCCTCGGCGCTGGAGGAAGTGGAGGTCGAGCAGGGAGAGGAGGTGTTCATCCCTGTTTCCGCCGGTGCGATCGAGCGCAAGCCCGACGCCTCGGTGGCGCGAGTCGAGATGACGGAGGCTCCCTTTGTCGAGGTTTGGGGCGAGTCCGCGGCGGCTCTGGGCTCGGATCCCTCCTTTGCCGAGGGCGTGGCGCGCCTGAGCTCGGCGCTTTACACGTTCGAGAAGACGGATGATGCATGGGCCATCTCCGGGAAGACGGCTGCCGGTGAGCGGGTGTACCTGAACCTGTCCGGCGGCAAGATGCTGAGCCCCAACAAGGCTCAATCTCATCCCATCGAGCTCAAATCGAATGATGACGGTACGTTCAGGCTATACGACCGCGGTCAGCTCGACGACAAGGTGAGTGGAGCTCATCTGCATTTTTGGCGCGACGGAAAGGCGAAGTTCGACCGCTGCCGCAACTCCTGTGGTGCCGGTGATGCATTTGAGCTGTGGAAGCGCGCCTGGGAAGCGCGAGGTGCGTCCGAAATCCCCGGGTACGAGCGCGTCGCTTCCGCTTCGGAGCTTGAGGATGGAGGAAGCTATCTGATCGTCGCGAAGGTGGGGGACGCTCGCTACGTTTTGAATCCCGCGCGTGAGGGGGCGGGTGAGTACGCCCATGTTGCCAAAGTCGACCCCGAACGCGTCCAGTACCGCCTCAAGGTCACGGCCGTGGGTCCCGGAACGACGGATGTCCTGGTGGGCGGTACTGTCCATCGCATCACGGTCCCCGGTGACCCTACCCCCGAATTCCCTGAGGGCCCGGGCCAGGGAAATGAGCAGGGTAATGGGCAATTGGGTCCGCAGGACCAGGAGCAGGGCTCCGGCCAGGGTCAGGTTGGCGGTCAGGGTCAGGGCCAAGGGCAGGGTTCCGGCCAGGGTCATGATGGCGGGCAGCCTGGAGGGTCCCACAGCGCCTCCGCAAAGCCCGGCTCCGGGCTTCCCCAGACGGGCGACCCCGCGGTTATGGCCGCCGGCGTGTCCACCCTTGGCGCGCTGATATGGGGCGCCGGCATGTGGCCGGCGCCCTTTTGCGCATATTGCGGCCTATCAGTCTTCCAAGCTGGTGGGCCGGGTTCGACAACGGTGCCATTTGATGGAAAAGGGCCCGGCACCACAACGGTGCCGGGCCCATAACGTTTCCTGGAGCGGGCGACGGGAGTCGAACCCGCCTCATCAGCTTGGAAGAGTAGAGACATTAAGTCGCAGCTCGTCTACCAGCGATTATATAGACGCGCTACCTTGGATTATGAAGACACTTGCGCCTGAAATACAGTCGTTGTACTATCCAGCCAAGGTAATTTTTCCCATCAGTTTCCCATTGATATTTCCCATCTACCTTGGTCCTTGCGATTCTCAACACCGTTACCAAGCTCTCAGGGGTTGCTCCATTTCGTCCTATCACGTCTTCTTTCTTTGTTTTCCAGTTGGCGGTACGACGTCTGCTATTCCTAAATCTTTCCCAAACTCTTTTCCCAAATGTTTCCCATCAAATTGGAACTACTAGAGAAAGGCTGAGACATGCAGGGCGATAAGTACTCAACGTTCTCTTTGGAGCAGTACGAGACGGCTACCAAAGCGGGCGCTGTCTCCTACAAGTGGCGGGCCGTTTTCCCATATAAGGAAAACGGCAAGTGGCGCAAGAAGAGTGTCACGCTCAAGACCGTGGGGCGTGACAAGGGGCGTTCGAAGCAGATTGCCAAGGCTGTAGAGGCGGAGGCCGAAGAGATACGCCAGAGGCTCAACGTTGAGGCGCTTGAAACTCTCCAGATCCATGAGACCGTGGCCGAGTACTTCGAGAAGTACGTGGAGGGCCGCGCCCTCAGCATCGAGCGTTCATCGGCCAACGAGCTTCGCCGCATCCTCAAGACCCATATAGTGCCGACCATCGGCAAGATTGAGCTTGATAAGCTCACGCCCGACGATGTGCAAACGTGGGTTACGGAACTCTCCAAGGATTACGCGCCCTCAACCGTCAAGAAGTGCCTTACCAACCTGCGCTCGGCTATGCGCGAGGCGGTGGACCGCGACCGCCTCGTGAAGGACCCCACCCGAGGCGTTAGAAACCCGAAGCTGCCAACCCCCAAGCCAAACGCGCTGGACGAGCGTGGCAGGGCGAAGGCTGCTCGATTCATCGCGCTGGACGCATCCAAGCCCCTCAATATCGGCTTTGCGCTCGCTCTGTACATGGGATTGAGGGAAAGCGAGATATGCGGCCTTAAATGGCGCTACGTTGACTTGGACGCGCAAACGCTTGAGGTGCGCGAGACCTTGGGGCGCGATGGCTCCAAGTGGTACGTCAAGGAACCCAAGACGGGCGGCAGCATCCGCTCTCTGTATATCCCCGACGTGGTAGCGGACGCGCTTAGGGCGCGTCTCGCCGAGGTCAACGAAGAGCGTATGCAAAGCGGTATGCCGCTCAATGATCTGTTCGTTGTTGGTGGCCCTGATGGCTCGTACATGCAGCCTCACTACCTTTCGACCCGTTGGCGTATTGCGGCTGACGCGCTTGAGCTAATCGGCACGGAGGGCAACCGCCCGACATTCCACGACCTGCGCCATACGTTCGCCACCGCCGCCATTCGGCATGGCGTGGACGTCAAGACCGTTGCAAGCATGATGGGCCACGCCAATGCGGCAATGACCATGAACACATATGCGAGCGCAGACCCAGACGCCAAGAAGCGAGGCGCTGAGACCGTGGCAAAGGCAATGAGCTACGAGGCTGCAAAGCACGCGAACGACGGGCAGGTATTGGAGCTGGGAAAGACCGGCACCGAGGAATAGGAGGCAAACATGCTGAACATCACCGTTGACTATGACGAGACCGCAGAAAAAATGAAAAACGCGAGGGCGATAGCGCAGCTAATCTCGCTATCTGACATTAACGGAATGTCGGGCGAAACCCTTTGGCGCTCTGCCTACATGGTCGAAAAGCTGATTGACGAGGCGGTATCTTCCTTCGAGTCCGCGTGCTTGGAGCCTCCGACACACGAAGCGGCGAAAGTGGCCTAGGAGGAAACCATGGAAGACGAATTCGACTACGACCTCGTTAACGATAAGCTGAACGCCGCAAGGTCAATCGCCATAGTGCTTGCGGATGCCGAGGACAGTTCCCACGGCGGTCTGCCCGGGGGCGTGGCAAGCAACACGCTGGACGTTATAGCGAGCTTGATAGAAGACGCCCAGAGGGCCATTGATGAGGCTTGCAGGACTTCGCCGAAGCCCGCCAAGGTATCCTAGACGCAAGAAAGGGCCGCGCTTTTGGGCGCGGCCCCATTCATCCAAGGAGGGGAATGTGGACGCGAGGCAGGAGAAAGAAGCACTTGAGAAGGCTGAAAGGCTGAACGCAGCCTATAAGACGCTGCTAAAGGCCGCTGGGATTGATACGGCGAGGAAGCTTGCGGATGTGCTAGGGCTTTCAAGGACGAACAATGACGCGTCAACGTTCCTGAACAACCCTGTAAAGATGAAGAACAAGCATCTTCTTGCCCTGTTTGAGTACGTGGTGAAGTTGAACCCGCAAGGAGAGCAAGCCGAGGATATTGAAGCCGCTTTTGAGGCAATTGACATCGTGGAGGAAGGCAAGGACTCCGAGCAGGTTCTTACCGAGACGAAGCGGGCGCTTGATCGCGCCAACAATAGAAAAAGAGTGTTGCGTGCTGTCGCGTCACTGGATGAAGGCGGGCTTGACACCCTATGCAAGGTTGCAATGGCCTTGCTTGCGGAGAGGGGCAACCCAAATCCAGATGCGCAAGAGGCGCAAAGAGTGGCGCGCGAGGCTCAATTCATAGCCGAAATGGCTAAAAGCAAATAATCTGAGGTATTTTTTCTGAATTGAGGCACGTCTGCCTTCTCTCGATTCAGAGCTGGAGAGCGCTGTTCTGCAAGTATGCCCAATCGTTTCTGAATTACAGGGCTCTTCGCTTAAAAAAATCAGAAAATACCAGGTAGACGGTATCGTAGACACTCAAGACACCGCCATATATCTTGATGGTCGTAACGTTACAAGCTAGTTACCTGGCAAGCGCTTGCCGCCCGATTCCCGCAAGGGAAGGAAGGCGGTGCAACATGACCGCGAACACCAATGCAAACTCTCTCCCCGTCCTCGTGAGGCCGAAGGTTGCCGCCCAAATCCTCGATTGCCATGAGCGCACCGTCACCCGCATGTGCGAGGCGGGCAAGCTCAAGGCTTGCCGCGCTGGTAACAGCTGGCGTGTCAACCGCGACTCCCTCCTTGAGTACGCGGGCCTGTCCACTCAGGCCGCTGGGGAGGTGGAGTAGATGGCTCGAAAGCTCTACATGCCGCCGTTCGAGGTGGGTGCAATCCCCGACGTTTGCAACGTTTCGCTTATCGACGCCATGAGCAGGCTACTCGATATGAGGGCGCGTCTCAACGAGATCGACGCCACCAAGCGCCCGCGCGCCATGGAGACGATTGAGGGCTACATGGAACCCATCAACGCCGAACTGCGCAAACGCGAGGTCAGGGGTGGTATCCGTGGCTAACCTCTACGAGCACAATTGGCGCGACCCCGAGGAAACCGCCGTGTATCTTCCTGGTATCGACGCCGAGGACCTGCCGCACATCCCGCGCGGCGAGCTTGAGCACACGTTGGCGATGCTCAAGGTCCAGCGGGACAGCCTGCCGTTGGCCTTCATGCCCGAGGGCGTGGCCTGCGACTACCGCCACGCCTGCTCAATCATCGGGGCTATGGAGCATGAGCTTAACGCCCGCTCAGAGGCGGTGTAGCGTGGCACGAGAGGGCGGGGCCTACCGCCCCGCCTCCCTCTCGGGCACCTATTCGAGAGTGCCGCACGAAGTGATCGCGGAGGCCCACAGGCTGGGGATGCCGAACGTCTGGGCCGTCCTGCTGATGCTCCTATCCTACACGGGCGAGGACTCGGGCGGGGTCTGGGCGAGTTGCCCGCGCTCCACGGTGTGCGACGTTCTGGGGCTGACCCAGAATCAAGTCCACGATGCGGTAAAGGCGCTCCGTCGCAAGGGCCTGATAGAAACGCTCAGGCGCGGCGGCAATGGCCGCGCATCGGTCTACCGTCTCGGAGTTGGTGGGGGTCCAGAACCCACCCCAACTGACACCGCGTTCGAAACCTCGGGAGTTGGTGGGGGTCTAGAAGCCACCCCAACTAGCCCGCACGTTGCCGCTGAAAGTTGGTGGGGGTCCAGAACCCACCCCAAAAACGGAGTTGGTGGGGGTCCAGAACACACCCCTCAAAGAACTTCTAAAGAAGTTCTTATAGAGACTTCTTCTGATGGTCCCCGTACGCGCGGCTCTGAGGGCCGCGCTCCCGTGGACTACCCGCCGCTGCCCGTCGTGCTACCGAGCGAGGCGGCGATGGAGGCTGTTAGGAGCGGCGTATGGTAGACAAGGTTTGGAACGGGTACCGAGACTCGTTCGGCGGACTCGGGGACTACTTCAGATCCCACTACCTCACAGTCGTCCCGCCGATGCCGTCCAATATCGCCCCGCTCGATGCCCTGCTGTGCGGAGGTTTCCGCCCGGGTCTCCACGTGGTGGGCGGCGAGCCTGCGGCGGGCAAGTCCGCCTTCGGGCTGTTCCTGTCGATGATGGCGGCGCTCTCTGGCGGGCGGGTGCTTTACGTCTCGCTTGAGATGAGCAGGGGCCAGTGCATCGAGAGGTGCGCGTCGTTCGCCTCGCTCTCCACGGGTCAGCCGTTCAGGTGGGGAGACGTCTGGCGTCTGGCGCTCGGTGCGCGGGAGCGGGCCGAGGCTGGCGAGCGCATCGAGCAGTGCGTCAGCCATGACCCCGTGGCGCTTGCCCTCAAGGCCCTCGAAGAACGGTTCTCGGGCCTTGCCATAGCGGACGGCTCAACCATCGCGGACATGTCCGACATAGAGCGCATAGCCGAGGATGGCAGGAAGTCGGGCCTCGGTCTGCTGGTGGTCGATTACCTCCAATACGTGAGCGTGGACGGCATAGCGGACGAGTACACGCGGGTTTCGGAGGCCTCGAAGCGCCTCAACATGCTCGGGGTTCGCCTGGGCCTCTCAGTGATCGCCCTTGCGAGTTGCAGCAGGGCGGGCAACGCCAAGGGAAAGCCTCCAGACATGCATTCGTTCAAGGGGTCGGGAGACATCGAGTACCACGCGCTGAGCGCTTCGGTTATCGAGCGGTCTGTCGATGATCCAGACGCAAGGCGGCTGCACGTGGTCAAGAACCGATTCGGAGGGGTCACGGACCCAGACTCTCCGATACGGCTCCTTTTCGACGGCGCTCACAACTCATTCTCTCTAGAGCAGTAGGGCGGGGCTTTAAGGCCCCGCCCCTCCTTTGCCGCCGTGGGGCGCTGTAATCGTTTCTGCGGCCCTTTGGGCGACCGTCCGCTATCGGTACTGGGCGAGCTTCTTAGCGGCTTCGTAATCGGCTTTCGCCCTCTGTTCCGCCGCCCTCTCGCGCATGGCGTCGGCTTTGCGTCTCTCCCAGCATACCTGGCACATGCCCTGTTTCGCCGCTGCCGTGCCCTCCCTGACGATGTGCTCCCCGCACATGGGGCACGTCTCACCGTGCCTGATTCTCAGAGAGACTCCCAGCCTGTGGGCCTGCTGCTGGACGGCTCCCGTTGTGCGGCCAAGCACGTGGGCTATGAGGTCGGACCCGTCCGCGCGGTGGCGCTGGAGGTACCGCACCTCGTCGCTGGTCCAGCTGCACCCGCTCTTACCTGCTGCTGTAAAATCCTGCTTACGCCGTTTTTCAACTGCCACGCAACCCCCATCACGCTTAACTCCCTATCTATATGGTAGGTATTAGCGGAGGTGTGCAGGTCGTGAAACTGAATCCGCGCGGGCGCACCGTAACGGGTTCCGTAACGCTCGGCCCGATAATTTCGTGCGCGTAAATAAAACAGGGTGGGCCGCTGGGTACGGGTGGCGCGGTTTCGTGATTTCACCCCCTATGGGGTATCGCTCGGCTTTCTATCGTCCTCGCTTCGCCTTTTAAACGTTTGTTTACGGAGCGGCCAAACTCCGCTGCGGCGGAGGTCGTCCGCCTTCGATGGTGGCACAGAACACTTGCGATAGATCGGGATTGCCCTTACCGCGTCAGTATCGCTGGGACTTTTTCCCATAGATTTCCCATCAGCATTTCCCATCAGGTGGAAAAATAAAAGCAGGTCAGAGTTTTAACCACTCTGACCTGCGTCTTTTTCCTGGAGCGGGCGACGGGAGTCGAACCCGCCTCATCAGCTTGGAAGGCTGAGGTTCTACCGATGAACTACGCCCGCATGTATGGTCGGGACGACAGGATTTGAACCTGCGACATCCTGCTCCCAAAGCAGGCGCGCTACCAAACTGCGCCACGTCCCGAAGGTGCTGAGCAGCTGGGGTACCAAGACCCTGCTTATCCCAAGGCGTTAGCGATTATAGAGTACCCGCGCGACTTCGGCAACGGTTGCCGACAATTGCGCACATGACGCTTCGAAACCACTACGAAACCTAGAGCCCTTCTCCATAATCGCTTTATTCCACCGTAGTACCATATGCAGCGCAAGAGAATTCCCACTTCTGAGGAGCACTATCATGACCTATACCGATAGGGTCATCGCCGAGCTGCACGAGCGCTACGCCGATCAGCCCGAGTTCATCCAGGCCGCCGACGAGGTCCTGACCTCGATCGCCCCGGCTGTCAATGACAATCCCGCCTATGAGGCGGCCGGTCTGCTCGAGCGTCTCGTGGAGCCCGAGCGCGTGATCATGTTCCGCGTCCCCTGGATCGACGACGAGGGCAAGTGCCAGGTCAACCGCGGTTTCCGCGTGGAGTATAACTCCGCCATCGGCCCGTACAAGGGCGGTCTGCGCTTCAACCCCACTGTCACCCTCGGCATGCTCAAATTCCTCGGTTTCGAGCAGATCTTCAAGAACGCACTCACCACGCTGCCTATGGGCGGCGGCAAGGGCGGCTCGGACTTCGATCCCAAGGGTAAGTCCAACAACGAGATCATGCGCTTCTGCCAGTCCTTCATGACCGAGCTCTACCGCCACATCGGTCCCAACACAGATGTCCCGGCAGGCGACCTGGGCGTGGGCGGCCGTGAGGTCGCGTACATGTTCGGTCAGTACAAGCGCCTCAAGAACGAGTGGACCGGCGTGCTCACCGGCAAGGGCCTCTCCTTTGGCGGTTCGCTCGCCCGCACCGAGGCGACCGGCTACGGCCTCGTCTATTTCGTGGATGAGTATCTCAAGTGCCACAACGACTCCTTCGAGGGCAAGACCGTCGTGGTGCACGGCTCCGGTAACGTGGCGATCTATGCCGTCCAGAAGGCGACCCAGCTCGGCGGCAAGGTCATCGCCGCTTCCGACACCAAGGGCTGGATTGAGGACCCCGAGGGCATCGATTACAAGGTCCTTGAGGACATCTACAACAAGAAGCGCTCCGGCAACGACCGCGGCGTGAGCCTCGCCCTGTATGTCGACGCCCGTCCCAATGCCGTGTGGCATGCCGGGGACGGCCGCGGTGTCTGGCAGCTTCCCTGCGATATCGCACTGCCCTGCGCGCGTGAGAACACCCTTCTGCTCGAGGACGCCCAGGCGCTCGTGGCGAACGGCTGCAAGGTGGTGGGAGAGGGCGCCAACATGCCCACGACCACCGAAGCCACCAACTACCTCATCGAGAACGGCGTCGCGTTCATGCCCGGTAAGGCGGCCAACGCCGGCGGCGTGGCGACCTCCGGACTGGAGATGAGCCAGAACGCCGAACACCTGTCTTGGAGCTTCGAAGAGGTCGACGCCAAGCTCGAGGGCATCATGCGCGGCATCTATCATGCCTGCGACGATGCGGCCACCGAGTACGGCTATGAGGGCAACTACATGGTCGGCGCCAACATCGCCGGCTTTAAAAAGGTCGCCGACGCCATGATGGCCCAGGGCATCGTGTAACCTTTTTTAGTTGATTTGACCTTTTGGTTCTCCCGCCGATGGAGCGTTTGTCTCATCGGCGGGAGTTTGCGTGAAATGTCGGTTTCTGTGGGTGGCCGGGGCTCGCACGCCTTTGCCCCCTTGGTCGCTTGAATGCGCGCCCGCGGACCTGGTTCGTACTGTCAAATTCGACAGATGTGTGACCGATGCCCGGCGAAGGGCGCTGCTTGCCATCTTCTTGCCGCCAATTTAGAAGATATTCTGGGTATTGGTGCGCCAAAGTTGGACGTCAGGGCTTCGAACGTTCAAATTATCGACTTGGCGGCTCTAAACTCAACATCCGATGGTTACACTTTGGTCGAATTTGGCAATCGGGGCCTCTAACCGCGGTCTTTTTGGCGCAGATTTAATTCAGGCCAAAGGCTTTTCTAAGCCCGTTGAGTAATTGCAGGTGTTTTTGTTGATAGCACTTTGCCCTAGGCCTGAAAAATCTTCCCGACCTTCGGTAGATCATACGCGCAATAGCCTCGAGCGCGTTCGGGTCTCTCAGCTGGTCGCTGTTGAGCCGGTAGACGTCGATGCCCATCGACATAAGTCCGAGTGTCCGGGCTTCGTCACGGCGCCTGATCGTTGCGTCGTCGTGGTATGAGCCGTTGTATTCTAAGATCGTATTGAACCGGGGCAGATACGCATCCGCGATAACGTAGGGCAGGCCCGAGAGCGCGTGCGCCGTTTCGTCCATTGCGATCTTTCGATTGGTTTCGACGGGCCTGCAGTTGAGTCCGCCGTATTCATGTGGGAGCGCGAAGACGCAGTTCATAATTGCTTCCATTGGCGAGCGGCTTCCCCCGACCGCGTATTTCACTGCCGTTTCTGCCGCCTTTCGGCCGCGCATACGCGTGGCTGCTGCATGAAAAGACCGGAGCTCTTCGAGATTGAGGACGGGAGCGCTCTCGTAGTAGCCGCACGGCTTATCAATGAAATCAAGACTGTCTTCTAGCTCGTTGGTTCCGAGGGGCCGTTCAGGTAACGACCAATTGCCGGAGAGCTCTTCCATCAGGGCGAGAAGTCCTTCGAACGATGAGTCGCGGGCGAGGTCGAGCGTAAGTGCGGCAGGAGATAACGCATACAGCTCTTTGGCTATGCGCATCAACCCGCCCTCTCCAAGGTTTCCGATGCAATGGGCAATTACGGGAGGGGCTGCCGTGCGCTTTGCGATGCGTCCGACGGCAAGGTCGATCTGCTCGTTTTCAACAAGGATGCCGAGGCGCTCAAGATCTTCGAGATCGATGAGGCTGGACAGGCATGTTGCGCGCCTCATGGCATCGATTTGCTCGTTCGGCTCGACCGGGCCCCACGTGATCTCACTTGAAATACGCCTTTCGTGCCTCAGGGCGCGCAGGGCTGTAGCCCCCGACAACACGACGGTGTGCTTCGTTTGCTCCATAACAATCTCTCCCCGCGCGACGGGCCTTCCGAGTGCCTTGCGACGGAGGGCAGAAGGAGCAAGGCGACAACAAGTTTGTTGATTTCATACTGTACCCATGCGGGAGCCGTTGCATGCGATGGATGTGCAGGGTCGGTGCGGCAATGTGTCCACTTTTATGCTCACGTACACGAAAACGGCCTTTTTGCTATTATGTTCGCCTGTGTGACCATCTGCGGGCGTGGCGGAATTGGTAGACGCGCTGGATTTAGGTTCCAGTGGGCTTTCCCGTGAAGGTTCGAGTCCTTTCGCCCGCACCAGTCGCGCGCACACAAGGTATCAAGGGATCGGCACCCAAATCCTTGCCGAGTGTATTAGAGGAGGAACGTTGAACATCACTTCTGACGTGAAGGACGCCAAGCTCACCGCTACGGTCACCATCCCGGCCGCCGACGTCGACGCCATCATCAAGAAGGCCTACAAGGCTGCCGCCAAGCAGTACCGCTTCCCCGGCTTCCGCGCCGGCAAGGCCCCCCGTCCCGTGATCGACTCCGCCCTGGGCAAGGACGCCGTGCTCGCGCAGGCCACCAACGAGCTGATCGGCTCCAACGAGGGCAACGTCCTCAACGAGCTCGACATCGTCCCCGTCAAGGAGGGCGATTACCAGGAGATCGACCTGTGCGCCGATGGCACCGACTACACCTACACCGTCGAGTTCACCCTGCGTCCGTCCGCTGAGCTCTCCTCCTACGACGCCGTCGAGATCGAGATGCCCCCCGCGGAGGTCACCGAGGCCGAGATCGACCAGCAGGTCGACATGCTCATGGGTTACCACGCCACCTTCGAGGACGTCGAGCGCGCCGTCGAGGGTTCCGACTACGTGACCGTCGACATCAAGAACGTCGCGAACGCCGAGGCGCTCGCCGGCGAGGGCCGCGTCATCGCCATGGGCGCCGGTCACCTGCCCAAGGAGTTCGACGAGGGCCTGCTGGGCATGAACGTCGACGAGACCAAGACCATCTCCTGGACCCCCGAGGTCGAGGGCGCCGAGGAGGCTTCCGTCGAGGTCACCGTCAAGGGCGTCAAGGAGCGCAAGCTCCCCGAGCTCAACGACGAGTTCGCAAAGACCAACTTCGGCTTCGACGGTGTGGACGCCATGCGCGACGCCGTGAAGCTCGAGATCGAGTCCGACAAGTCCTCCCAGCTTCCCCAGCTCAAGGAGAACCGCTGCGTCGCCAAGCTCGCCGAGCGTCTCCAGCTCGACGAGATGGACGAGGATTACGAGCAGTCCGTCTTCCAGGAGCTCGGCCAGAACTTCCTGCAGAGCCTTTCCGCCCGCGGCATGAGCCTCGACGGCTGGCTGCAGGCCAACCGCATCAGCTCCGAGGACTTCATCGCCGACCTGCATCGTCAGGCCAACGACGTCGCCCGTGAGTCCCTCGCGCTGGACGCCCTCGCCCGTGAGCTCAAGGTCGAGGTCTCCGCTGAGGACGTCGACGGCGAGTTCGAGCGCGCCGGCATCGAGGACGTCGAGGCCTCCAAGGCCCAGTTCGTCGCCGATGGCCGCATGCCCGCCGTCCGCGACTCCATCCGTCGCTCCAAGGCCGTCGACTGGCTGGTCGAGAACGCGAAGGTGACCGAGGTCGACGAGGCCGCCCGCGCCGCCGAGGCCAAGGCCGAGTAGCCCTTAGGTCTCTCCGTCACGTGATGCGGCGCATGCAAGTTTGTGTCCGCGAAAACGTGTATCATACACAGCTGAACGGCTGAAGTCCTTACGGTGCCCCACCGCGCGAAGTCGAGGTAGGGCACCGTATGTTTCTATCTCGCGGACGCGCGCCGTCCGCACATGCCGAACTTGCCTCGCGTCGCATATGCGGCGCACAACCCGAAAGGAGCCATATGATCAATCGCATCGACTCCGCGCTCGTGCCCTACGTCATCGAGCAGACCCCTCGCGGTGAGCGCAGCTATGACATCTACTCCCGTCTCCTGAACGACCGCATCGTCTTTTTGGGCGAGGAGGTCAACTCGGTGACTGCCAACCTGGTCATCGCGCAGCTTCTGCACCTCGAGAGTCAGGATGCCGAGAAGGACATCTCCCTCTACATCAATTCGCCCGGTGGCGAGGTCTATTCCGGTCTGGCCATCTTGGACACGATGAACTACATCAAGCCCGACGTTTCCACCATCTGCGTCGGTATGGCCGCCTCCATGGCCGCCGTCCTCCTGGCCGCCGGCGCTCCCGGCAAGCGTTTCAGCTTGCCGCACTCTAAGATTATGATCCACCAGCCCAGCGGTGGCGCCCAGGGCCAGCAGACCGAGATCGAGATCGCCGCTCGTGAGATCCGCGAGACCCGCAATACCCTGAACCAGATTCTCGCCGATTGCACCGGCAAGCCGTTCGAGCAGGTCGAGCGCGACACTGAGCGCGACAACTACCTCCGTGCCGAGCAGGCCCTCGAGTACGGCCTCATCGACCGCATCGTCACGTCCCGCAACGACTCCGGGAGCGAGCGCTAATGGCGGGCGACGAGTTCGGCCGCACCGCCGGCATGGAGGGCGACGGCCAGGTTCGCTGCTCGTTCTGCGGTAAGACCCAGGAACAGGTTCGCAAGCTCGTCAAGGGCCAGGACGGCATGTTCATCTGCGATGAATGCGTCGAGGCATGTAACGAGATCCTCGAGCAGTCATTCGCGCAGGACGAGATGATGCGTGCCTTTGGCTCCTACGTGAATCACGCCGAGCCCATGGACGATTTCGATATGGACGAGGATGGGGCGCCGGCCCCCACCATGCGCGAGACCGCCGAGCGCATCATCACCCGCGTACCCACCCCGCACGAGATCTATGACGCGCTGTCCCAGTATGTCATGGGCCAGGAGGACGCCAAGCGCGCCATGTCCGTGGCTGTGTACAACCATTATCGTCGCGTTTTGATGGGCGATACCGTCGAGGGTTCCCTGGGAGCGCATGTCGTCGACGAGGATGTCGAGCTTGCCAAGAGCAACATCTTGCTCCTCGGCCCCACCGGCACGGGCAAGACGCTCCTTGCGCAGACGCTTGCCCGCGTGCTCGAGGTTCCCTTCGCCATCGCCGATGCCACGGCGCTCACCGAGGCCGGTTATGTGGGCGAGGACGTTGAGAACATCCTGCTCAAGCTCATCACCGCGGCAGACGGCGATATCGACCGCGCGCAGATCGGCATCATCTACGTGGATGAGATCGACAAGATCGCCCGCAAGGCTGAGAACCTCTCCATCACGCGCGATGTCTCCGGCGAAGGCGTGCAGCAGGCGCTCCTCAAGATTCTCGAGGGCACCGTCGCCAGTGTTCCGCCCACCGGCGGGCGCAAGCACCCGCAGCAGGAGCTGCTTCAGATCGACACGACCAACATCCTGTTCATCTGCGGCGGCGCGTTCGTGGGCTTGGACAAGATCATCTCCGATCGCGTTGGCAACCAGGGCATCGGCTTCAACTCCGAGATCGCCGGCCCCACGTCCAAGGACGAGAACGTCCTGCTCAAGCAGGTTCTGCCCGAGGACCTCAACAACTTCGGCATGATCCCCGAGTTCATTGGCCGTACGCCGGTCATCACGCAGACCCAGGCCCTTTCCGAGGACGATCTTGTGGGTATCCTCACCGAACCCAAGAACGCCGTGGTCAAGCAGTATCGCCGCATGTTCTCCCTCGAGGGCGTGGAGCTCGTCTTCGAGCCCGACGCGCTGCACGAGATCGCCAGGAAGGCACTCGCGCGCAAAACCGGTGCCCGCGGTCTGCGTTCGATTTGCGAGGAGCTGCTCCAGCAGACCATGTTCGACCTCCCGAGCGAGGAGGGCGTTCTCCGTGTCGTCGTTACCGCCGCGGCGGTTCGCGGCGAGGAGCAGCCGCGTCGCGTCTATGCCGGGTCTGATATCGACCTCGACTAGCATCTTCGACGCGCATGCATGCGTTGTGCACCTTTGAAACGGCTGGCCATGTGCCAGCCGTTTTTCTTTTGAAGCCTTGACGGGATTTGCCCGTGAGCAATGGCGCGCCAGCCTCCAAAGCGCATCTCCCACGTGCTATCCTGTTGAGCAATTACGCAAACTTCGACTCTTCGGGAGCATGGCTATGGCAGAAGAGATGCCCAAGAACTACGATCCGGCGGTCAACGAGCCGGCTATCCTGCAGAAGTGGCTCGACGGCGGCTACTACAAGCGTCGCGAGGGCGTGGGCGATTGCACCGTCACCATCCCGCCGCCCAACGTCACCGGCATCCTCCATATGGGTCACGCCACCGACGACTCCATCCAGGATGCCATCGTCCGCATGGCCCGCATGCGCGGTCGCTCCACCCGTTGGATCCTCGGCACCGACCACGCCGGTATCGCCACGCAGACCAAGGTGGATAAGAAGCTGAAGAGCGAGGGCGTTTCCCGCCTGGAGATCGGGCGTGAGAAGTTCCTCGATGCCTGCTGGGATTGGACGCACGAGTACGGCGGCACCATCGTCGAGCAGATCAAGCGCATGGGCTGCTCCGTCGACTTCGACGGCGAGCGCTTCACCATGGATGACGAGTACGCCGAGGCGGTCCGCAAGGTCTTTTGCGACTGGTACCACGACGGCCTGATCTACCGCGGCAAGCGCATCGTCAACTGGTGCCCCGACTGCACCACCGCCATCTCCGACGACGAGGCGGAGTACAAGGACGAGAAGGGCCACCTTTGGCACCTGCGCTATCCCCTGACTGAGCCGGTCAACGGCCAGGAGTACATCGTTGTCGCCACTACGCGTCCCGAGACCATGCTCGGCGACACCGGTATCGCTGTTTCGAGCAAGGACCCCGAGAAGGCGGCGTTCGTGGGCAAGACGGTGAAGCTCCCCATCGTCGACCGTGAGATCCCGATTTTCGACGATTGGCATGTCGACCCCGATTTCGGCTCCGGCTTTGTCAAGGTCACCCCGGCGCACGACCCCAACGACTATGCGATGGGCGAGGCCCACGGTCTCGAGAAGATCAACATCTTCGACGAGCATGCCGTCGTCGTGGAGGGCTATGGCGAGTTCACCGGCATGACGCGCGACGAGTGCCGCGAGGCCGTCCTGGCGTGGTTCGAGGAGCACGACCTGCTCGACCACGTGGATGAGCACGACCATTCCGTCATGCACTGCTACCGCTGCGATCAGACGCTCGAGCCCTGGCTCTCCGAGCAGTGGTTCGTCGCCGTGGACAAGCTCAAGGAACCCGCGCTCAAGGCCGTCCAGGATGGTCGCGTGACCTTCCATCCGGCCCGCTGGACCGAGACCTACACCACCTGGATGGAGAACCTGAAAGACTGGTGCATCTCCCGTCAGCTGTGGTGGGGTCACCGCATTCCCGTGTTCTACTGCGAGGAGTGCGGCTGGGAGGATGCCTGCATGGACGACGTGACGGTCTGCCCCAAGTGCGGCTGCACCCATGTCCATCAGGACGAGAACGTGCTGGACACCTGGTTCAGCTCCCAGCTGTGGACCTTCGCCACGCAGGGCTGGCCGCAGCATCCCGAACAGCTCGAGGGCCATCATCCCACCACGGCGCTCGTCACCGCGCGCGACATCATCGCGCTGTGGGTCGCCCGCATGATCATGAGCTCGCTGTACTTCCTCGACGAGGTCCCGTTCCATGACGTCGTGATCTACCCCACGATCCTCGCCAAGGACGGCAGCCGCATGTCCAAGTCCAAGGGCAACGGCGTGAATCCCATGGATCTCATCGACATGTACGGTGCCGATGCCATGCGCTATAACCTGCTCACGCTGTGCACCACCAACCAGGACGTCAAGTTCGACGCCGACATCGACAAGAAGACGAAGGCCCTCAAGGGCTCGGCCCGCACCGAGCAGGCCCGCTCCTTCGTCACCAAGATCTGGAACGCCAGCCGTTTCCTGCTCATGAACATGGATGGCTACACCCCGGGCGAACCCGTCGCCGAGACCGCGGCCGATGCCTGGATGTTCAGCCGCCTGGCCAAGGCCACGCGCATGGTGACGGAGGGTATTGAGAAGTACACCTTCGGCGAGATGGCGCGCGGCGTCCAGAACTTCTTCTGGAACGAGGTCTGCGACTGGTACGTCGAGGTCACCAAGACCCGCCTCAAGGACGACGCCGCCCGCCTGCAGGCTCAGCGCAACCTGATCTTCGTGCTCGATGCCAGCATGCGCCTCATGCACCCGCTCATGCCGTTCGTCACCGAGGCCATTTGGGATCAGATGCCCGCCAGCTGGCTGGATATGAACGAGGGCGGCGGTATCGAGCGCGCCGAGGCCCTCATGGTCGCCTCTTGGCCCGAGCCCGAGGCCTTCGAGCGCTTCATCGATGAGGAGGCCGAGCGTTCCTTCGAGCTCGCCCGTGCCGTCGTGTCCGACGCCCGCTCCACCCGCGCCCGCTATCGCCTGAGCCCCAAGGAGTCCCTGCCCGTGGTCGTCAAGGCCGCGAGCGCCGAGGTCGCCGAGGCCATCGAGGGCATGGCCGACTTCATCTGCGGCCTGGCCAACATCAGCGAGCTTTCCGTGTGCGCCTCCGAAGGCTTTGAGAAGCCCGCTGCCGCCATCGCACTTGCCGGCGCCGATTTTGATGCCTATGTCGTCGTGGGCGATTTGGTCGACTTCGACGCCGAGAAGGCCCGCCTGAACAAGGAGCTTGCCACGGCGGAGAAGGAGCTTGCCGCCGCCGAGCGCACCCTGGGCAACGAGGGCTTCATCGCCAAGGCCGCGCCCGAGGTCGTCGCTAAGAAGCGCGAGCGCGCCGCCGAGCTCACTGAGACCATCGCCGCGGTCAAGGCACAGCTCGCCGACTTCGAGTAATCGGTCCATACGTTGATTCGAACCCCGTCGCATCGGTTGCGGCGGGGTTTGTGTTGCATACGGGATAGGGGGATATGATGGCGGAAAACGAGACGGGCACGGTGATGCTGCCGCCGGCTAAGACTCAGGAGGCGTTCGTCCACATCGGGTTCGCCAAGGCCAAGCTTACGCGTGGGCGGGCGTTCGTGCTCGCGATCCTCGCGGGCGCCTTCGTCGCACTCGGCGCGTCCTTCATGCTGATGGTTCGAGCGGATTCCACGCTTTCGCCGTCGGTGTCGCTCATCCTGGGCGGCCTGGCGTTTTGCCTGGGCCTGTTTCTCGTGCTCGTCGCCGGTGCCGAGCTGTTCACGGGCAATTGCCTCATGCTCATCGGTGCGCTCGACGGTCGGTACCCGATGATGAAGATGGTCCGCAAGTGGGCCGTCGTGTACGCGGGCAACGCCGTGGGCGCGCTGCTCGCCGTCGCATTGCTTCTCGCCTCGGGATTCCTCTCCTTGCAGGAGGGTTCGGTGGGCGAGCTCGCCTATGCCGTCGCACTCTCCAAGGCCTCGCTCGACCCTGCGACCGCCTTTGCGCGCGGCGTCCTGTGCAACGTCCTCGTGTGCCTGGGCGTTTGGATGGGCAGTGCCGGCAAGACGGTGTGCGACAAGCTCGCCGCGACGATTCTGCCGGTCGTGTCCTTCGTGGTGCTGGGATTCGAGCACTCCGTTGCGAACATGTTCTTCCTTCCTTTGGGCGTTGCCGCGCAGTCCATGCTGGGCATCGGCGCGATCCCGCTTGCGGGCATGGTATCCAACCTCATGTTCGTCACGCTCGGCAACATTGTGGGAGGTGCGGCTGTGGCGGCCGCTTATTGGTTCGTCTACGGTCGCGATGTGCGCGAATAGGGGATTGATATGAAGCGCGAAGGTGCCTATGTCGTGCCGTTCGAGTTCGAGGGGCTTTCCTACGAGCGGGCGGTGTCAATCGCCGCCGACACCGGAAAGATCGTCGGCGAGGCGGGCCCGCTGCTTGAGACTGTCATCGACATGCTCGATGAGCTCGGCCGGCCCGACGAATACTTCGATTGCATTCAGGTTGCGGGAACCAACGGCAAGACGTCGACCACTCGGTTCACCGCGGCGATTTTGCGCGGAGAGGGACTGCGAACGGCGCTGTACACCTCCCCCCAGCTCGTGCGCTATGAGGAGCGCATGGAAGTCGATGGTGGTGTGGTGAGCCCCTCTGTATTCGCGCACGGCGTCTCCGCTGCCGCAGAGGCGGGCCGTCGCGTGAACGAACGCCGCGCAGCTTCGGGCGAGCCGACCTACACCATCACGCCGTTCGACCTCCTGACCGCAGCCGCCATGGTCGTGTTCGCCGAGGAGAGAGTCGATGTGGCCGTGCTCGAGGTGGGCCTGGGCGGTCGCTGGGACGCCACGAGCGCCACCGACCCCGTGGCCGTGGCCATCACGGGCATCGGGCTCGATCACACGCATATCCTGGGCGATACGCTCGAGGAGATCGCGAGCGAGAAGGCTGCCGTCATCAAGCCCGGTCGCACGGTCGTGCTCGGCGAGGGCACGCATGAGCCGAGCGTCGAGCGCGTGATGCGCGCACGTTGCGATGCCTGCGGTGTCGTGCCCTGGGTTGTGGGACATACGGTTGTCGAATTGCCCGTGGGCATCGACGGTGCGGTTTCGTTTTCGACCGAGACCGCTCGTGCCACGTACGAGGTCTCAATGCACAAACCCGCTTACCAGCCGCAGAACGCCGCCTGTGCCATAGCGCTGGCGGAGGGGTATCTAGGTCGCCCGCTCGATGCGTCCGCGCTCGCCGTCTCTCTCGAGTCCTGCCCCATACCGGGCCGTTTCGACGTGGTTCGCGTTGAGCCGTTCGTATTGGTCGATGCATGTCACAATCCGCAGAGCTGCGAGAATTTCATCAACGCGGTCCGCGAGGCCGAGCCTGAGCGCGAAGCGCGGCCCGTACTGCTCCTCGCTGCGCTCTCGGACAAGGACGTACGGGGCATCCTCGACGTGCTCGTGCCGGAGTTTTCCCGTATCGTGGTGAGCGCGACGGCGAGCGACCGCGCCCTGCCTGCAGGGGAGCTCGCCCAACTCGTCTACGGTGAGCTCGACGCGCTCAATCGTCCGCATACGGATGTCATCGCCGTCTACCCCTCGGTTTGCGAGGCGCTCGACGCCCTTACGGAGGCGGGGGAGCCTGTCATCGCGGCCGGCACCATCACGCTCGCAGGCGAGGTCGCGGGCCTGCTCAGGTAGGCGCGGTTCTCGCTACAGGAAGCGGTACTGGACGGTCGCCACGCCCACGCTCAGGAAGTTCAGGGCGCGGGCCACGGCGGGCTGCATGTCGATCACACGGCCGTGCACATAAGGGCCGCGGTCGTTCACATAGGCGATGACCGAACGTCCGCCATAGCGAATCTCGACGCGGGTGCCGAACGGGACGTTGAGCATCGCGATGCCCATAGAGGTCTCGGTGACCGTCTCGCCGTTGGCGGTCGTGCCGCCCATGAATCCGTCGCCGATGCCGTAGTAGGATGCCACGCCCGTCTTCCATGTGATGGCGGGCGGTGTCGGAGGCGTTGGCGGCACAGGGGGCGCCGGCGGCACAGGGGGCGCCGGCGGCGCGGGTGGCGTGGTGGTGTCTTCGGGCTTGGGCGCCGCGGGTGTATCGGGTGACTGCGGGGCCGTGGCGCCGGCGTCGTTCGAGCCCGTGCCGGGGGTCGGAGCGGTGGGCCTGTTCTGGTTCGCATTTTGCTGCGCCTGCAGCTGGGCCGCCTGCTCGGCGGCCTGACGCGCGATCTCGGCCTCCTCGGCGTCTTCGGCATTCGCCTTCGCTTGGATCTTGGCGGCTGCGGATTGCGCGGTATCGAGCGCGTCCTGCGCACGGGAGAGCTGAAGGTCGGCCTCGTCTTTCGCGGAGCTCAACTCCGCGAGCTTGCCGTTGAGCTCGTCTTCGAGTGCATGCAGCTCGTCGAGAGCGGTGATGTTGGCGCTCTGTACGGTGCCCAGGTACTTGGTCATGCTGAGGAAATCGGCGAAGGAACCGGCGTTGAGGAGCATGGCGAGGGCGCCGCCGTTGGACGCATGGCGTTTGTACAGTTCGCGCGCGGCCAGGGCGGCGCGGCTCTGCGCCTGCGGCATGAGCTCCTGCTCAATGCGAATGATATCGTCGGCGGCCGTTTGCACCTGCTCGTTGAGCTCGGCGGCGCGTGACGTGGCATCGGCGTAGGTGCCGGCGGCGCGGGCGACCTCTTTTTGCAGGGAGGCGAGCTCGCCGCGCGTCGCCGCCGTTGCGGCCAGCGCGGGCTCGGGTGCGCCCGTGAGCGCGGGTATGCCGGCGCCCAGGGCGAGCGCCGCCGTGAGCCCCGCGACGCATGCGATCCGCCCTCTGTGCGTACAAATCCCTCTCATGGTGGCACGTGCCATGTAACAACCGCCTTTTCTCGTTGACGGTATCAGTATAAGGCAACCCTCAAGCTGAGGTTGAGCCTAAGGGTTGCGTTCAAATTTTCTATGCGACTGTGTCGGCGTGCGGAAACCTATGCTGGTCCTACGTCCATACTCGCGACCAGGTCGACGCCCGTATCGAGCAGGTTGGCGGCGATGACGTCCCCCATGCGCACGGGGGCGGAAACGCGCAGCTCCCGTATGGTTTCCATGGCGTCCTTGTGCAGGGCGCGGGGAATGGGGGAGCAGGTGCGCACGGGGACGAGGTGCTCGTCTCCGCCTTCGACCACGACCGTCGTGGCAAGGATGCGCATCGGGCACACGACTTCCTGTTCGGCGAAGCGCTTGCCGCGCGGGCACCGGTTGCCCTGTACGTTGGTGACGTGGGCGACTCCGTCCCCGTCCCGCTCTACGCATACCGTGAGCAGGCATTCGGATGGGCAGGTCGTGCAGTGGAACGTCTCAGTGCTCGTCATGGGGCATCACGCTTCTTCCACGGGGTCGATGGATACGGTCAGGGTCTCGCCCGGTTCCACGGCGGCGAGCATCTTGGGCGTTATGGGGGCCGCCTCCATGATGCTCGGCTTGTAGTCGCGCGCCTTGCCGCGGAAGAGGACGGCGTCGCCCACACGGATCACGAGCTGGGCGTGCTCGAGGGGGCGACGCACGCGGAAGAACGCCTTCGTGGTTGCCGCTCGGTTGATACGTGCCGGCACGATGTAGCCGGCCATGCCGCCGGGCTCGAGGGTCACGGGTTCTGAGAGAACATCGGGATTCGCCGTGCCGAGGGCGTGGGCGGCCGCGGCCGCTCCCGCGCGCGTCGCCTCGGCGGTGACGTTGTCGGCGAGGTCGTGTACCTGCAAGACGTTTCCGCAGGAGAAGATGCCGTCGACGTTCGTTTGCAGGTCCTGATCCACGCGTGCGCCGCGTGTGCGCGGGTCGATCTCGACCCCGGCGTCGCGGGCGAGCTCGTTTTCGGGGATAAGGCCCACGGAGAGCAGAAGCGTGTCGCAGGGGATGATGCGCTCGGTCCCGGGAATGGGGGAGAGGTCCTCTCCCACGCTCGAGACCTCGACGGCCTCGACGCGGTCTCGGCCGATCACGCGCGTGACCGTGGTGGATAGGTGCAGTGGGATCCCAAAGTCCTCAAGGCAGTTCTTGACGTTGCGATGCAGACCGTTGGCATAGGGCATGAGCTCGTAGACGCCCTCGACTTCGAGGCCTTCCAGGGCGCATCGACGCGCCATGATGAGACCGATGTCGCCCGACCCCAAGATCACGACGCGGTGTCCGGGGCGCAGGTTCTCGATGTTGATGTAACGCTGGGCGAGGCCCGCGGTGTACACACCAGCGGGACGGCTACCCGGGATTTTGATCTCGGAGCGGGTGCGCTCGCGGCAGCCCATGGCGAGTACCACCGAGCGGCAGGTGAGGCGGACCATGCCGTCTTCGCTCATGACGGTGACGCTGTGCGCCGTGCCCTCTCGTCCGCCTTCGTCGATGCCGAGCGCCATGGACCCGAGCATGACATCGATGCCGGCCTCGCGCACGCGGTTGATGAAACGCTGGGCGTATTCGGGACCGGTGAGCTCTTCTTTGAAATGGGTGAGACCGAAGCCGGGATGGATGCACTGGCGCAGGATGCCGCCAAGATGCTCGTTGCGCTCGATGACTACGGTTGACGCGCCGGCTTCGTGCGCTGCGAGGGCTGCTCCCATGCCCGCGGGGCCGCCGCCGATGACGACGACATCGTAATCGCGTGTTTCGATCTGAGTCATGCTAGCAGTCCTCCTCGGCGATGGCACCCGTGTGGGCGTCCGGGTTCTTAAGCGGTCCGTCGACAATCCATGAGCCCGTGTCTTCCAGCGGGACTTCGGAGGGGGCAACGCCGAGTTCTCGGGCGAGGATCTCAACGACGCGGCTCTGGCAGAAGCCGCTTTGGCAACGGCCCATGCCGGCGCGGCAGCGGCGTTTGACGCCCTCGACCGAGATGGCGCCCGGCTTGCGGTGGATAGCGGCGACGATCTCGGCCTCCGGCACCGTCTCGCAACGACAAACGATGCGGCCCCATGCCGGGTCCGTCTCGATGAGCTCCTCCTTGCGCTCGAGGGGGGCGAGGTCGAAGTCGTCCGGCATGCGGCGGATGGGGTTCCAGTCGGCGCGTTCGACGAGCTCGATGCCCGCCTCGCTCAGGAGCTGCTCCATGCGCTCGGCAACTGCCGGTGCGCTGGCGACGCCAGGGGACTGGATTCCCGCGGCGTGGAACAGACCGGGCGTGGAGTCGGAGGCTTCGATGAGGAAGTCGTTTGTTTTCTCGAGTACGGCGCGGCCCCCTGCGAAGGTGCGGACGACGCGGCGCGTATCGAGGTCGGGAACGAGCTTGCGCGCGCCGGAGAGCAGGGCCTCCACATCGCCGGCGTACGTGTCCTTGTCTCCTTGCTCTCGCATCTCGGCGGTGGCGGTGATGACCGTGTTGTTGTGTACAGTTCCCGTGACGATGACGCCCTTGGATACCGGGGTCGGCACCGGGTAGAGCGGCGTGATGGCGCGGGGCTCCTTATCGAGTACGGCGATGTTGCCCTGGCGCCATACCATGCGCAGCCCGCGATCTCCTGCCATGCGCGAGATCTCGCCCGCGCCGCTGCCGGCGGCGTTGATCAAGATCTCGCATCGGACGTCTCCCTTGGGCGTGGAGAGGACGAACCCTCCCTCTTTCGGGCGGTCGATGGCCGTTACCGGGGCGCCGCGCATGAAGGCGGCTCCGTTAGCTACGGCGTTCTCGGCTGCAGCGATAGCGACTTCGAACGGATCGACATAGCCGGTTGAGGGGCACCATAGGGCGCAGGTGGCGTCCGGGTTGGCGCGCGGCTCCAATTCGGCGATGCGATCGGGGCCGACGATCTCGAGGTGGGGGACGCCGTTGGCCAGGCCGTTGTCGCGCAGGTGCTCGAGGGTGGCGAGGTCCTCGTCGGTAAAGCCTAGAACGAGGGAGCCCGTGCGGTGGAACAGGAAGCCGAGCTCCTCTGACCATCTGCCGTACAGCTCGCACCCGCGGGCGTTCATCCTCGCCTTCGTCGTCCCGGGGGCGGGGTCGTACCCGGCGTGGACCAGGCCGCCGTTGGCCTTCGATGCCCCGAGCGCGATGTCGTCGGCCGCCTCGATGAGGCATATCGTCTTGTCGTATCGCGCGAGCTGCCGCGCGATGGCGCAACCGGTGATGCCCGCGCCGACGATGGCGATGTCGTACCTAGCTTCCATGGTGCCGCTCCCGTCTGAGCACCGGGCGTGCGTCCGTGGGCCCGCGGCCGGTGCATTCTGTAGACAAAGTGTCAACAAACAATGCTACGCGTGTCGCTTATCTTCGCTAGGGCCAATCGGCCGAGCGGACGGCTTGGTCCGCAAACGGCCCCGGCGCCGCGCGATTGCGGTGGTCGATGGGCCCGCTGTGTCGTTAACGTGCGCGGATGTCGGTCGTTTCCGATGAGGGGGCGGGTGGTATACAATACGGTGCGATTATGAACAGCTTTGCAATCTCGCAACCGGCTGAAAGGTGAGGCTCATGTCCAAGTACATCGAGGAGCTCATGTCCCCGCAGTTGATGTTTGCCATGTATGGCTTCATCGCCTTCGTGGTCGCTCTCTACCTGCTCTCCGTCGTGTATGTCTTCATCGACGCGAAGCGTCGCGGCGTCCAGGCGTTTTGGGCCTGGGGCCTGCTCGCCCTCGTCCCGTTCGTCGGCCTTATGGCCTATATCGTGATGCGCCCGGCGTCCTACGTGGCGGACCGCGAGGAGCAGGAGCTCGACATGGCGCTGCGCGAGCGTCAGCTCGCCCAGTATGGCAGCTGCCCCAACTGCGGCACCACCATCGAGAAGGATTTCATTGTCTGCCCGGTGTGCAACACGCAGGTCCGCAACGTCTGCCCCACGTGCAAGCGTCCACTGGAGGCGCACTGGAAGGTCTGCCCCTTCTGCCGAACTCACATTCAATAGGCGCGAGCTTCCCCGTGCGCCGCACGGGGCCGATGAACCGCGCCGTAACGCACCCGTCACCCTCTGGATGGCGGGTGCGTTCCTATTCCGTGCTTCTCGGCGCTCTCCTGGATTGGAGGCCCAAATGCGCGGGCAAACGGGTACACTGGAAAAGTTACAGAGGTAATGCACCGAATCGGAAAGGTTTTAGATATGAAGGCACTGTACAACGACGGCTCTGTGGCCGAGGTTGAGGCCGACGAGGCCCAGCACGTCATCCGCCACTCCGCCGCCCACATCATGGCCCAGGCCATCAAGCGCCTCTACCCCGAGGCCGACTTCGCCTACGGCCCCGCGACTGACAACGGCTTCTATTACGACGTTGACCTCGGCGATAAGAAGATCTCCGAGGACGATCTGCCCGCCATCGAGGCCGAGATGAAGAAGATCGTCAAGGAGAACCTTAAGTTCCAGGTCTTCGAGCTGCCTCGCGAGGAGGCCATCGCCCTCATGGAGGAGCGTGGTGAGAAGTACAAGGTCGAGCACATCGGCGACCTGGCCGATGACGCCCGCATCACCTTCTACCAGCAGGGCGATTACATCGACATGTGCGTCGGCCCGCACCTCACCTACACCAAGGCCCTCAAGGCCTTCAAGCTCACCGGCGTGTCTGGCGCCTACTGGAAAAACGACGCCAACAACAAGATGCTCACGCGCATCAACGGCACGGCTTTCGCCACCAAGGATGAGCTGGAGGCGCACCTCACCTTCCTCGAGGAGGCCAAGAAGCGCGACCATCGCCGCATCGGCCGCGAGATGGACCTGTTCATGATGCGCGACGAGGCCCCTGGCTTCCCGTTCTTCCTGCCCAACGGCATGGTCCTCAAGAACACCCTGCTCGACTACTGGCGCGAGATCCATCACAAGGCCGGCTACGTCGAGATCTCCACGCCGCAGATCATGAACAAGAGTCTGTGGCTCACCTCCGGTCACTGGGACCACTACAAGGACAACATGTACTCCACGATGATCGACGACGAGGAGTACTGCATCAAGCCCATGAACTGCCCGGGCGGCGTGCTCGTGTACAGCTCCAAGCCCCATAGCTACCGCGAGCTGCCCATCCGCGCCGGCGAGATCGGCCTGGTGCACCGCCACGAGCTCAAGGGCGCCCTGCACGGCCTGTTCCGCGTCCGCTGCTTCAACCAGGACGACGCGCACCTGTTCGTCACGCCCGAGCAGCTGACCGACGAGATCGTGGGCGTCGTGCGCCTGATCGACTCCGTGTACCAGAAGTTCGGCTTCAAGTACCACGTCGAGCTCTCCACCCGCCCCGAGGACTCCATGGGCTCCGACGAGGACTGGGCTGCCGCCGAGGAGGGCCTCAAGGTCGCGCTCGGCCAGCTCGGGATGGACTACGTGGTCAACGAGGGCGACGGCGCCTTCTACGGTCCCAAGATCGACTTCCACCTGGAGGACTCCCTCGGCCGCACCTGGCAGTGCGGCACCGTGCAGCTCGACTTCCAGATGCCGCAGAACTTCGACCTCACCTACGTGGACGCCGACGGCGAGAAGAAGCGCCCGATCATGCTGCATCGCGTGTGCTTCGGCTCCATCGAGCGCTTCATCGGCATCCTGATCGAGCACTTCGCGGGCAAGTTCCCCGTGTGGCTCGCGCCCATGCAGGTTAAGGTCCTGCCCGTCTCCGAGAAGAGCCGCGACTACGCGCACCAGGTCACCGAGCAGCTCGAGGCCGCCGGCATCCGCGTGGTGTGCGATGATCGCGACGAGAAGATCGGTTACAAGATCCGCGAGGCCCGCGGCGTCGATCGCGTGCCCTACATGCTGATCCTGGGCGAGAAGGAGGTCGAGGCCGGCAACATCTCCGTCCGCGACCGTTCCAACGAGACCGTCCCGATGGCCGTCGATGAGTTTATCGCCAAGGTCGTTGAGGAGACCCGTACGCGCGCGTAGGACGCAGCCGGGTTCATCGCTATGATGCGCACGCCGCTTCGGGTCCCATGGGCTCGGCGCGGCGTGCGTCATGCTTTGCGCCCACTGTTCAGGAGGGGAAGGGCGGTTCCAACGTGATGGCTCAACAGGAGCTCGAGACCCGATATGCGCAGCTCGTCTGCGCCGAGATCGCCGTCTTCGTGTACGGCGATCGTGTCGACGAGGCGCTCGCGCGCCTTGGCGCCATGGCGGAGGAAGACCGTTTGGCCGATATGGTCGGCGGCGCGGGCCTTCGCGTGGCGGATGTCCGTGCCGAGTCCCATGAGGTTCATGCTCACGGCGGTCTTATGTGGGTGGATATCACCGTGCCGTCGCATTTTGGTTGCCATGCCTTCGAGCTCGGTGCCGACGTGCAGTGCGAGGCGCTCGACCGCGTTGCGGGCGGGTTGCTCGATCGCAAGGTGGTCGCGCTTTCCGCACGTGGTACCCGCGCCCTCGCCCGCGTGGGGGACCTGCCTTCTTGCGCGTTGGCTCAGGACGATCTCGAGGTTATCGCTCATGGTCTCGATAGCGTCTCGACGCGTATGCAACGCCATTTCGATCATGCCCGCGCCCTCGCCGAGTACCTTTCCTGTTGCGATGGTTTGGTCCGGGTCGATTACCCCGGTCTCGCCACGCATCCCGATCGCTCGCTGGCCGAGCGCGCGCTGCGCCACGGCTTCGGCCCCGCCGTCGATTTCGAGCTCCCCGGGGACTGGGGCGCCACGGCGGGGGATTTCATCGAGCGCTGCCGTTTCAACGGCCGAGATTGCCACGCCGGAGGACCCCGTACGCGTCTGCATGCGCGCGATGGGTGGCAGGGGAGCGCGGTCCGCATATTCGCCGGCCTCGACGACCCCCTCGCCATCGCCGATGATCTTGACCAGGCCATGCGCTGGTTCCGCAATCCTCCGCAGCCGTAGGAGGCCGTCTCACGACATTGTCGCCGCCGCCGTGCGATCGAAGCGGCTTCGCCCGCCGGGCCTCGTTTTCCGTCGTGCGTGTACCGGTGCGTTTTCCGTGGGCGCCTGATGGCAAGCCCGTCTCAAGCTATGAGTTTGGAGGGAACTCATGTCCGTTATCACCGCCGCAGCTCTTGCTGAAAGCACTGTGCTCGGAATCGCTCTGGCCATGGATGCCATGGCAGTCACCTTGTCGAACAGCCTGTGCGAACCCGACATGCCCCTGTCGAAGAAGTTCGGGATGCCCGTCGCGTTCGCCCTGTTTCAGATGATGATGCCTGTTTTCGGTTACCTGGGCGGAACGCTCATCGCGGAGTACATCGAGCGTTACGCGGGCATTGTCTCGCTCGTCATCCTCGCATTCGTGGGCGGGAAGATGATCGTCGAGGCGGTGCGCGAGCTTCGTGAGCCGGAGGCATGCCCCGCGGCGCGCCTTACCTGGGCGACGATTGGCATGGAGGCCGTCGCCACCGCCATCGACGCGTTCGTCGTGGGTGTGAGCTTTGCCGCCGAGTGCAAGGATGTCGTCCTCTATTGCGGGATGATCGGGGTGACCACGCTCGTCTGCTGCCTGCTCGTGCTGGCTCTTGGCCGCAAGCTCGGTGAGCGCTTCGGCGCGCGTGCCGAGGTCGTTGGCGGCATCGTGCTCATCCTGATCGGCGTCAAGGCGTTTTTGGGGTTGTAGTTGCCCTGTCCGAGCTTTTGCCAGGAGGGCGCTCGTGCCCGAGGTGGCTAAAACAGCTCGGTGAGGCGCTTCGCGATCATCGCGTCGAGCTCTGCCTGGAGGGTTCGATAGGCGTGGAGGGCATGTTCGCCCTCAGGGGTGAGTGCCGAGCCGCGCGCGCCGTCGCGGGCGAGCAGTTCGCAACCCAGATGCCCCTCGGCCTCGCGCACGATTCTCCACGCCTTGGAATACGCCATGCCCATGCGCTTCGCCGCGCGGTTGAGCGAGCCTTCTTCGGCGACGCCCTCCAACAGGGAAGCGCACCCGCCGCCGAAAGCACCGGGCAGGTCGCGGTCGTCGTCGGAGATGGTGAGTCGGGCGTGGGCGGAAAGCGACATATGGGCTCCAAGCTGGTGGTACGGTCGCGATGGCGCAGGGTCCGCGCCATCGCCGACAAATCCTTGCCTCTTTTTCGGCACGGCATCGAGGTGCCCCTACGCGAATCTGGGATGCGGACGGGCGTGTCGATCGGGCCGAAGGCGGCGTCGGAGAGACATTGAGATTGGGCAGACCATTTGAAGTCTGGTAACGAGAGCCATTGTAGCAGTGGCTCTGCGCTACAATACCCCCACTTGTATCGGGAGTGAATGGCACGGCGGCAAGGAGTCGCCGCCGCGTCGGCAGCAAAGAGTCGAAGGAGCGACATGGCAACGTTTTTCCCTGGTGAATCCCATACTTTCTCTGAGTATCTGCTCGTCCCTGGATACTCCTCCTCTGAGTGCGTTCCCACGAACGTCTCCCTCAAGACCCCGCTGACCCGCTTCAAGCGCGGCGAGGAGCCCGAGATCACGTTGAACATCCCCATGGTCTCCGCCATCATGCAGTCCGTTTCCGGTGTGGACATGGGCGTCGCCCTGGCCACCGAGGGCGGCATCTCCTTCATCTACGGTTCCCAGACCCCCGAGTCCGAGGCCGCCATGGTCAAGGCCGTCAAGGACCACAAGGCCGGTTTCGTGCAGTCCGACTCCACCCTTACGCCCGACATGACCATGGAGCAGGTCATGCAGCTCAAGGACCGCACCGGTCACTCCACCATGCCCGTCACCGATGACGGCACCCCCACCGGCAAGCTCCTCGGCATCGTCACCAGCCGCGACTACCGCCCCAGCCGCGATGATCACTCCAAGCTCGTCTCCGAGTTCATGACCCCTCGCGCCGAGCTCATCGTGGGCGACAAGGACATCACCTTGAAGGACGCCAACGACCTCATCTGGGACAAGAAACTCAACGCCCTGCCCGTCGTCGATGACAACGACCACCTGGTCGGCATCGTCTTCCGCAAGGATTACGACTCCCACAAGACCAACCCCAACGAGCTGCTCGACGCCAACAAGCGCTACATGGTCGGCGCGGGTATCAACACCCGCGACTACGCCGAGCGCGTGCCGCTGCTCGTCGAGGCCGGTGCCGACGTGCTGTGCATCGACTCCTCCGAGGGCTACTCCGAGTGGCAGAAGCGTACCATCGAGTGGATCCGCGAGAACTACGGCGATTCCGTCAAGGTCGGCGCGGGCAACGTCGTCGACGCCGACGGCTTCCGCTTCCTGGCCGATTGCGGTGCCGACTTCATCAAGGTCGGTATCGGCGGCGGCTCCATCTGCATCACCCGTGAGACCAAGGGCATCGGCCGTGGCCAGGCCACCGCGCTGATCGACGTCTGCCGTGCCCGCGATGAGTACTTCGAAGAGACCGGCGTTTACGTGCCCGTCTGCTCCGACGGCGGCATCGTCTACGACTACCACATGACCCTGGCGCTCGCCATGGGTGCCGACTTCCTCATGCTCGGCCGCTACTTCGCCCGCTTCGACGAGTCCCCGACGTCCCGCGTCAACGTCAACGGCCAGTACATGAAGGAGTACTGGGGCGAGGGTTCCGCGCGTGCCCGCAACTGGCAGCGCTACGACCTGGGCGGCGCCCAGAAGCTCTCCTTCGTCGAGGGCGTCGACTCCTACGTGCCCTACGCCGGCTCCCTCAAGGACGGCGTGAACGGCACCCTGTACAAGGTCAAGTCCACCATGTGCAACTGCGGCGCGCTCTCCATCCCCGAGCTGCAGGATAAGGCCCGTCTCACCCTCGTCTCCGCCACCTCCATCGTCGAGGGCGGCGCCCACGACGTCGTGGTCAAGGACTCCCAGCAGACGGTGAGCTACAACTAAGACGGACTTACGCCAAGACGCGCTCGTCGCTTTGGACGCGCCTTGGTCTGTTTGCCCTGTTGGTGATGGGACGGGGCGGTGCGTTATCGCATCGCCCCGTCCCAATTTTCTTGACTCGGGACGTCAAAGCTGAAGCGGCTGGAATTTCGGCGCGGTATCATGAGAGTTCGTTTCGAGTGCTTTGGGGGAGGTGCGGCCATGTCCGTGCGTGAGGATCGCGTCTTATCGCTTGATGGTCTTCGGGGTCTCGGCGCCCTGATGGTGTTTTTGCTGCATATCGATATCATGGTCCTGCCATTTGGCGAGGGGGGTCCAAGCCTCTTTCCCGGTAGCGCTTCTATGATCGTGTTTTTCATTCTGTCCGGCATCGTGCTGTCGCTTGTGCCCTTCAAGCACATGAAAGATGGCGGATACGATTGGCTTTCCTATTTTCCGAGAAGGGTCGTTCGCCTGTGCGTGCCGCTCTTTACAGCGATCGCGCTGGGCGTCGTTGCGGGTTTCGTGGCGTGGCGCATCGGCTCGACATCGCGCTCGGCGCTCGCCATCGTCTATGATGGCGGATGGCGGCGGGTCGTGCATGACATCCTCATGCAATTCGATGTGCTCTTTAATATCTCCGACGATGGTCAGAACCTGTTCGGTGCTCCTCTCATACGCGTCAATTCTCCGGTGTGGTCCATGAGCTGGGAACTCTGGTTCAGCCTGACGCTTCCCCTTGCCATTTGGTGCGTTTCTCGTATCCGCAGGACGGGCCTTGCGTTGGCTGCGATGTTCGTGGCGGTGTTCGTCTCCCACTGGTCGGGGTATTTCCCGCTTCGCCTTTGCCTCATGTTCTGGGTCGGCGTCATGATTGCCAGTCGGTTTGACGAGATCAGGTCCCTGAAGATCTCGATGCCCGTAGAGGTGGCGTCGATCTTCCTTTCGCTCGGCATCATCGAGCTTGCACTCGTGTGGCATCCCGGTGGTGTTGCCGAGGCTATGTTGGCAACGGTTATGAATGTTGCCTGTTTGGCAATCGTCGTGGTGTCGATTGCAGATGGATTTACGCGCCGTGCGCTGTCTACCGCGCCTATGCTCTTCTTGGGAAAGATCTCGTACAGCCTGTATCTCACACATGCGATTCTCATCGGTGGCCTCGCGGCGTTGATGCCTAAATTGGGCATGGCGTCGCCGCTCGGGATAGCCGGGGTCTCGCTGGCCGCCTGCATGGCTTTCGCGGTGTTGTTCTGGCGCGTCATCGAAGTTCCCAGCATCAAAATGTCCCGTTCGCTCGCCAATAAATAGTGCGTCCTACGGGTTCGGTCGGCATGATTTGCTAGAATCAACCACATTGAATCTATCAGGGGTTCGAATCACCATGGCTCGATGTCCACGCGCGGCACGCCCTTCGCAACAGGGTGTGCGTGAGTCGATCTTGAAGCGCCGGTCGGGTCGAACCTCTCCGTTTGAGCTGCAAGGAGAGCGTCATGTGTGACCACGCACACGAGATTCCTGCCTACGATGCGCAGGCCATCGAGGAGAAGTGGATGAAGTCCTGGGAGGAGCAGAATCTCTTCGCTGTGGACACCGATTCCACCAAGCCCAAGAAGTACGTCCTCGAGATGTTCCCGTACCCTTCGGGTGACCTGCACATGGGCCACGCGCGCAACTACACCATCGGCGACGCCATGGCGCGTCAGGCCCGTATGCGCGGGTATGACGTGCTGCACCCCATCGGGTTCGACGCCTTCGGCCTTCCCGCCGAGAACGCCGCCATCAAGCACAACACCCAGGCCGCCGCGTGGACCTACAAGAACATGGACCAGGCGCTCGCGACCATGAAGCGCATGGGCTTTTCCTACGATATGGATCGTCTGGTCAAGACTTGCAGCCCCGACTACTACCGTTGGGGCCAGTGGATCTTCGAGAAGCTGTGGGAGCGCGGCCTGGTCTATCGCAAGAAGAATCCGGTCAACTGGTGCCCCAAGTGCGAGACCGTGCTCGCCAACGAGCAGGTGACCGAGGGCCGCTGCTGGCGCTGCGACTCCGAGGTGGAGAAGCGCGACCTCGAGCAGTGGTACATCAAGATCACCGCCTATGCCCAGGAGCTCCTCGACGACCTGGAGAAGCTCCCCGGTTGGCCCGAGCGCGTCAAGCAGATGCAGGCCAACTGGATCGGCCGTTCCGAGGGCGCCGAAGTCGACTTCACTCTGTGTGACGTGGATGGCAACCCAATCGAGGGCGATGAGGGCAAGATTACCGTCTTCACCACCCGTGCCGACACGCTGTTCGGCAACACGTTCTTCCTGCTCGCCCCCGAGTACAAGGGCCTGATGGACCTGGTCGAGGGCACCGGGTATGAGGCCGGCGTGCGCGAGGTCGTCGAGGGTGCCAAGCACATCTCCGCCGTCGAGCGCGCCCAGGGTACGCTCGAGAAGCATGGCGCTTTCACGGGCCGTTACGTCATCAACCCCGTTTCGGGCGCCAAGGTTCCCGTGTGGGTGGCCGACTATGTCATTTCCGACTACGGCACCGGTGCTGTCATGGCCGTGCCCTGCGGCGACGCGCGCGATTTCGACTTCGCCAGGAAGTACGACCTTCCTATCGTTCCTATCATCCTCTCCGAGGACGATCCGCTGTATGAGGACCTCAAGGACGAGCAGGGCACGCGCGTGACTTCCGTCGACTGGGATGAGGCGCTCACCTGCGAGGGTAAGCTGGTCCAGTCCGGTAAGTACACCGGCATGACGGGCGGCAAGCACTCCGAGGGCGAGGCCGCCATCGTGGCCGACCTCGAGGCCGCCGGCACCGGTAAGCGCTCTGTCCAGTACCGCCTGCGTGACTGGCTCATCTCCCGTCAGCGCTACTGGGGCAACCCCATCCCGGCTATCCACTGCGAGCATTGCGGGATCGTCCCCGTGCCCGCCGATCAGCTTCCGGTTATGCTGCCCGAGAACCTCGACCTCACCGCGGGCGAGACGCTCGCCGAGTGCCGCGACTTCTACGAGACGACCTGCCCCGTGTGCGGTGCACCGGCCCGCCGCGAGACAGATACCATGGACACCTTCACGTGCTCCAGCTGGTACTACCTGCGCTACACCGATCCGCACAACACCGAGCTGCCGTTCTCGCGCGAGGCCGCGAACCGCTTCATGCCGGTCGACAATTACATCGGCGGCATTGAGCACGCGATCCTTCATCTGCTGTACAGCCGCTTCTTCACCAAGGCCCTGCGCGATATGGGGCTGCTCGACGTCGACGAGCCGTTCACCAATCTGCTGTGTCAGGGCATGGTGAAGGACGAGAACGGCGATACCATGTCCAAGTCCAGGGGCAACGTCGTGCCCCCGAGCTCGGTCATCGAGCCCTTTGGCGCCGACACCATGCGCCTGGCGATCCTGTTCATCGCCCCGCCCGAGAAGGACTTCGACTGGGATCCCAAAGCCGTCGAGGGCGCCAACCGCTTCATCAAGCGCGCCTGGCGCATCGTTTGGCAGCTGGCCGAGACCGCCGGCGACGCCGCCTCGCTCGATAAGGTCGCCCTGTCCAAGCCCGCGCTCGAGCTGTACCGCGAGCGCCATCGCACGCTGGCCAAGTGCACCGAGGACTTCGATCGCGGCCAGTTCAACACGGCCATCTCCGCGATGATGGAGCTCGTGAACGCCGCGAGCGCCTATATCAACGTCGTGCCCGCCGCGGAGCGCGACGCCGCCCTCACTGCGCTCGTCGCCTGCGACATCGTCTCCGTCCTGGCGCCCATCTGCCCGTTCGCCTGTGAGGAGCTGTGGCACGCCGCCCTCGGCCGCGAGGGGAGCGTCTACACCGCCCCGTGGCCGGAGTTCGACGCCGCCGAGGCCGCGGCCGACGAGGTCGAGATCGCCGTCCAGGTGCTCGGCAAGATGCGCGCACGCGTGATGGTGCCGGCGGGCGCCGATGCCGCTGTCATGCAGGCTGCCGCCGAGGCCGCCGTTGCCAAGCACATCGAGGGCAAGACGGTCGTCAAAGCTATCTGCGTCCCGGGCAAACTTGTAAATCTTGTGGTGAAGTAGGCTTCCAAATCGGGTCGATCCACGGCAAAATTGCCCCGTACGCTGGGAATGTGTTATAGTCCCGTTAAATGAAGTTGTCACGTGAAGGGAGTGCGGGTTCGCCCGCGCTCCCTTTTCATGAAAGTGAGGTGTCACATGGTCAAGAGCAAGGTGGAGCAGGACATCATCGATGCCCTGGAGGCCCGCGCCGCCGAGCACGGCATCGACATCGTCGACGTCGAGGTCGTCGGTGCCACCAAGGCCCCGTGCGTGCGCGTGCGCCTGGATAAGCTCGAGGGCGATCCCATCAACCTCGACGAGGTCACCGCCCAGACCGCCTGGGTGTCCGAGACCGTCGAGGCCCTGGATCCCATTTCGAGCGCCTACACGCTCGAGGTCAGCTCCCCGGGCATGAAGCGTCCGCTGCGCCGCCCGTCCGACTTCGCCCGTTTCGTGGGTGAGGACGTCGAGCTCACCACCACGGCCATGGAGGGGCGCCGTTCCTACAAGGGCGCCATCGCCGCCGCCACCGACGCGTGCGTGACCATTCAGCCCGAGGGCGAGGATGCGGTCACCATCGCATTTGACGACGTAAAGAAGTGCACCTTGAAGCCGGTCTTCGACTTCAAGGGCGTGAAGGAAGGGAACTAACCATGGCAGATGCCGATTTCACCATGATGGAAGCTCTCATGGAGCTGTGCCAGGAGAAGCACATCGACCAGCTCTACCTGCTCGATCGCCTTGAGGCCGCACTCGCCGAGACCTATGCTCGCGTTCTCAAGCTCGACTGGGGCGCGAAGGTCACCATCGACCGCACCACCGGCAAGATCTACGTGTACCGCCTCGAGCCCATCGACGATTCCATGGATGAGGAGGGCAACTTCACCGAATACGAGGAGATCGACGTCACGCCCAAGGACGTGAGCCGCCTCGCCGCCCAGACCGCCAAGGCCGAGATCAACGCCATCGTGCGAAACGCCGCTCGCGAGCAGATCTACGAGGAGTTCTCCGGTCGCGTGGGCGATCTCATCAACGGCACCGTGTTGCAGTCCACGCCCGACTTCACCATCGTGAAGATCCGCGAGGGCGTCGAGGCCGAGCTGCCTCACTTCGACCAGCGCCGCTACCCCGACGAGCGCAACGAGCGCCCTGCCGGCGAGCGCTATCTGCACAACCAGCACCTCAAGGCCGTCATCATCGACGTCCGCGACCCCAACTCCACGCTTCCCCCGGTGCGTGGCGAGCACTCCCGCCCGCCGATTGTCATCTCCCGTACCCACTCCGAGCTCATGCGTCGTCTGTTCGAGCAGGAGGTCCCGGAGGTCTACGAGGGCACCGTTGAGCTCAAGTCCATCGCCCGCGAGCCCGGCCAGCGCTCCAAGGTCGCCGTCCACTCCCTGGACGACCGCCTCGACCCGGTCGGCGCCTGCGTCGGCCCCAAGGGCAGCCGCGTGCGCGCCGTCGTGGGCGAGCTGCGCGGTGAGCGCGTCGACGTCATCCTGTGGGACGAGGATCCGGCCGTCTACGTCGCCAACGCCCTGTCCCCGGCCAAGGTGACCCGCGTGCTGATCGACCCCGAGAAGAACTACGCCGGCGTCATCGTCCCCGACGACCAGCTGTCGCTCGCCATCGGCAAGGAGGGTCAGAACGCCCGCCTGGCCGCCCGTCTCACCGGCTGGCACATCGATATCAAGAGCGAGACCCTCGCGGCCGACATCCTCAAGAACGTCCCGCTGGCACCTCAGCCCGTCGTCGAGGATCTGATCGACGATGAGCCCGCCGACCTCGAGCCCGAGCGCTGCGCGCACGTCGGCGAGGACGGCACCCGCTGCCGCAATCAGGCCCGCCCTGGCTCCCGCTTCTGCGGCGTGCACGACGGCGAGCTCGATGGCGCCGGCGACGACGCCCTGGCATGCGCCGAGGACCTCATCTAGGCCCGCGTTCCCACGCATTGATTCTTGTTGATTGAAGATGCGCGCCCGGTGCGCGTGAGAGGTAGGTGAAGGATATGGCGAAAGTCCGTATTTCCAGCCTGGCCAAAGAGTTCGGCATGACGTCCAAGGAACTCATGGGCCACCTTGAAGAGATGAAGATCCCGGCGAAGTCCGCGTCGTCCTCCCTCGAGGACGCCTTCGTCGCCATGGTCAAGAAGCAGCTCGCCCCCGTGATCGAGGCCCGTGCGGCCGAGGTCGAGGCCGCTAAGCGCGCCGAGGAGGAGGCCGAGCGCGCCGCCGAGGCCGAGGCCGCTGCCAAGGAGGAGGCCGAGCGCCTTGCCGCCGAGGCCCGTCGCGAGGAGGAGCGCCGTCTGTCTCAGGAGGCCCAGGCCGCCGCTGAGGCCGCCCGTGCCGCCAAGGAGGAGGCCGAGCGCCGCGCCAAGGAGGAGGCCGAGAAGGCCGCTCGCGAGGCCGAGCTCGAGGCCAAGCGCCGCGCCGTCCCCGCGTCCGACTCCGGCATGAGGTTCCGCTCCCTGCTCGACCAGATCGCCGAGCAGGAGGTCGTCCTCAAGGAGAAGAAGGCTGCCGAGGCCGCCAAGCCCGCGTCCGACTCCCGCTCCGACCGCGGTGGTCGTCGCGGCGGTCGCAACGCCGGCCAGAACGGCGCCGCCACCACGGACGCTCCGGCCCGCACCCGTCGCCGCAGCTCCGCTCCGGCCGCCAACATGCCCGACAACTTCCCGCCCTCGCCCGACAAGGCCGGCAAGGGCAAGAAGGGCCGCAAGGGCGCTTCCCATGAGAACCACGAGGGCGAGGATCGTTACGCCCGCATGGCCCGCGAGGCCGAGGAGTACAGCCGCGAGAAGGTTCTGGCCGACGCTCGCGCTGCCGTCGAGGAGGCCTCTCGCGAGTCCTCCGGCCGTCGTAAGAAGCGTAAGGAGAAGCGTGCAGCCGAGGCCGCCGCTGCAGCCGAGGAGCGCAAGATCGAGGAAGCGCTCGCACAGGGCATCAACCCCGAGGACCTCGACGCCGTCAAGGTCTCCGAGGGTGTGACCGTCGCCGAGCTCGCCGAGATTCTCGAGGTCTCCGCCAACGACATCATCAAGCGCCTGTTCCTGCTGGGCACCCCGCTCACCATGACGCAGACCATGAGCAACGACCTGGTCGAGCTCGTCGCCGACGACCTGGGCCGCCAGGTGCGCATCGTCACCGCCGAGGAGGAGAACTCCTTCAGCTTCTACGACGCACCCGAGGACCTCAAGTCCCGCCCGCCCGTGGTCACCGTCATGGGCCACGTCGACCACGGCAAGACCAGCCTGCTCGACGCCATCCGCCACACCAACGTCTGGAGCGGCGAGGCCGGCGGCATCACGCAGCACATCGGCGCTTCCGAGGTGCAGATCAACGGTCGCCAGATCACCTTCGTCGACACCCCGGGTCACGAGGCGTTCACCGCCATGCGTGCCCGTGGCGCCAAGATCACGGACGTCGTCGTCCTGGTCGTCGCCGCCGACGACGGAGTCATGCCGCAGACCATCGAGGCCATCAACCACTCCAAGGCCGCCGGCGTGCCGATCATCGTCGCCGTCAACAAGTGCGATAAGCCCGAGGCGAACCCCGACAAGGTGCGCCAGATGCTGACCGAGTACGGCATCATCCCCGAGGAGTGGGGCGGCCAGAACATGTTCGTCAACGTCTCGGCCAAGAAGGGCCAGGGCATCGACGACCTGCTCGAGACCATCCTGCTTCAGGCCGACGTCCTCGAGCTCAAGGCCAACCCGGACACCTTCGCCTCCGGCAACATCATCGAGGCGAAGCTCGACCGCGGCCGCGGCCCGGTCGCCACGCTGCTCGTCACCCGCGGCACCCTGCACGTGGGCGACACCATCGTGGCCGGTCAGAGCTACGGCTCCGTCCGTGCCATGCTCGACCAGCACGGCAACCACAAGGACGAGGCCCGCCCCTCCGACGCCGTTGAGATCTTGGGCCTCAACTCCGTCCCGGCCGCCGGTGACGAGTTCCGCGTCTTCGAGGACGCCCGCGACGCCCGCGACCTGGCCGAGCAGCGCGCCCTCAAGGCCCGCATCGAGGAGCAGAACAAGGTCAAGCACGTCACGCTCGAGACCCTGTTCGACGAGATGAGCCAGAATGAGCTCAAGGAGCTCAACCTGGTCGTCAAGGCCGACGCCCAGGGCACCATCGAGGCCCTCGCCGACTCCATCGGCAAGATGGACCAGTCCGAGGTCCGCATCAACATCATCCACTCCGCCGTCGGCGCCATCTCCGAGACCGACGTCACGCTGGCCATGGCCTCCAACGCCATCATCATCGGCTTCGGCGTCCGTCCGCAGCCCAAGGCCCGCGACGCCGCGGAGCGCGAGAACGTCCAGATCAAGACGTACTCCATCATCTACAAGGCGATCGAGGACATCGACGCCGCCCGTATCGGCATGCTCAAGCCCACGGAGGAGGAGGTCCAGACCGGTTCCGCCGAGGTCCGCGACACCTTCCGCGTGCCCAAGGCCGGCACCATCGCCGGTTGTATGGTCACTGAGGGCGAGATCAGCCGCGATGACAAGGTCCGCGTCGTGCGCGACGGCGTCGTGGTGTTCGACGGCTCCTTCGGCTCCATGCGCCGCTTCAAGGACGATGTCAACGTCGTCAAGAGGGGCTACGAGTGCGGCCTGGGCATCGAGAAGTTCCAGGACATCAAGGTCGGCGACATCCTCGAGGCCTACAAGATCGTCGAGGTTGCTCGTACCGAGTAACGACCGCTCATGCGGCTCGCGCCAAAAAGGCGCGGGCCGCTTTCGGCCCTCAGGGCCGCTCGCGCTGCATCTAAGGAGAGAGACATGAAGCAGACCCCGCTGACTCGCCGACTGGGAGAGCAGCTGCGCGAAAAGCTCGGCTACATCCTCCTGTTTGAGATCGCCGACCCGCGTCTCGACCTCGTCACGCTCACCGGCGTCGAGGTGGCGCAGGATCGTTCCTTCGCCCGTGTGTACGTGAGCTGCGACGGCGACCGCTACGAAGAGGTCCTCGAGGCGCTCAACGCCGCCAAGGGCCGCATTCGCAGCCTGCTCGCCCGCGCTCTCGATTGGCGCGTGACCCCCGAGCTCGCGTTCCAGATCGACCGCTCGACCGACGAGGCCGAGGCCATCTCGCGCGCACTCGAGAACGTCCCCACGACGCTTTCGGTCGAGAAGGACGAGTTCGGCTACCCCCTCGCTGATTCCGAGGGCGAGGATACGGATTCCGATGAGGAAGATGTCGATGAACAGTAGCACCTCGCCGTGCTCCGGTCGGTCCACCACTCCCGATATGTGGGAAGGCGTCATCGAGTACGTCGAGAACGCCCGGACCATCGCGATCTCCGGTCACACGAATCCCGACGGCGATGCGCTCGGGTCCCTGTTGGGGCTCGGCGCTTCGATTCGGGCCCAGTTCCCCGACAAGAAGGTCGACTTGCTGCTCGCCGATGACGGCGCGATCCCGCGCGTCTACCGCTTCCTTGCGGGGGCCGACGAGCTCGAGCCCGCCGTGCGTCACGACGAGCGTTACGACGTGTTCATCTCGGTCGATGTTCCCACCCTCGGACGACTGGCCGATTCCGCCGCGGTCGCCAAGCGCGCCCACGGTCGCGTGGTCATCGACCACCATCCCACGTGCGAGGAGTTCGGCGATGTGACGGTCCGCGTGACGTCGGCCGCCGCCACGGCGGTCCTCGTCGAGGAGCTGCTCAACGCCGCCGGTTGGCCGTGCACCCCCGATATCGCCACGTGCTTGCTCACCGGTGTCATGACCGACACCGGCAGGTTCCAGTACCAAAATGCGAACCCTTCCGCCTTCGCCTGCGCCTCCCGCTTGGTCGACGCCGGTGCACAGCCGGCGCGCATCGCGCTCGAGGTGTATCAGAGCCAGCGTTTGGAGTACCTGCACCTCGAGTCGATCGTCATGAGTCGCATCGAGGGTCGTGCCGGCGGTCGTGTGGCCTTCAGCTATGCGTATGAGGACGATCTGCGCTCGTGCGGGGTCAAGCCCGCGGAGTGCGATGGTCTGATCGATATCGTCCGCCAGGTCGGTGGCACCGAGCTGTGCCTGTTCCTGCGCGAGGATGAGCCGGGCTCCGTGCGCGGAAACCTGCGCTCGAAGGGCTCCATCGACATCTCCGGTATCGCCGTCGAGCTCGGCGGGGGAGGACATGCCGCGGCTGCGGGCTTCACCTTCAAGGGAACGGTGGAGCAGGCTGCGCAAGTCGTACTTCCCAAGCTCGAGGCGCTTTTGCAATAGACATTCACGGACAGGGGTACCCGTCCCGACCGGCCGTCCGGCGATTCGCCCGGCGGCCGGCGGAGGGCGCCCCTTCCCGCATACATACGAGAGGACAGCATGGGAAAGCGCAAGCCCAGCGAACTGAATCTTCTTCTCGCAATCGACAAGCCCGTGGGCATCACCTCGCATGACGTGGTGTCCAAGGTGCGTCGTGCGCTCAACGAGCGTCGCGTCGGCCATGCGGGCACGCTCGACCCGCTGGCGTCGGGCGTGATGATCGTCGGCGTCGGTCAGGCCACGCGCCTGCTCGGTCGGATCACGCTCGACCGAAAACGATATCTCTCGCGCATCATGTTCGGAGCCGAGACCACGACCGATGACGCCGAGGGCGAGGTGACCCGCACGGCCCCCATGAGCGACGACTTGCTGTCTCCGATGTTCGCCAAGCAGCTGCTCGCCGATTTTGTGGGCGAGCTCGACCAGGTCCCGCCGGCGTTTTCGGCTATCTCCGTCGACGGCGTGCGCTCCTACAAGCGTGCCCGTGCGGGCGAGGATGTCGAGCTGCCCGCCCGTACGATTGAGGTGTATTCGGCTGACCTGGTCTCCATCGACGAGGCCGACGGCCACGCCGTGTGGACCGCATCCTTCGATGTGAGCAAGGGCACCTACATCCGGGCATTGGCGCGCGATATCGGGCGCGCCGCCGGCAACGCGGCGCATATCGTCGACCTGCGAAGGACCGCCTCCGGTCCGGTGGGCATCGGGTCGTGCCTCCATGTCGAGGATCTTGACAAAGAACTCGCTCGTGCATCCGCCTTGGACCCTGCGAGCGTTTTGGGGTATCCCGCGCGCGAGCTGTCCGACGCGGAGCTCGCCGACGTGCTCAACGGTAAGGCCATCGCTTGCACCGCACGCGACGCGGCGGGCGGCATCGCGCTCGTTCATGGCGGCCAGTTGCGTGCTATCGGCCGTGTAGAAGACGGCCGCGTCCGCATGGAGACGGTCTTTCCCCAGGGTGTCGAGGGGGCACGGAGATGATGCCGTCTGACGGTCAGACCCGCCGCAGGGGCGTCATGCCCGCCGCGGAAGAGCTCGCAGCCGATTTCCTGTGCGCCGGGATGGGGGACGACGCTTCGGTGCTGAGCGTCGGTGGGGCGACCGATGCCCCCGTCGACGGACCGTTGCCGTGCGTCATCGCCATAGGCGCGTTCGATGGCGTACATCGCGGTCATGCCGACCTGCTCCGCCATGCCATCGACGATGCGCGGGAACGCGGCGTGGCGGCCGTCGCCGTCACGTTCGACCCGGATCCCGATGAGGTGGTGAGCGCACATCCCGCCCCCAAGCTGACCTCGATGGACGGGAGGCTGCGCGCATTGGCCTCGATCGGTGTGCGCGTGGCCGTGGTCCCGTTCACCCGTCAGCTCGCCGCCCTCGATCACGTGGCCTTCTTCGAGGGCGTGCTCGCCCCGTATCTCGACATTCGCGCCATTCACGTGGGGAGCGACTTCAGGCTCGGCGCCCGCGGGGCCTCAACCGTTCCCATCATCGCGGATTGGGGTGCGCACAAGGGCATCGCGGTGACGGGGCACGACCTCATCTTGGACGGCGACGCACCCATCACGGCGACGCGCATCCGCTCGCTCATATCTCGCGGCGACGTCGACTCCGCACGTCGCCTGCTCGGCCGTCGCCCCATGCTGCGGGGCCAGGTCGGTCCCGGCAGGGGGCAGGGGACGGGCATGGGGTTCCCCACGGCAAATGTCGAGGTCCCCGGATATGCGCAGATGCCCGCCGACGGTGTGTACGCCGGTCTTGCCGAGGTCGACGGCGCGGTATGGCCCGCTGCGATCAACGCCGGCGTGCCCCCGATGTTCGCCGACTCGGTCAAATCGGCCCGTCTGGAGGCGAACCTCATCGGGTTCTCGGGGGATCTGTATGGCAAGAAGGTCGCCATCGCCTTCGACCGCCTCCTGCGGCCCTCTCATTCTTTCGAATCGGTCGACGTGCTTATCGAGGCCGTCAACCGCGACATTGAAACGGTACGTGAACAGTTCGGCACATCGCCGGTAAGGATCGCGCGTGATTTCTGAGGATGATAAGAACAAGGTGCGGGACGCCACGGACCTCGTGGCCCTGGTGTCGGAGACCGTGGAGCTCAGGCCCCGCGGCAACACCGACCTGTGGGGATGCTGCCCGTTTCACGGGGAGAAAACCCCGTCCTTCCATGTGATACCCGCCACTCAGGTGTGGCACTGCTTCGGTTGCGGCGAGGGCGGCGACGCCTTTACCTACGTGATGAAGCGCGAGGGCCTGAGTTTTCCCGAGTCCATCCGCTACCTCGCCGACCGCGCCGGCATCGAACTTGAGGAGGATCATTCCTTCAAACGCTCCGGCACCAAACGGAACCGCCTGGTCGAGGTGTGCGAGGAGACCTGTTCCTTCTACCACACGCTGCTGATGCGTGGTAAGGACGCGCGCGGCCGCGACTATTGCAAGGAGCGCGAGCTCGATGCTGAGACCTGTCGCAAGTACCGCCTCGGTTTCGCTCCGGGCCACGGCATGCTTGTCCGCCATCTTGGATCCAAGGGGTTCACGCCTCAGGAAATGATCGACGCCAACGTCGCCTTCAGGAGCCGCGGCGGCGGTCTGGTCGACCGCTTCTTCGACCGCGTGATGTTCCCGATCTTCGACGAGCAGGGGCGTTGCATCGCGTTCGGTGGGCGCGCGCTCGACAAGGAAAAGACCAACGCCAAGTACCTCAACTCCTCCGAGACGCCGATTTTCCATAAGGGTAAGAACCTCTACGGCTTCAACTGGGCCAAGGACCATATCGTCAACAACAACGAGGCGATCGTCGTTGAGGGCTATATCAGCGCTATGAGCTGCTGGAAGGCCGGTATCGAGAACATCGTGGCGGTACTTGGCACCGCGCTGACCGAGAATCACGTGAAGACGCTCATGCGCTTCACGAAGAAGATCGTCTACATGTTCGACGGTGATGCCGCCGGGCAGAAGGCGGCGCGACGCGCGGTCCAGTTCATCGAGAAGGACGACCTCGACCTGCGCTGCGTGATCTTGCCCAACGGCCAGGACCCCGATGACTTCGTCCGCGCCAATGGGGGAGAGGCCCTACGCGAGCTGCTCGACAATTCCATTCCGCTCATGGATTTCGTCTTTGGCAAGCTCGAGGAGGAAAGCGATATCTCCACCCCGGGCGGCCGCGCCAAGGCGATGCGCTCGGCGCTCGAGCTCATCTATCCGTTGCGCGCGAGTTACATGATCGACAGTTATTACATGCAGATCGCCGACCGTCTCGGCTTGGACGTCGACACGATCCGCGCGAGCGCCGGCAAGGTGTTCCGAGAGGTGCAGCAGCGCGAGGAGACCGCGCGCCGCCGCGAGAAGCAGCGCGAGCGCGCCCAGTCGTCCCCCGATACCCAGCAGGCCGCAGGTGCTACCGCACCCGCCCCGTCCGGCTATGATGAGGTTCCCTACGAGGAGGTTCCTTACGACTACGAACCTGTGGAGGACCCGGCTCAGGGGGCGCCGGTCCCCACGGTGGCCGATGCCGGTCCCGATTCCGGTGGTGGGCTGCTTACCGATCTCGAACGCCGGCAGCTCGCCTGCGAACACGAGTTGCTCACGTTGCTGACTACGTATCCCGACAGCTTCCGCGCTTACGCGGAGCGCATCACCGAGGTCGAATGGGTCGACGCCCGCAGCGAGACCATCGCCTGGTCGATTCTGGCGACGCCCGAGGGGACCGCGCCCGCCGACGCGATGGCCGCCGCCCGCGCCGTCTGCCCCGAGGCCGCGCAGCTGGTCGGTTCCGGTCTGCTCTCCGCTACGAGCAAGCACCCGACGGAGACCAACATCGAGTTCCTCCTCGATACGCTCGAGCTATACACGACGCGCCGCCGCATGAAGACGGCCCAGGCGCGTCTGCGTTCGAACCGGTCCATGTCGTCCGATGAACGCAGGGAGCTCGCGATCCAGGCGACGCGAGACGCCGCGCGCATCCGTGAGCTCGAGCAGGCCGTCGAGGGCATCGCCGACCCGTTTAGGGAGTAGGGAGTTTGAGGGCATCATGATCGGGCGTCACGCTCGACGGCGGCGTCCCAAAACCGCGTTCATGCATAGAATCTGCTCGGATGCTGCAATTTCTTCTGGCAAACGGGTATAGAAGCGTGGTAAAGTGATGAATCCTATGTGCTAAGAAGGGAGCATCTGTGCCGAAAAAGTCTGCAAGCACCGGTTCCGCTCTGGACGCAACCATCGAGAAGCTGCTCGACCTGGGATCCAAGGCCGGTTCCGTCACCGAGGATGAGATTCAGATCGTCCTCAAGAACGTCGACGTCACTGATGCACAGCTGTCCTCCATTTACCAGTTCCTTCGCGACCGCGGCGTCGAGATCGTCTCGGCCACCGAGGATGACGACTCCGAGCTGATCGTGGATGACGATGACCGCGACGTGTCGCACGATGACGACGACCTCGACGGTGACGAGAGCGACGAGGACCATGACCTCAAGATGGCCCGCCAGGCCGATGCCGAGATGGCCTCGACCAAATCCAAGAAGAAGGCCCGCACCGTCCGCACCACGCGCAGCCGTTCCCGAGCCCGCGGCATCGACGCCTCCACGGTCATGCTCACCGGCGACCCCGTTCGCATGTACCTCAAGGAGATCGGCAAGGTCGACCTGCTGACCGCAGCCGAGGAGGTCGACCTCGCCATGAAGATCGAGGCCGGTCTCGACGCCGCCGATAAGCTGGAGAAGCAGGAGGCCGGCGAGATTGAGCTGACCCGCGCCGAGATGCGTCGTCTCATGCGCGTCGAGCAGGTCGGCCTCGATGCTAAGCAGGCCCTCATCTCCGCCAACCTGCGTCTCGTCGTTTCCATCGCCAAGCGCTACGTCGGTCGCGGCATGCTCTTCCTGGACCTCATCCAGGAGGGCAACCTCGGTCTCATCCGCGCGGTCGAGAAGTTCGACTACGAGAAGGGCTTCAAGTTCTCCACGTACGCCACGTGGTGGATCCGCCAGGCCATTACCCGCGCCATCGCCGACCAGGCCCGTACCATCCGTATCCCGGTCCACATGGTCGAGACCATCAACAAGCTCGTGCGCGTGCAGCGCCAGCTGCTCCAGGACCTCGGCCGCGACCCGACCCCGGAGGAGATCGGCGCCGAGATGGATATGAGCGCCGACCGCGTGCGCGAGATTCAGAAGATCTCCCAGGAGCCGGTGTCCCTCGAGACGCCCATCGGCGAGGAGGAGGACTCCCAGCTGGGCGACTTCATCGAGGACGCGCAGGCAGTCGCCCCCGCGGACGCCGCCAGCTTCTCGATGCTGCAGGAGCAGCTCACGCAGGTCCTCGACGGACTTGCGGAGCGCGAGCGCAAGGTCATCGAGCTGCGCTTCGGCCTTGAGGACGGTCATCCCCGTACGCTCGAGGAGGTTGGACGCGAGTTTGGCGTGACGCGCGAGCGCATCCGCCAGATCGAGTCCAAGACGCTGGCCAAGCTGCGTCATCCCAGCCGTTCGAGCAAGCTCAAGGATTATCTCGAGAACTGCTAAACGCCGCACACGGGTCGCGTGGGCGCTCGGGTTTGCGAGCGTTCGGGATCCGCGAGCGCCAGTTTATATAGCGAGCCTTTTTGGCCGCCGGCTTGTGTCGGCGGCCATTTTTTGTGGCTGGTTGGGACGTGCGGATTGCTGGGACGTGCGGCTCCTCGTGCCGTCCGGCCCGTCGGGACGTATGGCCGGGCACGCAAGCGATGACGCGAGTGCCCTTGCGGGACCGCGCAGGCTTGGAGGTTATGAACGATTGGAGCTTGTGAACGGTTAGCCAAAGTTTACATTTCTGAGCTTAACAAACCCGCAGGTAGATGCGTCGATGAAATGGAGGTTATGCACGAATCGTTCATGCCCTCCATTTGTGTACACCCAAATCGTGCACAAGTTCATGGCTCCCAATCGACGGGCCCTTAATGCGGCGCAGATGTCGCCTCAGAGCGGGCGGTCGCTCAGCGCTGTTGGTCATTCGATACGAGCGATGGCCATGTTCATGTATTGCCGTACCGCTGATCAATCGAGGGGAGGCTCAACCCCTGCATAGCAAAAGAAAGAGGGAGTGGGGTTCATTCCATGCATAACAAAAAGACCCGCCGAAGCGGGTCTGAAAGTTCTGGCTCCTCGAGTAGGACTCGAACCTACAACAACGCGGTTAACAGCCGCGGGCTCTACCATTGAGCTATCGAGGAATTGTCAAGTTGCTTTTGGCTGTCTGTTCGCAAGCAACGAAATTTATTATACGGATGGAGGGAAGCGTTGCAAGCCCCAATTTCAAAATTTTTTAGATTTTGCCCGCCGCCGGTTTTAGGATGATCAAACCTGCAGGTCAGATATACCGTTGCCCGAATAAATCGGGTCAAGAGACCTCAGACGACTATCATTGAGCGGGCTTGCCGATCGAAATGCCGCAAACGTACCCGAACGCCTCGAGGGTGAGACGGCTGCTGTATTGCTTTGCGGACGCGAGCTCCTCGCCGCCAAGAGCGGTCGGACGTTGCAGAAGGACATGAGGGAGAGGACCACCATGAGCCCTGATCATATGAGCACCGAGGAATCCGACGTTTCCAAAACCGCCGAATGCGCCGAGGCCGCCTCGTCTGCCAAGGAAGTTGGGAGCGTCAATTGCGCCAATGAAGCTGGAGGCAATACGCCTCGCTCGATAAGCGGCCGTCTGAAGGGGCGAGGCTTCTCCGTTCTGGGCGATTCAATCAGCACGCTCATGGGCTGGGTTCCCGAGGGCTGGCGGGTTCATTACGAGGGCGAGGTTCACGTCGATGGGGTCGAACGCCCCCAAGACACATGGTGGGGGAGAGTCATCGATCACTTCGACGGCCACCTGATCGCCAACTCCTCCTTTTCCGGTTCCGTCGTCGAGGGATACGGTTTTCCCGCGGGCAATAGCGAGAAGCGCATCGCTTCGCTGCTCGGCGCGCGGGGCGAATGCCCCGATGTCGTCCTCGTGTACATGGGCATTAACGACTACGGCTGGGGCGGTGGCCGCAACCAGGTGATGGGCGGGTCGCTTTCTGCGTCTGCGCGCCCCGAGGACCTTGCGGGCGAGCGCTCCGTCGAATGGGTTGTCGGCCCCGATGCGCTGGACCGGTTCGATGCCGCGTATCGCGATGTCCTCGCCGCGATCCGTCGCCTTGCGCCCTCGTCCGAGATTTGGTGCCTGACGCTGTGCCCCGCAACGTCTCCGAGCGAGGCGGAGCGCTGTTACAAGTATCAGATACGCGGCATTGAGCTGGATGCTTACAACCGCGCCATCGTTCGGGCGGCGCGAGAGGCGGGGGCGCATGTCGCCGATGTGCGGGCGTACGGCATCCAATACGACGCGGTGGACGGGTGTCATCCGTCGGCTCTCGGCATGCGTCAAATTGCAGACATGGTCATCGCGCGCATGGAGGGATCTTCTGAGATGCCCGCATCCATCGGGGATGCACCGCGCGCCGTTCGGACGTGCGGGCGCTCGCATTGCCACGGGTGCCCTATGGACGAGTCGACCGACTCCCGCTGGGCGATAGCCTGTCGCGGACCGAAGGACGGGCGTTAGCCAAAGATCATGCGCACCGCCCCATTGTGAAGATTGGGGCGGTGCGTGTTTTTTCATGCCCTCGCCACGGGGGGATGCGTGTACAATAGACGAGACCTTTAAACGTGGTACGAGATACCCGCAAGGAGAACATAGCCCGATTGCTTCGGGTCCTCGTGGGATGCTCGTGCCGTGTGTGAACGGTCGGGCATTATTTTTTGACGCGGCACTGAGCCGGCGTCGAAGAGGCAAGGAAGGAGTTTGATGGGCATGTCTTCACCGAAGGCGGTCATCATGGACGAGACCGCGATCAGCCGCGCGATCACCCGTATCGCTCACGAGATCGTCGAGAAGAACGAGGGCGTTGAGAACCTCGCGCTCGTCGGCATCGTGACCCGCGGCGATCTGCTCGCCAAGCAGCTCGTGGACGAGATCGAGCGGATCGAGGGGGTGCGCGTCGACCTAGGAAGCTTGGACATCAGCTTCTACCGCGACGATTACCTGACCAACTTCGCCCCGGCCGTCCACGCCACGAACGTCCCGTTCAACCTGGACAACAAGCGCATCGTGCTCGTCGACGACATCCTCTACACCGGTCGCACCATCCGCGCCGCTCTGGACGCCCTCATGGACCTCGGTCGCCCCAGCCGCGTCGAGCTGGCCGTCCTGGTCGACCGCGGCCATCGCGAGCTTCCGATCTGCCCCGACTTCGTGGGCAAGAACGTCCCCTCCTCCCATGAGGAGAATGTGCGCCTCTACCTCGAGGAGGTCGACGGCCGCACCACCGTTGAGATCACGAACGTCGAGCAGGGCGCCCGCGTGGGCTCCGCTCCGCTGGGAGGCGAGTAGGCAGTGTTCAACAACCACAAGCACCTCATCGATATCTCGGAGTACTCCGACTCCGAGCTCATGACGATCCTGCAGACCGCCAAGGCGTTCTCCGAGGTCAATGAGCGCGCCATCAAGAAGGTCCCCACCCTCAAGGGCAAGACCATCGTCAACATGTTCAACGAGCCCTCCACGCGCACCCGCAGCTCCTTCGAGCTGGCCGAGAAGCGCCTGTCGGCCGATACGCTGAACTTTGGCGGCTCCTCCACCTCCACGGTGAAGGGCGAGAGCCTCATCGACACCGTCATGACGCTCGACGCCTACAAGATCGACTGCATCGTCGTGCGCGACAAGCACGCCGGCGCGCCCTACATCGTGTCCCAGGCCAGCCCCGCCGTCGTCATCGACGCCGGCGACGGCAAGCACGGCCATCCCACCCAGGCCCTGCTCGACCTGTACTCCATTTGGGAGCGCAAGGGTAGCTTCGACGGCCTGAAGGTCGGCGTTGTGGGCGACATCGGCCACTCCCGTGTCTGCGGCTCCCTCATCCCCGCGCTCAAGATCATGGGCGCCGAGGTCACGGCCGTGGGCCCCAACACCCTCATGCCGCCCCGCCCCGACATCCTGGGCGCCGATTACGTGTCCAACAGCCTCGATGATGTGCTGCCGGACCTGGACGTCGTCTACATGCTGCGTATCCAGCGCGAGCGCCTCGAGGGCGCGCCGTTCCCGAGCGAGCGCGAGTACCACCAGCTCTACGGTCTCACCAAGGCCCGCGAGCGTCTTATGAGGCCCGACGCGATCGTGTGCCACCCCGGCCCGATCAACCGCGGTGTGGAGTTCGACTCCTACATGCCCGATCATCCGGAGCGCTCTGTCATCCTCGACCAGGTGTACGCCGGTATCTGCGTGCGCATGGCTGCCCTGTATCTGCTGCTTGGAGGTGCCGATAATGGCCTTGCTTCTTAAGAATGCCCACGTCGTCGACCCGTCTGTCGAGCTTGATGGACGTGTAGACGTCCTCGTCGAGGATGACAAGATCGCCGCCGTCGGCGAGAACCTCAGCGCTGAGGGCGCCGAGGTCGTCGACCTGTCCGGCAAGTACCTCGTTCCCGGCCTGGTGGACATGCACGTCCACCTGCGTGAGCCCGGCTTCGAGGCCAAGGGCGACATCGAGTCCGAGACCGCCGCTGCCGCCAAGGGCGGCTTCACCGGCGTGTGCTCCATGCCCAACACCAACCCTGTCACCGACAACGGCGTCGTGGTCGAGTACATCAAGTCCGTCGCCGCCGCCAAGGGCCACTGCCGCGTGTACCCCTCCGGCGCCATGACCCGTGGCCTCAAGGGCGAGATCATCTCCGAGATGGGCAACATGGTCGAGCACGGCTGCGTCGCCTTCACCGATGACGGTCACGGCATCCAGGGCGCCGGCATGCTTCGCCGCGCCATGGACTACGGCCAGATGTTCGGCAAGGTCTTCATGAGCCACTGCCAGGACAACGACCTGGTCGGCGACGGCCAGATCAACGAGGGCGCCGTTTCCACCCGCCTCGGCCTGCTCGGCTGGCCGGCGGAGGGCGAGGAGCTCCAGATCATGCGCGACATCATGATCGCCGAGCTCACCGGTGCCAAGCTGCACATCCAGCACATCTCCACCGCCAAGGGCCTGGAGATGGTCCGCGCCGCCAAGGCCAAGGGCCTGCCCGTGACCTGCGAGGCCACCCCGCATCACCTGTTCCTCACCGAGGACGCCATCGACGGCACCTACAACACCTGCTTCAAGGTGAACCCTCCGCTGCGCACCGCTGCGGACGCCGAGGCGCTCATCGCCGGCGTCATCGACGGCACCGTCGACACGATCGCCACCGACCACGCCCCGCACTCCGACTGGGAGAAGTCCCGTGAGTTCGAGCTCGCCCCGTTCGGTATGACCGGTCTCGAGACTGCACTCGGCCTCGTGATCACCAACCTGGTCAAGACCGGCAAGATCACCTTCGGTCGCATGGTCGAGCTCATGGCCATCGAGCCCCGTAAGATCCTGGGCCTCGACCAGGTCACGATTGCCGAGGGCTCCGTCGCCGACCTCACCGTCTTCGACGCCGATGCGGTCTGGACCGTCTCCGAGGATGACTTCGCCAGCCACGCCAAGAACTCCGGTTTCAAGGGCGTCGAGCTCACCGGCCGCGCCACCGACGTGTTCGTGGGCGGCAAGCGCACGCTCGCCAACGGCGTCGTTTGCTAACATAAGCTTCGAGCGCCGCACGGGCCGCGTCTTTGCGCGCTGCCCGTGCGGCATTGTCAATCAACCATGCCTCGCATGGGGAGGGGAGCATATATGCCGAATCCTTCGCCTGCGCGCATGCATGACTTCGAGGTCATTTCGAACGAGAAGATCGCCGACGGCATCTTCTCGCTCGTCATTTCGGCCCCGCGTCTCGCATCCGCGCTCAAGCCCGGTCAGTTCGTGAACATCCGCGTTCCGGGCGACCCGAGTGAGCTGCTGCGCGTGCCACTGAGCTACGTCGCCGCCGATCCGGAGCGCGGCACCGTCGAGATCTGGTACGCGGTCGTCGGCAAGGGCACGCAGCGCATGTCCGAGTGGGGCCGCGGCTTTACGAGCGACCTACTCGGCCCTGGCGGCCATGGCTGGCGCGTTCCCGAGGGCGCCCGTCGCGTGCTCGTGGTCGGCGGCGGCATCGGTGTTCCCCCGGTGCTGTGCCTGGCGCGTGAGCTCGCCGAGGCGGGTATCGCGGTCGATGCGTGCGTGGGCTCCGCCACTGTAGCCAAGCTCGTCGGCGTCGAGGACTTCGAGGCGCTGGGCGCCGGCGAGGTCCGCGTGGCGACCGATGACGGTACGGCCGGCCTGCACGGTTTTTGCACCGAGTCCGCCGCTGAGCTGCTCTCCTCCCACGAGTACGACTACGTGGCCACCTGCGGCCCCGGCGTCATGATGAGCAAGGTCGCCGCCTCTGCGGCCGAGGCGGGCGTGTACTGCGAGGCCTCCCTCGAGCGCATGATGAGCTGCGGCTTTGGTGCATGCAGCACCTGCAATGTCGAGACGACCGACGGCATGCAGGGCGCCTGCATGTGCGGACCGGTCTTTGATGCGACCAAGGTGGTGGTCTGGTGAGCCAGGTGAATATGGCCGTCGACTTCGGCGGCGTGAAGATGAAGAACCCCATCAACACCGCGTCCGGCACGTTCGGGTACGGCTGGCAGTTCAGCGAGCTCATGAACGTGAGTCAGCTCGGTGCCATCACCACGAAGGGCTGCGCGGCGGAGCCTTGGCCGGGCAACCCCGCGCCCCGCATGGCCGAGGTCCCCGGTGGCATGATGAACTCCGTGGGCCTGCAGAACCCCGGTGTGGCCGCCTTCGCTGAGCAGTCCGGCCCGTGGCTGTCCGACCTCACCGCCAAGGGCACGCAGGTCATCTGCCAGGTCGCCGGTCACTCCACCGAGGAGTACGTCCGCGCGCTCGAGATGTTCGTGGAGCTGTGCCCCTGGGCCGCCGGATACGAGATCAACGTGAGCTGCCCCAACATCGCTGCCGGCGGTGCCGCCTGCGGCTCCACGCCTCAGGGTGCTTCCGAGGTCATGCGCGCCTGCCGCAAGGTGACCGACAAGCCCCTCTTCGTCAAGATGGCTCCCGTGCGCATCCCCGAGATCGCGCGTGCCCTCGAGGCCGAGGGCGCCGACGGCCTGACTGTCATCAACTCCATCCCCGGCATGTCCATCGACGTGCACACGCGCCGCTCCAGGCTCTCCAAGCCCACGGGCGGCCTCTCCGGCCCGCTGTGCCATCCCATCGCCGTCCGCATGGTCTGGGAGGCCGCCAATGCGGTCGATATCCCGATCTGCGGCGTCGGCGGCGTCATGACGGGTGAGGACGCGGCTGAGTTCATCCTCGCGGGCGCCTGCTGCGTCTCCGTGGGCATGGCCAACTTCGTCGAGCCCGATGCGTCCGTGCGCATCCTGCACGAGCTCGAGGCCTGGGCCGAGAGCCAGGGAGTCAAGGACATCAACGAGTTGATCGGAGCCTTCGAATGCTAGAGACCGATGCCCGCGACCGTATCATCGTCGCGATCGATTGCGACCGTGACCGCGCCATCGAGCTTGCCGATGCGCTGTCCGGTCATGCCTCCTGGCTGAAGGTCGGCATGACGCTGTTCTACGCCGAGGGGCCCTCCATCGTCCGCGAGTTCAACGAGCGCGGTTTCAAGGTCTTCCTCGACCTGAAGTTCCACGACATCCCGCATCAGGTGCGCGGCGCTGCTCGCTCCGCAGCACTCGCCGGCGCCGACCTGCTCTCCGTGCACGGCTTGGGCTCCGGCGCCATGCTCGCGGCGTGCCGCGAGGGTGCCGAGGCGGCCGCGGAGGTGCGGGGCCGCCGCCCCAACCTCGTCGCCATCACCGTGCTCACGAGCATGAGCCAGGACTCGCTCACCGAGATCGGCGTCGAGTCCCCGGTTGCCGAGGAGGCCGCCCGCCTGGCGTCCCTCGCGCAGGCCAACGGCATCGACGGCATCGTGTGCTCCCCGATGGAGGCGCAAGGCATGCGCGAGCTGCTGGGCCCCGACGCGCTCATCGTCACGCCGGGCGTGCGTCCTGCGGGCGCCGAGCTCGGAGACCAGACGCGCGTCGCCACGCCGTCGCAGGCCATCGCCCGCGGCGCGAGCCACATCGTGGTCGGCCGTCCCATCACGGGAGCCGACGACCCGGTCGAGGCGTACGAGGCCATCGTCGCCGAGCTGTGCGAGAACGTGAAATAATGATGAAGCGCAGGTGTCTACCTGCGCTTCTTTTCTCTATAGGGCCTCTATGCAGGGGTTTTGACGCCGATTTTGGCTCGATATCTTGCAATTTGGCAGAGCATGGACTACCCTAGATTGCCGTTGAAGGTTCAAACATGCACGTAAAAGCACGTATTGCACCCCGAACGCAGTTAGAAGATGCCTAGTTTTATGGAGGTTCAAATGGCGCTTCCTCAGCTCACCGATGAGCAGCGCAAGGCCGCTCTCGAGAAGGCCGCTGCCGCCCGTCACGCTCGTGCCGAGCTCCGTGAGAAGATCAAGAAGGGCGAGGTGTCCCTGGACTCCGTCCTGAACTCCGACGACCCCATCGCTTCCCGTATGAAGGTCTCCACCCTCATCGAGTCCCTCCCTGGCTATGGCAAGGCCAAGGCCACCAAGATCATGGACGAGCTGGGCATCTCCGCCACCCGTCGCGTTCAGGGCCTCGGCGTCCGCCAGCGCGAGCAGCTCCTCGAGCAGCTCACCAAGTAAGTGGGCCAGAGCGAGTCAAAGCTCTTCGTGATTTCCGGGCCGTCAGGCGCAGGGAAGGGCACTCTTGTCGCGCGTGTGCGCGACCGGGTTCCCAACCTGGGCCTGACGGTTTCCGCTACCACGAGGAGCCCGCGCGCCGGCGAGGTGGACGGCGTGAATTACTACTTCCTGTCCGAAGATGAGTTCTCGGCCCGCATCGAGGCCGGCGACTTCATCGAGTGGGCACAGGTACACGACCATCGCTATGGCACCCTTGCCAGCGAGGTCGATCGCAACCTCTCCACCGGCCAGTCCCTCATTTTGGAGATCGACGTCCAGGGCGCCCTGGCCGTCAAGGAGCGCTTCCCCGAGGCCGTGCTCATCTTCATCGAGCCCCCGTCGCTCGATGTCCTGCGTGAGCGCCTCCTCGGCCGCGGCTCCGAGACCCCGGAGTCCCTCGAGCTCCGTCTCCACACCGCCGAAGGCGAGATGGCCCTGCGTGACCGCTACGACGAGATCCTCGTGAACGACGATCTCGAGCGTGCCACGGAGGAGCTCATCGCCGTACTGCACCGTCACGAAAGGAATTGATCCGAAGTGTCTGTTGTGAAGCCTGCCATTGATGACCTGCTGGAGAAGACCGACCACAATAGGTTCCTGCTCTCCTCGCTCGCGTCCCAGCGCGCCAGCGACATCAACAACATGCTGCGCGGCCAGCACAGCCGCGTCCTCGCCGTCCAGGACACCGATGACCTCACCGTCATGCTGTCCGGTAAGGACACCATCTCCATGGCCATGGAGGAGATCGTGGATGGCACCATCTCCTACGACCACGAGCGTTATGAGGCCGCCCTCGGCCACATCGACCCCCAGGAGGCCTAATTGGCAAGTCGCGTATGCCTGGTGCACTATCACGAGATAGGGCTCAAGGGCAAGAACCGCACGCGGTTCGAGCGCGTCCTCATGGATTCGTTGAAGGCGGCCTTGGCCGCCTTTTCCGTTTCGTGCGTGACGCGCATCTCCGGCCATATTCTCGTCACCTTCTCCACCAAGGGCGAGGCTGAGCGCGCCATGCCGCTCATCGCCCAGGTTCCGGGTGTCGCCCGCTGCTCGCTGGCGTTCCACACGAACCGCGAGCCCGATGAGTATTGCCGCGCCGCGATCGATGCGCTCGCCGAATTCGGACCGTTCGAGACCTTCAAGGTCGCCGCACGCCGCTCGAATACGGACTACGAGCTCACGAGCATGGACCTCAACCGTCAGGTCGGCGAGGCGCTCTGCCTTGCGTATCCCGAGAAGAAGGTCCAGATGCGCGAGCCCGATGCCTGTGTGCACGTGCTCGTCGTCCAGGGCAGCGTGTATGTATACGCTCGCAGCATGCGCGGCGTGGGCGGCCTGCCGCAGGGCAGTGCCGGCAAGGTCGTGACGCTGCTTTCCTCGGGTATCGATTCTCCGGTCGCAACCTGGCAGCTTGCTCGTCGCGGCGCCGTCGTGGTGCCAATCCATTTCTCCGGGCGTCCCCAGACGGCCGACACGAGCGAGTATCTGTGCCGCGACATCATCGAGCAGCTCGCGCCTGCGGTTCAGATCGGTCGCATGTACGTCGTCCCGTTCGGCGATTGCCAGCGCGAGATCTCGATGAAGACCCCGTCCGATTTGCGCGTGATCATGTATCGCCGCGTCATGTACTCGGTGGCGGAGCGCATCGCGCGCCTCGAGGGCGCCAAGGCCATCGTCACGGGCGAGTCGCTCGGCCAGGTCGCGTCGCAGACGCTCGAGAACATCATGGCCGTCAACGAGGTCGTGGATATCCCGGTGTTCAGGCCGCTCATCGGTTCGGACAAGCAGGAGATCATCGAGCGCGCCAAGCAGATCGGCACGTACGAGATCTCGTGCGAGACCGCGCCCGACTGCTGCACGCTGTTCATGCCGCGTCGTCCCGAGACCCATGCAAAGCTCGATGAGGTTCACGAGGCATGGGAGATGTTCGATCACGAGGCGATGATCGATTACCTGGTCTCCCATGTCGAGTACGTCGATTTTGAGGCGCCGGTGTACAAGCGCCCCCGTTGCATGCGCGAACGCCACAGCGAGATCGAGATTCGCCACCAGGCCGCTGAGTAATCCACAGGCCTGCCCATAATCTGGCTCTAAATCTGGCCGCAATCTGCCCGCGATGGACAGGTTGCGGCCAGATTGCCATACAGACCGACCGGCGCTGCTTCATATTGTCGGTGCCTCGCGCCTCCCGTCTTGCGATGCTTGAAGAGGGGAGGTGCGCATATGGCACAGGTGCAAGAGGAGAGAATGACATGGGCAAGACGTTGCAGGCTCTATGCGAGGCAGCGGCCGGCGGTGCTGGTGATCGGGGCGGTTGTCGCGACTCTCTTGATCATGGCCCTTGGAGCGGGAGTGACGGGGGCCCTCGGGGCGGCGGGTGCCGGTGACGGGGGAGTTCTGGTCACGCGTTCGGATGCTGGGAGTTCGGAGCGAGGTGCGGCAGAGGTCGAACATGACGACGCCGCTTCGGATGACGGCGTTTCGGGATCTAAGAGTAAGCCGGAGAAGCCAGAGGTCATCGTAGTTGATGTTGCCGGGGCCGTAGGCGCTCCTTCCCTTGTGACCCTGCAGGCCGATTCGCGAGTGGGGGATGCCATCGAAGCTGCCGGTGGGTTTGCCGCTGATGCCGATACGGCTCGCGTCAATCGAGCCGCAAGGCTGCAAGACGGGCAGCAGGTGTATGTCCCGCGTGTGGGGGAGGCGGGCGGTGGCGGTTCGGGAGCCGTGGCTCCCGATGTTGGGGCGTCTGCGCAGGGGGTTGCCACTGCCGACGGGCCCGTCAACATCAACTGTGCCTCGGAATCGGATCTCGACGCGTTGCCCGGGGTGGGGCCGTCGACCGCACGTGCCATCGTCGAGGATCGCGACGCGAACGGCCCGTTCTCGACCATCGAGGACCTCATGCGCGTGAGCGGCATCGGCGAGAAGAAGTTCGAAAAGCTCAAAAGCTCGATATGCGTGTGATGGGCATGGTTGGTAGCGGCAGAGATCTGCCGGTTCGGCCGTATGTTCCGCCCACGGCGTTTCTCGCAGCGGGCGTATGCGCATCGGCCCTGCTCATGCTCGAAGCGGGGTGGCGACTGCGAGACGGCGGCGATGTGGTGTCCTGGATCGGCGTGTGGGCGTTGAGCTTGGTGTCCGTCTTGGCGTTTACCCTCGCGCGCCGTTTGCGAGGGTCGGGTCGCTTCGACTCCGTCGCTCGCCCGATTGCGATGCTCGGTATGGGTGTCTTGATTGGGTGCGTCGCCGCAATCGGATGGTTGTTGAGATGGCAGGCGGGGAGTCGTGCGGTCCTCGGTGCGGGCGGCGGGGCGTGTGTCCTGCTCATCCGCGGCGATCCTTCTGCTGGTGAGCGGGGCTTCTCATCGACCGCTCTCATGGTCGACGTCGATACGGGAAAGCGCCTTGGGTCGGTTCGCGTCTCAAGTGACGAGGCTTTTGAGGATGGGACGACCCTGCGTGCCGTGTGTCGCGTGAAAGCGCTTGATGACTCCGACTATGCGCGAAGCCGCTTTGCAAAAGGGGAGGTCGCCTCAGCCCGTATCGTGTCGATCTTGGAGCATGGGACCGAGGCGCGCGGCGTTTCGATTGGGTCGCTTCGGGCCCGTGCGCTGCGCGTGCTCGACGCGGGAGGAAGCGATTATCGGGCGCTGGTTGCCGGGACGGTGTGCGGTAGGACGACGGAGCTCAATCAGTCGGAGGCTCAGGCCGATTTCTCCGCTTGCGGGCTCACGCACCTCGTGGCGGTTTCGGGAAGCCATTTCGCTTATATCGCGGCCATGCTTGAGCGAACGCTTCGCCACGTGGGGTTCTCAAAAGGAGCGCAGCAGCTGGTCATGCTTGTCGTCATGGCTACGTACATGGTGTTCACCGGTGGCGCCCCTTCTGCGATCCGTTCGGTTTGCATGGTGGCGATCGCATCCGCGGCGATCATGGGTCATCGCCGCGCGCATGCGCCTTCGGGACTTGCGATCGCGGTGGCCGCCCTGGTCGCCGTCGATCCCGGTGCCGTTTATGACCTTGGGTTTCAGCTTTCGGTTGCGAGCGTGCTGTTCATTATCCTGTTCGGCCCCTATGTTCGGCATCATCTATGTGCTCTGCATATCCCCGCTTCCGTTGCGGACGCCTTGTCCATCACGTTGGTAGCCCAATGGGCCACGTTACCGCTCACCTTGCCGGTGTTCGGCGAGGTGTCGCTCGTATCTCCGCTGGCGAACCTGCTCGCCGGCCCGGCCATGAGCGGCTTGCTCGTGACCGGTTTGCTTGGTACGGGGGTGGCAACTATATCTGACATGCTTGCCCAGGTTGCGGGTGTGTCCGGCGCAGCCGGGGCCATCGCCGAATTCGCCCTGGCGCCCGCCGACGGCCTTGCACGCTTATCCGTCTTTTTCGCGCAGGTGTGTACGGGCATTCCGTTTGCGCTCGTTTCGGTCGAGTCGTCGTGGGTAGTGGCGCCGATCGCTTACGGTGCGGCACTCCTGGTGTATGTTCGCTGGAGGCCCGTCATGCCGAAGCGTCTCGTTCTCGTGCTCGCCCTCGTATTCGCCTGTATCGTTGTGCATGTTTCCTATTGGACCCGCTTTGCTCCTCCCGAGGTCATCGTGCTCGATATCGGGCAGGGTGATGCGATCTTGATACGCGACGGGCCGTCGAAGCTGCTTGTTGATGCGGGGATAGGGGAGGCGACTCGGACGGCCCTGGCGCGCAATCATGTCTTTGGGCTCGACGGTGTTGTGGTCACGCATTGGGATAAGGACCATTGGGGCGGCCTTCCCGATGTTCTCGAGGGTGTGCGGGTCGATCGGTTGTACGTTGCGGATGGTGCGGCGGACCATATTCCGGCGGAATTGTCCGATGGGCCTGCCGTGAGCGAGCTGCGCGAGGGCGATGCGGTGCGGGTCGGCTCCTTTGTCTGTGAGCTTATTTGGCCGGATGCCAGGGTTCATGGCGACGAGAACGCGGACTCGGCGGTGCTGGATGTTTCCTATGAGGGGGCACGCGGGAGCCTTCACGTGTTATTGACCGGTGATACCGAGCGGGATGAACTCGAATCGTATATGGGGGAAGTGGGCGATATCGATGTCTTGAAGCTCGGGCATCACGGGTCACGCGTTTCGGTATCTGCCGAGGCGCTCGACTCGTTGCTGCCGGAGCTTTGCGTGGCGAGTGCCGGCGAGGGGAATCGCTATGGGCACCCCAATCCCACATGTGTGCGCATGGTCGAGGCGTCGGGATCGATGTTCTTGTGCACTAAGGACGTAGGCGATATTCATGTGACGCCGGGGCATCCGTATCCTCGGTTTCGAACGCAGCGCTGAGCGCTTCGCTATACTGAGACGTCAGTTGACCGGTGAGAGAGGGGCTGCACATATGGCGGAGTTGTTGCCGGGATACCTCGTCGTGGGCTCCGACGAGCTTAAGAGCTCGCACACGATCGAGAAGATGAAGGCGCGCTTGGACGCGTCCGGCATGGCTGCGTTCAACCTCGATGAGCGGGATATGGCCAAGGACCCGCAGATCGACGACATCATTGCCTCCCTCAACACCTTTCCCATGGGATCAGAGTTTCGTTTGGTCATTTTGAGGAACTGTGACAAGCTGCCCAAGGCGGTGAGCCAGCCGTTGGTGGAGTATTTTGCCAATCCCGCCCCCACGACGGTGTGTTTGGTTGTCGCCACAACGCTTGCGAAGAACACGAGGCTCTACAAGGCGATCGCAAAACTTGGGGCGAAGGCCGTCATTTCCTGTGCTCCCATGAAGGCGTATGAGCTTCCGCCCCGCGTGGCGAAGATGGCGCAGAAGCACGGGAAGGTGATGGGCATCCCCGCCGCCGAGGCCCTGGTTTCTCGCGCTGGCGAGAACATGCGCATGCTCGACAACGAACTCAAGAAGCTCGCCTCGATGATCGACGCCCCTGAGATCACGCTCGCCGACGTCGAACAACATGTCATGCGCACCGCCGAGGTCAAGCCGTGGGAGCTTCTCAATGCGGTGGCCGCCCGCGACCTTACCCGTTCGCTTGAACTGCTCAAGCTGCAGCCGGCCAAGAGCGAGGTCCGCATCTGGTCGTTGCTGGTGACGCGCCTGCGTGAGCTCATCATCGCGAAGTCCCTCGATGCCCGCGGACAGGCTGGGCAGCTGGCCTCTGCCCTGGGCGTCCAGGCCTGGCAGGTCAAGAACCATGCCTCATGGGCCCGTCGATGGAAGATGGACGAGCTGCTTGAGGCGCTGTCCTCGGCAGTCGATGTCGAGTTGGCGCTGAAAGGGTCGCGCGACGGCGAGCTGGCGCTCCAGATGTGGGTCATGGACATGTGCCGCCCTCAGCAGCGCCGGGGCAGGTAAATCCTCGGTCATTGTGGCGAGTTGGTGGGTGAACTTGTGAATAATCCCGCGCAACCTGCACATATTGCTTGATTGCTGTTGCGTGAGCTGGGTTGCGCGTGTAAAATACTCGCCCGTATGACCTCAACAACCGTGTCTCAGAGGCCGGATAGTAAGACCTTGTAAGTACCCGAAAGGAACCGAACCCGATGGCAAACATCAAGTCTCAGAAGAAGCGCATCCGCACCAGCGAGGTTGCTCGCGTCCGCAACAAGGCGATCCGCTCCGAGCTCAAGACCGTTATCAAGCACGTCAAGGCCGCCGTTGAGGCTGGTGACAAGGCCGCTGCCCAGGCTGCTGCCACCACCGCCTACCGCAAGCTGGACAAGGCTGTCGCCAAGGGCGTCATCCACAAGAACCAGGCTGCCAACCGCAAGTCCGGCATCCAGAAGCTCGTGAACACCCTCTAAGGTTTCGCGAACATAGCTTGTTCTTCAACGGGTCCCGCTTGCGGGGCCCGTTTTGCATAGGAGGTGCCATGAAAATCGCGGTAAGCGCCTGTCTGCTGGGCGAGAACTGCAAATACAGCGGCGGCAATAACCGCAGTGAGCGTTTGCTCTCGGAGCTGGCGAAGCATCCCGAGATCGAGGTTATTCAGGTGTGTCCCGAGGTGGCGGGCGGTCTTCCCACGCCTCGTCCTCCCGCGGAGATCGTTGACGGGGAGGTTGTGAACGACCTGGGCGTCAGCGTGGATGCCGAGTATCGCGCGGGCGTCGCCGCTGAGATGGCGCGGCTTGAATCGCATATCGAGTCGGGAGAGCTGGTCGCCGCCGTTTTGCAGTCTCGTAGTCCGAGCTGTGGCGTGCGTGAGGTGTACGATGGCACGTTCACCGGTCGCTTGATTCCCGGTCAAGGGCTGTTCGCGGAGGCCCTTGAGCGCGGGGGAGTGCGAATCGTGGACGTGGCCGACGTCTGAGTTCACCGAATGCCGGTATATTGGAGCAAAACGTTCCCCAAAACGTACACTTTGAAATCCGAATCCTGGGGTTTTGAAAAATAAGTGTACGTTTTGGGGAACGTTTTGCGCTGATTTGGCGTGGCGTTGTGGCGCAGGGCTTCATGATCGTTTGCTCGACGTGGTCGGGCTGTGAGTTTCGCCCTCTGTGCGGTCCGCCCGTGCTATCATGTCGACTCACAGGCGTTGATGGGGACGAGTAGGTCGGACCCGCACGGCGAAGAGAGCCCGGGAAGCTGCGATCCGGGTGCGTGCGGCCGCATCGAATATCACCCCGGAGCCGCGGCCCCAACGGCGCGTTCGCGCCCAGTAGGCGTCGCCGGGATGGTCGTCGTGACAGACCAGCCGAGTACGAGGGAAGCGCGATCGCGCGAACCTTTGAGCTGGGTGGTATAGCGAAACGCACGCGGGTCTGCTTCCCGCATTCATAGGCGCTTCGTCCCAGCTTGAGCTAGGACGGGCGCTTTTTTCATGCGCCCACAACAGAGAGGGGTATTCGTGGCAAACGAGTACAAGCAGACCATGAACCTGCCCAAGACCAAGTTTCCCATGAGGGCGGCCCTGGCGCAGCGCGAGCCGGAGCGTCTCAAGCGCTGGCAGCAGAATCACGTGTACGAGCTCATGCTCAAGAAGAACCAGGGCCACGAGAAGTTCGTCCTGCACGACGGTCCTCCCTATGCCAACGGTCCCATCCACCTGGGTCACGCGATGAACAAGATCGCCAAGGACATGATCAACCGCTACAAGGCCATGCAGGGTTATGAGACCCCGTACGTGCCCGGTTGGGACTGCCACGGCCAGCCTATCGAGCACAAGGTCGAGACCCAGATGGGCACCGAGAAGTTCAATCAGGCCTCCACGGCCGAGATCCGCGAGCTCTGCAACAAGTTCGCCGTCGAGAACATCGACCTGCAGCGCGAGGGCTTCAAGCGCCTGGGCGTTCTGGGCGATTGGGACAATCCCTACCTCACGCTCTACCATCAGCATGACGCCGCCGACATCGAGGCCTTCAAGGCCATGTTCGACCGCGGCATGGTGTATCGCGGCCACAAGCCGGTCCATTGGTGCAAGCACTGCCACACCGCGCTCGCCGAGGCCGAGATCGAGTACGCCGACGAGACGAGCCCGTCCATCTACGTCCGCTTCGAGCTGACGAGCAAACCCGCCGGCCTCGAGTCCTTCGATGGCCCGGTCGACTTCGTGATTTGGACCACCACGCCCTGGACCATCCCGTCCGACCAGGCGGTCTCTCTCAAGCCTGAGGCGATCTATACCGCCATCGAGCACGACGGCCGCGCCGAGATCATGCTCAAGGACCTCGCCGAGAAGGTCTGCGGCATCGCCGGCTGGGATGTCACCCCCGTGATGGTCGACGGTAAGCCTTACGAGGTGCCCGCCGAGGTGCTCGATCACCTGCATTACAAGCAGCCCGTCTTCGACGGTGTCGAGGGCGTCGCCCTGCTGGCCGACTACGTGGGCACCGAGGACGGTACCGGTATCGTTCACAACTCGCCCGGCCACGGTGTGGACGACTACTACGTCTGCATGAAGGAGGGCATGGACGTCTGCATGCCCGTCGACGACGGCGGTCGCTTCTACAACGGCGACGAGTTCGGTGCCGGCGGCCCGTTCTCCGGCATGGACACCGACGAGGCCAACCCGCGCATCATCCAGTTCCTGCGCGACCGCGGCATGCTCGTGGCAGAGGTCAAGATCACCCACAGTTACCCGCATTGCTGGCGCTGCAAGAACCCGGTGCTCTTCCGTGCCACCGATCAGTGGTTCGTCTCCATGGACAAGACCGGCCTGCGCGAGCAGGCGCTCGACCAGGTGCGCAACCACGTGTCCTGGTATCCCGAGCACGCCGTCAACCGCATCGGCGCCATGGTGGAGCAGCGTCCCGATTGGTGCATCTCCCGTCAGCGCAACTGGGGCGTGCCGATTCCGTCCTTCACCTGCGCCGACTGTGGCGAGAAGATCATGAACGACGACACGCTCGACGCGGTCATCGCTCTGTTCCATGAGAAGGGCTCCGACGCCTGGTTCACCGATGCTCCCGAGTCCTACCTCGGCGACGCCTGCGTGTGCCCCAAGTGCGGCGGCCATCACCTCAAGGCCGATCGTGACATCCTCGACGTGTGGTGGGACTCCGGCGTGTCCTGGAAGGCCGTGTGCGAGTACCGCCCCGAGCTCAAGTACCCGGCGGACGTCTACCTCGAGGGCTCCGACCAGCACCGCGGCTGGTTCCAGTCTTCGCTGCTGACCTCCGTGGGCACCAACGGCATCGCTCCGTACAAGGCCGTCATCTCCCAGGGCTTCACCCTGGACGGCCAGGGCCGCAAGATGTCCAAGTCGCTCGGTAACGTGATCGACCCCAACAAGATCTGCGACGAGATGGGTGCCGACATCATCCGTCTGTGGGTTGCCTCCGTGGACACCTCCACCGACGTCGCGTGCGACACCGAGATCCTCGCCCGCACGTCCGATGCGTACCGTCGTTTCCGCAACACCCTACGCTTCCTGCTGTCCGTGCTCGAGGGCCAGTTCGAGCCCACGACCGACGGCGTGGCCTTTGACGAGCTCATGCCGCTCGACAAGCTCATGCTCGCCCGCCTCACGCAGGTGCAGGCCGAGGTCGACGCCGCGTACGAGGGCTTCGAGTTCAACCGCGCCTACCGCACGCTGTACGACTTCGTGGTCACCGAGCTCTCCAACGTTTACCTTGACGCGCTGAAGGACCGCCTGTACTGCGAGAAGCCCGGCAGCCACGAGATGCGCAGCGCGCAGACCGTCGTGGCTGAGCTGCTCTCCATGCTCATGCGCGACCTGCAGCCGATTCTGTCCTACACGGTCGACGAGGCCATGGAGTTTGCTCCCGCCGGTTGCCGCGACAACCAGGAGTACGCGGCGCTGCTCGATTGGTACAAGAGCCCCATCACGCTCGAGCAGGCCAACGAGTTCGCCGGCGTCCTCGAGGCGTCGCTCGAGCTCCGCAGCGTTGTCACCAAGGCCATCGAGGCCGCGCGTGCCGAGGGCACCTTCACCAAGAGCCAGCAGGTTCGCGTGAAGGCGACCGCTCCGGCAGAGGCTTTCGCCCTGCTCACCGGTGACAAGGCCGTCGACCTTGCCGAGTTCTACATCGTCTCCGAGGTGGAGCTGGTCGAGGGAGAGGAGTTCACCGCCGAGATCGAGGCCGCGCATGGCGAGGCCTGCGACCGTTGCTGGAACTTCCGCGAGAGCACGGGCGTCCACGGCGAGCATGCCCACATCTGCGACCGCTGCGCCGCCGCACTGGCCTAAACTCCTGCTCGCGACGCGTACGAATTGAACATGCCGAGGCTCGGGTGGGGCGCTTGACCCCTCCCGAGCCTCTGATGAAAGGGGCCGACGTGGCAGACAAGAAGACGGAAGCGGCCTTCCAGCCGTCTCTATCGTGGCGTGCCTGCGTGGCGTTGATCGCCGCCGTCACGACGTTTGCTCTCGACTATGTCACGAAGGTGTTCGTGAAGAACACCCTCATGGTGACGGGGGAGAGCGTCTCCGTGATTCCGGGGATCTTGAGCTTCCGTTTTGTGGCGAACAAGGGCGCCGCCTTTAGCCTCGGTGAGGGCATGGGCCTGATCTTCGTCGCCTTTGCAGCCCTTGTGATCGTTGCCATCCTGCAGTACCTGACTCGTACCCGTCAGGTCTCCAAGCTTGAGACGCTCGGGTTGGGCCTCGTGGCCGGTGGAGCGCTCGGCAACGCGATCGACCGCCTGATCCTCGGCTATGTCGTCGATTTCATCGCCACCGACTTCATCGACTTCCCGGTTTTCAACGTCGCGGATATCGGCATTTGCGTGGGCGTCTTCTTCGCGTTCGTGGGCTTTATGTTCCTTTCGCCCGCGGCAAAGGTCGATGCGACGGCAGAGCTGAACGCCCGTGATGAGGCCGCGGCGGCGCGTCGCGAGAAGCGCCGCACCGAGCGTGTCCGTCGCGCACGCGCCGCTTCCGATGCGCACGGCGCAGATTCCGCGCGCCCGGAGGGCGAGGACGTCCCCGCCGACGGCGGTGATGCGTAATGGCGGCCGACGTGCATCTGCTCGTATCGTCCGAGTCGGCCGGTGAGCGCCTCGACGCCTATCTGGGGGCCCAGGATGCCTGCCCCTCACGCTCTGCCTGTGCGAAGCTGGTCGAGGCCGGTGCCGTTGCCGTCAACGGTGAGACATGTCTGTCCAAGAAGCAGGTCGTTTGCGAGGGTGACCGCATCTCCATCGAGCTTCCCGAGGTGCGCGAGCCGGGGGCGATCGTGCCTCAGGCCATTCCGCTCGACATCCGCTATGAGGACGACCATCTCCTTGTGCTGTCCAAGCAGCGCGGTCTGGTGTGTCACCCCGCTCATGGACATGAGGACGGCACCCTGGCCAACGCACTTGTCTACCATTGCGGGATCGAGCACCTTGGCACGGTCCAGGGCGAGGATCGCCCCGGCATCGTACACAGACTCGACCGCGACACGTCCGGCCTCATGTTAGCGGCCAAGGACGACGACACGCAGCGCGCCCTGCAGAATCTGATTCGCACGCGCACGCTCGACCGTCGCTACATCACGCTCGTCCACGGCGAGATCGTGATGGATGAGGGTACGATCAACACCGGCATCGCGCGGTCCACGCGCGACCGTGTGAAGATGGCCGTGTCCGACGATCCGTTCGCCCGTCAGGCTATCACCACCTTCCAGGTGCTCGAGCGCTTCGAGCCCGCGCGCGGAGATGAGGGGTACACGCTCGTCGAGTGCCACCTCTACACCGGGCGCACCCATCAGATCCGCGTGCACATGCGCCATATCCACCATCCGCTCGTGGGCGACCCGCTCTACGGCAAGGGCAACGGGCGCATGAACCTCGACCTCGATCGTCAGTTCCTGCATTCGTGGAGCGTCCAGTTCGAGCATCCCATCACCGGTGAGGTCGTGAGCTGTCGCGACGAGCTTCCCTGGGATCTCGCCGCCGCCCTCGAGGAGCTGCACGATCGCTCGCTCGGCCGCACGGCCGCGGGCGACGTCATCGTTCCGCAACTCGGCTTGCTCGAGGACTGAGTTTGAGGGTGTGCCCGCTGTTCATCGGCGTGGTGCACCCGCCTCAGTCATGTTCATATCCTGCCGGATGCCATAAGGCCCATCCAGTGGCGTACACTTGAACGGTCTGCACCCTTCGTCTCGGGAGATGCTTTGACTCCGATTGTCATCTTCAACACCATCGTCGGTCTGGTGTTCTCTGTCTGCTTCCTGTATCAGGTGGTTTTCTTCTTCATCGGTCTCATTCGCGGCCAGGTGAAGATCCCCCCGGCGAAGAAGCAACATACCTATGCGTTCTTCATCGCCGCCCATAACGAAGAGGCGGTCATCGCCAACCTGGTCAAATCGATCAAGGACCAGGATTATCCGTCCGAGTTGATCGACGTCTTCGTGGTGGCAGACGCCTGCACGGATAACACCGCCCAGGCCGCGCGCGAGGCGGGCGCCATCGTCTACGAGCGCAACGACCTCTCGCGCAAGGGCAAGAGTTGGGTCATGGATTACGGGTTCGACCGGATTCTTCGCGAGTACCCCGGCAAGCACGAGGCGTTCTTCATCTTCGACGCCGACAACCTGCTTTCCCGTGATTACGTCACCATCATGAACGACGCATTCGACCAGGGCTATCTCGCGCTCACGAGCTACCGCAACTCCAAGAACTTCGGCAGCAGCTGGATCTCCTCGGCTTATGCGACCTGGTTCATCCGCGAGGCCCGCTATCTCAACAACGCCCGCATGATCTGCCATACCTCCTGCGCCGTGTCGGGCTCGGGGTATCTGGTGAGCGCCAAGCTCATCGAGGGCATGAAAGGCTGGGATTTCCACACACTGACCGAGGATATCCAGTTCTCGACGTTCTGCGCCATCCACGGCGTTCGGATTGGGTACGCGCCAGCCGAGTTCTTCGATGAGCAGCCGGTTACGCTCAAGGCCTCGATTAAGCAGCGCATGCGCTGGACAAAAGGCTTCTACCAGGTTCTGTTCACCTACGGACGCCATATCTTCAAGTCCATCGGCAAGTTCCATCGGTTTGCGGCCTACGACATGCTCATGGTCGTCGGTCCGGCGATGCTGCTGACGCTCATGTGCCTGCTGGTCAACGTGACGTTCATCGCGGTAGGCAGCTTGAGTCATGGCTTCTTGGCCACGGATGCCGAGATAGAGATGGCCATCGGGTCGGTCATCATGATCTTCGCCTACATGTACGCCACGTTCTTCGTCATGGGGTTGTTCACCACCATCACCGAGTGGAAGCACATCCATTGCGCTCAGAAATGGCGCATCTTTACCAACCTGTTCACGTTCCCGCTGTTCATGTTCACCTACGTGCCGCTTACCGTGGCCGCACTGTTCCTCAAAGTCGACTGGGTGCCCACGCCGCACGATGTGAGCGTCACGCTCGACGAGGTGCTCGACGGCGCAAAGTAACAATGGACCCCGCGGCCCGATGATGGGCGGCGGGGTCTTTCGGTCTCAAGTGGGTGCGGATGGGCGCTACGCGTAGCGGTGACTGCTGTGGTACTCGTTCCACAGCTGGTCTTCGAATTCCTCGAGCTCGCTCGAATAGTCATCCCAAGAATCGGTGTGGGACTCCTCAATGTGGTCGTACATGTAGGGGGCGGTTACGGCAGACTGCATGACGCCGAAGGCCAACCACAGGAACGCGATGGTGAACACGGCGAGGCCGCCCAAGACGCATCCGGTGAGGATGTAGGCGAAGTTCGAATCGTTCGCCTGATTCGCGGTGGACGCGCTGGCGCTCTCGATCACCGGTTGGCGCGGGACGAGATCGGCGTCCTCGGAGGCGTTCGGTGCTATCTTGCTGTAATCAAAAGAGGGTGCTTCCATGGTGTCCTCGCATGCATTCGCGGTTTTTAACCCATTATACCGATGGTGAAGGAGGCGGTCATGCCCACGCAACTTTCGACCGTCCTCGACGTGCTCGTCCCGATCTTCCTTGCGGGCGAGATTGCAGCGGCCGCCTTTATCGATGCGCGTGAGCGACGGTTTCCGCATGCCCTTTCGGTCTTGTTGGCGGCCACGAGCGCCATCTTTGGGTTGATGCATGGTGGCATCCGCGGTTTTGCCTGGCATGCATTGGCGGCCGCTGCGGTGATGGCGTTGTTGCTTGCGACCGAGACCCTTTGGCGCCGCATGCACGGCGGAGCCGCAGGGCTCGGTGGGGGAGACGTCAAGTTCCTCGCCGCCCTCATGTTGGCCGACCCGCTCTATGCACTCGCTTCGTTTATCTTGGGATTGTGCTTGCTTGCCGTTTGCGGCTTGCTGGCGCGACGGGATGCCCTGCCGCTGCTGCCGTTCGTCGCCATTGGGTGTGCACTCGTCCCGCTCGCTGCTTTGCTTCCGTGAAGCTGGACCGTGTTTTGTCCGCTCGGTATGCGACTATAAGCGCATGAAATCGCGAGAGATTGGATGAGCGTATGAGCACGACCGAGAGCACCTTGTTCGACCGCCTGAATTCCATGCCCGACCAGCTGTCCTGCGGACTCGTCGAGCGTATGGAGGATAATCGCGCGCGGGGTTGGGTCAATCCCTACCGTGCGCTCGATGAGGACGTGATCCGCAGGGAGGACCGCCCGGCCGATCGCAACAGCATCTGGCGCCCCTCCTACGTGCGCGACACCGAGAAGATCTTGCACCTTCCCGCATACAACCGCTATAACGGCAAGACGCAGGTCTTCAGCTTCCGCAGCAACGATGACCTGTCCCGTCGCGGGCTGCACGTGCAGCTCGTTGCCCGCATCGCGCGCGACATCGGCCGCGCGCTCGGCCTCAATTGCGACCTCATCGAGGCGATCGGCCTCGGGCACGACCTCGGCCATACGCCCTTCGGGCATACGGGGGAGGCGTTGTTGAACGACATCAGCGAGGCTCGGACCGGCCGTTCGTTTTTCCACAACGTCCATTCCGTCCGCGTCCTGGACGGACTGTACGGCAGGAATCTCTCGCTGCAGACCCTCGATGGCGTTCTCTGCCACAACGGCGAATACGAGCAGCGCGTCTTCGAGCTGTCCGGCTTGAGTGGATTTGAGGAGTTCGACGCAACCGTCGATCGTTGCTATGCGAGCGATTTCGACTACGTGAAGACGCTTCGCCCCATGACGCTCGAGGCCTGCGTGGTCCGCATCTCCGACATCATCGCCTATGTCGGGCGCGACCGCCAAGACGCCATCGAGGCGGGTCTCGTGGATGAGGGCGCGTTTGCCGACGGCATGGGCGGCCGGTATAACTCGTGGATCCTCACGCGTGCGTCAATCGACATCGTCGAGCACAGTTACGGCAAGGACCGTATCGAGATGAGTGAGGAGCTCTTTGAGGAGATCCGTCGTGCCAAGCGCGAGAACTACGCGATGATCTACCATTCCGTTGCGATCGAGGAGGAGCGCAAGGACATGATGGCGCGGGCGTTCAGCCTCATGTACGAGCACTTCCTCGGCGACCTCAAGGCGCATGATGAACACAGCACCATCTTTAGGCACCACATCGCCAGGATCGACAAGTCGCTTGCGCATTATGGCCGCACGTACGATTGGTCGAGCGACTTTGACCAGACGGTGATCGACTATATTGCCAGCATGACGGACGGCTACTTTATCGAGCTCGCATGCACGCTGTTCCCCGAGCTCGATTTTCCGCAGCGTACCTACATCAACGAGTGAATACGAACAGGTGTTTGAATAGGGCTGACCGTTTGATACACTCTTGTTCGAATGAACGATCGTCGGAGAAGGCCCATGGACACGTTATTTTCCAGCAACGAGCGCGTAAAACAGCTCAAGAACGCACCGCTCGCGGTTCGCATGCGCCCGTCGACGCTCGATGATTACGTGGGTCAGAAGAAGGCCGTGGGCCCAGGCTCCTGGCTTCGATCCGCCATCGAGCACGACGTGCTTTCCAGTGTGATCCTGTACGGACCTGCAGGTACGGGCAAGACCACGCTGGCGCATATCATCGCCTCGCACACCAAGAGCGAGTTCGTCGAGGTTTCCGCCGTCACGGGCACCGTCAAGGACCTGCGCCGAGAGATCGATGAGGCAAAGCACCGCCTCATGATGTTCGATCGCCGCACCATCTTGTTCATCGACGAGATCCATCGCTTTTCCCGTTCCCAGCAAGATGCCCTGCTCCACGCGGTGGAGAACCGCACGGTGGTTATGATCGGCGCAACGACGGAGAACCCGTACTTCGAGGTGAACTCCGCGTTGCTGTCGCGCAGCCGCGTCGTTGAGCTCGAGCACCTGGCCGATGAGGACGTTGAGCGCCTGGTCCGCCGTGCCCTGAGCGCTCCGGAGGGGCTCGACGGGCGCTTCAGCGCCAGCGATGAGGTTGTTCGCGCGATCTGCACGCTCGCCGCCGGTGACGGGCGCAGTTCGCTCACCACGCTCGAGTTGGCGAGCGAGATCGCACTTACCAAGCCCGGTCGCGAGGGCGAAGGCTCGACCGATCCCGCATCTCCCATCCCGATCGAGCTCGAAGATGTGAAGCAGGCCAACCCGCGCCGCGGCCTGTCGTACGACAAGTCCGGCGACATGCATTACGACATCATCTCCGCTTTCATTAAATCCATGCGCGGCAGCGATCCAGACGCGGCGGTGTATTGGCTCGCCCGCATGATCGACGCGGGGGAGGACCCCAAGTTCATCGCCCGCCGCATCATGATCCAAGCGAGCGAGGACATCGGCAATGCCGACCCCACCGCGCTCCTCGTGGCCGAGGCCGCATTTAAGGCGGCCGAGGTGATCGGCTACCCCGAATGCCGCATCAACCTCGCCCAGGCCGCCATCTACAATGCCCTCGCGCCCAAGTCGAATGCCGCCGAGGCCGCTATCGACGCCGCCCTGGCCGACGTCCGCACAAGCGGGCAGCGCGAGGTGCCCAGCTACTTGCGTGACCGTCATCGCCCGGGTTCAGACGAATATGGCGACTACAAGTACCCGCACGATTACCCCCAGGGCTGGGTGGAGCAACGCTATTTGCCCGAGGGCCTCGAGCGCGGGGCGTTTTGGCAGCCCAGCGGCCGCGGTTGGGAGCAATGGCGGGCGGAGAACAGGCCACGCTAGGGTTTGGGCCTTGTTTGCGCCCTGCCCTTGTGGGGTATCATCAACCTTACGTGTGTCGCTCGTTTGCAATGGAGGCATCCATGGAACCTATGCAGATCGTCCTTGTCGTACTCGCCTTGGTTGGCGTTTGGGCCGTCGCGGAGCTCGCTCTCACCCTGCGCCGCACCCGCGACGTCGTGGCCTCGCTCGACAAGACGGTGGAGCAGGTCAACAGCACTATCGAGGAGGCTCGTCCTGTCGTAGCCAAGCTCGACGGTGTGGTCGATGAGCTCCAGCCCGCAGTTGCCCAGGTCGAGCCGCTGCTCAAGCAGGCAACCGTCGCCGTGGAGGCGCTGTCTGCCGATTTGATCGAGGTCAATGGCGTTCTGCGCGATGTTTCCGCCGTGAGCGGTGCCGCCAGCAGCGCCTCTAACGCCGTCACCGAGCTTGCCGACGCTGCGTCCGGCAAGGTCCAAAGGTTGCTCAACCGCGGTCATAAGGCCGCGGCGCCCAAGGCCGTCAAGCCCGCCCCCGTGCACGATGACGAGCCCGTTGCCGAGTCTTCGGCCCAGCCTGCCGAGGTGCCCGCGCCGGAGGCAGTGCCCCAGGCAGAGCCCCGCACCTACTTCACCTACAATCCTGGCGAGGAGACCATCGATGAATAACCCCACTGCCATCTCTCTCGTCGTTTCGTGCGACCCCGATCTGGCCCGTCTCGTCCGCATGACCGCGGCGAACGTCGCCACGCTCTCCTCCATGTCGGTCGAGTGCGTCGAAGATATCCGTATGGCAGCCGAGGAGGCCTTTATCTACGCGTGCGCCACTTCGCCCGACGAGACCCTCACCATCGATTTCGATGTCGACTCCACGCGCGTGGCTATGACGTTCACCCTCGAGGCGGATGCCTTTGCGGAGCCCTCTGCCGACGACCCCACCGCCGCGTACGCCGATTTGATCCTCGGCTCCGTCTGCGATGTCTATCAGAAGGTCGAGTCTCCCGCCCGTCTCGTGCTCGAAGTGAAGGCGGACGTCGATGACCTCTAAGACCTCGGGTAAGAGCGCTTGGGATAAGGAGAAAACCCGCGAGCTCTTCCGCCGATTCAAGGAGGAAGGGGACATGGATGCGCGCGAGAAGCTCGTCATGTCCCATCTGAATCTCGTGCGCTTCATCGCAAATAAATTCAAGAACAGGGGAGAGCCCATCGACGATCTGGTCCAGGTCGGGTACCTCGGTCTGCTCAAGGCGATCGATCGCTTCGACCCCAGCCGCGGGCTTGAGTTCACCACCTTCGCCACGCCCACCATCATGGGCGAGATCAAGCGCCATTTCCGCGATAAGGGCTGGTCGGTCCGCGTGCCGCGCCGCCTGCAGGAGCTCTCGGCCAAGGTCAATCAGGCCACGGACACGCTCACCTCGCAGCTGCAGCGCTCTCCGACCATCGCCGAGATCGCCGATTACCTCGATGCGACCGTTGACGAGGTCCTCGAGGCCATGGAGTCTTCCTCTGCGTACAGCTCGGTCTCGCTCGAGGCCCCGTCTGGCGCCGACGACGATGACACCCCATCGGTCATCGATCGCTATGCGACAGAGGATTCCGATCTCGCGTTCACGGACGACCGCATCATCATCGAGGAGGCGCTCGCGAGCTTCTCCCCGAGGGAGCGCGACGTCATCGAGATGCGCTTCCTCAAGGGTATGACGCAGATCGAGATCGCCGAGAAGCTCGGCATCTCGCAGGTCCAGGTTAGCCGTCTGCTGCGCCGGACGCTCAAGAAGATCCAGGATAAGATCGACCCAGAAGGGGTCATGACCGGTTAAACCCGGCCGCCGCGCCATCTCCGGCGATGCGCCGGATGCATAAGGGGAATCATGAAGCACGACACCGCCCGCGCCGAGCGCCTCATGCGCACGACGTTTTTGAACATTTGGATCGTCATCGGAGTGATCATCATCTGCGCGGTGGTGTTTCAGCTCATCGGGTCCCTGTCCAACGTCTTGCTTTTCCTCTCGGTTGGCGCGATCTCGGCTTTCATGGCCTCTCCGATTGTGAACTTCCTCGAGCGGCGCGGTCTGCCGCGCGGTGGTGGCGCCCTCATCGGCCTGCTCATCGTCATCGTGGGCTTTGTCTTGCTCTTCGCCCTGGTGATTCCTATGGTTACCGGCCAGTTGATCGACCTTTTGCGTGACGCTCCCGCCAAGCTCGCCGCCCTGAGTTCCTGGGCCATGCGCATGGAGAACGAGTTCGCCATCGTCGAGCACCTGAACGATGTGGTGAACATTGAGTCGCTGTTCGCCTCCGCGCAGGACATGATCAATCAGGCGCTCTCGGGCCTGCTCGCCGCGGTTCGCGACGGCATCGTGCCCATGGTGAACAACATCGCCTCCATGGTGTTCATCGTCTTTCTTGGATTCGTGTTGGCATTCTGGCTCGCGTGCGACTATCCGCGCATCAATGAGGAGATCTGCCGCATCCTGCCCGAGGATAAGGCCGACGATTATCGTCTCATGGTCGCGGTGCTCAGCCGTTCCGTGGGCGGCTACCTGCGCTCGACCCTGATCAACTCCGTGATCCAGGGATTCCTGGCGTTCGTCGGATTCATGATCGTGGGTCACCCGTATGCCATCACGATGGGCATCCTCTCGGGCATCCTGAACATCATCCCGGTGGTCGGTCCTTCGATCTCGGCTATCATCGCGACGCTGATCGCCCTGGTGTACAGCCCGATCATGGCCATCTGGACCATGGTCATGGCCATGCTCTCGCAAAACATCACCGACAACGTGATCGCCCCCAAGATCAATCAGTCCACCATGCAGGTCCATCCCGTGCTTTCGCTCACGGCTCTCGTGGTCGGTTCCACCTTTGGCGGGGCGATCGGCATGATCGTCGCGTTGCCGCTCGTGGCGGTCATCAAGTCGCTGTTCATCTTCTATTTCGAGACCCGTACCGGCGAGCAGATCGTCTCGTATGAGGGTGCGCTGTTCCGCGGCGCCCCGTTCCGAGACGCGCAGGGACGCCCCGTCCCCGCGTTCGACGCACTGGGCGACGACACCTTCGTCGCCGACTCGCAGATTCTTGCGAGCGATTCGGTGCCTGAGGCCGAGGCGCTGCCCAAGCCCGAGCTCGAGAATCCCTGGGCGAAGCTCATCGATTTTGAGATGCCCTTCTCCGCGCACGAGCGGGCGGAGGACGCCAAGAAACCCGAGGAAACCGACACAACTGACGACGTGCGTTAACGTATAATAACTGGGTTTGGAAACTGTTCCCCCTAGGTGGGGACGCGAATTGAACCCAGGGAGTTTACGCATGGCCGCTGACTATCCCACCATGTCTACCGCCGAGATTCGCTCGGCCTATCTCAACTTCTTCGAGGAGCGCGGCAACAAGCTGTATGCCAGCTCGTCCCTCGTCCCCGACGACCCCTCGCTGCTTCTCGCCAACGCCGGTATGAACCAGTTCAAGGAGTACTACCAGGGCAAGAAGGTCATGAAGGAGATCGGTGCCTGCTCGTGCCAGAAGTGCGTGCGTACCAACGACATCGACATCATCGGCTCCGACGGCCGTCACGCCTCGTTCTTCGAGATGCTCGGCAACTTCGCCTTTGGCGGCGTGACCAAGGAGCAGGCATGCACCTGGGCCTACGAGCTGATCACCGAGGTCTTCAAGCTTCCAAAGGAGCGTCTGCATTTCACCGTCTTCACTGACGACGACGAGACGCATGACGTCTGGCGCGCCCTCGGCGTTCCCGAGGACCACATCACCCGCCTCGGCGAGGACGACAACTTCTGGGCTGCCGGCCCCACCGGTCCCTGCGGCCCCTGCTCCGAGATTTACTTCGACCTCGGCGAGGAGGTCGGCTGTGGCTGCCCCGACTGCGCCCCCGGCTGCGATTGCGATCGCTTCCTGGAGTTCTGGAACCTCGTGTTCACGCAGTTCGATCGCCAGGAGGACGGCTCCATGCCCGAGCTGCCCCACCGCAACCTCGATACCGGCATGGGCCTCGAGCGCATGGCCGCCATCATGCAGCACAAGAGCTCCTTCTTCGACGGCGACGTCATGCAGAGCCTCATCAAGCTGGGCGAGGAGATCTCCGGTAAGACCTACGTCGATAACGAGTACACCGGCGCCTCCCGCTCCCTGCGCATCATCGCTGACCACGCCCGTTCCGTCGACTTCCTCATCTCCGACGGCGTCCTGCCCGGCAACGAGGGTCGCGGTTACGTCCTGCGCCGCCTGCTGCGTCGTGCCGTGTTCCACGGCCGTCTTCTTGGCATCGAGGACGCGTTCCTCGGCCGCTTCATCGACGCGGTGAACGACGTCATGGGCGAGGCCTATCCCAACCTCGTCGAGAACGCCGGCCTGGTCAAGGGCATCGTGAACGCCGAGGAGGAGCGCTTCTCCACCACGCTCAACAACGGTCGCGTCTACCTCGACGAGCAACTCGGCGCCCTGGACGAGGGCGAGCAGCTCTCCGGCAAGGCCGCCTTCATGCTGCACGACACCTTCGGTTTCCCGATTGACCTCACCGTCGAGATCGCCGAGTCCGCCGGCCATGCCGTCGACATCGAGGGCTTCGACGCCGAGATGGCCGAGCAGAAGGCCCGCGCCCGCGCCGCCGCCAAGGGCGACGCCTGGGGCTCCTTCAACGATGTCTGGACCGAGCTCGCCGACCAGCTCCCGGCCACCGAGTTCGCCGGTTACGAGGAGGAGAGCATCGAGGGCGCTCATGTTCTCGCCATCGTCGTGAACGGCGAGCGCGTGGCGTCCGCCGAGAACGCCGTCGAGGCCTCCGTCGTGCTCGATCGCACCCCGCTGTACGCCGAGATGGGCGGTCAGCTGGGCGACCACGGCCTCATCGACACCGCCGACGCCCAGTTCTTCGTCTCCAATACCGTTTCCAAGGGCGGCCTGTACGTCCACGAGGGCAAGCTCATCGGCAAGCTCTCCGAGGGCGACACCGTCTTCGCCGGCTACGACCTCAACCGCCGTGGCCTGCTCGCGCGCAACCACACCGCGACCCACCTGCTCGACGCCGCCCTCAAGGAGGTCCTGGGCGAGCACGTGAACCAGGCCGGCTCGCTCGTCTCTCCGGAGGCCCTGCGTTTCGACTTCACCCACTTCGAGGCCATGACCTCCGAGCAGATCCGCGCCGTCGAGGACCTCGTGAACGAGCAGATCCTCGCCGCCAAGCCCGTGGTCACCCGCGTGATGGGCATCGAGGAGGCCAAGGCCTCCGGCGCCGTCGCCCTGTTCGGCGAGAAGTACGGCGACACCGTCCGCGTCGTCTCCGTCGGCGCCGAGGACGAGCCGTTCTCCCGTGAGCTGTGCGGTGGCACCCACGCGGCAAACACCGCTGAGCTCGGTCTGTTCAAGATCGTCTCCGAGTCTTCCACCGGCTCCAATGTCCGCCGCATCGAGGCTGTGACCTCTACCGGCGCCATCGCTTACCTCGAGCAGCGCGCCGCGCTCGCCGAGTCGGCCGCTTCGCAGCTCAAGTGCCGTATCGAGGAGGTTCCCGCGCGCATCTCCTCCCTGCAGGCCGAGCTTCGCGAGTCCAACCAGAAGCTCAAGAAGGCGCTTACCGGCGGCGGCTCCGACGCCATTTCCTCCGCCATCGAGAACGCCCAGGACATGGGCAGTTACAAGCTCGTTGTGGCTGAGCTCGCCGGCCTGGAGGCCTCCGACCTCCGCAACGTCTGGGATACCATCCGCCAGAAGGTTTCCGGCGCCTGCGCCTGCGTCCTCGCCACGGTGACCGAGAAGGGCACGCCCGCCCTCATCGCCGCCGCCACCGACGACGCGGCTTCCGCAGGCTTCCATGCTGGCAATGTCATCAAGCAGATCGCCCCGCTGGTCGATGGCCGCGGCGGCGGCAAGCCCACTATGGCCCAGGCCGGCGGCAAGGACGCCCAGGGTGTCGCGGCGGCTCTCGAGGCTGCTCGCACCGCGCTCGGCGCGTAACAAACGGCAGGAAGGCAGCACGTGGTAGCTCTCGCCCTCGATATCGGCGGTACACGCACCGGCATCGCGGTCTCTGACCGCACCGGTCGCGTGGCCATGCCGCTCAAGGTCCTGCCTGCGTGCGAGGTGGAGGGCATGGCCCGTTCCTTCCGCATGATCTTGGAAGACCATGAGCCCGATATCTTGGTCTGCGGCCTGCCGCAGACCATGTCGGGCGAGGAGGGCCCCCAAGCCGAGCATATTCGGGAGGTCGCTGGCCGTATCGCGGCCGCGACCGGTCTCCCGCTCGAATTCATCGACGAGCGCCTCACGTCCACCGAGGCAAAGCGCATCCTGCGCGAACAGGGTTTGAACGAGAAACAGATGCGCGGTAAGGTCGATATGATTTCCGCTTCCCTGTTCTTGCAGGCTTGGCTCGACTCTCATGGACGAAAGGACGATCGTGGCTAACGACTACGGCTCGCATCGCGATCAGCGGGATCAGCGTCCCGCCGGCAAGCGATTCCGCACGAACGCCCCAGCCCCGGCCCCACGCCCCGCAGCGAACGCCCCCCGTCCTCGTGCGGCTGCCACGCGACCCGCCCGTGGAGCGGCGCCGCGCCCGCAGCGCGTTCAGGCGCCGTCACAAGCTCGCGCGCGCGGGCGCTCCGGTGGCGTGCATCCCGCCTATGCGCAGGCTGCAGCCAAGCGCTCCAAGCTTCCCGTCATTTTCGGCGTGCTCATTGCCATCGCCGTGGTTACCGTGGCGGCCGTTTTCGTGTTCCCGCGCGTATTCGGCGGTTCGGGTGAGGCCATCGAGGCCGGACAGCCCGTGAACGTCGTCATCCCCGAGGGCGCGACGGGCGATGTCATCGCGCAGACCCTGGCCGAGAACCACGTCGTTGAGGACGCTGGCGAGTATTACGCCGCCGTCAAGAAGCTCGGCGCCGAGATGCAGCTCAAGCCCGGTGAGTACCGCTTCGAGACCTTGCAGGACCCCATCTCCGTGGTTAAGCAGCTCGTGGCCGGCCCCAACGTCGAGGGCGTCAAGCTCACGGTCCCCGAGGGCAAGACCGTCGCCCAGACCGCCCGCATCGTCGAGGAGGTTTACGGCATCCCCGCCGACGACTTCACCGCGCAGGCCAAGGCCTCCAACTACGTTGCCGATTTCGCGTTCCTCTCCGAGGCCGCCGACGACTCCCTCGAGGGCTTCCTGTTCCCCAAGACCTACACGTTCCAGGGCACGCCGACCGCCGAACAGATCATCCGCGCCATGCTCGGCCAGTTCCAGGTCGATGTCCTCGACGCGTTGGATTTCAATGCCGGCCTGGCTTCCATCAAGTCGAGGTTCGGCGTCGAGCTCACTGCCTATCAGCTGCTCGATCTCGCCTCCATCGTCGAGCGCGAGGGTCTTCACGCGGAGCAGCGATCGCACGTCGCTTCGGTGTTCCTGAATCGCCTTGCCGGTAAGGGTGACTTTGCCGGGCGTCCGTACCTGCAAAGCGATGCCACGCTCATGTACGTGACGGGTGGCGAGGTCACGGCCAACGACATCCAGACGATCGACAGCCCGTACAACTCGTACAAGAACGCCGGTCTTCCCCCAACGCCGATCTGCTCTCCGTCTGCCGAGGCCATCAGCGCCACGTTGAATCCCACCGATTCCAACGACCTGTATTTCTTCATCACGCAGGACGAGGAGTTCTTCTCCGAGACCTACGACGATCATCAAAAGTCCTGGGAGTAGCGCCTATGAGCATCTTTTCCCCCAGCCGTTACATCACGTGCGTCGAGCACATCGACCTCGATGCCCTGTGGGCGTCGGGTAAGCGCGCGATCCTACTCGATCGCGACAACACCCTCGTGCCGCGCGACCGTACCTGCGCGCCCGATTCCGTGGCAGCCTGGCTCGATCGCGCCCGTGAGCTCGGCTTCGAGCTCATCATGGTCTCCAACAACTGGCATGTGAGCCACGTCTCGCGCTCCGCGGGCGAGCTCGGCATGGACTACATCTCCTTTGCCTGCAAGCCGCTTCCGTTCGCCATCACGGCGGGCATGAAGCGCCTGGGCGCTCGCAAGGAGGAGGCCGTCATGGTCGGCGACCAGCTTTACACCGATGTGTGGGGCGGCAAGCTCGCCGGCGTGACCACCATCCTCGTCAAGCCGCAGTCCACCGCCGATCTGTGGTACACGCAGATCTTCCGCATCTTCGAGCGCATGGCGCTGCGCGGCGTTCCCTGCGAGGAGTAACGCTGCCATGACCTCTACCGTGAAGCGCGGATGCGACCATATCTTCTTCGTCGGATTCTTGGGGGCGGGCAAGTCCACGCTCGCCCGCAACCTCGGGCGTATGTTCCATCGGCGTTTCGTCGACACCGATCGCCTCGTCGAGCGCAAGTGCGGCCAGACGGTCTCGCAAATCTTCGAGGCCGAGGGCGAGCAGCGTTTCCGCACGCTCGAGACTGAGGCCCTCGAGAGCCTCGCCTCCGAGCGCAGCCTGCTCGTCTCGTGCGGCGGGGGAGTGGTCGAGACCCCTCGCAACATCGAGCTCATTCATGAAATGGGCTTCTGCGTCTACCTCGAGGGCGATATCGACGATTCGCTGCGTCAGATCCGCCGCTCCGACACCCGACCCGATTTTCGCAGCGCCGAGCATGCCGCCCGGTTGCTCGAGCACAGGCGCCCGCTGTACGAAAGCGCCGCCGACCTCACCGTGGATATCCGCGGCACCTCGTTCACCGAGGTTTCCTATACCGTTGCCGAGCTTCTCTTGGAGCGTGGTCTCATATGACGATTCGTCGCAAGCTGCTTTCCTTCGGTTCGAGGAGCACCGATGTCCGCCTTGGCTTCGGGGCCCTCGATGAGCTTCCCAAGTTCCTCTCCGGCGCGGTTGGCAAGCCCTCTCGCGCCTATGTGCTGAGCTCCGATGACATCGATGCCGTCCATGTCGAGACCGTGCGCCGCGCTCTCGTCGACGGAGGGTTCAACGCTGTCGTTCGATGCGTCGCTGCCTCCGATGCGCTCGAGGCCGAGTCGGCCCTTGCGCAATATGCCGAGCTTTCCGCGGCCGGTATCACCGCCGAGGACCTGATTGTGGGCGTGGGCGGCGAGGCGGCGTGCTCCCTGGCGAGCTACATTTCCCGCACGTGGTGCGGCGGCGTGTCGTGCGCGCTCGTTCCCACCACGCTCGATGCCATGATCCGCTGCTCCACGCAGATGACGCCCCTCGCCGTTTCAGGGGGTTCCCTCGTCAGCCTCGAGCCCGAGGTTTCGCTCGCCGTGTGCGACCTCGCGTTGGTTGGCGATCGGCCGGTCGAGGAGAATGGCCTGGGCTACGCGCTCATGTGCGGTGCGTATCTCTCCGAGAGCCGAGCCTGCTGGGATAGCCTTGGTGCTGCTGTCCAGGGCATTGCGGAAAAGAACGAGACGTCGCTGTCCGATGCGCTTTCCACCACGCTCACTGCGCGCTTGAACATCGCCAAGTCCGTGAGCCCCTCTGCGCGCCGCGCCCTGCTGTTCGGCCATACCACCGCCCGCGCCCTGTCCGCGTGCCTGGGCGAGGGCGCGCACCCGTATTACCTGCTCCTCGCCGAGGGTATGCGCTTCGAGGCGCGTCTCGCCATCGATGCCTGCGACTTCGCGGTCGATGAGGTCTTTGCACTCGACGATCACCTCGAGGACCTCGGCATCGGCGAGCTGTCGTTTGACATCGATCCCGCTGCGTTCATCGAGGCCCTTCGCGCCGAGCGCTTCCGCGTCGCCAACCGCTTCCAGCTCGCGCTGCCCAAGTACCCCGGCGTCATCCGCCTTTCGTCCATCGACGACGAGGCCCTTGAGCGCCATGCGCGCGCGTTCATCGCCTCACGCAAACCCGAGTAGGCCTGTTTACACATCTTTCGCGAGAAAGGAACCGATATGTCCGAAATCCTCAACGGTCCCGCTGGGCGCATCGCCCGCCTGCGCACCCTCATGGCTGAGCGTGGCTACGATGCCGTGGTCGTGCGCGACGAGGCCAACCTGCGTTGGCTCACCGGCGCCATGCGCGTCTTCGACTACACCGGCGAGTACCCGCACGTGGCGTTTGTCACGGCCGACGAGTGCTTCCTGCACACCGACTCGCGCTACTTCAACTCCTTCGAGGAGAACATGCCGGCCGGTAGCCCCTGGAAGCTCGATATGGACGAGATCGACATGCCCCGCTGGGTTGCCGAGCACGCCCGCTCCACCAAGAGCCGCGTCGTCGCCGTCGAGGACGACATGCACATCAAGTTCTACCGCGGTATCGAGCGCGGCCTCGAGGACTGTTCCATCTGCGCGAGCCTTCCGCTCATGCACGGCGACCTTCAACTCATGCGCGCCATCAAGGACGCCGAGGAGATCGAGCTCATGCGCCACGCGCAGTCCATCACCGACGCCGCGTTCGCCCATATGTGCACGAAGATCCGTCCCGGCCTCACCGAGAAGCAGCTCCGTACCGAGCTCGAGACCTTCATGTTCGATCACGGCGCAGACGACCTGGCCTTCGGTTCCATCGTCGCATCCGGTCCCAACACCGCCAACCCGCACGCCATCCCCAGCGACCGCGTGGTGGAGAAGGGCGACTTCGTCCTCATGGACTACGGTGCGGGCTACCGCGATTACAAGTCCGACATGACCCGTACGGTTTGCGTGGGCGAGCCGAGCGAGAAGCAGCGCGAGATCTACGACATCGTCCGCCGCACGCACGAGGAGTGCGTCGCCGCGATCCACGCCGGCGTGGACGGCCACGACATCCACCTGCTCTCCCAGAAGATCATCGGCGACGCGGGCTACGGCGAGTACTACGGCCACGGCCTCGGCCACGGCGTGGGCATCGACATCCACGAACTGCCGGTCTTCGGCCGCAAGAGCAACATCGTGGAGGAAGGCGCGGTCATCACCGTGGAGCCCGGCATCTACCTGCCCGGTGTGGGCGGCGTGCGCTTGGAGGACTACGGCGTCGTCACCGCCTCCGGCTACGAGCCCTTCACGACCTCTACGCACGAGCTGGTCGTCATCGACTGCTAGGGCGTTTTGCGAGTATAATTCCTAAGTTCGATTCTTCTACAGAAAGGCAAGCCATGGCTTCCATCACCACCGCCGACTTCCGCAACGGCATGGGTCTCAAGATCAAGGACAAGTACTACACCATCGTCGAGTTCCAGCACGTCAAGCCCGGCAAGGGCGGCGCCTTCGTCCGCTACAAGACTAAGGACCTCAAGACCGGTCGCGTGGTCGAGAACACCTGCAACGCCGGCTCCAAGTTCGAGAGCGTGCAGCTCATCACCAACGAGATGCAGTATCTCTACAACGACGGCGACAACTACTACTTCATGGACATGACCTCCTACGAGCAGATCGCCGTCCCGGCCGACTTCATCGGCGACAACTCCAAGTGGCTGCGCGAGAACGACAACGCCCAGCTGCTCTACGCCGACACCGAGCTGCTCGGCGTGAACCCGCCCATGTTCATCGAGGCCGAGGTCGTCGAGACCGTCCCGGGCGCCAAGGGCAACACCGTCCAGGGTGCCACCAAGCCGGCCACCATCGACACCGGCGCGGTCGTCCAGGTCCCCATGTACCTCAACGAGGGCGAGCGCATCAAGGTCGACACCCGCACCGGCGAGTTCGTCCAGCGCCTCTAATCGCTCTCATCCAGTGCACGTCCGTCGCGCGGCCCGCATGAGGCCGCGCGCTTACCACGTAAAGGAGTGGGCATGTCGCAAGAGATCACCATCGCCGGCATCGGCATCGCACCCGAGGTGCTGACCGCCATCGTTTCCCGCGCCGTCGAGGAGGTCGAGGGTATCGCGTCCGTGGGCGTGAAGGACCTCGCCACCAACCTCGTCTCCATGTTCTCCACCAAGTCCGTGCCCATGGGCGAGGACGTCGAGGCCGAGGTCGTCGACGACAAGCTTCGCCTGACCGTGCACCTCACGGTCTTCTTCGGCTATCCGTTCAAGCCCCTGGCCGAGGCCGTGCGCGTCGCCGTCGCCAACGCCATCGACGCCCAGGTCGGCGTTGAGGTCGAGTGCGTGAACATCTGCATCGACAGCCTCGTCTTCCCCAAGGAGTAGCGCGTGGCAAGTCTTAAAGTCAATCGCGGGCGCACGCTCGCCCGCAGTCAGGCGCTGCAGATCCTGTTCCAGTCCGAGATGCGAAAAGTCTCCGTCGAGGACGTCCTGGCAGGGGATTACACCCTGTCTAAGGGTCCGCTGGCACCATACGCCATCGAGATCGCGCGCGGCGTTTCCGCCAACCGTGATCGTATCGACTCCGCGCTTCGCGCCGTCTCCGCGAACTGGACCCTCGAGCGCATGCCCGGTGCCGACCGCAACCTGCTTCGCGCCGCCGTCTACGAGCTGTACTTCCAGGTCGCCGACACGCTCGATGCCGCCGTCGTCATCAACGAGGCCGTCGAGATCGCCAAGGCCTACGGCACCGATGAGTCCGCCGGCTTTGTGAACGGCGTGCTCGGTCGCATCGTGCGCGATCGTCATCTGCCGAGTCTGCAGCACGTCGCCTGCACCATCACCGCCGAGGATGCCGAGGCCGCCTGCCTGGCCGCTCTGTGGTTCGAGATCGACCCCAAGCGCCTGGCAGCCGAGGAGGAGGCAGCCCGCGCCGCCGAGGAGGCCCGTGCGCGTTTCGAGGCCGACGACTACGGCTTTGCCGAGGACGACCTCGACCACATCTTCAACGATCCCTTCGACGCCGAGGCCGGCGAGTAGCGCATGGCCGAGGGCAACTTCGACGAGATCACCGAGCGCCTGGACGAGATCATCGCCCAGGTCCGCTCCAAGGACACGTCCCTCGAGCGCAGCCTCGACCTGTTCGACGAGGCGATCGAGCTCGGCTCCCGTGCCGTGGACATGGTCGATTCGTTCGAGCTGTCTCCGCGCGAGGCCGATATGCTCGATGCCGAGCTTGCGACCGAGGCCCAATCTGAGCAGCCTGCCGAGCAGGCCGAGACCGACCGCAAATTGAGCGGGGCATAAGGAAGGCGCCACGTGGCACGCGTTCGTTTGGATGATGAATTGATTTCCCAGGGCATCTGCGAGAATCGCGCAGATGCCCTGCGCACGTTGATGGCCGGTTTGGTTTCGTCCGGCGGCGAGCGCCTGAGCTCGCCCGGCATGATGGTCAAGCCCGGCATCGAGTTGCACGTGAAGGGCCGCATTCCCTATGTGGGGCGCGGCGGGCTCAAGCTCGCCGGCGCCCTCGATGCGTTTCGGGTGGACCCTTCCGGCCTCAACTGCCTGGATGTTGGATGCTCCACCGGCGGCTTTACCGATTGCCTGCTCAAACGCGGTGCGGCCCATGTCCTGTCCGTGGACGTGGGGCGCGCGCAGTTCGACTGGTCGTTGCGCCAGGATGAGCGGGTGACCCTGCTCGAGCGCACGAACATTGTGGACGTTCCCGAGCTCGGCCATCGTTCGAGCGCCGACTTGGCCGTGTGCGACGTGTCGTTCACGAGCATCGCCACGATCTTGCCTGCGGTGCTCGAGCTCCTCACGCCCAACGGCGCCTTCCTGACCCTCGTCAAGCCTCAGTTCGAGGCGCCGCAAGGCGAAGTGGGGGAGGGCGGTATCGTGCGCGATCCGGATGTGCACGCGCGGGTCCTCGCCGATGCGGTCGAGCTCTTCCGCGAAAATGGGCTTTCCCCGCTGGGGCTGTGCACCTCGCCCATCACGGGCGCCAAGGGCAACCGCGAGTTCTTCCTGCTGGGTGCGCGCGGTGCATCCGCCGCATCTCGTGAGGAGATGGACGCATCTGCCGTTTCAGCGCGCATCGACGCGCTGGTGTATTCGGAGGTTGATCGATGAAGGTCCTGCTCGTCCCCAATTACTACAAGCAGGAGGCCGTCGAGAGCGGTCTCACCCTCGAACTGTGGCTCACGCGCCAGGGCTTTGAGGTCGAATGGGCCGCCGACCAGCGCTCCGGCATCGAGTCCACCCCCGAACTCGTGGACTGCGGCCTCGTCATCTCGCTCGGTGGCGACGGCACGCTCCTGCGCGCCGCGCGCATCGTGGGGTATCGCGAGATTCCGATTCTCGGCCTGTCCTATGGTCACCTCGGGTTTCTCACCGCGGCGAGCCCCGAGGACAAGAACATCCTCTCGGTTGTGGCCGACGCGCTCGCCGGCGAGCTGCATGTGAGTCGCCGCGCCACGCTCGCGTGCGAGATCGTGAGCGTGAATGAACGCGGTGAGGAGGAGATCTGCACCGGCTTTGCCCTGAACGACCTCGCGCTCGCCCGCGGCCCGCTCTCCGACATGGTCGAGTTCGACATCACCGTTTCCGGCCACCACATCGACCGCCTGCGCGGGGACGGCGTGGTGGTTTCCACGGCCACCGGATCCACGGGGTACGCCCTGTCCGCCGGCGGGCCCATCGTGAGCCCGGAGTACACCGGCATGGTCTGCGTGCCCATCGCGCCCCACACCATCCAGGCGCGCGCCTTCCTCACGTCCCCGTCCGACGTCGTGGAGATTTCCGTGTCCAAAGATCGCCCGTCGGTTCCCGCCATCGCGCTCGACGGCCAGTTCATCACGCCGTCCGGCGAGGTCGACCGCGCCATCGTGCGTCGCGGCGATGCCGACATCCTGCTGCTCGATTACGGCCCGGAGAGCTTCTACACGTCCGTGAGCCGCGTCTTTTACGGGGTGCGCAATGATCGATGAGATCCATGTCGAGAACATCGCGCTGATCAAATGCGCCGATCTGGTGCCCGGTCCCGGCCTCACGGTCCTCACCGGCGAGACGGGCGCGGGCAAGACCGCCCTGCTTTCCGCCCTCAAGCTGCTGATGGGCGAGCGTGCGGATTCCGCGACGGTTCGCGAGGGGAGCGACGGCGCACTGGTCGAGGGGCGTCTGTTCAGCGGGGCCCGCGACGAGGAGGGCTTCGTCATCCAGCGTCGCCTGGGTTCCGACGGGCGTTCCCGCGTGCGTGTGGACGGCTCGCTTGCAAGCGTGCGCGAGCTGTCCGAGCGCGTGAGTCCCCTGATTGACCTTTGCGGCCAGCATGAGCACCAGCGGCTGCTCGACCCCGCCTCCCATGTTGGGATGGTCGATGCCTGGGCCGGCGCGGGTGTTGCCGAGGCGCTCGCCGCGTATCGCGACGCGCTTGCGCGCGCCAACGAGGCCGCGCGCGAGCTCGAGCGCGTCGAGCAGGCGAGCCGCACGCAGGGCAGTCGACTTGAAGAGGCGCGGTTTGCCCTCGAGCGCATTTCCGATGTCGATCCCAAGCCCGGCGAGCTCGAGGAGCTTGAGGAGCGCCTGCCCCGCGTCGAGCACGCGGAGAGCCTCGCATGCTGCGCCAACGATGCCGCCGAGGCCCTGACCTGCGAAGGCGGTGCGCTCGATGCGCTCAATACCGCCATTGCGGAGCTGTCCCGCATGGCCCGCGTCGACGTCAAGCTCTCCGAGTTCGCCGACCAGCTTTCCGGCGCTGCCATCACGGTCGAAGATGCGGCTGCGGAGCTGCGTAGGTACCGCGATTCAGTCGATTTTGACCCGGCCGAGCTGGCCGCCGCACAGGAGCGCTATTCGGCGTTCAAGGGCTTGCTGCGACAGTGGGGCCCGCATATGGAGGACGTCTTTGCCCGCCGCGATGAGGCGGCCGAGCTGCTCTCGCTCGTCGATGACGCCGAGGTCCGCGTGAGGCGCGCCCGCGATGCCCGCGATGCCGCCGAGGCCGAGCTTGTCGAGGCCGCCAGGACGTTGATTAAGCGCAGGAACTCCGCTGCGCCGCGTTTTTGCCGTGAGGTGGGCAAGCAGATGGCGCGTCTCGAGATGGGTCGTGCCGAGCTTGTGTGGGACAGCAAGCCGCTTCCGCGCGAGCGCTGGACTGCTCAGGGTCCAACCGCTTGCGAGCTGCTGTACCGCAGCGGTGCCGGCATGACGCCTCGTCCGCTGCGCCGCATCGCCAGCGGCGGCGAGCTCTCGCGCGTGATGCTCGCCTCCAAGGTGGTCCTCGGCGAGGCGGACGCCGTCGACACGCTCGTGTTCGACGAGGTCGACGCCGGCGTTGGCGGCTCCACGGCCCGCTCCCTTGCGCAGGTGCTCGCGGACCTGGCGCGCACTCATCAGGTGATCGTGGTCACGCATCTGGCCCAGGTGGCCGTGCAGGGCTCCGTCCATTACGTGGTGTGTCGCGACGATGCTGCCGACATCCCCGAGACGAACCTCGTCCGCGTCGAGGGCGCCGATCGTATCGCCGAGATCGCCCGCCTCCTCTCCGGAGACGCCACCGAAGAGTCCCTCGCCCACGCCAAGCAACTCCTCGCCGAAGCAGGAAGGCTCTGATTTCTCCCTTCGTGATTGCTTGACCGTCTTGCCTGACGTCTCGCTGGGGTGTGTCGCCTGTGAATTTGCCGTAGATTCCGCACGAGCAGAAGGCCCCAGTGGGGCCTTCGTCGCGAGCAGGACCTGACCGAGCGGCAAATTCACAGGCGGCACACCTCAATGAGGCGTCCTTTCAGGTAAGATGGTCAGCATGAATACTTTTGATACCTCCCACATCCGCAACTTCTCAATCGTTGCGCACATCGACCACGGCAAGTCGACGATTTCCGACCGCATCCTCGAGCTCACCCGCACCGTCGAGGAGCGCGATATGGAGTCGCAGCTGCTCGACACCATGGACATCGAGCGCGAGCGCGGCATCACCATCAAGTCCAACGCCGTCCGCGTCATGTACGACGCCGACGACGGTGAGACCTACCAGTTCAACCTCATCGACACGCCTGGTCACGTCGACTTCACCTACGAGGTCTCCCGCTCGCTCGCCGCGTGCGAGGGCGCGGTCCTCGTGGTCGACGCCACGCAGGGCGTCGAGGCGCAGACGGTTTCCAACGCGAGCCTCGCGATGAACGCCGACCTGGACATCGTACCGGCCATCAACAAGATCGACCTGCCCTCCGCGCATCCCGAGGAGGTCAAGGTCGAGATTGAGGATGAGCTCGCCATCCCCGCCGACGACGCCGTGTGCGTGTCCGGCAAGACGGGCGAGGGCATCCACGACCTGCTCGAGGCCATCGTGTTTCTGGTGAGCCCGCCCAAGGGCGACGCCAACAAGCCGCTCAAGGCCCTTATCCTCGATTCCTATTTCGATGAGTACCGCGGCGTCGTTGCCACGGTCCGCATCTTCGACGGCCAGGTCAAGAAGGGTGACCACCTGCGCATGATGCAGGGCGGCGAGGAGTTCCTCGTCGACGGCGTCGGCGTGCGTCGTCCCGCCGAGTTCGCGCTCGACACCCTCGGCGTGGGCGAGGTCGGCTTTGTGGTCACGGGCCTGAAGGACCCCGAGGCCGTGCACGTGGGCGATACCCTCACCCTCGCGGGCAATCCCTGCGACGCGCCCCTGGAGGGCTATCGCGAGGCCAAGCCCATGGTCTACACGGGCCTGTTCCCGATCGACAACAAGGACTACGAGAACCTGCGCGACGCGCTCGAGAAGCTCCACGTCAACGACCCGTCGCTCGTCTGGGAGCCCGAGACCTCTGCGGCGCTCGGCTTTGGCTTCCGCGTTGGCTTCCTCGGCCTGCTGCACATGGAGGTCATCAAGGAGCGCCTGGAGCGCGAGTTCGACCTGGCGCTCATCGCGACGAGCCCCAGCGTGGATTACCACGTCTACAAGACCGATGGCGAGATGATCGAGGTCCGCAGCCCGCAGGACCTGCCCGACGTCACGCGCATCGACCACATTGAGGAGCCCTACCTCAAGGCCAAGATCATCACCCCGCCCGAGTACACCGGCGCGGTCATGCAGCTTGCCATCGAGCACCGCGGTATCACCACCGACATGATCCACTTGTCGCAGAAGTCCGTGGAGATGCACTTCGACATCCCGCTCGCCGAGCTCATCCTCGACTTCTTTGATCAGCTCAAGAGCCGTACCAAGGGCTACGCGTCCCTGGATTACGAGTTCTCCGACTATCGCATGAGCGAGCTCGTCAAACTCGACATCCTGCTGTCCGGCGACGAGGTCGACGCCCTGTCGTTCATCGTCCACAAGGACAAGGCCTACGGCCTGGCCCGCGGACTGTGCGACAAGCTCAAGGAGATCATCCCTCGCCAGCTGTTCGAGGTACCCATCCAGGGCGCCATCGGCAACAAGATCATCGCCCGCTCCACCGTCAAAGCGCGTCGCAAGGACGTTCTGGCCAAGTGCTACGGCGGCGACATCTCGCGTAAGCGCAAGCTGCTCGAGAAGCAGAAAGAGGGCAAGAAGCGCATGAAGGCCATCGGCTCCGTCGAGGTGCCGCAGGAGGCGTTCCTCGCCATTTTGAAGGTCGAAGATTGATCGACCTGCGCGAACAATTCAAGCGTCAGCCGTTTCTGATGGCGCCCATGGCGGGCGTCACGGATGCGGCGTACCGCATCATGTGCCGCCGTCGCGGTGCCGAGATGGCCTATACCGAGATGGTGAGCGTGGCCGGCCTCTCCTATAAGAGCGCCAAAACCTGGGTGCTCGTGGAGCCGGAGCCCGAGGAGCCGCAGATCTGCGTGCAGCTGTTCGGCACCAAACCCGAGCAATTCGCGTTCGCGGTGAACGCCGTGCAGGAGCGCGTGGGGGACAAGCTCACGCTCATCGACATTAACATGGCGTGCCCCGCGCGCAAGGTCATCACCAAGGGCGAGGGATCCGCACTCATGAAGGAACCCGAGCTTGCCGCGTCGCTGGTGGAGGCATGCGTGCGCGAGGCGCGCGTACCCGTCACAGTCAAGATCCGCCGCGGTTTTGCGGCGGGGGAGAATACGGCCGCCGAGTTCGCCGCCCGCATGGAGCAGGCCGGCGGCGCCGCCGTTGCCGTGCACGGCCGTACCGCCAACCAGCTGTACACCGGCGAGGCCGACTGGTCCACCATCGATGAGGTCGCCGCGCGAGTGAGCGTGCCCGTCATCGGATCGGGCGACGTGTTCTCCGCGGAGGACGCCGTGCGCATGCTCGCCGAGACGGCCGCCGATGCCGTGTTCATCGCCCGCGGTACGTATGGCAATCCCTGGGTGTTCGGTGATGCACGTGCGCTTGCCCTCGACGGTGTGCCCGTGCCCGAGCGCGGCGCCCTCGAGCGCATCGAGGCCCTGCGTGAACATCTCACGCTGCTGCACGAGACGCAGCCCTTCATGGCGCGCGGTCGCGCGTTCTCGAGCTGGTACCTCAAGGGCCTGCCGCATGCCGCTGCGTGGCGTGGCCGCGTGGTGCAGTGCACAACCTACGACGAATTCATGGCCCTGCTCGACGAGGCCGAGGCCGAGTTGGCGGTGGGGCCTGACGCGGACGGCCGATGACGTCTGCTTGCCGGAGTTTTGGAGCCCAGTTTTTGATGCGGCGTTGCCCTGGTTTGCCTCGCGGACCCGCATGTACGCCGCGGGAGCCGCAAGCCGCCGTTTCGTGCGGGGCATGTTTCTTTGGATATCTGGCATAGTTCGAAACTAATTGCCAAAAGTCGACGATTTTTTTCCGAATCCTGGGGAAATGCAAAATAAACTTCGGGTTTTGGTAACTAGGGTTGAGTATCCGCAATCGGTACCTTGGAGTTGGGGGTCGCTATTCGTGAAGCCGCGCGCTCTGTACCTGCATATTCCGTTTTGCAAGGCAAAATGCCTGTACTGCGATTTTGACTCGCGCGCCTTGGGCGGTTGTGAGCTCGACGCCGCGATGGACCGCTACTGCACCGCCCTCGCATCCCAGATCGACACATACGGTGCTGCGGGTGAGCTCGACGAGGTGGAGACGGTCTACATCGGCGGGGGAACGCCGAGCCTCTTGGGCGCGCGCCTTGTTTCGCTGGTGGAGCGCGTGCGTGGGTATTGCGACCCCGTCGAGTTCACCTGCGAGGCAAATCCCGAGTCGTTCACGCTCGAGCTCGCGCAGGCCCTGCGCGAGGCCGGTGTCACACGCATCTCCCTCGGCGTTCAGACACTCGATGCGGGCGAGCTAAAGGCCATCGGTCGCATTCATTCCGCCGAGCAGGCCATGCTCGCCATTGCTCAGGTCAAGGCAGTTGGTTTTTCCACCTCATGCGATGTCATGTGCGGGCTGCCCGGGCAGACGCTCGAATCGTTCGGCCGCACGCTCGAGACTCTCATGACGCTGCGGCTCGATCATATTTCGGTGTACCCCTTGCAGCTCGAGGAGGGCACGCCGCTTGCGCGTTTGGAGGAGCAAGGTCGCATCGCGGTTCCCGATGAGGATTTTCAGGCCGCATGTATGGACCTTGCTGTCGAGATGCTAACAGGCGCGGGCTTTGAGCGCTACGAGGTCGCGAGCTACGCCCAGCCTGGTCAGCGCTGCCGCCACAACATCGCGTATTGGACCGGTAAGCCTTATCTGGGCCTCGGTCGCTCCGCCGCCGGCATGTTCGACATCCCCTCCGCTGCCGAGATGTGTAATTTGGGGACGTACCCCTTTTACACATCGGGCGCGAACCCCTCAAGCGCCCTGCACGAGGGGCGTGTGCGCTACCGCCAGCTTGACGATGAGGGCGTGCAGTTCGATACCGAGCACCTCACGCCCCGCGAGGCCATGGCCGAGGACCTCATGCTCGCATGCCGTATGACCGACGGCATTGGGATCGACCTGCTCAAGCGTGCCGCCGCCCTCATTCCCGAGCTCGAGCTGCGGGCCGCCTGCGAGGCGGCGGTGAGGTCCGGCCTCGCCACGTGGGACGGCCGGGCCCTCGTGCCCTCGCACCTGGGCTGGCTGGAGGGCAACGAGCTCTTCGGCCTCCTCTGGGCTCTTGCGTGCTGATAGGTGCTATACTGTCTACACGTATACAGGAAGGAGCGCCATGGCAAGTTGCGTCATTTCCGGTCGTGTGGACGAGTCTGTTCGCGATAAGGTCTCGCCCATCCTCAAGCGCGCGGGCATGAGCGCGGGCGACCTTGTCAAGTCGCTATGGGAGCATGTGGCCCTTACCAGGGAGATTCCGTCTTTCGAGGCTGAAAAGGCTGTGTGCGATGCGCACTCGCCCTATGACGATTTCATCTCGTATTGCGACACACTGCCTCCCTCTGACGCGTGGTTCAACGGGATGGACCGCGAGGGGATGCGCGATGTTCTGGCGGGCGAGCATGCGTAACGTTAACGGGCCGCGCTTGTTGCTCGACACGAATATACTTCTCGATGCGGTCTCGCTTGGCCGGCCTCAGAGTGCAGAAGCGCGGGAGGTCCTGCGGCGCTGCAACGGGTTCGGTGAGCTGGCGCTGGTCGCGCCCACATCCCTCAACGACGCGTTTTACGTCCTGCGCAAGCAGTACGGCTTGGAGCGCGCCCGCATCCTCCTCAACAATATGATGGAGCTTGTCTGCATCGTTCCCATAAGCGCTGAGGAGTGCCTCATGTCGGTCGCGTCAGATGAGCCCGACTTCGAGGACGGGATGATCCGTGCGTGCGCGGAGCTCAACGATGTCGACTTCATACTTACCCGAGACGCCGCGGCGTATCGGCGATCGACGGTCCGTTCCATGACATGCGCGGAGTATCTTGAGGTATTTCCACTCAATCCCCTTGCGTAGCGTCGGCGGTTGCGCCATGCTGTGCAAAACCGTTTGAGAGGAGGGCGCCATGCCCGGTAAACGCGAAGATGTGATCAGCTGGGACGAGTTCTTCATGCGCGCCGCCGTTGCGGCATCCCTGCGCAGCAAGGATCCCAACACGCAGGTGGGCGCTTGCATTGCCGATACGAACAACCGCATCCTCTCGGTGGGGTACAACGGCACGCCGTCAGCGCTGAACGACGATGATTTCCCCTGGGGCACCGCGGACGACCCGCTGCATGACAAGCACAACTACGTGATTCATGCCGAGGCCAACGCGATCCTCAACTACCGTGGTTCTCTCAAGGACATGGCGGGTGCGACTGTTTACGTCACCCTGTTCCCGTGCCACGAATGCGCCAAGACCCTCGTGCAGGCGGGCATCGGCGAGGTCGTGTACCTGGACGACAAGTACTGCGGCACCGAGGACAACCTTATCTCCAAGAACATCCTCGATCGCTGTGGCATCACGTATCGCCAGGTCCAGCTCGGGGATTAACGTCTCAATTGGGGACAGGCACGAATTGATCCGGCGCGTGCTCGCGCGTGTAAAAGGGGACGGGTGCAAATTGCACATTGTGCGGTTTGCACCCGCCCCCCCTTACACATTGGGGGCATTTGGTGCCCGATGACGCTCCGTGGGTGTGCCGGGTGTTCATCGGGATATAATGTCTCCCACTGAATACAGCCGTAGCAGGGAGTTTTTTGCCACATGGCAGGAATGAACGATAAAGACTACTACGCCATCCTTGGCGTGGATAAGGACGCCTCGGCCAAGGACATCCAGAAGGCGTTCCAGCAGAAGGCCCGCAAGCTGCATCCCGATGTGAACAAGGAACCGGATGCCGAGGAGCGCTTCAAGGAGGTCTCCGAGGCCTACGCCGTCCTCTCCGACGAGCAGAAGCGCGCCCGGTACGACGCCATGCGCTCGGGCAACCCGTTTGCCGCCGCAGGCGGTCCCGCACCCGCCTCGGGCGGGTACTCCGGAGGCTACACCGGCTTTGGGGGCTTTGGTTTCCCGTTCGGCGGCATGGGCGGCTTTTCCACGCAGCGCCGCCGCGGCGCCTCCGCATACAACCCCTCGATCGGCGCGGACGTGGTCGTCGAGGTCAAGCTCTCCCGCGAGCAGGCGCGCGACGGTGCGCGCGTTGCGGTCAAGTACCCGCGCTACGAATCCTGCGATAACTGCCACGGTTCCGGCTCGGTGGCCTCCGAGCATCATCGCGCGTGCCCCACGTGCGGCGGTACCGGCTCCATCGCCGTCGACCTGGGCATGTTCGGCATGGGTCAGGCCCGCATGGTGTGCCCTGAATGCGGCGGCTCCGGCAAGGTCGTTGCCGATCCGTGCCCGGTGTGCGGCGGCGAGGGCCGCACGCGCGTCCAGGGCGAGGCCGTGGTCGAGTTCCCAGCAGGCACGCACGACGGCGATCTGGTCCGTATGAAGGGCCGCGGTAACGCCGGCACCAACGGCGGCGAGACAGGCGACCTGGTCGGCCGCGCCCATGTGAGTGCTGAGCGCCTCGAGGGCCGTGCCCGCTCGGGCTTCTACACGCTCGGCTTGGTAACGCCCTTCCTGGTGCTCTCCTCGTTCTCGGGCACGTTCTCCATGTTCTTGCTGCTGTGCGCGATCCCGCTCGTCATGGGCCTGGTCATGGTCCTTACCGACGACGTGTTCCATCGCAGCGGCCTGTGGTGGAAGCGCGGCTTGCAGGTGTTTGCCAGCGGCGTTTCAAACGGTCTGCTCTTCGCCTTGATCTCCGTGTGGTTCTCCAGCTGCACGCAGGCCATGTTCTTGGGGCCGTATCGGTATATGTAGCGTGCGCCCAATTCGCCCGAGTCATTTTGAGCGTGTGAGGCTGCCGCGCTTTGGGTAGAACGAAAAGCGTCGGTGCGCTGCCCGTGGCCTTATGCGGTCCTGGAGGCGGCGCCGGCGTGCCGCATCCGTCGGGGGTGCGGCGCGACCCGCAGGGCGTTCGCGTCCCGCGCGGCCGCATGAGTTAAGGAAAACCTTGGGGGAGGGTCCACACAGTGGCGGACAAGAGGGATTACTACGAGGTGCTCGGCGTCGATCGCGATGCCACGCCCGATCAGATCAAGCGCGCATTCAGGAAGAAGGCGGTCAAGCTTCATCCCGATCATAACGATGCGCCCGATGCGAACGAGCAGTTCGCCGAGCTGAACGAGGCCTACTCGGTCCTGTCCGACGAACAGAAGCGCTCCATGTACGACCGCTACGGTACCGTCGACGGCATGCCCGGCGGCTCCGGTTTCGTTGATTTCTCGGATATCTTCGGTGGCATGGGTGTCGACGACATTTTCTCCTCGATCTTTGGCGGCTCCGGCGGCGGCACGCGCGACCGCGCCCGCGACCGGGCCCGTCGCCGCGCCGGCCGCGATATGGCCATCTCGCTCTCCATCACCCTTGAGGAGGCGGCTCAGGGCTGCAAGAAGACCATCACGTTCGACCGTCTCGGCCCGTGCGAGGACTGCAACGGCTCCGGCAGCGAGGCCGGCGGCCAGGAGCAGCCGTGCCCGCATTGCAACGGCACGGGCTATGTGACCACGGTCCAGCAATCCATCTTCGGCGCCATGCAATCCAGCTCCCCGTGCCCCGATTGCAAGGGCGAGGGCACCGTCATCGACAAGCCCTGCTCGCACTGCCACGGCGACGGTCGCGTCCGCACCCATGAGCGCCTGGACGTCGAGGTTCCGGCGGGCGTGGGTACCGGTCGCCAGCTGCGTCTGCGCGGTTACGGCGAGGCGGGCTTCCGCGGCGCTGGTGCCGGCGACCTCATCGTGACCATCCAGGTCGAGGCCGACGAGCGCTTCGAGCGCCACGGGGATGACCTGCTGAGCGAGGTGCACATCGGCATCGCCGAGGCGGCGCTGGGCTGCACGGTCGATGTTGAGGGCATCCTGCCCGATGAGCATTTCGAGCTCGAGGTCCCCGCCGGCACGCAGTACGGCGAGGCCCTTGTGGTGGACGGCTACGGCATGCCCCGCCTGGGCACCGGCAGCCGCGGCAGGTTCGTCGCCCGCATCGTGGTCGACGTCCCCACCAAGCTCTCCGATGACGCCCGCGAGGCGCTTGAGCGCTTTGCCGAGGCGGCGGGCGAGAACGCGTCCGGCTCCAAGAAGCATCGCACCATGGGCGACCGCATCCGCGACGCCATCGACGAGATCCTCGATTAGGACGGTAGCCATATGACGCGTCCCTTCGCATGCGTGGTCAACCTGGGTTGCCGGGTCAACCGCGTCGAATCCGACCGCATCACCTCCGACCTCGTGGGCGCCGGCTTTTCGCTGGTCGATCAGGACGAGGCCGACATCATCGTCATCAACACCTGCGCCGTCACGGGCGAGGCGGAGTCCAAGACGCGCAAGGCCGTCCGCCATGCGCTGGGGCTCCCGCGCGAGCCGATCGTGGTGGTGACGGGCTGCGTGGTCAACCTGCATCCCAACGAGCTCACCGACCTGTCGCCGAGGGTCATCGCCCAGCCCTCCAAGATCGACGTCGCCCGCACCGCCGCCGACGCGGCGGGCCTGCCCGCGCGCACGGTCAACCTCGACGAGGGACACGACCTTGCCGACCTGCTCGGCCGCTCGCGCCTGGGCGTCAAGGTGCAGGACGGCTGCAACAACCGCTGCTCGTACTGCATCGTGTGGAAGGCGCGCGGACCTGAGCGTTCCGTGCCGGTTGCCTCCGTGCTCGAACAGGTGCGTCGCGCCGAGCGCGCGGGCATCCCAGAGGTCGTCCTCACCGGCGTGAACCTCGGTGCCTACGACGGCATCGATGCGTCCGACTCGCACGTCGAGATCGACGAACTGCTTGACATCATTCTCGAGCAGACGGACATCCCTCAGGTGAGGCTGTCCTCGCTTGAGCCCATGGACGTCCACGACCGCCTCATCGACGCCATGGTCGCGGGTGGGGAGCGCGTTGCCCCGTTCCTGCACCTCCCGTTGCAGTCCGGCTGCACGGCCACGCTCGAGCGCATGAATCGCCCCTACACGGACGAGCAATACGAGGCCATGGTCGACCGCATCCGCACCAAGCTCCCGAACGCCGCCATCTCCTGCGACATCATCGCCGGCTTCCCCGGCGAGACGGATGAGGAGTTCGCCGAGAGCCGCGCCCTGTGCGAGCGCGTGGGCTTTTCCCGCATGCACGTGTTCCGCTACAGCGCCCGCCCCGGTACTCCCGCTGCCACCGCTCCCGGCCAGGTGGCGCCTGAGGTCATGGCCGCCCGCTCGAGCGAGCTTCGCCATGTGGCCGAGAACACCTCGCAGGCCGACGCGCGTGCGCGCATCGGTTCGTGCGAGACGGCCGTGCTCGAGTTTGGCAACCGCGGCACGCTCGGCAGCTTCCATCGCGTGATCGTGGACGATGCCGGCACCGACCGCACGGGTCAGCTCGTCCGCGTGAAGATCACGGGCATGGACGACCGTGGTCTGCTGCATGCGAGCATGGGGGAGAGCGACCTATGAGCGCCGGGACCGCGCGTGTGCGCCTGAGCATCCCCGAGGGCGTCGACCCCGGTGCCGTTACCGGGGCGTCTGACGAGTTGCTCCGCGCGATTGAGGCACTGAGCGATGCGGGCGTCACGCTGCGTGGCGACACCGTCTCGATCGCGGGCGATCCCGCGGAGGTCGAGCTTCTCACGCGCGTGTTCCAGCAGCTGTTCGCGGCCGCCCGCGAGGGTGATTGCCTCCGCGCCGACGACGTCGAGCGCCTCATCGGTGCCCTTCGCCGCGAGGATGCGCGGGCACTGCGCTCGCACAACGACGTCCTGCTCACGTATCACGGCAAAGACATCCGCGCCAAGACCCCCGGTCAGCGCCGGTATGTCGAGGGTATCCGCAACAACACCGTGACGTTTTGCCTTGGGCCCGCGGGCACCGGCAAGACCTATCTGGCCATGGCCATGGCCGTGTGCGCCCTGCAGCGGCGCGACATCGGCCGTATCGTCCTGACGCGCCCGGCCGTTGAGGCAGGCGAGAACCTGGGCTTCCTGCCCGGCACGCTCGAGGAGAAGGTGGACCCCTACGTCCGCCCGCTCTACGACGCCCTGTTCGACATGATGGACGACGAGCGCGTCCACGAGCTCGTCGAGCGCGGGGTCATCGAGATCGCGCCACTGGCCTACATGCGCGGCCGCACCCTGAACGACGCGTTCGTCATCCTGGACGAGGCGCAAAACACCACGCCCGAGCAGATGAAGATGTTCCTCACGCGTCTCGGCTTCAATTCCAAGTTCGTGATCACCGGCGATGCCACGCAGCGCGACCTGCCCGGCAAGCGCGGCGGCCTGACCGACGTGGCGAACATCCTCTCGGGCGTCGAGGACATCGCGTTCGTCGAACTCGAGCGCACCGACGTCGTCCGCCACAGCCTGGTTGGTAAAATCGTGGAAGCCTACGAGGCCTTCGACGCCCAACCCCATGGTCTCAATGGGGGACAGGTACAAATTGATACGTCCGGTGCCGGTGGCAAGGCCGCGGGGAAGGCCCGTCACAAGGGAAAGGATGATGGACATGTCCGTGCTCATCAGTAACGACGCGAACCTCGACACGCTGCTGTCCGAGGACGAGGTCTGCGCGATCGCCGCGCACGTGCTCGCCGCCGAGGGCGTGGAGCGTGATGTCGAGATCTCGCTCTCCTATGTGGACGAGGACGAGATGCACGACCTCAACCGCCAGTGGCGCGACATCGACCGCACCACCGACGTGCTCTCGTTTGAGTGCGATTCCGCCTTTGACGAGGATATCCCGGTGGACGAGGTTCTTGAGCTCGGTGATATCATCCTCGCCCCCGAGGTCATCGCGCGGCAGGCGCCTGGTTTTGGCAACGACCCCGCCGATGAGTGCCGCCTCATGTTCGTCCACGGGCTGCTGCACTTGCTCGGCTACGACCATATCGAGGACGACGAGGCCGAGGAGATGGAGGCACGCGAGGATGCGCTGCTGCGTGAGCTGGCCGTCCAACGCGGCGACGACCCTTCCAAGGTTGAGGTCGGCCCCATCACCAACCACGCACACGACTAGGAGCTGCCATGATCCCGGGTTCCAATAAGGACCATCCGTCCTTCATCCGTTCGTTCGGCTATGCGATCGAGGGCTTTGTCACCGCGGTCAAGACCGAGCGCAACATCAAGGTCATGCTGGTTGCCGGCGTGTTGACGGTGATCGTGGGCTTTGTGGCCAAGCTTCAGCTCATCAGCTGGGCGCTCATCGCCATCTGCATCGGCCTGGTGATCTTTGCCGAGCTGTGCAATACCGCCATGGAGGCCATTGTCGACCTGGCCACGCAGGAGCTGCACCCGCTTGCCAAGCGCGCCAAGGACATCGCCGCCGCCAGCGTGTACGTGCTGTCCATCACCGCCGCGATCGTGGGCATCCTGGTGTTCGCCCACGACTTCGGCCTGATCGGCTCCTGGCACTAGCGCCAAGATTCCGCCCGTGGTGTGCAATAGGGGACGGGTGCGTTTTACACATCCGGCACACCGCGTTGCATAATGTGCAAAACGCACCCGTCCCAATTGCACGCCTTTAGTTCCAACGTATCTGTTGAGGAGTACCTATGTCCGATACCATGACCGATTTCGACCCGTTCGCCGACCTTTCCGACGATGAGCTCGATGCCATGATCGAGGCGGGGGAGTTCCCCGGTGCCATGGACGCGCCCGCCCTGTGCGCCGATGTCCCCGAGGGTTTCCGCTCTGGCTTTGTCGCGTTGGTCGGCCGCCCCAACGCAGGCAAATCCACGCTGCTCAACGCCTGCTACGGCGAGAAGGTCGCCATCACCTCGCCGGTCGCTCAGACCACCCGCCGCCGCCTGCGCGCCGTGGTCAACCGCGAGGACTGCCAGCTGGTCATCGTAGACACCCCCGGCATCCACAAGCCCAAGGACGGCCTGGGCAGCGAGCTCAACAAGAGCGCCTTGGGTGAGCTCTCGGACGTGGATGTTATCGCCTTTGTGATCGACGCGAGCGCGCCCATCGGCCGTGGTGACGCCTGGGTTGCCGAGCGCGTGGCCGCCGCCAAGGCGCCCAAGGTCCTGGTGCTCACCAAGGCCGACCTTGCGAGCCCTGAGGAGATGCTCAAGCAGCTCGAGGCGGCCCGCGCCCTTGTTGAGTTCGATGACGAGATTGTCGTTTCTTCCACCGAGGGCTTCAACGTCGAGGCGTTCGTCGACGTGGTTGCCGCCTACCTGCCGCAAGGTCCGCGCTGGTTCCCCGAGGGCATGGGCACCGACGAGGCCGATGAGGTTATGGTCGCCGAGTTTGTGCGCGAGAAGGTGCTGCGCCATACGCGCGAGGAGATCCCGCATGCCGTGGGCGTTATGTGCGACGAGTTTGAGCGTCCCAAGCGCGACTTGCTGCGTCTGCATGCCACCGTGTATGTTGAGCGCGAGGGCCAGAAGGGCATCATCGTGGGCAAGGGCGGCGAGATGATCAAGCGCATCGGCGTCGAGGCGCGCCGCGACCTGGAGCGCATGTTCGGGTGCCGCGTGTTCCTGGGGCTCGACGTGAAGGTCAAGCCGCATTGGCGCGAGGATGCCCGCGAGATTCGCCGTTTTGGCTACGCGGCGGACGATGAGTAGCACCCATCCCCGGGCGTCTCGACCTATACATCGCCTGCTCGGACAGTCCTGCTCGCTCGAAGGCCCCACCGGGGCCTTCGGCTCGTGCGGAACTCGCATTCGACGTATAGTCCGTGACGTGGGAACGGTCCATCTGGTTGCGAGCGGCCATGGCCGGTAGCAGGACGTATCGCACAAAGGCCATCGTGCTGGACAAAACAAAGCTCAAAGAGACCGACCTCATCCTGACGCTCGTCGACCAGACTGGTCGGCAGGTCCGCGCGGTTGCCAAGGGCGCACGCAAGCCGGGCAGCCGTCTGGCCGCCCGGTGCGAACTGTGCTGCGAGGTCGATCTGCTGTTGGCGCATGGGCGCAGCCTGGACATCGTATCCCAGGCGGAACTCGTTGCGGCGCCGCTGGGGTCGCAGCCCAGCTATGAACTACTCATGTCCGCGAGCGCGGTGGCCGAGGTGGCCCGCCATTGCACCTACGAGGACGCCGAGGACCCATTTGTGTTCGCGATCACGCGCGCGGTTCTCGCGCAGCTCGCCTCGCTCGACGCGCCGCATCTCGACCTCATCGTTGCCGCGTACGTGTTCAAGCTGCTCTCGCACATTGGGTACCTGCCCGATTGCTCCTCCTGCGTGGCGTGTGAGGACGAGGCGCCAACGTATTTCTCCGCGCATGCGGGCGGTCTGCTCTGCGCGAGCTGCGCCTCGAGTGTGGCCGGTAGCGAGGCACTCGAGCTCGGCGAACCCGCTTGGCTGGCGAGTCTTATCTCCATGAGGTTCGATGAACTCGCCGCAACACCCATCGATCCATATACGGCCGCGCGTCTGCTTGGCTTCTCCCACGTGTGGGCCGCGACCCACTTGGATTGCCGCCTGCGGGCGCTCGAGTTTTTGCTGGGGCGTTAGCCCACTTCCTGGCCCAATTGCCGGCTAAATCTGCCCAATATCTGTAAATATGTAGCTGGGCAAATGAATGTAAGTAATTTATGGTCATTTTGCTACAATTGCAACTCGATAAAGTCTGTTTGCACAACGGGAAATGGAGAGGTTAGTTAATGACACTTCTCGAATTGCTCGACTTGATGAAGAAACGCATCAAGCTCGTCATTGGTCTGCCGATCGTGTGCGCTCTGCTCATCGGCGTGTATTCCTTCATGTTCATGCCGGATACGTACACCGCAACAACTAGCATGTACGTGCTCACCAACCAGGAGCAGTCTGCCGGCAACCTGTCCACGGACCTTTCTGCGTCCCAGATGGTGGCAAATGACGTCACCACGTTGCTCAAGTCCAATCGTGTGCGCAAGGCGACTGCGGATGACCTGGGTCTCAAGAGCCTCAAGGACTTCGAAATCGAAGTCACCAGCGCTACGACTTCCCGTGTGATTGAGCTTTCTGTAACCGGTACCGAGCCCGAGCTGGTTGCCAAGGTCGCCAACTCCATTGCGGAGAACGTTGCCGCCATCTCCCAGGACGTTATGAAGGTCGAAGCGGTCAACATCATTGACGCAGCCCTTGCTCCCGTTGCGCCGAGCGGTCCTTCGCGCCCGCTGTACGTTGCGGTTGCGTTTATGGGTGGTTTGTTCATGGCGGTTGCTATCATCGTTGTCGCAGACATGTTGAACACCAAGGTTCGTACCGCCGATGAGGCTGAGGAGATCCTTGGTATCCCGGTGATTGGTCGTATTCCGGTTGTGAAGGGCGGTCGCTAATATGGCGAAGAAGCAGAAGAAAGTCGGAATCGATCAGATCCATATGCAGAATGCGATCAAAACGCTTGCCGCTAATATCCGTTTCGCATCCGTCGACGATCCGATTCGCTCCATCGTCGTGACCTCCTCGGTCCCCAACGAGGGTAAGACCACGGTTGCCATTTCTCTGGCTGAGGCGATTGCGAGTTCTGGTAGCAGTGTGCTGCTGCTGGAGTGTGATATGCGTCGCAGGTCTATCGCCAACAGCCTGGGCATTCATGCTCGCTCCGGCGTTTACTCTGTGCTCTGCGGCCAGACGGCACTTGCTGATGCCATGGTCGCAACCGGTACGAGGGGCATGTACTTCCTGGACAGCGAGCCGCATATTCCCAACCCGGATGTGCTGCTGAGCTCAAAGCGATTCCGCAAGATGGTCGATGCGGCCCTCGACAGCTTCGATTACGTCATTTTCGACACGCCGCCCCTGTCTGCCTTCGTGGATGCTGCTGTACTTTCCACGGTGGCTGATGGCACGTTGCTCGTGGTTGGCCAGAATGTTGTTCGTCGTGACGAGCTGGCGTCTTCGCATGCGCAGCTTGAAAAGGCGGGCGCCAATCTGATTGGCGCGGTTATGAACCTCTGCAAGAGTGAGAAGAGCGAGTACTATACCGAGTACTACTCTCGTGGCGGAGACGACTCTAATGCCCCCGCTGCTCCGGTCAACGCGCCCACGACTCAGGCCGTTTCTAAGCCATCCTCGCTTCGCCCCGTTGCCCGCAAGGCGCCCCGAGCCGCTGGTGCCTCCCGTCAGTCAGCTCCCGCTGCACAGAATCCTGTTGCGGCACAGGGACTTAAGCCAATTCCGCAGACGGGCGCCAAGATTGCTCCGGATACTACCGCTCAGTTCATTGCGAGCATTCAGCCGGGGTCTAAGAAGTAGCAATAGATCGATTTGTCTTCCGCCGCATCTTATGTGCGGCGGAAGTCTTTTAGCTGATGGGATGTACCTTGAGGGATATTCATTGCCATATTCTACCCGGTGTCGACGACGGCGCTCCAGATCTTGCCAGCAGCCTAAAGATGCTCGAGGCTGCTAAGGCGGCGGGGGTGACGAGCATTGTCTGTACGCCACATTGCCGTGATCCGTATTTTGACCATAATGCGATGTGGAATGCTTTTTATGAATTGCAGGAACATGCCGATGGGTTTCCCCTGCAAATGGGCTTTGAGGTGGCGCACCCCAAGCTCGTCGAGCTGGGTGTCGAAGAATGGGCGCCTTATCTGTGCTTCGATGGGAGCAATGAGTTTTTGCTCGAACTCGATCCGCATGCAGGGGAGCGGGACTTCGAAGACTACGAACGCACGATTTACGAACTCCAGGGGTTGGGTTATTCGGTGATCATTGCCCATCCTGAAAGGTATCGTGCCATTCAGCGCGATCCAGACATTGCTGAACGGTTGGTCCGGATGGGGTGTCATTTGCAGGCGTCTGCAGATTTTATGGGCGGAGGGCGATTTGGCAAGGAAAAAAAGCCTGCCAAGAAGCTCTTTGATCGCAATTTGTACAGGTATATCGCCAGTGACGCGCATAAGCCCGAGCATTACAAATACCTTATCCGGGCGATTGATAAATTCCCACGCCGCGGAGCACATTTTGCGGTATAAAATAATAGATTAAAAAGTAGCATTTTATGAATCTATTTGATTGATTCTACGATCATCGGATTCGTAGCATGCTGCATTCGTCCACATATCTTCCTCCACTGGGGATCGTGCCACGTGCAGAGCCCGGCGGTGTTAAGAGAGCGAATACGACTTTCTGTGAGACGCAGGTCTATGGCGAAGCCTTGGCGTTGTTGCCTCAATGTTAATGGGCCGTTCAGCGTAATGTCGATTGAGGGGACTGTATGTCAAAGGGCTCTTGGTATGTAATTCAGGTCACGACGGGATCTGAACGAAGGTTCTGTTCTCTTATAGAGCTCCTCTCGCCTCCGGGTGCCGTTGAAGAGTGTTTTTCTCCTCGATATGCAACGCAAATTAAGAAGGCGGGGGAGTGGATTGATGTCCAAAAACCATTGCTGCCTGGATACGTGATTGTGGTGAGCGATCGGCTTGATTTGGTGATTCGCACACTGCGAGAAATCCCCGAATTCACGCGCTTGCTCAAGATGGGAGAGTCGTTCGTTCCCTTAGCCGCTGAAGAACGCGCTCGTATTGAAGCCTTGAGCAATAACCACACTCGTTGCATTGATATGAGCATGGGGGTTATCGAGCACGGAAGAGTCGTTGTTCAATCTGGCCCTCTGTGTGGGCGAGAGGCAATGATAGTGAGTGTGAACCGACATAAGAACGTTGCTTTTGTCGAGTTTGAGATATGTGGACGCATGGTTAAGACGAAGGTTGGTTTGGGAATTGTCAATCGATGAGATGGGAAGTCGACGGCAAGAAGATCGAATCTTGCACGTTGATCAAGATGTCCTGGGGGGGGGCAGCTCCCAATGGAGATAATAGATAGCTGTAACCGTAGGGACAAAGATTCCTACGGTGAAAGCATCGACGATTCGCCTATCGTAAAGGCTCCCACTTCAATACCAGTTGCAGGAACAAGAGAATCGGCCAAGCTTGAGGAGCTCTCGGTGCGTCGGCTCTCCCTTATGCGTAATGCTCAAGCTTATGATTGCGAGCGGTTGGGGTATCGTTTTGTGAAGCGATGCTTCGATATCGTATTTTCCGCTGCTGTTATTACGGTTGCTTTTGTTCCGTCGTTGGTCCTCTGCGCCGCGATTGCCATCGAGAGCCCGGGGTGCCCGCTGTACCGCCAAAAGCGCGTGGGGCGTATCGGTGCTGACGGCAAGCCTCGCGAGTTCACCATGTGGAAGTTTCGGAGTATGGTGAAAGGCGCCGATAAGATGAAGGACGCCCTTCTGGCCGAGAACGAGGTCGAGGGCCCCATGTTCAAGATGAAGGACGACCCGCGCGTCACGCGCATCGGTCGCTTCATCCGCAGACACTCCATCGACGAGTTCCCGCAGTTCCTCAACGTTCTTATGGGCGACATGTCCGTTGTGGGCCCGCGCCCACCGCTGCCGCGCGAGGTCGCGCAGTACGACGAGTGGGCCATGCAGCGCCTGGCCGTGAAGCCGGGCCTCACCGGCCCCTGGCAGGTGGGCGGCCGCTCAGACGTGGACTTCGACGACATGGTGCGGCTGGACCTAGGTTACATCGCGCGCCGCGGTGTGATGACGGATTTGAAGTTGATCTTGCAGACCGTTGCCGTGGTCTTCACCGGAAAGGGGGCGGCGTAGATGGGCCGTCCCGATGTGAGGCTGGGGAGCTCCGCTCCGGACACAGGTCGTTCGCCAGCCGTAAGGAAGATGCGAATTAAGGGGAATGGCATGAAGATCGCTGTCGCCGGGACCGGTTACGTTGGCTTATCGCTTGCGGTTTTACTCTCACAGCACAACGAGGTCCACGCCTTGGACATCGTGCCCGAGAAGGTCGAGAAGATCAACGCGTTCATGTCGCCCATCCAGGACGACGAGATTGAGCGATTCCTCGCCGAGGCGAAAGCGGGGGAGCGCAAACTCGACCTGCACGCTACCGTCGACGCGGCCGAGGCATATGCCGGTGCCGACTACGTTGTCATCGCCACGCCCACGAACTACGACAGCCAGAGGAACTTCTTCGACACCTCGTCGGTGGAGGCCGCTATCGCCGCCGTGCGGTCGGTGAACCCGGGCGCCTGGATCGTTATCAAGTCGACGATCCCGGTCGGTTACACCGTGGGTCTGCGCGAGAGACTGGGCGACAGGAAGATTTTCTTCTCTCCGGAGTTCCTGCGCGAGAGCAAGGCACTCTACGACAACCTGCACCCCAGCCGCATCGTGGTGGGTGCACCCAAGGACGACGCTGAGGCCGTCGAGGCTGCCAAGGAGTTTGCCCGCTTGCTCGCACAGGGCGCCGACCCATCGGAACTCGAGCGTGTCAACGTCGATGGTTCGGCGGGCATCCCCGAGCTCGCGCTTGGCGCCACCGAGGCCGAGGCCGTGAAGCTGTTCGCCAACACCTACCTGGCGCTCCGTGTGGCCTACTTCAACGAGCTCGATACCTACTGCGAGGCACGAGGGCTCGACGCCCGCGACGTGATCGATGGGGTGTGCCTGGAACCGCGCATCGGGTCCCACTACAACAACCCCAGCTTCGGATACGGCGGCTACTGCCTGCCTAAGGACACAAAGCAGCTGCTCGCCAACTACAGGGACGTGCCGCAAAACCTCATCGAGGCCATCGTGGAGGCCAACCGAACCCGAAAGGACTTCGTGGCTAACGAGGTGCTCCAGATGGTCTGGAATCGCGTGTACGAGGGGAAGGAGAAGCCGATCGTGGGTGTGTATCGCCTCACCATGAAGAGCAACTCCGATAACTTTCGGGCGAGCTCTATCCAGGGCGTCATGAAGCGCGTGAAGGCCAAGGGTGTGCCCGTGGTTGTCTACGAACCTGCGCTGGACGCGCCAGAGTTCTACGGCTCGGAGGTGACTCACGACCTCGAGAGGTTCAAGGCTGAGTGCGACGTGATCATCGCCAACCGTTGGAACGATGATCTGATTGATGTCGCGGACAAAGTCTACACTCGCGACCTGTTCAAAAGGGACTAGTTGTATGGGAAAAAGCCCCAAGGAGATCAAGGTGTGCTTTGCCGCCTCGTCTGGAGGCCATCTTGAGCAACTATTGGCGCTCAGGCCTTTAATGGAACGTTACGACAGCTTTATCCTTACCGAGAGGACGGCCTACGATGTCAAGCTGCCTGTCCGCTCATGTTACGTGCGTCAGGTTAATCGGCACGAGGTGACGTTCCTGCCGCACATGATCGCCAACACCATGGCGTCTTTTAGATATTGGCTTGCCGAGCGCCCAGATGTGATCGTGTGTACGGGTGTGCTAGCGACCGTCCCGTTCTGCCTAATCGGACACGCGCTGGGCGCCAAGCTTGTGTACATCGAGTCGTTCGCAAAGACCGATTCGCCGACTATGACGGGCAAGCTCTTGGGCAAGTTCGCTGACCGCTTCTACGTTCAGTGGAAGTCGATGCTCTCGGTGTACTCGGGTGCCCGCTTCGTCGGCGGTGTTTACTAGGGAGGTGTGGCTGTGATCTTTGTAACGGTCGGCTCGCAGAAGTTCCAGTTCGACAGGTTGCTCAGGGCTGTAGATGATCTAGTGTCGGGCGGCTGCGTCGATGGCGGGGCCTTCGCCCAGACGGGGGCGTGCACCTATGTACCCACTCACATGCGCCACGAGGCCTTCTTGGGCCGTGAGTCGTTTCGAGCGCATATGGGCGCGTGCGACGTCGTGGTGACCCACGGAGGGACGGGCGCTATCATCGGCGCCGTCAAGAGCGGCAAGAAGGTGATTGCCGTTCCCCGCTTGTCCAAGTACGGCGAGCACGTCGACGATCATCAGGTGGAGATCGTGTGCCAGTTCGGGGCGATGGGGCTCATCGAGCCCTGCATGGAACCCGCTGACCTTTCGAACGCTTACGCACGTGTTATTGTCAACGATTACCTTCCTTATCAAAGTAACACTGAGCGTTTTTGCGCAGACCTGTCCGAATATATTGATGAGATTGGAGGCGTGCGATGAACACCATGATGAAAAATGTGCTTCTGACACCATTTAACGCGCTGTACCTTATTTCTCCCGAGCTGTGCCTTAGGGTTCTATTTCGCATCAAGCAAGGCTATTCTTTGGATCTCGATAACCCTAAGACGTTTAGCGAAAAAATCCAGTGGATAAAACTATACGATCACAATCCCCTTATGCCGCGTTGCGCCGACAAGTACGAAGTAAGGAACTATGTCGAGGAATGCGGCTATGGGAAGTATCTTAATGATCTTTTGTGGCATGGCAGCGACCCTAACGCGATCCCTTTTGACTCGCTTCCGGAAAAGTACGTTGTGAAGGTGACTCACGGGTCCACCTTTAACATCATCATTGACGGCAATAGTCTTGCCGATAGGAATGAGATTGTCCGCAAGTGCCGTAAGTGGCTTGGAGCAAAGTTTTTACCTTGTTACGGTGAATGGTTCTATGGGCGCAGTGGTGGAATAGAGCCAAAAGTTGTTGTCGAGAAGTACATTGAGTCCGATAGTGATTGCGGGCTGGATGATTACAAAGTTTTCGTAATGAACGGGAAGGCTTTATTAACGCTCGTGTGTACGGGACGTACTTCCAACGAACACTGTGAGGATTGCTACGACATGGACTGGAACTTAATAGAGGGCTGCGACATGGGTGAAAAGCGTTCTAAAAAAAAGATTCAAAAGCCAGGTTGTTTTGAAGAGATGATTACGGTGGCCGAGGCTCTTGCGGCCCCGTTTAATCATGCTCGCGTTGATTTCTATATTGCGAAGGGGGGGGTGCTCCGAGACTGGTTTTCGGGGAAATCACCTTTACGTCGGGATCGGGCTTCGACCGGTTCCACCCGTACGCGTTCGACGAGTGGATGGGCGAGAAGTTGGTGCTGCAAAAACGGAATGCGTAGTCGGCGGTCTGGCGGCGTAAGGAGCGTTCTTATATGAGTATGGACAACCTCAAGAAGAACGCGATTCTAACGCCGTTCAACCTCTTGTACCGCGTGAGTCCCGAGTTGACACTTAAGATTCTATTTAGACTGAAGGTCGGATATCCTTTGAACCTGAAACACCCGAGGACATACAATGAGAAACTGCAGTGGATAAAGCTGTACGATCGCAATCCACTGATGGCAAAGTGCTGTGACAAGTACGCCGTGCGCTCATACGTGAAATCGAAGGGCTGTGGTACGTACCTGAACGACCTCCTCTGGCAGGGCTTCGACCCTGCCGACATCCCCTTCGATGACCTACCCGAGCGCTATGTCGTGAAGGTGACCCATGGGTCGACGTTCAACATCATCGTGGACGGAGCTGAGCCTGTCGATCGCCGCGAGGTCGTCCGCAAGTGCCGCAAGTGGCTGCGCGCGAAGTTCCTGCCCTGTTACGGCGAATGGTTCTACGGGGTCGAGAGGCCGCGCGTCATCGTCGAAAAATACTTGGAGGGCGACGGCGGAGAGGCGCTGTTCGACTACAAGATCTTTTGCTTTAACGGTGAGCCCAAGATGATCTATGTGGATACATGGCGCGATGGCGAGCACCACATTAATGCGTACGACACGGAGCTCAACCTGTTCGGGGGAGTCAAGCTTGGCTACCCCAATGACGAGTCTTGCGACGTTGAAAGGCCTGAAGTGCTTGGAGAGATGCTTGAGGTGGCAAGGGCGTTGTCTCAGGATTTCCACCACGTACGCGTTGATTTGTACTACACCCATGGAAAGATTGTCTTCGGTGAGCTCACGTTCACCAAGGGGGCCGGCTTCGGCAAGATTGAGCCGATTTCTTTCGACGAGAAGATGGGCGATTGGCTGAAGCTTCCCTGCGACGAGGTGGCCTAGTGAATGTCTGCATGGTTGTATACAACCTCGTTAACAACGGCATTGGTAAAGTCGTTCTCACCTATTCTGCTGAGCTGATCCGGCACGGTCATGCGGTTACCGTGATTGTTGGCGGGCCTTGTGAGCAGGAAAAAGTCGACGAGGCTGTGGCTTGCGGTATCGTGGTCAAGCAGCTTCCAAACAAGAAGTCCAACACTCTTGCTTATTTCAAATCGCTGGGTAAGGCTCTCGACGAAGGACGATTCGATGTCTGTCATGTCCACGGCAACAGCGGTATGGTTTTTCCAGAGTTGGTTATAGCGAAGCGTTCCCGTGCTGTGGCAGTGGCTTGCCACTGCCACAACACGGGATGCGAACATCCCGTGCTCCATAGAGTGCTGAGACCTTTAGTGCCTCGACTTTGCGACTGCATGCTTGCCTGCAGCGATGAGGCTGGCAAATGGCTTTTTGGAGATGCAGGCTTTTCCGTCATCCCAAACTCCTTCGAGCTTGACAAGTTCAGGTTCGACCCTCAAGCGCGCCTCGAGCTGCGCGGAGCCTACGGTATCGGCGAGGACGTCTATATTCTTGGCAACGTGGCGAGGTTGAACCCTGAGAAAAACCATGTGTTCCTCATCAAGATTTTCGAGGAATTTCATGCTGAGCACCCTGAATCGGTTCTGCTGATTGCGGGCGGGGGCCCTGGAGAGAAGGATGTTAGGGCCGTGGTTGAGGCATCGCCCGCCAGTGATTCGATTATGCTGCTTGGCAATGTTAAGGACCCAGCCAAGCTCTATTCGGCGATGGATTGCTTCGTGTTCCCCTCGATTCACGAGGGACTCGGTATCGTCCTCGTGGAGGCGCAACTTGCCGGCCTCGAATGCTTTGTTTCTTCCGATGTGCCACTGGGTGCCTGCGTGAGCGACAGGTTTCACGCGATCCCCCTTACAGAAACCGCTGCAAGATGGGCGGGCGAGATAGCTGCGATGGCTTTACGTTCACATGATAGGGGCAAAGACTCCTTTCATGTGGGGAGCCTGGAGCCTTTCGATATTCGCTCGAGCTACCGCCTTCTTGAGGGCGCATATGAGGTCGCATTGGACCGTAAAGGAGGTCGGGAATGAACATTAACGCCGACTTTGTCGTAGCCGCCGGGGGAAAGGGCTTCCCGCGTTCGCTCGGGACGCTTCTTTTGAACCCCTGCTTTCACGCAGTGGCTCTTTTCCGCCTGTCCGCCCTGCTCTACCGCGGCCATCTTGAGCCGCTAGCGAAGATCGTTTGGTGCTTGAACAGGATGCTTTACCACGTCGATTTGGACTACAAGGCTAAGTTGGCACCGGGGTTTCGCCTCGTCCACGGCCTTGGCGTTGTCATAGGCGCCGGAGTTGTCAGCGAGGGGCCGCTCACAGTGTATCAGGGCGTGACCATCGGCGGCTCCCATGGACGTCATCGCGAAGATGGTCGGGGGGGGGTCTTCTGGCAGCCCCATTTTGGGAGCGACGTTACCCTGTACACGAACTCCTGCGTTTTCGGGCCGGTATACGTTGGGGACGGTGCGATTGTGAAGGCGGCTCGGATAGTTACCGAAGACGTCGAACCTGGCAGAAAGATATAGTTGGAGGTTGTTTGTGCCGCTTGTTAGCGTAATTATCCCGGTCTATAAAGTTGAGAATGAGTTGAGGCGCTGCGTGAACAGCGTGCTGAGCCAGACCTTGACTGACATAGAGATAATACTCGTTGATGATGGCAGCCCAGATGGGTGCCCTCAAATCTGCGATGACTATGCTGATCGAGATTCCAGGGTAAAGGTCATCCACAAGGTTAATGGTGGGCTTTCGGACGCCCGTAACTACGGACTGAATAAAGCTGCTGGCGACTATGTCATGTTTGTTGATTCCGATGACTATATCGAGGTGGATAGTTGTGAGAGATTGTATCTCACGGCTGTCGCTTCTGATGCCGATATGGTTCTTGGGGACTGGCGTATTAGTCCTGGGCAGGACAATCCGGATCATTATGCGCTGTTGGAGGAAGGTAGAGTATATTCCGCATCTGATTTCATCCTGACTGCCTTGAAAGCAGGAGAATGGTATCCGTGTGCTTGCTTCATGTTTTGTAAGCTCTCGCTCTTCAACGACAATAACCTGAGGTTTGCTGTGGGTTTGTTGCATGAGGACATGGAAATGCAGCCGAGGGTTTTTCTGGCCGCTCGGAGTATCGTCTGTGTGAAGTACAAGTTCTACAACTATATAATGCGTCCCGGTTCAATTATGAAGTCATCGAACTGTCAGAAGCGTGCTGTTTCGATGCAGGAAATCCTTGGACGCTGGAAAAGGCAGTTTGACAATATAGAAAACTCTGAGCTTCGCGATGCTCTGTATGGGTATCTTGCGAAGTGCTATCTACACACTTGCCGTGATCTTGGACTTCGGCGCGGGCTTAGCGTACCCGGTATAGATAAGAGGTTCCTTTTCGAGCATGGAGCCAGCCAAAAAGAAAAGGCAAAGGCGTTACTGTTCGCCGCTTCTCCTCGGTTTTATAGCTATTTGTAGGCGGAACACCATGCAAAATTTTCAACAGGTTAGAAATCGGGATTCGTTCCTGAATCGGAGGATTTGCTTCGACTGGCTCACTCTGTCCCTCGTCGCGATTTATTTCGCGGTTTTCAAACTCGTTTGCATACCAAAAGTGCTCCAGCAAGGTCTCAAGGTGTGTTGCGTGTTTTTTGTAGTCCTTTTTCTGGTTACCAACCTTAAGGGTAGAGACTGGAAACATCCGTCAATCCCGTTCTGCCTTGTGGTGGTGGTTTCAAGCGTTGCGGGGTACCTAGCTGGATACGTCGACTCTACAAACTGCATCGACGCGCTGTTCTATTCGATTTGTCTTTACGCTCTTGCTCTTCTGATTTCAACCTGCGGCAGGTGGGGCAGAATCGATACGTTTATCAATGTCTTCTTTTGGATGACGGTTGTATATTGCATCCTGTCAATCGCATTCATAGCAAAAGTCGGTGTTGCAGATGGACCCCTGCTCTATTACTTTGCTGGAAATAAGTTCTCGACGAGCTATTATTTTATTCTGTTGGCTTGTCTCACGTATGTAAGGCTTCACCGTGCTGGTGTAAGCGGCAAGACGGTTACCGCTGTTGCCGCCGGTTTGGGGCTGCTGGCGCTCGTCGTTGCCCGTGCCGTGTATTGTTCAACAGCCGTTGCCATGTCTGCGCTTGTGGTAGTCCTCGTTTTTCTTCCTCGTGAAGCTCAACGTCTGCTCGAAAAACCTACAGTTATTATCGCTGCCATGATAATGACAGGCGTAATTCTTGTATTTCTGTCGTCTCTTCTGCAGACTCCACTTGTAAAGCACTTCGTTGTCGACATCCTTGGAGAGAATCTGACGCTAACGGGCAGAGATTTGATATATAGCGGTCTTCAAACCGTGATTAGTGGTTCACCCGTATTCGGCTATGGTTACGGAAACGCTGCAGTCGCGATGCATGTTGGCTACGGTAACGCTCAAAATTCAATCATGGAGACGCTCGTGAATTACGGTGTCGTCGGACTTATGGCCATACTCTATATGGTTTGGACATGCTCGAAAAGAAGTAAACGACAGTGGAGTTGGGGTATGTTCATTCTGCTGTACGCGATGATTGCTGGCTCCGTTGTGGAAATCACCTACAACTACTTCTTCTTCATTGCGCTAATGGCCATTCTCGTTTCATCGGATCGAAGGGCTACTGAAGAGCGTTTTGAACAGGAAAAGCAGGGCACTGATTGCGGAAAAAGGCCGCTTGTTGGGAGGTAATAATGTGCGTCGGAATTATGTCGATGCAAAGGATCGTGAATCACGGCTCTTTCATGCAGGCATATGGATTGAAGACGATGATCGAGTCTTTGGGCCACGATGTCAAGTTTGTCGATTACAGGCCGGCACCGTGTGTCCCTGGGCTAAGAAGTAGAAGTGAGCAGATTAAGGATTTGCTTGGCAGGGTCAAGGCGAATGTGAGGTTTACCAAGACGGGGAGGTCCGTTCTCGTTGCCATGGGTATTTATAATCCGACTCCGATGGACATCGAATACGAACGTTGCCTGGAGCTTTTGGGTGTGAACCCTTGTAAGAGAAACATCGGCGACTACGTTGACACCTTGGTCATCGGCAGCGATGAAGTTTTTAATTGTACGCAGGCGGGGCCGAACGTTGGATTTTGCCGACAGCTCCTTGGCGAGGGCAATAATTGCGGATCCGTGATTAGCTATGCCGGTTCGTTTGGGCACACGACTCTTTCGGATTTGGCAAAATTCGGTGTGTCCGCTGATGTCAGGGAGTGCTTTGACTGCTTCGACGCTATATCCGTAAGGGACGAGAATTCACGAGTAACACTTGAAGCGTTGGGGATTTCCGACATCCAGATTCATCTTGATCCTGTTCTTGTCTCGGGTGTAGAAGAAATGGGCTGGAGGTCCGTTTCTGCTTCTAGTCCTTATGCGCTCGTTTATGGATATGGGAATCGTTTTACTAAGGTCGAGGGCGAAGCAATTCGAGAGGTGGCGAGAAAAAGGGGCGTTGAGCTTTTTGCCGTTTACGGGCATCAAGACTTTTGCGATAGGAACATCGATTGTGGACCAGATGAAATACTGAGTTACTTCAAAGAAGCCGACTTCGTTGTTACTGATACGTTTCATGGAGCCATCTTCTCGGTTATTACCCATACGCCTTTCGCCGTTATCAAGCGTGGACAAAATTCGAACAAGCTCACGGATCTTCTCGACAGGTTGTCCCTTAATGACAGGCTTGCAGCGGCTCATGAGGATATTTCATGCATTCTCGGGTGCGATCTTGATTTTGATAAGACCGATGCGATTAGAGCGGCGGCACGTGAAAGCTCACTTTCCTATTTAAGGGACAACATTTCCGTTTGCAGAAAGGTTCGCTAGGCATGTCGCCAAGGGCAATAGGGGACAAAAAGAAATTTGTGTTAAATTTTGTCGCGCAATTTTCGGTTCTAGGATCGCAATTCATCATCAGTTTCGTACTCACGCCGATCGTGCTTCAGAAGCTCGGTGACGAGGCTTATGGCTTCGTGGGGCTGGTCAACAACTTCGTCAGCTATGTGGCAATTGTCACTGCTGCCCTTAACGCTATGGCGAGTCGATTCATTACGGTTTCCTATCACGAGGGGAAAACCGATGATGCCGAGGAGTATTTTTCGTCAGTCTTTTTCTCGAACTGTATCATGGCGGCTGCGGTTCTTGTTGGATCTGTATTACTTGCGGCGAATATTGACAGACTTGTCAGCGTGGCTCCTGAGTTCGTTTGCGACTTGCGCATCACTGTTCTCCTTGGGTTTCTGAACGCAGGAGTAAGTCTGCTTACAGTTGTGTTCGGCGTGGCGGCTTTTATAAAGAACGAACTGTTCTTGAATTCTATCGGGCAGCTCCTTGGATCTGTCCTGCGTGTCATCTTTCTAGCTGTCCTCTTTTGGGTCGCCTCGCCCCATATGTGGTACTTCAGCGTTGCCGGGCTTGCCGCGACGATTGCCACTGGTGTTGTTCAGATAATCCTGACACGCAGGTTGCTTCCCGAGCTCAGGCTGTCGCCCTCGAGGTTCAACCTTCAAAAAGTTTTGGAGCTCCTTAGGGTTGGAGTATGGAATAGTCTCCAGAACATTAACAATCTCATTCAGACTGGTCTTGACTTGCTGATCGCCAATATTTTTGCGGGCGGTGCTGCAATGGGGCTACTGTCCGTTGCGAAAACGGTGCCCCAGGCTTTGACGAGCCTGTCGGGCAGCATCGCCAATCTGTTCTATCCAAAGATGGCTGAGGCGTATGCGCAGGGCAACAAGGTCGAGTTGGTGAATCGATTCGATTTTGCAATGAGGTTTACTGCATCGTTTCTTATTGTGCCGCTCGCTGGCTTTATTGGCTTCGGACCGTCATTTTATTCCCTCTGGCTTCCTGGTAGGACTGTTGCTGAACTGTCGGAGATTCAGCTCCTGTCAGTACTTACCGTTGTAACGCTCATTGCCAGTGCGCTCGTCGAGCCTCTCTATTATGCAAACACGTTAACAACCAAAGTCAAAGGGTCCGTATTAATCGCTTTCGGTTTTAGCTTGCTGACACTTGTCATCGAGTTTCCCCTCATACTGTTCACTTCTCATGATAGGTTGGTTGTCATCGCGGGGGTGAGCTCGATTCTTATGTTTGTGCGCCACTCACTCGTGCAGCCGATTTATTGCGCTGTTGTTATAGGCGTACGTAAGAGGACTTTCTTTAAACCTCTAATTCGTGAGATTGTCGTTCTTGTGGTTCTTTGGCTTGTGTACGCGTTTGTCGACCAAATCGGTATCTGCACCACTTGGGCCTCACTCGTTGGTATCGCGCTTCTCGCCGCTATTCTTGGTTACACATTTGAGATGTATGCCTTGTTTGGCAAAGATGAGAGGTTGGTCATCTCTGCCCTTCTACGACGCAAGTTTGGTTTAAGGAGGATCAATGCAGGATAATTATGTATGCGGCAGATTGACATGCACGGGATGTGGCGCTTGCATTGACGCTTGTCCGTTCCAGGCGCTTAAGATGGTGGAGACTGGTCCTTGCGGTGACCCAGCCCCTATCGTCGATGCTGTGAAATGCAAGGATTGCGGTCTCTGTCATACTGTCTGCCCTGCATGCGCGCCTGTCGAACTTAGGATGCCTTTCAAAACGTACGCGGCTTGGAGTAATGATCCGAGCGATGTCAGGCTTTCTTCATCTGGTGGGCTTGCTACCGCCCTTGCCAGGAGAACGATAATCGATGGCGGAGTCGTCTTTGGATCGGCGTCCGTTGATGGAGAAGCTCGCTGCATCGCGGTTGAGGAGGAAAGCGGATTGGAGGGTTTGCGTGGATCGAAATATGTCTACAGTAGTCCTGCCGGTGCTTATAGGAGCGTCAAAAATTTCCTCGCAAGGGGTAGAAAGGTACTTTTTATCTCCACTCCATGTCAAGTTGCCGCCCTGCGGTCCATTGTGGGGGATTCCAGTGACGGGCTGCTATGCGTCGACCTGATCTGTCATGGGACTCCACCCGCCGCACTTCTTCGTGAGCATTTGGACAGTCAGGTCAAAGGTCGTTGGGACGCATTTTCGTTTCGTGGGACAAATGATTTCCATATGTGCGCTTATCGCGATGGCGAGCTTGTCTTCGACAAGCCCTGCTTCGAAGACGGGTTCTTTTCCGTCTTCGTAGCAGGCATCATTCATCGCGATGCCTGCTACGAGTGTCCTTATGCGCGCAATCGCCGTGCTGGAGACATTACACTTGGGGACTTTTGGGGATTGGATAAGTCAACTCTTGAAGCGGTGCCGCCAGGTAAGGTGTCTGTCGTCCTTTGCAACACGAAGGCCGGTGCCGATGCTATTGCGAAGCTCCCAGCGAGCGTATATCTAGAGGAGCGAAACTTCAGTGAAGCCGACAATGAAGAGCAAACCAATCTCCATGAGCCGTCGAGACGAACTAGGGATAGACAGCGGTTTCTTAAGGCATACGGTAGGGTCGGGTTTGACTCTGCAGTTCATAGGACTTGGACATGGAAGCGATTTTGGTTGCGCACAAAGAAACATCGGCTGTTGGCATTATTAGGTAGATAGCGGTTAATTGACGCGCATGATATCGCTGCCGAAATGAAGGGAAGGGGGCCAAGCAATGAATTCCGGATTCAGGCGACTCATGAGGAAGGGTCTAAGCAAGAGAGAGAAGGCTCGGCTAACCAATTTCACTCCTACAGTCTTTGCGAGCAACTGCAATGGTGGGGTGATGACTCATGATTTGGGCTTGCAGTTCAGGAGTCCTACCGTCAATCTGTTTATACGGCCCGGGGAATTCGTAAGGCTGCTTGGCAACCTTCACCACTACCTGTATGAAGCTCATTTTGTTGCAGGGGGGGGGTGCCGACTATCCCGTGGGTATCCTCGATGACATCAGAGTTGACTTCGTGCACTACCAGAGTTTTGATGAGGCTGTGGCAAAGTGGAACATGCGGTTGAAAAGGGTAGACCTCGATAATGCCTTTTTCGTCATGACGGAGCGAGATGGGTGTACGTATGACGACCTTATCGCTTTTGACAATCTGCCCTATCAAAATAAGGTTGTTTTTGTATCGAAGCCAATGCCAGAGATTTCCTCCGCATTTTATGATCCTTCATTCCCGATTGAGGCTGGCGAGGTTGGGGTGCTCTCGGATTACACCTCAAAACTGAGCGGGCGAAGGTATCTCGACGCTTTTGATTACGTTGGGTTCCTTAATGGTGATGGAACGAGAGCCCGGTCTCTAAGTTGATTGCGGGCTTTGTCTACGAGCCTTTCAATTGGAGTTGCCCCTAGTTCTACGATGGGCTTTTCGCTCCAGATGCACTACGAGTTGACGAGCTTCTTGACTCGGGTTGGCTTGTAACGAGATCAATTGCTTGATGGCATTCACCGGATGGATTAAGGCTGAGCACGTCTTCGCGTCTGAGCGGGGAGCACGGTTGGATTCGGGGACATTGTTGACGCATCGCCAGATCATTGCAAGGCGTGTAAGCGCCCCTACTGAACTCTCGGAATAACTTGGAATTTCAACGGGCTACGTTTTCTTTCGATTCAGCTCGACATGGTATTTCTATGATGGCTTCGACCTGCCATCGCTCTAATAAGGAGGATCGGTCGCTTTCGGGGGTGCGCCCCTGAACCTGGAGATATAGTTCTCTAGGAGGAAGATATGCCGTATCCGCAAGAGCTTGTCAACGAGGTGCTCGAATATCTGGATTCGGGCCATTCCGTCCGCGAGGCCGAGCGACGCTTCGGCGTCGGCTGCGAGAGCGCTGCCAGATGGAGGCGCCTCCGCGACGGCATCCTCAGGGCCAGCAGGCCGCACCCTGTAAAATACCCCCAGGATACGGTGAGGCTCGCGTTGGGGCTTGCCTATGGCGGCCATGGGTTCGGGCTGGACGAGGTTGCCGTGATGGTGGGCGTCTCCGCGCCCACGATATCCAATTGGAAGAGCTGGTACGTCGAAGGCGGCCACATGGACATCCCGGAGATCGATCCCGGCGAGACCAAGCACCTGAGCCCCGACGGGAGGGCCCGCATGACCGACGAGGAGCTCGAGGAGTACATCCACAAGCTGGAGCTCAAGGCCGCTGTGCTCGAGGGCACGGTGAAGGTTTTAAAAGCAGAGGGCATCGACGATCTGAGCAATGACGAGAAGGCCGCGATCGTCTATGCCCTGCCCGCCAGCTTCGCCGTGACGGAGGCCTTGCCGGAGGTCGGGCTCTCGTCGTCGAGCTACTACTACTGCAAGGCGAAGCCGGGGCGGCCCGATCGCCACGGGCGCGCGCGTGCCGCCATCAGGGAGGAGTTCGCGCTGGCCAGGGGCAAGAGGGGCTACCGCTACATCCGGCAGCGCCTGCGCGAGCGGGAGGACCCGATAGTCGTGTCGGGCAAGACCGTGCGGCGCCTCATGGCCGAAGAGGGCCGCCGCGTGAGCTACGCGAAGAAGAGGCGCTCCTACAGCTATTATGCGGGAGGGATAAGCGCGGCCCCCGACAACCTCGTCGCGCGCGACTTCCGCGCCGAGGCCCCGAACGAGAAGTGGCTCACCGACGTCACGCGGTTCTCCATCCCCGCCGGCAAGGTGTACCTGAGTCCCGTGATCGACTGCTTCGACGGGATGCCCGTCGCGTGGAGCATCGGGGAGAGCCCGAACGCGGAGCTGGCGAACTCCATGCTGGAAGAGGCCTGCGGGCAGCTGGCGGACGGGGAGCATCCCGTATGCCACAGCGACTGAGGCTGCCACTACCGATGGCCCGGATGGATCGGCATCTGCGCAGAGCGCGGCATCGTCCGGTCGATGTCCAGGAAGGGGTGCTCGCCCGACAACTCCGCTTGCGAGGGATTCTTCGGAAGGCTGAATAACGAGTTCTTCTACGACCGCGACTGGGAGGGGGTGACGACGGGGGACTTCATCGGCCAGCTGGAGCAATACATGAGATACCATCGCGACGAGCGCATCAAGGAGTCATTGGGCTGGATGAGTCCGATGCAGTACAGGAAATCGCTTGGCTTAGCGGCCTAGCGTCTCCAGAGTTTGGGGCGCACCCCCGTCTTTGGGGAATGAGTCAACCATTTGGGACATAATCCTGTACGATCCCTATCGAGAAAGTAGGTCGAGATGGCGCGACATCGATTGCCGGATGCACGTAGACTTGCTTGGCGTTTGACCCGTATGACGAGAACACTGGGACGGGAATCATCACGATTTTCGGCCATTCTCTCGCTGCGGCCGACTATTCATATTTCCAGTCGATATTCGACACGCTCGACCTGTATGGCAGCGATACTCGTCTTATTGTTTATTATCGGATTTACGAACAGAAGAAGGGAAGGGGGAAATACGGGAAGAGGCATGCCTGGCCGTATCGCGTTTGCTGTTCGCTTATGGCCGGACTTTGGATAATATCGACCATGGTCGAAGCCTCATGACGCGATTTATGCTTGAGGGCAGGTTGGTAGTTAAGGAACTCGTTGCATGATGACGGCCTATGGTTTGTGGCGGTGTTGCCGACTGTAAGGGGGATTGGATGGCTTTTGGCAACTTCGAGCCCAAGCGCATCGTCGTCACCGGCGGCTGCGGCTTCATCGGCTCCAACTTCGTCCACCACGTCGTGCGCGAGCACCCGGGCGTCCCCGTCACCGTGCTCGACAAGCTGACCTACGCCGGCAACCCCGAGAACATCGCCGGGCTCCCCGCCGACCGCGTCGAGCTCGTCGTGGGCGACATCTGCGACGCCGCGCTGGTCGACCGCCTCGTGTCGGAGACCGACGCCGTGGTCCACTACGCCGCCGAGTCCCACAACGACAACTCCATCGCCGACCCGGGCCCGTTCCTCAAGACCAACGTCGAGGGCAGCTACGCGCTGATCGAGGCCTGCAGGAAGCACGGCGTGCGCTACCACCACGTCTCCACCGACGAGGTCTACGGCGACCTGGCGCTGGACGACCCGGCCCGCTTCACCGAGGGGACTCCCTACCGCCCGAGCTCCCCGTACAGCTCCACCAAGGCGTCCTCGGACCTGCTGGTGCGCGCATGGGCCCGCACCTTCGGCCTGTGAGCCACCATCTCCAACTGCTCCAACAACTACGGCCCCTACCAGCACGTGGAGAAGTTCATCCCGCGCCAGGTCACGAACCTCATCGACGGCGTGCGCCCCAAGCTCTACGGCGACGGCAGGAACGTCCGCGACTGGATCCACACCGAGGACCACAGCTCCGCCGTGTGGTGCATCCTCCCCCGCGGCCGCATCGGCGAGACCTACCTGATCGGCGCCGACGGCGAGCTGGACAACATCACCGTCCTGCGCGAGATCCTCAAGGCCTTCGGCCGCGACGGGGACGACTGCGACTGGGTGCGCGACCGCCCCGGCCACGACCGCCGCTACGCGATCGACGCCACCAAGCTCCGCCGCGAGCTCGGCTGGGAGCCCTCGCGCACCGACTTCGCCGCCGGCCTCGCGGAGACCATCGCGTGGTACCGCGACAACGAGGCCTGGTGGCGCCCGGCCAAGGAGGCCACCGAGGCGAGGTACGCCGCCCAGGGGTAGTAGCGAAGCCGAGCCCCGAGGCGGCCCCCTCCAACCTCTACATCGTGGGCCGCTACCTGCTGAGCCCGCTCGTGATGGAGCTCCTCGCCAGCCAGCAGCCCGGCAAGGGCAACGAGATCCAGCTGACCGACGCCATGGCGCGCAGCCTGGACCGCGAGGCCATGTACGCCGTCGTGATCGACCCGCTGTCCGGCTACGACACCGGCACCCCCTCCGGCTGGATCGCCACCAACGCCCTCATGGCCGCGAGCGACCCCCGCTTCGCCGGCGAGTTCTGGGTGGCCGTCGACGAGCGCGGTGGCTTGGAGCGATAGGCTCAGTTATTGCATCCTCCCTTTGAATGCGAGCCCGCTGATGCGGCTCGCTTTTTTCTTATGGGGACGTGTTGAAGCACTTAATTGGTATCGAGTCTGAGCCGCTATGGCCCATTTGTCCTCAATGGTCCTTAGAATAAAGATATGCAAATCAATTAAGAGGATGATGCGGGAGTGGCATATGGCGGACTATCAGTTCAAGATCAATAGCCTTTCTTTCAAGTGTTCGGATCAGCCAATCGTTCCTAAGAAAATCAACGTCATTATTGGTCCGAACAATTCAGGCAAGAGTCGCGCGCTGAAAGAGATCAGGTCTGAAATACTTGGGCACCCAGAGCGTCATTTCAGCGGTTCTGGCCAAATCGATAGCGTTGTATTCGACCATATTGATCTGAATATGCCTGCCAGTTCGGATGATTTGATCTCATCGTATTCACTGGGGAGTCGGGTTGTCAGGCATGAAGGTGGCTGGCGTGTTCGTGATTACTGCAATATCGGTAAACGACTGTCTCCCGATGGGAGCTATTCGTCCTATTCAAGTCAAGCGAATTTTTACTCTGCTTCCTCCTGGATTGATGGTCTCGATTCAGTTTTGAGTGATCACGAAGCTCATGGTGGTGAGCGTGAGGCAAGATATGAGTCGTTGGAGTTTTTTGGTCCTTGCATGGTTGATTATGTCGGCACGGAGGATAGACTCTTGCTCTCTGTTGGGGAGCGGGCTTTTGGTCATCGAGACAATGACTACAACATCCTTTCATCGGTTCTTGATTACGATCCGGATTGTGTAGCCATTTCAGCCGATATTTATAGTCTGTTCGAAAGGGATGTCGTTCTTGATGCCGTCTCGAGTAGGCAGCTAGTTGTTCCCGTCGTAAGCGATTCTTTCGGAGAGTATCGAGCTACGTCTGACACTCCAAAGAAACTCGAGATTTTAGAGAAGGCTTCGCGCTTGAGTGATGAGGGGGATGGATTCAGGAGTTTCGTATCGGTCTTGTTGAGTGTGATCGGGCGTAATAAACCGATATTCCTGCTCGATGAGCCCGAGGCCTTTCTCCATCCTCCCTATGCTCGACGCATGGGTGAACTGCTCATGAACCACCTATCTAATAATGAGCAATTGGAGAGCGCCTTCATTTCCACCCATAGCTCATACTTGCTTCAGGGGTTGCTTTTAGGGGATTGCGGGGACGTACAGATTATTAGACTTGAGCGGACGCCAGGGGGGACAACCGCAAAAGTGATCGGGACAGAAGAGTTGCAGGAGCTTATAAACCGTAAGAACTATTCGCCAAAGTATCTAGATGGCCTGTTTTCCTCTGAGGTGAATCTTGTGGAGGGTCCTTGGGACGAATCGGTGTATTCAAGAATCATTATGAAAGCCGACGAAGCTTATGATGGCTTGTTTATCCCGACGAACGGAAAAGATGCATTTCCTATATTTAAGAAGTTCTATTCGAATGCGGGGATCAAGTGCCGAGTAATTTCTGATTTTGACCTTTTAAACAACAAAGACCTTTTTAATAACGTGATGACATGCTTTCTTGATAAATCTGATGCCAAGCTTAAGCAGAGCTTCTTACAACTTAGGCAGGATCTTGAGGCAGAGTATAGGAACCTTGTAGGTGCGCCGCCGGCTGGTTCTGGCAAGCTACCGGCTGCCGTGTCCGATTGTTATAAAAACGATGTTGAAGCCGGCGTGGACGCAGCTCTCATGATTAGAGTCAAAGATATGATTCGTTTCCTCGGGGAGAGAGGCTTGGTCATACTGAAAACGGGGGAACTTGAGTCGATGTTTGTTGCTGATGGGATTGAGTACGGTCATCAGGCCAATTCATGGTTTCAAGCGGCAATGGAGTATATCGCGGGTGCAAAGATTGAGGACCTGAGGTCGAATTCGGCAGTTGAAGGCATATTGCATGGTTTCGGCTGCTAGCTCGAATGGCTGGTATTTCGGGTTTGTCCGCATTGGCGTTGCCGACGGCTGTGGTTTCACCGGCTCCGGCTTTGTTGCTGCGCAGTGCGCTAGCGCCTTTGCGTCCAAGTTGGCGTGCACATAAGTTGTTCTAAGCATCCCCACCAAGGTTCGGATGGGGGTCCACCTGATCGGCGTCGACGGCGAGCTGGTCGGCATCACCGTGCTCCGCGAGATCCTGAAGTGCTTTGGCCGCCCAGAGGACGACTTTGACTGGGAGCGCTATCGCCCCGGCCACGACCGCAGTTACGCGATCGACACGATCAACCTCAGGACCGAGCTCGGCTGGGAGCTGGCTTACACCGATTTCGCCGCGGGCCTCATAGAGATTATAGTCTGGTATCGCGACAATGGGCCCGGTGACTCCCGGCAAAGGAAGTCACTGAGGCCGGGCGCGCCGTCCAGGGGCGGTAGAAAGCTATGTCGAGCTTGTATTGAATTGGAGTTTTGTTCCATTGCGAGCCCCCCCCATTTGCTATGAGGCTGGACCGTGCGTCTCACGCGAGAGCTGTTAAAGCGGAAGCCTCAAAGGCGTGAAATCGCGCTTCTGATTCACGGTGCATTGTGAAAGGTTATGCGGTGTAAGATTGACTGGAAGACGCTTGCAATCTCTGGGCGTATATTTCCTGCTGACTACTTATGTGGGGGAACTAAAGTGAAAATTCAACTGCTGGTTTCAAATAAGCCCTCTTGCCCCATCGAGGCGGTTGATGACTTAATCGTCAATGAGTTTAAAAATGCTGCCGCATTCGATGCGTTTGAGCTGACCATTATCAGCTTGCAAGATAAGGAGCTGTGGAAGAACAGGGATAACAATCGTTCCTGGTTGAATGATCGCGCAAATATAATTTCGCTTCGTCAGATGATGGATTTATCAGCTCAATCAAAATGCCTGATTCTCCTTCCCTGTAATTATTCATTCCTGTATGACTATGGCTATGACCCGGGCTTTCATACTCAAAGATACCGTACCCTTATTCCGTTAAAGGATTTCATTACAGATTTTGCAAAGTCTCCGATTGGAGATCTGTTTTCTTCCTCTCTTCCCGTTTGTTTTGGCGCCTCGAAGACGAAGCTGCCTGACAGGGAGTTACCCTCGGCATTTTCGTTCATCAAGACGTCCTTAAATTCTCTTAAACAGTTGTTGCGATCGGATGCTTCCACAACTACGGCGGTGATGATTTCAGAAACTCTTGCGGCGACGACCTTGCAAATAAGCTGTATCGATGATTTGCTGGCGTTGGTTGAAGCCATTTTTCCGCCTTTGAATCACGCGAAGAGCCTTCCGGCCTGGCTGGATGAGATTGATTTTTATGATGAGGAGGAACAGAGGTCTAAGAAGGAGAGCATCGACGGGGAGCTGATTCGGTTAAGTGGGGAAAAGGCGAGAATCGAAGAGGTTCTCTCCGACTACCAGAATATTAAGGCCATTCTTTGCTATAAAGACTTTGAACTTGAGGACAGAGTGCGTCATATCATCGCGAAGATTTCTGAAGTTGACGACACGTTTATTGACACTAAAGAAGAGGATTTTAGATTCTGTTTCGGAGATACGACTTTCCTGATTGAAGTCAAGGGAAGCGTTGGGGGATTAAAGAGACAGCACGTTTCAAGAGCGTATGACCATGTTCAGATTGAGATGGACGCTAAGGATTCCATCGGAGACGCAAGCGCGGTAAAAGGAATTCTTATATTTGCATCTCAAATTGAGATGAAGCCCGAAGAACGCGATAGCTTCCCGGAGAGCCAGCTGACTATCGCATCGAGAAACGATATCGCTGTTCTTTCAACCGAAGTATTGCTTCGTTGCTATGAGGCCTATCTAGAGGGACGCCTTACTTCAGATGGCTTTAAAGAGACGTTGCGGACCTCGTCTGGTTTCGTCGGATTGGAAGAGTTTGGCTTGAATAGGTGATTTGTTGCGGAAGCGTGTCTGACAAATCAAGCCGCGACTGCTGGTCTCTTCTCTTCTCGCGTTCGGCGTCCGGAAGATAGGCTGCAGTGTATTGATGGGACATAAGACGATTCCTCGCCCGTCGACTGGTTCGCCTGCAGTTGTTTCGAGTGGGCAGTTCGGCGTGTTATCGACTGTCTCATCTTGACCAGCTAACGCAGATTGGAACCGAGGCTTTCCTCTTTCGATGTCATGATGGGTTCGGGCAAAGCCTGCCTTCAATATGCTTCTCGTCTCGACAACTTGAATCCACATTGGGACAGGCCGTGCCCTCCCTTCCACTGTGACGCTATCTTGGTGTCAAAGCACGCGATGAATTGCATGTTACCTAACAACATCACATGGAATGAATGTCGTAAAGCCCAGTTATTCTGTTAGTATTAAACACGGTTATTTGAATAAAAAGTTCAAATAACCGTGTTTGACATGACTGAAGTCTTGCAAGGAGGGTGGAGCCATGCTTGTAGAGTTTAGCGTGGAGAACTACGGCTCCATTAGGGATGAGCAGACTGTTTCGTTTGTAGCGAGCAGGTATTTTAAAGAAGCGGACGAGTGGACGGTTGCGTGCGGCGCGCCGGGATTGAAATCAGAGTCGATACTCAAGGCGGCCTCGTTCTTTGGCGCGAACGCATCTGGTAAAACCACTGTTGTCGATGCCCTTAATCATCTGCAGTGGCTCGTGCGGTTTTCTGCGGGCCTTATGCCGGATATGATGCTCCCCTTTAATCCGTTCAAGCTTGATTCCGCCCATCGTTCGGCCCCCTCAGCATTCAAGATCATTTTTACCGTTGACGATGTCCGGTACGATTATGAGGTGTCCCATCGCTCCGATCGGGTAATGAATGAGAAATTGGAGAAATACGAAACAGGCCGTTCTCAACTAATGTTTCATCGCTATATGGATGACAGTGGTAGCATGCAGCTCAAGCTAACGTCCAAGATGTCGGCTCTCAAGAAGATCCAGCAGTTTTTGGAGAACAAACCCACGTCCCTCGTCCTGTCTCGTGCGGCACAGGAGGGTTTCGAGCCTTTGATGGCTCCGTACAATTGGATAGCGAAGCAGTTGAGATTTTCTGAGCCGGACGAGAAGGACGCTTCTTCGTTTGGACCCATTCTCGATGGAGCGGAGGGCGACGACATCCGGTCCGACCTGATTAAGATTATCTCTCATGCCGACCTTGGAATTGTTGGTATAAAGTCCAAGAGCGAGCCATTTTTGGAGAGGATGAGCGGGATTGAGCAGATGCTCAGTCAGGAAGCTCTGGAACGCCTTAAGGACATGCCGTTCAAGACAGCGATTTTCACGCATGCTGCCGAAGACGGCTCCGTGGATTTTGAGAGCAGCGGCGAGTCGGTTGGCACGCTTGCTTTTCTGGGTGTTGCGGCAGATGCGCTTATCGCTTTGCGTGACGGTGCCGTGCTGTGCGTCGATGAGATTGATAGATCTCTTCATCCTGCGCTTGTTCGCGAGATTATTCGTATGTTCGCCGATGAATGGATTAATAAAAAGCACGCTCAGCTGCTCTTCACAGCGCATACTCCTCAGCTGATGGACGAGCTGAGGAGAGATCAGGTCTGGCTCACTACCAAGTGGGGTAACGGCGCCACGACGGTCGAGTCTTTATCTGATTACTCGGTAAGAAAGAGCGAACGCAAGAGCGTGGGCTACGAACTGGGTAGATATGGCGCGGTCCCCTATGTTGACGGCATATATTCAAGCTTGGTGGGGGCGTGATGTCCGTGGCTAAAAATCTAAAGCGTGGAAAGCCGAAGAAGAGCGCGGGCGACGTCTTGTTTGTTGCGGTTGAGGGCAAGACGGAGGAGGATTATATTTCCGCGCTGCGGAGAAAGTATCGCATTCCAGGTCAACGGCTCATGATCCACAATGTTGGGAACGGACCCGCTTCTGAGGTCGGCAGGTTTCTAAAGGAATTGTCCGGCAACAAGCGGTATCAAGGCGTCTGCTCGTCCATCGATTATAAGTGGTGCGTTGCGGACACCGAGTGGGAACATGGATGGAAGGATTGCGCTGCCAGGCCCGACGAAATTCCTTCAAGAGGGAGCTCCAAAACTTTATGGGCGCTTAGTTCGGCGAGTTTTGAGCGCTGGTTGCTTCTTCATTATGTTCCTTCGCCGCCCAAGGTGAACGCGAAACGGTTGGCCGCTGAGCTGTCAAAGTATTTGCCTGGATATAGCCCTCAGCATAAGGGGCTAACGGATCAACAGGCGAGCGAGCTTATGGAGCGACTCCCCGTTGCTCTCAAGCATGCAGAGCGCATCCGCGAGAGCGGATGCGACAACGATGATGCTTTTACTGATGTTGATCTGCTGGTGAGGCAGATTGTGGCCATGAATAGCGGCCCGTTATTGCAATAACGGGCTGCTTCGGCGTGGAACCCGCGCGTTCTTTGATGTATCGTTCGCTATGCCACGAAAGCCCACAACAGCTCTCCATGGCCGGGTCCCTCGCTGCCACCCGAGCCCCGAGGCACATCCTCCAGCTTTCACATCGTGGGTCGCCGTCTGTTGAGTCCGATTGTCACGGAGCTCCCTGCCATTCGCAGTCGCTTTGCGGGCGTGTGCTGGGTGTCGTTGACGAGCGCGGCTGTCTGGAGCGCTCGACCCGTAGATTTCTATTTTCAGTTGGCCCTTACGTGAGTAATGGCCTTCGGCCCGAATCGACTGTTAGGTTGATTCGGGTCGTTTGCGTTTGGGGCCTATAGTCTTCGGCTGCGGCCCTCCGGACTTCGAGTGAGTATCATTGCTTTAGCAGGTCTCCAATATGCGAGTTGCGGGTCTTTTATTTCGACATTTAAGGTTGCTTATCTTTGCTTGTTATCGTGGCTGAAGGCACCGGCGGCTATTTCTTTTTTTCGGGGGATGTTATGCGTGAATCGTGTTTAGATGCATTCAATTCATATGTCGCTCGTTACGACGCCTCGGATGAGCGGATCGCGCTCAAGGTCGAACACACCTATGAGGCTGCCGGGTTGTGCGACGAGATCGCGCGAGGGGAGGGCCTGCCCTCGGCCGACGTCGACCTCGCGTGGCTGTGCGGCCTGCTGCACGACATCGGGCGATTCGAACAGTTGTGCCAATGGGGGACTTTCAGCGACGCGGACTCATGCAGCCATGCAGCGCTCGGGATCCAGGTACTCAAAGACGAGATGGGAAGCTTCACCAACGATCCGGAATGGGTGCACATCATCGAGAGCGCCGTTGCCCTGCACAGCGACTTCAGACTCCCGCCGGGATTGAGCGCTCGCGAGCGCCTTTTCTGCACCATCACGCGGGACGCCGACAAGGTGGATATTCTACGTGTGTTCAACCAATCGAGCTGCGAGGCGGTGCTGGGTATCGATCCCGGCGAGTTCTCGCGTGGGGGGGATCTCGGATGTGGCGTTCGAGGCGTTCGGCGAGCGCCGGCGCCTCTCGCGCGATGAGCGCCCCGGGTCGCTCGACGGCCTTGTGGGCGCCGTCTGCCTCGCCTTCGAGCTCGAGTTGCCCGCGTCCTGCAAGGCCCTGGGGGATAGGGGATACCTGCAGGCGCTCCTGCGCGAGCCCTTCGGCCTGAGCCCGCATTTCGAGTCTGAGCTTACCCAGTACCGCTGGGACGCCATCTGCGATGTGATGCAGGGGCTTGCGTTTGATTTCCGCCCTGGCATCGAAAGCGAGGATCCCCATAAGCGCCTCATGAATCGCTTGGATTGTTCTGAGGCTGAACTTAATTCTGAGGCATATGTCGACGGTGGAATTTTTCTTGATTCGCTACTTGAGCGTTACGATGCCTAGCCCGTAATCTCAAGCATTCATTGCTGTTGATAAGCGGTCGTGATCGACAGCCAGTTTTGCAATAAGATGCGGAGGGATACTCCCTCCGCATCATGCGTTCAAGTCCTATTCTCCGACCAGTTGCATTGGGTCAATAGCTGGCAGAGAAAGCGTTCCGATGTTTGATTGCGAGGACAGCTGCTCAACTATGGTGCGCAGCTTTGCCCATATGTAAGAAAGCGTGTTGGCGGCCAATGTGGCTTCGGTCGAAGCGCGGTCGCTCAGTCCGAGGGGGCAAGTCGCAACGGCCCCCATTGCGCCTTCAGCGGATGCGACGATGGGGGAGTTTTCATCCCCGGGGAGTCGTATGTCCATTTTGAAGCGGAGAGATCCCATGCAGCTAAGCGTTCCGTCAGATTCAGAGTATTCAAGGTTTCGATCAACGCTAAGGGTGAAATGCTTTTCCCCGTAGTCAGGGCCGTCCTCGTTGGAATATAGCGCCGACGACCCCTCTTGGCGCGTGTCATCAAAAGCGATGTATAGAAGCTTAGAGTCTTTAAATTGTATAGGCGAAAGAGTCAGCGCCATGATGCTCCAATCAGGCAGCAATTTGGAGTGTCAATATTTTGTTGGATGCAGGAGAGCTGCAGTCAACGTGACACTGGGATTCGTTATCTAGATAATTATGGTATGGATTTCCCATAGCCGTCGGATGCGACAGCACTCCTTCTACCGTCTGATTGTCGGTGCTCTGGTCGCACGAGGTGAATTCAAAGCAGATGCCAAGCGCCAGTTCAAATTGAGCAATTGATTTTAAGGTCATGTTCGGCTGAGTGTTAAGCATCGTCGAAAGCCGGGCGGGGGATATGCCCATTTTTCCAGCGAGCATTTTCTGATTGAGCCCTTGGCGTTCCATCTCTTCAACAATTTGATAGCTGATGTCGAGCGCGTGCTTATATGCTCGCGTTTCGGCCGTTTCGTTTTCTTCCACAAATTGTGACAAATCGATTGTGCTCATGTTGCCTCCACTTCAAATTAATCGCCATCGTGAACTGATTCTGCTTGCATGATTTGCGCTAAGAGTTCTTTGGCGGCTCTTGCAATGGGTCGAGCTTTCTTTATCTCAAAGTGTATATTTCCGCTTCCCTGATGCCCCTTGAATAAGACCGCAAGTATAGGACTATGTCCAACGCTACTTTTTGAGAATTAACATATACATTAACTTCTGTCTCGCGGGTAAATCACGCTGCATAACGTGGGCAAGTTGTGCGATTGCGGCGTTGTGCTGCTGGTCTGTGGTAACATACCGACCTGTTGGTACCCTCCACTTGGATATCCGCTCCACCGGCGGCTTCCCAGTTGAGGGCGAATCGAGGCCATGGGGAGCGCATCCTGCGGCCGCTACAAGAAAGGTGAAATCATGACGATTTCCAAGGAGCGCAAGGCGGAGCTCACCGCCAAGTTCGGCAAGAACGCCCAGGACACCGGCAACTCCAAGGTTCAGGTCGCCATCCTGTCCGAGCGCATCAAGGAGCTGACCGAGCACATGAAGTCCCACCAGAAGGACTTCCACACCCGTCGTGGTCTGCTCATGCTGGTTGGTAAGCGTCGTCGTCTCCTCTCCTACATCAAGAAGAACGACATCAATGAGTACCGTGAGCTCATCAAGGAGCTCGGCATTCGCGACAACATCCAGTAGGGATTTGTGCATGCAGGGGCGTCCGCTGGGCGCCCCTTTTCATGTTGGGCCGCTATCCCGGCGATAGGGGTCCAGGCCGGCGCCGATGTGCCGTCCAAAAGGGGAGTGGTGCCTCATGTGTCCGCCCCGCAACCGATCGGTGGGAGGGTCCCGCCGATCCTGAGAAGCCCGCGCGCAAGGGGCGCGTGGGGATAGGAGTATTCATGACACTCGTAAGCAAGACCTTCGACCTGTTCGGTAAGACCTACGTCTTCGAGGTCGGCGAGCTCGCCAAGCAGGCCACCGGCGCCGCGCTCGTCAAGCAGGGCGACTCCACCGTGCTCACCACGGTCGTCGTTTCCAAGGAGCGCAAGAACTACGACTTCTTCCCGCTGACCGTCGACTTCAACGAGAAGATGTACGCTGCCGGTCGCATCCCGGGCGGCTACCTCAAGCGTGAGGGCCGTCCCTCCGAGAAGGCCACCCTCACCGCCCGTATGATCGACCGTCCGATCCGCCCGTCCTTCCCCGACGGCTTCCGCAACGAGGTCCAGGTCGTCGCCACCTCCCTCGTGGCCGATCAGAAGAACCCCGTCGACGTGATCTGCGTCATGGGTGCCTCTCTCGCCATGACCATCGGCGGCGTGCCGTTCGAGGGTCCGCTGGCCTGCGTGCGCATCGGCCGCGACAAGGAGACCGGCGAGTTCATCGTCAACCCCACCTATGAGGAGCGCGAGAACTCCGATCTCGACCTCGAGCTCGCGGGTACCCGCGACTTCATCTCCATGGTCGAGGCCGGCGCCGAGGAGGTCTCCGAGGAGGACATGCTCGCTGCCATGCAGTTCGGCCAGGAGGCCATCGGCGCCTTCTGCGACGCTCAGCTCGAGTTCGTCGAGGAGTGGGAGCGCGTCAACGGCCCGATCGTTAAGCGCGAGTACCCGCTCGACCAGCCGGTTGAGGAGGTCCACGACCGCATCTTCGCCCACTACGACGAGATGGCCGCCGCCCTGCGCGACGCCGACAAGCTGTCCCGTCAGGACAAGGTCGCCGAGCTCATGGAGGCCATTAAGGCCGAGTTCACCGAGGAGGAGCAGCTCGTTTGGGAGCGCGAGATCCCGGTGAACCTCAAGAAGCTCGAGAAGACCGCCATGCGTCGCATGGTTGTCGAGACCGGTGAGCGCGTCGACGGCCGCTCCGCCGCCGAGATTCGCCCCATCATGGTCAAGGGCGACTACCTGCCCCTGGTTCATGGCTCCGGCCTGTTCCAGCGCGGCCAGACCCAGGTGCTCTCCGTGCTCTCGCTCGGCATGCTCAACGAGGGTCAGCGCCTCGACACCATTGAGCCCGTCGATGGCAAGCGCTACATGCACCACTACAACTTCCCGCCCTACTGCACCGGCGAGACCGGCCGCATGGGCACGCCCAAGCGCCGCGAGATCGGCCATGGCAACCTTGCCGAGCGCGCCCTGATCCCAGTCCTGCCCGATGAGAACGAGTTCCCCTACGCCATCCGCGTGGTGTCCGAGGTCATGGAGTCCAACGGCTCCTCTTCGATGGCTTCCACCTGCGGCAGCTGCCTTGCCCTCATGGACGGTGGCGTGCCGATCAAGCGCCCCGTGTCCGGTATCGCCATGGGCCTCATCCAGGAGGAGGGCAAGACCGTCGTCCTGTCCGACATCCAGGGTCTCGAGGACTTCCTCGGCGACATGGACTTCAAGGTCACCGGTACCGAGAAGGGCATCACCGCGCTGCAGATGGACAACAAGGCCACCGGCCTGACGTTCGACATCCTGCGCACCGCCCTTGAGCAGGCCAAGGAGGGTCGCGCCTACATCCTCGACAAGATGCTCGAGGTCGTGCCCGGCCCGCGTGAGGAGACCCGCGCTACCGCGCCCAAGATCCAGTGCATCACCATCCCGACCGAGAACATCCGCGATGTCATCGGCAAGGGTGGCGAGACCATCCGCGGCATCCAGGACGAGACCGGCGCCTCCATCGATATCCACGAGGACGGCACCGTGTACGTCGGTGGCGTGGGCGAGTCCGTTGTCGCTGCCATCGAGCGCATCGAGCTCATCGTCAAGGTCCCCGAGGTGGGCGAGGAGTACACCGGCCGTGTTGTTTCCATCCAGCCGTTCGGCGCGTTTGTGAACCTGCTGCCCGGTAAGGACGGCCTGCTGCACATCTCCCGCGTTGCCCAGGGCCGCGTTAAGAAGGTCGAGGATGTCCTGAATGTTGGCGACGAGGTCAAGGTCAAGGTCATCGAGATCGACGACCGCGGCAAGATCTCCCTTGATCGCCTCGAGAAGCCCGAGGCCCCGGCTGGTGCCGGCCGCGGTGAGGGCGAGGGTCGCGGCGAGCGTCGCGAGCGCGGCGATCGTCCGGGCCGTGGTGCCCGCGACACTGGTGCCCGCGGTTTCGACCGTCCCGCCCGTCGCGAGCGCGGTGATCGTCCCCGTCGTCCCGGCGACAACGGCGGCCGTGCCCCGCGTCGTCATCACGAGGCCGAGTAACTAGCACGCTTGCTTTCGCTTGCGGCTTTGAAGTTTTAGAGGGATCGAGCTTGTCTCGATCCCTCTATTTCTGTCGATTGAAGGAGTGGCGGACCTTCTACTGTCATTTTTTACTCTTGTGTGACCGAGAGCAAATGACAAGGGTCAAATCACCGTAGTTCGTTAGTCCTGTTTCCTCAATTGCTCCGACAGGATTTCGAGCGCATGGGCATAGCCTGCCAGGCCCTCGCCGGATACACGTGCAAAGCAGGCCATCCCCGCGTACGAGACCTGTCTGAACGCCTCGCGCTCCTCAACTGCCGAGATGTGGACCTCGACCGCCGGGATGCCAACCGCCTTGAGCGCGTCGAGGATCGCGATGCTCGTATGGGTGTAGGCCGCCGGGTTGATAACGATGCCGTCCACCGTGCCATAAGCTTCTTGGATCCGGTCGACGATCGTGCCCTCGTGGTTGGACTGGAACACCTCGATGCCGTCGAACCCGAGCTCGTCAGCGCTATCCTGGCAGATCGACACAAGCGTCTCGTACGAGTCCGTTCCGTAGATTCCGGGCTCCCGAATGCCGAGCATGTTGAGGTTCGGTCCGTTGATGACCAGAGCTTTCATGGTGACTCCTTGAGGTCTGTTCGGCGATTCTCGCTACGGGAGCATGGGCGGCAGCGCGTCGCGGACGGCTTTGGCCGTGTTCTCGGCACAGTCGCGTGAGGCCACGATGAGATCGGCCCATTCGCGATAGATCGGCATGCGATGCTGCGCGAGCGCCTCGATACCGTCGCGCGCGGTGATGGGGCGGTTCTTCTTGGAAAGCTCGTTGACGGGGCGGTCGAGCATGGCGATGATGCCGTTCTGGTGTATGAGCGGATAGTTCTCTGCGCGCGTTACCACGCCTCCTCCGCAAGAAATGACGAGCCCCGAGCGAGCGACCATGCGGCGCAGGGCTTCGGTCTCGCGCTCCCTGAACGCCGCCTCGCCATGTTTGTAGATGTATTCGGCGCAGGTTGTTTGCAGCTCGTCTTCAAGCACGTGGTCGATATCGATATGCTCGCGTCCCAAGAGGGCTGCAAGGCGTTCTCCTACTCGGGTCTTACCGCACCCGGGCATGCCAATGAGGACGATGTTCTGTTCCGTCGCGGAGAGGCGGGCGGTGACATCGAGGATGCGGTCCATGCCAATGACCTCGCCGGTGTAGCGCTCTACGGCTTGCGCCGCCTGTGCGACGAGCATGAGCAAACCGCCGGCGCACGGGATACCGCGTGCCTCAGCCTGCATCATCAGGGCGGTGCGTGCGGGATTGTACACAATGTCCACGAGGCCCTCGAGCTGCGGGAGTACATCGAGTGAGCACGGGGCCGCCGGGCACTTGGGGAACATGCCGACGGGTGTGCAGTTGACGGCGAGCGCCGCATCTGCATGACGGTCGAGGTTTTCGTACGTGTTCTCGCCCGCGCGGCCGATCGAGACCGCCTCCATGCCCAGGTCGGCGAGGACCATCATCGCGGTCGAGCCTGCACCGCCCGCGCCTCCGAACACGACCGCCTTCTTGCCGGCGAGCTCCAGTCCGAGGGACTCCACAAGTACCTTGAAGCCGTAATAATCCGTGTTGTCGCCGCGCAGGCGGCCGTCGGGCAGGCGCGTGATGGTGTTGATGTTGCCCATGCGCTGGGCAACATCGGACAGCTCGTCCATATAGGGTACGAGATCGCGCTTGTACGGGATGGTGACGTTCACGCCCTCCCACTCATCCGAACGGATGAACGCCTCGAGCTCATCGGGTTCACGCTCGAACTTGCGGTAATCGAGCCCGGCGAGCTCCCGATAGATGACCGGCGTGTAGCTGTGACCCAAGACGCGTCCAAGCACGCCGTAGGGACGCGGGGAGTTTTGGGCCATGACGTGCTCCTGAGAGCGTTTGCTGAGGTCCATGAGCAGGCGGAAAAGCTCATCTGCCTCATCTTCGAGCCCGTGGGGCGCGCGTCGACGCACGTCATCGATTTTGCGCTGCTCGCGCTCGGGGTCGAATATCGCGCGCCCCGTTTGGGACTTCACGCGGGCAACGTCCTTGGCCAGTGCCATCCTCATGCCGAACAGGTCGAGAATCTTGCCATCGACCTGATCGATCTGGCTTCGCAGTTCATCGAGGTCCATTGATATCTCCCTAGAGTATCCGTTGAGTGCCGGTTGAGGTGAGCATGGCGTCGAGAATTGCGCACGCGCAGGCGGCCTCAGCAACGGGGACGGCGCGCGGGGCGATGCACGGGTCGTGCCGTCCTCGGACGGTGAGTTTTGTGTCGCGATGTGCGTCGAGGTCGACGCTGTGCTGCGGCTTGCCGATCGACGGCGTTGGCTTGACCGCCATACGCCAGATTAGAGGCGTTCCGCAGGTGATGCCGCCGAGGATGCCACCGGCGTGATTGATGGCCATGTGCGGACGCCCGTCTTGCATGCAAAACGGGTCGTTATGCTCGCTCCCGCGCATGAGGGTCGCTCCAAATCCCTCGCCGAATTCGACCCCCTTCACGCCGGGGATGCCGAACGCGATGCGGGCGATGCGGCTTTCCATCCCGTCGAACATGGGGTCGCCAAGGCCTGCGGGGACGTTGTATGCCACACATTCAATCACGGCACCCAGGCTGTCGAGCTCGGATTTTGCCTGGAGAATGGTCTCGTGCATGCGCTGTGCGGTCGAGGCGTCGATGCAGGGCAGCGGGTTTGCGGCTATGGCGTCAAGCTGCGCCTCGTCGAGCTCCACGGGGTTGAGGGGTTCGTCGGTAATGGGCTCGGGGCCGAGTTGCGCGATGTGCGCGGCGATTTTAATCCCCCTTGCCTCGAGGGCCTGAAGGGCGATCCCGCCCGCGATGCACAGTGGTGCGGTGAGGCGGCCCGAGAAGTGGCCTCCGCCGGCTACGTCCCGATGCTCGCCGTACTTGATGGCGGCGGTCCAATCGGCATGGCCCGGGCGGGGGAGGCGGCGGAGCTCGCTGTAGTCGGAGCTTCGCATGTCGCGGTTGCGGATGATGGCGGCGATGGGCGCGCCGTTCGTGTGGCCCTCCGTGATGCCGGCGATGAATTCGACCGCGTCTGCCTCTCGACGGGTGGTCGAGGTGTCCGAGCTGCCGGGTGCTCGCCTGTTGAGGAACGCCTGGAGGCGGTCAAGGTCGATGGGGATGCCCGCGGGCAGGCCGTCGATCGAGCAGCCGATGGCGGGCGAGTGCGATTGCCCAAAGATGGAGATGCGTAAACTGTCGCCGCACATGGAGGCCATTGTCGCCCCTTACTTGTCGATGAGCTCGACGTCGCCGCCGAGCAGGCGGTAGTGCTCGAAGAACAGCGGGTAGCTCTTGTTCACGGCCTCGGCCCCTTCGATCTCGACGGGGGAGGCGCAGCGCACGGCGGCGATGGCTGCCATCATGGCGATGCGATGGTCGTTGCGGCTGTTCACGCGTCCGCCGTCGAGCTGGTCGCGGCCCTCGATCACGAGGGCGTCGCCGTCGACACGCACGTTGGCGCCGAGCTTGCCGAGCTCCGTTGCAATCGCCTCGAGACGGTCACATTCCTTGATGCGCAGTCGGGAGCATCCGGTGAAGCGCGTGGTCCCCTCGGCGCATGCCGCCACCGCAGCGAGTGCGGGGACGAGGTCGGGGATGTCGCGTACGTCGAGCTCGATACCGTGGATATTGTCCGGGCGAACCGTCGCGGCTCGGGCGTTGCGCTGCCCCTTGGCGCCGAACAGCATGAGCGCGGCGCTGATGGCGCGATCGCCCTGGATTGAGGAGGGGGTCACGCCGCGGACGGTCACGGAGTGGCGGCCCAACGCGCCGGCGCTCAGCCAAAACGCTGCGTTGGACCAATCACCCTCGACGGCGATGGCGCCGGGGGTGCGAAACCCCTGGCGCTCGATGGTAAAGACGGTGAGCGGCAGCCCGCCCGGCGTTGCGCCCTCCTCGATGCCGACCTTCACGCCGAACGCGTTGAGGACGGCCAGCGTGAGGCCGATGTACGGGCGGCTTTCGATCTCACCGGTCACGGCGATCTGGGTGTCCCCGTCGAGCAGGGGCGCGGCGAGCAACAGACCCGAGATGTACTGCGAGCTCACGTTTCCGGGCAGCTCGAAGCGCCCGGCACGCATGCGCCCGGAAGTACGCAAGGGGAGTCCCGCGGCTCCCTGGAACGTGCAGCCCGCGGCCATGAGCTCATCGGTGAGCGGGGCGATGGGGCGCTCGCCGAGCCGCGGCGAGCCGACGAAGGTCGCATCCGCGCCGAGGGCGCAGGCGACCGGGAGCATGAAGCGAAGCGTCGAGCCAGATTCGCCACAGTCGAGGGTCGCGCCTGCCAGAGCGCGCAAGATACCGTGCTCGAGGCTCTTGAGCACGGGGTGGATCTCAAAGCCGCCATCGATGGGGTCGATCTTGGCGCCAATCGCGGTAAGGCAGCGGATCGTCGCGTCGATATCGGCGCACGTTGTGTCACAGGCGACGCGGGTCACGCCGTTGGCGAGGGCCGCCGCGATGATAATGCGATGCGCCATCGATTTGGACGAGATGGCCGGGACGGTGCCGGAGAGGGGCTTGGGGCTGATCTTGGCTAGCATGCATCCTCCTCGCCGTCGATCTCGGCGGACAGCGCCTGGGTGCAGGCAAGGCCCACCTCGAGGATGCGCCTGAACTCGTCGAGCGGGGTGGGTGCGAGGGACGCCGCCCCAATGCCGCGCGGGACGACGAGGTCGATGGTCGAGCCGGAGCGTTTCTTGTCGTGCAGCGCCTCGTCGAAGATCTTGTCGGGCGCCGCGTCAAAGGCGAGGGAGAGCTCATGCGCCTTGATGAGGCGGGCGAGGCGCTCGGGCAGTTCCTCGGGGCAGAGCTCGGCGGTGACACTCGCGCTCGCAATGGCGACCATGCCGATGGCGACGCAGGTGCCGTGGCCGAGACGGTAGCCCTCGGCCGCCTCGACGGCGTGGCCGATGCTGTGACCGAAGTTCAGCAGCTTGCGGATGCCCGCCTCGCGCTCGTCCTGAACAACGACGGCACGCTTGATATCGACGTTGCGCGCGATGAGCCAGCAAACGCGTGCGAGGTCCTGCTTGAGCAGGTCGAGGGTGAGGGGCGTCTTCTCAAGCTCGGCGAACAGCTCGGCGTCTGCGATGAGGGCGTGCTTGATCACCTCGGCACAGCCATCGGCGAACTGCTCGTCGGAAAGGGTGCCCAGGCAACCGGCGTCTGCAATGACGGCGAGCGGCTGCCAGAAGGCGCCCGCGAGGTTCTTGCCGGCGAAAAGGTCGATGGCGGTTTTGCCGCCCACGGAGGAGTCGACCATCGCCAGCAAGGTGGTGGGCACCTGGATGTAGCCGATGCCGCGCATGTACGTCGCCGCGACAAAACCCGCAAGGTCGCCAACAACGCCGCCGCCCAGCGCGATGATCACGTCGTCGCGCGTGAGCTGCTCTTCGGCCGCGCGCTCGAGAAGCTCGGCGTAGGTTGTTGGGTTCTTGCTCTGCTCACCGGCCTCAAAGGTCGCAGCGCCCACGGTCAGCCCGGCCTCTTTCAGCCCCTGCTCGACGGGCGCCAGGAACAGCGGGCCGACGTTCGAGTCGGTGATGATGAGTGCGCGCTGGGCCTGAGGGGCGACCGACTGCGTGATGGCGCCGACCTGCTCCAGGAGAAAGGTGCCGATGTGCATCTGATAGGGGTGTGCCGTATCGATGTCGAGCGTGTATGCCGAGGTTGCCATGATGTCGTCCTTTGCCGAGTGGTGGGTGTGTGTTGTTCGCGCGGCTATTCGCCGCGTGGGCTTGAGATTGCCGAGCGGATCGCGCGGATCTGCTCCATCGTTGTGTCGAATTCGTCGCACGTGAGGGCCTGCGGGCCGTCGGACCAGGCGTTCGCCGGGTCGTCGTGCACCTCGATCTCGAGTGCGTCGGCTCCCGCCGCGCAGGCTGCGAGTGCCATTGGTCCCACGTAGCGGGCGCAACCGGTCGCATGGGAGGGGTCCGCCGCGACCGGGAGATGGGTGAGGTGATGCAGCGCCGGGATGGCGTTGAGGTCAAAGGTGTTGCGCGTGGCCGTCTCGAACGTGCGGATGCCGCGCTCGCACAGGATGACTCGCTCGTTGCCCTCGCTCATGATGTATTCGGCGGCCATGAGCAGCTCTTCGAGCGTGCTTGCCATGCCGCGCTTGAGTAGGACCGGGGTCTTTGTGCGGCCGACTTCCTTGAGCAGCGCGAAGTTCTGTGCGTTCCGCGCCCCGATCTGCATGACGTCGATGCCGCGATTCACGAACAGCTCCACGTCGCGTGTGTCCATGACCTCGCTCACGATCGGCATGCCCGTTTGGTCGCGTGCCTCGAGCAAGAGGTCGAGCCCTCGCTCGCCCATGCCCTGATGGTCGTAGGGAGAGGTGCGTGGCTTGTACGCGCCGCCTCGCAGGAGCGTGGCGCCCGCCGCCTTGCAGCGCGCGGCAATGGTGAGCAGGTTGTCGCCCTCCACAGAGCAGGGGCCCGCGATGACCTGGAAGTGTCCACCGCCGATCATAACGCCGCCGCCGAGGTCGATGATCGTGTCCTCGGGGTGCGAGGCGCGGTCGACCTTTCGCTGCGGCTTTGCCGCACGTGCGTGCGAGATCGCGATCATGGAGCCCCTTTCGTTTACGTTGCAAGTTGCGCCCGGCAGAGCCGGACTGACTGACCCCATCGAGTGTACCCCACCGTCCCGACGGGGTTTGCGGCTCGCGTGTATTAGAGTAGAGACTACAGAACGGCGGTACCGAGCCCGGGGTTGCGTTTTTGAAAGATTGGCAAAGAGCATCAGTCCGTCCCCTCACTTGGGTATAATGCAATCCGTCGCGCGCCATTAGCTCAGTGGATTAGAGCGTCTGCCTCCGGAGCAGAAGGCCGTAGGTTCGAACCCTATATGGCGCACCATTAAACATCCTCGGGCTTCGAGCCCGAATTCTTATGGGTCGCGGGCGGTTTCGCACGTGGCCTTTCTTGTAACCAGGCAGCGTGCGCTGCGGAACGGATCGGTTATGGGTATTGGAAGCAAGGGCGCGTCCCCGGACGAGCGCGCCGCTGTCGAGTTCGGCACGCGCGGCTTGACGTCATCCGAGGTCGCCGAGCGCGTCGCGCAGGGCAAGGTCAACGTCAACACCGAGCTCAAGACCAAGTCGGTCAAGGAACTCGTCATCGAGAACACCTGCACCCTGTTCAACCTAATCAATATCATCCTGGCCGTGCTCGTCATCTTGACTGGCGCCTGGAAGAACCTGACCTTCCTTGGGGTCGTGCTCCTCAATACGGGCATCGGTATCGTGCAGGCCCTGCGCTCCAAGCGCATGGTGGACAAGCTCACACTGCTCGCCTCAAAGTGCGCCGTCGCGGTTCGCGACGATCGGGAGGTCGAGCTCCAGCTCGATGAGCTCGTGCTCGACGACCTGATCCGCCTGGGCAGGGGAGACCAGATTCCGGCCGACGCGGTCGTTGTCTCGGGCGAGTGCCACGTAAACGAGAGCCTGCTCACCGGCGAGAGCGACGCGATTCACAAGCGTCCCGGCGATGAGCTCATGAGCGGCAGCTTCATCGACGCGGGCCTCGTGTACGCACGCGTGATCCATGTCGGCGCCGACAACTACGTCGCCCGCATCAACAACGAGGCGAAGTACGTCAAGAAGGTCAACTCCGAGATCATGAACGCGCTGAACGCCATCGTGCGGTTTGCCAGCTTTCTCATGGTGCCCATCGGTCTTGCGCTGTTCTATTCGAGTGTCCACAACTCCTATCAGTCCTGGTGCGCGCTCGATCCCAATTCTTCCTCCACGCTCGCCTCGTGGGTCGCATCGGGCGATTCGTGGGGTGCCATCTCGTCGGCCATCCTCTCCACGGTGGGTGCCCTACTCGGCATGATCCCACAGGGGCTGGTGCTCCTTACCTCCTCCGTGCTCGCCATCGCGACCATTCGCCTCGCGCGCCGCAAGGTGCTCGCGCAGCAGCTCTATTGCATCGAGACGCTCGCCCGCGTGGACGTGCTCTGCCTGGACAAGACCGGCACAATCACCTCGGGTCATATGGAGGTCGAGGGCGTGTATGTGGCCGACGACCTCGGCGGGGCCGCGCCTGCCGAGGACTTCGACGCCGGTCTCATCGATCCCGCTTCACAGCGGATGCACGCCGCGCTCGCTGGCATCGCCCGCGCCACGTCGGACGATGCGAACGAGACCTGCACGGCGGTCCTTGCGCACTATCGCGACCTCGCCCGTGCACCCGAGGCCCAGCGCGTCATCGCCTTCTCCTCCGCCAAGAAGTGGAGCGGCGCGCAGCTCACGGGCGGTGCGTTCGGCTCGGATTCGGTCGCGTGCGTTATGGGCGCCTCGCAGTTCGTGCTCACGCCGGATGTCTTTGCCCGTTTCGAGGGTCGCGTCGCCGAGCTTGCGTCGCTGTGCCGTGTGCTGGTGGTTGCCGAGGTCGACGGATTCACCGATGAGGGCGATATCATCGGCGAACCCCGTCCCTTGGGCTTTGTGACCATCCGCGATGAGATTCGTTCGTCCGCGGCGGACACCATCCGCTATTTTTGCGAGCAGGGCGTCACCCTCAATGTCATTTCCGGTGACGACCCGCGTACGGTCTCGACGATCGCGCGCACGGTCGGCATTCCTGGGGCCGATAGGTATGTGGACGCAACCACGCTCGATACGCCCGGTAAGGTGGACGCCGCGGTCGATCGCTATCACGTCTTTGGCCGTGTGACCCCGCAGCAGAAGCGCGAGCTCGTCAACGCGTTGCAGCGCCGCGGCCATACGGTCGCCATGACGGGCGACGGCGTGAACGACGTGCTCGCCCTCAAGGAGGCCGATTGCTCTGTGGCCATGGCCGCGGGTTCTGACGCTGCGCGCAACGTCGCCGAGATCGTGCTCGTCGATAACGATTTCGCGGCCATGCCCGAGGTCGTTGCCGAGGGGCGTCGCTCCATCAACAACCTGCAGCGCTCGGCCGCGCTGTTCCTCACCAAGACCCTGTTCTCGATGGGCCTGGCCGCGCTGTGCATCTTCCTGCCGCCCTATCCCTTCCAGCCCATCACGATGACGCTCATCAATTTCTATTGCATCGGGTTCCCGAGCTTTGTCTTGGCGCTCGAGCCCAACACGGCGCGTGTTCGCGGCAACTTCCTGGCGAACGTCCTTAAGCGCGCCCTCCCCGCGAGCGCGGGCGTGTTGGCCGGTTCGATCCTGTGCATGGGGGCCGCCGCGCTCTTTGGGTATTCCGAGGCGATGCTCTCCACGATGTGCCTCATCACCGCGTGTGCCGCGGGCGTCTACCTCATCTGGCGCATCTCGGTGCCCTTCACGCCGCTGCGCCGCGCCGTGTTCGTGTTCGTCATCGCGGGTCTTGCGGTCGGTGTTGTCGGGTTCCCCGGATTCTTCTCGATTGCCCGCCTCAAGCTCATTCCCGCCGTGCTTGGTGCGCTGTTCGCCGCTGTGGGATGTTTGTTGTTCGCCTGGCTCACCGATATGCTCGAGCGCTCGCCCGAGAAGACGAGCAGGCTTGCCACCGGATTCGGTCGCGGTGTGCGGGTGAGCGTGCGCGGGCGCTCCGGCGGGCGCAAGGTCACCTCCACGGGCTCGAGCGCCCGTCGCGCCTTCGACCGCGCTCGCGAGCGGTTCGCGCGCCGCAAGGCCGACGCCTCCGCCCGCGCCGCCGCCGAGGCGGATTCGCCCGAGGTCGCGACTTCCGACACCCGTCGGGAGAGCGTGAAGACCGCGGTCGGAGCTTCGTCCGGGCGCAAAAAACGCTATCGTGTTGAGCAGGCCAACGGCGGCATCCGCGTGCGGATGCCCAAGACCAAGCGGAAGAAGGACCATTGATCTGCCCCATCTGCAACGCTTCCATTTCCGATGATTCGAGCACGTGCCCCGCGTGCGGCGCCGACCTGTCGCCGCGCCCCGCTTCTGCGCGAGCCGATTTCATTTTTTGCGAGGGCTGCGGTGCGCGCCTGGGCGACCAGGACCGCACGTGCCCCAAATGCGGCCGGCCCGCTCCGGGCATCCTCTCTGAGCAGTCCGCCGCTTCCGACCTCGCGGCCGGTCGCACCGCGAGCTTCCCGCGCCTGACCGCCGAGATGATCGCCGGCGCGGTGCCGGCCCCGAGTGCCTCCACGAGCTCCGTCGCTCCTCGCGACGAGCAGGCGACGAGCGTCCTGGATGGCGACGAGCTCTCCGCCGCGCAGGCGCCCTCGGCTTCGCGTTCCGCAGCGCCGCGTCCGCGGCCCGTCGTGAGCGATGACGACCTCGCGCGCGGGGACGATGCCTACGCCAAGGCGCGCCGCCCCCGTTGGGTTGCTCCGCTTGTCGCGGTGCTCCTCCTTGGGGCCGTTGGCGTGTTCGTCGCAACCGATCCGCTGGGAGTGATGCCCGGTATCGTTGAGTCCTTCGATCGAGCCGCGAGCGAGATGTACCCGAGCCGCCAGGTGGCCGAGAAGGGCTCCGCCGACGATTCCGCCCCCGAGACGGGGGAGACGGGGACCGGGGAGGCCGACGGCGCCCATGTGCTCTCCGAACCCGAGGCCTTCCAGCTGCTCTCCGCTGTGTATGCCGAGATCACGTCGTATCAGGACGCCCTGGGGCCGGTGATCGAGACCTTCAACGGGCAATACCTCATCAAGGACTTCGATCAGCGCTCGCAGGCTTCCCAGGGTGCCTATGACCTGCGCTCCACCATCCAGCAGACCCTGGATGAGCTTGACTCCCTGCGGCTTGCCGAGAACACGGCATATGCCGAGGACGTCGAGCACCTCAAGCAGCTTGCCACGTGGATGTACAACCGCGTCGACGTGCTGTGCAAATCGTGGGACGTCTCGCTCGCGGTTCCGCAGGGAGAGCGTCCGGCCGACCATCAGGACGAGATCCTCGCACCCCTGCGCGAGGTGTCCATGGTCGATGGCCGCGCCGTCGACGTCATCGAGTACGAGAAGAACGTCGCCGCGTGGAAACCCGTCGAAAAGTAAGGTTCGTGCCCCCGCCCGCCGCGTGCGGGCGGGCCGCGTTAGGCGTGGTAAGATAAGTTCTATATGCACGTACGTTAGGGGGAGACTCATGTTCTTCAAGAAGACCCGCACGCCCGAGTACCAGCTCGCCGGCGACGAGAGCGCCATCATCGAGACCTCGCAGGGCACCATCCGCGTCAAGCTCGATTGCGCGGGCGCCCCGATCCATGTCGCGAACTTCTGCGAGCTGTCCGTCATGGGGTTCTATGACGGCCTTAAGTTCCATCGCTACGTCCCCGGTTTCGTGATCCAGGGCGGTTGCCCCAACACGCGCGACATGACCCCCGAGCAGGTCGCCGCGGGCCAGATGGGTCCCGACGGCCAGCCCGGTACCGGCGGTCCCGGCTGGAACATCCAGGAGGAGTTCTCCACCAACCCGAACAACAGCCACGAGGACGGCGCCCTTGCGATGGCCCGTTCCATGGATCCCAATTCCGCTGGCTCCCAGTTCTACTTCTGCCTGGGTCCGCAGCACAACCTCGATTCGGGTTACACCGTCTTCGGCTCCACGGTCGAGGGCCTCGACGTCATCGGTCGTCTGCGCGCCGGCGACGAGATCCGTCGTATCGAGATCGTCCACGAGGCTTAAAACCCGCCTCGCGAAATGTAAACGACCCTTACGCGTCTAAGGAGTACATGTGAACGCTCAAGTTTTGGAACAGGCCCGCAGCGCTTACCGCACCGGCGACTTTGCCGCCGCGGCCCAGCTGTTCTCCGCTGCCAAGGAAGGCGACCAGCCCTGGGGCGAGGCCGACCATCTCCGCGGCAACTCGCTCATGCGCCTCGGTCGTTACGCCGAGGCGGCGGCCGCCTATGCCGTCGCGTTGAAGGACGACGCCTACGGCAAGAAGGGTGCGCTGCTCACCAATCAGGGTAAGGCCCTCGTCGCCGCCGGCGATCTGGCCTCCGCCGTTTCCTCCTTCTCCGCTGCCACCCAGGATGCCAGCTACGCCACCCCTTACAAGGCTTACCTCGGTCTCGGCAGTGCGCTGGAGAAGCTCGGCAACCTCACGGAGGCCGGCGTGGCCTACCGCCAGGCTGCCATCGACGGGACCAACCCCGCCCCGGCTGGCGCCCTGGCGAGCCTCGGCGATTGCTTCGTCGCCCTGCAGCGTCCCGAGGATGCCATTGAGTCGTACCGCACCGCGCTCGATTTTGCCGGCCCGCGCGATGACGTGAGCGCTATCAACGCCGGTCTGGGCTGCGCGTACGCCGCCGCCAACCGCTTCAGCGATGCGCTCGATGCCTTCACCGCCGCAACCGCCGACGGCGTGTACCAGCTCACGGCCGACCAGGCCGCTGCTCGCGATCGCGCGCATGATGCACTGTCCGCCTCCGCGGCCATGATGCCGGCGGCCGACGCCTTCGATACCGCGGTCGACCCGCTCGACCCGCTCGGACAGTCCGGCAACTTCATGCCCGATCCGTCGGACACCGGTTTCTTCACGCTTTCCGAGCATGAGATGGTCCAGCAGGACCGCGCCGAGGCCAAGGTTCGCCGCAAGCACCGTCACCTCGGTCTCAAGATCTTCATCACGATCCTCCTCATCCTGGTTGTCGCAGGCGGCGGCCTTGCCTTCGCCTACACCCGCGGATTCGGCTTCCCCACGCAGCAGGACACGCTCACCAAGCTGTTCGAGGCTGCCTCCTCCGATGCCGCGACCGATGAGTTCTTGGCCTCCGGCCTCGACGATAGCCAGCGTGCGGTCATCGTGGCCTCCATCCCCAAGGACGCCACCGCGACCATCGAGGGCATGGACGCCGGCATGAGCGAGACCAAGGCGACGGTCAAGGTCACGCTCAAGCAGGGCGGCGAGATGACCTATGAGGTCGACTTCGTCCGCGAGGGTCTCGGTTGGGTCGTTTGCGCGATCGCCTCCGACTTCAACGTTTCCGGTGACGTCGACGCTTCCGCAGGTACCGATGAGCCCGCTGCCGAGTCCACCGATGCCGACGCCGCCGCGGACGAGGCTCCCACCGAGGACGCCTCTGCCGCCGATGCGCCCGTCGCGGAGGACCCGACCGCCGAGCCCGCCGGCGAGGCTGCCGCACAGTAGTTGTTTCAGTGGACGGGTGATGCGTTTTCCGCGCACGTTGTCTTTGACGTGCTGGCGGACGCTACACTTGTCCCAGTGAACCCCGTGTGTTTGACGTAGGAGCAGACTTGTTTTCTCTGATGGATATGTTTTTCGGCCAGTACGATGGCGATCTGGCGATCGACCTCGGTACGGCCAACACCCTCGTCTCCGTGCGCGGCAAGGGCATCGTCATCCGCGAGCCCTCCGTCGTCGCAATCGATAAGAACGACGAGCGCATCCTGGCTGTCGGTATCGAGGCCAAGCGCATGCTCGGCCGCACGCCCGGCAACATCGTCGCCGTCCGCCCGCTCAAGGACGGCGTCATCGCCGACTTCGATGTGACCGAGGCCATGCTGCGCTACTTCATCGACAAGGCGAGTGAGAAGCGCTATCCCTGGACCCCGCGCCCTCGCGTCGTTGTGTGCGTGCCCTCTGGCGTCACCTCCGTCGAGAAGCGCGCCGTGTTCGAGGCCACCATCCAGGCCGGTGCCCGCCAGGCTTACCTCATCGAGGAGCCCATGGCCGCCGCCATCGGCGCCGACCTGCCCGTCGAGGAGCCCACGGGCTCCATGGTCATCGACATCGGTGGCGGTACCACCGAGGTCGCGGTTATCGCCATGGGCGGCATCGTCGTCTCCCAATCCATCCGCATCGCCGGCGATGAGTTCGACCAGGCGATCCTCCAGCATGTTCGCGATGCCTACAACCTCGCCATCGGCGAGCGCACCGCCGAGGACATCAAGATCAAGGTCGGTTCGGCCGTCCCGCTCAAGGACGAGCTCGACGTCGAGGTCAACGGCCGCGACGTGATCACGGGCCTGCCCAAGACTGTTCGCATCGAGAGCGAGGAGATTCGCCGCGCCCTCAACAAGCCGCTGGATGAGATGACCAAGGCCGTCAAGGACGCCCTCGATGCGACCCCGCCGGATCTTGCCTCCGACCTCATGTACTACGGCATCCTGCTCACGGGCGGCGGCGCCATGCTCCGCGGTCTTGACGTTCGTCTGCGCGATGAGACGGGCGTTGCGGTCAACGTGAGTCCCACCGCGCTCGACAACGTCGTGAACGGCTGCGCGCGCGTCCTGGAGGCAAACGCCTTCGACGGCGGTTTCGTCCAGAGCAACGCGTAGCGGAAAGGTCGGCCTGTGCCGGGTAAGCCCAAGTATTCCTCCAATCTGCATAGCTCAAGACAATCAACGGGTGGTCGCCCGTTGATTGTTTTATGCCTCGTGTCGCTGCTGCTTCTCACGTTTTACCTGCGTGAAGGTGATGCCGGCATGATTCACTCCCTGCGCGGCGCGGCGATGACGGTCACGTCTCCCGTCCGCATGCTGGGCGGTGCCGTTGCGGCCCCGTTCAACGCCATCGGCAACGCGATCGGCAACGCCGGCGCCTCGTCCGAGACGTTGTCGGAGCTCAAGAAGGAGAACGAGCGCCTGACCGCCAAGGTCGCCGAGCTTTCCGAGGCTCAGGAAACGGCTGCTCGTCTTGAGAAGCTCGTCGGCCTCCAGTCCACGTACAGTCTGAAGTCGACCGCCGCCCGCATCATCGGTTCCACGGGCGATGCCTGGTCCAACGCCGTCATCATTGATAAGGGCACCAACGCCGGCTTCGAGGTCGGCATGCCCGTATGCAGCTCGGGTGGCGTCATCGGTCAGATCATCGAGGTCTCTGCCACCACTTCCACCGTGCGTCTCGTGAGCGACGAGCAGTCCGGCATTTCGGCCATGGTTCAGGGTTCGCGTGCCCAGGGCATGCTCCGCGGCCAAGCCGATGGCACGCTGCGCCTAGAGTACGTCGTCTCCGATGCTGAGGTGTCCGCCGGCGACATCATCATCACGTCTGGTATCGGCGGCTCGTTCCCCAAGGGGCTGCCGCTCGGTACCGTCGCCTCAATCAACCGTGACGCGAACGCGGTGTATTACACGATCGTCGTGCGGCCTGCTTCCACGGCTGAGAACAACGAGGAGGTCCTTGTCATTACTTCTCTCGAGGATGACCAGGTCGCCTCCGATGAGGAAGTCGCCGCAGCCAACAACACGCCGCAGGGCGGCGCGGCCAAGCAGCAAGACGATGCATCTGATTCAGACGGCGCCGCAGACGCGGACGCCACGGCCGGCGCATAGGAGGTAGTCCATGGCATTCGAACTCAACAGCTCAGGCCCCTCCCGCGGCCGTCTCTCGGGCATTGCCGTGGCGTGCATCCTGCTGCACCTGGCCCTCGCGCCGCAGATCCACCTTTTCGGCGGAGCGTTCAATTTCATGCTCGTGCTGACGGTGTCTCTGGCCATTTCCCTCGATTCCCGCACCATGGTGTACATCGGCTTCTTCTCCGGCCTTCTGTATGACCTCACCACGACGGGTCCTGTCGGGCTTATGTCACTGTTGCTCGCCCTGGTGGGGTACGGTGTGGCCCTTGTGTCGCGCGGACTGGCCTCCGGCGTTGGCATGGAGACGCTGCGCGTCGTGATCGCGGCCATCCTCGGCGTCAATCTCATCTACTCGATTGCGATGCTCGGCCTTGGTGTTGAGTCGAGTGTGCTCGTCGCCATCGGGGTTCATGGCCTCGCTTCGACGGTGCTCGACGTGCTTTCGAGCATCCCGTTCCTGCTCATGGCGGGTTCTTCCACGGCGCGGCGCGGATTTTCCTCGCGCGGTTTTGGCTACGGGCGCGGTTCGCGCTTCAAGGGCTTGAAGTAGGTCGCACCCATGGATGCCCAGCTCATCGTTATCATAGCCGGCGTCATTCTGCTCGTCGCCATCATCGGCTCGCTGCTGTTCCTCAAGGGGTACTCGGGTAAGTTCACCTTCGATACCCAGAATGGCACGCGCCCGCGCGCCTCGGAGGGGGAGGGCTCCACCCAGGGCGTCAAGTCCAACGGGCGCTTCAAGCTCCTCACCGCCGGCGTCGGAGCGGTGTTCGCCGCCATCATCGCCAAGCTGTGGAGCATGCAGATGGTCTCGTCGGACCATTACGATGCGCTCGCAGAGAAGAATCAGACGCGTACGGTGACCACTCCCGCGCCGCGCGGCCGCATCCTCGACCGCAACGGCGTGGCCATCGTCGATAACCGCCCCTCGCTCGCCATCACGGCCTACCGCGACCTTGCAGATGATCCGGTCACGGTTCGGCATCTCGCCAACGTGCTCGGCATGCCCTACATGGCCGTCTTGCGCAACATCCAGAACAACACCGAGGGCCCGCAGAGTCCGCATACCGTTGCCACCGACGTGAGGCGCTCCACCGTCGCCTACATCCAGGAGCACATCGACCTGTTTCCCGGCGTTTACATCGCCGAGCGCACCGAGCGCGCGTATCCGTACGGCACGCTCGCATGCCACGTCGTTGGATATACCGGCACGGTCACCCAGGAGCAGCTCGACGCCCAAAAGGACGAGAAGGCCAATTCCGGCTCGATCGTCTACCAGCATGGTGACATCGTGGGCCAGGCAGGCGTCGAATACTACTACGAGAACCTCCTACAGGGCATCCGTGGCGAGCAGACCGTCAAGGTCGACGCGAACGGCAACGTGACGGCTCAGGCGGGAGCCGTGCCCGCCGAGCCCGGCAGTGACATCAAGCTCACGATTGACGTGAAGATCCAGCAGGCGTGCGAGGAGGGTCTTAAGATCAGCCAGGAGATCGCCGAGCGCACCGGATACCCGGGAGGTGCGGGTGCCTGCGTTTGCCTCGACTGCACCAATGGCGATGTCCTCGGCATGGCGAGCTTCCCGTCCTTCGACCCGTCCGTGTTCGTCGGCGGCATCTCCTCCGATATCTGGTCCGAGCTCAACGATGACAAGGGCGGGCGTCCGCTGGTCAACCGCGTTGTTGGTGGCCAGTACATGTCCGCATCCACCATCAAGCCCCTGAGCTCCTTCGCCGGCATGGAATACGGCGTATACACTGCCGAGACTCGATCCGATTGCAGGGGTTGGTGGACCGGCCTGGGCGAGGGAAGCGGCAAGTGGTGCTGGTTGCACAAGGGCCACGGCGTCCGTGGCCTGCAAGACGGCATCAGGGACTCTTGCGACGCGGTCTTCTACGATCTGGGCAAGAACTTCTTCTACGCTGACCACGACACCGAGGGTCTGCAGGAGATGTTCCGTCGTTGGGGCCTGGGCTCCAAGACGGGCGTCGATCTGCCTGCCGAGGGTGTGGGTCGCGTTCCGGATGCCGAATGGAAAGAGAGCTACTTCAAGGATTGGTCGGCCGAGGAGCGTGCATGGAATGCCGGCGATATGACCAACATCGCCATCGGCCAGGGCGACATCCTCGTGACGCCCATCCAGATGGCAACGGCATATGCCGGTATCGCCATGAACGGCGTCGAGTACACGCCTCACGTCCTGCATTCGGTCGTGGCCCGCGACGGCCAGGGCGATGCCTATACCTTCGAGCCGAAGAAACGTCTGACGGTCGAGCTCAAGAACCAAGACTCCCAGATGGGCGTCGTCCATGCGGGACTCCACTCGATGATCTACGAGGAGTCTCCCGCTCTCGCCGAGCACTTCAAAAACCTGCCCGTCCAGGTGGCCGGCAAGTCCGGTACGGGCGAGAAGGTGGGGGAGGAGCTGTACGGCTGGTTCATCGCTTATGCCCCCTATGACGACCCTAAATACGTGGTGGCCACGTTGCTTGAGCAGGGCGGTTTTGGCGGAACGTGCTCCATGCCGGCGGTTCGCCACGTCCTCGGCGCCATTTACGATTGTCCCGACTCGCTTGAGTACGTCGGCGGAGATACCTCGAGGTAGGTGAGGAACATGGCTCAAGATACGCTTTCGCGCGTGAACAAGAAGATGGGCGCCAACAGGGCGGGCTTGCGGCAGAAGGTCAGCGTGCCCGTGCTCATCGCCTGGGTGCTCCTGCTCGCCTACGGCGCCTTTGTGATTTGGACCGCGTCGCTCACCATCGCCGAGGCCTCGTTCACCCGCCAGCTCGTCGGCATCGGCCTCGGACTGTTCTTGGCGTTCCTGTGCTGGAGGTCCGATTTCTCAGGCCTGGCCGGCATGACGACCGTCCTGCTCGTCATCGATTTGATCGTTCTGTTCAGCCCCTATATCCCCGGCCTCTCTTACAACGCCAAAGGCATGACCGGATGGATCAAGATCCCGCTCATCGGACTCACCTTCCAGCCGGTCGAACTTGCCAAGCTCATCACGATCTTCTTTGTGGCCTCGCTCGGTGCGCAGTACAACGGTCGCATCGATTCGGTGAGGGAGTACGTCAAGTTCTGTGCGATGCTCATGGTTCCCTTCGGTGCGGCCGTGGTCGCAGGCGACCTGGGCAGCGGCCTGGTGATCTTCTTTGCCGGTGCCGCCATCATCATGATGAGCGGGCCCCGGAAGGAATGGGTGCTGTGCACCGTGGCTCTCATCATCGGCCTCGTCTCGATCATGCTTGCCCTCGACTCGGTCCTCGACGGCATGCTGGGGCGCGATGTCCTGCTCAAGCAGTACCAGATGAACCGCCTGCTCGTCTTCATCGACCCCGAGTCCGATACCTCGGGTGCCGGCTATAACTTGCTGCAGTCCATGATCGCCGTGGGCTCGGGCGGCTTCTTCGGCAAGGGCGTGGGCAACGCATCGCAGGCCGGCGCTGGCTTTTTGCCCGAGGCCCATACCGACTTCGTGTTCGCCCTGCTGTCCGAGGAGTTCGGTTTCGTCGGCGCGCTCGTGCTGCTCGGCCTGTTCGCCTTCCTGATCTTTTCCACCATTCGCGTGGCGCATCGATCCGACTCCCTGTTCTTGCAGCTCGCATGCGTTGGCATCGTGGGTATGTGGACCTTCCAGCTGCTCGAGGAGGTCGGCATGTGCATCGGTCTCATGCCCATCACTGGCATTCCGCTGCCTTTCATCAGCTTCGGTTCATCGTCGATGCTCATGCAGTGCGCGGCAGTCGGTATCGTCCAGTCGATCTGGCGAGTGGGTAACAAGTCCGTATAGACCCGTCTGGGTCGTATGGATACGTCCGTATTGGTCTGAGCGTTTCGAGGAGTGACATGAGGATTCCCGTTGATTCTGTCGTTGACGCCGTCAAGATGGGTGCGAGCGTCCAAGGCGATGTCGATGCGCCGGTGCGCGTGGCGGTCTACCTTGACGCCGGCGCGCCCTCCCATATCGTTTCGTGCCTGCGCGACGCCCTGGTGCCGCAGACGACCTCGGGGCTCGTACGAGTCGCGCGTCTCGATGCGCCCGTGTTTTCCGTCAAGGCCGATACCGACGTTGCCCTGGTGGTGAGCTCGGGCAGCCCGCTGCTGCAAGATCGCGTTCAGCAGATCGCGATCGCGGGGGTCCCGACCGTTATTCTTTGCGAATCCAGCGTCGAGGTTCCCTTTATCCAGCAGGATACGGCGATGCTCGGGCTTATCGCCGCGAGCGATGCAACGCACCTGCTTTCCTCGCTTGCGAGCTGGATCTTGGATCGGACCGACAAAGACACCGCCTTTGCCGCGAACTTTGCCTTCATGCGCATCGCGGCCGCCATGCGGGTGGTGCGGTCGGCGACCATGGCCAACCTTGCTACCGGTGCGCTGTTCTTCATGCCGGGCGCCGATTTTCCCGTTATGACCATGACGCAGCTCGGGATGATGCTCAAGCTCGCGGGCGTGTTCGGCAAGCCCATGCGGGCCGAGCGCGCGTACGAGGCCGCCATGGTGCTCGCGGGTGCGCTCGCTCTGCGCACCGGGGCGCGTGCGGTGGCACGTCGTATCGGGCGACCGGGTGTGGTCTTCAAGACCCTTGTCGCGGGCGCCGGTACGTTCGGCATGGGGTGCTGCCTCAGCGCCTATTACGAGCGCGATATCGACTACGGTCCTTTGAACGACTTCTTCCGCGGGGTGTATTCTCGCGCGAAGACCCTGCTCGCCCCTGAGCCGCAGGCGGTCGCGTAGGCCGGCTTGTCGCGCTTTTGGTTTGCCGTTGCCGCCCGTGCGGAGTGCTTTCGTTCGCCCGTGTCGCGACGATGCGCTATCATTCCCGACACCCATGACTTTTGCTTTCGTTAAGCCCCCGATAAGGAGGATTCATGCGAGTTCCCTATGAGAACCGCTTCCATGAGCTTGAACCGTTGCTCGCCCGCGTCGAAAAGCCCACGCGCTACATCGACCATGAGTGGGGAGCGCTGTACAAGCCCGAGGCCGAGCACCGCTGCGTGCTGATCTACCCCGACGTGTATGAGGTGGGTCTGCCCAACCAGGGCATCGCCATTCTGTACCGCAATCTCAACGAGGCACCCGGTCTTTCCTGCGAGCGCGGTTACATCCCGTGGGTCGACATGGCCGATGAGATGCGCGCCGCCGGAATCCCGCTGCTCTCGCTTGAGGGTGCGGCTCCCATCGCGTCCTTCGACGTTGTGGGCTTCCACGTGCCGCATGAGATGGCGTGCACCAACTACCTCGAGGGCCTCGACCTCGCCGGCATCCCGCTTCATGCGGCAGATCGCGGTGAGGACGATCCCATCGTCATCTGCGGCGGTCCTTCCGTCTACAATCCCGAGCCCCTGGCTCCGTTCTTCGACTGCATGATGATCGGCGAGGGCGAGGAGCAGATCGTCGAGTTCTGTCAGCGCCATCGCGAGCTGCGTGATGCCGGCGTGCCCCGTGCCGAGATGCTTCGCGAGCTTTCGAAGGTCGGCGGCGTTTACGTGCCGTCCCTCTATGAGGTGCGCCATGACGAGCCCTGCTCGCCGCACGGCTACACGGTTCCGCGCGAGGGCGAGGAGGTCGCGCCGGTCGTGTACAAGCGCGTGGTGAAGGACTTTGGCGCCACCAACCCGGTTCCGCAGGCCGTCGTTCCCTACATGCAGATCGTCCAGGACCGTCTCTGCGTCGAGGTGCTGCGCGGTTGCGCCCGCGGTTGCCGCTTCTGCCAGGCTGGCATGACGTACCGCCCGGTGCGCGAGCGCTCCGCTGACCAGGTTGTCTCCGCCGTCACAGGCGGTCTGGCCCACATGGGTTACGACGAGGTCTCGCTCAACTCGCTCTCCACCACCGATCACTCCAAATGCGCAGAGATGCTCAATCGTCTCAACAAGCGCCTGGGCGACACCGGTATCTCCATCTCCGTTCCGTCTCAGCGCCTCGACTCCTTTGGCGTGGACATGGCCGCGGCCGTTGCGGGGGAGAAGAAGGGCGGCCTCACCTTCGCTCCCGAGGCCGGCAGCCAGCGCATGCGCGACATCATCAACAAGAACGTGACCGAGGAGGATCTCGAGCGCGCCACGCGCGCCGCGTTCGAGGCCGGTTGGCGTCGCGTCAAGCTGTACTTCATGATGGGTCTGCCGGGGGAGACCGATGAGGACATCGTCGCCATCGCCGAGCTCGCCGACCATACGCTCGAGATTGCGCGCGAGGTCGTTCCCAAGGAGCAGCGCGGCGGTATCTCCGTCTCCATCTCGGTGTCGGTGTTCATCCCCAAGGCCCACACCCCGTTCCAGTGGTGCCCGCAGCTCGACGACGCCGAGGTCAAGCGTCGCCAGCAGCTGCTCTTCCATTCGGTGAAGAATCGCGCCGTTCGCATCCACTGCCACGACGCCGCCACTTCGCTCGTCGAGGCGGTCATGAGTCGCGGCGGCCGCGACATCGCGCCTCTCATCGAGGGTGCCTGGAGGCGCGGCCAGCGCTTCGACGCCTGGACCGAGCAGTTCGAGCTCAGTCGCTGGGAAGAGGCCGCCGCCGAGCTCGGCATGGACCTGAGGGCGCTCGCCCAGGAGTCCTTCGAGCTCGATTGGCGTCTGCCCTGGGAACATGTGAGCCCGGGCGTGTCCCGCGGGTTCCTCCTGCGCGAGTACCGTCGATCCCTCGAGGGCGTCACCACGCCCGACTGCACGCGCGAGTCCTGCACGGGCTGCGGCGTGTGCCCGACCCTGAAAGCCGACAACGTCTTGGTAGGTGAGCGCGCATGACGAACGCATCCGAACCCACGCTCTTCCGCCTCCGCGTGGCCTATCCCAAGTTGGGGCGCCTCAAGTATCTGGGCCACCTCGAGCTGATTCACACGGTCGAGCAGGTTGTGCGCCGTGCGAAGTTGCCCTATGCGGTCACGCAGGGCTTCTCTCCGCATATGCGTATCGCCTACACCTCGGCACTTCCAGTGGGGACGTCTTCCACGGCGGAGTATTTCGACGTGTATCTGACGGAGCTCATCCCTGCCGAGGACGCGCTTGCGCGGCTGCAGGCCGCCGCTCCCGTGGACCTGCGTCCTATCGACGCTGCCTACGTTGAGCTCCGTCGCCCGGCGCTCACCGCCGAGATTACGCTTGTCGACTATCTGATCGAGCTCTCGTTCTCGCAGGGATCAGGTGCCTCGGTCGAGAAGCTTTCCGACGTGTTCTCATCTTGGTGGTTTTCCAACGATGACCTGCAGATCCCCTATAGGCGTGGTAAGAAATCCAAGTCCTTGGACCTGAAGCGCGTCTTGTCTCAGGCCAATTTCCTGCCCTCACCCGAGGGTCGGGCCTGGGTTGAGCTCAAGACACGGTGCGACAACGACGGCTCTTTGCGGCCTGAAATCCTCATCGACGCATTCGACCAGGGCTTGCGCGGCCTTGCTCCCGGTGTTGACGAGGAGATCATCTCGACGGGAGTCCAGCAGCTCGGCACCATCGAGAGCTATCGCGTAGAGCGTTCTGGGCAGCGCATCTCCCTGGAAAACGGAGGAGAGGCGGAGCCACTCGGACGAATGCTCGAGGTGCCATCTGGCAGCCTCTTGAGGGAGCGCTCGGCGTGGGCTTTGTCGAACCTGTGAATATGCAGGGAAAACGTTGAATATATCCGTTGACGCGCCATAATCCACCTGATACCATATCCGACTGTTGCACAACTGATGCATGAAGGGCAAGAACATGTACGCAATCGTTTCCACGGGCGGCAAGCAGTATAAAGTCGCCACCGATGACGTCATCACCGTTGAGAAGATCGAGGGCGAGGCCGGTTCCAAGGTCGAGCTCGAGGTTATCTTCCTGAACGACGGCAAGAAGATCGTCACGGATCCTGCCAAGCTCGCCAAGGCTAAGGTCACTGCTGAGATCCTGGAGCAGTTCAAGGGCGAGAAGCAGCTCGTCTACAAGTTCCACAAGCGTAAGCGCTACCACCGCCTCAAGGGCCACCGTCAGCAGCTCACCAAGCTGAAGATCACCAAGGTCCAGGCCACTTCCCGCGCCAAGAAGACCACCAAGGTCGAGGAGCCCGAGGCTCCCGTCGCCGAGTAGTCGACCATTTGTAGTTAGTTAGAGAGCAGGTACCTGACATGGCACACAAAAAAGGTCTCGGTTCCTCCCGCAATGGTCGCGACTCCCGCGGCCAGCGTCTGGGCACCAAGCGTTTTGACGGTCAGACCGTGAAGGCCGGCGAGGTTCTCGTCCGCCAGAACGGCACCCACATCCACCCCGGCGAGAACGTCGGCCGTGGCAAGGACGACACCCTCTTCGCGCTCGTCGAGGGTAAGGTCAAGTTCACCAAGGGCCTCAAGCACCGCGTGAACGTGTACCCCGTCGAGGCGTAGTCCTCACCCTTTTTGCATTTGCATCTTTTGGGAGACCCTCTGAGCGTTTCGCCCGGAGGGTCTCCTTGTGTGTAAAAGGGGTCGGGTGCAAACGACACATCGCATTTTGCCCTGGGGCATTTGGTAAGCTAGTTGCATGTTTGCTGCGAATGCGCATCGCGCGCATCGCCGTGAATGTACAATTTGCACCCGTCCCTTTTTACACATAGGGCTTGTCAACATACAAGGAGGGGTTGTGTCCCAGTTCACCGATATTTGCCGCATCAACGTTAAGGGCGGCGACGGCGGCGCCGGCTGCATGTCGTTCCGCCGTGAGGCCTTCGTTCCCAAGGGCGGCCCCGACGGCGGCGACGGCGGTCATGGCGGCGATGTCGTCATTCAGGCCGACGCCCAACTTTCGTCGCTTATCGATTATCGATTCAAACACCATTTCCGCGCCGAGGCCGGCACGCACGGCAAGGGCTCGCGCAAAGACGGCGCCGACGGCAAGGATCTTATCCTCAAGGTGCCCATGGGCACCGTCATCCGCGAGCTCGATCCCACGACGATGGAGCCCGCCTACGACCTGGCCGACCTCACGCACGACGGGGAGCGCGTCGTGGTGGCTCCCGGTGGCACCGGCGGTTTGGGCAACCCGCACTTCGTGACTTCCACGCGCCGTGCTCCGGCGTTCGCTCAAAAGGGCGAGCCCGCCATCGAGCACTGGATCGAGCTCGAGATGAAGCTTATGGCCGATGCGGCCCTCGTGGGTTTCCCGAGCGTCGGTAAGTCCTCGCTCATCGCCCGCATGAGCGCCGCCCGCCCCAAGATCGCCGACTACCCGTTCACCACGCTCGTGCCCAATCTCGGCATGGTGCGCGCCGGCGAGTATTCTTATGTCGTTGCCGACGTCCCGGGTCTCATCGAGGGCGCGGCCGAGGGCAAGGGCCTGGGTCATCAGTTCCTGCGTCATGTCGAGCGCACGGCTCTGATCTTGCACGTGGTTGACATCACGGGCAGCTATGAGGGCCGCGATCCCCTCGAGGATTACCGCATCATCAACGATGAGCTCTGCCGCTATGCATCCGACCTGGCCGATCGTCCGCAGATCGTCGTCGCCAACAAGTGCGATGCCTCCGGCGTGGCCGATCGCGTCCAGGCGCTCAAGATGGCTGCCCTCGAGGACGGTCACGAGTTCTTCGCCGTTTCCGCGCTTACGGGCGCCGGACTTCAGACGCTCATGCTCGCCTGCGGTGAGCGCGTGAGCGAGCTGCGTCGCGCCATCGCCGAGGAGCAGGCAGCCGCCCCCGCCTTCGACGAGGAGAAGTGGGAGCGCGCCCGCAAGGCTCGCGACAAGCGCTTCCGTGTACTCCAGGAGGAGCCGGGCGCTTGGCGCGTCACCGGCACCAACCTCGAGCGCATGGTCGTCCAGACTGACTGGGAGAACGAAGAGGCCATCATCTACCTGCAGCACCGCATGGCCCGCATGGGCGTGGACGATGCCCTCATCAAGGCCGGCTGCAAGAATGGCGATGAAGTTCGCATTCTCGGCTACGCCTTCGATTTCGAGGGCATCGACGATGATGAGGATTATGAGGACGATGTCGAGTTCATCGAGTTCGATGTCGACGATGAAGAGCTCGCCACCGAGGATTCTCAGCCCGAGGTCGGTGAGGAGGACACCGATGTCCTCGCGTGATCGACTGCTGCCCCCGCTCGGCGACGACCCTGAGCGCACGTACCGCCTGGGCATCATGGGCGGAACGTTCGACCCGATTCACTACGGTCACTTGGTCACCGCCGAGCAGGCACGCGAGGCGCTCGATCTTGATTTGGTGCTGTTCATGCCCGCCGGTTCGCCCGCGTTCAAGCAGGACAAGCACGTGAGCGACCCCGAGGATCGCTACGCCATGACGGTGCTGGCCACTGCCGCGAACGCGGCGTTCTACGCCAGCCGCTTCGAGATCGATCGCCCCGGCGTCACCTATACGGTCGACACCCTCGGTGAGTTGCGCTCGCGCTATCCCGATAACGTCGAGCTCTACTTCATCACGGGAGCAGACGCGATCATGGATATCCTTGCCTGGCATGACGCCGAGCGCCTCGCATCGCTTGCGACTCTGATCGCCGCGACCCGCCCCGGGTACGATATCGAGACGGCCAAGGCCCGCATTGCCGCCTCTGGCATCGATTTTGATGTTCGCTATATCGAGATTCCGGCTCTGGCCATCAGCTCGTCCAACATTCGCGAGCTCGTGCGCGACGGCAAGAGCGCGCGCTATCTCACGAGTGAGTCGGTGATGGGTTATATCCAGAAGAACGACTTGTACGTCACGGGAGAATGAGCACATGACGCTTTCAGATGAACAGATCGCCGAGCTCGAGGCCGTTCGCGCCAAGCTCGAGGTGCGCATGGTCGAGAAACCCCGCCGCTACCAGCACTCCGTGGGCGTTGCCAAGACGGCTTACGAGATCGCCCGCGCGTACGACGTGGACTGCTTTTCGGCTGCCCTTGCGGGGCTTTTGCACGATTGGGACAAGGTTTTGGACGATCACGAGCTGCTCGTGAGGGCCGCTCAGTATGGGGTACGCGTTGCCGGTTCCCCCTCCGCCGCCGTGGGGTTGCTGCACGGTCCTGTCGCCTCTTATGAGCTGCTGCATATCTTCGAGGGCATCGATGCTTCCGTGTGCCAGGCGGTCGCAAGGCATACGGTCGGAGCGGTCGACATGACGCCGCTCGACATGGTCGTGTTCGTCGCCGATGCGATCGAGCCCGGCCGCCACGGCGACTATGCCGAGCGTCTGCGCGCCATGGTGGGGGAGTCTTCCCTGGAAGAGCTGTTCTTCCAAACGTTCGCGCAGGGTCTCGTTTATGTGATTTCGGGTGGACGCTATCTGTACCCGACCGCCATCGACATCTATAATGCGTACGCAGCAAAGCGAACGCGCTAACCGATCACAGGAAAGGTTTTCCATGACTGACATGACCGACGATCAGCTTCTCGACTACGCCTCCGGCCTGGGCGCTCATGCCGCCGAGGGCAACGCCTCCGTCGAGCGCAGCGCCGCTTCCCCCTCCACGTCCGGCGTTCCCGCCATCGAGGTGGCCCGTGCCGCCGCCGACGCGGCCTCGTTCAAGGGCGCCGAGGACATTTGCATCATCGACCTCACCGAGCTCTCCGATGTCTGCGACTACTTTGTGCTTGCTACCGGCAACAACACGCGCATGGTCGACGCCATCGTCGACGAGGTCGAGGAGAAGGTTGCGAAGGCGTTCGGCGAGCATCCGTTCTCGATCGAGGGTCGCGAGGAGCGCAATTGGATCCTCATGGACTACGGTTCGGTCGTCGTCCACTCCTTCACCCCCGAGGCTCGCGAGTACTACCGCCTCGAGAAGCTCTGGGGCGACGCTCCCGTCATCGAGCTCTAATTTCGGCGTATCGCCACACATGGGTTTACGCAAAGGGCAGGCCATAGTGCCTGCCCTTTCTCATATCCGCAGTGTATTCTGCTCTTCGCTCGCTATATCCGACGGGCGAGCGTGGCGTAGTGTTTGTATAGCGCTGCGAATTGGCCACGGTACTTCGGTGCCCACGGTTTATCTCGGCCACAGAAGTGTAGGATCGCCGTGTTGTTTATAACCCAATCGAGCGTTGCCTCGCCGCCGGTGCGGATGATGTTGTCGGGGTACTTCCGCGCGTCAAAATTCCACACCTGATCGGGGACGGGCAAAGTGCATTCGCTATACAGGGCGTTGAAGATGTCCTGGTCGGGGAAGAGCAGCTTTCGCTCGTGCTCCATGGCGAAAGCGAAGATCTCGTCAGGGTCGATGAGTGCTTTGGCACGCGGCATGTCCATGAGAATAACGCCGGTGTTGAAGTAGAGCTCGCTCGTGTTGAGGCGCACGTTGTTGAGGGCCGTTGCCGGATGGATCGCATCGGTATGGGATGCGGCGGCGAAGATGCGATCGCCCAGTTCGATGTCGAAGAGCGGCGTGAGCGGGTTGATGATGAGGATGTCGGGGTCGAGATACAGGGCTCGGTCTATGTCGGCGTCGATGACATGCGGCGCTAGCATGCGGTAGTACATCTCCTGCGGGTATCGCTCGCTTGAACGTGCATGCGCGAAGAGCGCCTGGTCCACCATGCGGGGTGCCAGCTCGATCTCGATACGCCCGCAAAATAATGCAAGAGATTCGAGCGCCGCCTGCGGGATACCGCGGTGAAGGAGCCAGACACGGATGCTTACAGCTCGGTTATTTGCACGCAGCGACAGCAGCATGGTGCGGAGCGGGCCGAGATACCCCTCGTCACAGGTAACGACGATTTCGAGGGTGTGCTGCGTCATGGGTCTCCTTAACGGGGTCGATGCATGTTGGGACCGCAAGCCACTTGCGAGCCACGTTCTCTCTTGTACCCGCAGCTCGATGCGTAATCGGGTGCAGGTGCAAATTGTTCGTCACGTTGGACGTGCGTCCTTGTGGCGTGCGAGCTCGCCGATGTGTAATTTGCACCCGTCCCCAATTACACATCTTCCCAATTACACATCTTCGGGTGCGTGTTGCGTGAGGAACTTCGCGGGGTCGACGAGGTCGCCGCCAAAACGGGTGCTTCGCCCAAAGGACACGGCATCGTTGCCAAAGCGCTCGCGCAAGGCGTCGAGCGTGACGGCAAGGTCGCGCTTGTCGCTCGCCATGGCGCCCCGTTCATCGATGGCGCAAAAGAGGTCAGTCTGAATCCCATGGGGGTCCGGCCCAAAATCGCTCACGCCCACGCCGGCGAGGCGGATATGCATGCCCTCGGTCCAAATCGAGGCCAGCAGATCGCACGCGACCGCTCCGAATACGTTCTCATCGTCGGTCGCGTGTGCGAGCTTTCGCTGGATCGTTCTGCCTTCGCCAAAGGAGTACTTAAGCTTGAGCGTGACGGTGCGCCCCGCCAGTCCACGCCGGCGGAGCCTGGCGCCCACTGATTCGGAGAGCAGCTGTATCGCCGCCTTGACGTCGTTGGGGTCGGTGAGGTCGTGCGCGAAGGTCCGCTCGTTGCTGATTGACTTGACGTCGTCGGGCGCATCGATGGCCCGAACTTCGCTGACCTCGAGTCCCGCCGCCCTTCGACGCACGAGTTCGGTGTTGATGCCGAAGATGGGGGAGAGGAGGCCGTCGGACGCTTCTGCAAGCTGCCCGAGCGTCCGTATCCCCACGCGCGTAAGCGCGCTTTCGGCAGCGGCTCCGATGCCGCTCATGGCGCGGACGGGGAGCGGCGCGAGAAATCCGTGCTCGGTCCCTGGCGTCACGATGGTGAGCCCACGGGGCTTGTCCCGCTCGCTGGCGATCTTTGCGACGGTCTTGTTGCAGCCCAGCCCGATCGAGCAAGTGACGCCCAAGCTGGACACGCGTTGCGAGATGCGCTGCGCTATCTGGATTGGATGTTCGTCGCAAAACCTGCCGGGACTGATGTCGAAGAACGCCTCGTCGATGGACACGCGATCGACGAATGGGGTCTCATCTGCGAGAATGGCCATGACGCGCGCACTCATCTCGCGATAGCGATCGAAATGGCCGGGCGTCCAGATGGCCTCGGGGCACAGGCGTTTGGCCTGGGCGGACGACATGGCCGAGCGAACACCGTAGACTCGCGCCTCATATGAGCACGTGGAGACGACGCCGCGTTTTTCGGGCGAACCGCCCACGATCACGGGCTTTCCGCGCCATTCTGGATGATCGAGCTGCTCGACGCTCGCAAAGAACGCATCGAGGTCCATCAGCCCGATTGCGGGGCCGTTCCACGAGCCGAAGAGCTCTGGGGCGAGACCGTATGTATGTTCGCTTGTGTTCATGCTGTCAGTATATCGACAATTGCCGATGTACGCTGCATGAACATGCTTGCAATCGCGCAAATCTCAGATAAGATATGGATTTGCTTGCGACTTTCCAAATGAAGCCGGTCTCAAACGCTTCCCGTCGAGTCGTTTGGCACGGTAATTGTCCTGGTTAGGAATGCAGCAATCGCTGCGCAAAAGAAGGAGTTAGCATGGCTGTCAAGATTCGCCTCGCTCGTCATGGTTCCAAGAAGCGTCCGTACTACCGCGTCGTCGTCGCCGATTCCCGCACCCGTCGCGATGGTCGCCCCATCGAGGAGGTCGGTCGTTACAACCCGATGACCACCCCCAAGACCATCTCCCTCGACCTCGAGAAGATCGCCGACTGGCAGTCCAAGGGCGCTCAGCTCACCGACGCCGTCGCCGCTCTGGTGAAGGCCGCCAACGAGGGCGAGAAGGCCGCCGCTGCCCCCAAGAAGTCCAAGAAGCAGCTCGCCAAGGAGGCCGAGGAGGCCGCCCGTAAGGCCGAGGAAGAGGCCGCTGCCGCTGCCGAGGCTTCCGAGGAGTAAATCGTGTCTGAGGAGCTGCTCTTGGAATCCCTCGTTGATGAGGCCATCGACGCCACCGAGGCGGAGGAGCTCGTCTCCGACCGTATCGCCGATCTCGTTGAGTATCTCGTCTGCAGCATCGTCGACGATGCCGACGGCGTTTCGCTCGAGGTGATCGACGGTGCCGACTCGTCGACCATCGAGGTCACCGTCGCCGGGGGCGACGTGGCCAAGGTTATCGGTCGCCACGGTCGCACCATCAAGGCCATCCGTACGCTCGCCCGTGCCCTCGCTGCTCGTCTCGACACTTCCGTCGAGGTCGAGGTCCTGGGTTAGGCCCGTGCGCGCCGCCTATAAGAACATCGCCCGTGTGGTTCGCCCGCACGGCACCAAAGGGGAGGTTCTCGTGGCTCCGCTGCGAGGCCTTCCCCTTTTGCTTACCGAGTCGATGCGGGTGCATCTGACTCCGCCCGCCCTCAAGCGGGAGCGCACCTCGACCGTCGAGTCCCTCTCCGTCACGCCCGAGGGCGCCCGCGTGCGCTTCTCCTGCGCTCATAATCTCGATGACGCCGAGAGCTTGACGGGTTGCTATGTCCTCGCATCCTGCGATGACTTCGAGCTCGGTCGTCTCGATTCGGCCGTTGGTGACCTGCTGGGCCGCTCTGTTGTCGACGAGCGTTTTGGTGATTTGGGCTCTATCGTCGAAGTCATGGAGACCCCTGCGAACGATGTCTGGGTGCTGGACGGTTCCTCGCACGGGGAGGTCTTGGTACCCGTTATCGACGAGGTCATCGTCGAGCTGCCCGAAGAGGGGGCCATCACCGTCCGCATCATGGACGGCCTGCTCGATCTCTAAACGCTGAGAGGAGTGCTCATGCTCATCGAGACCCTCTCGGTCTTTCCCGAGCTTTTCGAACCCTATATGTCCACGTCGATCATGGGTCGCGCTCGCGCGCGCGGCTTGTTCGATTTTGCCGCGCACGACTTGCGCGATTGGACGCACGATCGCCATCGCACCGTGGACGACGCGCCCTTTGGTGGCGGCGCCGGCATGCTCATGAAGGTCGAGCCCCTTCATGAGGCGATTTGCGACATCTCGTCGAGGGGGGAGTGCCCGCCCCGCGTCGTCTTTTTCACCCCGTGCGGTGAGCCCTTCACGCAAGAGGTCGCCGAACGACTCTCTACATGCGAGCGCATCCTGTTCGTCTGCGGACGTTACGAGGGCATGGATGAGCGCGCCTATGACCTCGCGGACGAGCGCCTTTCGATTGGCGATTACGTTCTGACCGGCGGCGAGCTTCCCGCCCTCGTGGTCTCTGACGCCATCATCCGCTTGATCCCCGGCGCGCTCGGCAACGACATGGGCAGCGTCGACGAGTCGTTCTCGACTTCCGATGACGGCGGGTTGCTCGAATACGCCCAGTACACGAGGCCCGCTGATTTCAACGGATCTACCGTTCCGGACGTCCTGCTCTCGGGCGACCATGCCAAAGTCGCGGCTTGGCGTCGCTCGAACGCCATCGAACGCACCTGCCGTTGGCGCCCCGACCTCATCGACTCCGCGCGTCTGACCGATGGCGAGCGCCGTCGTGCTATCGAGCTGATCGAGCAGTTCCATCCCGGCGATGATCAGGCCGTATCTGATGGGGAGGCTATCGATGAGTGACACCCCCGAGACCCTTGACGGCGCTGCTGCTCAATCTGCGCCTTCGAATGAATCCGAGCGCTTGGATGGACCCGATCGCGAGTCCAAGTGGAAGGGGCTTCTCGAGTGGCTCGGCGTCTTTGTTGTCGCCTTCGCTGTCTTCGCCCTGATTCGCGTGTTCGTCGTTTCGCCGTTCGTTGTTCCGAGCGGCTCTATGGAGCCGACCATTCTTGTCGGCGATCAGGTTTTCGCCCAGCGCGTCAGCGCGCATCTCGGCGATACGCCCGAAGTCGGCGATATCGTCGTGTTCAAGAATCCCGTCTCCGATTCAAGCCACGAGATCTTGGTGAAGCGCGTCGTGGCCCGAGCCGGCCAGACGGTCGATATGATCGACGGGCAGGTATATGTCGACGGGGTCGCCTTGAAGGAGCCCTATGTCGTTGGCGAGAGCTACCCGCTGCCCATGCAGGCTCCGGGGGTTTCGATCGACTACCCGTATGTCGTTCCAGAAGGTTCGCTGTGGATGATGGGGGACAACCGTGAGAACTCCTCCGATTCCAGGTACTTCGGGGCCGTTCCCACGGACAACGTCGTGGGCACCGTCTTTTTCCGATATTGGCCGTTCTCGAGGATCGGCTCGATGTAACGCTAGAATATAAGATTGTTTGACCGTACGAATGAGGGGGAGCGCCGCAGGATGAATCCGAACGCATTGACCTTCCAAGAGATGATTCTCAAGCTCGAGGAGTATTGGGCCGGCCATGGCTGCACCGTCATGCAGCCCTACGATTCCGAGGTGGGTGCCGGTACGTTCCACACCGCCACGCTGCTTCGCAGCCTCGGCAAGAAGCCGTGGCGCGCGTGCTACCCGCAGCCCTGCCGCCGTCCCGCCGACGGTCGCTACGGCGAGAATCCCAACCGCATGCAGCATTATTACCAGTTCCAGGTGCTCATCAAGCCGAGCCCCGAGAACTCCCAGGAGTTGTACCTGGATTCTCTGACCGCCATCGGCCTCGATCCTGCCGAGCACGACGTCCGCTTTGTCGAGGACGACTGGGAGAGCCCGACGCTCGGCGCCTGGGGCCTCGGTTGGGAGGTTTGGCTGGATGGCATGGAGGTCACCCAGTTCACCTACTTCCAGCAGGTCGGTGGCATCGAGTGCGATCCGGTTCCCGTCGAGATCACCTATGGGCTCGAGCGCATCGCCATGTACGCTCAGGGCGTCACGAGCGTCTACGACCTGGTCTGGAGCTACCTGCCCGACGGCACGCCCATGACCTACGGTGAGGTCTTCCTCGAGAACGAGCGCGAGTTCTCCGCTTACAACTTCGAGGTCGCCAACGTCGATATGATGCGCCAGAAGTTCGATGATTTCGAGGCTGAGTGCCATGCATGCCTCGAGGCCAAGCTCCCGCTGCCCGCCTATGACTGCGTCATGAAGTGCAGCCACAGCTTCAATATCCTGGATGCCCGCGGCGCCATTTCCGCCACTGAGCGCGCGGCGTACATCCTGCGCGTCCGCACGCTCGCCAAGGCGTGCTGCGAATCCTATCTGGCCGAGGTAGCCGGTGATGTGGCCGCGTCCGACAGCGTTGAGAAGGGGGAGGTGGCCTAAGTGGCGAACACCCGTGATTTTCTGTTCGAGCTCGGTGTCGAGGAGATGCCCTCCGCCCCGCTCAACAATGCCGTCAAGCAGCTTGAATCCCTGATGGGCAAGGGTCTCGACGAGGCCGGGCTCGCCCATGGCGCGATTCGCGTCATCTCCTCGCCGCGCCGCCTGGCCGTGCTCGTGAGCGATGTCGCCGAGGCGACGGAGGAGATCCACTCCGTCCTGCGCGGTCCCTCCGCCAAGATCGCCTTCGACGCCGAGGGCAATCCCACCAAGGCCGCTGAGGGTTTTGCCCGTAAGAACGGTCTCGTCGCCAGCGAGTTGGTCCGTCGCGAGGATGCCGATGGCACCGAGTACGTCTTTGCTGAGCAGAACACCCCTTCCGAGCCCGCGCTTCCCATCTTGACGCGCGTGTGCGAAGGCCTCATCCCGTCCATCCAGTGGCCTAACTACCGTAGCCAGCGTTGGGGCAGCGAGCATGCCACCTTCGTGCGTCCGGTGCGTTGGATCTGCTGCCTCTTCGGTGAGGAGGTCGTCCCGGTCTCCTTTGCCGACGTTGTGAGCGGCAACACCACGCGCGGTCATCGCGTGCTTTCCCCCGGTGAGCACCTCGTCGCCAGCACGGATGCCTACGAGGATGTTCTCGAGTCCGCCCATGTCCTGTCCGCCGAGCGTCGCGAGCAGGTCATCCGCGAGGGAATCGCCAAGGTCGAATCCGAGCTCGGCGTGCGCGTCGATACGCCAGCCAAGGTGTTCGACGAGGTCGTCAACCTCTGTGAGTGGCCGACGGTCCTCGTGGGCCACTTCGACGAGGAGTTCCTGAACGTTCCGTCCGAGATCATTTGCGAGTCCATGCTGTCCAACCAGCGTTACTTCCCGACGTACGACGCCCAGGGCAATCTGACCCGTGCGTTCGTCGTTGTCTCCAACGGCGACCCCAAGGCCAGCGCCACCGTGATCGACGGCAATGAGCGCGTTGTCCGCGCGCGCCTGTACGACGCCAAGTTCTTCTACGATGAGGACCTCAAGGTCGACCTCGAGGTGTTCCGTGAGCGTCTGGCCTCCGTCGGCTTCCAGCAGAAGCTCGGCACTGTGCTCCAGAAGTCCGACCGCATGGAGGACCTGGCCCTCGCCATCGCTCGCGAGGCCCATCTCGGTGCCCATGCGGCGTCCAGCGCTCAGCGTGCCGCCCACCTGGCCAAGGCCGACCTCGTGTCGTCCGCGGTCGTCGAGTTCACCAGCCAGCAGGGCGTGATGGGTGGCTACTATGCCACCGCAGCGGGCGAGGAGCCCGAGGTCGCCGCCGCCATTCGCGATCATTATCGCCCCCGCTTTGCCGGCGACGATCTGCCCGAGGGCATCGCCGGCTGCATCGTTGCCGTCGCCGACAAGCTCGATACCATCGCGGGCATGTTTGCTATCGACGAGCCCCCTACCGGCTCCAAGGATCCCTTCGCGCTGCGTCGTTCCGCCATCGGCGTCCTCAACATCCTGCGCACGCGTCTTAAGTGCGGGTATGAGGCGATCGTCGATGCTGCGCTCGAGGGCTACCTGGAGCAGGGCCTTGAGTTCGACAAGGCTGCCGTGGCTGCATCCGTCTGCGCGTTCATCAAGGGCCGCATGGCCCAGATGGCCCGCGATGAGAAGGTTTCCGCCGACACCGTGGCCGCCGTTTCCGACGGTGACGTCACCGTTCCCGTGCACTTCTTCGAGCTCGCGCATGCTCTCGAGGAGGCCCGCGCCAACGACCGCGAGGCCTTCACCAACCTCGCCACCGCTTATGCGCGTGCCGCTCACCTCGCCGACGCGGAACTCGGTATCGAGGTCGATCGCAATCTCATGGGCGACGCCGAACTTGCCCTGCTGGATGCGACCGATGCCGCGCGCGATGAGGTTGCCTCGGCGCTTGACGCTCGCGATTTCAAGGCCGTCATCGCCGCCCTTGCGGCCCTGCGCGGTCCCATCGACGCGTTCTTCGACGACGTCATGGTCATGGACGAGGACATGGCCGTTCGCGAGAACAGGCTCCGCTTGCTCAACCGCTTCGAGAGCGTGTTTGCCGGCATTGCCAACATCGGCGAGATGGCGCGCAAGTAGTGCCTGCTTCGCAGTGTTCATAGCTTGATAGGAGGGTCCGCGAGGGCCCTCTTTTCATATGGGAGCGGCTCAGCCATGCGGATTGTTCGCGGCCGCCGCTCATCCAAATGGATGGTCTTTTCGGCGCCCGACGTTGGGGCTGTACGTTATAGTCGCCTTGATGTGAAGACCCGTCTGAAGGGTGGCTCCATGACCAAGCGTTTAGCACGCCATGTCGTCCTCGTCGTTTCCGATTCGCTGGGTGCGACGGGTTATGAAGTCGCCCGTGCTGCGTGCGGTCAGTTCGACGGAGTCGAGATCGCCGTCGAGCGTCTGACCAAGGTGAAGGACGCCAAGGTAGTTGAGGGGGCTGTCCAACAGCTCTTGGGCGAGGGGAGGGCGCTCAGCGTTCTGTACACCATCGCCGACGGTGCCTTGCGCGCCGAGGTCGGTGAGCGGCTTTTTGCAATGGGCATCAACGGTGTCGACGTGCTCGGTCCGGCGGTCCAGGCATTGAGTGAGAGCTCGGGAGTCGCGCCGAGTGGTATTGCAGGGTCCATCCATCGTACGGACGAGGAGTATTTCAAGCGCATCGAGGCTATGGAGTATTTCGTCGAGCATGACGATGGCCGCGGTGCCGATGACTTGGATGACGCCGACATCGTCCTTATCGGTATCTCGCGCACCGGCAAAACACCGCTGTCCATGTACCTCGCCCATCTTGGGTATCGCGTTGCGAACATTCCTCTCGTTCCGGGCGTGGAGCCGCCGTCGTCCCTGTTCTCCGTCGATCCTGGAAAGGTCTTCGGACTCATCTCCACAACCGAAGTCGTTTCAACGATCCGCGATCGGCGCCTCGGCGACGATATGAGTCGCGCCGTCGCTTCCGACTATGCCGATCCCGAGCGCGTCCGTTCGGAGATGGATGAGGCCCGGGCGCTCATCAAAAAGCTCGGATGCATCACCGTTCGCACGGATGGCAAGGCTATCGAGGAGTCCGCTGCCGAGATCCTCGAGCGCATGAGGCAGGTGCGCATCGGTCGCGAGCGCCGTCTAGAGCGCCTGGATGCGCAATCGATTTAGCATATTCTAGCTGCGGTGGTATCTTCATGAGGTAACCACATGCGCGACCGTCTGCCGTACACATGGCACCGCTCGGCCCCATATCCCCGCATCTTCACAGGTATTTCCAATCGCCCCCGTAGAGTTCCCTTAACGCGCAGAAGCGCGGTATGGCAAACGATATGGCCCGGCTTCGGGTCGATAGGGGGTCAGTGTGACTACGATGCAGCGCGTGTACAAATTCGGTGGCGGCGTGGCCTCGCCCGACGTGACCGAGGGCGACGCCTCGATGAATTACATCCTCGGCGGCAAGGGCGCTAACCTCGCCGAGATGTGCCGTATCGGCCTCCCCGTGCCTCCGGGCTTCACCATCACGTGCCAGACCTGCGTCGAGTATGACGAGGCGGGGAACAGCTGGCCCGATGGCGCCCTCGACGAGATCGAGGCGGCGACGTGCGATCTCGAGGCTCGCATGGGAAAGCGCCTGGGAGATGCCGAGGATCCGCTGCTCGTCTCGGTCCGCTCTGGAGCTCCGTTCTCCATGCCGGGCATGATGGACACCGTGTTGAACCTCGGCCTCAACGATGAATCCGTGATGGGCCTCATCGCCCAGACCGACAACCCTCATTTCGCATGGGATTCGTACCGCAGGTTCATCCAGATGTTCTCCAACGTGGTTCTGGGTATCGATGCCGATCTGTTCGAGAATGCCATCGCCCAGCGGCGCCTGATCGCCGGGGTCCGCACCGATGCCGAGCTCTCCGATGAAGATCTCCGCGATCTTGTCGACGAGTTCAAGGCGATCTTCGCCCGAGAGGTCGATGCCTCCGCGTATCCCGAGCTCGTCGTGGACGGAACTGTTACCTTCCCCGCAGATCCCCGCCTTCAGCTTCGTTTGGCCATACAGGCCGTGTTCGGCAGCTGGATGAATGAGCGCGCTTGCATCTACCGTCAGCGCAACCGCATCCCCGACGATCTCGGCACTGCCGTCAACGTCCAGGTCATGGTATTCGGCAACAAGGGGGAGACCTCTGCGACCGGCGTTGCGTTCACGCGCGACCCCGCCTGCGGTGCGCGGGGAACCTATGGAGACTTCCTCGTGAACGCACAGGGCGAGGACGTCGTCGCCGGCATCCGCAACACCGAGCCCATCTCCGATCTCGCGAACGTCCCCGGCCTGGAGGAGGCCGCGGCCGAGCTTGACCGCGTTTTCGGCATCCTTGAGGGTCATTATCGCGATATGTGCGATATCGAGTTCACCATCGAGCAGGGCAAGCTGTGGATGCTGCAGACGCGTGCGGGCAAGCGTACGGCTGCGGCGGCCTTGCGCATCGCGATCGACATGGTCGAGGAGGGGCTCATCTCCCGCGATGAGGCGCTTATGCGCATCGACCCCTCGCAGCTCGACCAGCTCTTGCATCCTCAGTTCGACACCTCCGCCGCCGTCGACGTGCTTGCACGCGGCCTCAACGCGAGCCCCGGAGCCGCCGTGGGTGAGATTGTCTTTTCCTCCGACGACGCCGTCGCCGTCCATGAGGCCGGGCGCCCCGCAATCCTTGTGCGCTGGGAGACGAACCCCGATGACCTCAAGGGCATGGTCGCCGCTGAGGGCATCTTGACGAGTCATGGTGGAAAGACTAGCCACGCTGCCGTTATCGCGCGCGGGATGGGCACGCCGTGTGTATGCGGTGTCGAGAGCTTCCGCATCGATGCCGTCGCGAAAGAGGTTCACGTTCTGGGAACCGATATCGTGCTGCACGAAGGCGACGTCATCTCCATCGACGGCGGTCAGGGCATCGTTGTCGCCGGTGCGGTGCCGCTTGTCAAGCCCGAGCTGACCGGAGACCTTGACACCGTTCTCGGCTGGGCGGACGAGGTGCGCCTCGATGAGTCCGCCGGACGCGGTTATCACGTGCGCGTCAACGCCGATAACCCCGAAGATGCCGAACTCGCCCTTGAATTCGGCGCCGAGGCCATCGGCCTGTGCCGCACGGAGCATATGTTCCTCGGCGATCGCAAGCAGATCATCCAGTCCTTCATCCTCTCCGACGATGCGGATGTACGCGCCAAGGCGCTCGAGGACCTGCTGGCCGTCCAAACTGAGGACTTCGTCGCCATGCTGCGTACCATGACCGGACGCGCCATGGTCATCCGACTCATCGATCCGCCGCTTCATGAGTTCCTCGACGATCCTCGCGAGCTTGCCGGTGAGATCGCGCGTAAAGAGGCCCTGGGCCAGGACGTTTCCGATGCTCGTGAGCGCCTGCGCCTCATCGACGGGATGATGGAATCCAACCCCATGCTCGGCCTTCGCGGCGTGCGACTTTCCATCGTCTATGCCGACCTTCCGTTGATGCAGGTGCGCGCCGTCGCATCCGCCGCCGCCCGCCTCAAGCTCGAGGGCTTCGATCCGCGCCCCGAAATCATGATTCCGCTCGTGTCCATCACCGAGGAGCATGTCCAGACCCGTGCGGTCGCCGAGCGCGTCATCGCCGAGGTCGAGGCGGAGTACGGCGTGAAGCTCGACATTCCCATTGGAACCATGATCGAGCTGCCGCGTGCTTGTCTGGTCGCCGATGAGATCGCAGCCCATGCCGACTTCTTCTGCTTCGGTACGAACGATCTCACGCAGACGACCTTCGGCTTCTCGCGAGACGACGCCGAGGCCAAATTCCTTCCCGCCTACCTGCATGAGAAGGTGCTGGCTGCAAATCCCTTCGAGACCGTCGATCCCGCCGTTCTCCAGCTGGTGAAGATGGCCGTCGACAAGGGCCGTGCCGTCACGTCCGAAATGCATTTCGGCGTCTGCGGAGAGCACGGCGGCGACCCGACATCGATCGTCGACTTCTTCAACACGGCAGGCGTGGACTATGTGAGCTGCTCTCCGTATCGCGTCCCGCTCGCCCGACTCGCGGCTGCACGCGCCAAGCTCATCTCCGAACGCTAACGGTGCGAACCGACAATCGACCCCCTTTATTCGCGGTGGCCGCATTCGTGCGGCCACCGTACTTTTGGTGTACTTTCGTTCACATGCAATCGAATGGATACAATAATTTCCGTATGCGTGTACCCACCTCGACGCATATGACTTTGAATTGCGCGGCGGCATCGACCGTCGTTTTCGTTATCGTGCAATCGAAAGGAGCCACATCAGTCTATGGCAACCAACAACAAGAAATCTAACGTGACGCTCAAGGTCATCCCCCTGGGCGGCCTTGACGGCATCGGCAAGAACATGACCGCCTTCGAGTGCGGCGATGACATGGTGCTCGTCGACGCCGGCCTCATGTTCCCTGACGACAACCAGCCCGGTATCGACCTCGTCCTGCCGGACTACACTTACGTTCTCGAGAACGAGCACAAGCTTCGCGGCATCATCATCACCCATGGCCATGAGGACCATACGGGTGCGCTGCCCTATCTCTTGCAGGACCTCAACAACAAGGTGCCGATTTTCTCCAGCAAGCTCACCCTCGGCTTCATCGAGGGCAAGCTTTCCGAGTTCCGCATCCGTGCGCCCAAGTTCCGCGAGGTCAAGGGCGGCAGCCACGTCAATCTTGGCTGCTTCTCCATCGAGTTCTTCTCCACGACGCACTCCATCCCCGGCGCGCTCGGCGTGTTCCTGAAGACCCCGGCCGGCACCGTCGTCCACACGGGCGACTTCAAGCTCGACCAGACCCCGATCGACGGCGTCACCCCCGACTATGGTGCGCTTGCAAAGTTCGGCAAGCAGGGCGTCGACCTGCTCATGTCCGACTCCACCAACGCCACCGTCCCGGGCTTCACCAAGTCCGAGGCTGAGGTCGGCCCTTCGATCCTCCACGCGATCAAGAACGCCAAGGGTCGCGTCTTCGTCGCCTCCTTCTCCAGCCACATCCACCGCTTGCAGCAGATCTGCGATGCGGCCAAGAAGTGCAATCGCAAGATCGTCGTCACCGGCCGCTCGATGCTCACCAACACGCGAGTTGCCCGCGAGCTCGGCTACCTGAAGGTCGACGAGAACGACCTGCTCGATGCCTTCGAGATCAACGGCATCCCCGAGGACAAGCTCGTCGTCATGTGCACCGGTTCGCAGGGTGAGCCGCTCTCCGCTCTTTCCCGTATGGCCAACGGCGAGCACAAGACGCTGTCCATCCACGAGGGTGATACGGTCATCATCTCCGCAACCCCGGTTCCGGGTAACGAGAAGGCCGTCCAGCAGGTCGTGAACAGCCTGGCCAAGCTCGGCTGCGACGTGTACGACAAGAGCCGTGCCCTGGTCCACGTCTCCGGCCACGCCAGCCAGGAGGAGCTCAAGCTCATGCTCGCCCTCACCAAGCCGAGCTACTTCATGCCCGTCCACGGCGAGGCCGTGCATCTGCGCGCGCACGCCGCGCTCGGCCAGAAGATGGGCGTCCCCGCCAAGAACATCTTCGTGATCGACAACGGCGATTCTCTTGAGATGCGCGACGGCATCGTCAAGCGCGGCCGCTCCGTCGAGTCCGGCGTCGTATACGTTGATGGCCTGCGCATCGGCGATACCGACCCGATCGTCCTGCGCGACCGTCAGAAGCTCGCGAGCGACGGCATGGTGACGGTCGTTGCCATGCTCGACATGAAGCGCAAGAAGATCGGTGATCTCGAGTTTTCCGGTCGTGGCGTCTCGTTCCCCATCGACGACCAGTTCTCCGCTGATGCCTCCGCCGCCATTCAGCGCGCCATCGAGAAGGGCAAGTTCAACTTCTCGAGCTCCGGTACGGATGCCATCCGCAAGGCCGTGCGCGATGCCCTCTCGAATTACATTTGGAACAACAACCGCACGCGACCGATGATCATCCCGGTCGTCATGGAGGTGTAGATTGGCCCGCTCAGCCAATTCATCTGCAAAGAAATCTCCGGCACGTAAGAACAAGCAAGGGGCGGCCTCCTCGGCCGCCCCGCGCGGTCTGCGGGCCAACGAGGGCCGTGCTCCCGTTTCCGAGCGCGCCTTCGACTCGCTCATGGACGATACCGCCGGCCGCGACATCGCCGGTATCGCGATCGCCGTGGTCGCCGTGGTCTCGTTCATCGCCGTGGTCTCGCCTACGAGTGCGCCCGTCTCCAACGCCATCGCCGGGTTTTACCACCTGGGCTTCGGCCTGGGCGCCTATGTGCTGCCGTTTGCCCTGCTCATATTCGCCGCCGGCCTCTTCCTGCGCGACCGCGCACCCCTCAACGCCCGCACGCTTTTAGGCGGCTCTCTCATCCTGCTGGGCGTGCTGGCCATCCTGTCGCTCATGGTTCCGGGCACCGAATTCGCCACCTCAGCCATGTTCGAGGCCGAGGCCCTCTCCACCTCCGGCGGATATGTCGGCGCGTTCATCGCGAGCGCCCTTCAGCAGGCCCTCGGTAAAACCATCTCTCTCGTGGTGCTCATCGGCCTCATCATCGTCGGGTTCGTTGTGATCGGATTTTCGGTCAGCTCTTTTATGCGCGCGGCCGCCGATCGCGCCCGTGAGCTCGCGGAGCGTCGACGCGTCAACGTGAACGATGCCCCCTGGGGCGATGAGGGCGCACTTCAGCCCGCACAGGGGCGCTCAGCGTTCGGTGGGGCCGCCGTCCAGGGCAACCTGTTCGACGATGCCGGTGCCGCAGAGACGACTTTCCTGGGTAACCGCGAGACCACGGTGCTGGATTCCGCTTCCGGGGCGTCTGCCCCTGCAATCGAAGATGACCCAGATCGCGATGAGGACCCCTTTGTCGATCTGAGCAGCCAGCTCGCGGCTGAGCGCGCTGAGACCACGCTCATTCCCGTGCCCGACCGTTTTGACCACGTCGATGCGCCGACCAAAGCCGATGGGGGAGAGGCACCTTCCACTACGGCCGATTCCCTCGTTGATGACGAAGAGATTCCTCCCTTCGATGTGGATGGTGCGGCGCCCTCTGTCGTAAAGACCGCCGACGGACCGCGTGAGATCCCGTCCTTCCTCAAGAGCCATGCTCCCGCCTCCGGCTCCGACGGCGCTGCCAAGGAGGTTCGCCCTTCAAAAACGAGCGCCCCTGCCGCGGCCGATTCGGAAGAGCCCGAGGACGGCCAGCTTCAGCTGCCTCCGCTCAGCATGCTTCGTCACAATCCGCATTCCGCTGTCGCCGCCTCCTCGGATAAGGAGCTCGAGCAGACCGCAAACTCCCTGCAATCCACGTTGAACGAGTTTGGGCTCCACTCCCGCGTCGTCGGATGGATCTCCGGTCCCACCGTGACCACGTTCAAGGTTCAGCCGGGTGAGGGTGAGCGCGTCAGCCGCATCTCCAATCTCGAGGACGACATCGCGTTGTCTCTTGCCGCGCAGTCGGTCCGCATCTTCGCGCCGATTCCCGGCACCTCGCTCGTGGGCATCGAGATTCCCAACGCCAAGCGCCAAAACGTCAACCTCGGTGATGTTTTGCCCTATGTTCAGGGCGGACCGCTCGAGCTTGCCATCGGCCGCGACGCGGAGGGTCAGCCCATCGTTGCCGACCTCGCGAAGATGCCCCATCTTCTCATCGCCGGCACCACCGGCTCCGGTAAGTCCGTCATGATCAACTCCATCATCATGGCGCTGCTCATGAGGAGCCTTCCCGAGGACGTTCGCCTCATCATGGTCGACCCCAAGCGCGTCGAGCTTTCCGGCTATAACGGCTTGCCTCATCTGTACGTCCCGGTTGTCACCGAGCCCAAGCAGGCGGCGAGCGCCCTGCAGTGGGCGGTGTCCGAGATGGAGCGCCGCCTCAAGGTCTTCGAGCGCATCGGCGTCCGCAAGATCTCGACCTTCAACGAGAAGCAGGCTGCCGGCGAGTTCGATCATTACGACAATCCGCCCGCCAAGATGCCCTACCTCGTCATCATCATCGACGAGCTCTCCGACCTCATGATGGTCGCCGGGAAGGATGTCGAGGCGAGCATCGTTCGCATCGCACAGCTCGGCCGTGCGGCGGGCATCCATCTCATCGTGGCCACCCAGCGCCCGAGCTCCAATGTCGTGACCGGCCTCATCAAGGCGAACATCACCAACCGCATCGCCTTCAACGTCGCCACCGGCATCGACAGCCGCGTCATCATCGACCAGATGGGCGCCGAGAAGCTCACTGGCTACGGAGACATGCTGTTCTCCAAGGTCGACTGGGGCAAGCCCAAGCGCATCCAGGGATGCTTCGTGTCCGATGACGAGATCAACGGTGTCGTCGATTTCGTCAAGGAGCAGGGCGCGCCCGATTACCACGAGGAGATCCTGTCTGCCGTGGCGCCCGCAACCATGTCCGGCGGGGGAGGGGGCGGCTTCTACAACGAGGCTCCCACCGAGGAGGACCCGCTATTGTGGGATGCGGCGAAGATCGTGGTCGAGTCGCAACTCGGCTCCACCTCCGGTCTGCAACGCCGCCTCAAGGTCGGCTATGCGCGCGCCGGTCGCATCATGGACATGCTCGAGGAAAAGGGCATCGTCGGTCCGCCGGATGGCTCTAAGCCGCGCGAAGTGCTCTACGATGAGGAGGGGCTTGCGGCGTTGCGTGCCGTAGAGGAGCCTCTGTCTGAGGAAGAGATTTTTGGAGGGATGTAGATGACCCATCATTTCGGTGAGATGCTGCTCGAGCGCCGTCGTCAGATGGGCGCCTCGATTCAGCAGGTCGCCAACGTCATCAAAATCCGGCCGCAGATCATCGAGTACTTCGAGACAGAGAACTTCGCCGCCATGCCCCCACGCGGGTATTCCCAGGGAATCATCGCCAGTTACGCGCGATTCCTCGGCCTGAACCCGCGCGAGGTGGTCGATGCCTATTTCGATGCCCTGCATGAGTACGAGCGCAACGGTTCCGGTGGCCGCGTCGGCCGTTTCCAGGATGCCGCCGCCGATGCCAATCCCCGCAGCTCCAATGCGGCGGGTCGATACATGATGGTCAATTCCGTTCCTGCATCACGCTATGGTCAGCGCCCGCCTCAGGCCGGATACGTGTCCGAATCTTCATCCGCGCATGAACCCGTTTCCGCTTCGCGACTTCGCCCGGTCAACACCACCGACTCCCGACGTCGTCCCTCGCAGGGCGGGTACGATCCCACGTTGCGTTCGCGCACCCGTCGTCCCGACGGCTACCCGGCCTCAGGCCAGCGCGATCCTCGCGCCCGCGCTCCTCGTTCGCAGGACGGGCGTCCCTATCGCGACCCTCGCGGACCGCGTGGCACCTATTCCGATCAGCGGCCCGTTCGCCGCGCGTCCGGCGGACAGCCCCCGCGCGGAGGCGCCGGACGAGGACAGGCTCCTCGCGGTGGATCTCGTCCGCCCCAACAGGGACCCGATATGAAATTCCTTGCCATTATGGCCCTCGGCATCTTGATCCTTATCGCGTTGGTCGTGGTGTTGCTGCGCGGTTGTGCACCCAAGCCCGAGCCAGCCGGCAGCGCATCTTCGACACCCTCTGCCCAGAAGGCGGATTCTAAGGACACCTCCGAGGATTCAACCGATGTCGACGAGGGGACTGATTCGTCTACGGACGAGGGTGACGATGCGGACGAGCCGTCCTCATCCAAAGACAAGGCCGACAAGTCCTCCAAGGACGAAGAGCCCAAGGAGACCATCGTCAAGGTCAAGCTCAAGGAGAAGGGCGCAGTTGCCTGGATCGAGGTCAAGCTCGACGGCAAGATTGTCTTGGGCAAGCAAGTCGTCGGTCCCTTCGAGGAGGAATTCAAGGTCGAGACCCAAATCGATATCACCACCAACACGCCGAGCGCCGTCGCCATCTATAAAAACGGCGACAAGGTCCGCTACGATACGAAGGTCTCAGGCGTTGGCAAGGTCTCGATTCTCGCGCCCAAGAAGGAGGAGCCCGAGAAGGCCGTCGACAGCGATGGCGACGGCACGCCCGATATGACCATCGACGAGGCGAAGAAAGCGGGTGTCACCATCCCAGAAGACGTCCTTGCCGCCGCCGAGAAGACCGACGAGCCAACGACCGAACAGTAATCGACCGGTCCGCGTGGACCGAATTGAAAGGAGCCTACTATGGCAAAAGACTCGAGCTTCGACGTTGTGTCCGAAGTCAACATGCAGGAGGTCGACAACGCTTATCAGCAGACGGCCCGTGAGCTTTCCCAGCGCTATGACCTGAAGGACTCCGGTGCCACGATCGAGCTGTCCAAGGCGGACAAGCTCTTCACCATCAACGCTCCGGCCGACTTCGTCTCCCGCCAGATCATCGACGTCCTTTCGTCTAAGCTCATCAAGCGCAGTGTCGACATCAAGACCGTCAAGTGGGACGATCCGCAGGCTGCGAGCGGCGGCACCGTTCGCGTGCTCGGCCATATCGTCGAAGGTATCGACCAGGCGACCGCCAAGAAGATCAACAAGGACATCAAGGATCAGAAGCTCAAGGTCAAGGTGACCATCGAGGCTGACAAGCTGCGCGTCACCAGCGCATCTAAGGACGCCCTGCAGCAGGTCATCGCTTTCCTGCGCGATCAGGATTACGGCCAGCCCCTCCAGTTCACGAACTACCGTTAAGGAGCGCTCATGGCTCACGGATCCATTCTCTACATCACGCTCGGCTGCGCTAAAAACGAAGTCGATACCGACCGCATGCGCGCCCTTCTCAACGGAGCTGGTTACGACGAAGTCTTTTCAGCCGAGGACGCTGATGCGGTGATTATCAACACGTGTTCGTTCCTCGCCTCCGCGACGTCCGAGAGCATCGAGACCACGCTTACGCTCGCCGAGGAGATCTCCGAGGGCGTTCGCGGGACTCGCATCGTCATGTGCGGCTGCGTGCCCTCTCGATACGGTTCCGAGCTCCCGGATGAGCTCCCCGAAGTCGCCGCATTCGTTCGCACCGACGAGGAGGACGGCATCGTCTCCGTCATGGACGAGGTGCTCGGCGTCGAGCGCGTCGACCCTCCGTTCATTCCGAGTGTCAAGCGCACGGTTGAGAGCGCCGTCGCCTATGTCAAGATTTCCGATGGTTGCGACCGCTACTGCAGCTTCTGCGCGATTCCCTACATCCGCGGTCGCTATCATTCCCGCTCCGCCGAGAGCATCCTCTCCGAAGTTCGCGATTTGGTCGCCGGCGGTGTTCGCGAGATCGTTCTCATCGGTCAGGACACGGGCATCTGGGGCACTGATTTCAAGGACGAGGTCGACGGTCCCACCAACTTGGCGCAGCTCATGATCGCCGTCGCTGAGGCGGTCCGTCCCGAGCATGTCTGGATCCGCGTCCTCTACCTGCAGCCCGAAGGCATGACCGACGAGCTCATCGCCGCCATCCGCGACACGCCCGAGGTCCTGCCCTATATCGACATCCCCGTGCAGCACTGCAACGCGCGCGTCCTGAAGGCGATGCACCGTTCCGGCTCCGCTGAGCAGCTTTCCGACCTCTTCGCGAAGCTTCGCGCCGAGATCCCCGCGATGGTTATCCGCACCACCAGTCTCGTCGGCTTCCCCGGTGAGACCGATGACGAAGCGGCCGAGATGCTCGCGTTCATGGATCGCGAGGGCTTCGATTACACGAGCGTGTTCCCGTATTCTCAGGAGGAGGGGACGTTCGCCGCGAAGATGGACGGTCAGGTCGACGAGGACGTGAAGCTCGAGCGCACTCAGGCCGCCATGGACTTGGCAGAGGCTCTCGGCTTTGCCGCCACTGCCGCCCATGTTGGCGAGGTGGCCGAGGTCATCGTCGACGGTATCGAGGAGACCGACGAGGGCCCCGAGCTCATCGGTCACGCTTGGTTCCAGGCCCCCGATTCCGATGGTGCCGTTCACCTCGAGGTGACCGACGCCGCCGTGGGCGACATCTTGCAGGTCAAATTTACCGACAGCTTCTGCTATGAGCTCGTCGGAGAGGTCGTAGAGGAGTAGGCATGGCCGTCAACGCCAAGGGCGAGGAGATCACGAGTATCTGGACACCCGCCAACATCGTCACGTGCGTTCGCATTCTGTTCATTCCGCTGTTCATGATTGCGAGTGAGTTCGCGTTCAGCGGTTTTGCCGCCGGCGGCAACCACTTCGGCATCACCGCAGGCGCCTGGGCAGTCGCCGCCTTCGTTCTGTACTTCGTGCTCAGCGCCACCGACAAGATCGACGGCGATCTTGCCCGCAAGCGCGGCGAGGTGACTGACTTCGGCAAGTTCCTCGATCCGATCGCCGACAAGCTGCTTGTCTTCTCGGCGCTTCTCATCTTACTCGAGCACGGTCTGGTCAACGTCTGGTTCGTGTTCATCATCTTGTTCCGCGAGTTCCTCGTAAGCGCCCTTCGTATGGTGGCGAGCGCTAACGGTGAGGTCATCGCTGCCGACAACCTCGGCAAGGCCAAGACCGCCGTCACCATGGTGTCGCTGTGTGCGTACCTGCTCGGTATCGCGCTCGAGTTCCTCGCGCTTCCCGGCATGGTTCAGGCCACCTCCATCGTGCTCACGGTCGCATGGGCGACGATGGTCGCCGCGGTCGTGCTCACGGTCGTCTCGGGTGCACAGTACTTCTGGAATGCTCGCCACGTCATTTTCCGCGTGTAGCGCTCTTTCTCATCGACCCCCGCAAGCGTGCTGGTTTCCACGTGCGTTTGCGGGGGTTGCTTGGTTTTACTTGGGGGTTTTGCATGAATGAGATGAATGAGGCGACCCTGAACGCCGCCTGCGTACGCGCCGCTGAGGGGCTCGTGCGCCTGGCGACCGAACGTGATATGCGCGTAAGCACCGCTGAGTCCTGCACTGCTGGCATGGTCTCGTCCTACATCGCCGGCGTGCCGGGGGCCAGTGCCGTCCTGCTCGGCGGAGCCGTCACGTATTGCGACGATATCAAGAATCACGTGCTCGACGTGCCCGCAAAAACACTTGAGAGACATACGGCCGTGAGCGGGGAGACCGCGTGCGCTATGGCAGACGGCAGCCGTAAGCTTTTTGGCTCTGACGTTGCGGTGAGCATCACCGGGTATGCGGGCCCTGGCGGAGGCAGCTCCGCCAACCCGGTTGGAACCGTCTATATCGGAGTGGCGACCCAGCGAGGCACTCGGTATGAGCGTCATCTGTTCGAGGGCGATCGCATGTCCGTTCGACTGCAATCCGCGCTTGCCGCGCTTAAGCTTCTCGCCGATGGCGTCGTCGATGATGGGGCTTCTGCGTAACTGGCGCACAGCGCTCTCATGATGGGATTTCCGTGCCGTTATCGCGTATGGCTCCATGTTTCTCCGCCTGTGATACCTACGCTTCCTCGTGAAATCAGATGTCTTACGATCTGCGTCCAGATTCCGGTCACATGCATTCCGACATATGGGGAATAACGCGGAGTAGCATTTCTCACAGGTCGCTTGACCACGAACACCCGTTCGGATACTATCGACTTGTCAAAATCAAGGAGGAGCAATGGCCAAGAATTCCGGCCCCGCGCGCATCATTCACGAGCGCACCACGGGCGAAGAGCGCGAGAAGATGATTGAAGTCACCAAGGCCGATATCATCAAGAAATTCGGCGACGGCGCGATCATGCGCTATGGAGATGGTGGTCCCGAGCTCGAGGTAGAGGCTATTCCAACTGGAGCCATCGCCCTGGATGCCGCATTGGGCATCGGCGGTGTCCCGCGCGGCCGCATCATCGAGATCTACGGACCCGAGTCTTCCGGCAAGACCACGCTTTCGCTGGAAATCGTCGCGGAGGCACAGGCCATGGGTGGCGTCGCGGCGTTCATCGACGCCGAGCACGCCCTTGATCCCACGTATGCCGCTCGCATCGGTGTCGATATCGACGAGGTGCTCATCTCACAGCCCGATACCGGTGAGCAGGCGCTCGAGATCTGTGACATGCTCGTTCGCTCCGGAGCCATCGACGTCGTCGTTATCGACTCCGTCGCCGCCCTGGTGCCCCGTGCCGAAATCGAGGGCGAGATCGGCGAAACGACGGTGGGTCTCCAGGCCCGCTTGATGAGCCAGGCCCTGCGCAAGCTTGCCGGCTCCCTCGCAAAATCAAACACGACCTGCATCTTCATTAACCAGCTTCGCGAGAAGATCGGCGTCATGTTCGGCAACCCCGAGACGACGACCGGTGGTCGCGCTCTTAAGTTCTTCTCTTCCGTCCGCATCGACATCCGCCGAATCGAGAGTATCAAGGTCAAGGATGAGATCGTGGGTAACCGCGTGCGCGCCAAGGTCGTGAAGAACAAGGTCGCCGCTCCGTTCAGGACTGCGGAGTTCGACATCATGTACGGTACGGGCATCTCCAAGGAGGGCTCGGTGCTAGACATGGCCGTCCAGTACAATTTCGTCACCAAGGCAGGTGCCTGGTTCACGTATGACGGCGAGCGGCTCGGTCAGGGTCGCGAGGCCGCAAAAGAGAAGCTGCGCAAGACCCCCGAGCTCTTGGCCGAGCTCGAGCATAAGGTCCGTGTCGCATGCGGCCTTGAGTTCGAAGATGAGCCCGTGGGCACCATCGTCGATGATGTCGAATTCGACAGCTCGTCCGAGGCCTAGCCAGCACGCATGCTATGACGCTGCACATGACTGAGCTCGAGGTGCGCCTTCCGGATCGAAGGAGCGCCTCGAGCTTTTCCACCTCAAAAAAGCCCATGGCAGAAGTTTCCTGCATCATGGATAACGGTCGAACAAGGGAGATCGTCGTCCCCGTTCGCGTGGGACGCTTGCTCATGGCCGATGCCGTAGCTTTACCGCTTCCTGAAGAGGAGGCGTTCGATGCCATTCACGCGCTTGAGGGCAAGATTTGTTTTGCCCAGCTGACTGAGATGCTATCGAGACGCGACTATGCCGTCCTCGAGGCGCGAGAACGACTGCTCAATTACGGATATCGTGAGATCGAAATCGATGCGGCCCTATCCAAGGCAATCGATGCCAGGTTCCTCGATGACAGAAGGTTTGCGACGTATTTCATCTCCGAACGCATTCGGCGCGGTTGGGGACGGCGGAAAATCGAAATCGAATTAAAGCGCAAAGGCGTCGATGCCGGCGACCTGCCGGGCTACCCTGAGGAATTCTTCTCTGACGATGACGAGCTCGATCGCGCGATCGAGCTGCTATCTCGTAAGTCGATTCCAGCTGTGAGGCCCCAGGAGAAGCTCATTCGCCATCTCATGACTAAGGGGTTTTCATATTCCGTGTCAGCCGCGGCCGCTCGGCACCGTTTGTCGTCCGATACCTTATGAAACTTTGACAAATCCCCTGTCACCTCGTAGGATGGACTTGTCATTTGTTTGTTATGCGCTCATCCTCGCAGATGAGATTGACGATATTTTCTATCGGAACGATTTCATAGGCCCTTCGGTGGACCATACCCGGCAAATGTCCTGCGCCTTCCTTATCGGTGGGTGCAGTTTTCTTGCATCTTTAATCACTAAAAGGAGTCCATCATGCCAATGGAGCTTGTTCTCGTCGGCATCGTGTGCCTGGCAATCGGTGCTTTTGCCGCCGTCTTCGCCATGCGCAACGCCAAGTCCGGAAGCATTCGCGAGGCCGAATCGAAGGTCACCGCCGCCCATTCTGAAGCCGAGCAGGTGATGGCCGATGCCAAGCGCGCGGCCGAGACGCTTAAGAAGGAGGCCCTCCTCGAGGCCAAGGAGGAGATCATCCAGAACAAGCAGGCCGCCGAGGCTGAGGAGGCCCAGCGCAAGAAGGAGATTCGCGCCCTCGAGAACCGCGTGATGCAGCGCGAGGAGTCCCTTGATCGCCGCAATGAGGCCCTTGATAAGCGCGAGCACCAGCTTTCCAGCCAGCAGGGTCAGATCGACAAGCGCTCTCGCGAGCTTGAGGAGCTCTATGCTCGTCAGACCGACGAGCTCGAGCGCATCTCTGAGCTTACCCGCGAGGACGCCCACACCGAGCTTCTCGACAAGGTTCGCGGCGAGGTGACCCACGAGGCCGCCACGATCATTCGCGAGTCTGAGCAGAAGGTCAAGGCTGAGTGCCATAAGACCGCTCAGGAGATCATCTCCCTCGCCATCCAGCGTTGCGCTTCCGATCATACCGCTGAGGTCACCGTTACGTCCGTTCACATCCCCTCTGACGACCTCAAGGGCCGTATCATCGGTCGCGAAGGCCGTAACATCCGCACGTTCGAGCAGGTTTCCGGCGTCAACCTCGTCATCGACGACACGCCCGAGACCGTCGTCCTGTCCAGCTTTGATCCGGTTCGTCGCGAGACCGCTCGTGTCGCCCTTGAGAACCTGATCGCCGATGGCCGCATTCACCCCGCCCGCATCGAGGAGATGTACCAGAAGGCCTCCGACCTTGTGCAGCAGCGCGTCCGCGAGGCCGGCGAGCAGGCGGCATTCGATATGGGCATCCACGACCTGCACCCCGAGATCGTCAAGACCCTCGGCGCCCTTCGCTATCGCACCTCCTTTGGCCAGAACGTTCTCCGTCACTCCCTCGAGGTGGCCGACCTTTGCGCCATCATGGCCGCTGAGCTCGGCATCGATGTCGTGACCGCGAAGCGTGCCGGCCTCCTGCACGATCTTGGCAAGGCCATCGACCATGAGGTCGAGGGTCCGCATGCCGTCATCGGCGCCGAACTCGCCCGCCGTTATGGCGAGAAGCCCGCAATCGTTCACGCGATCGAGGCGCATCATGGCGATACCGATCCCAACACCGTTCTGGACGTACTCGTTCAGGCTGGCGATGCCATTTCGGCCTCCCGTCCCGGCGCTCGCCGCGAGTCCGCTGAGAACTACATCAAGCGTCTCGAGAAGCTCGAGGAGATCGCGAACTCTCACGAGGGCGTTGAGCGCACCTATGCCATGCAGGCCGGCCGTGAGGTCCACGTCATGGTTCAGCCCGACAAGGTCTCCGACGCCGAGTCCACGGTCCTGGCGCACGATATCGCCCAGCAGATCGAGGAAGAGATGGAGTATCCCGGCCAGGTTCGCGTCGTGGTCATTCGCGAGAGCCGCGCCGTCGATATTGCAAAGTAGTGTGAACCATGTCTGACGGCAACGATCTCATTTCGTTCATCGCTTCCATGTCCGGCGAGGGAAACCTTCGCGTCGAGGAGAACCTCGGCGACGGCTTCGTTCGCTTGCGCGTTTCCGAGGCGGAGCGCCGTCAGGCCAAACACGATATCCAACATGTCGAGGACATCGTCGTCGAAATGCTGCGAAACGCACGCGACGCGGGTGCTCGCAATATCTACCTCGCCACGAGTAAGGAGGAGGGTGTTCGCACCCTCCTTTTCCTCGATGATGGTTCGGGCGTACCAGAGGATATGTGTGATCGCATCTTCGATGCGCGCGTCACATCCAAGCTCGAGAGCATGCGTATGGACAAATGGGGTGTCCATGGACGCGGTATGGCCCTCTTCTCAATTCGCCAGAACACGCAAACGGCCGAGGTCGTCACCTCAGCCCAAGGTGGCGGCTCGTCATTCCGCGTCGTGGTCGATACCGCTGCTCTCGGCGAGCGTGCCGACCAATCGACCTGGCCGACCGCCTCAAAAGACGAGGATGGCATTCTTTCCTGCGTGAAAGGCCCTCACAACATCAATCGTGCTGTTTGCGAATTCGCATGTGAAGAGCTGCATGGTTGTGACGTATATCTTGGCACCCCCACCGAAATCGCCGCCACGCTATACGCTCATGCAGCATCCCGCGTCGATACCACGCGTTTGCTATTCTTGGATTCTGAACAATCGTTGCCGGTCGTCGATCGCCTGACCTGTGCGGCGGACGCCGGCGACTTCATTCGAATCGCATCCGATATGGGCATAGAGATTTCCGAGCGCACAGCCCATCGCATTCTCGGGGGTTCCATTACGCCGCTCAAGAGCATCGCCTCTCGCCTTCTGCGCGAGAAGGAACCTTCGATGGGGGAGCCAGCTCAAATCGATCTGACGCGCGATCGACGCGGCCTCAAGATCTCGAAGGAAGATATCGCTTCTTTTTCTCGCACGATGGAACGGGATTTTGCCGATTTGGCATCTCGTTATTTCCTGACGCTGTCGCGTGAGCCGAAAGTCCGCGTCACAAAAGACCGCATCACCGTCACCTTTGAGATCGACAAGGAAGACACCTAGGCCCATGTACTTGCCCATGTGTAGTCCATGGGGTATCTTTACACCAACTAAAACACACCAAAATATGCACTTTATTCGCTGGAGAAATGTACATGGAGTTCCTCAAGGTCTCGAGTAAATCATCGCCCGCCTCGGTGGCGGGCGCTATAGCCGGCATGGTCAAAGATGGCGTCCCCGTCAACATGCAGTGCGTCGGCGCCGGCGCCGTCAACCAGGCCATCAAGGCGATGGCGATCGCCCGCGGGTTTCTGATTCCCACCGGATTCGATATCTCCTGCGCCCCGGTTTTCTCGGACATCCTTATTAATGGTGAATCACGTACGGCCATACGCCTGTCCGTGTATGTGCACCATATCTCGTACAACTCCGCCGATATCCCCGATTTTCCCGACGATTTTAAGCAGGTTTGCTAACATGTCCAACCTTTCTATCCTTTCCGGAAAGACCTATTTCATCCGCACGTTCGGATGTCAGATGAATTTGCACGATTCCGAACGCGTAAGCGGCTTGTTGGATTCTTGCGGCTGCCTGGTTGCTTCCAGTCCCGCTGATGCTGATATCGTCATCTTCATGACATGCTGTGTGCGCGAGGCCGCAGATACCCGCCTGTACGGTCAGTGCTCCTCCTGCAAAAGCCTTCCTGCATCGCCTTCTGGCAAACGCGTCATCGCCGTAGGCGGCTGCATCGCCCAGCGCGATGGTGAGGGCCTGCTCACCAATCTCGATAACGTCGATGTTATTTTCGGAACTCACTCAATCGCCCATGTCGCCGAACTCCTGGCCGATGCCTTCGCAGACGGCGATCATCATGTCCGCGTCGAGGAGATCGACACCGGCGCTGCCACCGATATGCCCTGGCATCGTGAGACCGCTTATCACGCATGGGTCCCGATCATGACCGGCTGCAATAATTTCTGCAGCTATTGCATCGTTCCATACGTTCGCGGACGCGAGAAGAGCCGTCCCATGGACGAGATCGTCGATGAGGTGACCGGGCTTGTCCGCCAAGGCGTTCGATCCATCACGCTTCTTGGCCAGAACGTCAACTCCTATGGGCGCGACCACGATCACGACCCACGTTTTGCCGAGCTGCTCCGCCGCGTGGGCGACACCGGAATCGAGCGCATCTACTTTACCTCGTCCCATCCGAAGGACCTCCTTCCCGAGACGATCGATGCCATGGCAGAGGTTCCCGCTGTCATGCCGCAGCTGCACCTTGCCGTTCAGTCTGGCTCTTCGCGCATCTTGAAGCTCATGAATCGCAAGTACACGCGCGAACAATATCTTGACCTGGTGCAGCGAGTCCGTGATCGCATTCCCAACATCGCCCTCACCACGGATATCATCGTCGGTTTCCCCGGTGAGACTGAAGAGGATTTTGAGCAGACCGTCTCCCTCGTTGATGAGGCGAAATTCGCTCAGGCGTTCACGTTCATCTACTCCAAGCGTGAGGGAACGCCTGCTGCGAAAATCGTCGATCCCACTCCTCGTGCGGTTATTCAAGAGCGCTTCGATCGCCTCGTAAAGCATGTCGAGCAGACCGCTTTCGATTTCAACCAAGGTTCGCTGGACACCACCGTCCCCATGCTCATCGAAGGCACGTCCAAGAAGGACCCCAACGTTTTGCAGGGTAAGAGCCCTTGGAACCAAACCGTGCACTGCCCCGTGCCCGCGGGCGTGGATCCTGTGACGCTCATCGGAAAGGTCATCGACGTCCACGTCGATACGGCACGCACGTGGTATTTGGCGGGCGCGTCCGTGGGCGATGCTCGATGACGCCAATCGTCGCGATAACAGGACCCACTGCCGTTGGAAAGAGCTCCCTCGCCGATATGCTTGCCATGCGATGGGGGAGCGAGGTGCTTTCCGCCGATGCCATGCAGGTTTATCGCGGTATGGATATCGGAACGGCTAAAACGCCCGTTGACGAGCGCCCTGTTCCGCTGCGTCTCGTCGATTTAGTGGACGTGTTTCAACCGTATTCCGCCGCGCAGTTCCAGGTTGACGCTCGCGGCGAGGTCGAGCGGTTGCGAAGCGAAGGCAAAACGCCAATATTTTGCGGCGGCACCGGGTTGTATTTGCGCGCTGCGCTCGATGACATGCACTTCCCCAAGGGGGAGGTCGACGACGAGCGTCGTGAGCGCTACAACAAGCTCGCTGAGGAGCTCGGTCCCCTCGGAATTCACGCCATGCTCGAAAAGCGCGATCCCCGAAGCGCGGAGATTATTCATCCCAATAACGTTAAACGTGTCGTTCGCGCGCTTGAAATGTGCGACGAGGGTGTTTCCTACGCCGACCAGGCAGCTGGCTTTTCGCAGCACAATCCGTTTTACGAGCACGTAACCTTTGCGCTCGCTATGGACCGCGCCCGTTTGTATGAGCGGATCGACCGACGCGTTGACGTCATGATGGGTGAGGGCCTCCTTGAAGAGGTCAAGGGACTGCTCGATTACGGAGCACGTGACGCACTCACGTCCATGCAGGCGATCGGATACAAAGAGCTCATCTCATACCTCGATGGCGAATGCACTCTTTCCGATGCGGTCGACCTGATCAAGCAGCGTTCACGTCGATATGCAAAACGTCAGATCAGCTGGTGCAAGCGAGACGACCGAACACGTTGGATCGATCTCGATAGAATGGGAGTTGAAGACGCCCTCGATCTTATAGAGCGCGAGGTGCTGGAAGGATGAGTCGTTTCGAGCTCATGGACACTGCTCCGACTCCAGAGCGCGCTATCCTCGTCGGCGTCGACTGGAGAAGCGACGGTTGGCCCATCGAGCGCTCGCTCGACGAACTCGAACGGCTCGCAGATACGGCGGGCGCTGGCACCGTAGCCCGGCTGACGCAACAACTCGATAGGCCCGTGCCGAAATCCTATATCGGGTCGGGTAAAGTTGAAGAACTCAAAGGCTTCGTGCAAAGGCTCGATGCCGATGTGGTCATTTTCGATGATGACCTGAGCCCCTCTCAGCAGTCCTATCTTGAACGTGCACTCGGTGAACCGACGAAGGTCATCGACCGAACTGCCCTTATTCTCGATATCTTTGGCCTACACGCTCGAACACGCGAAGGCCGCCTGCAAGTCCAGCTCGCACAACTGCAATATCTTTTGCCAAGACTGCGGGGTATGTGGAGCCACCTTGCTAAAGAGCAGACGCGCGGCGGCATTGGCAGCAGGTTCGGACAGGGTGAAAGCCAGCTGGAAATCGACCGACGCATGATTCGCAATCGAATCGCCCAACTGAGGCATGAACTGCGCGAGGTCGAGAAACGTCGTGACGTCCAGTCGAAGAAGCGCAATGACTCGCAAACGTTTCGCATCGCGCTCGCAGGCTATACGAATGCCGGGAAGTCCTCGCTACTCAATCAGCTCTGCGGCCCCTCTGTGCTTGCGCAGGATAAGCTTTTCGCCACGCTCGATCCGACGACCCGCTCACTCAGCCTTCCCGGTGGCAGGAACGTCACCATTACCGACACCGTCGGTTTCATCCAGAAGCTACCGCACGGCTTGGTCGAGGCTTTCAAATCAACGTTATCGGAAGTCAGGGATGCCGATCTCATCTTGCGCGTGGTCGATATCTCCGATGCTGATTATCCTCGGCATGTCGATGCCGTAGAGCACGTTCTCGATGAAGTTGGGGCGGCCGAGCAGCCAGCCGTCACTGTTTACAACAAGATCGATCGTCTGGATCCTTCTGAGGTTGAATCGCTGAGGCGCCGAGAGCCCGAGGCCGTTTTCTTTTCCGCCGTTAGCGGAGAGGGGAAAGAGGAGCTGCTTAATCGGATAATCCATGAAGCGTCGGCATGCGATGCACCGATATCTTGCGAGATTCCCTATCGGGAAGGCCTGCTGCTCTCATCCATAAGGACTCAGGGCAACATTCTTACCGAGGAGTACCTCGAGGATCGGATCAGGCTCGTTTGCAAGGTACCGCGCCATATTGCCGCGCGCGTCAAGCCATATGTGACGGAGTGAGCCCCTCGGCTCACTCCGATTCCGATTTTTCGACCAAATAGTTAGAAGCGGCGCATCAGGGCGACAACCTTGCCGAGTATCGTCGGGTTGTCGGCGTAGATGGGTTCCATGGCGTCATTCTCGGGTTGGAGTCGAACGCGGCCGCGCTCCTTATAGAACGTTTTGACTGTTGCCGACCCATCGATCATGGCGACGACAATCTCACCGTTCATGGCGCTTTTCTGCTCGCGCACGATGATGTAATCGCCGTTGAAGATGCCGGCATTGATCATGGAATCCCCGTGCACCTCCAGGACAAATGAGCTTGAATCCGTTGCGATCTCTGTGGGCACGGTGAAGGAATCCTCGATATTCTGCTCTGCAAGAATGGGCATGCCAGCCGCGACGCGACCGACCAGGGGCAATTTGACCGTGCCGCGGGCAGATGAAGCAGTTGATTCTTCCGGCTTGTACGACGATCCGTCGGAATTGAACACCTCAAGCGCACGCGGCTTCGTCGCGTCACGGCGAATCAAGCCGTGCTCTTCGAGCGCGCTAAGGTGAGCATGGACAGTGGATGGGGAAGAGAGCCCGACTGCGGCCGCCATCTCACGAACGCTCGGGGGATAGCCCTTTTCCTTTTGATAGGAGCGGATGAAATCGTAAATCTGTTGCTGGCGCTTGGTGATTTTACGGCTCACGGCAGATCCCTTCTCATCAAACACTTGTTCGAATATTTCTTGACAGGAACAACTGTTCGAAGATAATAATACACGAACACCCGTTCTAAGAGAACGAGTTTTGTCCGAACGGCCATATATATCTATATGCAGAGAACAGAGCCGAAAGGAGCACGCCATGAAGAGTCAGATCCGCGTTGTTGGAAATCTCGCCCTCGCCCCCGTCGAGGAGCATCGTTTCACCGTTATCGACGGGTCTGCTGCTCGAAAGGCTGTCGCACCTTCGCGCCCGCAGCTATTTGCCCCTATTGCATATCCCAGCCGCACGGTGCTCGAGGGCGCCAAGCTGAAAGACAAGCTTGTATTCGCCCTCGCCGCTCTTGCGGTATCTATCTGCGCTGCGGGCATCATGTTCATGGGATCTGCCACCTCAAATTCCAGGCTTAACGCGCTTCTGAACGCCCCCGCCAATGTCGTTGAAGTCACTGCCGGCGACACGCTGTGGAACATCGCCGAAAAGAACCCTATCGACGGCCTTTCCATTGCTGAGACAGTCGACGCCATCAAGATGGTCAACGACCTCGATTCGGGCCTGCTGGTTCCCGGTATGGAGCTTTCCGTTCCCACTGCTGCAAGGTAATAGGTTTCCAGCGGAACTAATTTGTGCTACACCCCCCATCGCATGGTATTCTAAATAGGTTGTCTCAATGGGAGGGGGATAGCGATATGCGTTGTCCAAGCTGTGGACATGATGACACGCGCGTCATTGATTCTCGAGCGCAGGATACAACCAATGCCATCAAGCGCCGGCGTGAGTGCCGTTCTTGCGGATATCGTTTCACCACGTTCGAGCGATGCGAGGACCCTATCGAAGTCATTAAAAGCGACGGTTCCGTCCAGCCCTTTGACCGCAATAAGTTGCTCGTCGGACTGATGCGCGCCACCTCGAAGCGAGACATCGACCTATCCGAACTCAACGCGCTCATCGATGATATCGAGCGCGAGCTTCGAGGCGGAACGTTGACTGCCATCCGATCGCACGACATCGGCGACATGGTCTTAAAGAGGCTTGAGCGCATCGATAAGGTCGCCTACATCCGCTTCGCATCCGTCTATCGCGATTTCCGTGATGTCGATGAGTTTATTTCCGAGCTTGATAAGTTGAGGTAACCATGTCTGAGCTTTTCGTTTCCATCAAGCGTCTCGATCCGAGCGTCGAGCTCCCCTCATATGCTTACGAGGGGGATGCAGGCCTCGACCTGCGCGCCAATGCGGATGTCGTCATCGAACCCTATCAGCGCGTCCTCATCCCTACGGGTCTTGCGATAGCGATTCCCGATGGCTATGCGGGCTTTGTGCAGCCGCGCAGCGGCATGGCCCTGAAGCAGGGACTCTCCATCGCCAACACACCCGGTCTCATCGACGCCCACTATCGTGGCGAGCTTAAGGTAATCGCGGTGAATCTCGACTCCGAAAACGCCATCCACATCGAGCGTGGCGAGCGTATCGCCCAGCTCGTCATCCAGAAGGTGCCCGTTGTGCACCTCGTAGAAGTCGACGAACTCGACGAGACTGACCGCGGTTGCGGCGGTTTCGGTTCGAGTGGCTCGAAATAAGTCAGTCGGTCCTTGAGCATAGGGGGATTACCACATGGACCAGTTCTTCAAGTTGGGGGAGCGCAACTCGAACATCGCGACCGAGCTTCGCGCCGGCCTGACGACGTTCCTGGCGATGGCTTACATCATCGTCGTCAACCCGCTCATCCTGTCTGCAGGCGGCGTTCCCATGACTGCTGCGGTCACTGCCACCTGCATTGGCGCCGGCATTATGACGATCGCTATGGGCTTCATCTCGAATCGTCCTCTGGCCTGCGCTTCCGGTATGGGCATCAACTCCATCGTCGCCTACACGCTTTGCGGTGCGATGGGACTTGGCTGGCAGACCGCCATGGCCATCATCTTTGTTGAGGGCATCGCCATTCTCCTGCTCGTTCTTTGCGGCCTTCGCGAGGCCATCATGGACGCCATTCCCGTGTCGCTGCGTCATGGCATCTCCATCGGTCTCGGCCTTTTCATCGCTATGATCGGCCTCAAGGACGGCGGCATTATCGTCGCAAACGAAGCCACTATGGTTTCCCTGGGTAGCGTTACCGACCCCGTCTTCCTCGTCGGCCTCATCTCCATTGTGGCCACGGTCATCCTTTCCTCGATGAACGTCAAGGGTGCGCTGCTCTGGGGCATCGTCATCGCTTCTGTTCTGGGCATTCCGCTGGGTGTTACCGCGACTCCGTCCAGCATCGTTGCTCCGCTCGACTTCTCCACGTTCGGCGCGCCGTTCATGGCTGACGCTGATGGCGTCATGGGCGTCGTCAAGGCCCTCACCACTCCCGCCCTCCTGCTCTTCGCCTTCTCTCTCATGATGAGCGACTTCTTCGACACCATGGGCACCGCGATGGCCGTCGCCAAGCAGGGCGACTTCCTTACCGACGAGGGCAAGGTCGAGGACATCAAGCCGATCCTCATCGTTGACTCTGTCGCCGCCGCAGCCGGTGGCGTGTTCGGTGCGTCTTCGATCACCACGTTCGTTGAGTCCGCCTCCGGTGCTGCCGACGGTGGCCGTTCCGGTCTCACTTCCATCACTGCAGGCGTCCTGTTCCTGCTTGCCGCCTTCTTCTCCCCGCTGATCAGCTGCATCAGCTCTGCGGCGACCTGCGGCGCTCTGGTGTACGTTGGCTTCCTCATGATGAGCGAGGTCACCGAGATCGACTGGTCCGACATCCTTGAGGGATTCCCGACCTTCATGATCATCATCGGCATCCCGTTCACGTACTCCATTTCCAACGGTATCGGCCTCGGCTTCATCGCCTATGTGATTGTTGCCTCCGTCACCGGCAACATCAAGAAGGTCCGCCCGCTCATGTGGGTTGCCGACGCTGCGTTCCTGGCTTACTTCTTGCTTCTCTAATTTCACGCTTCGGCATGCAATCTGAGATGCCAAGACGAGGCGCCCCCGACGAGTTAATGCTCGTCGGGGGCGCCTCTTTTACATGGAAATCAATTTCGCCAGACCAACGCCGCACATTCAAACAGACCCAGCGGCGTAACACAAAGAAAAAAGCAAGCGCCTATCGCGCGTGGGCGGGTTTCCCGCCCCAGTAAAATTCGGCGAAATGCCTCTCACGCTCACAGGGAACGCCGACGAGGCGCATGGTCGCACGGACGATGTCGGCAGCGGCATCAGGTCGCCTCAGCGCACTGGCATTGACCAGAAGCCCATGGAGAGCCTCCTTGTTGTCGTGTAGATGCGTAAGCTGCATCACAAGCTCACGCGAAGTCGTAGCATGCATGCTGGCACCAAACGATGTAAGCATGACGGTATTTGACTTCTCTTGGCCATAGGCCTTGCCCAACAGCAGCATCGGCAGCTCCGCGCACAGACATTCGGTCACCGTAAGACCACCAGATTTAAGAATGGCCAGGTCGCAGGCATGCATGAGAGCTGCCATATCGTCGACGTAGTCCATGACCGTCGCATTTGGAAGTTTCATTCCCGAAAAAATCGACCGTAGATGATCGGCGTAGGATTTATCCTTGCCCGGCAAGAAGATGAAGTGCATGTCCTCGAATCTTCGAAGATAGGGGAGGGTCTCCTCAATTGCCGCCCTAAAACGAACGTAAGGCTGGGGGAGAGCGGCGCCCGCCATAACAAGCACTAACGTTTTATCCGCAGGAAGGCCAAAACGCTCGCGAACCATATCGCGACTAACGGAATCGCCGAAGCCAGACCGGACCGGAATACCCGTAACTTCGATGGCGCTCTCGGAAACCTTTCTTGGACGTAGGGTCTCAGCCATGAACTCCGTCGCCACGCAGAAGAGATCGGCCTCCTTATGTGGCCAAAATCCCTCGATTTCATAATCAGTGGGAACGCAGACAACGGGATATTCGATCTTGGTGCGCATGCGGGCGCCCACCGCCACGTTTGCGGCGGTGATATGGGTGCAGATGATGGCAAGGGGTTGCGCTTTCTGAACGTACTCATCGAAAGAGTCGAACATTAAAGTCGACCATGCGGAACCGCCACCCCACAGAAGTCGCCCCGTCAGTGTGAAGCGCCAGGTGACGTCATAGAGCGGCCTTGTTGCCCCAGTGAACGCAGCGGCGGTCTTATTGCCGTCGAATTTGATTTTTCCGAAATCAAGAATATCGAGGACGTCGACCTGAACGTCCTGCGGAACACCATCAAGACCGCGAAGGTGCTCAATGGCCTGGGCGATCGCATTTGCCGCTGCACGATGACCGGATCCGACGGATGCATGCACAACCGCGATGGTCGGCCTATGCATCGATTCGCCGTCCGAAGGAATGGACGCAGGCATAGCCGCAACGGTCTCGCACGGACAATCTGTACGATCTTGCATCAGGCACCCCCCAAAGACGATAAGGGTATTGTACGACCCCGTGTGTAACAGATCCCCGCTATCGGGTAAGAGCAGAGAAACGACGTATGGAGGTTCTTATGTCCACGCCAAATCAACGCGATCTTGTGATCATCGGCGGAGGCCCCGCCGGTTACTCCGCTGCTTTGTACGCCGCCCGTGCCAGTCTTGATACGCTTGTCATCGAGCAGGGCATGCCCGGTGGCCAAATTGCCACATCCGATATGATTGACAACTATCCTGGAATCGAACAATGCTCGGGTGCCGAACTCGGACAGAAAATGAAGGCCCACGCGGAATCCGCAGGCGCACAATCGACCTACGGCTCAGTTCAATCCCTTATACGCCATGAAAGCGGATTCACCATCACAACCGACATGGATTCCATTGAGGCCAAAAGCGTTATCGTCGCCACGGGAGCAACGCCTCGTCCCGGCAACTTCTCGGGTGAAGAGACGTACAGAGGTCGAGGCGTATCGTATTGCGCCACGTGTGACGGCATGTTTTATCGTGGCAAGCACGTGTTCATCATCGGTGGCGGCAACTCCGCTGTTGAGGAAGCGCTCTATCTATCGAATCTTGCCGATCAAGTAGAGATCATCGTCCGTCGCGATGTGTTCCGCGCACCTCGAGGAATGGTCGATCGACTCTCCGCTAAGCCCAACATTTCCATTAGGTACCAAACGAGTATTATCGAAGTTGCAGGCTCAACGTTTATCAACACCATCACATTTCGAGACAATGCCACAGGTAAAACGCACGTCGAATCGTACGACGAGGGATCCGTCGGCGTCTTTGTTGCAGTTGGTCACGATCCCGCCACGAATCTCGTTGCAGGTTTGGCCGAACTCGGCCCCGATGGCGGCGTACTGACCGACGAGCATATGGGCACCACGACGCCGGGTTTGTATTGCGCAGGCGACATGAGGTCCAAGTCGCTACGACAAGTTGTCACAGCGGCTGCTGACGGTGCCATTGCGGCAACAGCTGCATATCATTACATCGAGTCTCTAACTGCCTGATGATGCAGACGCCCTCTGAAATAGCCTAATCTCAGAGGGCGTCTTTCGCAGTATATGAGACTGTCACTAACGGATTAGCATCAATCAGGAATTACTTATTCCTGATAATATATATTATGTAAAGTATGAATTGGGAAAGATAACCGGTCTGCGAGCACCCATCATTTTGCGCGCGCAGGCCGGTTGATTACTTAACTCAGGCCGTTCCACTCATACCCGATGATCAAACCAGTCTCTTCAGCATAATAGGAACAGAGGCCTCGACAAGGAAGGATCTCGACTTCGGCCTGAGGCCATTCGGATGCAATCGCGCGGCCCAGCTCCTCGGCGCCCTCGGCATTGTCGACATGATCGATATACGCCATGCCGCCACGATATCCGTCCGACCTCATGACATCGAGGATTTTCTTAATCGTCTTCTTATCGCCGCGCGTCGGGGCAATCACCTTGATAGTGCCCTGCTCGCTTGCCGTTCCAAGCATGCGAATGGAAAGGCCGCTTGCGAGCGCGCCGACGAGCTTGGGCATGCGCCCATTCTTGACAAGGTTGTCGAAGCTCCTCAGCGAGAACTGCACCTGGCTGTTCGACTCGAGTCTCTTCGCATACGAAACGACCTCGTCGAACATCGTATCGGGATGCATCGTAAGGTACCGATCGATAAGGCGGACCATGATCTCAAGTTTTGCACCCGCGGCTCGAGAATCAAGGATGTAGATGTTTTTGCCCATAATTTGACCGCCGTGCTCGCGAGCATATTCATCCATAACGAGATTGCGGCCCATTTGAGCAGAGTCGTAGCTCCCCGAAAGATTGGAGGAAAGCGTCACGACGATGACGTTGTCGGCCAGGCGGAACAGATCCGCCCATTCGCCAGCGCTCGGGCATGCCGAGCTCGATGCTGTTGCCTCCGAATGGACACGCTCGTTAAGCTTGCTCACATTCAAGTCGGCGTCATCGGGGTACTCCTCCCCTCCCACGTGAAGCGTGAGCGGCGCGAACGCATAGATGCAATTGGGGGCAGCAGGCGTATAGTCACGCAGGTTGCAACTAGAGTCAGCGATGATGGCCCAAGTCATGAGGGTTCCTTTCGCTCGATTTATCGCGACCAGAGTATATACCTACCGAAATACCCATTTAAGGATGAAAGGGTAGAAACCCAGTGCATATGAAAATGGGGAGGAAAGGCTCTTCCCTTTCCTCCCCACAACTGTCGGAAGTGTGCGTTAACCGACCTTGACCAGGCTGAACAGCTCCTGATCACCCGAAGTCGCAAGCACGTCGCGCGGATTCAGGAACGTGAGCTCGAGGATGCAAGCGTAGCCGACCAGCTCGCCCCCAACCTCCTGGATGAGCTTGCCGGTTGCTGCGGCAGTACCACCCGTGGCGATAAGGTCGTCGACGATCAGGATACGGTCACCGGACTCGATCGCATCGCGATGAATCTCGAGCGTATCGGAGCCATACTCGAGTTCGTAGCTGACGAAGTAGGTTTCACGGGGCAGCTTGCCGGGCTTGCGAGCGGGAATGAAGCCAGCTCCGAGCTCCATGGCAACGGGCACGCCGATCATAAAGCCACGAGCCTCGGGGCCGACAACCTTGGTGATGCCCGCATCACGGAAGTGGTCAGCGATCGCGAGAACGGTCTGACGCATTGCGTTGGCATCGGCGAACAAGGGCGTGATGTCCTTAAAGACAACACCGGGCTCGGGATAATCGGGAATGTCGGTGATGAAGGACTCGAAGTCAAAATCGGACATGTCAGCGCATCTTTCTACTCGTTTTGGCTTTGATTGTCACAACGTACGGCGCTATGAGGCGTCGACGGGAAGGACGCGAATCGGTTGGGCTGCGAGCTCGCTCGCATCCAAAGCGCTCACGGCCTGCTCATTCCCAGTCGCGTAAGACTGCTGGCTCGCATGGTTCTGAGCGGCCTGCTGCGCACGGGTGATCTCGTCATCGATTGCATCGACGTCGGCATCTTCAACGACCGCGTTAAGCGATTCGAATACACGGTTGCGTAGAAGGGCGGTGCGGACGCCATCGGTGAGGTCGTGCAACGTTTTAAAAGCACGGTCGAGCTTAGCTTCACGGTCATCATCGGAGTCATCGGAACCGAGCATGCCGATGAGAACCTGCTCGAAGAGCGCGGACTCGCGATTGGCGGCAATCACATACTGACGCAGATTGCGCGGCTCGATATGAAAGCGCGAAAGCTCGGCACAGTGGCGGATGATCTCGAAGTCACGGCCGTCGATAAGCTCGCGGTTCTGCGGGCTGCGTATGATGCGGATGAGATCGTTGTCGGAAAGCTGGCGCAGAAACGCGATATCGACACCGAGGATGTCGGGAACGTCCTCAATGGGATGCAGTTTCTGGCGAGTCTCCTTAGAGGCAACCTTCATGGGGGCATCTGCCAGGAGACCGACCTCGAACGCGAGCGCGGACAGGTCCGAGGCGCTATCGAGCTTTTGCTTGATAGCGGAAAGGGGCATGTACCGCGTCTTTTGAAGATGCAGAATGACCTCGAGGCGGTCAACGTCGGCCTTGGAGTACTGACGATAGCCCTTAGGGGTACGATGGGGCGTAATAAGCCCCTCGTCCTCAAGGAAGCGTATTTTTGAGTTGGAGAGATCGGGGTACGTTCCGCGCAGGAGGTTGACCACCTGCCCGATGCTGAGGTAGCTGCGCTCAGCCAAGCTACTCACCGGTTTCGATGCGCTCCACGGTGCTCTCGTGGTACATCAGCGTGAACGTGCCGATCTGCACGGACGATCCGTCGTGCAGAGGCGCGGAGTTGACGATGGCGCCATCAACCCAGGTGCCATTGAGGGAGCCGAGATCCTCGATGAGAACGCCGGCGGCGTTGCGCAGAATCTTGGCATGGCTGCGGGAGACGGTCATGTCGTTGAGGAAGATCGTGTTGGAGGGATCGCGACCGATGGTGACCTCGGGCTGATCCAGCTCAAAAACATTGCCGGTCTGCGGCCCCTTGATGATGGAAAGGACCGGGACGATGAGGGGTGCGCTCTTCATGAGGTCTGGCGCGGTGGCATCGCTGCTCGGCATGCGAAAAACGCGCGTTGTCTCATTCTGCTCGACATTGGCCATGGTAACCCCCTAGCGGCAAAACGGGATAAACCCGGAAAGTACAATCAATAATTTATTCTAACCCAAATAGTTCGCATATCGGTGTCGTTATGCGTTCTCAACGACCTCGGCATCATCGGAATCATCGATCTCGGGGTTGAGAAAATCATCGTCCTCATCCTCGGGATGCGCAATCGCGGCGCGAATGGCGGCGATACCCTTGACGGTATAGACGCCACCCGTTGCTAGCGAGCAGAAAACTCCTGCATACACGAAGTAAATGCCCAGCGGGGCGGCCACGTCGTTAATGCCGGGCAGCCAGGAAACAGAGGCCGGGACAAGGCCCAGGCCATCGAGCATCGGCATCCCGAGGAGCATCAAGGTAAAACCGCTCATCAGCAGTGCGGTGGCGAGCTTGCCGATGAAAACGACATCGATGGGCCTGCGATGGAAATGACGAACCACAAAATTGCCAAGGAACAGATACACATCGCGACCGACGATGGCGAGGCAGATCCACAGCGGCAGCTCACCGCGAGCAACCAGGCCGACGACACCGGTGAAGAGCAAGGCGCGGTCCACAATGGGATCGAGCATCTTTCCCAACCAACTCACGGTCTTGGTCATACGTGCGATCTGCCCGTCGAGCCAATCGGTAGAAGCCGCGATCGCGTATATGGCGAGAGCGACGTAGCGGTTTTGGTCGGTCACGAACAGGTACAGAAAAACGCCCGTGAGAATCAAGCGCGTGAAGGTGATGAAGTTTGAGATGGTGAAGATCTTATTGGAAGGATAATCGGAGGTACCGATGAGCTCCTTCTTGATCTTCTTCCTGATCTTGCCTGCGGCCACGCCTTACTCCCCTAGAACATGAAACACTGGAGGCATGATACCCGCTTACGAAACGCGTAAGCCGACAACCTTAAAATGGAAAAGGGCGACCAAATGGCCGCCCTTAATGCTCCGTGGTCGGGACGACTGGATTTGAACCAGCGACCCCTTGCGCCCCATGCAAGTGCGCTACCAAGCTGCGCTACGTCCCGAAGCAAGGAATTACTTTACCCAAAGGTTCCAACAGATGCAAGAACTTTTTTCATCTGTTTTAAGATTTTAGTTCTTTGGCGCGTTTCAGCAGCTCATAGGCAAGGTCCTGCTTGTCCATGCAGGGGATCTCCTCAGCCCCCTCCCCTGTCACCCAAAGAACCGCATCCGTGTCTGAGCCGAAGGCGGACTCCGAACGCGACACATCGTTGGCGACGATGGCATCGCAGCCCTTGCGGGCGAGCTTGTCGACGGCGCGGCGAGAGAGGTCGTTCGTCTCGGCGGCAAAGCCGATCACGATGCGATCGCCCTTCTTGGACGACATGTCCGCGAGGATATCGCGCGTCTTGACGAGCGGAACCGACGTCAGTTCGCCATCGGCCTTGCTGAGCTTTTCGGAGGCGACGGTGGCGGGGGTATAATCCGCGACCGCAGCGGCGCAAACGAGCATGGTGGCCTCTTCGAAAGCGCGCTCGACCTCAGCATGCATCTCCGCAGCCGACTCGACGGGAACGACGTGCACACCTTGAGGCGCCCGAAGGGCCGTCGGGGCGCTCACCAAAGTGACGCTGGCCCCCATGTCCCGTGCGGCGCGCGCAAGCGCGTAACCCATCTTCCCGGAAGAGCGATTGCCGATATAGCGTACGGGGTCGATGGCCTCACGCGTACCGCCGGCGGTGACGAGCATATGCTCGCCCGCAAGGATGTCGGATCGCCCGAGCACCGCAAGCGTACGGTCCACAATCGCCTCGACTTCGGCGAGCTTGCCCTGTCCGGTGTCACCGCAGGCAAGGTAACCGGTAGCGGGATAGACGATCTCACAGCCCCTGGCAGCGAGGGTCGCGACATTCTCCTGAGTGGCGGCCGCCGTCCACATCCCCACATTCATCGCGGGGGCCACGACGATGGGGGCATCCGTCGCAAGCAGCGTCGTGCTCATCAGGTCATCGGCAAGGCCGTGGGCCATTTTGGCGATGACGTTGGCCGTGGCTGGGGCCACGAGCACGGCGTCGGGCTCTTTGGCAAGCGAGATATGGTGAATCGGGTCGGAGGGGTTGTCGAACAGGTCGATCGCAACCTCCTCGTGCGTGAGCGCTCGAAAGGTGGTGGGGCCCACGAACGCGGTCGCGTGCTCGGTCATGCACACCTTGACGCGCACGCCGGCCTTCTGGAGAAGACGGACGATCTCACACGACTTATACGCGGCGATGCATCCCGTAACGCAAACGAGAACGGTCTTTGGCATGACTACTCCTGCTCGTTGACCACGATGATGCGGTGGCAATACGGGCACTCGGCATAATCGGTCGCATGACGCAACGCATCCATAGACGCGGGCTGGAGGGCGGTGCGGCAGACCGTCGGGACGTTGCCCTGAATACGCTCGACGCACAGGCCCTTGAAGCGCTTAGAGGAGCGCTCATACAGCCCCTGAACGTCCTCGGGCAGGCGGCCGAACAGATGGCTACGACGAAGGGAGAGTTCGTCGATCTCGGTCTGAATGGCAGAGGCCTGATCACGGGCGGCACGCGTATCCTCGACGATGGCGGCTTCGAAGCGCTTGATGTAGTCGACAAGCTTGCGCTCGCGCTCCTCAGCAGCGGCCAGTGCCTCACGTGCCTCGGGACGGTCAAACTCGATGCGCTCGAGGCGCTTGGCAAGATTGGAGAGCTCCTCCTCAAGATCTCGCATCGCACGGTAGTCACTCGGATCGACGGGACGGGCCTGAGCGGCGGCGACGGCCTCATGACAGGCGCGCTCGCCCTCATCGAGGTCATCGACGGCGATCTGCGCGTCCTTGCGAACGGCGAGCAGACGCGTGGCCTCGGCGCGGAGCTTGGTGAGAGCCGCGCGCTTCTTGGCAAGCTCGTCGATGATGGGCAGCGAGCCGAGCTGCTTTCCCAGCTTTGCAAGCTCGAGGTCGGTCTCCTGCAGCTTGATCAGATCGGAACCAAGACTCATGCGAAATCTCCTTGCGTCGGCACCCACCATTGCGTGGGCAGCGGATTGACATATACGTGTTCGGCCGGGACGCCGATTGAGGCGCAGGCGTCGGCCAAAATCGAGCAGAACGGCTGCTCGGAACGATCGTGGCCCAAAGCCACGACCCCCATTCCCCTGAGAGAGAGGTCCTGGGCGCGATGATAACCCACCTCTCCGGTCACCACGACATCGGCGCCCGCGCGCACGGCGAGCTCACCGAAATCACCGAGGCTACCGCCGAGAAACGCCGGTCGAGAGACCGTCATCCCGGAATCACCCCAAACGGTCGGCACCGTCTCAAACGAATACCGCAGGCGAACGGCAAGATCGCCGAGCGTGATGGGGTCACAAGTACACAGGCTTCCCAAACCAGTCGCATCCGGGTCGCTTGGGTGCTCGAGGGAAGATCGCGCCTCCATACCGAGAAGCCCAGGAAGTGAGGCCCTCGCCTCGTGGGAGCGATCAAGGTTGGTGTGAAGCGAGATGACACTCACACCGAGCCGGGCGGCCTCGTACACGACGGCAGAACTCGAAGGGCGCTCTGCTGAGGAAGGGCAGAAGCTATCGGGAGCCGAGATGTAAACCGGGTGATGCGTCAACAGCACGTTGCAACCCAAGGAGCACGCCGCGCGCAGCGAGTCCAGGGTGGCATCCAAAGAGCACATCACCCCGCGTACTTCGGCATCGGGATCGCCCACGGAGAGACCCACATGGTCCCAGGCCTCAGCATCACCACGTGGGAAACGTGCGAGCAGGGAAGATTCAAGGTCACGGACGAGCATCGTGCACCACCTCGAAAAAGGCCTCGACAAATCGGTCGAGGGCCGCAGGGTCGACGCGATCGTCGAAGGAAATGCGCAGGGAGCCGAGCGCATCCTCACGAGGGATCCTCATAGCTCGCAGCACATGGCTGGCATCCATGCTCCCACTCGAGCAGGCGCTCGCCGCAGAAACGGCGAACCCAAGGCCGTCGAGCTTCAAGATGAGCTCCTCGGAGTCAATGCCCTCGACGTAAATGCTCACGATGCCGGGGAGGCGATCGGAATCGGCCCAATCCCCCATCGTGGCATGAACGCTGGAATTCGAGCAGAGTCGATCATACAGGTTATCGGCCAGAGGCCTGAGCTCAGAAACGTGCTCAGCCACATGCGGCAAAAGGGCGTCGACGGCAGCGGCGAGTCCGACTATGGCGCGCAGATCTTGGGTGCCGGGCCTGAGACCGCGCTCCTGCCCACCTCCGAGGCTACGTGGGCGAATCGGGGTTCGACCCTTGAGATACAAGGCACCGATGCCAACCGGCCCGCCGACCTTATGCCCGGCGATGGAGAGGGCGTCGACACCGAGATCCGCAACGTCAAAGGGCACATGCAGCCAACCTTGGACGGCGTCGGCGTGGTAGACGGCCCCATGGGCATGGGCCACGTCGGAAAGCGCTCGGACGGGCTGGATGACGCCGGTCTCGTTGTTGGCGAACATGATCGACACAAGCGCGACATCGGGACCCATGAGCGCTTCGAGCTCGGAAGGTTCGACATATCCTCGACGGTTGGGCTTGACCGTATCGACCGTGAACCCGAGAGCGCGAAGCTGCGGGAGATTGTCGAGGATCGAATCATGCTCGATCGCAGAAACGAGAACACGGTCGCGCCTGCGATCGGCCGCACGAGCCGCCTCGGCAAGACCGATGAGCGCCAAGACGTTGGCCTCGGTTCCGCCACCGCAAAAGATCACCTCAGAGGCGCGCACGCGCGAACCGAAGCTGCGAGCGACAACCCTACGACAAGATTCGAGCACCTGCGCAGCCTTACGGCCGAGGGAGTGCAGGGAGTTGGGATTTGCCCCGGCGATTTCCGAAGCATCGTAATCAAGCTGAGCGCGAATTGCCTCGGGCCTCATGGGCGTCGAGGCTGCGTAGTCGAGATTGGTATACGTGTCAGACATCTCGCCTACGCTTCCTTGGAAGCTCGACCGCGCGTACCGGCCTGGCGGATGTCCTCGACCGCCTGAGCCGGATCCTCAGCCCCGAAGACGGCCGAACCGGCCACGAGAACCGTCGCACCTGCGGCACCGAGCTCCCCGGCGTTGCCGGCGCCCACACCGCCATCGATTTCGATGAGCGGATCGACGCCGTGCTCAACGCACATGGCGCGCAGGCGGCGGAGCTTATCGAGCGTACGCGGGATGAACTTCTGTCCGCCAAAGCCAGGGTTCACGCTCATGAGCAGGACCATATCGAGCTCATCGAGGATGTCCTCGAGCACATCCACGGGAGTGGCGGGATTGAGCACCACACCGGCCTTGCAACCGCGGGACTTGATGTGGGAGACCGTGCGATGCAGATGCGTGGAGGCCTCATAGTGGACGGTGACGAGGTCGGCGCCGGCGTCGATGTACCAATCGACCGTATCGTCGGGATTGGAAACCATGAGGTGGACGTCGAGCGGAATGTCCGTGGCGCTCTTGCATGCCTTTACGATGGCCGTGCCATAGCTCAGATTCGGCACGAAGTGACCATCCATGACGTCGACATGGATCAGGTCCGCATTCGAGATGCGCGTCAGGTCGCGCGCGAGGTTCGCCATATCGGCCGAGAGGATGGAAGGGGAAATCTGGATTGAAGCTGACATGGCGTTCCTTTCGAACGGATTGATATGCGGTTATACGGAGGCTGAAGATGCGAAACGGCTACTCGTCGAGACCGTAGAACTCCTCACCCGGCATTCGGCTGGTAAGCTGGTCGAGCGCCTCCTCGAGCGTCATGCTGCCGTAGAGGAGCTGCTCAAGCGCGAAGGTAAATGGCACGTCGACGCCCTTGGAGCGCGCGAGTTCGCTGACGCTCTTTGCGGCCGCTGCTCCCTCGACGACCATCCGACGCCGCGCCTGGTACTCCTCAAGCGTCTCACCACGGGCGAACGCCTCACCGAAGGAGCGGTTACGCGAATGGCGCGAGGTGCACGTTACGATCAGGTCGCCCATGCCGGCCAGGCCCATGCAGGTCATGGCCTCTCCGCCGCATGCATGGACCAGACGGCTCATCTCAGCCAGTCCACGGGTCATGATGAGCGCAAGGGCGTTGTCGCCCATGCCCGACCCGGCGGCGATGCCGCAGATGATGGCCATGACGTTCTTCATCGCACCGCAAAGCTCAACACCAACCAGATCGGTCGAGAGGTAGATGCGGAAGTTCGGGCCGAAGGTGACGCCCTTGAAGAACTCGCCGATCTCCATGCTCTCACAAGCGATGGTCGAGGCAGAAAGTGCCCCATGGCAGATCTCCTCGGCGTGATTGGGGCCTGAAAGCGCCGCGATGCGCTCGGGATGACCGATTTCGCTGGCGATGACGTCGCTCATCAGCAGCCCGGTGCCGAGCTCGATTCCCTTTGCCAGGCAAAGCACCGGCAAACCATCCGGGATGTAGGGCGCGCAATCGCGGGCAACACCCCTCAAGAACGACGAGGGCACGGCGAAAATCACAGCATCTGCGCCGGCCAGCGCCTCCTCATGCGAGCAGGTCGCGCTTACGTTTTGGGGCAGCGTGTAGTCTGAGAGATAGCAGCTGTTGGTATGCAGCTCGTTGATCTCGTGCGCCGGGGCCGGGTCGTAGGACCACATAACAACGGTGTGCCCGTGAGAGGCCACGAGGCCGGCCATGGCCGTGCCCCACGAACCGGTACCGATCAGTGCGATGCGCATGTTACTCATCCATCTTATCGACGCGTTTAGAAAAAGAGAGTTTAGACTCCGTGCCATTCAGGAGCTTCCTGACGTTGGAGCGGTGAGCCCAAACGATCAACAGCCCGAGAAGGGACAAAATCACCTTGAAGCTCAGGCTATCGCCCGCAAAATACAAGGGAACCGTGATGGGCAAGGCCAGGACGGTGATGATCGAACCGAGCGACACGAGACGCGTGAACGCCACCACCACGATGAAAATCCCGAGATGCAGTAAGGCGAAGGGCCAGGAAAGCCCAAACAGCACGCCAACGCCCGTCGCAATACCTTTACCTCCCTTGAAGTGCAGATAGGGCGAAAAGATATGGCCACACAGGCAGACAAGCCCCGCGATCGCCAGGAGGGTGTCGCCGATGCCGGCGCCACCGTTGAGGGCGAGCACGTCAACGGGCTCGATGCGGGCCATGTTCGCGACGGCGAGACGGACGATATTGACGCCGAAAACGCCCTTGAGCACATCGCACAGAAGCGTCGGGATGGCCACTTTGGGACCGCCCGCACGCAAGGCGTTAGTGGTCCCAATGTTGCCCGAACCGACCTTTTGCAGGTCGATCTTTCCAAAAAACCGAGCGAAAATCTTGCCGAATGGAATACCGCAAACAAGGAATGTGAGAATGTACGTGAGAATCAGCGGCCACCAAGAGGCTCCGAACATCCCCGGGCCTGCAAGGGCGAGGAAGCGATCCATCCCGTCCATCCTCTACTCCTTGTCCTTGTCGCTCTTCTTGGCGCGGAAGCGCAGGCGGATCGGCGTACCCTTGAAATCGAAGGTAGCGCGCATGCGGTTCTCGATGTAACGCTTGTAGTTGTCGGTCACCAAGTCGGTGTGGTTGACGAAGAACGTGAACGCCGGGGGCTTCTCGCCTGTCTGCGTGACGTAGTGCATCTTGAGGCGGCGCTTGCCATCGGAGACGGTGTGGCCAAACTCACGCATATCAGTGAGGAGCTTGTTCAGCTGAGAAGTGGTGATATGGCTCGCACGACGCTCGGCCGCGGCATCGACCATGTCCCAGATCTTGTGGACGCTGCGGCCGGTCATGGCGGAAATGCGCAGATACTCGGCCCAGGGCGCCATGGTCAGGCGGCGATCGACCGTCTCCATGACGGCCTCGCGCTCGTAATCGTCCTTGAGAAGATCCCACTTGTTGAGGAGAACCACTAGGGCGCAGCCACGCTCGATGGCGAGATTGGCGACCTTCTGGTCCTGCTCGGTCACGCCCGTGGAGGCGTCGACAACGAGCAGCGCGACGTCCGCGCGATCGATGGCGCGGAGCCCTCGGACCATGGAGTAGTACTCGATGTTCTCATAGACCGTGCTCTTTTTACGGATGCCCGCGGTATCGACCATGCGATAGCGCTTGCCATCGCGCTCGACAACCGTGTCGATGGCGTCGCGCGTGGTGCCCGCGATATTGCTCACGATGGAGCGGTCATTGCCGATCATCTTGTTGAAGAGCGAGGACTTGCCGGCGTTCGGTCGGCCGATGATGGCGACGCGCAGCGTATCGGGCTCATCGTCCTCATCGCCCTCGTCCTCGGGCAGCAGGGAGACGACCTCATCGAGCAGGTCGCCGGTGCCGTGGCCGTGCAGGGCGGAGACGGCGACGGGGTCGCCCACGCCCAGGGAGTAGAACTCCCACAGGCTGTCGTTCTCGCGGGCGGGGTTATCGAGCTTGTTGACGAGCAGGAAAGTCGGTTTCTTGAGCTTGCGCACCATGCGGGCGACGCTCTCATCCTCCTCGGTGACACCGACAGAGCCGTCGACCACAAACAGGATGACCGCGGCTTCCTCGGCGGCAGCCAAGGCCTGGTCGCGGATGGACGTGGCGAAGACATCGTCGCTCTTCATGGGCTCGATACCACCCGTGTCCACGAGCATGAACTCGCGGCCGTTCCAGTCGGCGACATGGTAGCTGCGGTCGCGCGTGACGCCGCGGCTCTGATGAACGATGGCATCGGACGTCTGCGCGATGCGATTGACGAGCGTCGACTTGCCAACGTTGGGGCGGCCGACGATCGCGACGATAGGACGAGACATAGGTTCTCCTTGGATAGTCACAGTTGGTGAAATTCTAGCATGCCGCACGCACCCTCTGCTCCCTGTCGCGCACGGGCATAATTCCTTCAGGCGTGGTTCGCTTCGCTCACAAAAACGCCTTACGGAAATATGCCCGTGCGCGACAGGGAGCCCTGGGCTCAACGCTGATCTAACGCCGATGGTGTCCGAGGGGTGGACATATTCTCGTAGGGTGTTTTTGTGAGCGAAGCGAACCACACCCGAAGAGATTATGTCCGCCCCTCGGACACCAAGCAGTTAGGCCAACGCGTCGAGTAGATAGTTCGGTGCGGGAGTGGCGTAATGCACGATCGCACCGCGCTGCTCGAGTTCGGCTGTGACCTCATCACGGGCGAGGCCGTCGAGGGTAAGACCGTCGTAGTTGAACATCACATCCGGAATGAGCAGCTCGATGCCCGTCAAATCAGCTGGCAGCTGGCCGAGTAGATCGCAAGCGCAGATGAGGCCCGTGACGTTCACGTTACCGCCGAAGTACTTGTTCTTGATAGTGAAGACGTCGATAACGTCCGCATCGAACATGCTGCAAAACGCACCGAAGGTGCCCTGCGCCGCCTCTCCGGAAATGATGAGGACCCGACGACTCGATTCGCCAAGCCGCTCGGAAACGCGAGCGACCTCCGAACTCCTGGCAGCCCTCACGGACTCGACTTCGTCCAGGAAGCTGCGAAGCATGCCGATGCCGTCGTAAAACTGCGGAAAGCCATCATAGGTCTCTGCGGGAGGAACCGGCAGATGGGCGTCGATGTAAAACTCGTCCGCGAGCTGGAACACCGTGCAACCGCGCTCCTCACGGGCCCGCTGCTGGAACGGCTCGAGCATCTTGACTACGGCCCGCGACGCCTCGACATCATCGGAGTACGAGGTGGTGAAGCGCTTTTGATGCTTGGTAAAGCCAAGCGGGACGATGGCGAGGCTCGTGATGCCGGGATGGGCCTCGACGTACTCGAGAGTTGCGAGCAGTTCATCCCCGTCATTGATCCCGGGGCAAAGCACGATCTGCGCATGGATCTCGATACCGGCCTCGAGGAAGCGCTCGAGCACCTCGATGCCGCGCGGCGCGTTGCGCCCGATGAGCTTGCGTCGGCACTCAGGCGTGATGGCATGAAGCGACACGTTCATGGGTGAGAGCATCTTGTCGATGGCGTCTTCGACCTCAGGGTCCTTCATATTCGTAAGGGTCACGAAATTGCCCTGCAAAAAGCTCAGGCGATAATCGTCGTCCCGAATGGTGAGCGTGGATCGGCTCTCCTTGGGGAGCATGTTCATGAAGCAGAAGATGCAGGCGTTCACGCAGGTGCGCATCCCGTCGAACACGACGCCGTCGAAATCGACGCCCCATTCCTCGCCCGGGAAACGCTCGATCACAGCAGATGCGACCGTGTTGTCACGCGGGTCGAATACCTCGATCTCGGCCTCGACGTCCTCGGTCTCCCACAGCCACACAATCATATCGGTGAGCGGCTTGCCATTCACCGTGAGAACGCGCATACCGGGCTCGAGCCCTATGTCATATGCAGGCGAATCGGGGGTCACCGACAAAACGGTGGCGCCGTCTGAGGAGGGATCCTTAGATAGAGCATATGGCGCAACGGTGCCCGCATACGTGGGCACCGAGGGCATGTTCGAATCTCGTTCGGCCATCAGGACTCCAGAAGGCTCCGCATGCGGACAAGAGCGCGCTCGATATGCGAGGCGGGCGTCGAAGCACCTGCGGTCACGCCGATATGAGAGACACCGTCAAACCATGCCGGCTCAATCTCGGAGGCGTCCTCGATGTGATGCGTTTTGGGGCAGGCCGCCGTGCAAATCTCGGCAAGACGACGTGTGTTGCCGGAGTTCTTGCCGCCGACGACGATCATCGCGTCGACGCGATGGGCAAGTTCAGCCGCGCTATCCTGACGTTCCTGAGTCGCGGAGCAGATGGTGTTGATGACGCGCAAATCCATGGTCCGCTTGGAAAGTTCGGCAACAACATCGGCCAGCGCTCCGGGCGTCTGGGTAGTCTGCACGACCACGCCGACCTTACGCGAAAGATCGATGGCGTCGAGATCCCCGGGAACGGAGACCACGTGAGCGTCATCCCCTGCGTGTCCCATGATGCCCTCGACCTCGGGGTGACCACTCTCCCCTACCACGATGAGCTGATACCCCTCGCGCACGAGGCGCTCGGCGGCGTTATGGACCTTCTTGACATAGGGGCACGTTGCATCCAAGACATCGAGGCCGCGAGTGCGGGCATCCTCGACGACACTCGGCACGACGCCGTGGGCGCGAATGATAAGCGTGCCCTCCTCGACCTCGGAAACGCTCGAGGCAGTGCCCACGCCGATGCTTTCGAGATCGTTGACGACCAGCGGATTGTGAATGAGGGGGCCGAGCGTATTGACGGGCTTGCGGGCCTCGACAGCGGCCTTTTCGGCCATGCCAAGCGCGCGCTCGACGCCATAGCACACCCCGGCGTAGCGAGCGACCTCGATCTCGATGTGAGACATCTAGAACCTCCCAGGATGCTCAGCGCGCAGCGCGTCGCGAATCGCGTACATACGTCGAATGGACTCATCCTCAACCCACTGCGTGCGTTCGCGACGTTTCATACCCTCGGGAGCATCTCCGAGAAGGACGGAATCGCCCGCTCGCATCCAGCACTTCTTGGGGCGCATGAGTTTTTTCCCGGCAGGTGTGATATCGCGAAAACCGCAAACGGCCATCGGGGAAACGGGCGCCTTTCCCATCTGCGCTATAAGCGCAAAGCCTCCGTGAACCTCGACCGGCTGGTCATCGGTGCGAATACGAGTACCCTCAGGGAAAATCAGCACGTCCTCGCCGCGCTGCAAGGCATGCTGGGCTGCGCGCAGGGCCGCCATATCAGCCTCGCCGCGATCGACGGGGATGCCGCCCGCGAGGGCGAAAGCCCAGCGGACGATGCCGGTCTTGTTGAATTCCGACTTGAAAATCGGACGGACGCGGCGACCGGCCGCCCACTCACTCGTGACGATGGGCAGAACCTCGGCCATCGAAGTGTGATTGCAGATGATGACGACACCGTCGGCGCAGCGGGCGTGCACCTTCTCGGCGTCCTCGAGGCGCCAACGCCACATGACTTTGGAAAATGCCCAGAGAACAGCCATGACGATGGCATAGATCACGCGCTCATGCAGCGGGAACGCGGACATGGGACAGTTGTAATGCGAAGCCGCATCACGCGGAGTCGAGATCTCCTCGGCCATGCTACCTCCTCTCAGCGATGAGGTGCTCGATCATGGAGACGATCTCATCGATGGTGTGGCTCGTCGAGTCAATCCGCACGGCATCGTCGGCACAGGTGAGCGGAGCAGTTTCACGCTTGGAATCAAGCGCGTCACGACGCTCGATATCGGCGAGCGTCTGCTCAATCTCGGCCTCGATCACGGATGCGTCGACCTCGGAGCCTTCATGGCGCTGCATGACACGGCGACGGGCGCGTTCACGCGGATCGGCGGTCAAAAACACCTTGAGCTCCGCCTCAGGAAAGACGACGGTGCCGATATCGCGGCCCTCGGCAACAACATCGTGACCCTCGGCGAAACGGCGCTGCGGGTCGAGCATGGCGGCGCGAACACCCGGATTCGCAGCCGCAGCGGAGACGTTGCGATCAACCTCGGGGGTGCGGATCGCATCGGAGACGTCGATCCCGTCCACGAAGACGGAGACGTTGCCGTGATTCTCGGTGCCAAACGTGATGCGGATGTCGCGCGCAAGCTGAGCGGTCGCCGAAGCATCCTCTAGCGAAATGCCGCGCTGCAGCGCACTCAGCGCGACAGAGCGATACATAGCGCCGGTATCGAGCTTGGAAAAGCCGAATCGCGTGGCTACCTCACGGGCGATGGTGGACTTGCCGGAACCGGCGGGCCCGTCAATGGCGATGATCATGTAATCCTCCTATAGATCTAGCCGCGGCGCGGATTTGAGTGACGCGACCTCTTCGTCGGTGAGTTCCCTCCAAGAGCCTTCAGCCAAGTCGCCGAGTCGCAATTCGCCGAACCGGCAGCGATGCAGGGCGATGACGGGATGACCGATCTTGGAGAGCATGCGCTTGACCTGGTTCTTTCGACCTTCTCGGATGATGACCTCGACAGCCGTCGTCCCCGGATCGAGCCGGTCGAAGCCGGGGATACGAGCATCTGCCGGCTCGAGCACTCGGCACCGTGCAGGCTGGCACGGGCCGTCGTCGAGGGTGAGACCCCGCCGCAAGGGCTCCAGGTCTTTATCCAAGCAGCGGCCGTCGACGATGGCGCGATACGTCTTCCACACATGGTGAGACGGATGAAGCAGGCGCTGGCCCAAATCACCATCGGTGGTAAACAAGAGCAGGCCGGTCGTGTCCATGTCTAAGCGGCCGACCGGAAAGAGCCCGGGAAACTTTTTGCTGGGCACGAGTTCAGCGACGGTGGGGCGCCCATGCGGGTCACTCATCGTGGTGAGGAACCCAGCGGGCTTGTTGAGCATGATGTAAGCGGGACCGGAGCCGAGCACGACGGGAACGCCGTCAACCGTGACCTCATCGCATCGCGGGTCGACCTTCGTACCGAGCTCGGTTTTGACCTCGCCGTTGACGCAAACGCGCCCGGCAGTCATGAGCCCTTCAGACCCGCGCCGGCTCGCAACACCCGCGCGCGCGAGAAAACGCTGCAAGCGCATGGGAACCAGCATCGAGTCGCCCTCATGGACGAGCGGCAAGCCCTCACTGGCGCTACGCATCGCGATCCTTGTCGAACGAATCACCATCGAACGTGGCGCCGACGTCGGCGTTGCCTTCATCCGTGGAGATGAGCTCGCGCTCCTCTTCCAAATCCTCGTCCACCGCATCGAGGGTCGACTGGATGGAGCGGCCGGAAAGACGCTCGCGAATGAACTGGCGAGCCTGTTCATCAGGGGCGAACTGCTCGAGATCGGGAAGATCGCGCGTGGAGCGCAAGCCGAACTTCTCGAGGAACGCGTTGGTGGTACCGTAGAGAATGGCCTGGCCGCGCTGGGGGTCCCGGCCCATCTCGCGAATGAGGCCCTTATCCACCAAAGAGGAGATGACGCCATCGGAGTTTACGCCGCGGATGCCCTTGACCATTTCGCGTGTGACCGGCTGATGATAGGCGATGACAGCGAGCGTCTCGAGGGCGGCCTGCGATAGGCGCTGAGTGTCCCATGACAGGACAAAGGACTCGACCTGGTCATGAAACGCGGGATGCGTGAATAGGCGCCAACCCCCTGCGACCTCGCGCAGCTGAAAACCGCGATTGGCCTCCTCGTACTCGACCTTGAGATCAGCCAAAAGGGAGGCGATCTCACCGGGGGTCGAACCGAGAACGCCCGAGAGCTGACTCGCGCTCACAGGATCGCTCGAAACCAGCAGCAGCGCCTCAAGGGCGCCTTTGATGGAGCCGGCTTCAAGCTCGCTCAGATGCTCCATTAGTCCTCCTCGTCAAAAAGCGAACCGTCCTCGGGGCGGTACTCGGGTGCGCCCACGACTCGGTCGATGCGGATGGTGCCGAAGTTCTCGTCTTGCTCGAGCGTGACGGAGCCGCGCTTTGACAATTCGAGAATGGCGAGAAACGTGGCGACGATCTGCTCAGTGGTCGCATCCCCATCCAGAAGATCGCGGAACGTGAGATGGGGCCGCGAGATCGTGACGCGGTCGACAGAGGCAACCGTGAGTTCGATGGGCACGCGACTGGGGGCGACATGCTCCGCCTCAAGCAGGAACGTCTCGCGCTTGCCATCCAAATCCGCGCAGATGACGGCAAGGCCGCGCAGCGTGATACCCGCAAGGTAATCGGGCATCAAGTTCAAGAACTCGGGGTCGGGGCCGGCAACGCGCGGATGCATGCGGCTCTCGGCCTCCATACGGGCCCCCAACGCGGCAGCCGCACCCTTGAACTGCTTGTAGGCTATGAGGCGCTGGATGAGGACCTCGCGCAAGGAATCGGCATCCAATCCCGAGAATTCGTCGTCCAGATCATCGTCTTCGGCGACGCTAGACGAATCTTCGGGGACGAGCGACGCAGCCTTTATATCGAGCAAAGTCGCGGCGACGAGCAGAAAATCGCTCGCGACATCGAGGTCAAGCGCCTCGAGACGCTCGACCTCGGCGAGGTACTGCTCGGCAACCTCGGAGATGGAGATCGAGCCAATGTCGACTTTTTGCCTACTCACAAGCTGAAGCAGAAGGTCAAATGGTCCGGAATAGACCTGCGTTGACACGCGGTACGACATGCGATCCCCCTCTCACTCTGAAAAACGTATACGCACTGAGTTTAGCGCACCGACGGGCATTAAAACCCCAAAGCAAAGCTGACGAGGTTGAGATACAAGGGGTCGACCGTGATGCTGAAATACAGGCCGATCAGATCGATGCGTAGCAAGCTCGGCAACACGTACAGAACGACGATCAGAATGGGCATGGAATAGCGCTGGATCTCATAATACGTCTGCAGGGTGCGGCCCTTGAGAAACGGGACAAGCAGCGAAGAACCGTCGAGCGGCGGCAGCGGGATCAAGTTGAAGAACGCGAGCGAGAGGTTGACGCTCATGAGCGTCAACGAGAAGCGAACCAAGTGCGGAGCGACCTGCGCAGCCAGGCCGTACTGCGCCAGACCGCCTGCGAACAGCGCGGGGTCGTTGGCCAGGCCACGCAAAAGAAGCGCGCCCAGGACGGCAAGGGCGATATTGCTCAAAGGACCCGCCAGAGAGACGATCACCTCGTCGCGCTTGGGATGCTTGAGATTGCCAAGATAGATGGGTACGGGCTTGGCAAATGCAAAGACGGGGCCGCCGGCCAAGATCATGATCAGGGGCAGCAATATGGTGCCGAAGGGATCGATGTGGCGAAGCGGATTGAGCGAGATGCGGCCCTGCGATCGAGCCGTGCGATCGCCCAAAAGGTAGGCGGAGAGCGCGTGGGCGCTCTCATGCACCACAATGCCGATGATCACGGCCGCTGCGCTTGCGAGCAAGCCGAACAGGTAGTCGAAATTCACCCTACGCCTCCTAGCGGATGGTTTGAGAAATACGGCCGAGCAGGTAATCCACAAAAAAGCACACCGCCGCCACGACTGCAAAGTCGAAGCGGAACACACCGCCAAAGGGCGTGGGAATCAAACCGTAGCCCGCGATGATATCCGGAAGCGCCCGAGTGAGGTCGACGACGAAATTCACGATGCCGAGCATCGTCGCGAATCCGTTGAAGCACAGAATGACCGTGAGCGCACAGAGGACGAGCGCGAACAATCTGAAAGCGAAACCCAGAAGCGACAGGGCGACGGCAAGCGCTCTACGCGAGTCCACGGGCAGTCTCTTCCTCGATCGTGGTGGATAGCTCGAGCCACTCGTCCTCGAGAGCCGGAAGCTCCTGCTTGAGCCCGTTGTACTCCACGAGCGCGGCATTGAACTTATCCTGGTCGGCATACAATTCCTCACTGGCCATGAGAGCCATGAGCTCGTCGTAGCGGGCTCGCTTCACATCAAGCTCGGCTTCGACCTTCTTGAGGCGGTCCTTCGTGCCCTTAAGGCGGCGATTAAGCTCAGCGCGAGCGGCGGCCTCGGCACGTTTCTGCTCCTTGGTCTTCTTGCCCTCGCGAGGCGCCGAAGCCTGAGGCTCGTCGGCACGTTGCTGGACCTGTTGCCTGGGCGCATTTGCAGGCTCAGCGGCCTCAGCCGCGGCACGAGCAGCCAGGTCCTCGCGCTTGAACAGGTAATAGTCGTAATCGCCGTCGTAAACGGTCATCTTTCCGTCACGGATATCAACCACGCGGTTCGCCACAGCGCGCACCAGGTGCTCGTCGTGGGAGATGAGGACGATGGTGCCCGGGAAGCTCTTGAGGGCGTTCTCAAGCATGTCGACGGAATCGATATCGAGATGGTTGGTGGGCTCGTCGAGGCAGAGCAGCGCCTCGGGGGCGACGAGCATCTTGGCCAGCGCGAGACGGGCGCGCTCACCGCCGGAAAGAACCCCCACGCGTTTGTCGACATCCTCACCGGCGAAGAGGAAGGCACCGAGCAGGCTGCGCTGCTGCGGGACAGTCCAGGTAGGGGCAACGGAGTCGATCTCCTGCAGGACGGTATTGCCCTCTTTAAGCCCCTCGAGCTGATGCTGAGCGTAGTACGCCACGCCGACGTTGGTGCCGAGCGAGCGAGTTCCCTCAGTCGGCGCCTCCTGGCCAATGAGCATCTTGAGGAGCGTGGACTTTCCGGCGCCATTGGGTCCGACGAGCGCGACGCGGTCACCGCGATACAGCGTCAGATCGGCGTGCTCGTAAAGGGTCTTACTGCCGAAGCGCTTGGCAAAATCCTCAAGTTTGATGACCATATCGCCCGAGCGCGGAGGGTCGGGGAACTTGAAATTGACGTGCTTGTGGCCCTCAGGCAAGATCACGAGTTCGCTCTTGATCTGCTCAATGCGGCGCATGCGCTCCTGGGCTTGGGCGGCCTTGGTCGGCTTGTAACGGAACTTATCGACGAACACCTGCATATGGGCAATCTCGCGCTCCTGGGCGGCGCGCTTGGCGCGCATCTGCTCGAGGTTGTCCTCGCGCTGCTTGAGATAGGAGCTGTAATTGCCCGTGTAGGTGGTGATGCGACGGTTCTCGAGGGCCGCTACGTGATCCACGCATGCGTCCATAAAGGCACGGTCGTGGCTGACGATCAGCACGGCGCCGTCGTAGGCGGAAATGAACCCGCGCAGCCACTGGACACTTTCAAGGTCGAGGTGGTTGGTGGGCTCGTCGAGCAACAGGACGTCAGGATGGCGGAGGAACAGCTTGGCCAGCGCGATACGCATCTGCCAGCCACCGGAGAACTCGGAACACGGTTGATCGAAATCCGAGGGCTTAAAACCCAGGCCGGCAAGAATCTGACGCGCGTTGCTCTCGAGTTCGTAGCCGCCCAAGCGCTCGAAGCGGTCCTGCACATGACCATACTCGTCAAGCATGGCCTGGGGAACCTCGCCGGACTCTCCAGCCTCGGCAATCTTGAGCTGAAGTTCCTCGGAGCGCTCCCCCATCGTCTTGATTTCGATCGCAGCGTCCATAACCTCCTGGATGATGGAGGTATCACCGGCAAGTTTGGTCTCCTGCTCGAGATAGCCGACATTGGCATCCTTGGCAAACGTAACGGACCCGGCATCGGCGCTGTCGATGCCCATGATAATCTTAAGCAGCGTCGTCTTGCCGGCACCGTTAGGACCGACAAGGGCGTACCGCTCGCCGGCATTCACCTGGAGCGTGGCACCCGTGAACAGAGTCCGGGCGCCGAAGGACTTCTCGATTTTGTCGACAAGGAGAATCATGTCACCCTCACAAGGTCGCTGAGTCTCTATAGCAAAAAGGCTCCAGTTACCTGGAGCCTTTAATGTGTGATGGTGGGCGATACAAGATTCGAACTTGTGACCCCATCCGTGTGAAGGATATGCTCTACCCCTGAGCCAATCGCCCGTGCTTTTCAGCGAGAAATATACTAACACGAATTTGGATGACAGTGCAATACAATTTTTAAAATCGCGATCCGAGTGAGGCAACTCTCGCCTCTGGCGAACGTTTCCGACTCATTCAGCCGGATTACCGTGCTCTGTGTTGCATATTGCGAGCGAAAAAGGAAAAGGCCAGACACGCGGTCTGACCTACTGTTTCAATGGTGGGCCCTCCGGGATTCGAACCCAGAACCCAGGGATTATGAGTCCCCTGCGCTAACCGTTGCGCCAAGAGCCCGTTAAGAATGTTGCATCACATGCGAAAATATAAAAGGCCTCCGGTTTCCCGGAGGCCTTAAATCTCATGGTGGAGACGAGGGGGATCGAACCCCTGACCTCTTGACTGCCAGTCAAGCGCTCTCCCAGCTGAGCTACGCCCCCATGAAGAGAAAGAAAGAAGCAAGTGGTGGAGACGAGGGGGATCGAACCCCTGACCTCTTGACTGCCAGTCAAGCGCTCTCCCAGCTGAGCTACGCCCCCTTGCAACGAAGAAGTACTATACGGGAACCTCAAAGGCTGTGCAAGCATTTTTTCAGACTTTTTTGAAAAGAAGTCTGAGATTGGAGGTATTCCCAGGTAGACACTGCACAAAAACATGGGCGCACGATGCTTTGTGCACGTGCGCCCACGAAGAACAGACTCTAACGGCGCTGCGAGATCACAAGATCGGCGACCTTGGAGGCAACCTCATCGATCGCAACGTCCTCACGCTCGCCCGTAGCGCGATCCTTAAGCTCGACCGTGCCGTTCTTGAGACCGCGCTTGCCCAGCACGATCTGGTACGGGAAGCCCATAAGGTCGTTGTCAGCGAACTTCACGCCAGGACGGATGTCACGATCATCGACGATGACCTCGATGCCCGCCTCGCACAGCTCCGCAGTCAGGCGGTCACAAACCTCGGCGCACTCCGGGATCGTCGGATCGAGCGGCATGATGGAAACCTCGTACGGGGCAATCGACACAGGCCAGATGATGCCGTTCTCGTCGTGATGCTGCTCGACGGAAGCGGCGAGAGTACGCGAAACACCTACACCGTAGCAACCCATCAGGAAAGGCTTCTCCTCGCCGTTCTCATCGGCGAAGGTCGCCCCCATTGCCTCGGAGTACTTGGGGCCGAGCTGGAAGACCTGGGACACCTCGATACCGCGGGCACCGGCGAGCGGGGCGCCGCAATGCGGGCACGGGTCGCCGGCAACGACCGTGATGAGGTCCTCCCAGGCATCGGGTTCGAAATCGCGACCGGGGCAGGCGCCGGTAAAGTGGTAATCGACCTCGTTGGCACCGCAGGCCCACTGTTTGGAATCGCGCAGGGTGACATCGCAGACAAGGCGAATGCCCTCGGGCAGGTTGACCGGCCCGATAAAGCCTTTGCAAAGGCCGTACTGCTCAAGCTCCTCATCAGTCATAAGGTGGAAGCCCTCGCCAAAGAGATGCTCGGCCTTGCAGTCGTTGAGCTCGTGATCGCCGGGCACGATGGCAACGACCGGGTTGCCCTCCACGTCGATGAGGGCGAGCGCCTTGCGCGTGCCGTTCTCGGGGAACTCGAAGAACTCCGCGACCTCCTTGATGGTCGTGAGTCCGGGGGTGTGAACCTTCTGCAGGGTGCCGTCGCCGGGACCCTCGGTAACGGCGACCTGGGTGGAAGCGGCCTCGTCGTCCGCAGCGTAACCGCAAGCGTCGCAGTACACGAGCGCGGCCTCACCAGCGTCGGCGAGAGCCATGAACTCGACGGAGGTGTCGCCACCGATCTGACCGGAATCGGCCACGACGGGCAGCGCCTTGAGACCGCAGCGCTCGCAGATGTTCGCATAAGCCTGCTTCATATCGTCGTAGGTTTCCTGCAGGGACTCCTGCGTGGCGTTGAAGGAATAGCCGTCCTTCATGATGAACTCGCGGCCGCGCATGAGGCCAAAGCGGGGGCGCATCTCGTCGCGGAACTTGTCCTGAATTTGGTACAGGTTCACGGGAAGCTGCTTGTAGCTCTTGAGCTCGTTCTTGATGAGGTCGGTGACGGTCTCCTCATGGGTGGGGCCGAGAACGAACTCGCGCTCATGACGGTCGGAGATACGCATAAGCTCGGGGCCGTACACGTTGTAGCGACCGGACTCGCGCCACACCTGGGCATCGACCATGATGGGCATGAGCAGCTCCTGGCCGCCGGCGGCGTCCATCTCATCGCGGACGATATCCTCGATCTTGCGCAAAGAACGCCACGCGAGGGGCAGGTAGCTGTAAAGACCCGCAGCCTGCTTGCGGATCATACCCGCACGCAGCATGAGGCGGTGGCTGGCGAGCTCGGCCTCCGCGGGGTCCTCCTTGAGCGTGGGGGCATACAAATTGGACATCTTCATCGCTCGGGTCTTAGACACAGCGACCTCCTTATATCAATTGCGTCAAACGCTTCGATAATACCAGCTAATGCGCCGAAATCTTGTCTGGCTGTAGAGTAATCACAGCTCCGGTCCAGACATATTTCCGCAAGGCGTTTTTGTGATGCCGAAGGCGAACCACGCCTGAAGGAATTATGTCTGGACCAGAGCGGTGGGATTGATCAAAGCCTGTCGATTTCCTCCATGAGCGCATCCACGATCTGGTCCTCGGGCACCTTGCGGATAACCTCGCCATGGCGAAACACCATGCCGACACCGCGCCCACAGGCAACGCCCACGTCGGCATCGCTCGCCTCTCCGGGTCCGTTGACCACGCAACCCATGACGGCGACGGAAATAGGCTTGGAGCAACCCTTCAACCGCTCCCCTACCTCTTCCGCCAGGCCGATGAGATCCACCTGAGTACGGCCGCACGTGGGGCAGCTCACGAGCTCCGGACCGCGGCGGCGCAGACCAAGCGATTGCAGGATCCCCCAGCACACCGGGGGTTCCTCGACGGGATCGGCCGTGAGGCTCACGCGCATCGTGTCACCGATGCCCTCGGCGAGTAGCACACCGAGACCCACGGCGCTCTTGATCGTACCTTGCTGCACGGTGCCCGCCTCAGTCACGCCGAGATGCAGCGGGACATGGGGCAGCTCGCGTGAAAGCGCGCGATACGTCTCGATCGTGGTGGGCACGCTATGCGCCTTAGCAGAAAGCACGATGTCGTCGAATCCACGCTTCTCGAAATGCTCTACAAACTCGAGCGACGAGGCGACGAGCTTCTCCGGCTGCGTCAGGCCGTCACGCTCAGCGATGCGCTTGTCGAGCGAACCGGCATTGACGCCGATGCGAATGGCCGCACCCGCCTCACCAGCCGCATCGATCACGGCGTCGACGCGCTCCCAGTCACCGATGTTGCCAGGGTTGATGCGCAACTTGGCCGCGCCGGCCCGAACAGCTCCGATCGCGAGGCGGTAATCGAAATGGATGTCAGCCACGATCGGCACGGGCGACTCATGACAAATGCGCTCGAAGGGCCCCAGCGCCTCCCGTGAGGGCACGGTGACCCGAACAAGATCGCATCCGGCGTCAACCAATGCATTGACCTGGGCAAGCGTTGCATCGGCATCGACAGTGGGGGTGCAGGTCATGGATTGCACCACGACCGGAGACCCGCCACCTAAGGGCACGGAACCTACCATCACACGACGCGTGCGCTCACGAGCGAGACCTTGCATGACGCTCCCCTTTCATTGCCACCGCTAAAAGAAGCGGAGAATATCCGAGCCCAACATATAGACGAACAGCAAGCCAAACAGTCCAATACCGATCATGGAAATAACCGTCTGAACCTTGACCGGAACTTTTCGACGCGTAACGGCCTGGATCGCCTCGATCAACAGTTTGCCTCCGTCGAGAGGCGGGACGGGCAGCAGGTTCATGAAGCCAAGAGAGAACGAGATAAGCGCCGCCAAGTTGAGGAACGTGGCAGGACCGGCCGCAGCCGCCTGAGCCGACATCACGGAAATGCCGACGACGGACGTTGAGTTGTCGAGCACCTCCATCGTGTGACGCGGATTCAGAAGGCTGGCGACAGACTGCGCCGTAGTGACGATGTTGTCGATGGCGATCTGGCAAGACTGCAATGGATTGAGGCGAATCACCTGTACAGGTGCGTTGATACCCAACATCCCGTCGGGGTCGAACGGCACCTCGACATTCATGAACGAGCCGTTCTCGCGAGCCCAGGCATCGGTACCCGAATTCGCGTCAAAGGGAAGATGCTCGAACGCATCGCGCTGGTCGTTGGGACGCCACAACTTAAGCTCGACAGGATCCTTCTTCCCAGTGGCGTTCAAAGCATCAGTCATTTCAATCCAAGAGGTGACCTGCTCCCCGTTGACGGCAAGCACGCGGTCGCCCTTCTGAAGGCCGGCTTCCTGAGCGGGAGAATCAACGACGATATCACCCAGGACGTTGAGATCCATGGGCGTTGAAACACCGAGCGCGGAATAGACCGCGACCACGAGCAGAAAACCGGTCAGGATGTTGACGGCGATACCCGCGATCAGCATGAAGGCGCGCTTCCAAAATCCCTTGCCAATATACGTATGCGAACGCTCAAGCTCGAAGAATTCGGCATCGGTCATGGGAGGGATCCAGGGGTCGCCCTCTCCAGTGGCATGCTCGCGATCGAACGCGCGACCGTCATAAACCGTATTACCGGACCGATCGCGAGAGACCGCGGCAAACGCCCGCGGAAAGTCGCCGGCGTGGGATTTCGCGACATCCTCGACCTCAACCTCAACGGGGATGATGGAGCCCCAGCCATAGAGCAGCGAGCAGGCATCCTGGACGTCATCCAACGACAGACCAAGCTCCTGGGCAACCATCTCGAGCTCGACCGTACCATGACGATGGATACAAGCGAGGACCTGCGGAGCGCAGGGGACCTCGGTCGGATCCATACCGCAAATCTCAGCGTACCCGCCGAGAAGAATCGGGGTCACACCGAACTTCGTGCCGATGCGCTTGGAAACGTGGTGGATGTTGAAACGGCAGGGCATACCGAGGAAAAACTCGAGTACGCGAACGCCGCACGCCCGTGCGGCGAGAAAATGTCCGCCCTCGTGAACGAACACGAGAACCGACAGAAGCAGAAGGCCCCAAAAGATGGGGCCGAGAATTCCGAATAGAGCGTCCATATAATCCAAACTCATCAGAAACGGGACGAGATGATACCTCGCGCCTGCTCACGAGCCCATGCGTCGACATCGGACAGCTGCTCGAAGGAAACGACCTTCTGGCAGTCGTGCTCGTCCATACACGCCTCCACGATATCGGCGATGCCGGTAAACGTGCAGGCGTCATGCAAAAACGCGTCGACGGCGATCTCGTTAGCGGCGTTAAGCACGCAGGGAAGCGTACCCCCTTGCTTGGCGGCAATTTCGGCGAGCTTGAGGCAACGGAAGGATTCCATATCCGGCGCACCGAACGTAAGCTGCGCGATTTCGCGGAAATCGACACGCGGTGCGGGAGTGGACCAGCGCTCGGGATACGAAAACGCATACTGGATGGGAATGCGCATGTCGGAGGCGCCGAGATGCGCCATGACCGAGCCATCCTCGAATTCGACCATGGAATGAATTTTAGACTCACGCTGGATGAGCACCTTGATGCGATCGATATCCATGCCAAACAGATGCATGGCCTCAATGCGCTCAAGACCCTTGTTCATGAGGGTGGCGGAGTCGACGGTGATCTTCGCGCCCATGTTCCACGTGGGATGGGCCAAGGCATCATGACGAGTAACATCGGCCAGCTCATCGAGACTGCGTCCGTAGAACGGACCGCCGGAACACGTAAGCCAGATGCAATGTGCCTCACGCGGATTCTCACCGAGCAGACATTGGAAAATGGCACAGTGCTCCGAATCAACGGGAAGCATCTGACCCGGCTGAACCATGGGCATCAGCAAATCGCCACCCACGACCAGGGACTCCTTGTTGGCAAGCGCCAGTCGCTTGCCGCTCTTGAGAACGGCATGACTGACAGAAAGGCCCGCGGCGCCCACGATTGCGACGAGGACCACGTCTACATCCTCGAGCTCGACGAGTTCCTCGGCACAACGAGAGCCGGTATGCAGTTCGCACGCGGAGGGTAGCTCCGAGAGGACCGCGTCGCCACGATGCGCCTCAGACGTGACCGCTACATGTCGCACAGCAAACTCGTGTGCAAAATGAACCAGATTCTCGGTGCGCGAATGCGCGCTCAGCGCGACGACCTCAAGCTTGTCGGAGTGCTGCTTGCAGACATCGAGCGCCTGCGTGCCGATAGAACCCGTACAGCCGAGGATGGCAACACGTGTGCGCGAAGGAGTGTCGACAACGACCATTACAGGACACCCCCAAGGTGAAGCATGAGATAGGCTGTGATGACTCCGACGATCAAAGAGTCGGACCGATCGAGCATACCGCCATGCCCGGGAATGAGATTGCCCGAATCCTTGACGCCGACACCTCGTTTGATACGACTCTCGAGCAGGTCACCGAACACGCCCATGATGGATACCACCACGCCGCAGAGAATGGAGAACCAGAGGTTGATCTCATACAGGCCCGTCCACCAGATAATGATCCATACGACGACGGAACCCAGAAGTCCGCCGAAGAAACCCTCCCAGCTTTTCTTGGGGGAGATTTTGGGAACCATCTTGTGCTTACCAAAGCGACTACCGACCATGTAGGCAAAGGAATCTGAGAGCCACAGGGAAGCACAGACGCCGATGGACAGCAGAGCGCCCTCCAAGCCGGGAATGGCTTCACGAAGCAAAACGATGGCGGATAGCATGTAGCCGGTGTAGATGGCGCCGAAAGCCGTCACCGCCACATCGGCGATGCGCGTGCGGGGGTTCTTCACATACCACAGGCCCAAGAGCAACACGAGCAGGAAATTGATGACCGTGAGCCACACGGGGTCGACCAGGACGGACAGCGGGAAAAGCACCGAGGCGACGAGTCCCACGAATTCATTGGGAACCTTACCGTCCAATCGCATTATGCGATAAAACTCATAGCAGCAAAGCACCGACATAACCGAGGCAAAAACGGCAGTGGGTACGACGCCGAACAACAAAGACCCGATGAAAAGCGCCGCATACACGATGCCGGCCCCGGCTCGCACCATAAACGAATGAAGGCGACCGCCGGATTTCTCGGTCGCCGCAGCTTTAGAGGTAGCTTCCTTAGAATCCAAGATGAACTCCTTGAGACTCCCCCGGCCTTAAGCCTGGGAAAGACCGCCGAATCGGCGGTCACGGCCCTGGAACGAGGCAATGGCGCGGACAAGCCCCCATCGATCGAAATCGGGCCAATACGTATCGGTGATATAAAACTCGGAATAGGCGATCTGCCACAACAGGTAGTTCGAGACGCGCAGCTCACCCGACGTGCGGATGACGAGCTCGGGATCAGGCAAACCCGCCGTATAGAGATGATCGGCAACGAGTGCGTCGTCGATCTGTTCGACGGCAATATCGCCTGCCGAAACGGCCTCAGCGATATGCCTGACGGCACGGGTGATCTCGGCCCGCCCGCCGTAATTGACGGCGAGGGCGAGCGTCATGCCCGTATGGTCGCGCGTCTCGGCAAGACCGCACTCAAAGACGTCGCGGGTCTTCTTGGGGAGCGCAGAGATGTCCCCGAGAAACTCGACGCGTACGTTCTCGCGTTTGAGCAAAGGCAGCTCATCGACGAGCGTCTTGGCGAAGAGGTACATGAGCAGATCGACCTCGGCCCGAGGGCGATTCCAATTCTCCGTGGAAAAGGCGTAAGCGGACAAAACGTCAACGCCCATACGAACGCAAGCGGTGATGACGTCTTGCAGCGCCACGATACCGGCCTTATGGCCCTCTCCCCTACCGAGACCACGGGAGGTCGCCCATCGGCCGTTGCCGTCCATGATGCAAGAGATATGGCGCGGAATACGCGCCATATCGATATCTGTGATCGAGATGTCATCGGGATGCTCGGCGAAGAACTCGTTGAGCTTTTCGATGTCATAGTTCATGACTAGATCTCCATGACCTCGGCCTCTTTGGCCTTCAGAAGCTCCTCGACGCGAGCGACATATTCATCGGTCGCCTTCTGGACCTTCGCCTGCTCGCGACGGACGTCGTCCTCGGTGAGCTCCTCATCGCGCTCGAGCTTGTTATTAGCGTCACGACGAATGTTGCGAATGGCGATCTTGGCGTGCTCAGCGAGCTCGCGGCACTCCTTGACGAGCTCGCGACGGCGCTCCTCCGTGGGGGCCGGGAAAGGCAGGCGAACGACAATGCCGTCGGAGTTCGGGGTGATGCCGAGATCGGAGGCGGTGACCGCCTTGACGATCGCGTTGACGAGGGCCTTGTCCCAGGGCTCGATGACGAGCATGTGGGCCTCGGGGACCTTGATAGCGGCGACTTGGGTGATCGGGGTGGCCACACCGTAGTAGTCGACCGTGATATCGGACAGCACGTTGGCGTTAGCGCGGCCGGTGCGGACCTTGGCAAAGTTGTGCTTCAGGCTATCGATGGCCTTGTCCATGTTCTCGCGGATGTCGGACATGACTTACTCCTCTTCCATGACGACGGTACCGACGGGCTCGCCCGCCAGTGCGCGCTTGATGTTGTCGTCCCCATCGATGTTGAGGACGATGATCGGCATGTGGTTGTCCTGGCACAGGGCAGTCGCGGTGGCGTCCATGACCTGAAGGCCGCGAACGAGCACCTCATGATAGCTGATGCTGTCGAAGCGAACGGCATCCTCGTTCTTGACGGGGTCCATATCATACACGCCGTCGACCTTGGTGGCCTTGAGCAGACAGTCCGCGCCGATCTCGCAGGCGCGCAGAGCGGCCGCAGTATCGGTGGTGAAATAGGGGTTACCCGAACCGGCGGCGAAGATGACGACGTCGCCCTTCTCAAGGCTGCGCATCGCGCGACGGCGGATGTAGGGCTCGCAGACCTCGTTCATCTGGATACCGCTCATGACACGGCAGGGGCAGTCGATGCGCTCGATGGCGTCCTGCAGGGCGAGAGCGTTCATGACCGTGGCGAGCATGCCCATGTAGTCGGCCTGGGCGCGCTCCATCCCCTTGGCGGAACCTGCGACACCACGGAAGATGTTGCCGCCGCCGACGACGACGGCGACCTCAATGCCCTCGTCATGCAGCTGCTTGACCTGGGCGGCCATGCGCTCGACGATAGCGGGATCGATGCCGTAATCGGCGCTGCCCATCAGCGCCTCGCCGGAAATCTTGAGAAGAACGCGTTTGTACTGGTAATCGGACAAGGATGCCTCCTTAGTACGGAATTGTTCCCATTCTAGCAGGGATGAAGAACACGCGTCGCCTTCGCTTGGCGGCACATGAAAAAGCAGGCCGCGGGAGTGCTCCCACGACCTGCATAAACTAGCTCATTGCGAAATTACTCGCCGCAAACCAGACGATCGAAGGCGACGACCTTGACGGTGTCACCGAGCTCCTTGGAGACCTTCTCGGCATAGGCCTTGATAGTGAGGCTGGAATCCTTGATGAACTCCTGCTCGTTCAGGACGATGCCCTTGAAGAACTTCTCGAGACGGCCAATGGCCATCTTCTCCTGGATAGCCTCGGGCTTGCCGGACTCGGCAGCCTGAGCCTTGTAGATCTCGACCTCGTGATCGATGACGTCCTGAGCCACGTCCTCCCGGACAGCGGCGATAGGAGCGGTAGCGGCGACCTGCATGGCCACATCATGAGCAAAGGACTTGAAGGCCTCAGCGGTAGCGGTCTCGGGCTTCTCAAAGGAGAACTCGACGAGAACGCCGATCTTGCCACCCATGTGGATGTAAGAGGCAACGCCACCAGCAGCGGGCTTGCGAACGGTGGTGCGGGAAACCTTCATGTTCTCACCGATGACGTGAATCATCTCGGTGAGGGCGGCCTCAACGGTCTCACCGTTCATCTCGCAGGCCATGAGGGCTTCGACATCAGCGGGCTCGTTGTCGCAAACGACCTTGGCGACCTCAGCGGCAAAGCCGGTGAACTTGGGGTTGGAAGCGACGAAGTCGGTCTCGCAAGCGATCTCGGCGAGAGCGCCCTTGGTGCCGTCCTCAGAGATGTAAGCGGCAACAGCGCCCTCGTTGGTGTCGCGACCGGCCTTCTTGGCGGCAGCGGCGAGGCCGTTCTTGCGGAGGATGTCGACAGCGGCGTCCATATCGCCCTCAGCCTGAACGAGAGCCTTCTTGCACTCCATCATCGGAGAGTCGGTCATCTCGCGGAGCTCCTTGACCATAGCGGCGGTGATCTGAGCCATGTTCGTTCCTTTCGAAGGAAGTTACCTAACGGGGTACGGTTGCCTACTCGGCAGCGGCCTCGGTGGCAGGAGCCTCAGCGGCCATCTCGGCCTCGGAGATCTGCTCCTTGCCGGAACCGGCGAGGCAAGCGTCGGCGAACAGCTCGCTCATGAGCTGGATCGCGGAGATGGCGTCGTCGTTGCAGGGGATGCCGTAGTCGACGACGTCGGGATCGGAGTTGGTGTCGATGAGGGCGACCACCGGGATACCAAGGCGCTTGGCCTCCTTGATGGCGTTCTCCTCGCGCTTGGTGTCGATGACGAAGAGAGCAGCCGGGGTACTCTTGAGCTCACGGGCGCCACCGAGGTTGGCCTGCAGCTTGGCGAGCTCCTTACCCAGGACAGCCTGCTCCTTCTTGCCGCGCAGGGCCATGGAACCGTCGGCAACCATGCCCTCGAGCTCCTCGAGGCGGTTGATACGGGAGCGGATGGTCACGAAGTTGGTGAGCATACCGCCGAGCCAGCGCTGGTTGATGTAAGGCATGTTGGCGCGCTCGGCAGCGGCCTTCACGGCCTCCTGAGCCTGCTTCTTGGTGCCGACGAAGAGGACCTTGCCACCCTTGGCAGCGGTCTCCTTCAGGAAGGTGTAAGCCTTGTCGGCCTCGACGATAGTCTGCTTGAGGTCGAGGATGTAGATGTTGTTGCGCTCACCGAAGATGAACGGCTTCATCTTGGGGTTCCAACGACGGGTCTGGTGACCGAAGTGGCAGCCAGCCTCGAGCAGGGTACGGATGTTAATCTTGGTAGCCATGTTTACCTCCCGGTTTTTCTTTCGCACGGTGTCGACCACTCCGACCACTCGAGCCTGTGCTACCTTAGCCCGAGCACCGCGGCCGGCGTGTAGCCGTGCGTGTGTGATGGAACGTTGCGTACTCGCAACCTGATGCATGGTAGCAGGTCCGACCGCCATTGCCAAGGGCCCACAAACTCTATCCACGAGGATGCGCCCGCGCGACGGCAGATTTAAGTCGATCCGGCGTCAAATGCGTGTAAATCTGGGTCGTAGAGAGACTTGCATGCCCGAGGAGCTCCTGCACGCTACGAAGGTCCGCTCCCCCGCCGAGCAATTCAGTCGCAAACGTATGGCGCATCGCATGGGGCGTTATGTCAGAGGAGATACCGGCCCTTCTTTTTAATACGTCAAAACGATATCGCAGCGCATCGCTGTTCATCGCCCTTCCCCGGTCGGAGACGAACACCGCACGGCACGCGTCGCCGCCGAACGCGGCCGGCCGCAGCAGATTGGGCCTTCCGTTTTCAAGATACCTCTCGTAAACCTCGATCGCCCTCGCATAGAGAGGGACGATACGCTCCTTGGAGCCTTTGCCCAGAAGGCGCACTTGCCTCTCAGCCACGCAGACATCGCCGACCTCGAGCCTAGAAAGCTCGGAGATGCGAGCGCCCGTGGCGATAAAAAGCTCGAGCATGGCGGCATCCCTCAAGCCGGCTGGACATGAAAGATCAGGGGCATCGAACAAAGCCGCCAGCTCCTCCGCGGTCAGCACATGAGGAAGCTCCCTACGCTGCTTGGGGGCAACCGTCGCAAGAGGGACCGCTCCCGCCCGATGTCCCGAATATTCCAACCAGCGAAAGAACGATCGGAGCGTGGAAAGGTGCGCGGCGACCGTAGTCGAAGCACGACCATCGCGACGAAATTCGGCAAGATAAGACCTCAAGCCCCGAGATGAAGGATCGAGTCCATCGACCGCGTGCGATTCGCACCAATCGGCGTACGCTTCCAAATGCTGGCCGTAGGCCCTGACCGTCTCGGGAGACAACCCTTCAACGCACGAGATGAAAACGATGAAATCATCAATCTGGGCAAGCAGCTCACTTTGAAGACTGGAGGGCGCCACCTAAGCCCGCCCGCGCTCGCCGAACAAATCCGGTCGAGTTGAGATGTAAGTGTCGAGATCGGCGAGTGCGCGAGCCGAATAAGCGGCATAGCGATCACGCTTGCTGCGGCGCTTGCCGTCCTCAAGCGGGGGAACCACACCGAAGTTGACGTGCATTGGCTGGTAGTCGACCGTATCCTTCGAGGTCGCGTACGCGACAAGTGAACCAAAGGCGCCCGTGAGCGGAAGCGACACGCGGTCGATGGAGCTCAAATCTGCAAACGTGTTGAGCGCGGCGAACAGGCCAGACGCAACCGCTTCGGTATAACCCTCAGTTCCGGTGATCTGACCGGCAAGACGAACCCGAGTTCCCGGAACGGCAAAAGACCCATCCAGCACGCGCGGTGCATCGACGAACGTGTTTCGGTGCATGACACCGTAACGGAAGAACTCGGCGTTCTCCAGGCCGGGAATCATGCGGAACACCCGCTTTTGCTCACCGAACGTGAGGTTCGTCTGGAACCCGACAAGATTGTATGCGGTGCCTTCCGCATTTTCAGAACGCAGCTGAACGGCGGCCCAAGGACGCCTGCCCGTACGCGGATCCGTCAAACCCACGGGCTTCATAGCGCCGAATCTGATGGCATCGTGGCCAGTTCGCGCAACTTCCTCGGCCGGCTGACAGGCCTGGAACAAATCGCGGCGCTCGAAATCTTTCAACACAATACGTTCGGCACCAACGAGCGCATCGATGAATGCGTCGTATTCATCCTTAGTGAAGGGGGCATTAAGATAATCCCCGCCCCCCTGCTCGTCGTAGCGAGACTGGGTGAACACGATCGACCTGTCGATCGTCGTCGCATCGACAATCGGCGCGGCGGCATCAAAGAATGACAGGGCATCCCCGCCCACGAGCTCGAGCACCTTGTCGGAAAGGGCGGGAGAGCACAACGGACCTGCAGCGATGACGCAGGGACCCTCAGGGATATCCACAACCTCCTCGCGAATGACCTCGATAAGGGGACGCCGAGCCACCTCTTCCTCAACAAGGGCGGAGAAGCGCTCGCGATCGACGGCGAGCGCCCCTCCAGCGGGGACCGCAGCGCGCTCAGCGCAATCGATGAGGACTGATCCCATCCTGCGGAGCTCCTCCTTGAGAAGCCCGGCGGCGGAGTCCACGCGAGTCGACTTGAACGAGTTAGAGCAAACGAGTTCAGCAAGCGAGCCGGTATGATGCGCAGGAGAAGAATGATCGGGCCGCATCTCATACAGGCGAACGGGTACGCCGCGATCGGCGAGCTGGCAGGCGCACTCGCTGCCCGATAGACCTCCGCCGATAACCGTCACGCGTTCAAAGCTCATATTCATCTCCCTTATGTCGAATGCATCTCAACCATTCTGCCCCAAGCGCGTGAGCGCGTGAAGCGCAATGCTGCTCAGCGCCAACCTTCCATCAACCAATCGTTCAACGACGCCATGAACCTCGAGGTCTCCAATAAGCTGCAAGCACGCAAGAGGATCGACCCGAAGGGCGGCCGCAAGATCATCGACTCGCATCGGATTGGCCAGAAGCATGTCCACCATGCGACGACCATTCGGATCCAAACCGTCCAATCCGCGTGCATCGGGACGGGAAAACCGCAGAGTCCCGTATATTCTCGAAATGGCGACCTCGAGGGCCTCCTCATCTGCAATGCAACATGCCCCGTTGGCTATGAGGTAATTCGCACCCCGAGACTCGGGGGAGAATATCGAACCTGGAGCGGCCAATAGCTCACGACCCAGCGCATTCGCCGCCTCGGCGGTGCTGAACGTACCCGAGGGCATGCCGGCCTCTGCAACGAACGTCGCCTCGGAAAGAGCCGCTATCACCTGGTTCCTTTTAGGGAACGCCCATTTCATGGGCTGCGTACCCCACGGCTCGAGCGACAGCACGCATCCTCCCTGAAGCAATGAATGATCAATCAATCGGCCGGCACTCGATGGATACACGACGTCTGCACCCGTCCCCAAAACCACGACATGCCGTCCCCCAGCATTCAGCGCACCCATCCCTCCAGCCTGATCGCATCCTCGAGCCCCGCCCGAAACCACAACGACCCCAGACTCCGCTGCGATCCGACCGGCCATCTCCGCAATTGCTCGACCATAAGGAGTTGATTTCCGTGCGCCGATGATCGAGAGAGACGGTGCATCCAAAATGCCGGGATCACCCCTCACGTAAAGGGTCTGTGGCGGATTCGCGAGCTCCGCGACAGTCTTTGGGTAGCGTTCATCCCCTCTATGAAGCTCGATACCATCAGCAGGCTTCCCCATCTCCCCTCCTTCCCTGCAGCAGCGATGCCTCCATAAGATGGGCAGGCTCGATGGTCTGCGACTCGGCCATGTCGGCAATGGTGCGAGCAACCCTTGCAAGTCGCACGATCCCCCGACCGGTCAGGTGCTTTCTCCTCGCGATTTCCAGAAGGGCGGTTTTCCCCTCGCCGCTAAGAGCCTGCGAGGCGATAGCCGCATCGATACTTGTCGGCCCATCGTGACCGTCGCCGTCCCTTTGACTGGCGACTCTCCACGAACGAAACTCTCGACCACGTATCACGTCTTCGAGCAACTCCGAGCTTGTTTTCCCCTCCGCTCCCCGGACAATCAGGTCGGGATCCGGTCGCGCAACGTCCACAATCAAGTCGATTCGATCGGCGAGCGGGCCTCCGAGCTTCGTCCGATATCGCTCGATGGCGGCATCCGAGCAACGACAAGCAATATCGCGATCGCCGAGGTATCCGCATGGACAAGGATTGCTCGCGGCTATGAGTTGAAACCGCGCGGGGAACGTGAAGGCGCCATCGACGCGTACAACGCGGATGCTTCCTTCCTCGATTGGCTGCCGCAACATCTGAAGCGAGGTCGAGGGAAACTCTCCGAGCTCATCCAGATACAGGACGCCGCCATGTGCCAAGCTGATCTCACCCGGATGCACGGGCCTGCCACCGCCAACCAAACCGGCAACGGAAACAGAGTGGTGTGGGCTCCTAAAAGGTCTCTCACCCCGGAGCAGGGAATCGACCGGCTCTCCCAATACCGAGTGGATACATAGCGCCTCCTGGCGCTCATCCTCATCAAGAGGCGGAAGGATTGTCGTCATCCTCTTCGCGAGCATTGTCTTACCCGATCCGGGAGAACCGATCATGAGCATTCCGAGGCCGCCAGCGGCCGCGACGGCAATCCCTCTTTTCGCGATCTCCTGCCCAACAACATCGCCGTAATCTAGCGGCGAAACCAAAGGATCGGCAGGGACCTCAGTCGAAGCGGGCATACCAAGCGCCGTTTCGATACCGAGTCTCAAATGGCCGATATGAGACAAGATGCCACAGGCCACACCTTGAACTGGAACATGCGTGCCGCCCTGTCCGCCGGCGAAGGAAAGGGCGTTGTCCCGCGCGAGCAGCTGATATGCGACTTCTCCACTGACGGCGTTGACCGAACCATCGAGCCCGAGCTCACCCGCGAAAAGATAGTCGTCGAGTCCGGAAACTGGGATTTGATTGGTTAGGGCGAGAATGGCCACCGCAATGGGAAGATCAAATCCCGAACCCGTCTTCCTAACGTCTCCAGGCGCCAAACTCACCGTTAACGCACACCGCGGAATCTCAAAATCGCTCGCGCGCAAGGCGCAGCGGATGCGAACCCGTGCCTCCTGTACGGCAGCGTCGGCCATGCCAACGATAGTCAGACCGGGAATCGTGCCCGATGCGGACACTTCCACTGTTACGGGGAACGCCTCCACGCCGTGAATGCATGCAGCGTGGACGGCGTATACCCTGCGAGACCCGGGCATCAGCGACCCGACCAATCAAACGCGCCGCATAGGTGCCTTATCTCACCGATGTTGGCGGGCCTGAGGGTCACCCCTATGACATCAAATCGGATGGATGGAACCGGGTAATGATCCGCCGCGTAACACAGGGCGATCCGACGATACCTACGCTGCTTCTCAGGGGTAACCGCTTCTTCGGGATACGCGCCGCCTCGCTCAGAACGCGAACGCCTCGTCTTAACCTCAACCAACACAACACCGTCGTCATCCTGATCATAGGCGACAAGATCGGCCTCCCCCTCAGGGCAACGATAATTCCGATCGATGATGTCGTAGCCTCTTTGCTCAAGATATCGCGCAGCGAGCTCTTCACCCACGGACCCCAAGAGCTTGTTCGACATGCCATCGGCATCCTGATGACCAAACACGATATCATCGCCCGAAAGCATACGGTCGACCAGTTCTCGCGCGAGATCCCTTTGCCTGTTCGTTCCCATAGCGCCTCCTCACATCGGGTGAGTCGAAGTATGGACCCGAGCATTTGAATGACCTCAGGGCAATACGAACGCGATTCCAAAGCACGTTGGAACCAATCTGCCCAAAAGAGAAAACGCGAGATACCGTGCGGTGGTTTAGTAGAGAAGGGCTGGAAAACGCTAAAAAAGACGAGCGGTCTCCAGGAAGTTACCGCAAAAACTCACGCGATGGACGGGAGAAAGGCCGTGATCCTTGATTGCCTGGATGTGTTCGGCCGAGGCATAGCCCTTCGATTGCGCAAGATGGTATTCGGGATATTCCGCATCTAGCTCAACCATGAGCTCGTCACGAGTCACCTTGGCGACGATGGAGGCGGCGGCAATGCAGGCGACCTTGGCGTCACCCTTCACAACATCGCGCTCATTGGGAACGGCACCCAACGGATTGCCGTCCATGAGCACGCAGTCGGGCTCCAGGCCCGTGTCGGCAACGGCACCTGCGACCGCCTCACGAAGGGCGCGGGCCATGCCGATCTCGTCGATGCGTGCGGGGGCGATATGGCAGATGCCAACAGCCGTTGCGACCTCCGCGATTCGAACGGCGAGTATCTCGCGCTTTGCGGGAGTCAACTGCTTGGAATCATTGATTCCCCAAATGCGCGGCTCGGAGGGAAGGCATACGGCGCAAACGGTCAGAGGGCCGGCAACAGACCCGCGCCCCACCTCATCGACACCGACGACGATCCCCTCACCGCCAAGCTGCGCCATGGTTTCGTACATCGCATCGACGCGCTCGCGCTCCGCACGCTCCTTAGAAAGCCGCTTCAAGGCGCGTTCGCACGCCTTTTGAACCTGCGCCCGCGGATCCTCCGAATACCGATCGACCAAAGCCTCGATCTGGTCGATGGACGCACTGCTCAGCTCGGCGGCGACCTGGGCTGCCGACGCGGAACTCGTCATATTGGCCATACCGGCTCTCCCTCTCAACGCTTGGGCGCACCTTCGATGTACACGAAAACGGGCCGCCCAAAGAGCGGCCCGTTTCCTGTTGCGGATCTGTACTCCGCGAAAAGCGACTTAGCGCTTCTCGGGGATGCGGGCAGCCTTGCCCACCTTGTCGCGCAGGTAGTAGAGCTTGGCGCGACGGACCTTACCGTGACGCACGACCTCGAGCTTAGCGATCTTCGGGGAGTGAACCGGGAAGGTACGCTCGACACCGACGCCATAGGAGACCTTGCGGACCGTGAAGGTCTCGCGAGAACCGGCACCCTGGAGACGGATGACGTCGCCCTGGAAGACCTGGACGCGCTCGCGGTCACCCTCCTTGATGCGGTAGTGCACCTTGACGTTGTCGCCGACCAGGATGCGAGGCATGTCCTCGCGGATCTGCTGACGCTCGATTGCGCGGATGTAATCCATGACAGATTCCTTACTCTTCTAGAGGTGCCGCACGCGTACGCCGGCACATAGGTTGAACAAACAGCTAGGTAGTATACACAAGATGCAGGTCGAACCCAAGGAAAACCTCAAGTCCTCCACGGGAATCCCCGCACCGAGAACCCCCGAGAACACCCATGCTCCCCCACCATGCCCTCACCGGGACGAAACGAAGACCGGCAGGCGTCACGCATCGCGTTGGCGAAGGTTGATCTGACGCTTTCCCTGCTCGCCCACCGGCTCATCGAACTCGTAGACACCCAAGGACTTCAAAAACGGGCGCAGGCGCTTATACCCGTAGTTGCGAACGTCGAAATCGGGAAGACGCTTCCCGAGCTGATCGCCAAGCAGTCCCAGGGAGATCCATCCATCTTCATCGCCAAAGGAATCGATGACGGCGTTGATGGCGCAGCGAATCGCACGCAAGTGGCGGCGCTTATCGGCTCGACTCATCTCGCCGAACGCCACCTCCCCCTCAAGCTCATCATCGACATCCTCACAGGCGCAATCGCAAGGCTCGGACGTATTGCCGCCGGCATCGCCAGGCCGACGGCGACGTCGACGGGAGGGCGACTTTCCCGACGATGCCACCGCATCAGTGTCGTCATGGGCATCCTGTGCGTCTTCAGATTCCTCGTCCTGTCGCTGGGCATAGAGCAGATCGAGGTATTTGAACTGGTTGCAGGCAGAGATGAACGGCTTGGGGGTCTTTTGCTCGCCCATGCCGATAACGATCATGCCGCTCTCGCGCAACCGGGCGACGAGTCGCGTGAAATCGGAATCGGAACTCACGATGGCAAATCCGTCAACCGTTCCCGAATACAAGATGTCCATCGCGTCGATGATCATCGCGGAGTCGGTGGCATTCTTGCCATACGTGTAACTGTACTGCTGCATGGGGATGATCGAATGGTCGAGCAGGCAACTCTTCCAACTCGCCAATCGCGGACTCGTCCAATCGCCATAGATGCGCTTGTACGTCGCGACGCCCGCGTTGGAAATCTCATCGAGGATGACCTTGATGTACTTCTCGCTGACGTTGTCGGCATCGATCAAGACGGCGAATCTCAGTTCGGAAGTCGTCTCAAACATCTTTTCCTTTCAGGCCATTCGCACACAGCGACCCCGCTCGCACATACGCGGGCGGGGTCGAATGTCAGCTGCGAGCGATAGCCACTCTTACTCCTGCGGGCTCTTGGGCATGAGCGGATTCTCGCGAGTGAGAAGGCTCATGAACTCATCACCCGTGATGGTCTCCTTCTTGTAGAGGTAATGAGCGAGCTCATGCAGCTTGAACTTGTTTTCCTTCAAAATCTGCATGGCGCGCTCATGCGCCTCGGTAATGAGCTTGAGGACGGCCGCATCAACGCGCTCCGCGGTGCCCGGGGCGCAGGTAAGCGACGTGTCCTGGTTGAGGTAGGCGTTCTGAACGGTGCCGAGCGCCATCATGCCGAACTCCTCGGACATGCCGAACCGTGTGATCATGTTGCGAGCGAGCTTGGTCGCCTGCTCGATATCGTTCGCGGCGCCGGTGGTCATCTCGCCGAAAATGAGCTCCTCGGCGGCACGGCCGCCGCAATAGACGGCGAGCTTGTCCAAGACCTCTTGCTTGGTGGTGAGGAAGCGCTCGTCCTCCTCCACCTGCATGGTGTAGCCGAGGGCGCCCGAGGTGCGGGGCACGATGGTGATCTTGGTGACCGGAGCCGAGCCCTTCTGGCGAGCCGCTACGATGGCGTGGCCGATCTCGTGGTACGCGACGACCTGCTTCTCGTGGTCGGACAAAACGGTGGACTTGCGCTGCTGGCCGGCGATGACCACCTCGACGCTCTCCTCGAAGTCCTCCTGGCTCGCACGCTTGCGACCGAGGCGGACGGCGCGAAGGGCGCCCTCGTTAATGATATTGGCCAAATCGGCGCCGGAGGCACCGGGCGTGGCACGGGCGATCGTGGTCAAGTCGATGCCGGGCTCGGTCTTCACATCCTTGGAGTGAAGCTCGAGGATGGCCTTACGACCGGCCAGGTCGGGCAGCTCGACGGGCACGCGGCGGTCGAAGCGACCAGGACGCAGCAATGCGGCGTCAAGCGAGTCTGGACGGTTGGTGGCCGCAAGGACGACGATGCCCTTCTGGTTGTCGAAGCCGTCCATCTCGGTGAGAAGCTGGTTGAGCGTCTGCTCGCGCTCGTCGTTTCCAGAGAATCCGCCACCGTCGCGCTTCTTGCCGATGGTATCGATCTCATCGATGAAGACGATGCAGGGGGCCTTTTCCTTGGCCTGCTTGAACAGGTCGCGGACCTTAGCGGCACCGCGGCCAACGAACATCTCGACGAACTCGGAACCCGAAATGGAGAAGAACGGAACACCGGCCTCGCCGGCGACAGCCTTGGCGAGCAGGGTCTTGCCCGTGCCGGGAGGACCCACGAGCAGGGCGCCACGCGGCAATTTGGCACCGATCTCCTCATACCGCTGCGGATTCTCGAGGAAGTCGACGACCTCCTTGAGGGATTCCTTGGCCTCCTCCTGACCAGCGACATCCTTGAAGGTCACGCCGACATCCTTGGATGCGACGATGCGCGCACCGGACTTGCCGAGGTTGCCGCCGCCCAGGCCGCCGAAGCCGCCACCGGAGAAATCCATGGAGGGGTTGTCGTCTCCCATGGCCTTCTTCATGCGACGGTTGAGCCACCAGCCGAGCAGGAAGAAGATGAGCATGGGCGCGAACACGGTCACCATCAGGTAGGTCCACATTCCGGAATCCTGCTTGGGGATGGTGACCTTGAGCTCGGCACCGGCTTCCTCGATGCGGTTCGTCAGATCGACATCGGTGGGCATGGTGGTGGTGCGATAGGCCTTGTCCTTCTCGCCCTTGCGCGTGTACATGGCCTGCGCGTCATCGGTTGTATAGCTGATCTCCTTGACCTTTTTATCCTTGAGGTCATCGAGCAGCTGGGAATACGTGACATCCTCGACCTGCATGCCGCCGTTTTGGAAGCTCGGGAACAGCACATTGCTGAGAACGAGGTACACCGCGAAGGCGATGAGCACGTAGAGGATCATGTTGCGTCTACGTTTGTGATCGTCCATTTCCATGGAAAGACTCCGTCCGTACGTTCAGTATCTGGTTCAGGATACCCCGCGGGCCGCAATCTAAACGGATGAGTGAGGCGCTAGATGGAGAGCTCGAGCTTATCCCGGCGGCGCTCGGCATGGCTGAGCCAATGACCGAAGTGATGATAGGCGACGAACAGGCAGGCCGTGAGAATCCATGTGACCGGATACACCATCAGCATGGTCTGAAGCGTATGGTGCATCGGCACCACGACGAGCAGCCAGATGACGCGGAACACCACGGTGCCCACGACCGTCAGCAACATGGGGCGCAGGCTCTCGCCGGAGCCGCGGATGGCGCCCGACGTGTTGTCGACGATCGAATAGAACAGATAGAACGGAGCGATGAAATGAATCATGGTCGAGGTGTAGCCCACCACTGCAGAGTCATCGATGAAGAATCGGGCCAACGGGTCGACGAACGTGATGAGGAACAGCGCCATCGAGCCGATGAGCGTCACCGTGATGACGAGCGAGGTGTGATAACCGCGGCGCATGCGATCGTAATTCCGCGCGCCGAAGTTCTGGGCGGAAAACGTGGTCATGGCGACGCCGAGCGCCTCGGTGACCATCCACACGATGCCGTCCAGGCGGGCGGCAAGGCCCCACCCGGTCACAGCGTCCGCGCCAAAGGAATTCACCGTGGACTGCACGATGATGTTCGAGATCGAATAGAGCGAGGCTTGGATCCCCAACGGCAGGCCGGTGGCGACCATACTCTTGCAGATGACGGGGTCGATGCGCAGTCGGGAGAGCTCGAGGCGCCACGGGCCATCGGCGCGAATGAGGCGCAAAAGCACCATAGAGGCGTTGATCGCAATAGTGAGAGCCGTCGCGATGCCGCAGCCCAGAGCCTCCATCTTGAACCAGGCGACGAAAATCAGGTCGAAGACCACGTTGAAAATGCAGCCGCTCGCGATGATGAGCGCGGGCGCACGCGTATCTCCCACGGCGCGCAGAAGAGCAGTGCCCATGTTGAGAACGAGCGAGAACACCATGGCGCCGAAATAGCAGCGCGAATAAGCCACGGCCTCCCACATGAGCTCGTCCGGCGTCCCCATAAGCGTGAGGACGCTCGGCAAGAAGATGACTCCGAACACCGATATGCAAGCACCGATGATGAGCGCGAGCGTCATGGCGGTGTGGACGGAACGAGAGAGGCGGTCGTCGTCGCGCTGGCCGAAGAACTGGCCGGTAATCACAGCGCAACCGGCACCAAGACCGACGCAAAATCCAATTGCAAGCTCCGAAAGAGAAAGCGTGGACTGAATACCGCCAAGTGCGATCTTGCCACCGAACTGCCCGACGATATACGTGTTGATGAGGGCATAGGCCTGCTGGAAGAAGGAACTGAAGAAAATGGGCACACATAGGGCAAGAAGCTGACGCCAAATGACACCCTGTGTGACGTCGATCGAACCATTCCCGGCACGTTTTGCCATATGCTCCCCCATCCCCGTTCAACTGCAGCCATACGAGCCTACGGCAACAACATGGGGACCGCAACCCTTCGCCGATTATCGGCAGGTCGCAGTCCCCAAACAACGCGGCGTTAAAGCACGAAATGAAAAAGGTGCGAAAGCAGGCTAGGCAAACATACCCGGACGGTAGTGATAGCCGTTATCGACATGGGGGCAGAGCTGCCAGAACGCCACGGCACTCGCCGCAGCTACATTGAGGGAGTCCACGCCATGTGCCATGGGGATGCGAATGGTCTTATCGCACCCCGCAATAGTCTTGGCTTGCAGTCCCGCACCTTCGGTGCCCATGAAGATGGCATGGCGTTCGATATCCAGAAGCGACGGATCGTCGAGCGAGACGGAATCATCGGAAAGAGCCATGGCTGAGCACGTGAACCCTGCACCCTTGAGGACCTCAAAGCCATCATGCGGCCATATGCGCGCCTCGCTGCCGATGCGCGTCCAAGGAACCTGGAACACCGTGCCCATGGACACGCGCGCGGAACGACGATACAGCGGATCGACGCACGTGGGGCTTACCAGGATGCCGTCGATATTGAGCGCGGCGGCGGAGCGAAAGATCGCACCGACATTCGAATGGTCGACAATGCCCTCGAGCACGCACACGCGCACCGGGCGACCACTGGCGCGCTCGACGAGACCGTCGAGAAAAGCGCCCGGATCGGCAAGCGGCGGTCGGCGAAACGCCGCAAGGGCTCCACGCGTGACGGAGAAGCCCGTGAGCTGCTCCAGCAGGTCCATCGCCCCCACAAAAACAGGGATCTCAAGCTCAGGATGCGCATCGGCGACCTTGTCGAGCAGCGGTGACAGCTGCTCGAGCCAACGCTCCCCCAACAGAAAGCTCACCGGCTCGAGTCCCGCCTCAACCGCGCGCTCGATGACTTTACCGCTCTCCGCGATGAAGATCCCCTTCTCAGGCTCCAACACAGATCGCAGCTGGCGCTCGGTGAGCTTGGTGTACGCCTCGAGACGCGGGTCGTCGAGCGTCTCGATACGGATGATCTGAACGCCCGCCATCAGCAGTCTCCGCGGCGATACGTGACGAACTCAAATGTGATCCCCTCATCACCCTGTCCGGGCTGGACCGTCTGGACATCGGATCGTTCCGCGACATACCAGGCAGGATCCAGCGAGAGATCGGGGAAATGTGTGTCAACCACATGCGTCACATGATTATGGGTGATCTCGGCCTCGCAACAATACGGCAGGAACTGCCCATAGACCGCTCCCCCGCCGATCACCCAGGCAACATCCTCATCCGCAACCGCAGCAAGCGCCTCGTCGACCGAATGAACGACCTCGATACCCTCGAGGGAGAACGCCTCGTCGCGCGTCAACACGATGTTGCGACGGTCCTTGAGCGGACGTGCGCCCGGAAAGCTCTCGAGCGTCTTACGGCCCATGATGACCGGATGCCCCTTCGTCTTATTGACGAAGTGCCTCATATCCGCACGATTGGACACGACCATGTCCCCATCGCGCCCAATCCCCCAGTCGTCGCATACCGCGACGATGGCCTTGAGTTCACATGCCATGATGCCCGCCTAGACCGCGATCGGAATGTTCTTGACCTGAGGACCATGGCTATAGTCCTCAACGATCAAGTCATCCGTCGTGAAATCATAGAAATTCGTGACCTCGGGGTTAAGCGAGACCTTGGGCGCCGGATACTGCGGACGCTCGATGAGCTCGCGCACGATGTCGACATGACGGTCGTAAATGTGTGCATCGACAATCACGTGCAGAAGCTCGCCCGCAATCATGTCGCAGTGACGCGCGACCATCATGAGCAGGATGGCGTACTGGCAAACGTTCCAGTTGTTTGCAGCGAGAATGTCCTGGCTGCGCTGCATGAGGACCATATTGAGCACAGGTTTATCGCAACCGGGCTCAGAGGTCACGTTGTACGTGACGCTGTAAGCGCACGGATACAGATGCATCTCCGAAAGATCGGAGAAGGTGTACATGTTCGTCATGATGCGGCGCGAGTACGGCGTGTGGGTGAGATCGTACAGGACGCGGTCCATCTGATCGAAGTCACCCTCCTTGTAGTGCGACTTCTGCGCGATCTGATACCCGTACGCCTTGCCGATCGACCCCGTTTCATCGGCCCACTGATCCCAGATATGGGAATTGAGGTCGTTGATGTTGTTGGACTTCTTCTGGTAGATCCACAAGATCTCGTCCATCGCGGACTTGAGCGCGGTGCGGCGCAGCGTCAGCGCAGGGAACTCCTCACGCAGGTCGTAGCGGTTGGTGACACCGAAGTTCTTGATGGTGTAGGCAGGGGTGCCGTCCTCCCAAACTGGGCGGACCTTCTCGCCCTCCGTGGTCGTACCGTGATCGAGGATGTCTCGGCACATGGACACGAATAGTTTGTCAGCCTTGCTCACAAGAACCTACTTCCGCTTGAACTGATCGTTCATCTGCATGAGCTTGTCCATATCGGACATGCCTCCGCCCATGCCGCCCATCTGATTCATGAGCTGGTTCATATTCACGCCGCCCATACCGGGGATACCGGGCATACGCATCTTCTTGCCCTTCTTCCCCTTCTTGCCCTTTTTGCCGGACATCTGCTGCTGGGTCATGGCGCGCATCTTACCCATCATCTTGTTCATCTCACCCCACTGCTTCATCAGGGCGTTCACGTCGGTCGGCGTGAGACCGCAGCCGCGGGCGATGCGGGCGCGGCGCTGACCGTTGATGATGGAGGGACGACGGCGCTCCTCGGCCGTCATGGACAGGATAATGGCCTCATTGCGATCGAAGATTTTCTCGTCGAGGTTGCCGCCCATCTGGTTGAGGGCGCGCTGGCCACCGGGAAGCATGCCGAGGATGCCCTTCATGCCGCCCATCTTCTTAACGACCTTCATCTGCTCGAGCATGTCGTCCATCGTGAAGCCATCGCGCAGCATGCGCTCGGCGGAGGCGAGCTGCTCGGCGGTCGCGGCCTCCTGGGCCTTCTCGATGATGCCGATGACATCGCCCATGCCGAGGATGCGCTTGGCCATGCGCTCGGGATTGAAGACCTCGAGGGAATCGGGCTTCTCGCCCATAGAGACGAACTTGATGGGCTTGCCCGTGACCTCGCGGACGGACAGCGCGCCGCCGCCGCGGGCGTCACCGTCGAGCTTGGAGATGATCACACCGTCGAAGTCGGTGCGCTCGGCGAAGGTGGACACTACATTGACGATATCCTGACCGGTCATCGCGTCGACGACCATGAGGACCTGATCGGGCTTGACCGCCTTCTTGATGTCGACGGCCTCCTGCATCATCTGCTCATCGATCTGCAAGCGACCGGCGGTGTCGACGATGACCACGTCGCGCATGTTGTCGACTGCCTCGCGGATAGATGCGCGGGCGATATCGACCGGATGCGCGCCATCGCCGCGGAACACTGGCACGCCGATCTCGCCGCCGAGGGTGGCGAGCTGATCGGCAGCGGCGGGACGATAGACGTCGCACGCGGCGAGAAGCGGGCTTCTGCCCTGCTTCTTGAGCATGTAGGCGAGCTTGACGGCCGCGGTGGTCTTACCGGAACCTTGCAGGCCCACGAGCATGATCACATTGGGGATGCGGCTTGAGAGGACGAGCTTGCTCTCGGTTCCGCCGAGCAGCTCGGTGAGCTCGTCGAGGACGATCTTGACGACGTTTTGCGCCGGAGTGAGGGACTCCATGACCTCGGAGGTGAGGCAGCGCTCCTTGGTGCGCGTAACGAAGTCCTTCACGACGCGGTAGTTGACGTCCGCCTCGAGCAGGGCCATGCGAATCTCGCGCATAGCGGCGTTGATGTCCGCCTCGGTGAGCTTGCCCTTGCCGCGCAGGCGGTCGAAGGTATCGTTCAGGCGATCGGAAAGCGAGCCGAAAGCTGCCATGGATTCTCCCAACAATCAATGCGTCTCAAATCGGGGCAGGCGCGAAACTGAGATCGGAACAGGACTGATGAAACCTCGACGTGAAACCTGCCTTCGGGCCGAGGTGTTTGACGATGCGAGCTAATTCAGACCGACGAGCGCGCGACAGAAAGACGAGGCGTCGAAACGCTGCAGGTCCTCGACCTGCTCACCGACACCGATACGGTAAATCGGCAATTTGAGCTGCTCGGCCACCGCCAACGCGATACCGCCCTTGGCCGTACCGTCGAGCTTGGTCATGATGATGCCGTCCAAGCCGAGGGCCTCGTTGAACTCCTGGGCCTGGGCCAGGCCGTTTTGACCGGTGGCGGAATCGATGACGAGCACGACGTGCACGGGCATGGGGCCCGCGGCGCACGACTCGGCGCGCTTGCGGGTGACCTTCACGACCTTGGCGAGCTCGCGCATGAGCTCGGGGCTCGAATGCAAACGACCCGCCGTGTCGATGAGGACGAGGTCGCTACCCAGCTTGTCTGCCTGGTCGAGCACGTCGTAGCAAACGCTCGCGGGATCGGAACCGCGATCGCGCTTGATGACGGGCACGCCCGCGCGCTCACCCCACACATCGAGCTGCTCGATGGCCGCGGCGCGGAACGTGTCGGCACTGCCGATCACGACGTTCTTGCCGGCGCCCGCCTCGGCGCTCGCGATCTTGCCGACCGTGGTGGTCTTGCCAGCGCCGTTGATACCCACGAACAGCACGCAGCTCGGCGTATCGTCGAAGATGTCGGACTCGGGTTCGACGAAGAACTCGCACAGGCGCTCGGCAAGGGCGACGCGCAGCTGATCGGCGGTCTTGAGGTTCTTGCGGGCCGCGGTCTCACGCAGGTCGTCGGTGACGCGCATGGCGATCTCGCCGCCCATGTCTCCCATGACGAGGGTGTCCTCCAGGTCCTCCCAGAAGCTCTCATCCACCTCACCACCGAAGTAGAAGACCTCGTTCAGGGCCTCGCGGCTGCGCTCCAGTCCGCGCTTGAGGGAATCGAACAGACCCATTAGGCATTCACGACCTTTCCGGTTTCACGATCGAGTTTCTGGCTGACCACGCGGCTGACTCCGTCGGCCTGCATGGATACGCCGTACAAAACGTCCGCATCCTCCATGGTGCGGCGCTGATGGGAGATGACGAGAAGCTGCGTCGACTGACGCAGATAATCAATGGCGCCGATGAGCTTGGACAGGTTCGAGTCGTCCAACGCGGCCTCGACCTCGTCGAGCACGTAGAAGGGCACCGTGCGCGTGCGATACACCGCGAACAGCAACGCGAGCGCCGTGAGGCTCTTCTCGCCACCGCTCATGAGCATCATCTTGGTGATGCGCTTGCCGCGCGGCTGCGCCACGACCTCGATGCCGGTGTCCGCCGGATGCTCGGGGTCGGTCATCTCGAGATGGGCCTGGCCGCCCGGGAACAGCATCTGGAACACCTCGCGAAAGTTCTCGTCGACCTTCTCAAAGGTGGTGAGGAAGCTCGCGCGCATCTTGCGGTCGATGGCGGCGGTGATTTTAGTGAGCGCCTTACGTGCGTTCTCGAGGTCGGCCAGCTGATCCGCGATATAGTCCGCGCGGTTCTTGAGCGTCTCGTACTCCTCCATGGCAACCTGGTTCACGGGGCCCAGGTTGTTGATCTGGCGGACGAGACTGTTGAGCTCACGCTCGGCGGCGGCGCGGTCGGTCGGCGCGGGGAGCCTGAGGGCGTCTTCGAGAACGGTCGTGCCGTCGGCGGTGATCGCCTTGACGGCGGCATCCACCTGAACCTCCAGCTTGCCGCGGGTGATCTTGTGCTCGTTGACCGACGACGAGGCCATATCCACCTCGACTTTGGCACGGGCGACCTCGGCCTTGGCATCCTCGATCGTGCGCTTGAGCGAAGCCGAGTCGGCCTCCTCGAGCGACGCGCGGTCCCTCAAGCGGGCAGCCCAATCAAGCGCACGCTCGGACAGTGCCTGATAGCGATCATGCAGCGGGTCCACGCGCAGGCGAAGAACCTCGAGGGAGCGGGCGGACTGCTCGGTGCCGCGAATGCGGCGGTCGATGCCGTCAAGGCGCTTCTCGAGCTCGGGAACGCGGGCGGAAAGGCTGCGCACGCGCTCGTTCGCGCGAGCGAGTCGGACCTTGGCGTCGGCGAGCTTGGAACCGGCCTCGGAATCATCGCGGCGAACGCGCTCGAGATCGTCCTGGGCGTCGGCCAGGTGACGGGTTGCCTCATCGACGACACCGCGGGCCTCATCGCGCTGGATCTCAAGCTCGTCCACACGCGGCTGGGCGGCCCGAACTGCCGCCGCGGCGTCCTCGCGGCGCCGAGCCAAGTTGGCGCGCTCCGCCAGCTTCGTGGAGAGAGAGTGCTCCATACGGCCGATTTCGGAAAGCAGGGACGTGCGCTCGCCCTCAAGGCGCGAGATCTCCCCCGCAATCTCACCATCACGACTTCGCGCATCCTCGATGGCCTCATTCGCCTCGGCCACACGGCGCTCGGCGGCGTCGAACACGGCGCACAAGTCGGGCTCGAGCCCTTCGAGTTCGCGAATGCGGCGTTTACGCTCGAGCGCGCCGGAAGCCGCGCCGGAAGAACGACCGACGCGCACGACGCCACCATCGCGAACGCGGGCGCCGTCGGACGTGACATACAAAACACCCGGGCAGACCGGCGCCTGAAGAGCCTCTTCGAGGGAATCCACGAGGTAGATGCCGCCAAGCAAGGCGCAAACAACGGGTGCGTACCCGTCACGCACCTGCAAGAGCTCAACCAAGCGACGGCCCACGGCTTCAGGCAGACCGGCGGCAGGGGCGATGTCGCGAGAGACCATCAGCGTTTCCCCAGAGGCGTCGTCCATGGAAAGCGCGAACTGCGCGGCGGACGCGAGCGCGGCGGAGTCCAAGCACACCAGGGCATCGATGTCCTCGGCCAAGAGCTGCTCGACGAGGCCCTCGAGCTCGCGTGGAGCCTCGATGAGATCGCCCAATCGGGCAGCGATCGCCTGAGGTCGATTGCTCACCACACGCGCGGCGAGCGGCGATGAGTCGGCGAGGCTTGCGTCGAGTTTACGCAGACCGGAAAGCTCGGAGCGGACGTCCGCCAGTTTGGTGCGGGCATTGCCCTCCTGCTCGCGGAGCTGGGCGAGTGCCGAGATCGCGACATCGAGCGCGTCTTTGGCTTCCTGGCGGCCCTTGCGGGCATCTTCCAGCTCCGCCTCGAGCTCGACAGAGCGATCGCGACGATGCTCGAGAGAGGCTCGAAGTTCATCGGTCTCGTCATCCACCTGCTCGAGGCGCTTGGCATACATGCCGTCCTCGATCTCGGCGTTGGAAAGGGTCTCCCGAACCTTCACGAGTTCGAGCGCGGCGTTGTCGGCATTGCGCTGGGCGTCGCGCACGGAACGCGTGAGCGTGGAGATGAGCTCATCGAGCTCGACGCGGCGAGCATGCAGCTCGTCGGCGGCGGGCTCGAGGGAAGAGACGTCGACCCCGGCAACCTCTGCCGCGGCGCGCTCCTCATCGAGCTGGCGGTTGATATCGGACAGTTCCTCAAGCGTGCGCTTGCGCTGATGCTCCGAGGCAGAAAGGGTGCCGCGCATCTCGGAAAGGCGCGCGACCATGTTGCGGCCCTTCTCCTCGAGCAGGCGCATATCGGAGCCGATGCGCCCGACAACGTCCTGCATATGGCGGCGCTGCTCACCCAGATCGCCTACGAACAGGCCCTTCTCCTCGAGCATGACCTGGAGCTTCTCAAGCTCTCGCTCCTTTTCGGAGAGACGGTAGCGCGCAAGCTCGAGTGCCGCCGCGCTCTCACGCGAGGCGGATTCGAGGTCGACCCACTGGGCCTGGAGCTGACGAAGCTCATCGACGGCGAGGATCTGGGTCAACTCGTTGGCGCGCGTGGACAGGTCCTTGTACTTGCGGGCACGATCGACCTGGCGCTCGAGGGGCTTGAGCTGACGAGAAATCTCGCGATTGATGTCACGGGCACGGGTAAGATGCTCGTCCATGCTCTTGATCTTGCGCAGCGCACGCTCCTTGCGGCGCTTATGCTTGGAGATGCCAGCGGCCTCCTCGATGAGGCTGCGACGCTCCTCGGGGCGGCTTTGAAGGATCGCATCGAGCTTGCCCTGGGAGATGATGGAGTGCGTGTCCTTGCCCAGGCCTGAATCATGCAGGATATCCTGGATGTCCATCAGGCGGCAGGGGCTCGAGTTGATGAGGTACTCGCTCTCACCCGAACGGTACATGCGACGCGTGATCGCGACCTCGTCGAAATCGACGGGCAGCATGTGATCGGAATTGTCGAGTACGAGCGTGACTTCCGCGACGCCGACCGGCTTACGCGCGGAAGAACCGGAGAAGATGACGTCCTCCATGGCCTGACCGCGCAGCTGCTTGGCGCTCTGCTCGCCCAAGACCCACAGGATGGCGTCGGAAACATTGGATTTACCCGAGCCGTTAGGTCCGACGATGACCGTCAGACCCGGCTCGAACGTCATGTGAGCGCGGTCCGCGAAGGATTTGAACCCCTTGAGGGTCAGCGACTTCAGATACACGCGACCCCCTGTTACCCGAGTTTCTTTTTCAAGATGACACCGTTGGTGGTGTAGCCCATGCGCTCGAGGGCATCAAGAGCGGCGGCCGCCTCGGCCTCCTTCTTGGAGGAACCGGTACCGCGTCCGCGACGGATGCCGTCCACGAGTGCGACGGCGGTGAAGGTCGGCTGATGCGCCGGGCCATCCTCGCCGATCACCTTGTAAGCAGGAGGGTCCATGCGGTCGGACTGGACGCACTCCTGCAGGTAGCTCTTGGGATTGGAGGGGTGCTCGGCACGTTCATCGGCCAGATGGGGCTTGAGCGTGCGCGTGATGAAGGCCTCGGCGACATCCCAACCGCCATCAAGATACAGGGCGCCGACCAGGGCCTCGTAGACGTTCTCGAGAGCGGAATGCATGCCGCGGGCACCAGTCCCCTGCTCGGAGGCGCCCAGGATGATGATCTTGTCGATCCCCAGCTCAAGTCCGACTTCGGAGAGCGTGGCGCCCGAGACAAGCGAGACCTTGAGACGGGTGAGTTTGCCCTCGTCGAACGCCCCATAGGTCTTGAAGAGCGAGAGCGCGACAATCGAACCGAGAATCGAGTCGCCCAAAAACTCAAGGCGCTCGTAAGAGGCCGAAACGGGCTCCCCCTCAACGGCCGAGGGGTGCGTGATGGCACTGCGAAGCAGTTGTACGTCAGTGAACTCGTGACCGCAGATCTCCTGCGCGAGCGCGAGCTTATCCGCGATGGACAAAACCTACTCCCCCAGGGTCTGCGCGATGGCGTCGATGGCCTCGGCCACGGAGTTGATGGACATCAGCTTGTCGTCGTCGATCTCGATGTCGAACTCATCCTCCATAGCGGTGACGAGCTGCAGGCGATCGAGGGAATTGGCATCGAGGTCATCGAAGGTGGTCGCCTCGGACAGCTCGTCCGCCTCAACGCCGAGGACATCGGACGCGATATCGCACACCTTGGCGAAAATATCATTACGATCGAGTGCCATGAATAGCTCCCTTCCGATTGGCCGGCGCAGCGCCGACCTTGCACATATGGTGCTCATTCTACCCCAAGCAGCGCCCTCGACCCGCGTACACGGAAAGCGTCGCAAGGTTCGCATTTCAAGGATGTATGCGCGGCCACAGGCGCAGCGTATGAAAAACCCCGGCCCTCAACAAGCGAAGAGCCGGGGAATGTACGTTAGCTGTGGGGACGCTACCTACGCCTCGAGTCCCATGGACTCCCGGACTCGTTCGACAAGTCCGCCGCGGACTGCCTCCGCGCAGGCAAGCGTACCGTTCTTTACCGCCTCGGCGCTTGTTGCGCCATGGCCGATCATGACCACGCCGCGCAGGCCCAGCAGGATCGCACCGCCCTTGGCATCACCGGAAAGCTTGTGCTTGAGGGCGCGCAGCATGTCCCTCATGAGCAAGGCCGCGACCTTGCCCTTGAGATTCGCGGTCATGCCGGCCTTGAGCTCGTCCATCATGAACTTGGCCGCACCCTCAATGGACTTGAGGGCGATATTGCCGTCGAAACCGTTGCATACGACAACGTCGACCGACCCACTGGTGATATCACCGCCCTCGCAGTTGCCGGCAAATCCGGGAACGTGCTCCGCCATGAGCGGATAACAGGACTGCGTGAAGACACTGCCCTTGTGCTCCTCCGTACCGTTGGAAAGCAAACCGACGCTCGGCTCATCGACGCCGAGGACACAGCTCGCATAGGCAGCGCCCATCTGGGCGAACCGAACCATATCCCACGGCTCGACATCCGGGTTGGCGCCCATGTCGCACATGACGGTCAAGCCGCCGCGGCGATTGGGCAGAGCGTTTGTGAGGCAGGGGCGAATAGCGGTCTTCTTGCCATCGCGATCGGCCTTGAACGGGGTGACGTAGGCGGTGCCCGCCGCGGTGACAGCGCCGGTGGACCCGGCGGAGAAGAAGCCGTCGGCCGCGCCCTTCTTGACCGCGCGACATCCCAGGACGATAGACGATTTACGCTTGGTCATGACCGCGTTGATAGGATCGTCCTCCATGGTGATCACATCGGGCGCGACGAGGGACTCGGCGCGTTCATGGGATTCGCAGAACGGAACAACGACATCCTCGGGACCCGCGACGAGCACCGTCAAAGACCGATCAGCCTCAAGGGCCGCCTCGATACCCGCGAGAACCACCTCTGCCGGCTCATCTCCGCCCATGGCGTCGACGCAGATGCGAACATCGCTCATACGTAGCCTCTCTAAACAGAAATGGCCGACTCAACGAGCCGGCCATTATGAAACTCAACGTAACCGCCAGTCGAGTTTACTCGACGACGATGACCTCGCGGTCCTTGTAGAAACCGCAGTTGCCGCACACGTGGTGCGGGAGCTTCACGGCACCGCAACGAGGGCAGGTGGACTGGGAAGCAGCGTTGATCTTCATGTTCGTCGAACGACGAGAGTGCGTCTTAGCGCGACCCTTTTTTTGCTTAGGTACTGGCATGTTGACCTTCCTTACAACTCATAACTGGCGGCGATTACGCGCAAGCATTGATAGTAGCAGAAATCACCGTTACACACAAAATATTAAAAACAATCCCTAGAAATTACGGTTACTCATCATTCGAGTCGTCGAACTTCAGGGCCTTGAGGGCCGCAAAGGGATTCTCATCGGAATCGACCCAGGCCTGCTCGGACTGCTTCGCGCACCCGCAGTCGCCGTCATTGAGGTTCGCACCGCACGTCGGGCACAGGCCCTCGCAATCGGGACGACACAGAACGACGAACGGCGTGTCCATCACAACGGCATCCGAGATGGCCTCGCCGAGATCGATCACGCGGTCGGGGCTCACGAGCTCGAACCCGTCCTCGTATTCCTCCGGATCCTCGGGCTCCTCGAAAAGGTAGTACTCCTCGATCTCACCGGAGACTTCAAACGCGGCGGTCTCGAGGCAGCGGTCGCACTCCCCGGTCACATCCACACGCACGATACCGGTGACGAGGATGCCATCGCCGGCATTGGTCAAAACGACATCATAGTTCGCACCGTGGGGCAGAGCGAGCTCCTTATCGCCCACCATATACGCATCGACATCGATGTGACCGGAAACCGGCAACGACTCACCGGGGTTTTCGAGCTTGTCAGACAGGTCGACCGTCACGGAACCCAGACAACTCATGGCTACCAGCCCTGGCCCTGGTTCTGGGAGGCGCTGTCGTTGAGCTGCTGACGGCAGCGGGAAACGGTGCCCGTCAAGCTCTTGAGGTTCTCCTCCAGATGCGTGAAGACCTGCTCCGCATAGTCCTCGGCAGCGTAACGGGTCTCGCGCTCATACTGGTTGGCGCGATCGCGGATATCGTCGGCCTGCTGCTGGGCCAGACGCACGATCTCCTGCTCAGAGGCGATGGTGAGCGCCTGTTGCTGGGCATCGGCGATGATGGAGTCCGCCTGGGCGGCAGCGCTTGCGAGCAGCTCCTCGCGCTCCTTGATGATGCGGCGGGACTTCTGCCACTCCTCCGGATAGCTCATGCGAATCTCATCGAGGATGTTGAAGAACACGTCTGTCTCGATGATCTTCTGCTGCGCGCCCTTGCCGAACGGCGGGCGTGCCTCCTCGATAATGCCCTCGAGCTCATCGACCAGGCTCTCGATGCGCTCACCCGGGAGGTTATCGACCGGCATGAGGGTCTCCTTTCTGCTGATTACTCTAACGATTCATGGTACCACATCTGTCTATATTTCAGATTGCGGCTGGTAGACCACAAAATCGCTCTTTGAGGGCCGCCGCCACGCAGGCCGGGACGAACGTGTCCACCTCTCCCCCAAACGAGGCGATCTGGCGGACCACCGAGCTGGACAGATACCCGTACTCAGGCGAACTCATGACGAAAATGGACTCGAGGCCGGCATCCAGTCGATAGTTAAGATCGGCCTGCTGCAGCTCGTACTCGAAGTCGGTCATGGCGCGCAAGCCCTTGACCACCGCGTCGGCTTGCACCTCCCGCGCAAAATCGACCAACAGCCCCGTAAACGGCATCACGTCGACGCCGTCCATGCCATCCAGGGCGCGGCGCGCAAGCTCAACGCGCTCATCGAGCGTGAACGTCGTGCCCACGCCGTTCTTCCCCAGGCTCTCGGCCACGGCGACCGTCACTCGCGGGCAAATGCGCAGGGCCCTGCGAACAACGTCCATGTGGCCGAAGGTGATCGGGTCGAAGGTGCCGGGCACCAACACGTGCGAAATCTTCTTGGTCATACCTTTTCCCTATTCCATGCGCAGCAGGTCGATGCATGTCTGCCCGTAGCGCTTCTCCTTGACCGCCTCGAACCCGTCGATCGATAGGGTCGGGGTCGAGGAAGTGCGCTCGAACATCACAACTGCCCCATCGGCGAGCAGGCCATGTTCACGCAAGGCCACGACAAGATCGATGGCCGGCTGCGAACCAAGTGCATACGGCGGGTCGATGAGAACCGCACCGAACGGCCCGCCCGGGACGCGTCCGCGGCGGGCAGATGCAATCACGTCGCCGCAAATTACCTGAAAGCGAGCGGGAGCACATGAGAGCTTGGCGAGGTTGCGCTTCACAAGAGCAGCGGCCGACCGATCGAGATCGAAAAAGACGGCATGCTCCGCACCGCGAGAAAGCACCTCAAGGCCGAGTGCACCCGAACCAGCGAACGCATCGAGCACATGGGAGCCCTCGATACCTTCGGGCAGCGCGCTCTCAAGCATCGAGGCGATGGCCTCGCGCACGCGATCGGTCGTGGGCCGGCTCACATCGCGCCCCTTGGGGCTATCGATAAGACGTCCGCGCCACTCCCCTCCAACGATCCTCATCCGCCGCTTACCTCCTTGAAAACATCTCCATAGCGCGCAATGACTTCATGGCGCATGGGCATGGTAGCGCAAGCAGTCAAATCGCGGGAGTATCGCAACAATTCCTCAGCGTCCTCATGGGCGGCCTCGATAAGGTCGACGTCGGCATCGAGATCGACGAAGCGCAACGTGACGCCGCCGTGCTGCCGCAGGCCGAGGATCTCGCCCTCGTGCCTGAGCCTGAGGTCCATCTCTGCGAGCTCGAACCCGTCATCGGTCTTTGCCAGCGCCTGGAGGCGCTCCCACGCAGGAGACTTAGATCCGCGCTTGGGCCTGACCTCGGTCAAGACATAGCAGGTACCGGGATTCGACCCTCGTCCCACGCGACCGCGTAGCTGATGCAAGGTGGCCAAACCAAAACGCTCGCCGTTCTCGATGAGCATGACGGTGGCGTTGGGCACGTCGACGCCGACCTCGACGACGGTCGTCGAGACGAGAATATCGATCTCGCCTTTTCCAAATCTGTCGATGACATCGTCCTTCGCCTTGGGTGCCATCTTGCCATGCAGCACCTCGACGCGTGCACCCGGTATGAGGCGGCGAATATCGGTCGCCTCTGTCTCGACATCGTGCAAGGTTGCGGCCTGTCGTGCGCGTCCATTCTCGTCGATGTCGAGCCCGGGAACGTCGTCGAGCTGCTCGAGCGCATCTTGCGGGGAGACCATCGGGCAGATGACATAGGCTTGCCGGCCCTGGGCCAGGGCATCTCGAACCGCCCCATACGCGATGTCACGGCTGCCGCTCTCGAGCGCGACCGTCGAAACGCCCGCACCTGGCACGGGACGATGGCGGATGATGCTCGTATCAAGGTCACCGTAAACCGACAACGCCAACGTACGCGGAATCGGCGTGGCCGTCATGACAAGAAGGTCAGCACCAGGCCCCTTACCTCGCAGGACGTTGCGTTGACCCACGCCAAAGCGATGTTGCTCGTCAATGACCACGAGCGATAGGCGCCTGAAGCGCAGATCGTCGTTGAGGACGGCATGGGTGCCGAACACCACGTCGAGCACACCAGATGCGACGCGCTCGAGTATGGACGAGCGTTCCGCCGCCGTCGTCGAACCGGTGAGCAGCGCCCACGAAATACCTGCGGCATCGAGGAGCGGACCGCTCTTGACGGCATATTGACGCGCGAGGACACCGGTGGGCGCCATAACGCACGCCTGATTGCCCGAATCCGCCGCGCAGGCAAGCGCCACGCAGGCAACAGCGGTCTTGCCCGTACCCACATCGCCGAGGAGCAGGCGGTTCATCACATGCCCGGCATCGCACATATCGCCGAGAATGTCGGCGACCGCGGCCTCCTGCTCATCCGAGAGCGCGAAAGGCAGCGCATCGCGCATGGCACGCACATGAGCGCCCACACTGTGCGCAAACGGCGCGACGTCGAGAAGGTCGCCGTCGTTTCGAAGGCGCAGCGCGAGCTGCAGGTACATGAGTTCGTCATATGCCAAACGACGGCGAGCGAGTTGCACCTCGCTCATCAGTCGCGGGAAATGAATGGTACGCAGGGCCCGCGAAAAGCTCATAAGCTGCCTGCGGGCGCGCAGTCGGGCGGGCACGGGATCACAGAACACACCAACCTGCTCCAGTGCAACCGAAGCTATACGACGCATCCAGGCCTGGGATATGCCGTCTGTCACCCGGTGAACCGGTTGAATTCCCGCACGCGCTCCCCCACCATCGAGCTTCTCGAAGTGAGGTGATGCCATTTGCTTGAATCCATAGGCAAACTCCACCTTGCCAATCAGCGCAAGACGGTCGCCGCGGGCAAACTCGCGAGCCAACCAGGGCTGCTTGAAAAAAGCGACTTTCAGAACACCTGATTCGTCGACGAGAAACACCTCGGTGAGCGTCATGCCGCGCTTCGAAGTCGGACGGTTTGAAACCTTATCGACCGTACCGACGATGGTGCAGACCTCTCCCAACGGCGCGTTCTCAATCGTATACGCCCGCGTGAAATCGAGATAGCGAAACGGTATATGGGAAAGGAGGTCCCCCACCCGCTCGATACCGAGCCGGCGGAGGGCCTCCTCACGTGTGCCTGAGACATATTTGAGCCGCGTTATATCCTCATGCAGCGCACAGGCCCGCGACAAGCGGGCAGAAGCGCGCGGGACGCTCAGGTCTGCGGCCATGCGATCGAAAGCCTATTCGATGGAGAAGATGACGGGATACAGGGGCTGCTCGCCACGATGGGCGTCGATCTCCAGATCGGGCTGGGCCTCCTCAATAGCCTCGATGAGCTTCTCAAAGTCCTCGTCGGACATATCCTGGCCAGCGAGAATGGTGAGGGCGTCACCCTCCTCCTCATCCATCATGCGATTGATGCAATCGAGTGTGACCTGATGCACGTCGGAGCCCACGATATCAATCGAATCGCAGATGATGCCCATGACGTCGCCGTCATGGATGGGAGTGCCATCGGAAGCCTGGGAGTCACGGACGGCGCGGGTGACCTCGCCGTCGCGGACGGAGGCCTTGGCCTCGGTCATCGCCTCGACGAGATCCTCGACGGGCATGTCGGGCATGACGGCGAAGAGCGCGGAGAACGCCTGCGGCACGGTCTTGGTTGGCACGACGTAGACGTGCTTGTCCTCACACGCGCTCGCAGCGGCCTCGGCCGCCATGCGGATATTGCCGTTGTTGGGCAGGATGATGACGGACTCGGCGTTCACACGGGAGACGGCCTCGAGAAGGTCGGCGGTGGAGGGGTTCATGGTCTGACCGCCGGAGACGACGACGTCGACCCCAAGGGACTCGAGGATCTCGGCCTCACCGGAACCGGCGGCAACGGCCACAAAGCCCAGCGGCTTGGCGGGCTCGGCGGAAGCCTCCTGATCGGCGTGAATCTTGGCGGTGCGCTCGGCGACCTCGAGATCCATGTTGTGGATGAACACCTCATAGACCTGGCCGAACTGAAGCATATGCTCGAGCACCAGGTTGGGGGTGTTGGAGTGAACGTGGACCTTGTAGTCGGGATACGCACCGACGAGCAGCTCGCAATCGCCCATGGAGCCGAGGAACTTCAGGGCCTCGTCCTCGTCGAAGGGCTTCTCGGCCTTGAAGAGGAACTCGTTGCAGTAACGGAACTCGGAGCCCTCCCAGTCGTCGTTCGCCTCGATCTTCACGCGGTCAAGCGCACCGGCCTTGGCTGAGTTGGTGTCGGCCTCGAAGGTGGCGGAGAAGTTCTCGACCTTGGAGGTGCGGCCGAGGGCGGCAGCCACGAAATTCTCGAGGAAGATGGCGAAGCCGAAGGCGCCCGAATCGACGACGCCGTTCTCCTTGAGGACGGGCAGCAGGTCGGGCGTGCGGGCGACGGACTGATATGCCTCGACCACAAGGGCGTCCAGCGTCTCCTCAACACTCATACGGCGCTTCTCGCACTCGTCGGCCTTGGTGGACACATCGCGCAGAACGGTCAGGATGGTGCCCTCGATGGGCTTGCGGACCGCCTGGAAGGCGACCTTGACGGCTCGACGGAACGCAGAGGCGATATCGGCGGAGGAGATGGGCTCCCCGGCCTCGCGCAGGCCCTCGGCCACACCGCGCAGAATCTGCGAGGTAATGACACCGGAGTTACCGCGGGCGCCCATAAGGGAACCGTGGGTGATGGCGCCGGCAATACCGTCCATGTCCGCGTCGACCGGAAGTGCGGCGAGCTCCTTCACGACGGACTGGAGCGTGAGGGACATATTGGTGCCGGTGTCTCCATCGGGAACCGGAAACACGTTGAGCTTGTTGATCTCCTCAGCCTTCTCGGCAACGGCCGCGACGGCGATGGGGAAACAGGTTCGAATGGTCTTTGCAATCATCTGTTCTGGCACTTTCGTCTCGTGAATGCAGGAGGGCGCTAAACGCCTAGAAGCGGGACTTCATCCCGTCGATGTGGATGGCGATCTTGAGGCTCGCGGGATCGATCTGGGCGATCTCGGAGAGCGTGAATGCCACGGAGCTGGAGAGGTTGTCGGACACGGAGCGCATGTTGACGCCCGCCTCGAGCACGACGTGCAGGTCGACAGTCAGGCCGGACTCGGTGGTGGTGACGAGCACGCCCTTGCGCAGGCGCTGCACGGGAAGCAGGCGGACGCTCTCAGCACCCTGCATCTGCTCGGCCATGCCGACGACGCCATAGCAAGACATGGCGGCGTAGCCGGCGATATCGGCGATGACCTCGTTCGAGACGCTCAGGGTCCCGGCGATCGGTTCAGTCATGAGGTTCTCCTTCCGCGCGAACGCGTCGGCGTATCGAGCATACATCCGAGTATTCTACAACTCCGCGCGCCTCGGCACAGACAAAACAGACGGCGCACACGAGGAACGCCTACTCATCCGCCCCCTCATCGAACTGGCTGTTATATAGCTCGGCGTAAAAACCACCCCTCGCGAGCAGCTCCTCATGCGAGCCGGATTCGACAATATCGCCGTCGCGCAGCACCAAGATTACGTCCGCCGAGCGGATGGTGGAAAGCCGGTGGGCGATGACGAAGCTCGTGCGGCCGGCCATGAGGATGTCCATGGCGCGCTGGATGCGCTCCTCGGTACGTGTGTCGACGTTGGAGGTCGCCTCGTCGAGAATAAGGATCGGGCGATCTGCAAGCAGGGCGCGTGCGATGGTGATCAGCTGGCGCTGTCCCTGGCTGACGTTGGAGGCGTCCTCGTTCAGCTCGAAGTCATACCCTCCGGGAAGGGTGCGGATGAAATGGTCTGCGAGCGCAGCGCGGGCCGCCGCCTCGACCATGGCGTCATCGGCCTCGATGTTGCCGTAGCGGATGTTCTCTCGGATGCTGCCCTTGAACAGCCACGTGTCCTGCAGGACCATCGCGAAATTCGACCGCAGGTCCTCGCGCGGCAGCGAACGGACATCGGCGCCGTTCACGCGAATCGAGCCGGAATTCACATCGTAGAAGCGCATGAGGAGCTTCATGAGCGTCGTCTTGCCGGCGCCCGTGGGGCCGACGATGGCGACCGTCTGTCCGGGCTCGACCGAGCAGTTGAAATCATGAATGACGGTCTTTTCCGGGACGTAGCCGAACCTTACATGATCGAACTCAACGGAACCCGTGGCGCGAAGGGGCTCGGAAAGGGGCGCGGGGTCGTCCTCCTCGTCCTCATCCAGGAACTCGAAGATGCGCTCAGCGGCGGCGGCCAGCATCTGCAGCATATTGGACACCTGGGAAAGCTGTGTGATGGGCTGCGTGAAATTACGGATGTACTGGAAGAACGCCTGTGCGTTGCCGACCGTGATGCGGCCGGAGATCATGAGGAAGGCGCTCATCATGACGACGGCGACATAGCCGAGGTTGCCGACGAGGCCCATGATCGGCTGCATGACGCCGGAGAGGAACTGTGCGCGCCAACCCGACTCGTACAGCTTTTCGTTCACCTCATCGAACTCCCCGAGAGCCCGCTCGGCCCTGTTGTAAGCCTGGATAAGGGTCTGACCCGCGAAGCTCTCCTCGATGATGCCATTCGCCGAACCGAGGAACGCCTGCTGACGGCGGAAATGGCGCTGCGACGCGCGCACGACCAGCACAACGCCGAGCAGCGACAACGGAATGGTCAGGAACGTGACGCCCGCCAAGGCGACGGAGATGGAGAGCATCTGAACACTCACGCCGATTAGCTGCGCCACCGAGGTAATCAGCTGCGTGACACTTTGGTTGAGCGACTGGCCGAGCGTATCGACGTCATTCGTCACGCGGCTCATCACATCACCCGTGCTGACCCGCTCGAAATAGGCCAGGGGCATGCGATCGATTTTCTCGATGATCTGGCGACGCAGGCGATAGCAAACGCGCTGCGTGACGCCCGTCATAAGCCAACCCTGCACCAAACTGAGGACGGAGGAAGTGATGTAGATGCACAGCACGGTGGCCAAGATGCGGCCGACAAGCGTGAAATCGACCCCGCCCGCACCGCCGACCTTCGCGGCGATGCCGCGGAACAGCTCCGTAGTCGCCTCACCGAGCACGCGCGGCCCCATGACATTGAACGCAACCGAGCCCACCGCGCACGCAATGGCGACGAACAACGCAAGCTTATCGTGTGCGATATAGCGCACGACCTTGATGACGGCGCCCTTAAAATCCTTGGCCTTTTCGGTCGCGGGACCGTGGCCGTGACGCATATGTCCGGGCATGCTAGCGCACCTCCCCTTCATCCAGGCCGAGCTCTTCTGAGGAAAGCTGGCTCATCGCGATCTCGCGATACGACTCGCATGCACGAAGCAGCTCCTCATGGGTTCCCTGTCCCACGACGCGGCCGTCATCGAGTACCAAGATCTGATCGGCGTGCATGATGGTCGCAATGCGCTGGGCGACGATCACGACAGAGGCGTCGTGCAGCTCATGGGACAGACCCGCGCGCAGGGCGGCATCGGTCTTGTAATCGAGCGCCGAGAAGCTGTCATCAAAGACGAGGATCTTCGGTTCGATCGCAAGCGCACGGGCAATCGACAGGCGCTGCCGTTGACCTCCGGAAACGTTTGAGCCGCCCTGAGCGATCGCGGAGCCATAGCCATCCGGCTTGGCATCGATGAACTCGGAGGCCTGGGCGATTCGCGCCGCACGCTCAACATCCGCATGGGCCATATCGGGGTCGCCGTAGGCGATGTTGCCCTCGATATCGCCCGAGAAGAGCATGCCCTTCTGCGGGACATAGCCGATGAGCGAGCGAAGTTCTTGCAGGGACATGCGGCGCACATCGACCCCGTCGACCGTGATGGACCCCGCGGTCGCATCGTACAAACGAGGGATCATCTGGACGAGCGTGGTCTTGCTCGACCCTGTTGAGCCGATGATGCCGAGCGTCTGTCCCGGTTTCACGGTGAAGCTGACATGCTCCAGCGTCGGAGCCTCGGCGTCCGGATAGGTGAACGAGACGTCATCGAAGCTCAGCACGCCGCTCCAATCGACGCGCTCGCCGTCGGCGGTTATATGCCCCTGCGGGCCCTCGAGCGTATGCGCGGGATCCACGATGCTCGATTCGGTTGAGAGCACTTCCATGATGCGTTCAGAGGCGATGTCGGCGCGCGGCAGCATGACGGCGACCATCGTGATGATCATGAAGGACATGATCACCTGCATCGTGTAATTCATATACGCCATGAGGTCGCCAACCTGCATACCGCCCGCGTCCACGGCGTGGCCGCCGAACCAGACGATGGCCACCGAGATGATGTTCATGAGCATCATCAGCACGGGCATCATGAAGGACATCGCTCGATTCGTGAATATATAAGTACCGGTGAGCTCGCGATTGGCCTCGTCGTAACGCTTGCGCTCGCTGTCACTCCGCCCAAAAGCCCGGATCGGCATGACGCCGGTGATAATCTCGCGCGCGATGAGGTTGTTGCGGTCCACAAGCTCTTGCATCCTGCGGAAACGCGGCATAGTGAGGCCCATGAGAACGCCGATGACCACCATGATGGCGGCAAGACCGACCAGGATGATCCACTGAAGCCCCGTGCTGCCGAACCCTATGACCTTCACGACCGCACCGACGCCCATGCAGGGGGCGAACAGCACCATGCGCATGCACATGACCAGCACCATCTGCACCTGCTGAATATCATTCGTGGCGCGCGTGATAAGCGAGGCCTCCGAAAAACGCCCCATCTCCGCCGGCGAGAAGGACAGGACGCGCTCGTACACATCGTGGCGCAGATCGCGAGCGATGCGAGCGGCGGTGCGCGATGCGTTATACGCGGCAGCGATTGCGCACAGCGCCGCGATGACCGCGTACGTCAGCATACGCGCACCCTCGCGAACGAGAAAATCGGTCTGAACACGGGCGAGGTCGACGCCGGCGCGTTCATAAGCGAATTTGACGAACTCGATGGCCTGGGAGGTGACAACGGCCCCGCCGTCCGCGCCGAGCGCGCGATGCAAGCCAGCGCGAATGGCGGACGGGTCGAACAACATGGAGTCAGGCGATCCATCTGCCTGTGCCCCAGCAAGCGCCCTAACCGTATCGATGGTCATGGTATCGCCCACCGTGGCCTTGAGCGCGGCCGCCTCGCGTGCATCTTCGACCACGGAGTCGACCGGCACACCGCGCTCGAGCATGAACGCGATCATCTCGGCCTCTCCCAAAAAGCCCTTGATCTCATCGCGGTCCTGACGATCCCCCTCGAATACGCGGACGTCATCGGCATCGGGGCTCGAATAGAGTGCCTCAACGCGATTGACCTCACCGGGCGTCAGCAAGAGTTCGACGTCGCCAAGGTCGTCGGAGGTGATGCGGTTGGGCACCACATCCTCGATGCCTCCCCGGCTGATGCCGGTGTCGACGATCTCGCTCATGACCGAGGGCAACGTGAGCTCGCAATACGCTTGCACCATAAGAAGCGCGAGCGCCAACGCGAGATTGGCTTTGTGATGTCTCAGGAACCTGAATATCTTCACCGGTGCCTCCCCCAAACGCACTTACAACTCAGACGGCGAAATTAACGAACGGTATTTTCTCCCCCTCATGCGCCCTGAAACCGCAAGGGCGCCATTCCATAAAAGCTCGATAATTTAGGTACCTCATAACTATCTGACTAAGCTCGAGGTCAAACCACTTGCGCACGCACGTGACGGCCGTATAATGTGGTCCGCGCGCTGCATCCCACGCCGCGGAGCGCACACTTCTCGTTCATTGTGGAGATTCCGCACATGAACGGGCTTCTATGGTATAGTTCATTGCTGTTTGTTCACGCGACCTCATTTTAGGTCGCCTAAGAAGGGTCACTGACATGTCCAAAGTTTGCGAAATCTGCGGTAAGCACCCCGTTGCTGGTCGCTCCATCAGCCACTCCCACCGCGTCTCCAACCGTAAGTTCCGTCCGAACATCCAGCGCGTGTACGTCGTCGTGAACGGCGTCCGTCGCAAGATGAACGTGTGCACCAGCTGCCTCAAGGCCCAGAAGGTGGCCCGCTCCTAAGCACTCCCCTCTTTGGACAAACGTTTGCTTGCATACGCAGCGCCCCGGCATCGCCGGGGCGTTTTTTGTATCAATTGGGGACAGGTACAAATTGAGACACGCAATCGAAGTTCGTCAACCGAACCAGGAGTATCAGTTGGGGACAGGTACAAATTGAGACATGCAATCGAAGTGCGTCAACCGGACCAGGAGAAAATCACTTCCACCCACAAGGGCGTTAGGGAGAACGCCGGGCAGGCACATGGTCGACCACGATCGCAATGCAGGCTAACTCCGACAAGCTACACGCGAAATCACCCTGCGTGGCACACCCGTGATGCGAGAAATCTCAGACGCATTCAATCCGCACTCGGAGAGGACCCGTATACAATCGTCTCGCTCCGACTTCGAACTCGCCCCAATTACAAGCGGGTCCCTGCCTCCCAGGGCAGTACGGGCGACCTCCAGAACTTCAACGCCATCAGAGTGCATCACGCGGGCCAAATCACGCCAGCTATCTTCAGAAGAGGAAAACTCAACGAACCTCACCGCGCCACCGATCAGCTCGTACACCAGACTGCGTGAAACAAAGCCCCTATCCTCGACATACCCGCGATAACTGCTCCATTTATAACACTCACGCCCTGAGATCCCCGCCTTGACGGGATTGTCGTGAACATACCGTACGACCGTAAGTAGGTGGCGCACGTCTTCAATTGCAGCACTCGAGTATCTTCCCTGGAACAGATGGCCAGATCGGTCGAGCCTCTCGTTGAAGTACCTTGCGTACACACAGCAGAGTCGCTGCATGAACACGCCGAGCACTCCTTCCGGATCGAACAGAACGATGTGAACGTGATTGTCCATAAGACAATACGCAATCACATCGACACGCTCTTGCGCAGAAAGCAGCTCCAAGCGATCAAGAAAGAAGTTTCTGTCCACCGCATCCTCAAAAATGATCTGACGGCCGCAACCGCGAATCGTCACATGGTATAGATCGGTTTCGCATCGAACTCTTCCCGTCCTCGCCATATGTCCACCGCTCCTGTCGAACTAAACCGCCTGGCGCCATCGATGACGACGGCAAGGTCAACTTCATTCTTGCTGACATAGGCTCGGTAGCGCTGAGAATTCAATTTCATGACCACCCATCTGTATATGCCTCTGATCCAAATCTGACCGACATGGCCAGAACAAACCAAGAAATAGATGAGATTGAAGGAAGCCCTGTGGAATACAAACATCAACGTCTCAATTTGTACCTGACCCCAATTGAGATCTGTCCCCAATTGAGATCTCCGATGATATGAGTGAAGCGTTTCAGTTTTTGGATATCGCCACGGTTTGAACACAAATTGCGAAGTTTCACGCTATTGAAGCGCTCCATTCGACCGTTTACGGCTGAAATTCTGCCATTCGGCCTAGTGAAGCGTTTCATTACTATAGAGTACGACTTGTTGGGAAAACCCGCTTCTCGCAAAGGAGAGCAGAATGGCGAAGAAACCTACCGTTGCCGCCGCCCCCGAAATCGTAGATTCGATCGAATCCCTTGAGGCCAAGCTCGCGCACATGCGTGAGGCCCAGGGGATTTTTGCTACCTACTCCCAGGAGCAGGTCGACAAGATCTTCTACGAGGCCGCCATGGCAGCCAACAAGGCCCGCATCCCCCTGGCCAAGATGGCCGTCGAGGAGACCGGCCGCGGCGTGCTCGAGGACAAGGTCATCAAGAACCACTATGCCGCCGAGTACATCTACAACGCGTATAAGGACACCAAGACCTGCGGCGTGATCGAGCGCGACGATGCCTACGGCATCACCAAGATCGCCGAGCCCATCGGCATCGTGGGCGCGGTCATCCCGACCACCAACCCCACCTCCACCGCGATCTTCAAGTGCCTCATCTCCCTGAAGACCCGCAACGCCATCATCATCTCCCCGCACCCGGCTGCCGCCAAGTGCACCATCGCCGCCGCCAAGCTCGTGCTCGACGCCGCCGTCAAGGCAGGCGCTCCCGAGGGCATCATCGGTTGGGTGGACGTCCCCTCCATCGACCTCACCAACAAGGTCATGGCCGACGTCGACATCATCCTGGCCACCGGTGGCCCCGGCATGGTCAAGGCCGCCTACTCCTCCGGTAAGCCCGCCCTGGGCGTCGGTGCCGGCAACACCCCCGTCATCATCGACGATACCGCCGACATCAAGCTCTCGGTCAACTCCATCATCCACTCCAAGACCTTCGACAACGGCATGATCTGCGCCTCCGAGCAGTCCGTGACCGTCCTCGAGTCCGTGTATGACGAGGTCAAGGCCGAGTTCGCCCGCCGCGGTTGCTACTTCGTGAAGAAGGGCGCCGAGATGGAGGCCCTGCGCTCCGCAATGTTCAAGAACGGCGCGCTCGACCACCGCATCCCCGGCATGCCCGCCGCCAAGATCGCCGAGCTCGCCGGCATTGAGGTCCCTGCCAAGACCAAGATCTTGATCGCCGAGGTCACTTCCGTCGATCTGGAGAAGGAGGAGTTCGCTCACGAGAAGCTCTCCCCCGTCCTGGCCATGTACAAGGCCCCCGATTTCCAGACCGCCGTCGACATGGCCGAGCACCTGGTGCTCGCCGGTGGCCCCGGTCACACCGCCTCCCTCTACGTGCACCCGGCCCAGGCCGAGAAGATCTCCCTCTTCGAGCACACCATGAAGGCCTGCCGTATCGTCATCAACACCCCCTCCTCTCAGGGCGGCATCGGTGACCTGTACAACTTCGGCATGAAGCCCTCCCTCACCCTGGGCTGCGGCTCCTGGGGTGGCAACTCCGTCTCCGAGAATGTTGGGGTGAAGCACTTGATCAACGTCAAGACCGTGGCCGAGCGCCGCGAGAACATGCTGTGGTTCCGCGCTCCCGAGAAGGTCTACTTCAAGAAGGGCTCCACGCCGGTCGCCCTCGACGAGCTCGGCACCGTGATGGGCAAGAAGCGCGCCTTCATCGTCACCGACCAGTTCCTCTTTAAGAACGGCAACACCCGCGCCATCGAGGCCAAGCTCGATTCCATGGGCATCGCGCACGACTGCTTCTACGACGTCGAGCCCGATCCGTCCCTGCAGTGCGCTCGCCGCGGTGCCGCCCAGATGGCCCTCTTCGAGCCTGACGTCATCATCGCCGTCGGCGGCGGCTCCGCCATGGACGCCGGCAAGATCATGTGGATGATGTACGAGCACCCGGAGTGCAACTTCGAGGATATGGCCATGGACTTCATGGACATCCGCAAGCGCATCTTCACCTTCCCTGAGATGGGCAAGAAGGCCTACTTCGTGGCCGTCCCCACCTCCTCCGGCACCGGCTCCGAGGTGACCCCGTTCGCGATCATCACCGACAAGGACACCGGCATCAAGTGGCCGCTCGCCGACTACGCGCTGCTGCCTAACATGGCCATCGTCGACGTCGACAACGCCATGACCGCCCCCAAGGGCCTCACCTCCGCCTCCGGCATCGACGTCATGACCCACGCCATCGAGTCCTACGTCTCCATCATGGCGTCCGACTACACCAAGGGCCTGTCCATGAAGGCCGCCAAGCTCGTCTTCGAGAACCTTCCCAGCTCCTACGAGAACGGCGCCAACGACCCGCACGCCCGTGAGGAGATGCACAACGCCTCCTGCATGGCCGGCATGGCCTTCGCCAACGCCTTCCTGGGCCTCAACCACTCCATGGCCCACAAGCTCGGCGCCTTCCATCACCTGCCCCACGGCATCGCCAACGCCGTCATCCTGACCCGCGTCATGCGCTACAACGCCGCCGAGGCCCCGGTCAAGATGGGCACCTTCTCCCAGTACCCCTACCCCAACGCGCTCGCCGCGTACGCCGAGATGGCCCGCTACTGCGGCGTCGAGGGCAAGGACGACCGTGAGGTCTTTGAGAACTTCTGCGCCAAGCTCGAGGAGCTCAAGGCCACCATCGGCATCAAGGAGACCATTGCCGACTACGGCGTGGACGAGGCCTACTTCCTCGAGACCCTCGACGAGATGGTCGAGCAGGCGTTCAACGACCAGTGCACCGGCGCCAACCCGCGCTACCCGCTGATGAGCGAGATCAAGGAGCTCTACCTCGACGCCTACTACGGCCGCGAGCCCCAGGACTACGCCGTCCTGTAAGCGCATCCGCTTCCCGCCCGTTTGCCGCCGCTCACCCAACTCATCGCGAGCGGCGGCGCGGGCGCCCTACGATGGTGTAGACCCATTCAGAAAGGAAGGCACACCATGAATCTTCCCGAGTCCAAGACCGTTATCGTCGAGCACTCCAACAAGAAGGTCTACGACCTGGGCGACAAGATCGCCAAGGTCTTCAACTCCAACAAGCCGGCTTCCGATGTCTTCAACGAGGCCCTGAACCTCGCCCGCATCTCCGAGTCCGGTATCCGCGCCCCGAAGGCCCTCGAGGTCTCCGAGGTCGCCGGTGAGGGTTGGGCCCTGCTCACCGAGAAGGTCCCGGGCGTGACGCTCGCCGACAAGATGGCAGCCGAGCCCGCCAAGTTCTACGAGTACCTCGAGCAGTTCGTCGACCTGCAGGTCGAGATTCACGCCGAGCGCTCCCCGCTGCTCAACCGTCAGCGTGACAAGTACGCCCGTATGATCAACGGCCTCCAGCACATCAACGCCACCACCCGCTACAACCTCATGGAGCGCCTGGACGGCATGAAGAAGGAGTTCCAGATCTGCCACGGCGACTTCAACCCGAGCAACGTCATCGTGGCCGAGGACGGTCAGCTCTACGTCTGCGACTGGGCCCACGCGACTCAGGGCTCCCCTGCCGCCGACGCAGCCATGACCTACCTGCTGTTTGCCCTTAACGACAAGCAGCAGGCCGATGCCTATCTCGAGCTGTACTGCGACCGCGCCGACGTCCCGATGCAGGTCGTACGCCAGTGGATGTCCATCGTCGCCGCCGCCGAGCTCTCCCGCAAGCGCACCGACGTCAACGACGAGTTCCTCATGAGCTGGATCGACGTCGTGGACTACATGGGCTAACAGCCTGACAATCCGCGCGAGAACGCGTTCATGCCAACGGCCCCGGAGCAGACGATCTCCGGGGCCGTTAGCTTTTCAAAACATCCTGCACACGTCAGCGAATGAGATACGCCGCAATGGCGCCTTCATGGCAAGTCACTTCGGCATCATCCGTGACGATATTCGAGATGCCCAAATCGCTCAACAGCTCGACGCGTTTGTGATCGAGCTCCCACTCCATCCCCCGCTCGGATACGACCCCGACGGGACTCAGGCATACGAACGAGAACGTCGAACCCTGAAAGCCCGTCATCTGCCATGACGCGCCCGCCCTGAGCAAGCGACCGGAAAAGCCCTGTTCCTCAAGGCAAACCGGGCCGTCCCATCTCAAGATGCAGCCAAGTGCTGCGAGGGCGTGATCGGGCCGTCCCCCCGTCAGGCACGTGCACACCAGCTCGACGCTCCCCCAACGCGAATCGATCGCGCGAAGGGCGAGCGAAAGGTCGGTAAAATCCTTATACGGGTCATAGCGTTCGACGGCCAAAACTTCAGAGGGCTCTCCCTCTTCGCAACGACGAACCGCCAACAGGCCGCGAGCGCCCACCGAGTCCGCGTCGCCGCAGAACAAGTCACATGGCAGTCCGGCATCCAGCACCGCATCGAGACCCCGATCCACTGCCACGACCAAATCGCAGTCGGCATACAGGTGCTTGAGAAACACGGCATCGCAGGTCTGCGGTGAGCCTCCGATAAGAAGGACGCGCAACGCATCCGCTTGGGTTTCGAGGACGCTGCCCATGCCATTCATATAAGACCACCTGACGCATAGCACAATAACGGACAATTTGCCATCTTACCCAATAGTTAGCACTCTTACGCGTGGCAGACGCGGCTCAAAACAGGCCCTTACAGTAGGTTGCTTATCAAACCCCTTGCTTACGGGGTATTTACCAAAAAGCCCAGTATGTCAAGCTAAAATGTGATTGTTTCACCCATGGGGCGATTTATACCGATTGCCGCATTCTTGTCCATTTTGTGATGGACGAGTGATACGGTAAGTATCGTCACTGGTTCCACATGCGTCGATGCGAGTGGAACGAACGCAGCACATCTGCGTCCCCTTCCGTCTAAGTACGCATGCCGAGCCCGAGACGTTTCGTTGGTTTACGGCAGAACGCCGCGCATACGATCGGAAGGTTGAGATGGCCATCACATCGAAGACCGCCAATAAGACAGAACGCAAGGCCCAAGGACTCGCCAAGGGGCCCGATGCCACTGCACAGCCCAACCTCATACTCACGGATGACGACATCCACCTGTTCGGAACCGGCATGTGGCAGCGCGCCTGGGAGAAGATGGGCGCCCACAAAGACGTTCAGGACAACTCTGAGGGCTGGCTCTTCCGCGTTTGGGCCCCTCAAGTCTCAAGCGTGCACGTCGTCGGCGATTTCAACGACTGGGACCCCAAGGCAACGCCGCTCACGCGTGCCGCAAATAGCGATATATGGGAGACCTTCGTTCCCGGCCTTGAGCAGGGCTCGCTTTACAAGTACGTGATCGAGACCGATGCGGGGGAGCTCCTCTGGAAGGCCGACCCGTTCGGTTTCTACGCTGAGACTTGCCCCGGAACAGCATCCAAGCTCTGGGACCTCGGTGGATACACCTGGAAAGATGCCACATGGCTGAATCGCCGTGCCGAGCGTGACATCATGAAGAGCCCCCTCAACATCTACGAGGTGCACCTGGGCTCCTGGAAGCGCCATGGCAACGAGCCGCAGGGCGAGCCGCGCGAAGACGGCACCTGGCCCGGCCCCGGCGACCCGTTCCCGGCGCAACGTGGAACGTATTACACCTACGACGACCTCTCCGATGAGCTCGTGGCTTACGTCAAGAAGATGGGCTACACCCATATCGAGGTCATGCCCCTCTCCGAGCACCCCTTCGACGGATCTTGGGGATATCAGGCCACGGGATACTTCGCCGCAACCTCTCGTTACGGCACCCCCCAGCAGCTCATGCACTTCGTCGATGCCTGCCACAAGGCTGGCATCGGAGTGATTCTGGACTGGGTCCCCGGCGGTTTCTGTGCCAATGCGGAGGGCCTGGCCACATTCAATGGCCACATGCTCTTCGAACGCGAGATTCATCCCAACTGGGGCACGCATAAGTTCGACTTCTCCCGCCCCGAGGTTCGCAGCTTCCTCGTGTCCAACGTCCTCTTCTGGATCGAGCAGTTCCATGTCGACGGCATCCGCATGGATGGCGTGTCGAGCATGCTCTATCTCAACTTCGGCGTGGACAACCCGGCGGATAAGAAGTTCAACAAGTATGGCACCGAGGAGGACCTCGACGCCTCCGCGTTCATCCGCCAGGTTAACTGCGCCGTGGGCAAGGAGTTCCCCGACGTCATGATGATCGCCGAGGAATCCACCGCATGGCCCCTGGTCACCTATCCCGCAGAGGACGGCGGCCTGGGATTCCACCTCAAATGGGATATGGGCTGGATGAACGACACCCTGCACTACATGCAGTGCGACTTCCCTTGGCGCCCGGGCAACCACAACCTGCTCACCTTCTCCATCATGTACGCCTTCTCGGAGAACTTCGTCCTGCCGCTGTCGCACGATGAGGTCGTGAACGGCAAGTGCTCCCTGATCGGACGCATGCCGGGCGACGACTGGCGCCGCTTCGCCGGCCTGCGCACGCTCGCCTTCTACCAGATGACCCACCCCGGCGCCAAGCTCTCCTTCATGGGCGACGAGATCGGCCAGCAGATCGAATGGCGCTACTACGAGTCCATCGAGTGGTTCCTCGCTAAGGACTTCGACGCCACCCACGGCGCTCAGCAGCGCTTCATCGAGGCACTCAACCACTTCTACGCCAAGCAGCGCGGACTGTGGCAAAACGCCTATACCGAGCAGGGCTTCGAATGGATCGATGCCGACAACTCCGAGCAGTCCATCGTGAGCTTCGTGCGCCACGGTGATAAGCCGGCCGACGACCTGCTCATCCTGATCAACTTCGACCCGGCATCCTACGAGACCTATCGCGTGGGCACCCCGCGCGAGGGCGATTGGGAGCTCGTCTTTAATACGGACGATCCGACCTTTGGCGGATCCGGCTTCCCTGTGGTCGATATGGCCTCCTCCAAACCCGAGCCCTGGAACATGCGCGACAACTCCATCGAAATCGCCGTTCCCGGCCTCGCCGGCCTGGTCTACCGCCGTCGCCGCACCTCCTCCTACAAGCCCCCCAAGGTGGCAAAGAAGCAGCAAACGTCGAATCACGCAGCCAAGGACGAGTCCGAACCCGTCGCAAAGGCAAAGGCCGCGCCCAAACCCAGGACATCCCGCGCGAAGTAAGCAACGACCTCGGAGCACCTCGCGCCCACGATGACGCAGCCGCACGCCGGGCCGAACGTGCGTGCTCGCGACTATCACCAACCCGGCCCCTTCTCGAAAGGAAACCATGGAAAAGATCTACGAGAACAAAGAGCAGTTCATCGAGCAGTACCGCCAGCACGTGCGCGCACTGTCCGGTAAGGAGTTCGAGGATACGAGCGATATCGACCGCTTCACCGCGCTGGCCAATATGGTCGCCGGCGATGCCCGCGTCATCGCTGCCAAGACCGACGAGCGCAACCGCACCGAGGGCAAGAAGCGCGTCTACTACTTCTCCATCGAGTTCCTCATCGGCCGTCTGCTCGACAACTACCTGCTGAACCTCGGCATTCGCGACCTCGTGGCCGACGCCATCGCCGACATGGGCGGCGATCTCGACGAGATCGAGCGCCAGGAGCCCGATCCGGCCCTGGGCAACGGCGGCCTCGGTCGCCTCGCCGCATGCTTCCTCGACTCGATGGCCCACGAGGGCATCGCGGGCTACGGCAACGGCATGCGCTATCGCTACGGCCTCTTCAAGCAGGAGATCGTCGATGGCCGCCAGGTCGAAGTGGCCGACGAATGGCTCTCCAAGGGCTATCCCTGGGAGGTCAAGCGCCCCGACAAGGCCGTTCGCATCGGCTTCGGCGGCCACGTCGTCTCACGCCAGGAGGGCGACCGCACCTTCTACTCCGTTGAGGGGACCGATGACGTCCTGGCCGTGCCTTACGACATCCCGATCGTCGGTTACGGTGGCGAGACGGTCAACAAGCTGCGCTGCTGGAGCGCCGAGCCCATCGACGACCACTTCGATCTCGATGCCTTCAATGCCGGCGACTACACCGGCGCCGACCGCGACCGAGCCAATGCCGAGGCCATCTCCGCCATCCTGTATCCCAACGACGCCGGCGAGCACGGCCGCCTGCTTCGTCTCAAGCAGGAATACCTGTTCGTCGCCGCGGGTATCCGCACCCTCCTCGACACCTTTGAGCGTGAGCACGGCAAGGCCTGGAACGAGCTGCCCCGCTATGTGGCCATCCACACCAACGATACGCACCCGGCGATGTGCGGACCCGAGCTCATGCGCATCCTCATGGACGAAGAAGGCCTGACCTGGGACGACGCCTGGGAGATCGTGACGAACACGGTGTCCTACACCAACCACACCATCCTGCCCGAGGCCCTCGAGAAGTGGCCCATCTCCACCTTCTCCACCCTGCTGCCCCGCGTGTACCAGATCATCGACGAGATCAACCGTCGCTGGCGCGAGAGCTTCGACATGAGCAAGCCCGAGAGCGCCGAGCGACTGCGCGCGACTGCCGTCCTGTGGGATGGCGAGGTCCGCATGGCCAACTTGTCCGTGATCTGCAGCCACTCCGTCAACGGCGTCGCAAAGATCCACTCCGACATTCTCAAGGCGAGCACGCTCAAGGACTTCGCGGCCATGCGCCCGGAGATGTTCAACAACAAGACCAACGGCATCAGCCATCGTCGCTTCTTCGCCGAGGCCAACCCCACCTACGCCAAGCTCGTGACCGAGGCCATCGGCGACGGCTGGCTCGACGACGCCCGCGAGCTCGAGAAGCTCACCGCCTTCGAGGGCGATCCGGCGTTCCTTGAGCGCGTCGGCGCCTCCAAGCTCGCCAACAAGCAGCGCCTGGCCGACTACGTCAAGCGCGAGTGCGGCCTCACCATCGATCCGAACACGGTCTTCGACGTCCAGGTCAAGCGCTTCCACGCCTATAAGCGCCAGCTTCTGAACATCATGAAGGTCATGGACCTGTACAACCGCCGCCTCGCCGACCCGAACTTCAAGATCCAGCCCACCACGTTCATCTTCTCCGGCAAGGCGGCCTCGAGCTACACCTTCGCCAAGGAGGTGATCCGCCTCATCAACGGCGTGGCGGAGGTCATCAACAACGACCCGCGCGTCAACGACGTCATCAAGGTGTGCTTCATCCCGAACTTCCGTGTCTCCAACGCGCAGCTCATCTATCCGGCTGCCGAGATCTCCGAGCAAATCTCCACGGCCGGCAAGGAGGCATCCGGCACCTCGAATATGAAGCTCATGATGAACGGCGCCCTCACGCTCGGCACGATGGACGGCGCGAACATCGAGATCGTCGACCTCGCAGGACGCGAGAACGAGGCGATCTTCGGCCTCACCACGCCCGAGGTCGACGCGCTGCGCGCCAGCGGCCAGTACTTCGCCTGGGACGTCGTCAATTCCGACCGCGCGCGCCTCGGCCGCATCATCGACCAGCTCCTCGACGGCACCTTCGCCGGCCTCTCCGGCAACTTCGAGAGCATCCATCACGAGCTCATGTTTAACAACGACTACGACCTCGTGCTCAAGGACTTCCATTCTTACGTGGATGCCTGGGAGAGTCTCACCGCGACCTATCCGGACGCACAAGACTGGAACCGCCGCGCGCTGCACAACACCGCGATGTCCGGCTGGTTCTCATCCGACCGCACCATCCGCGAATACCGCGACGAGATCTGGCACGCGTAAAGGAGGTGCGTCGCGCCGGTAAACGGCTGGCGCATCCGCAGGGCAACGGTGGGGCGATGACGGGGCGCCACCACCGGAGACGGTAGTCCCGGGAATTGATACGCAAGTCACCAACGGATCAAGGGAGAGATTGATGGCAAGCAAAGAATGCATCGCGATGCTCCTCGCGGGAGGTCAGGGCAGCAGATTGATGGCGCTCACCTCCAAGATCGCAAAGCCCGCCGTCAGCTTTGGCGGCAAGTTCCGCATCATCGACTTCTCGCTGTCGAACTGCGCGAACTCCGGCATCGACACCGTGGGCGTGTTGACGCAGTACCGCCCCTACCAGCTGCACGAGTACGTCGGATCCGGCCGCGCCTGGGATCTCGCCGAGCACGGCAGCGGCGTGTCCATCCTGCCGCCCTACGCCACGCAGGATGGCGGCGCATGGTATGCGGGTACCGCCGACGCCATCACGCAGAACCTCGACTACATCAAGAGCCATGATCCCGAGTACGTCCTCATCCTCTCGGGCGACCACCTCTACCGCATGGACTACCGCAAGATGCTCGAGAGCCACATCGAGCACGGCGCCGACCTCACCGTCTCCGTCATGCCGGTTCCCTGGGAGGAGGCGAGCCGCTTCGGCATCATCACCGCCAACCCCGACGACGGACGCATCGAGAAGTTCACCGAGAAGCCGGAGAAGCCCGATTCGAACCTCGCGTCCATGGGCATCTACATCTTCTCGACGGACGTGCTCGTGCGCGCGCTCGAGGAGGACGCCGTCGACCAGCGCTCTAGCCACGACTTCGGCAACGACATCATCCCCAAGCTGCTCGCAGAGGGCAAGCGCCTGTACACCTACGAGTTCCACGGCTTCTGGAAGGACGTCGGCACCATCGCGAGCTTCCACGAGACCTCGATGGACCTGCTGGGCGAGAACCCCGAGTTCGACCTGTTCGACAAGTCCTTCCCGGTGATGAGCAACGACTCCACCCGTCCTCCGCACTTCATCGGGCCGGACGGCCGCGTGGATGACTGCCTGGTCTCCAACGGCTGCCGCGTCTACGGCACCGCCCGCCACTCCATCCTCTCCACCGACTGCTACGTCGGCGAGCGCGCGATCGTCGAGGATTCCGTGCTTCTGCCCGGCGCCGTCGTGAAGGACGGGGCTCACGTGGTCCGCGCGATCCTGGGCGAGAACGCCGTCGTCGAGGAGGGCGTCAAGCTCGGCAGCGTTGATATGACTAAGGACACCGCCGTCGTCGGAAACGACGTCGTCATCGGAAGGGGGGAATGATCCGATGATCAACCGCAAGGCCATCGGCTACATCACTGCCAACTACACGAGCAAGGAGCACAGCGCCCTGCTCGAGAGCCGCCCGCTCGCATCCGTCCCGTTCATGGGCCGCTACCGCCTCATCGACTTCCCGCTCTCCAACATGATGAACGCGGGGATCCGCACCGTGGGCGTCGTGCTCCCGGGCAACTACCGCTCGCTCGTCGACCACCTCGGCAGCGGCCGCGAGTGGGAACTCGATCGCAAGAAGGGCGGCCTGTTCCTGCTCCAGGGCAGCGCATACGGCACCGCGAAGAAGGGCATCCGCTTCCTACTGCGCGATATCAACACCAACAAGATGCTGTTCCAGCGCGCCAGCGAGCCCTACGTAGTGATGAGCGCGACCAACATCGTGTTCAACATGGACCTCTCCGACGTCATCGACGCCCATGAGCGCAGTGGCTCCGGCGTGACGATGATCTACAAGAAGGCCGATCGCCAGCTCGACGACGTGACGAAGCTCGAGATCGACGATAACGGGCGCGTTACCAACCTCGGTTCCGGCTGCGCCTACGGCGAGAACGAGTTCCTCGACTGCTTCATCATCAACCGTGAGCTTCTGCTGCAGATCTGCGAGGAGTACGAGACGCTCGACTACCTCGACCTGTTCGACGCCATTCGCTCTGACTTCGGTCGCATCGACGTGTGCACCTACGAGTTCAAGGGCCTCGCCGTCGGCATGTTCAGCGAAGAGACCTACTACCGTCGCAGCATGGAGATGCTCAATCCCGATGTCATGCATCAGCTGTTCACCCACAGCCGTCCCATCATGACCAAGGCGCATGACACGCCCCCGGCGAAATACAGCTCCGGCTCCAACGCGACGAACTCCTTCATATCGGCGGGCTGCCGCATCGACGGCACCGTCCGCGGCTCCACCCTTTCCCGCGACGTCGTGGTTGAGAGCGGGGCATATGTCGCGAACTCGATCATCATGCAGGGCTGCGTCATCAAGCGCGGCGCGCGCGTCGAGAACGCCATTGTCGACAAGAACAACGTCATCGAGGCCGGCACCGTCGTCAGCGGCACGCCCGACAACGTGCTCGTGATCCCCAAGGTTCCGCTCTCGAATTAACCACCCCGCAAACGCACAGGGCGCAGCTGGCCCATAAGAGCGTTACCATGGATACGCCGCCTGTGAGGTTTGACCCCCGGGCGGCGTATCCGCACGGGCGACGAGCTTGCGCCCTTCGCACACATCAAGGAGATTGGTGACCCCATGTCCGATTCCACCCCATCCAAGCTGCATGTCGCTTTTGCGAGCGCCGAGGCGGCCCCCTTCGTCAAGACCGGCGGTCTGGGCGACGTCGCGGGATCCCTGCCCCAGGCCCTCAAGGCGGCGGGCGCCGAGGTCGTGGTGCTCGTGCCCAAGTACGACACCATCGCCCAAGAGTACAAGGACCGCATGGAGCACCTATGCGACTTCTACGTCCCGCTGGGCTGGCGCAACGAGTACTGCGGCATCGAGCGCCTGAACCATAAGGGCGTCGACTACCTGTTCCTCGACAACGAGCATTACTTCAGCCGCGGCTATCCGTACGGATTCTTCGACGATGGCGAGCGATTCGCCTTCTTCTCCAAGGCAGTTGTCGAGAGCCTGCAGTACCTCCCCTACGCCCTCGATGGCTTCACCTGCGATGTGCTCCACTGCAATGACTGGCACACCGCGATGGCGCCCGTCTTCCTGCGCGAGTTCTATCAGGCGGTCCCGCTCTACCAGAACATCAAGACCGTCTTCTCCATCCACAACATCGCCTTCCAGGGACAGTACAGCGCCAAGGTGCTGAACGACATCCTGGGCCTCGCGCACATCCCGGCCGCCGCGTTCCAGCTGACCTGCGGCCCCGATGCCGTGAACTACATGCAGGGCGCCCTCAACTACACCGACGCCATCACCACCGTCTCCCCCACCTACGCCGAAGAGATCAAGACGGCCGAGTTCGGCGAGGGGCTTGACGGCATCTTACGTCGCCGCGCCCCGATTCTGCAGGGCATCGTCAACGGCATCGACACCGAGGGCTTCGACCCCGCTACCGACCCGCGCATCCCCGCGACCTTCACCTCCGAGGACCGTTCCGGCAAGGCGGTCTGCAAGGCGCGCCTGCAGGAGGAGCTCGGCCTCGAGGTTCGCGATGACCGCCCGCTCATGGTCATGGTCACCCGACTCACCCGCCAGAAGGGCATGGACCTCGTCACGTACTCCCTGGACCGCATCCTCTCCGGCGGCGTCCAAGTTGCCGTGCTCGGCACCGGCGACGCCGAATACGAGAACGCCTTGAAGTACTTCGAGGGCAAGTATCCCGGGACGATGGCGGCCCGCATCCAGTTCAACCCCGCTCTGTCCCAGCGCATGTACGCCGGCGCGGACCTGTTCCTCATGCCGTCCCTGTTCGAGCCCTGCGGCCTGTCCCAGATGATCGCCATGCGCTACGGCACGCTTCCCATCGTGCGCGAGACCGGCGGCCTGAAGGACACCGTGGCACCTTACAACCAGTTCACCGGCGAGGGCACCGGATTCTCTTTCGCCAACTTCAACGGCGACGAGATGGGCGACGCCGTGTTCCGCGCGGCACGCCTGTTCTGGGACGATCGCGCCGCCTTCGACAAGCTCGTGGGCAACGCTATGGCGGCCGACTTCAGCTGGACCCGTTCCGCCGACGCCTACATGGCCATATATCACAACCTGCGCCCCGACATCCCTCTGCCGCAGCCGGAACAGCCCAAGGCCGAGCCCGTCGAGGAAGTCAAGGTCGACGAGCCCAAAGCCAACGAGCCTGATGCCGAAGCACCCAACGTCGAGACTCCCGCAGAGGAAAAACCCGCCGCGCCGGTGAAGAAGCCGGCCGCGCGCAAGACCGCTGCCCGCAAGACCGCGACGTCGAAGAAAACGAGCACTGCCGCCGCCAAGGCCGAATCTGCAAAAACCGACGAGGCCGCGGCTGCGAAAGCCGAGCCCGCCGCGAAGGCACCCGCCAAGAAGGCCGCCACGAAGACCGCCGCAACCAAAACAACGGTAAGGAAGTCCGCGGTGGCCGTCGCCAAGCCCGCGGCCACCGCAGCCAAGGCGGCGAGCGCTAAGCCCGCCACCCCCAAGGCGGCGACTGCCAAGCCCGCTGCAGCCAAGACGGCGAGCGCAAAGCCCGCCACCGCCAAGCCCGCAGCAGCCAAGTCGGCTGCCGCCAAGGCGTCCACCGCAACTGCCGCCAAGAGCACGACGGCCAAGGCAGCCGCAGCCAAGACCCCGGCAACTAAGACGGCCGCCGTCTCAAAGGCCGCTGGGGCCAAGGCAGCCGTCCCAAAGGCAACCGCTGCCAAAGCAGCAACCGCAACCAAGTCGGCCGCCGCGGCTAAAAAGCCCGCACCTGCCGCGGCTCCCGTGCAAACCGAGCTCGAACTCGACGCCGCACCCGTGACGCCGGCCAAGCCCGCCGCAAGTGCCGCCGTAGCCCACACCCCGGCTCACGCCAAGCCGAAGATGACTCCCGCAGCCGCACCTGCGACCAAGACGGTTCCCAAGGTCGCGCGCAAGGGCAAGCGCAAGTAACCGCCCCGCGCCCTTAACCACACCTCAATCGATCGGGCCGAAAGCGCAGAGCTTCCGGCCCGATTCGCATGTTCGGCTGAATCCGCCCATCGCAACGGCGCGTGTCGGGATGCGTTTCGCATCGGAATGACCCACTGCGACTTGTATAATGAACTGGCATTATCAATACGATCAGATAGTTTCCCATGAGGCTCATTCACAATTCCCGCCGGTCCGAGTACCGCGTTCCCTTCGGCGCCGTTGTCGCCGGGACCACCGTCCACCTCGCCCTCCGCGTTGAAGATGCGGATGCCGAATTCCTCAAGGGCGAAGTCCGTACCTGGGTCGACGGCCGCGGCGAGGAGCTCATCCCCATGTCCGTGGGCGAGAGCAACACGCTCGTCGCGGACATCCCCTGCACCGAGACCTGCATCCTGTGGTACAGCTTCCGCGTCACCTGCACGGACGGCTCTCAAATCCACGTCGGCGCTCGCGATGGCGCGACCGGCGGCGAGGCCGTCATCTACACCGACCGTTGCGATGTCCCGTCTTTCCAGATCACCGTATACAAACACCGCAAAACGCGTCCTGCGTGGTATGAGCGCGGCATCGTCTACCAGATCTTCCCGGACCGCTACCGCCGCGACGGAGCCTGGCTCGAGCGCTCCCAGCCCGTCGTGGACAAACCCCGCAAGGGCCCGGGCAAGCACCTCGTCATGGATTGGGACAAGCCCCCGGTCTACGACCGCAACGATGACAAATCCATTCGCAGCTGGGATTTTTACGGCGGCTCCCTCGAGGGCATCCGCGAGGACCTGCCCCGCCTCCACGCCATGGGAGTGACCGCCATCTACCTCAACCCCATCTTCGAAGCGCAGAGCAACCACCGTTATGACACGGCGGACTACCTCACCATCGACCCGATGCTCGGCACCGAAGAGGACTTCCGCAGGCTCGCCTCCGATGCCGACAGGCTCGGGATCTCCCTCATCCTCGATGGCGTATTCAACCACACGGGAGACGACTCAATCTATTTCAACCGCTTTGAGAACTACCCCGGCAAGGGCGCATGGCAGGGCGAGGAATCTCCCTGGCATGACGCGTATTGCTGGAACGAAGACGGGACATACAGCTCTTGGTGGGGCATCGAGAACATGCCCGACCTCAACGAGAAGTCCGATCGTGTGCGCGAGCTGCTGCTCGGTGAAAACGGCGTGGTCCGCACCTGGCTGCGCGCCGGTGCACGCGGCTGGCGTCTCGACGTTGCCGATGAGCTCTCTGACGAGCTTATCGAGGACATCAAAGCAGCGGTGCTTGAGGAGCGCCCCGACGGCCTGTTGCTCGGCGAGGTCTGGGAGGACGCATCCAACAAACTTGCCTACGGCAAGCTGCGCAAATACCTGCTGGGCAACGAGCTCGACTCTGCCATGAACTATCCACTGCGCGATGCCATCCTGGGCTTCCTCGTCTACGGCGAGAACGCCTACCAGTGCGCCGAGCGCATCGAAACGCTGCGTGAAAACTACCCGCCCGAGGCGCTGGCCTGCTGCCTCAACCTGCTCGGCAGCCACGATAAGCCGCGCATCGCCTCCGTACTCGGCGGCGGCCCCGACGAGTCCCAACTGCCCGAGGAGGAGCGCGGTCGCTTCCGCCTCGACGAGAATTCTATGGGCCTGGCCAAGGGGCGCTTCTGGCTCGCCACACTCATGCAGATGACGCTTCCCGGCGTTCCCTCCATCTATTACGGCGACGAATACGCCCTCGAGGGCCTCTCCGACCCCGGAAACCGCCGCACGCTGCCCACGCCCGACGCCGTGCACGACCGCGACATGCTCAACATGGTTCGCAACACCATCATGTTGCGCCGCGCCCTGCCCTTCCTCGTTGACGGGACGCTCGATGCGTTCGCGTACAACGACGATGTACTGTGCTACCGTCGGCGCGGATCGGATGGCCAGGTCGCAAGCGTCCTCATCAATCACAGCCTGTCCGATGCGCGCTCCGTGCGCGTTCCCATCGAGGGGGATTTCGCCCTCGATCTCATCTCGGGCACCGACCTCAAGCGAGGGGCCGATGGCTGCGCAGAGGTACGTCTATGGCCACTCGGATCGGCCGTAGTGTATTCCAGCAAGGAGCAGCGCCTGCAAAAGCCGCTCGAGCGCGGCGCCGGCGTCATCGCGCATATCACTTCACTGCCCAACGCGGGTCGTGCGGGCACCCTCGGCGCGCCCGCCCGCCGCTTTATCGATCATCTCGCCGCCACCGGCCTGCGCTATTGGCAGGTCTTGCCCGTCAATCCCACAGACTCCTTTGGATCCCCCTACGCCGGACCGTCCGCCTTCGCGGGCAACCCAAATCTGCTGGAGGAAACGACCGCCGAGCTCAAACGCGCCTTCGAGCGCTTCAAGGCGGAAGGCGGCTTTACCAGCCGAGAGTTCTTCGACTTCGCCCGTGAGAACGAAAGTTGGCTCGACCCGTACTGCGCGTTCATGGCCGTCAAGGACGCCATGAACGGCACCAGCCGTCATAGCTGGCCCGAGGAACTGCGTCGCTACCATGTCGACATCTTCGCCGATGCACGCTTCGCCGATCGCGCCCGCTACCATGCCTTTGTCCAGTTCCGCTTTGAGTGCGAATGGAGCGAGATGCTCGCGTACGCGCACGAGAAGGGCATTGAGATCGTCGGTGACATCCCGATGTACGTCTCGGACGACTCGGCCGACGCGTGGAGCGAACCCGAGATGTTCTCGCTCGGCAAGGACGGCATGCCCTACGAGATTGCGGGAGTCCCGCCGGATCGCTTCTCGGCCACCGGACAGGTTTGGGGCAATCCCACCTACAACTGGGATCACATGCGCAAAGACGGATACGTATGGTGGCTTGCCCGCCTGCGCCGCTCGTTCAAGCTGTACGACCGCGTGAGGCTCGATCACTTCCTGGGCTTCCATAACTATTTTGCGATTCCCGCAGGAGGCACCGGAGCCGATGGCACCTGGATGCCGGGACCGGGCATCGAGTTGTTCCAACGTGCATTCGAGGAATTCGGACCGCTGCCGCTTATCGCCGAGGACCTGGGCATTCTCACTCCCGGCGTGCGCGCCCTTCTTGCAAGCTGCGGATTTTCCGGAATGGACGTTCTGGAGTTCGCGGACTACGATATCCGCGAGCAAATCTGGCCGCACAATGAGAAGGTCCTCTACACCTCGACCCACGACACCTCGACGCTCGTCGGGTTCTGCCAGCGGTCGTTCTGCTCGGACAGCGACGAGCACCAGGCAAAGTACCTTGCGACCGAGATCATCCGCCAGGCGCTTGACAGCCCGGCGACGCTCGTCATGATGCAGCTGCAAGACCTGCTCTGCCTTGGTGACGAGGCCCGCATGAACGTGCCAGGCGTGGCCGAGGGCAACTGGAGCTGGCAGGCCGATGAGGACTTGATCTGCGATTACGAGCGCAAGATTGCAGGGGTGCTTTCCGAGACCGGACGCGCGAGAGCATAAACCCCTCACATCGCACGAGGCTCTTTTGGGTACAGTAACCATCGTGCGAACGAATACGCCCGTGCGCAAACGGGCGCCGCGTCTCCCCTATCGGACACAACACGCGGCGCCTGCTTAGCGACGGGGAGCAACAGCAAGGAAGGATGTCATCACCATGGCACGTTATGATTACCGCTGCACGTCATGCGGAAACGTCTTCGAGGTCGAGCACGGCATGACCGAGCGCCCCGAGATCTCCTGCCCCACCTGCGGAGGCTCCGCCGACAAGGTCTTCAGCGCCAGCGGGATCAAGTTCGAGGGCTCCGGCTTTTACAACACCGACCAGCGCGGCGGCGGCTCCTGCACGAGCGCGACCAACGGCAGCTGCAGCTGCTGCCAGGGCTAAACCGTCTCATTTGGGGACAGGTACAAATTGCATCATTCGCAATAGGCCAAAAGACAATCAGCCGGGGGCAATGCCTCCGGCTGTTTTGCATTGGGCATCGAGCTTGAAGCCTCAGCCCAAAAGGTCTCAATTTGTACCTGTCCCCATTTGAGACGTGGCGACTTAGACGCGGATGAAGCGGGCGCAGAAGTGGCCGTCGAAGCCGTCCTGGTGCGGGTAGCTCTGGAAGGTCCCGATCGGAATCTCGTGTGCGGCGATGTCCTCGGCCGCGCCCGAATATGCGGAACCAGCGGCGGCAAGGGCGTCGGACAGCGGCATGGGAGCAAAGCCCTCCCCTTCCGGCGACCCGAGGAACTGGGTGACCACATGGCTGTTCTCGGCACGCAGCACCGAACACGTCGCGTAGATGAGCTGCCCGCCTGCACCGACGCGGCACGCGGCCTCACGCAGCAACTCAAGCTGAAGCTCGGGCAAGTCGCGATCGCACTCCTGAGGCGTGAGACGCCAGGGAATCTCTCCGTGGCGGCGCATGGTGCCCGTACCCGAGCACGGCGCATCCACAAACACGGTGTCGAACAGCGCGGTTCGACCCAGCTGCTCGTCATACGCGGCAAGGCACGCGTCCAAGTCGGTGGCGTCACCCGCGGCCGTAAAGATCTCCCCCAAACCCGAGCACTCGATGCGCTGCGCATTCGCCTGGCATTTACCCTCGTACAAGTCGAGCGTAACATGCTCGTGATTAAGATTGCGGCGCTTCGCATGGGCAAGCATCATGAACGTCTTGGTGCCGCGACCGGCGCCAATCTCGAGGCAAGACCCTTCGCGCGCCACCGCGGCGGCAATGAGCTGCGCGTGATAATCGGAGGCGACGGCATCCGCATGTGCGAAGGCGCACGAACGCACGAGCTCGCTCACGCAGTCGACCGCATACGCGCCGGGAAGCTCCAGCGATCGAGCGCCATCGGCGGCAAGGGCATCTTCGACGGCTTCAAAGCGCAACGGATTGACCTGCACTGCGATGGGGGCAGGCTCGAGCTGACACGCAAACATAGCTTGCGCGCGCTCTTCCCCCAGCGAGTCGACAATCCTGCGCACGAGCCATGTGGGCAGGCCGGCGCGACGGGCGCACGACACCATCGCGCGATGCTGCTCGGAAACATCCTCGGCAGTGAGGAAGGCATTCGCCCCTTCCGCCACGCGGCGCAACACGGCATTGGCGAGGCCGGCGGCCCCATGAGCGCACATGCGCGCGAGTTCCACGCCCTGGCTCACCGCGACCTGCGGCGAGGTCCCCAGGTAGAGCAGCTCATACGCACCGATACGCAACGCATCGCGCACATCGGCCGCAAGCGAACGTGGGTCGTCGAGCACGCTGTTGAGAGCGTCGTCCAGGCAACCGCTGCAACCCGTGACACCCAGTGCGAGGCGGCGCGCAAAGGCGGCATCGCGCGAGTCGAGCGAAGCGGATGCGCACACATCGGCGGCGAGCTCGCGAGCATAGCGCCCCGTCTCGCGGGCGGCGATCAAAATGCGCAGGGCAACAAGGCGCCCCGGAGACAGTTTGGCCGTCTTACTCAAGGCAACCCCATGCCCCGTCATCCTCACGCTGGCCGGCGGCCCAGGACTTGGCATCCATCTCGCGCTTGCCATCCGGCTTGATCGAGATGAGCTCAAACGAGCCATCGGCGCAACCCATATAGACACGCCCGCCCTTCACGGTGAACGAGCCGGCTACCGCACTGGGCGAGACGGCATCAACGGCTGCGGCGCGCATCACGCGCACGGGCTTGCCGGCGATCACGCAGCGCGCGGGCGCCGCGTTGGAGGAGGCCATGACACGGCGGATGTTCTCCAGGGCCCCGGCGGCCGGATCGAGGCGCAGCTCCGCCTTGGCGATCTTAGCGGCATGCGTCACGAGTGACTCGTCCTGCTCGGTCCAGACGGCCGAACCGTCCGCGATGGCGGGCAGCGTGCTCACCAGCAAATCGCCACCGAGCTCGGCCAGCTCGACCGTCAGCTCGTCGGCGGACTTACCGGGGACCGCGCAACTCGCCTGGGCGCAATACGCACCCGTGTCCACGCCGTGGCCGATGCGCATGATGGACACGCCGGTCTCGGCGTCGCCCTCCAGGATGGAACGCTGGATGGGGGCCGCACCGCGCCAACGCGGAAGCAGCGACGCATGAACGTTCACGCAGCCCAGAGGCGCCATGGTGAGCACCTCATCGGGCAGGATGCAGCCGTAGGCGGCAACGCAAAAGATCTCGGGCTCGGCGGCGCGCAGGGTGTCGAGGACCTCGGGCGTCATGCGATTGGCCTCCATCACGGGCAGATCGAGCTCGAGTGCGGCCTCCTTCACCGGCGACGGCTCGAGCTTCTTGCCGCGCGAGCGCACGGCGTCCGGACGCGTGAGCACCAGGGCGATCTCGTGAGCCGCAGCGAGCTTGCGCAGGGACGGAACGGCGAAGGCGGGCGTACCCATAAAGACGACGCGCATGGCTACTCCGTCTCGCCGGGCCTGGCGCCGCGGGAGAGGGCGTCCTGGTACTGCCTCATGGCGTGCATGCGCTGCTGCGGAAGCAGGCGCTCGAACATCGTCTTGCCGTGCAGATGGTCGATCTCATGCTGCAGGCACACGCAGAACAGGTCACCGGCGGCCTCGTAGCGAATGCACTCGCCCTCGAGGTTGTAGGCCTCGACCACCACGCGGTCGGGGCGACGGATCTCGCAATTGATGCCCGGAATGGACAGGCAGCCCTCGTTGTAGGGCACGAGGTTGTCGGACTGCTCAACGATCACGGGGTTGATGAGGACGTAGGGGTCGTAATCTTTCTCGGAGGTGTACTCGGTGTCCACGATGGCGAGCTGGATGGTCTCGCCCACCTGCGGAGCGGCCAGGCCGCAGCCGCTGTTCTCGAACATCTGGACCTTCATGCGCTCCACCAGGGCGCGAAGGTCGGAATTGATCTCCTCGACCTCGGCGCACTCCTGGCGCAGACGTGGGTCCGGCGACAGAACGATACCGTTGATCTCCATGGTCTTCCTTTCATACGCGGGCGCAAACCCGCACGTATTCACCGTGTTCTATAGTACCCGCATTGCGCGGCGAGGTGATGGGCGATATGTGCGCGCGAAGCATCTCCACCGGCGCCGCTACATGAGGTCGTAGGCGTCGACGTCGACGGCGATGCTCACGCCGGGACGCGTGCCTGCGCGCGAGACCGCCGCGGAGAGAGCCCCGGATAGGTCACAGCCGAGCGGCGCCTTGACGATGATGTGGAATCGATACCGGTCCTTTGCCCGCTCGATCACACACGGCGTAGGGCCCAAGATCTGCGGGCGGCTCAGCAGCTCGCGAGACGAAAACTCAACGCCGGCACTCCCCGTCTCGACCACCGGGTGCAGCATGGGCGCCGCGTCCAAGCCAAACTCGACGCGCAGTTCCTCTGCGATGCGCATGACCAGACCTCGAGCCGCGCGCTCATCTTTGCCCCACACCAGCACGTTGGCGAGCCGCACATACGGCGGGTACAGGGCCTCACGGCGCATACCCAGGTCGTGCTCCGTGAACACAGAGCGGTCGTGCGTCTTGACCGCTCGGATGACCGGCTCATCGGGCAGGTACGTCTGGATGATCACGCGGCCCGGGTCCTCACCGCGACCGGCGCGGCCGGCGACCTGTTCGAGCAGGTCGAACGCGCGCTCCCCCGCGCGAAAATCGGGCATCTTGAGCGCGTAGTCGGCGTTGATCACGCCCACGAGCGTCACCTCGGGGAAATCTAGACCCTTGGCGATCATCTGCGTGCCGAGCAGCACCGCGCACTCGGCGGCGTCGAACTGCTCGAGCAGCTTTTGGTGGGCGCCCTTGGTGCGCGTCGAATCGGCGTCCATGCGAATCACCGCCACGTCCTCGGGCAACAGCGCTCGCAGGGCATCCTCGACCTGCTGGGTTCCCAGCCCCATTTTGGCGAGGTAGCGGCTCCCGCACTTGGGGCAGGCGCTGCCGTACTCGGGGTACGGCCGCACGCGATACGAGGAACCGCAGGTGTGGCACTCGAGCGTGTGAGTGCGCTCATGGTAGGTGAGCGCCGTGGAACAGTGCTTGCACGTGGGCACGCACCCGCACTCCCGGCACATGAGAAAACTCGCGAACCCTCGACGATTATGGAGCAGCACGGCCTTCTGGCGCCTCTCCACCACCTCGTCGAGCGCATCGAGCAGGGGCTTCGAGAAAATCGACCGGCTGCCGGAGGCGAACTCGCGCCTCAGGTCGGCCACGATGACCTCGGGCAGGCGCGCCGTGCCTGGACGCTCGGGCATCTCGACCCGGGTCCAACGGGCGCCGCCGTGCGAGCCGGCCTCACAGCGGGCGAGTGCCTCAGCCGACGGCGTGGCGGATCCCAGCACCAGGGCGCACCCATGGAGCTGCGCCAACTTGGCAGCCACCTCGCGAGCGTGGTAGCGCGGGCTGCTTCCTTGTTTGTAGCTCTGCTCATGCTCCTCGTCGATGACGATGAGGCCCAGGTCGGCAAGCGGGCAGAAGAGCGCCGAACGAGCGCCCACCACCACGCGGGCCGCACCCGAACGCACCATATCCCACTGGTCCAGACGCTCACCCGCGGAAAGGCGCGAGTGGAACACCGCCACCGCGTCGCCGAAACGCGAGCGGAATCGACCCACTGTCTGAGCCGTGAGCGAGATCTCGGGCACGAGCACGCAGGCCGAGCGACCACGTGCCAGAACGCGCTCGATGGCGGCCAGATACACCTCGGTCTTGCCGGAGCCGGTCACACCGTCCACCAGGACCACGTCACCGGACGCGGCCTCGGTCGCCCGCGCAATTGCGGAGAGGGCGTTTTGCTGTCCGGCAGTGAGCTCTTTGGGAGCAGATGCGTTCGCGGAGGAAAGCGTGGTGGAGCCCTCGCATCCGCGCCAACTACGGCGCTCCTCCACCGTCACCACGCCGCGCTTCTCGAGCGAGCGAATCGTGGCGGACAGGTCGCCGTTCATGAGATTGAGTTCGCGCGTGGTGACCGGTCCGCAGGAAAGCGCATCGATGAGCTGGCGCTGGCGCACCGCGCGCTCGGCGGGCTCGAACGAGCGGCCCTCCTCGGTGAGGCTCACCCAACGCACGGTAACGGACGTGACGGTCGGCGGTTCATACACATACGAGCCATCTTCCCGCCGCACGACCTTGCCGGCACCGCCCGGGGGCAGCAGCAGGCGCAGGCACTCGGAAAGCGGTGCCACATATTCGCGGCTCATCCAAAACGCGAGCTCGGCAGAGGCGGCAGAGAACGCCGGGGCGGCAACGACCTCGCGCACAGGCTTTGTGCGGGACGGTTCGAGACCCTCCGCACCCGGGAGCTTTCCCAGCGACTCGGAGCGCGCGACAACGTACCCCGCTTCGACGCGCCGACCAAACGGAACGAGAACCGTGGCGCCCACCTGGCAGGCCTCATTCAGGACGAGGGGCACCCCATACGCAAAGGGCTCGGACAGTGCCCGCGCCGGGATGTCGATCACCACGGAGACGTAGCCTAAAACGGGTCCGGACACTACCGGCGCCCCGCCTCCCTCGGGCGCGACGCCTCCCAGGGGGCAAAGGGCGCCCGCTTGCGCAGACGCCCCCTGATCAGCCGTATTCAGTTCGGGAAAGAGCGAATCTTGGCCCCTCATGCGAAATTGGCTACTCGGCCAGCCCGCAGGCGGCGCGGAGCTCTGCCACGCGGTCGGTGCGCTCCCAGGTAAAGTCGGCGTCCTCACGGCCAAAGTGACCGTAGGCAGCCGTCTTCTCATAGATGGGACGACGCAGGTCCAGATCGCGGATGATCGCGCCCGGGCGCAGGTCGAACACGCGCTTGACGGCCTCGGTGATCGTGGCCTCGTCGACCACGCCGGTGCCGAACGTATCGACCATGATGGACAGCGGGTAGCTCACGCCGATGGCGTAGGCGAGCTCGATCTCGCAGCGCTCGGCCAAGCCGGCGGCGACCACGTTCTTGGCGACCCAGCGGGCGGCATACGCGGCGGAACGGTCCACCTTGGTGCAGTCCTTGCCGGAGAAGGCGCCGCCGCCGTGGCGACCCATGCCGCCGTAGGTGTCGACGATGATCTTGCGGCCGGTGAGGCCGGTGTCGCCCATGGGGCCACCCACCACGAAGCGACCGGTGGGGTTCACGTAGAGGTCCGCGCCCTCCCACGGGATACCGGCGGCCTCCATGACGGGCGCGATCACATGCTCGCGCATGTCGGCCTCGATGATGGCCATGTCCTCGATCTCGGGCGAATGCTGCGTGGAGATGACGATGGTCTCGACGGCGACGGGCTTGCCACCCTCGTAGCGCACGGTGACCTGGGTCTTGCCGTCGGGGCGCAGGTACGGCAGCGTGCCGTCGTGGCGCACCGCGGCGAGGCGCTCGGCCAGGCGGCTGGACAGGTAATGCGGCATGGGCATGAGCGTGGGCGTCTCGTTGGACGCGTAGCCGAACATCATGCCCTGATCGCCCGCGCCGATAAGGTCGAGCGGGTCGGTGGTGCGGCCGGCCTGGGCGTCGAAGGACTCGTCCACACCCTGCGCGATGTCGGGGCTCTGCTCGTGGATGAGGTTGAGCACGCCGCAGGTGTCGCAGTCAAAGCCGAACTTGGCGCGGTCGTACCCGATGCGGCGGATGACCTCGCGTGCGATGTTCTGAACGTCGATGTAGGCCTCGGTGCGAATCTCGCCGGCAACGATCACAGTGCCGGTGGTGACAAAGGTCTCGCAGGCGCAGCGGACGTTCTCGAGCTTGGCGGGCTGTCCGTTGGGCGCCACGTAGCCCTTGGTCTCGAGCTCGGCCTCCTTAGCCAGGATGGCGTCGAGCACGGCGTCGGAGATCTGGTCCGCGATCTTGTCGGGATGGCCCTCGGTAACCGACTCGGAGGTGAAGACGAAGGAATCTGCGCCGAAGTCGGTGGCGCGAGCCGGTTCCGTGGTGGAACGATTCTCAGTTGGCATAGGTGCCCCTTTCATGATTGAACCCGGCGACCGTTACCATTCCGCCGGGCATGTAGCTGATAGATTGTACCGCGCATGCGCTTTTCGCGCGCATCGTCAAGCGAACAACATGCGAACGCTATAATGGCTCTGTTTGAACGTATGCCTTTTGCAATCACAAGGAGCATGAGTATGAGCGATTCCGTCCGCGTCCGCTTTGCGCCCTCGCCCACCGGCAAGCTGCACATCGGCGGCGCCCGCACCGCCATCTACAACTGGGCCTTCGCCCGTGCCAACGGCGGCACCTTCATCCTGCGCATCGACGACACCGACCCGACCCGCTCCACCGACGAGAACACCCAGATCATCCTGCGCGCCATGCGCTGGCTTGGCCTCGACTGGGACGAGGGCCCCGAGGTCGGCGGCGATTTTGGCCCCTACTCCCAGACCGAGCGCCTCGACCTCTACAAGCAGACCGCCGAGCGCCTGCTCGCCGAGGGCAAGGCCTACCCCTGCTTCTGCACGCCCGAGCAACTGGCCGCCGACCGCGAGGCCGCCCAGGCCCGCAAGGACCCGTTCCAGGGCTACCAGCGCCGTTGCCGCGACCTCACGCCGGAGGAGGCCCAGGCCCGCATCGACGCCGGCGAGCCCTACGTTTTGCGCATCAAGGTGCCCGAGAACCGCGGCAACGTTGTGATCAACGACGCCGTCCATGGTGAGGTCACCTTCGACGCCAAGGAGCTCGACGACTTCGTCATCTTCCGCTCCGACGGTACCCCCACCTACAACTTCGCCACCGTGGTGGACGACGCACTGATGGGCATCACCCACGTCATCCGCGGCGACGACCACCTCTCCAACACCCCTCGCCAGGTCATGGTCTACGAGGCCATGGGCGCGCCGGTGCCCACCTTCGCCCACATCTCCATGATCCTGGGCGCCGACGGCAAGAAGCTCTCCAAGCGCCACGGCGCCACCTCCGTGGAGGAGTATCGCGATGCCGGCTTCCTGTCCGACGCCTTTGTGAACTACCTGGCGCTGCTCGGCTGGTCGCTCGACGGTGAGACCACGGTCATCCCGCGCGACGTGCTCGCCAGCAAGTTCAGTCTGGACCGCATCTCCAAGAACCCGGCGACCTTCGACCCCAAGAAGCTCGACTGGATGAACGCCGAGTACATCAACGCGATGGATGACAAGACCTTTGCCGACGAGATCATGCTGCCCCAGCTCATCGAGGCCGGCCTGATCGACGAGGGATTCGAGGCTGATGAGGCCTGGGTCGACGCCCTGGCCGCCATCGTTCGCCCGCGCACCAAGATGCCCGCCGACGCCGCCGCCGTTGCAGCACCCGTCTTCAAGACCGCCGAGACGCTCGAGTACGACGAGAAGTCCGTGGCCAAGGGCCTTGCCAAAGAGGGTCTTGGCGCCGTGCTCGACGCCGCAAAGACCGCGCTCGAGGCCGTGACGGACTGGACGCCGGAGAACATCGACGCCGCCCTCGAGCCGCTGCCCGAGGCGCTCGACGTGAAGAAGCGCCTCGTCTTCGGCGCCGTGCGCGTTGCCGAGTGCGGCAACATGGTGAGCCCGCCGCTGGGCGAGACCATGGCGCTCATCGGCCGCGACGACTGCCTCGCCCGCATCGACCGTGCCCGTCCGATGGCGCTCTAGTCGACCTGACCGGGCCGGCTCCCACCCCCCCTCGCTCAGCTTCGCGCTGCCCAGAAATCGCTCAGGGGGAATGGGAGCCGGCCCAACGTTTATCTGACCCAAACCATCGGGCGGGCATGGACGCCGCGGTGTTGAACATGCGTTGAAATCCCGCCGGACTATCACCGAGATATAACCGAAGTCACGTTCCGAGGGCCCATTTGTGACTTTGGTTGCACCTCAGGGGACCATCGTGTGACTTTGGTTGCCTTTGGCGCGCCCGGCGTAAGATCGACGAGACTCTGGCAGCCAGGTGAACCCCCTCGTGATGGGCCCGCATGTGACACGAGTGGGTACCATGTAAACGAACAGCGCCTCTTTAAACGAATAGAGCCTCTTCGAACGGAGCCCAACATGCCCGCAAAGCCGCAATCGTTTGCCACCACCTCCGCGTTCGAGGTGCTCGGCCCCATCATGGTGGGACCCTCGTCCTCGCATACCGCCGGGGCCCTGCGCTGCGCACAGGTCGCCGCATCGCTGCTCGACGGGCGCATCGTGCGCGTCACCTTCACCCTGTGGAACAGCTTTGCCCACACCTACAAAGGGCATGGTACCAACCGCGCACTCGTTGCAGGCGTGCTCGGGCTCGATACGGACGACGAGCGCATCCGCGACGCGTTCACCCTGGCGGAGGAGCGCGGACTCGCCTATGAGTTCGTCATCGGCGGAGATGACGCGTCAATCCACCCCAACACCGTTGACATCCACCTCGAGAGCGAGACCGGCTCCATGGCGGACGTCCGCGGCGAGAGCCTCGGCGGCGGAAAGATGCGCATCAGCGCCATCAACGGCGTGCACGTCGAGATCTCGGGCCTCTACACCACGCTCTTCGTCGCGCACCGCGACGCCCCCGGAGCGCTCGCATCGCTTACCGGCGCGCTCGCCCAGGCGCAGATGAACATCGCCTTTTGCCGCACGTACCGCACCGAGGCGGGCGGCCAGGCGTATTCCGTCTTCGAGACCGATGGCGCCCCCCAGCGCGACGTGCTGCCCATCGTCCGCGCACTCGACCTGGTGAACTACGCCACCTTCATCGAGCTGCCCGGATCGGTGACCGCGCTCGGACCCGGAATCTCGGTCCCCGATCTCTTCGACGACGCCGAGCAGCTACTGGCCGCCTGCCATGAGCTTGACCTGAGTATTGGCGGGGTCATGCGCGTGCGCGAGGAGCGGATGGTCGGTGCCGAACGCGCCGCCGCGAATATGCGCCGCGTGATCGAGGTCATGCGTGACGAGACCACCGCCACACTCGCCCAGCCGCAACGCTCCCTCGGTGGCTTCCTCAATGGCGAGGCGCAGAGAGTGGACCACAATAGCGCGGCGTATGCACCGAGCCTTTTGGGCGACACGCTCACCGAGGCGGCGGCACGCGCCATGGCCGTCCTCGAGCGCTCCGCCACCATGGGCGTCATCGTCGCGGCACCTACCGCGGGCTCCGCCGGCGTCGTCCCCGGCTGCGTCCTCGCCGTGGCGCCCTTGCTCGCCCAGAACAGGGATGAGATCAATGAGATGATCGCCGAGGCGCTTTACTGCGCCGCTGCCGTGGGCCTCATCCTCTCCACAACCGCATGCGTCGCCGGCGCCGAGGGCGGTTGCCAAGCCGAGGTCGGCTCCGCCGCCGCCATGGCCGCAGCCGCGCTCGTGCAGATGCACGGCGGCACGCCCGAGCAGGCGCTCGACGCCGCCACCATAACCATCTCAAACATGCTCGGCCTGGTATGCGACCCGGTGGGCGGCCTTGTGGAGGTCCCCTGCCAGGCTCGCAACGCCCAAGGTGTTGCCGCGGCGTTCACGGGTGCCCAGCTCGCTTTGTCTGGAGTGCGGTCGCTCGTTCCCTTCGACGAGATGGCCGCCGTCATGTTGCAGGTAGGGCATGCGCTTCCCGCGACCCTGCGCGAAACGGCAAAGGGAGGCATCGCCACCGCCCCCAGCGCCCTATCCGCCTGCGCGCGTTGCGGCATGTGCTCCTAGCGTGCCTCAATCGAGGACACGCCTCAAATGGGGACAGGCACAAATTGAGACGCACCTTGAGGCCTGAGGCGTTTCGCCGAAAAGGCCTCAATTTGTGCCTGTCCCCCATTGAGACATGACACATCTGTCACGGGCGGCAGCGCGTCCGCACGGCGCGCTATAATGGCGAAACGCCGATTTACCTGTGAAAGAGCAGCATATGCCGGAGATGCCGAACGCGCCAACAAGTCAGTCGTATAACAACAGTGCACACGTCACCGCCCCCCTGCCCATCGGTGGTCGGACGGCGGGGACCAGCGGGGCAAAGCGCGGAGCGTCATCCCACGCCGCCCACAACGCTCCCAACCACGCCAAGGAGCCGGCAAAGAAGCATGGCGACAAGAGCCCCCGCAGTCACAAGGGCGCAGCGGCGCTCGGCGTCCTCTGCTGCCTGCTCGTTGCCATCTATGGCGGCGGCGTCTTCGTGTTCTCTCGTACGTGCTACCCAAACACCAAGGTCGCGGGGGCCGACCTCTCTTGGCTTGACCGGGACAGCTCGGTCGCCCGCGTGCGCGATGCCGCCGAGGACTACGCCCTCGAGGTTTCTGGCGACGGCTTTGCCTGGACCTACGAGGCCGAAAACGCAAATGAGGTGATCGACGCCGCCCGTGCGGTCGACAACGTCATGGCCCATAACGAGCCCGCACTATGGCCCGCGCGACTGGCTCGAGCCCTCATGGCCTCTCCCCAAAAACCCGCGAACGCGACATCGGCCAACGCGCAATCCGGCAAACTACCGGAGCTCGACAAGATCGAACTGCCCAAGACATTCGATCGCGATGCCTTCCTGGCCAGCCTCGACGCGGCGATCGATGAGTTCAACGCAACGCGCGTGGGAACCTTCGATGCGGCCGGCGCTTTCGATTCCGAGGCCGGTTCATTCACCCTCTCAAAGGCCCTCTCCAACCGTAAGCTGGATAAGGACGCCATCGATCGCGCGGCTCTTGTGGCCGTGTCGACCCTCGCCGCGCGCGTCGAACTGACCGAGCGCAGCTTCACTCCCCTTGCCGGCGGCGCCACGGAGCAGGAACTTCAAAATGCGATCGACCGTGCCAACGAACTCATTGGAACGAACGTCAACCTCAAGATGGGAGGCTCCGTCGTCTCCACGCTCGACGGCATGCAACTCGCCCAGTGGATCACCTTCGACGATGCGCTGAACCCAACACTCAGCACAGAACCCGTGGGTCAATGGGTGCGCGAGCTCGCCAAGACGCACATCGACACCGTGGGCAGCGAGAGGACCTACACCCGCCCCGACGGCAAAACCGTCACCGTGAGCGGCGGCACCTATGGCTGGATGAGCGATGAGGCGAAACTCGTGCAATTGCTCCAAGACGCCGTATCCAACAAGCAGGTCGGCGATATCGAGATTCCACTCAAGCGCTCCGCCGCGACCTGGAGCGGCATGGGCAAGCCCGATTGGGGCGCCTATTGCGACATCGACCTGACCGAGCAGCACGCGCGCTACTACGACGCAGCGGGCAACCTCGTTTGGGAGAGCGGCTGCATCACGGGCAACCCGAACACCGGAAATGCAACCCCAACGGGCGTCTTCAGCCTGAATACCAAGACGCGCAACTCGACCCTCATCGGCCTCGACGAAGACGAGGACGGCGAGCCCGACTACAAGACCCCGGTCGCCTACTGGATGCCGTTCGTGGGCAACGCCATCGGCATGCACGACGCCACCTGGCAGTCCGCCGCAAGCTTTTCGAATCCCAAGGCATACACCTGGACGGGAAGCCACGGCTGCGTCAACCTGCCCCCCGACCGCGCTGCAGCGCTATTCGACATCATCTCCAAGGGCGATTGCGTGATCGTCCACAACTAGCCGTGCACACCCCCGCACCCCCGCGCCGCACGCGCTGGCATGCAAGGCGAAACCCCATCTGGAGGCACATATGACCACCCGCATCCTGCTCGTCGAGGACGATCCGCTCATCGTCGACGCCCTCACCGAACTCCTCACGAGCTCGGGCTACAGCGTCGACACCGCCGACACCCAGGCGCGCGCCATCGAGCTCGCCACGGGCGCGGGATCCGCCGGCACTTATCAGCTCGTACTGCTCGACGTCACCCTGCGCGAGGGAAACGGCTTCGCGGTGTGCGCCGCCGTGAAGGAAACTTCGCCGGACACGCCGGTCATCTTCCTCACCGCCTCGGATGACGAATTCAACACCGTGACGGGCCTCACGATGGGTGCAGACGACTACGTTGCCAAGCCCTTCCGGCCGCGCGAGCTGCTCGCCCGCATCGCCGCGACCATCCGCCGCTCGCAGCCGAGCAGGCGCATCGTCAGCCTCGGCGATATCCGCATCGACACCGATCGCGCCTACGTCGAGCGCAAGGGCGTCGAGCTCACGCTCTCGGCGCTCGAGTACCGCTTGCTGCTGCTATTTGCCACGAATCCCGGCAAGCTCGTCTCGCGCGATATGATCCGCGACGCCCTGTGGGACAGCGCGGGCACCTACATCGAGGAGAACACGCTCTCCGTCTACATCAAGCGACTCCGCGACAAGATCGAGGACGACCCGAGCCGACCCGAGCTCATCCAAACCGTCCGCGGCCTTGGCTACAAGGCGAAGGGATAGTCCATGTTGAGGAATCGCGAGGTACGACGCGCACTTATCGCATGCCTGCTCGTCACAGCGCTCGGGACGGTCGCCACGTACCTGGTCACGCGCTCCATCATGCTCGACGCTCTCGGCGGCGCGCACATCGTCACCGCCTCCATCAACGAGGCGGCTTCGATGGTGGCATCGGAAGCCCCCGCCGCAAACGCCGCCCTGTTCGCCGCCATATGCACGCTCGTCACCGGGCTGATCGTCACCGTCATCTTCATGATCCTTACGAGCCGGCGCTACCGCGCCCTGGCAAAAATGGCAGCCAACCTCGACCGCGTGCTGGCGGGCGAGCGCGACATCCGCCTGCGCGACATGAGCGAAGGCGAGCTCGCCATCCTCTCGAGCGAAATCGACAAGGTCATCGCGCGGCTCAACCTCACCGTCGACGAACTGCAGGCGGAGAAGCTCGCGCTCTCAGACGCACTCGCCGACATCTCCCATCAGCTCAAGACGCCCCTCACCTCGATCGCCATTTCCACCGAGCTCATCCGCGACCGTCTTTCCGCGCGGGGCGATTCCGAAGATCTGGTCGACCGCCTGCGCCTCATCCAAACGCTGCAGGCCCGCGTTGAGGACCTGGTGGCCGCCCTGCTCAAACTCGCCCGCATCGACGCCGGCGTGATCAAGCTCGTTTGCGGAGCTGTCGACGCGCGTGAACTCGTGCGCAAGAGCTTCGAGCCGCTTGCCATCGCCTTCGATATCGCAGACGTGCGCTTCAGCGCCGACGTGCAGGATGGAGCCTCCTACGAGGGCGATCTCACGTGGAGCGTCGAGGCCCTCGAGAATATCTTGAAAAACTGCATGGAGCACACCCCGGCCGGAGGATGCGTGAGCGTGCATGTCACCGAAGACGTCCTGGCATGTCGAATCCGCATCGAGGACACCGGACCGGGCATTGCCGAATCCGACCTCCCGCACATCTTCGAGCGCTTCTACCGCGGTTCGCGCGATGCAAACGCCGCGCCGAGCGAAGTCAACCCCGCCGGAGTCGGTATCGGGCTCGCCCTCTCCAAGAGCCTCGTAACGGCGCAGGGAGGCACCCTCACCGCCGAGAACCTTCGCGACGAGAACGGCAGCGTCACCGGAGCGGCCTTCAACCTGGTGTTCTTCAAGGCCGTCGTGTAGCAGCAACGGTGGGCGGGGCTATATACACTCCGGGGCGTGGTTCCGCTTCGCTCCACAAAAACGCCCCTACGGTATATAGCCCCGCCCACCGCCCCTTCACTGCCATGAAATAATGGAACGGATGCAGACAACACATGCAATCCAGCCAGACATCCCATATGGACAATATGAAGCCCCTGTTCGACATGCCGATTAGCTCAAACATGGCCAAAGCTCCTTGTTACAACGAGCCGCCCGAGGGGCCGGCATATACCGTAGGGGCGTTTTTGTGAGCGAAGCGAACCACGCCCCGGAGCGTATATGCCGGCCCCTCGGGCGCACGGGAACCATGGAGCAGCCTTCATGACGTATCTGTCACATTGCGGTCATGGCAGGGCAAGGTCATTCGTCCAGTATCGTTGATAGGAATCTAGCTGGCGAAAGGACGGCCATGAATATCCTCAGCATCGAACATCTCACGCGCGTGTACGGCACGGGCGACACGGCGGTAACCGCGCTGAACGACGTGAGCTTCACCGTCGAGGCCGGCGAATTCATCGCCATCATCGGCAGCTCGGGATCGGGCAAATCGACCCTTATGCATCTCATGGGTGGTGTCGACCGCCCCACGTCGGGCACCGTCAAGCTGCAGGGGCAGGACATCTTCGCCCGCAACGACGAGCAGCTCGCCGTGTTCCGCCGCCGCGAGGTGGGCCTCATCTACCAGTTCTACAACCTCATCCCCGTCCTCGACGTGGTGGAGAACATGACCCTGCCGGTCCTGATGGACGGACGCTCCGTCAACGAGCAGCGCCTATCGGCTCTTGTGCGCGCCCTCGGCCTCACAGGCCGCGAGCACTGCCTGCCCAATCAGCTCTCCGGCGGCCAGCAGCAGCGCGTCGCCATCGGCCGCGCGCTCATGAACGCCCCCTCGGTCGTACTCGCCGACGAGCCCACCGGCAACCTCGACTCCAAGAACTCCGCGGAGATCATGAGCCTGCTGCGCACATCCAATAAGAAGTTCAAGCAGACCCTCATCGTCATCACACACGACGAGGACGTCGCCCTCATGGCCGACCGCGTGATCGCCATTGAGGACGGGCGCATCGTCCGCGACGAGCGGAGGGCATAAGATGGCCGAGGACACCCGCACCACCACGTCTGCAGGCGCAAACGCCGCACAGGGCGCCCTCCCCCGCAGGGGCGTGTTCTGGCGCTTTGCCGCACGCTCCCTCAAGCTCAATCGCTCGCGCACCATCGTGTCCATCATCGGCATCGCGCTCTCCTGCGCGCTCATCACCGCGATCTTCACGAGTGTGGCCACGCTCTACGAGGGCCTACTCAAGGCCGAGATCGTGACCGAGGGCGCATGGCAAGTCGAACTCGTGAACGTACCCGAGGATGAAATCGATGTCGTGCACGCCGATCCTCGCGTCACGCGCAGCTATGATCGCATCTCCTACGGCGATGCGATCATGCCGAAGAGCTTCGAGGGGTATTGGGGACGCTACCTCAGCGTCCAGGAATGGCCCACGGCCGACAAGGTGAAAGGCCTCAAGCCTCTCCCCCACATCGCCGAAGGGCGTGCCCCCCAGGCGCCCGACGAGATCGTGCTCACCCACAATCTCAAGGGCCTGACCGTCGAGAACGGCAGCTGGCTCTACGATAACCTTCCCACGACCGGCAGGGACGACGACGTCCCGCGCGCGGCATGGGACGGGGGCCTGGAAATCGGCAGCGTCATCGACCTCGCACTTGGCGAGCGAACCTTTGTCGACGCCGAGTCTGGCCAGGAGGCGCCCTGCCTGTACGACGAGTCCCTGTACACAACGGAAAGCGAAGCGGGCGATGTCATCAGCGAGTACCTCGCTAACCCCGGCGAGGTGAAATCCTACAAGGTAGTTGGCTTCTATGCCCCAGAGGGAATCAGGAAGGATGACGTGTGGGGACGAACGGGGCCCGGCTACCTCGGGTTTGTCTCTTCTCCCGATGTCCCTGTGCGCACCACGAGCATCTACCTCACCACGAACCTGAAGAGCCGCACCGAAATCGATGGGCTCATCGAAGACTATACCGGCAACCCCCACGCCATCTTCAACGGTGGCGGCAACCGAGACGACATCGAGAACATGGAGGGCCAGACCGGGGCATATTCGCATGATTCCCTCATGCGGTATCAGGGCATGACCGATGACCGCTCCATCTGGGGAACCCTTTACACACTCGCCTTCATTCTCTCTGCCGTCGTCATCGGCGCCTCCATATCCCTCATATACAACTCGTTCGCCATCGCCGTCTCCGAGCGCACCCGCCAATTCGGCTTGCTCTCCTCGCTCGGTGCCAGCAAGCGACAGTTGCGTCGCACCGTATACGCCGAGGCGAGCATGCTCGCAATCATCGGAATTCCCATCGGCCTCTTGGTTGGCCTTGCGGGGACCTTCGCCGTGTTCACCTTCGCCGGCGAGGGCATCGGGATGCTCATCGACCAGGAGGCGTTCGCGAAGACCGGCTTCAGCACGATCGCCATCAATCCCGCAGTGCTCGCCCTGTCGGCTTTGCTCGCCATCATCACCGTCTTCATCAGCGCTACGATCCCCGCCTGGCGCGCGAGCCGCATCTCGGCCGTGGACGCCATCCGCGGAAGCCGCGACGTGCGCATCTCTCGACGCGAGCGCCGGGAGATGCGGAAAAACCGCCGCGCGGGAGCCCGCGGCACGTCCTTCGGGCGCGTCTTTGACAACCTGCGCCTGCGCACTGCGGGTGTGCCCGGCCTCCTCGCCCACCGCAACCTCACGCGCGCTAGCGCGAAGGGACGTGTGGCCGTCGCCTCCCTGGCCGTATCGGTCGCGCTCATCATCATCTCGGGCGGCATCTCGCATTACCTGAACTATCTCACGCAGGTCGTCGACAACGGCGGCAGCGACATCGAGGTCTCGCTCAACAGGCGGCTGGAGCTCGACGAGACGACATCCGACGGGCTGAAGGAGATCGAAGACGCATATCGGGCGCTCGCGACAGTCGATGGGGCGACCGGAGAGGGGTACATGCTCCTCACGTCCCTCTGCGCGAGCTTCGAACCCGGCATGATCGATTACGGCGAGCTCTCAAGCCAAAGCGAGCACTACGATATGCCCGACCGAGGCATGACCGACGACGGCACCGTCTACGCCCCCGCCTCCGTCCTGTTCCTCGATGACGCATCGTGGAATCAGATCCTTGAGGAGAACGGCCTCGACCGCAAGCGCTTCGGGGACCCAAAGAACCCTGTCGCCGTGGCGCTCAACGGAACCCAGTCCAACGACGGGAAGCGCTATTCAGTACGCGACCTGTTCTCCTCCACGGGCACCGCGAACCTCCTCACCAACATCGCATCCGTCGACAACGCCATGTTCGTCGAGGCGGGCGTCGATGACGGGGAGCCCGTCGCCCGATATGAGGGATACGGAGAGGGGGACGAAGCCCGATTCGACGAGAACGGCGAGCCCATCTACGACAAGGTCGCGCGTCCGCTCGACGAGGTGCTCCTGGACTCGTACGAACTGCCCGTCGGGGCGATTGTGAAGACATTCCCCTCGCCCATCAAAGCATATGCATCCATCTGGCCGACGCTCGTCCTCCCCGTGAGCGCGCTGCCCACACTCGCCGCGAGCTCCGAGGGCATCATCGATGACAAGGATGTGAGCAGCCTCGCCACGCCATTCGCCTTCCACAGCGAGGAGGGCACATACGGCAACACGATGTACGCGTATCTATCCTTCGGCGCCGAAGACGCACGCGCCGCCGAAATCGGCATGAACGAGATCATCGCCGACAAGATCACCGGCAGCAAGTGGTACCGCACATATCTGTCGAACAACGCTGAGAACGCGCGCGCCGAGCGGCTCATAGGCGAGACCGTGCAGCTGTTCATCAACTGCTTCATCCTCATCACCGGTGCGATCGCCGTCGCAAACGTGTTCAACACGCTCACGAACTCGATCATCCTGCGCCGTCGCGAGTTCGCCATGCTCAAGAGCATCGGCATGGGACAGCGTGCGTTCTGGCGCATGATCGCGCTCGAGTGCTTCTCATACGCCTGGAGGGGGTTAGCCATCGGCCTGGCACTCGGCGCCGTCGTCACCTTCTTCATTTACCAGGCGATGATGATGAGCTTCGAGGGCCTCGGCTTCGTGGTGCCGTTCGGCTGGGTCATCGCCGCCGTCGGCGTGGTGATCGCCGTGCTCGCCGTCTCGACCGCGTATGCTCTTCGCAAGTCCTCCAGCGGCTCCATCGTGCAAACCCTGCGCGAAGACGCGATCTAGGCGCCATCCGACTCACCTCAATTGAGGGACAGTCCCCCAATTGAGGTGGCAACCTCAAATCAGGTCCATCCCACCGAAAGGAAGACCCATGTCCGATACCAACCGTGAGAACGACCCGATGGACGAGTTCCTGAGCACGCTCGGCGACGAGCCGCAAGAGACGAAGGTGCTTCGCGTTCCCGAAGTCATCCCCACCATCCAAGGCGACGCGACGAACACGGAATCCAACGCCGGGACCGACGGCCACACCCCACTTGAGGGTTCCGACGCCGAGGCATACGCCGCCCTCAAGGCGAAGCGCGCCGAGCGCCGCCGCAAGAAGCTCGTGCGCCGCGGCATCGTGATCGGCGTGGCGGCCGTCGTCATCGGCGGCGGGGCCATTGCCATCAACATCCTGGGCAAAGAGCCCGAGCAGATGATGGAGGCCGTCACTGATTTTGCCGTCCAGGGAGATTTCGAGACTATCGTCGACGCCAAGGGAACGTTGCAGCCACTCTCCGCCACCGTCATCACACCCGAGGTGGGCGGCCAAATCGAGAGCGTCAACGTCGTTGCCGGCCAGACGGTCAAAGAGGGCGACGTCCTCATGACCATCAAGAACCCCGAGCTCGACCGCGCCGTGGCAGAGGCCGATCGCGCGCTGCGCCAGGCCCGTGCCGACCTCGCGGCCGCACAGCAGGCGCTCGCCGAGGCAAAGCAACTCGCCTCCCAGCCCACCGCCGATCCCATGGCCGGCCCCGCGGGAGACGTCGCCGGTGCGCAGCAAGCGGTGAACGCCGCCCAAGTCGCAGTTGAATCCGCACAGGCCGCCTACAACGACGCCGCCGCAAAGGCCGCCCTGCGCACCGTAAAGGCCCCTGCCGCGGGCTCCATCGTGGCCATGAACGCGCAGGTGGGCGCCGATCTCGGCGAGAGCTTGGGCGGCGCGGGGACGAACGGCCCGCTCATGCAGATCGCCGACCTCTCCAAGATGAAGGTCACCATCCAGGTTGAGGAGGAGGACATCGCGAGCGTGGCTGTCGACCAGACCGCGACCATCTCCTGCCCTGCCTTCCCCGACCTCTCCATGACCGGACGCGTGACGGGCATCGCCTCCATCGCAAGCGGTGACGGCGCCCAGATGTCCTACGACGGCATGGGCGGCTCCCCCACCTTCGCCGTCGACATCATGATCGACGCGCCCGACCCGCGCCTCAAGCCCGGCATGACCGCCGAGGTGTCCCTCACCACGCAGAAGCTCGAGAACGTCGTGATGGTGCCCATGACCGCCCTGCTCACCGATGACGGCGAGACCTACTATGTGAACCTCGAGACCGATTCCGAGACGCACGCCACGGAGCGCCTGGACGTGCGGGTCGTAGCCAAGAACGACGACTACGCCGTGGTCGGCAAGCCCGCCGACGCACCCGCCGACCAGAATTCCGACATGCCCGAATCCCCTCTCTCCGATAGCGACGTACTCGTGATCGCGGGCGGCGCCATGCCGGAGGACGAGATGATGGATGGCGGCGCATCCGGCGGCGGCATGGAGGTGCGCTAAATGGTAGAGAGCCCCTTGACGATCCCACGTGGCACACCGGCGACGCCCGATACCGGCGCGGCGCCCGCGAGCCTCACGTCGACCGCACCCGTGGCCCCATTCGCATCCATGGCAACCCTCGCAACAGGCACCAGCTCCCGCCCGGTAATCGATATTCGACATATCCACCGTATCTTTGAGAGCGAGGCCGGGCTGGCGCACATCCTCCACGACGTGTCACTCACCGTGAACCCCGGAGAATTCGTGGCGATCACCGGTCCCTCAGGCTCTGGCAAATCCACGCTCATGAACATCCTCGGATGCCTGGACACCCCCACGTCGGGCACCTATCTGCTCGAGGGCCTGAACGTGGCGGAACTCACCGATGACGAGCTCGCCGAAGTTCGCGCCCTGCGCATCGGCTTCGTCTTCCAGAGCTTCAATCTGCTCCCACGCATGAGCGTGCTTGACAACGTCATGCTGCCCCTCGTCTACACCGATGTTCCCCGACGCGAACGCGAGATGCGCGCCGTCCACGCTCTGCGTTCGGTGGGCCTTCCCGTCGACCACTACGACCATCGCACGAACGAGCTCTCGGGCGGTCAGATGCAGCGCGTCGCCATCGCGCGCGCCCTTGTGAACGACCCCGCCATCATCCTGGCCGATGAGCCCACCGGCAACCTCGACTCCGTAACGGGGCGCCAGGTCATGGACACGTTCCACGCCCTCAAGCGCGCCGGCAAGACCATCGTGCTCATCACGCACGACGCGAGCGTCGCTGCCGAAGCCGACCGCGCTATCCAGATTCGCGATGGCCGCGTGTACGAAGGGGCCTATGTCCCCGCAGCAGCCACCACTGGCGTCGTTCGCGCAGCGTCCACCGACATCGCGGCGACCACGTCCTCTGCAGCAAGCGGCAGCCAATCATCACCCATGAACCCGGGAGGTGTCCTATGAGCTTTGCAGACCTCTGCCGCGAGGCATTCAGGTCGCTTGAGGCCAACAAGGGCCGCAGCCTCCTCACCATCCTCGGCATCGTAATCGGCATCGCCGCGGTCATTGCCATGACGTCGCTCATCGGCGGCGTGCGCAACGGCCTCATCAGCGGCATGGGCCTCAATGCCGCGCGCATCGTCCATATCAGCTGCGGCGAGCCGCTCTCTGAGGAAGACGTCGAAGACCTGGCACGCCTCATACCCGACTATGAGGCCATCGAAGGCACGCGCGGCAGCTATGCCGAGGTTCGCATGGGCGACAAAACGATCAACTGCGGCATCACCGGCGCCAACCCCTCATTTCTCGAGATGACAGGGGCGACCGCCAAGCTCGCCGAGGGCCGCATCTACACAGCAGCGGAAGCCGAGGCGCGATCCCGCATGGCGCTCATCGGCCGCAACGGCATCGAGGCGTTCTTCGGCAGCCCGGGCGCGGAGGCCGTTGGCAAATCCATTCAACTGCGAGGCAAGAGCTACACCGTCATCGGCGTGCTCGATGACGGCATGACCGGAACGGACTACTGCAATGTCTACCTGCCTGCGGATACGGTGAGCCAGGATTTCAGCGATGGTTGGGATTATCTAACGAGCGTCGTAGGTCTCGCCCGCGAGGGCGCGGACATCGAGTCCGTGCAGGAGCAGACCATCGAGCAGCTCGCCAAGATCAAAAGCATCCCCGACGAGAGCCGCGAAGATATGATCTGGGTCTACTCCATGAAGTCCTCCATCGACCAGCTCGACACCTTCATGATGTCCTTCCAGCTGATCATGGGCTCCGTGGCGGGAATCTCCCTGCTCGTCGGTGGTATCGGCATCATGAACATGATGCTCACCAACGTCACGGAGCGCATCCGCGAGATCGGCGTGCGCCGTGCACTGGGCGCACGCGGGCGCGACATCACGCTGCAATTCCTCACTGAAAGTGCGGCGCTCTGCGTGACGGGCGGCATCATAGGAACCATCGCGGGTTATGCCATCGCCTGGGGCCTTGCATTTGCCGCTGGTGCGTTTGGCCTGGACATGGGGTCCATGACGGGCATGGGCGGAGCGGGCGCCACGCTCACGCCGGCCATCGAGCCCGCAGCCATAGCGATTGCGGTGGGCATCTCGATGCTCATCGGCCTGATCTTTGGGTACTATCCCGCCCGTCGCGCCGCCAAGCTCGACCCCGTCGAATGCCTGAGGTACCAGTAACGGCATCCAGCCCAGGCCGCCAAAGAAGCATCCGGCCCAGGCCTCTAAAACCCTTTGGAAGTCAGTCGCTCGATTCGCCGTCCGACCCACCGCCGAGCCCCCTCTCGCAGGGGGCTCGGCCTTTTGTGCCGTAATTGCAACGGCGTATCTTAGCAAAGCGCCGAATACCTTTGGCGACACGCAAATTGACTATGAATTAGTTACGTTCAACCTCGTCAAACGGCTGATGACCATAGGCAATTTCAAAGTACGAGCCGAGAAGGGTGGCAACGGGAGGACAGCTAGGCACCGGGAGATGCACCCATATACAAAGAAAACCCCGGATTCGAAACCCGGGGATAACTCTTGGTAGCCCGTACCGGATTCGAACCGGTGATCTCCGCCTTGAGAGGGCGGCGTCCTGAACCGCTAGACGAACGGGCCATATGTAATGAGGCTCGGAGTGCCTCGGAAACTCTTGGTAGCCCGTACCGGATTCGAACCGGTGATCTCCGCCTTGAGAGGGCGGCGTCCTGAACCGCTAGACGAACGGGCCAAAAGCGACAAAACACAACACACAATGGCTGGGATGGAGGGAGTCGAACCCCCATTGACGGAACCAGAATCCGCTGTCCTGCCATTAGACGACATCCCAAAGTGATGTGCGTCATGCCTCAACGCGAGGAAATACTATACGGAAACGATTCGGTCTACGCAAGCCCCAATTTGAGAAATTTTAATTTGTGGACGAATTGCGAACGAGGTGTCCATTTTCAAGCCACGCTTCCTCAGTTGCCAGGCGCTCCACCAGCGAAGAGTCATGTGAGACCACGATCAACCCAAACCCCTCAGACTCCTGACAGTCAACCACTGCACGCCAGATCTCCTCCTGGGAAAGCAAATCGAGCGAGGCAGTCGACTCATCGCAAATGAGCACGCGCGGAGACGCCATGAGGGCGCGGACCAACGCGACGCGCATCAGCTGGCCTCCCGAGACTTCATGGGGCCGCCGGCTCAGCCACTCCCCCTCCACCGAGAAGATGCGCATCAAGTGACCGGCCCTCGGCCCGTCCACATCCCCCGCCTCGGCAAGAGACGCGCGCAAGCTCAATGCGGGATCGAACGCTTCCTCTGGGTGCTGCGAGACAAGCTGCACCGGGCACGCGCAACCCGTTCGGCGCGATCGGCCCTCTTTGAACGGACGATCTATCCGGAACGGCCGATCAACCTGAAGCGGTCGATCCACGCGGAACCGCCGACCCGCACGAAGCCCCCATCCATCGCCGATGGGCTCGCCATCCACCAGCACAGCGCCCTCGCTCGGCATGAGCTGGCCGGCCAGGACGCGGCAAAGCGTCGACTTGCCGGCGCCAGATGCACCGCGCAGCGCCAAGCGGGCACCGGGCGCAAGGTCCACGTCGACCCCCGCGAACACAGCGTCACCATTCCGACGGGCAAAAGCAAGGTCTCGAGCGACGAGCACCGACCCGTCACCATCCTGCTTGCCATAAGCGTCTCCGAGCGCCCCAGAGACCCAATTATTGTCCTCGTGGAGCCTGATCCAAGCACGACTCAATTCACGCGCATACGGGTCCCTGAGCGCCTCTGCGCGCCTGAACGCCGCAACGGATGTCTCCTCCACGACAGTCCCCTCGCGAAACACCGCCAATCGATCGGCGACGCTCAGCGCGAAATCGAGGTCATGCGTGATGAGCAGCACGCCACCACCGTCTTGGGCGAAGGCCCGAAGATCGCGCGCGGCCACGGCTGCGGACTCATCATCCATGCCCGGAGTCGGCTCATCTGCGATGAGCAACCTCGGCTCCTCCATGAGCGCGCACATGAGCAGCACGCGGCGCGCCATGCCGCCAGACAGTTCGTGCGGGTACATCCGCTCGACCACCGGCGCAAGCCCATATGCCTCGAAGAGCTCCCGCTGACGGGCCATACGGCGGCGGGCATCTTCCTTCCGCGCGCGACGGTCGGCCCCTCGGGCCTCACCACGCACCTGCTCGCCAACGCGCATCGATGGGTCGAGAGAGGAGACCCCCTGGGGGACCAGCGAGATCCCATGCCCCCGCAAGCTGCCGAGATCTCCCGGGGCGACGCGGCGCCCGTCGAACCACATCTCGCCGCTCGCAACCGCGTTTGCATCAAATAGGCCCATGAGGGCGTCGGCCAAAACCGACTTACCCGAGCCGCTCGTCCCGACAAGGGCCAGTATCTCGCCCTCATGCACCGAGAGCGTCAGATCACGCAAAACGTCGTGATACGCCCGGCGAGGACGCCAAAAGCGCGCCCGCGGGTCGTACATTCGATATGCAACCGTCAAATGTTCCACCGTCAGCAAGTGATGCGACCCCACGTGCCGGGAGTCCGCGGCATGCGTATGGTGGTGATGGTATTCTGCGGCCCCATGCGGGCCGTGCTTGATCTCGTCCACGGCGCCCCCTATTCCTGCATCGAACGCGGGTCGAGCACCGAACGGGCAAGCTCGCCCACATGCGCGAACAGCGTCACGCTCAGGGCGAGCACCGCACCGGGATACAGCGCGAGCCACCAGGCACCGGCGGTGAGATACCCCATCGCCTCGGCCAGAATCACGCCGAGCGCCGGCTCATCGGGGGACAAGCCAAAGCCGAGGAACGTGATAGACGACTCGTGCAGCACCGCATGGGGTAGCGCCAAAATCGCACCGACAAGCACCTGAGGTACAACGGCGGGAAGCAAATGCTCCACCGCGATACGGCACGCGCCGACACCGAGAGAGCGGCTCTGCGCAATATAGGGGCGCGCAAGGACGGAACGCATCTCGGCACGTAGAACGCGGGCAAGGCCGGGCCAATGCGTGAGCGCCATGCCGATCGTCACCCCCGCGAGCCCGCGCCCCGCGACGCAGCTGATGAGGATGAGTAGCACGAGATGCGGCACGGAGGACATGAGGTCGATCAAGCCCGCAACAAGCGCGTCGACGCGCGGGCCACCGATCGCAGCGGCGACCGACAGCAACAGCGCGATGACCGTGGACGCTACCGCCGCCACGAGACCGATCGAAAGCGAGGTCGCAAGACCGGCGACGGCGCGTGCGAGCATATCCCGACCAAGCTGATCCGTGCCGAAGGGGTGCTCGAAAGAGGGCGGAAGCATCTTCTGCGAAAAATCGGCGACCTGCGCGACGTCATGGACCAATCTGCCGCAAACCATAACGCAGGCGAGCACGACAAGGCCGAACAAACCGGCGCGCAGGAGGCGCGTACGATTGTCGCTCCGCGCCCGCGGGGCATGCAGCACATCCCGGGCCCCCGACTCGCGCGCATCGTGCCGGGCCCCCGAAGCGTGCAGCACGTTGCCATCACTCCGCATGGCCGACCTCCCGCCCGACGCGGGGATCGACGGCACGCGCAAGCACATCGGCAAGGAGATTGCCGGCGAACACGAGGACCGCACAGAAGAGCGCGATGCCCACGAGCAGCGGGGCGTCGCCGCCCAAACCCGCCGTGACGGCCGCCTGCCCCAACCCGGGATAGGAAAACACCTGCTCGACCAAAACCGTACCGCCAACGAGCTCGCCAATCGAGGATAGCTGCAGCGTGAGCGCCGGCAGAACGATATTGCGCAATCCGTGTCGCAACGCGATGAATCGCATAGACTCCCCGCGTGCGCGCGCAAGGCGCACGTAATCGCTTTCCATGACCTCGATCGCCTTCTCGCGCGTATGCAGTGCGATGCCGGGGGCTCCGGTCAGCGCGAGCACGAGCGCGGGCAACGCGAGGTGATGAACGCGAACGGCGAACGAAACCGTAGCCTGATCGGCACCGATGGGCATCGAAAAGCCCAAGGGGAACCATCCGAGCCACACGGAGAACACCATCAGGGCCACAATCGCGACCCAAAACGCCGGAGTCGAGCTCAGCGCCAGACACGTCCAACGGATCACGCGATCGACGCGAGAGCCCTTCGAAGCTCCGGCCGCCATGCCGAGCACCACGCCCAGAATGCCCGAAAGCGCCCAGGCGGCGAGCATGAGTGCGGCAGAACTCACAAACCGCTCCCCCACCACTGCGGGCACGGGCGCGTTGAAGCGAAGACTCGTGCCCCAATCGCCATGCAGGGCATCCACGAGCCATGTGCCGTAGCGTTCCAGCAACGGAACGCCCGCGTCCCAGTGCGCCGCAAGCTGAGCGCGTTTCGCCTCGCTCATGCCCAACAGGGCCTGCTGTCCCACATTAGCCTGAAGCGGGTCGATGGGTGACAGGGCCACGAGTGTGAACGTGGCAAAGCTGACAGCGAACATCAGCAGGGCAAATCGGACGGCCTCCCTCGCGGCGAATCGCGCCATCGCTATTTCCAGGTCCAGGACGCAACGTTGTTCAGCAGGGACCAGCCATGCCCATGCGGCTGCGCCTTGCCCTGCGGAGCCACGAGACCCACGCGCTTGAAATACAGGTGGTCGACGTTAGCGAGCCAAGCCCAGGAGGCATCTCCCTGCGGAGCGGGGCCCTCCGTCCCGTCCCACATGGCCTTCTTCCAATACTCATAGGAGGCCTCGACGTCAGTTTGAGCGAGCGCCTGGTCGAGGTACGCATCGGTGACCGCACTCTCGCGGCAGCTGTAATTACCCCAGCCGGTGGAGTAGTTGAGCTCGTACACCTCGACGGGCGCGTTGGAACCCCAGCCCCACAGGACCGGCTGCTCGAACTGATGCGGGTAGATCTCGTCCCAGCTACCGCCCTGCGGCTTCACCTCGATACCGAGCTCGGCGAGCTGATTGGCCACTTCGTGGGCCGTCGCCTGGCGAACCGAGTCATCCGAGGAATACCACAGGTCGAACGCGGCGCGCACGCCGTCGCGCTTGCGGATACCGTCGGCACCGGGCTTCCAGCCGGCCTCGTCAAGCAGGACCCTGGCCGCATCGATATCACACTCGACGCGCATATCGGGCGACGACCACGGCATGCCATCGCCCACCGAATAAGCGGGGCGACCATAGCCGTTCAACACGTTGTCAATGAGCTGCTCACGGTCGATCGCCAGGTTGATGGCGCGACGGACCGCCACGTCGCAAGTCACATCATTGCCCGTGTGGTACGCGATATCCCCCTCGAGCACGCGCGTGCCTCCCGCCGGGATGCACGGAAGCGAGATGCCCCTCGAGTCGACCGTCTTGAACGCCGTGAGCTCATAGCCGTCGAACGTGCGATCGGCGTGGGTCGCAAAGGTATAGGCGATATCCACATCGCCCTTCTGCACGGCGGCAAGCGCGGCGTCCTCGTCCATAAATACGACGATGACCCGCTCCATGACGGGCGCCTCGCCGTAATAGCCGGGGTTCGCCTCAAAGACCACCTGCTGTCCCTGATCCCACTGCTTGAGAACATAGGGACCAGATCCAATGGGACTGCGCCCGTAATCATCGCCATACAATGCCTCGGGAACGATGCCGAGTACCGCCAGGGTGTAGAGCAACGTGTTGTTCGGCTTCGAAAGATGCAGCTCCACAACCGTGTCGCTCACCGCGACGGCCCGCTCCACCATGGAAAGGTCGGCCTCAGAGGCGGGGCTCTCAATCACACCGTTGACGGTGAAGGCAACGTCGGAGGCGGTCAGGGGCTCGCCGTTCGAAAAGACCGCATCGTCGCGGATGGTGAAGGTCCACACCAGGCCGTCTGAGGAGCAGAAATACTCCGTTGCCAGATCGCCGGCGATCGAAAGGTCGTCGGCAGTGGTGACGAGCGTGGACTGGATGAGGGGCTCATGCACATGTTCGCCGCAACCCCAAGACACAAGCGGGTCAAAGCCCGCGGCGGGCTCGCTCGTGGCATTCATGGCAACGACGACTTGGCTCTTGGAAACATCGTGGGCCTGTGCCGAGCCCTGGGAAGCGGCGTCGGCACCACATCCCACCAGCGAAGCAGTCGCGGCAAGCATCGAAGCGGAAAGCAGGGAGCGGCGGGTGACGGCGCAATGCATGAGCGCCTCCCTTCTATCGGCGGCGCCTCCAATGCGGCGCCCGGAAATAATCGGCGACAATAGTACATTATCTTTGTATTCGCCGAGGTCGAAAGCGTATATGTCTCTAAAACCCCAGATACGCCAAGAGCGCCTCGCGCTCGTTGGCAACGGCCCCGACGATCGCGCCCTCGAGCGCGCGGGTGAGGGCCTCGCCGATGCGCGGGCCGGGCGCCATGCCGCACGCAATCAGATCGGAGCCGGCCAGGTCGAGCGTCTTGATGCTGTACGCCTCGCGATTCGCAAGCAACTCGCGGCACATCTCGCGCATGCGCTCGATTTCCTCGACGTAGTAAAAGCACCCCGACGCCTTGCCGAGCGTGTCGGCGCGCTTGAGATCGAATAGTTCCCCCATGAGCCGCGCCGTGTCCACGCCGGAACGCGCGAACCGTTGCATTTGGCGAAGCAGGCTGATGCGCTCGGGATCCAAGGGGCGATCATGATCGTGGATCAACAGGCTCACGTCGCGGATGAGGTCGTTTGAACACGACAGGCGACGCATGATCTTCTCAGCAAGCTTGGCACCCACCTCGGGATGCCCGTAGAAATGCCCGCGACCGCGCTCGTCAACGGTGAAGCAGTCGGGCTTGGCGATATCGTGCAAGAGCGCCGCCCACATGAGCGAAGGCGATGGAGGAGCGCTCGGATCGCCCCCGTCGATGCGGAAACGCGACAACTCACCCGCGACCGTGAGGACGCGAGCGGTATGGTCGTACACGTCGAAGGCGTGGTACGGCGTGCGCTGGTCAAAACCGCGCATGCGAGTAAGTTCGGGAATGGCGGCGCACATGAGCTCGGGATAACGGATGAGCGCGTCACCGCCATGGCGGGTGACGAGGATCCCCTCGAGCTCGATGCCGACACGCTCGCGAGCAACCTGGTCAAGCAGGGGCGCACATTCGGCAAGGGCCTGCGCCGTGGCAGGGTCCATGGCAAAATCGAGGCGGCAGGCAAAGCGCACCGCACGCAACATGCGCAGCGCGTCCTCCTCAAAACGGCGACGGGGCTCGCCCACCGCGCGGATCTGACGACGCTCCAAATCGCCGCGACCGTCGTAGCAGTCGAGCAGGCCTCGGGCGGGGTGCCAGGCCATGGCGTTCACCGTGAAATCACGACGCGCGAGGTCGTCTTCGACGCACGTTGCACGCTGAACGTTCTCCGGATGGCGGCCATCGGTGTAAAAGCCGTCGAGCCGATATGCCGTGACTTCGATGCGCTCGCCATCCACCACGGCCGTGATGCCACCGAACTTGACACCCGATTCCACGACCGCGATGCCGCAAGAACGCAGGGCAGCCGCGCTTTCCTCCCACGACCCGCTGCAACAGATGTCGATATCGTGCCCCAGGGCGCCCATCAGGGCGTCGCGTACCCAGCCGCCCACGATCCACGCCTCAAGCCCAGCTCCCTCAAGCGCAGACAAGACGGTCAAGGAAGCGGCGCTGGGCTTGGAGCCCATCAGGGTCTCACCGGCGAAAGCGATATCGGTCGAATGCTGCATGGTCCTCCTCATAGTCTGTGCCTCAGTATACCAACCCGACCCACGAGCCCCGCACCCCAAAGCGCCCAATTGGGGACAGGCAGAATTGAGACATTCGCCTGTGGGGCCCACGCGAACGGAATGTATCAATTTGCACCTGTCCCCAATTGGGACTCCCGACGCAAAAAGCCGCCGGCCCATGAATGGACCGGCGGCAATACGCATCCCAAAGGGACGATCGTTACTTGCGCTCGAGCTTGCGAACGGTGACACGCTTGGAGTACTCGTCGACACGACCGAAGTCGCCCAGGCCGACGCTCTCGGCGACGTTGGCGCCGGTGGCCATAGCGAGCTTCATGGCCTCCTCGACGTTATCGCGGTCCTTGTACCACTTGAGCAGGAACGCCGCCAGCGTGCAGTCGCCGGCGCAGACGGAGGACACGAGCTTGATGTTGAACTCGCGCTTGGCGTACCAGATGTCCTCGCCATTGGAGAAGTAGGCGTCACCACGGCTACCGCGAGTCAGAAGGACGTTCTGAACGCCCTCGTCGTGGGCCATCTTCATGGCAACGCGAACCTCGTCATCGGTGTTCACCGGGACGCCGAAGATCTCGCGCATCTCGTGGTGGTTCGGCTTGATGAGCAGCGGCTTCTTGGAAGCGAGGCTCTTCAGCTTGTCGGAAGAGAGGTCCAGGACAACATCGGCGCCGCGGGCCTGGGCGTGATCCATGACCTGGTCGAGGAAGTCCTTGGAGGCACGCGGGGGCACGGAGCCGGAAACGACCAGGCAATCCATGCCGGTGCTCGTGTCGAGGATGTTGTAGAGCTCCTCCTCATACTGAGGGGTGAGCGGGGCACCCGGATTGAGGACGCCGTACTCGTGCTCGCCATCATTGATGTAGGCGCAGATACGGGTGACGCCGTCGATCCAGACGGGGCGGCACAGGCAGCCGAGGTTCATGGTCTCCTCGACGATGAACTTGCCGGTGAAGCCACCGAAGAAGCCCAGGGCGACGGAGTCGACGCCGAACTTCTTGAGAGCGAAGGACACGTCGAGGCCCTTGCCGTTGGCGGTGTAGCTGGCGGAGTTGGCGCGGACGTTCTCATCGGGGATGAGGGTCGGGCCGGCGACCGTCATGTCGACAGCGGGATTGGCGGTCAGAGTGTAAAACATACAGCCTCCTAGGTAGACACACTGCTTTATACAGCGTAGCGCAAATTGAGGAACAATTTCGAGACCATTAGCGATAAATCGATTTATCGTCACACGCAAAGATGCCGACTGCGGCCCACCCGCGAGAGCGGACGCGCAGTCGGCAAACAAAGCCTAGCGAGCGGCAGCCTCGAGCAGCTCCTTGACCTCGGCAGCGGTGGAGCAAGCGAGCGCCTTCTCAGCGAGCTCGTCGCACTCGGCCTTGGTCCACTGGGAGATGGTCTTGCGGGCGCGCAGGATGCTCGGCGCGGACATGGAGAACTCCTCCAGGCCGAAGGAAATCAGCAGCGGCTCGAGCAGCGGATCGGCGGCAGCCTCGCCGCACATGCCAACCATGATGCCGGCCTTCACGCCGTTCTCGATGATGTTCTTGATCGAGCGGAGGACGGAAGGATAGTAGACCTGGTACAAGTTGGAGATGTGGTCGTTGCCACGGTCGGCGCACATGGTGTAGCCGATGAGATCGTTGGTGCCGATGGAGAAGAAGTCGGCCTCCTCGGCCAGCTTATCGGCGATGAGGGAGGCGGCGGGGGTCTCCATCATGACGCCGACCTCGATGTTGGCATCGTACTGGAAGCCCTCGGCCTCGAGCTCGGCCTTGCACTCCTCGACGAGAGCCTTGACGGCGCGGACCTCCTCGACGCAAGTGACGAGCGGGATCATGATCTTGACATCACCGAAGGCGCCGGCACGCAGCAGGGCGCGGAGCTGGACCTTGTACTGGTCGGCGTTCTCGAGGCAGTAGCGCACGGCGCGGAAGCCCATGAAGGGGTTCTCCTCCTTCTCCATGTGGAGGTAGGGGATCTCCTTGTCGCCGCCCACGTCGAGCGTACGGATGATGACCGGAGCGCCCTTGAGGGCCGTGGCGACCTTGCGGTAAGCCTGGAACTGCTCCTCCTCGCTCGGGAGCTCGGTGGCGTCCATGAACAGGAACTCGGAGCGGAACAGACCGATGGCCTCGCAGTCGTGGTCGAGGGCGTTGGCGACATCCTCAGGGCTGCCGATGTTGCAGGCGAGGATCTTCTTGATGCCGTCGGCGGTGACGGTCTCCTTGCCGCGGAAGGCCTCGAGAGCGGCCTTCTCCTCAGCGAAGGCCTGGGCCTTGGCCTGGTAGTCGGCCATGACGGAGTCCTCGGGCTCGGCGATGACGACGCCCTTGGAGCCGTCGACGATGACGGTCATGCCGTTGCGCAGCGCGGAGCAGCTGTTTGCCACGGACAGGACGGCCGGGATCTCCAGCGCGCGGGCGATGATGGCGGAGTGGGAGGTACGGCCACCAGTCTCGGTGACGATGCCGGCGACATGCTCCTTGTCGATGGTCGCGGTCATGGACGGAGTCAGGTCATGCACGACGACGACGGTGTTCTCGGGCAGGACGGAGAGGTCGACGACCTGGACGCCCAGCAGCTCGGCGAGGATGCCGGTGCGGATGTCGGCGATGTCGGCGGCGCGGAGGCGGAACATCTCATCGTCCATGGAGAGGAACATGTTCTCGAACATGGTGGAAGCGTCCACCAGGGCCTGCTCGGCGCAAGCGCCGCCATCGATGGCGCCGTTAATCGCGTCCGTCATGCCCGGATCCTGGGCGAGGATGATGTGACCGGCCATGATCTCGGCCTCGTTCTCACCCACGGCGACCTTCATGTGATCGGCCTGGGCCTGGGTCTTCTCGCAGAAGACGGCCAGAGCAGCCTGGTAGCGCTCCTTCTCGGCGGCGGTGTCGGACACCTCGCGGGGCTCGAAGGTCAGGTCGGGATCGACGGCCACCATGACGGTACCGATGCCGATGCCCTCAGAAGCGTTAACTCCCTGGTACATTACGTTTCCTCTCTCCTATTCCCCATCCGTGCGCACGGGGAACAAAAACACAGGCGCCCACGTATCGCGAGGACGCCTGCCAATCTACACCTATGAGATTAGATGTTTGCCATCAAGACAAGGCTCACGCGCGAACTACTCGCCCAGACCGCTCTTGATGAGCTCGATGGCGGCCGCGAGGGCCTCCTTCTCGTCAGCACCGTCGCACTTGACCTCGACCTCGGTGCCGCAAGGGATGCCGGCGGCCATGAGGGCCATCGGGGACTTGCCGTTGACCTCCTTGTCGGGGGCGACAACGGTGACCTCGGAGGCGAACTTGCCCATGGTGGAGGCGAAGAGGCCGGCGGGACGCATGTGGAGACCCTGCGGGTTAACGAGCGTAGCCTTATCAGAAACCATAACTGACTCCTTTAGTGTGGCACGAGCGGCAAAACCGAACGTGCTCATAAACACGACGGTTCCATTGTAATACGTTTGAGCAAAATTGGGGAGTGAGTTTGAAAGCAGATGGGAAAGTGCCCCTTGCACCTGCCCGTGAAACTGGGCTATAAGCGTGACAACCATGCACTGCGCTGATATATCGCAAGGATTCCATTTTTAATGCCGAGTCAGTTATAATGAGAAGCATATGCGCCATTAGCTCAGCTGGATAGAGCACCGGACTTCTAATCCGATGGTCGAGGGTTCGAATCCCCCATGGCGCACCACCGCAATCTTCGCCCGAGCCTCTCCGCGATGCTCGGGCACTTGCTATCACACGCTTGATTCGGAGCTCCTCGATATGGACATCGCAACGCGTCCCGCGACAATCTCAATCGTCGTACCATGCTTCAACGAGCGCGAGAGCCTCCCCATCTTTTTGACCGAGCTCTCACGTGTCTCCTCCTTGTTCAAAGACTCGACCCCCCCCCCGCCTGAATTTGAGGTAATTCTCGTCGATGACGGCTCGACAGATGGAACCCTCGACATCATAAAAGAGCAGGCCAAGGTCCATAGCGAAGACTTCACTGTCAGATGGATCTCGTTCTCGCGCAACTTCGGCAAGGAGGCGGCGTTGTTCGCCGGACTCTCCCGAGCATCCGGGGACTTCGTCGCCACCATGGACGCCGACATGCAAGATCCCCCTTCCCTTCTGCCCCAAATGTACGAGATTCTCGCGACCGAGGATTACGACAGCGTCGCCACGCGCCGCACGAACCGCGAGGGCGAACCTCCCATCCGGTCCTTTTTCGCGAGGATGTTCTACCGCATCATCAATCGAATATCCAAAGCCGACATCGTTGATGGCGCTCGGGATTTCAGGCTCATGAGCCGGCCGATGGTAAATGCCATCCTCTCGATGCCCGAGTACAACCGGTTTTCCAAGGGCATCTACGGATGGGTGGGGTTCAAGACCAAGTGGCTTCCCTATGTGAATGTGCAACGCGTCGCCGGTGAGACGAAGTGGAATTTCTTCTCCCTGCTGCTCTATTCCATCGATGGGATCGTCGCCTTCTCGACCGTTCCGCTCTCCGTCGCGTCCATCATGGGCACCGTCTTTTGCCTCATCGCATTCATAGCACTCATATTCATCATCGTGAGGGCCCTTGTATTCGGAGATCCGGTGCAGGGCTGGCCCTCGCTCGCCTCGATCATCATTTTCATTGGCGGAATACAGCTGCTATGCCTGGGAATCATGGGGCAATATCTCGCGAAAACCTATCTTGAAACCAAACGCCGCCCTCTTTATGTAATCAAGGAGACCAGCGATGAAGAATAAGACGGCCGAGTCGATCACCCATTCGAAGAACAAGGTCGCCTCGAGGTTGAAAACCGTATTCTTTTGGTCGGCATGCGCACTCGCACCCATCGTCATGATTTGCGCCCTGTGCGCATGGGGTGGAATATACCCCTTTGGACCCGAGTCTTTTTTAACCGAGGACCTTAAATACCAGTACATCGATTTCTTCACCTGGTATCGCAAGGTCCTTACGGGCGAGGCAAATATATTTTACAGCTTCGCCCAGGGCTTGGGGTCAAATACCTGGGGTCTTTACAGCTACTACCTCGCAAGCCCGTTCAATCTGATTATTCTCCTGTTCGATGAGGACAGCCTCACACTCGCGATTTTCATCATAGTCGCCCTCAAGCTTGCATCCATGAACGTAACGGCGACATGGTTTCTCAAGCGGCGCTTTGGGCTCACAGACACATGGTCGATCATCCTCGCGCTCTGTTACACCTGGTCGACCTGGAGCGTAACCAATCTGCGCAACCCGCTTTGGCTGGACGCCCTCATCATCCTGCCCCTCGCGGCCTGGGCGTGCTGGCGCCTCATTCGCAGGGGATCGTTCATCCCGCTCGCCGTGCTCATTGCCATCGACGTCATTTGTTGCTGGTACATGGCCTATATAACCCTGGTGTTTCTGTGCCTGTTCGTGCTGTTCGAGCTCGCGGTCTACCTCTTCGATGGCAACGAGGTGGACCGGCGCTGGGTGCTTGGGCGAGCCTGGAGATTTACCGGAGCGGTATTTCTCGGGCTCGGCCTCGCCGCATGGACCTTTGTACCGACAATCCTGGCAATGCTCGGAGGAACGGGATCCAAGGGAATCTCGCCGTTCGTCACGTATCCCACCTCCCTTATACGCGGATTCCTGCCCTGCGCATGGAATCTGAACCGTGTTCCCCAGTTCTACACCAGCATCATCCCGCTCGCCCTGGCTCTCGCGGCCCTGGGCAGCCGTCGCATCCCGCGCAAGACGCGCGCGTTGCTGTTCTGCTTTGCGGGATTGCTCGCGGCGGCGTCGGTCTTCGGACATCTTGAATTCATCTGGTGCGGCATGCGCGTCCCCAACGGGTTCTATTCGCGCACCGCGTTTCTGCTCGGGTTCCTCGAGATCTGGGCAGCTGGTCTCTACCTCTCACGCCGCACGTCGCCCGATCCCCGGGCGCAATCGGGTGCGCACTACGAGCCGACCCGTCGCCGGCATGCGGCGAAGCGACGACTCAGCCAACCCTGGATCCACCTGGCGATAGGCGCCCTCGCGCTCGTCGACCTCACGCTGAACGCGCACGCCTGCATGAAACAGCTCTATGTCGGCTATCCCCAAGACGCCCATGAGGCGTACATCGCAGAGTCGAGCGAGCAGATAACACGTCTCAAGGAAATCGACCCGAGCCCGTTCTGGCGCCTCGATAAGACCTACAACCGCATGGGAGCGGCGTTCAACGAGGGCATCTCTCTAGGCTTTTGCCAGCTCTCGACCTACTCTTCCGCGAACAGCCCGCATGCCGTCGCGCTGCTCAACAGCGTGGGTTACAGCAGTGAAGGCGAGTTCTCGAGCGTGTACGCCGCCCCCAACCTGTTCATGGACAGCATCCTTGGCGTCCGATATGCGTCGACTTGGGGCACTCCGGCCGGGTACGTCCCCATGGATGTGGAACCCTCGCAAAACGGAGCAACCTTCTCCCGCAACCCCTATGCGCTCTCGTTCGGGCTTCCCTCCGCCGCGAGCGCGGGAGAACTCGCCGCGCCGCTCGCAGGCGGCAACCCCTTCGAACGCATGAATGACCTTGCCCGACGACTGACGGGTGAAGACGTTCAGCTGTTCACCGAACTCGAGGCCAACGTCAACCGAAGCGATTCTGACCATTTAGCCTGGGAGGTCTCCGTCCCCGCGGGCGCCATCGGATACGCCTATGTTCTCAAAGGCCCGGATGCAGGCAGCTACCAGCCCGTTCAGCTGACAATCGACCAGCAGGTCATCGCACAGGAGGGGTGGCGTTTTGGAAACAACGTCCGGGAGCTGAACGCACCCGTTGAAAACGAGTCTTCAATACACCGCGTTGCGATCGATCCCGCAGAGGGCGCCGAGGGCGTTCCCGCGGGCACGGATTGCATCTTCTACGCACTCGACATGGACGTGTTCGATACGCTCGTGACGGCTCTGCGCGGGACGCAGTTCGAACCCTCGTCATTCGAGGACGGATGGGTGGCGGGGACGTACCGCACCGACCAGCCAGCAACCCTCCTGCTCTCCATGCCCTATGACCGGGGATGGACTATCGTGATCGACGGGCAGCCGACCGAACTGCTCCCAGCCCTCGATGAGGGGATGAGCGCCATCCAGGTCGACGAGGGCGAGCATCGGATCGAGATGAGCTACCGCTCACCCGGCCTCACCGTCGGCTGCACGATAAGCGCGCTGTCGCTCTTCGCGCTGATCGCCTGCGCAATGCGGTCCATCAGCGCGAAGAGGTCTTAGGCTCGAAGTTTCTGGGCGCGAACCACCGCGGCATCCCACATGCGCATCCACCCCGGGACGGCGAGCAGGACGAAGTAGGGAGCGAAGAGGAAGACGTAACGCGCCCGCGCCTCGAAGACAAGTAGGAAGACCATGAGCATGAGCAGGGAGAGCTGCACGGCCGCCCTTCGGCCACCGCCGCACCGTGGGGCGGCGACACAGCCGATTAGCGTTGCAATCCAACACACCTGGCAAAACACCTCGTACTCCAAGCCGCTACCGGGCCGCGCGCCCACCTCGCCTGTGCCGTACCAGTCTTGCACGACACCGATACGCCCCCCCTGTTGGAGATAGAAGTCGCCCTCACATTCCCAGGCGAAGGTGCCGTCCGCAAAGTTCGTCAGGGCCTTGCGAAGCCCCAGGGACGCGACGCCCGCGGGACCCATCTCCTGAACTCGCCGGACCCATCGCTCGATATTCGCGCGTGAACGCTCCCGCGGGCAATCGAAGGAATACGAATACTCGACATCATCTAGGGAGTAACCGCCCCCGGCGGCATCGTTCGCACCCATCATGAGAAAGTGCGTCATCGAGAACGCCCGATCGGGATCGGCGTCAAAACTCCAGGCCTTAACGGCAGAGCAGCCACACCAAAGCGCCACGGCAAACAACACGGACGCGCCCGCAGCGGCAGCGATACCACGCGCCTTGGCCCCATCCAGACCATTCGCTCGCCACTCCCCCAAGGTGCGGAAAGCGCGAGGAACCATAAGCAAAACGACGGCTAATACCGGGAACACGATGGTCGGCTTAATCATGTACCCCACCACGGTGAACGCCGTCATTCCCGCCGCGCGACGCAAGGGAGTTCGAGCGCACACATAGCAACACAAAATCGCCGATGTGAAGAACATCCCGATCGAATCCGAATACGGGACCATGATCCAACCGTTCAAACCGAGATAGGCGAAGGCGATGGGAGCGAACACGAGCGCGCCGCGCGGTCCCCAGAGCTCGCGAGCCACGCACAAGCACACTGCAAGAGCGATCGTCACACAGAGGCAGCCGACCGCCGCCAAGACGGGATATGAGGATACGCCGAGGGCCCCGCACGCCATATCGACGGCGGAAAAGAGCGCATAGAGAAACAATTGATTGGGGTAGCCGCCAAAATACACGCTTGACTCGGAGAGATAGTCCCCGTGCGTATAGGCTCTCGGCAAGGTGAGCCACCACACATCCCAGCCGGTACTGAAGCGCGCGCCGATGAGCACGAACGCCTGACATACGAGCAGCACAGCGACGAACCCCAGCACAAAACGCTTGAAGACCCGGTCATCTCTCAAATCAACGTCGAATCGGCGCAACACCGCGGTAGTGAAAAGGCCCAGCGCCAACGGCACCGTGAGCGAGGCGGCGGCCAAAAGCCACGAGCCATCCACAAGCCACTCCTTGCGGCAAAGATACGCAGCCGATGGGGCGACCGCCACAATCAGAAAGACGATGCCGATTGCGGCGACCTTGAACGTCATGTGCACAGCTCGGTCGAGCAGCGTGTCGCGCCCGAATTCGCTTTCGTTACCGTTTCCGATTACAGACAAGAGCGCCCCCTGACGATCGATGGGGATCCCCTACAGCCCGTAATAGATGCTGTCGGGATCGAGGTTGGGATTGGAATACGGGTCCCCCTCGAGGAAGGGCTCGGGCCAGCGGGTCGTGAACAGCGCCTGCTCGCGCTTCCAGCGCTCGAGCTTGACGGCGTCCGCCGCCTCCCTGCCCCGCGAGACGAACTCGTAATGAAACAACTCGGCATAGGGCGTGAACGTGACAAGACGGCCGGTCTCGCGCACGCGGAAGCAGAAATCCACATCGTTGAAACCGACGGCAAATGCCTCATCGTAGCCGCCGACCTCGTCGAACACGCTCTTTCGCACCATCTGGCACGCACCGGTGACCGCCGAGAAGTTCCCCGGACGGACGGCTCGCGAAAGATAGCCCTCGCGCGCCGGCTCGAAATCCTGGTTGGGGTGGCAGACGGTCCCATGGGGACCCACCAGCATACCCGCATGTTGCGTGAGGCCGTCGCGGAAGTACAGCTTGGCACCTACGACGCCGACTTCGGGCCGCTGAAGGTAGCCGAGCATCTCCTCCATGAAGTCGGGCGACCTGACCTCGGTGTCGTTGTTAAGCAGCAGGAGGTACTCCCCCGCCGCGGCAGCGGCGCCCAAGTTGATCAGGCGCGAGTAGTTGAAACCCTCCACCGCATCGAAGACGTCGAGCACGCGGAAGGCGGGGCCATACGTTTCAGACAGTTCATCATAAAGGTCGCGGGTCTCGGGCTCGACGCTATGGTTCTCAACCACGATGACCTCAAACGCGCGATATGTGGAGCGCTCAAACAACGAGCCGACGCACGCGCGAAGCACATCGGCATGGTCGCGCGAGGGGATGATCGCACTCACGAGCGGCGCGGGTTCGGGCAGCTCGTAGCGCACCCGGTACACAAACGGCTGCGGAGCCTCCTCGGCACGCGCACAGACGCCACGCGACGCCATATGACGCTCAAGCGCCAGGCGACCTGCCTCGATCGCGTAGGGCTTGCTCCCTACATTGTCCCCGCTCGTGGAGCCGGCATGCTCGCGCCAATGATAGAGCATGCGTGGGACGTGCGCGAAGCGAGCCCCTGCCGCCAACGCACGCAAGGTGAGGTCGTAATCCTGAGCGCCCGCCACATCCTCAGGGGACATTCCAATGCGGTCGATCAACTCCCTCGACACGCACAGGAAATGCGTCACACAGTTGTGGCTGTAGAGTAGGTCCACGTTAAGGCGCGTCTTGAAAATGGGTTGACGCCATGTGCCCGCGACCTCGAACAGGTCTTCGTCGCAATACAAGACCTCCGGCGAACATGCGGGATCCCGCACAACCTCGAGTGCGTACCAAAACAGGGCATCTGGCTCGAGAAGATCGTCATGATCGAGGAAGGCGATGTAGTCCCCCCGGGCGGCGTCGATGCCCAGGTTCGTGTTGCCCACGATACCCGCGTTCTCGGCGATCGGGACCACGCGGATTCGCTCATCCCCCGCCGCCATCGCACTCGCCACGACCACGCCGTCGGCGGGCGACGAATCCACGAGGACGAGCTCCCACGCACGATAACTCTGCGATACGACGGATTCGATGAGCTCCGATAAGAACTGCCCGTTTGATTGAAAGCACGGGACGACGATGCTGAACAGCGGTTCGCGATCAAATCGGTACGCGCGCTGGACCTCCAAGTCGCCGCGGTGCGCGCGATGCTCCTCGAACCACGCGGCGTAGCGCCGGTCATCGGCACGGGCATCGCGCATGTGCTCCCAGGACTCATGCTCGCGAAAGCGCCAGAAGCTCTCGTCGCAGCTGCAGAAGCCGGGTGCCGCGAGGCCGGCCTCATCTTTTATGGAAAGGGCGAACTCACGGCAGGCGCGAGGCAGCCGCAATGAGTAAAAACATCTGTTCAGATGCCCGCCACATGCCGATTCCACGCCAATCTGCCGTTCGAACTCATATTGCTCGAACGCGATCGGGGCTCCCTGCGCATCGATCATCGAAAGACGCGGGCGCACATCCTCGGCGCCGTCCCATGCGATGCACACACGCCACACGTCGCCTCGCCGCCCCACCATGAGACGGTCGAGCGAGGGACGCAGCCGATCTTTGACCCAGGAAGCCTGGATGCGCTCAATGCCCAAATATCGTCCTTTGTGGCGGGCTCGCTGAATCAGGTGGCGGGCGGGGGACTCAAAGCGGGCACGGGCGCAGGAGACGCGCATGTCCGCATAGGCACCGCCCACCGACACACGCACATCGAAAACCGCCTTCTCAAAATACGGCAGCACGAGTACCCAGGCGCGCGCGCCGCGAACGTGCTCCGCGGGATATACCTCGGCAGGGATTTCCGCCATGCCGCGGTGGGCGGAAACCACAGGCCACACGTCATCTTCGAGGACGGGCGCGGCCTCAATATCGATATGGCAATACAGTCGCCCGTCAGATCGGGCCATCATGCGATTGCGCACGCGCATGGGCTACCTCCCCCTCTTGAGCAGCTTGCCCAGCACAGCCCTGCGGCCATGCTGCTGCGCGAAATAATCCAACGCAAGCTTAAGACGGACAGGGCGGGAGAGATCTTGGCGATAGCAGGCGCGCTGCGCCATCTTTTGAGTCACCGGAGCCAGCGGCAGCTCCGCGACATCCGTGGCTGTCCAATAGCGGCGCAGAAGGGCCTCAACGCTCCGCGCCACTTCCCGATACCCACCGTCTGCAAGCTTGAGGGCATCATACAGCGCGAAGTCGAGTGCGAACGCCACCATCTCCGCGGGCCAGCGATCCAAAAAGCCGCCGCGTTCCCAGTCGAGGAAGATAGCATCGAGAATCTTCACATGTTCGCTCATTTTGATGAAGAAGTCATCCCGCACCGTGCTCATGAGTGAGCCTGGACGAGCTAAGCGATACTCATAGAGTTTTGCAGAGCTCAGGACCGTTTTTTTCGATCGAGGGTAGATAGCGAAGTGCCAAACCTGATCCTCGCCGAACTTGACCGTCTCGTCGAAGAAGAGGTCGTTGCCCAACAGAAATCCGGTCCTGCACGCAGTACGCCATGCGAAGGGACGGGAGGCCTCTTTGAACAGGAGATCGGGATCGAACGCGTCAAACTCAGCGTCGCGCGGGCTGAGCGCCCACTCCAACCATGGATAGCCCTCATCCTCGGGTGTCCAGGTCGAACCGAAGGTGAGGACATCCGCCCCCGTGTTCTCAAGTATGCGGACCATCTCCTCACACGCCCTCGCGTGAAAGCGATCATCCGAATCGAGGAAGCACACGTATGGGGAACGCGCAGCATGAATGCCGGCGTTACGAGCCGAGGAAAGACCCCCATTCTGCTTGTCAACAACGCAGATACGCGCATCGCGAGCGGCCCAAGCATCGAGGACAGAACGCGAGTCATCGGTGGACCCATCGTTCACGCAGATGATCTCGATGTCCTCAAGCGTCTGAGCCTGAAGGGACTCCATGCAGGCGTCGAGGCAGTCGGCGACGTTGTACACCGGCACGACGACCGAAATGCGGCTCACAGGGCACCACCGCGCTCGTTCGTACGGCGAATGGAGCCCTTCGAGAGCTTGCAGGCGATTACCTGCGCCACAAGGCCAAGGCCGCCGATCCGATAATAATGTTTGAACGTATTGAGCTTGCCCGGAGCAATGAATGTAGCGCGATGCTCGTTGAATTCCACCGGGTCGTGCATAAGGGCCCAGAGGTCCGATCCCGCCCAGGGTTCGAACAGGTCGAAGTCGAGTCGTCCGGCGGCTAGGTCCTCGTTGAACTCGCCTGCGATCCGGATGGCGAATTCCTCGCGCAACTCGGGGGCAAGGCGGTCGTAATTCCACATGTAGCTGTCGAACTTCATGCGCACGAGGATGCCGAAGAGCAGGGCCCGATTTTCCGAAAGGCCCTCGACGAACTTTTGCATGGAAGCGTACTCGTCGCACACGCAGAACACCTTGGCGGCGGAGTTCACCGAGGACTTCTCGTTGTCCTGTCGATAATGCAAAATGGCTTGCGAAATGAACGTAGCGCGCTCGGCACTCGCCCATACCTTGAAATTGAAACCCGCATCCTGGTAGGACGCGCCCGGCGTCTCGAGGAAGCGGATTCCGCGGGCCCTGAGGAAATCAGCCTTATACAGCGCCGACCAGATCGAAGGCTTGCGGAAGAAGATCGCGACGTCGTCCAAGGGGCGCATGGTACGGCCGACTTGGCGCTCATCGAGGATGCCGAAAAGCTCGTCACGCGGCTCGGGCTGAGACCAGTAAAGATAGAAGTCGGCCTTGACCACGTCAGACAAGTTGGCGCGGGCGGCGCTCACCAAAAGCTCCAAGGCGTTCGGCTCATAGAAGTCATCGGATTCGAGGATAGCGATGTAGGCGCCCGCGGCGTGATCGAGGCCGAGGTTCATCGAGGCGCCGTAGCCAGAGTTCGGCTTGTCGATGACGCGAAAACGGGGGTCGGCGTCCAGATAGCGCTGGATGATGGCGCGTGAGCCATCGGTCGACCCGTCGTTGATGCAGATGGCCTCGAAATCCGAGAAGGTCTGAGCGAGCAGCGAATCGAGGCATTCCTCGAGATAGCGCTCGACGTTGCATATGGGAACGAGCACGGAGACCGCCGGCGCGGGAATGCGCGGCTCGCTCACAAACAGCTCGGTGGGTGCGTTAGACACAGGCAATCCAACCTCACGTACCTACAGATACGACAAATCATAGCGCATGTGAAAAGATGCCCATCCACGGCAAGCGGATGGGCATCGAAGGCATATGGACGAACGAGTCGGCGATTTACCTACAGCGCGGCCATGTACTCCGCGAGCTCCTCGGTCCAGTCGCGCGGCGCAAAGCCGGCCGCGGCGATCTTGGAGAGGTCGAGGTCGGAGTGCCCCGGGCGCGGGGCGATGGGACCCTCGGCGGAGGCGTAGTAGTCGGCGGTCGAGACGGGCTCCACGGCCTTCCCGTTGCCGTTGGCGAGGTCGAACACGCGCTCGGCGATCTTCGCCCAGGACTCCACCGGGCCGGAGCCGGTGAGGTTGTAGGTGCCGTACTCGGCGGGGGCGCTGGGCTCCACGTCGCCGTCGCGGTAGCCGAGCAGGTGCAGGATCCCCTCCGCCATCTGGTCGGTGAAGGTGAGGCGGCCGAGCTGGTCGTCGACGACGGTTACGCGGTCGAGGGCGTCGGACGCGTCGGCGACGCGGTCGGAGAGGGACCTCATCGTCTTGACGAAGTTGCGGCCGTCGCCGATGACCCAGGAGCTGCGGACGACGTAGTGGCGCGGGCAGCCGGCCACGGCCAGGTCGCCGGCGGCCTTGGACTGGCCGTAGACGGACAGCGGGCTGAGGGGCTCGGACTCGGGGTGGTTGCCGACGGCGCCGTCGAAGACGTAGTCGGAGGACACGTGCACCAGGGTCATCCCGTGCTCGGCGCAGGTGCGGGCCATGAGGGCGGGGCCGGCCGCGTTCGCGGCCCAGCAGGCCTTGCGGCCCTGCGCGGTCTCGGCGGCGTCGACGGCGGTGTAGGCGCCGCAGTTGATCACGGCGCCGTAGAGGGACCAGTCGTACTTCGCGTAGTCCTCCGGCTCGGAGAGGTCGAACTCGTCGATGTCGCAGTAGTCGAAGCCGGGCAGGCCGCGCGCCTCGGCGGCGGCGCGCACGGCGCGGCCGAGCTGGCCGTTGCAGCCCATCACCAGCGTGCGCCTCGGCGCCATGGGCAGGGCGTCGGCGAGCACGGGGTGGCGCCTGTCGGCCTCGGAGAGCTCGCACTGGTCGAGCGGGATGGGCCACTCGATGCCCAGATCGGGGTCGGCGAGGTTCACGAAGGGGTAGGTGGACTTGAGCTCCGCCGACCAGTGGGCGTTCACCAGGTAGGTGTAGGCGGTGCCGTCCTCCAGGGCCTGGTAGGAGTTGCCAACGCCGCGCGGCACGTAGATGGCCCGCGACGGGTCGAGCTCGCAGGTGTAGACCTGGCCGAAGCTCGACCCGGGGCGCAGGTCGACCCACGCGCCGAACACGCGGCCGCAGGCGACGGAGATGAACTTGTCCCAGGGCTCCGCGTGGATGCCGCGGGTCACGCCCTTCCGGTCGTTGAAGGAGATGTTGTTCTGCACCGGGCCCATGTCGGGCAGGCCCAGCGCGCGCATCTTCTCGCGCTGCCAGTTCTCCTTGAACCAGCCGCGGGAGTCCCCGTGCACGGGCAGGTCGAACACGAGCATCCCGGGGATGTTCGTGCTCGTCGCGGTCAGTTCCTTCTCGAATTCGAGCGCCATGGAGGCCGCCTTTCTCGTTCTGATCGGTGCGGCCGCGACCCCGACCCTCCCCCGCTGCTCGGGCTCGGGGCGGGGCCGCGGGGTGCGGCCGCGCCTGCGATGCTCCTACTGGCCCTGGGCGGCGTACCTCGCCTCGGTGGCCTCCTTGGCCGGGCGCCACCAGGCCTCGTTGTCGCGGTACCACGCGATCGTCTCTGCGAGGCCGGCGGCGAAGTCGGTGTGCCTGGGCTCCCAGCCGAGCTCGCGGCGGAGTTTGGCGGCGTCGATCGCGTAGCGGCGGTCGTGGCCGGGGCGGTCGCGCACCCAGTCGAAGTCGTCCTCGTCTCGGCCGAAGGCCTTCAGGATCTCGCGCAGCACGGTGATGTTGTCCAGCTCGCCGTCGGCGCCGATCAGGTAGGTCTCGCCGATGCGGCCGCGGGTGAGGATGCACCACACGGCGGAGCTGTGGTCCTCGGTGTGGATCCAGTCGCGGACGTTGCGCCCGTCGCCGTAGAGCCTGGGCCTCACGCCGTCTATGAGGTTGGTGATCTGCCTGGGGATGAACTTCTCCACGTGCTGGTAGGGGCCGTAGTTGTTGGAGCAGTTGGAGATGGTGGCTCGCAGGCCGAAGGTGCGGGCCCAGGCGCGCACCAGCAGGTCCGAGCTCGCCTTGGTGGAGCTGTACGGGGAGCTCGGGCGGTAGGGCGTCTCCTCGGTGAAGCGGGCCGGGTCGTCGAGCGCCAGGTCGCCGTAGACCTCGTCGGTGGAGACGTGGTGGTAGCGCACGCCGTGCCTCCGGCAGGCCTCGATGAGGGTGTAGGTGCCCTCGACGTTGGTCTTGAGGAACGGGCTCGGATCGGCGATGGAGTTGTCGTTGTGGGACTCGGCGGCGTAGTGGACCACGGCGTCGGTCTCGGACACGAGGCGGTCGACCAGGTCGGCGTCGCAGATGTCGCCCACGACGAGCTCGACGCGGTCCGAGGGCAGCCCGGCGATGTTCTCGGGGTTGCCGGCGTAGGTCAGCTTGTCGAGCACGGTGACGTGGACGCCCTGGTGCTCGCGCACGACGTGGTGGGCGAAGTTGGAGCCGATGAAGCCGCAGCCGCCGGTGACGACGATGCGCTTGGGCTCGAAAATCTGATTGTTCATTGCACTCCAATCAAAACTACTCAACCTCATCAGGCAGAGCATTAATCAAATAAAACAGGTCAAGTGAATCGGAAACTACTTGCGCATTTAGCTCCCGGTCGTACGCTTCGCGCACTTCGCTGTTCTCCAACAGCTCAGTGCGGAGCTCTTCCGTACCTTCAATAACGGTATTCCATGCTACGTTAAGATCGATATGGCCGTAACCATGAACTACGACGTTTCGGAAACCCTTTATATCTTTCCAAGGAACCTTGGGAAACGCAGAGAGAGGCTCCTCGGTTTTAAAATGAGCAGTCAACTCCCCAATCTGCAACAAGGGCATCAGCAGCAAGTCGCGCAGGGCGCGAGAAGAGAACCAGGCATCTTCAGTAATCTCGTATTCTTTGATGCGCTTCTCGATTTCATCCGTTTCCAAGAGCATCTTAACGAGAATATCAACGTCTCGGCTATCCAAGTATCTTCACCCCGTCCCTGGTTGCAGAATCGCGGAACTGGCGCGACTGGCCATCGAGTGTAGAAACCACATCGACTCCCCTGCCTGTGGCGTATTCCAAAGCAACACGGACGTCCTCAACGTCTCCCGCACGAGCCGATGGCGAGAACGAAATGAGGAAGTCCAAGTCGCTTTTGTCGGTTTGCTCGCCTCGGGCGAACGAGCCAAACAGAGCCGCCGCCGTCACAGGAAACAGAGCCAGAACTCGACGAGCAACGGCAATTGCCTCGCGGCGCGTGAGCACTGAGCGGTAACCCGGCACATCGCGGGCGACATCATCAATCGATTTCTTGAGAATGGCATCGACCTTATCGCTCATGTCGAAATCACCCTCTCAATATCCCATACCAGTCAACTCAATTGTACCGAACGACCTACCGGATGCTTCTGCAAGCAATCAACGCCATAACCTTATCAGCATTTTGAACCAGCCTATATGCATCGGTGAGATTGCCCTTCGCATAAGCGAGGGCGGTGCCCTTGGCAATTGAAGTCGATTTCATGATGCGCATATCTTAGCGCTAAGAGCAAAGCCGGTCGATTGGACTCCTGCGCACCGTCACGCGCATAGGATGTTAGGAGCTCAACTCACGCACAACAGCAGAAAGCGCCCGTCGTATCTTCGAACCACGCGGCAACAGAGCGTTAAACACCCTGCGCGGAAAGACCGACTCGCGCGCCATTTCGAGTTCGAGTCGCTCACGAACGTCTCGATCCCGTGCGGTGCGATGGTCATCGATCTGGCGCAGAAGCTCGATAAGAATCGAAGTCTTTTCGTCATGGCGGAAGGCTACATCCGAAGCCTCCATCAGCGGCTCGAACACCGAGCGCCATCGGATGAGGGTCATGTCGTCAAGACGCGAGCAATCCTCGAGTACCCATCGCGCTCGACCCATAAGAGGGGCGACCAGAGCATGCAGCACGGATCCGACACCCCATGTGTCAACCAGAGCCGGAATCACATCAAGTTGATCGCCAAGAGACAGCCTGGTCACCCATTCATTCGAAATCGTGAGGAGACATCTCTCTTCCAGCCAGCAGGCATATCGAGCCAGTGAATCCGTGCAGGAGTCGCTCACATATGCCTGAACGCACTCAACGAGTACCTTGATCTCGCGCTGACGTTGCTCAAATGAGTCGCGCGACATGGACCCATAGCCAGATCGTCCTGCCCCAAAATAATACTTGAGCATATGAATATCAGTGCAGTTGATCAATCGCCTTGCCCTCGATGCGAGAACGAAGAATTCATAGGCGTCTTCCATGTATCCAAGACGCTCAGACACCATCGTTTTCCAAGCCGCCCTACAGAAATCCCCGTTGTAGGCACATACCGTGACGCTCCACGTATCCTGTTGTTCGCAGTCGTCGCTAAACGATCGAGCGAGTATATCAGCGCCCTCCGACTCTCCGCGAGAAGCATTAAAGACAGAAGCCGTTGACGCCGCAGATGCTTTATTTTTATCACCGCACGCGACAACATCGATTCCGAAACGGTATATATCCGCTTCATGCGATTGCATAAACGGCAGCGCAACATCACAAAATACAGCGCTGACCTCATCGTCGCCATCCACGAAATACACGTAGCGACCACTTGAAAGTTCAACGCCTGTTCGCCGCGCCAGATGAGGACCCTCGTTACGGCACTTGCTAATCACGCGAAAACGAGGGTCGTCTTCAACAGCGGAATTAATGGCTGTCAGAGTCCCATCGGTGCTCGCATCATCGACAACAATCACTTCAGCCACTGTTGACAGTTGCGCCCGCAGACCGCATAGACACCGCGCAATCGAATCCTCGACATTGTAGGCAATGACAACAAAGGAGAGCAGCGGAACGGCATTCACTCGAGGCGGCGTCTTCATATGGCGCGGAACCCCTCTCTCGCTTCTAATAATCCAAACCCAAATAATCCGCCTTGAGAGCGACCTCGCTTAACAGGGCATAATTGTTCTGTCGGCCGGTACGAATGGCAAAGAAACAGCTGTTCTGCTCGTTGGTGAAGGCAAGCATCTCAGTCTCCTCATCTTCCGTTGTCGATGAGTCAACGCGGACCGTGGCGAACAACTTGTATTGTCCGCTGTTAAACATGGAAACGGGAAGGGAAATCCGAAGCCTATGGCGACCGGGCGTTTTCATTGGAATACTGCCAGAATCGAACGGAATACCTCCGCGCTGCGTGTCATTAAGGCAGAATGCAAGGTAAAAAGGTCTAGAGCCGCGATAATCGTATTCAATATCAAAAACAAACGGCTCCTGTCCCGTTATGAGGAGTTCAGACACGGGATTGATGCGCAAGAATGGGACCTCTTCGTTAAGGCCTAAAGCAAGCTCATTGCCGTGACCGCCGCCCTTCTCCTCCCGCTTAAGATTTTCAAGCGTGTAACGATCGGCCACATCGTCTTTGTCTCCGGAGACGACAATCTCACCGTCTTTGATGAGGATTGCCTTGTTGCAGTATTTCTTCACGGCATCCATGCTGTGGGTAACGAGGATGACCGTTTTGCTGGGATCCTGCTTGATCCGAGCAAAAAAGCTATCGCACTTGCGCTGGAACGCCTCATCGCCCACGGCCAGCACCTCATCAAGTACGAGGATGTCGCCGCGCGCCTGAATGGCGACGGAGAATGCCAAACGGACCTGCATGCCGGAAGAATAATTCTTCAGCTTCTGGTCCATGAAGTCCTCGAGTTCGGCGAACTCGACAATGTCGTCGTACATCTCGTCGATCTCAGCGCGGGAAAACCCAAGCAGAGCTCCGTTCAGATAGACGTTCTCGCGACCCGTGAGCTCGGGATTGAAGCCAACGCCGAGCTCGATAAAGGGCACGAGCTTGCCATCGACCGTGATAGAGCCCCGCTCGGGAACGTAAATCTGGGAAATGAGCTTGAGAAGCGTCGACTTGCCGCTGCCGTTACGACCGACGATGCCGAAGAAATCGCCCTGGTGAACCTCAAAAGAAACACCCTTGAGCACCTGCTGCTCTCGATAACCCTTGATACCCTTGGTCCAGTTGATGAGGAGCTGCTTGAGACCGGAAGCCTGCTCGGTGGGAAGGCGGAAGGATTTCTCGACATTCTCGACCTTGAGCACAACTTTGCTGTTCACCGTCGAAGCCATTACATCACCTCCGCGAACTTAGGGCTATATTTCCTAAAAACATGAACACCCCAAAGAAGCATGGCGAAGGTCAAAGCAATGGGGATCATTTGGAAAAAGATATTATCTGAGAGCGTCCAGATCGTCGGGGTCGTGGCCGGAGCGATAAGGTTGTGACGAATGTCCTGGATGATCTGAGCTGCAGGATTGAGCAACATCAGCTTCTCGATCAAAAGACCGACGCCGGGAGCGACTTCCCCGAGTTTCTGCTCGACCATGGAGAGCGGGTAGATAATCGGCGTTGCATAAAACAAACCCTGAAGCACGACTTCCCAGATGTGTTGAGCATCACGAAAATAGACGTTGAGGGTAGACAGCAGCAGCGCCACCCCGAGGGAAAGCAAGTAGAGCTGCACCAGGTTGATCGGAAGCCAAAACACGTTAACGGTAAACTGCACGCCAGACAAAATACAGGCGACAATCACGACACCAAGGTTGATCGACATGCAGATGAGCGCATTGATCGTCGCAGAGACGACGATGATGTACTTGGGAAAGTTGATTTTCCTCAGCAGGTCGCCGCGTGTAGTAATGGAGCAGAGGCCCATCGTAGTGGACTCGGTGAAGAAGTTCCACATGCTGATGCCAAGCAACAGAACCAACGGAAAGGTATCGGTCCCGTCAGAAAAACGGAGGAACTTTACGAACACGACGTACATGACGCAAAAAAGCATCAAGGGTTTGAGAACAGACCACGCGATGCCCAGGAAAGACCCTTGGTAGCGCAATAGGAAATCGGTTTTCACAAGCTCCCTCAAGATGATGAGGGACTCGCGGTAGCGTTCTTTCAATTTGGTAAACAAAAGGTATCCGATCTGACGAACCAAACGCGTGATTAGTATTGGGCGCTCTGGTTGACGAACTCGCCGGCGGCGACGCGCTTGAGGTGCCTCCCGTACTCGGACTTGCCGTAGCGCTCGGCGCAGGCCGAGAGCGTCTCGCGGTCGATCCAGCCGTTCTCGTAGGCGATCTCCTCGAGCACGGACACGGGCATGTCCTGGGAGCGCTCGACGGCGCGGACGAACTCGCCCGCCTCGTGGAGGGACTCCATGGTGCCGGTGTCGAGCCACGCGTAGCCGCGCCCGAGGGTCACGACGGAGAGCAGCCCGTCCTCCAGGTACATGCGGTTGAGGTCGGTGATCTCGAGCTCGCCGCGGGCGGAGGGGACGCCCCGCTTGGCGCGGGCGCACACGTCGCCCGGGTAGAAGTACAGGCCGGTGACGGCGTAGCTCGACTTCGGGTGTTCGGGCTTCTCCTCGATGGAGACGGCGTTGAAGTCGGAGTCGAACTCCACGACGCCGAAGCGCTCGGGGTCGTCGACGTGGTAGCCGAACACGGTGGCGAGCCCCTTCGTCTCGGCGTTCTCCACCGCGCGGCGGAGGTGCCGTCCCAGGCCGTTGCCGTAGAAGATGTTGTCGCCGAGGACGAGCGCGCAGGGCTCGCCTCCGGCGAACTCCTCGCCGATGACGAAGGCCTGGGCGAGGCCGTCGGGGCTGGGCTGGACGGCGTAGGACAGGTTCACGCCGTAGTCCGACCCGTCGCGGAGCAGCCGCTCGAAGTTCGGCAGGTCCGAGGGGGTCGAGATGATCAGGATGTCGCGGATGCCGGCCATCATGAGGACGGACAGCGGGTAGTAGATCATCGGCTTGTCGTAGACCGGCAGCAGCTGCTTGCTGGTGACGGTGGTCAGCGGGTACAGGCGGGTGCCGGACCCGCCGGCGAGGATGATGCCCTTCATGGATATAGCTCCTTCAGTATGGTCGCGTTCACTCTATCTTAACGCCGAACGCCCGAAGGGCGAACCTCGGGCGCTCGGCTTTAGATAAGCTGCATAGCCAACAGCAGCATTGAAGTCAGAAAGCTACTTCAGCAGTGGGACCTCAGGATAGTAACCCATTGTTGCAGCAGGACGATGATAAGGGTCACCACAGGCGTAATACTTACTCCAGGCAGAACGCAGTTTGCCCTGCTCACCAATGAATCTCATCATGTTTTTGCCCACAGCATCAGAACCGCGGCTAAAGGATTCATGGTGATACAGAAGAGCATCTGGAGTATAGACAACCAGCTTGTCCAGCTCGCGCACCCGTAAACAATAGTCAACATCATTAAATGCAACTACAAATTCCTCATTCAGCCCGCCGAGCTCATCAAAGACAGAGCTCTTAGTCATCAGGCATGCACCGGTAACGGCGCTTAAATCCTGCACCAGAGAAGCCCTGCGCATATATCCGGGATCGTCGCGATCAAGATTCCAGAAGGCATGTCCGGGGCTAGCCTCCTCTGCGATGCTCTGGCACTTGACCATAATCACGCCGGCGTGCTGCACCGTGTCGTCGGGATAAAGGAGCTTGGCTCCCACCACTCCAACTTCAGGCCGCTGGCAAATGGCAAGCATCGATTCAAGCCATTTGGGCTCAATCACCTCGACATCGTTATTGAGCAGCAAGATAAAATCGCCCTTGGCGTCGCGCGCACCAAAGTTATTGATGGCCGAATAGTTGAACTCACCATGCCACGTCACAACACGAATATTGTCGTACTGAGCGACAGCCTGCTCATAATATGTGAAGGTCTCCTCCTCCACGCTGTTATTCTCGATGATGATGATCTCGAAGTTGCGGTAGCTCGTGAGGTCTTCGACTGAGTCGATGCAACGCTTCAGGACTTTCACACTGTCCTTGTTCGGAATCAGAATGCTGACCAGCGGATCGCCCACGACCTCATAGGTAACATGATAGAAGCAAGCATTATCGGTCAGCTCAGCCGTCGCAGCTATCCCGCAACGATCAAGATGCTCTTGTAGAGCTCGCCTACCGGCATCATCTGCATATCCTTTGTTGCCGGCACTTTTTGCAGTCGAGGTATCGCTGATTCTCCAGTGATACAAGACATCAGGAATATGGACGATGTTCGTGGTACGCTCAACAAGACGGAGAAGGAAATCATAGTCCTGCGCCCCATCAAATGCAGAGCGTAGCATGAGCTCCTTGGCAAAGGCCGCCCTAACCGCCAAGAGATGCGTGATGTAGTTATGGCAGCGGAGAAGATCTAGATTGAAGTCCGACTTGAAATGAGGCGCAACAAACTCTCCCTCCTCGTTCAGGAAGTCCTCATCGCAATACAAGGCATCGATTGACCCATCCTCATTAATCGCCTCTGCGTAGTAGTAGAGCGCAAGGGGATCTAGCAGATCATCATGGTCAAAGAACACGACATAATCGCCCGAAGCGGCCTCGATACCGACATTCGAATTGTCAGAGATGCCATTGTTTCCCTCAAGCTCGATCACGCGCACCCGGTCATCGGTAATTCTTGTAAGGGCGTCTTGCAACGTCGCATCCTCGGGACTGGCATTGAGGAGTATGAGTTCCCAGTTTTGATACACCTGGTCGATAACGGATCCGACCATATCTGTCAAAAAGTTAACAGGGGTTCGATAGAGCGGAACGATAACGCTGAACTTAGGACCGACGAGGTCCACGAACTCCTCGCGATTGATTCCAGAAAGGAATCGACCGCGCGCAATGGTTCGACTCTTGTATTCAGGACCTCCAGCGCAACGATACATAGACGGCGAGAGAGTGGCCAGGTAATGAGCACGGGCAGCCGGATCAAGACACAGAAAACCAGAGCGATTCCCCTTTTGACTGTCCGCCACAACGCAGTACGTTTTACCATCATCCGGAACTCGAACCGTGAAAGGCATCTCACGGCGCAGTCCGCCCATCACCGTTACGTCTGCTGGATTGCCAACGCGCAACGAGGGACAGTCGACGGCCATTCCATTGCCATCGATCACACGAAGAGAAGCAAAGTCCTCAGATGGCAGGCAGATTTGACCCTTAAGAATGAGCTCGCCCTTTTGAGGGGCTGATGTAAGCGCCTTGGGGGTCAGATGAATTTGGCCTGCATATGTCGACAGATCGATGTCGCGCATAGAAAAGGCACGGTCGTTGGCGAACTTATAGTTAAAGCGAGAAGCCCACTTAATAGCGAAGCGCGAAAACACCTTGTGGGCGCGACACAGCTCCGAGCCGCCCATGTCGAGCTGACGCATCTCGACCGACACGCGCCTGGTGTCAAGCAGCGGAACGACGACGACACAACGGTACACACCCCGTGAATTCGTCTCCATGTGATATGCCTCAATGGGAAGCTCGACACCCTCTTCGGAATGAGAGAGAAAACGCACCTCGCTCGCCTGGTCGTGCATCTCGAACTCAACGGCAAGATACGCGACCCCTTGACCCCTACATATTCCCGTGCAACGCATAACAACCCTTTGCTAGAACAAGGAGGGCGGCAACCTAACGGCCACCCTGCAACATCGTTTCGATCATCTTGGCAATGGACTCGCCGTACCCGTCCCCGGGGACAGCCCATTTGCCGTTCAAATCCTCAAGTAGTGGTGCGCACCCTCGTTTCACAAGGTCAAAACGCGGGTCTACGCATGCTTGCGCAAGCGGATCCATCGAGGCGTACGCTTTGAGATGTTGAACTTGAGCACGGATGCCGGTACGCACGTCCTTGAAGGAAGCAGCATTACCCGGCGCAGAGTTCACGGCGCCCAAGCCGCAAAAGTTGCACTGTTCGGCCTTGACGGCACCGCCAAAACGCAGCCAGCCAGTCTCCTTCATGGCTTGCGCAAACACGACCTCCGCGCGAACACCCTCAGCCTTTGCCTCCTCAAGCACAATCGTGCAGAAAACTTGCAGGGTCGGCGCGCCATAGTCCACATAAACGCTGGCCGGGTATGTGGACTCGCCAACACTCTTGCGATAGTAGGTGGCCATATGCTCCACGGAGGCCTGAGACGCGCCCATGATGGGTGTACGGCTCACGGGAACTGTATCCTCCGCCGCGCCATACCAGGCTATACCCTCCTGAATCCAGCCGCGCGTAGCCAAAACTCGATACTCGTTGAAATCGCGTGTGTAATGATGGTCCTTGGTAGGCGGATAGTAGAGCCGGTACACGGGGATGCCTTCGGCCGCATCAGAATACCAGGCTACGCCTTCCTGAACCCAACCGCGCGTCCCAAGCACCTTATACTCGTACTGGTCCATCGTGTAGTGATGATCCTTGGTACCCGGGTGGTACAGCCTATATACCGGCCTACCCGTACCGTCGGCGCCAGCAAGCCAAGCCGCTCCCTCCTGCACCCAATCGCGAGTACCCAACACCTTGTATTCATGGGCGTCAGTGGTGTAATGATGGTCAAGTGTCGCAGGATAGTACAGACGGTACACCAAAGCATTGGCATCTGACGCATAGGCCTTCCCAACAAAGCCGGGCACCATCCATAAGGCGAGCAGGCAGCAGGAGAATAAGACGGTCAGGCGACCGCGCTTGCGATTAATCACGTTAACCCTTTCATTGGTGAACCAAGGCGTTATTGACCACTACTCGGTAGAATACCAGGCGATACCCTCCTGTATCCATCCGCGCGTCCCCAGCACCTTGTACTCGTAAGCATCCTTGGTGTAATGATGGTCCTTGGTGGCAGGGTAATACAAACGATAGACGGGCACGGACTTATTCGGATCGGAGTACCAGGCAACATTCTCCTGTACCCAACCGCGCCTGGCGAGCGTATCGTACTCGTTTCGATCCATCGTGTAATGATGGTCCTTAGTACCCGGATGGTACAGACGATACACCGGCTTGCCCTGGTCGGCCTTCGCCGAATACCAGGCAACACCTTCTTGTATCCAACCTCGTGTTGCGAGAACCCGATACTCATTTGCATCAGTCGTGTAATGGTGATCGAGCATGGGCGGATAATACAACCTGTATACGGTCCCCTCACCCATTGTGAGACCGAAGTAGTTGACGATACCCTGCGCATCGGCCATGCCGAGAGACCGCAGCTTGGCGTCGTCACTCAAAAACTTGCTGAAGTCACCGTAGTTATCCAAAAAAGCGTGCTCAACGATTATGGCAGGGAGCCCGTGCTTACGGGCCTCGCGAATCACGCCGTAGTAATCCCCGTTGCTCCCATCCGGATAATCGCGGTCGCCATTGAGCCACTTGAACTTGACACCACGATTGTACAGTCCCAGCTTCTCTAGGCGGGCAAGTATGTTCTTGCCAAGCTCAACTCCCACAGCATGCGTCTCGCTGTTATAGCCAGAATTATACGGAGCCCAGACTTCGGCGCCATGAGCGACCCCGGTGCCAGTCGAATTAAGATGCAGACTCACCAGAACATCTGCGTTCTGGCGCACCGCGCTGTTGACGCGCGCAACAAGCTCGGTCTTGGGCGACAATTTGTCAGCGGGAGTGACAGTGTAGACAACTGTGACGCCCTTGTAAGTCTCGAGGACGGCGCGACAAGCCTGTGCGATCTTCCATGTCGCGGTCTGCTCCGTCAGCCCAAACGATGCGGCGCCGCCGCCATACGCCATACCAACATGACCGGGGTCGAGGGCGACGACCAAATCCCCCTTGCGTTCCGACTGACCTGAGCGGGCACGAGAGTCAGCGCCGAGCGCAAGCGCCACGCCCTCCTCGATCGATTGGTCCTGATTAAGCGTCTCCCCATCACCCTCGGTGTAAACTTGCAGCTCCGGCTCGGCGCATACACCGTCACCGTCCATCGAAAACATTTGCATATCGGGCGAGGCGACAAGGAAGCTGCGGTATGCTGCATCCGCATCGGTGAAATCAACAAGATAGCGCGAACCACCCGAAGAGAAGGTGAGCGTTGCGACCTCATATCGATCAGTGTCCCCAGGGACAAAGCTGAACAGCATCGCGCCATCGACGCACGTCCCAAGGGGCAGCTCGATTTCCTGCAGGGCCTCCATGCCCCTAACAATCATGCTCGCATCATCTACGGTTTTATAATCAGTAAGCGAGACGACGATATTCTGCTCTGCGCCCAATCCCATCTCAGCAGTGTCGATGTAGAGGAACTCAACCTCATTGCTCGACGCAAGCGGAACCACGTCGGCATATTCGTCTGCCCAAAGGCGACGAGGCGCCGCAGCAGACGCGGCGGCAACGGCAGTCGCGGCAATGGCGGTTCTACGAGAAAGACATCTATCGGACACTTGGTATCCCCCAGTCACACATTGATACTCATTTTAAATCGGTAGGATACCAGCATTCGGTTGACCGAGATCTTCCCCGAACACAACTACGCAGAATCACCCCGATGCATAATGGTGGAGAAAACCAAATGAAGAAACCCAAAGATTAATCAAAGGATGACTCCGGCACTGCCGCATATCACGGCAAATGATAATTCAGCAACCACCAGCACTCGCAGACTCTTTCGACCAGGTGCACTGCCCCATTAAGCGCTTAAAAAGTCGTACTCTGCAGGCTAGCCAGAACGTGGGCGCCATCGATATATTTGATGACGCCCACGTTCCTGTAAATGACGGGCACAGATTTGCGCAAATGAGCGCTAAACGACAAGGCGCGAAAATAGGAGCATCCAGCTCGTAAAGCCAAGAAGAGACACGCTGACAACCATAACGGCAACTGGGACGAATCGCCTGCCCCATCTACGAACATAGGGCATGTTCAAAACGAAAACAAGCAAAGGAAGCACAAGGGGCAGCAAGTATCTTGACTGAACCCCATTAATCCAATCAAGTGCAACAGGGGTAAATGAAAAGTAGAGAGCCGTACAGATTCCTACAAGAGAAATAGCCACGAGAAAGAGCGCCCAGACAGCGCCGGCAACAGAGAAGATCTTCCTGCTGCATGCGTCAGAATCAAGTAAAGCGACGCAGAACACAAATATGAGCACCACATTCGCAAGCCAAGGAAATGCAACAGAAAGGTCCGACAAGTATGCCCACTGAACGGTAGCTGCACCAAAAGATGCCGGTGTCAAATAGCTCGTTGACAGGAACTTTAGCATGGTCGACGCGTATGCTACAGGATTACCCAGAACATATCTTACCTGGGCAGATGAATTGACCCCTTCACCACCACGTATATCGCCAGCACCCCCGCCGTTAGAGACAACGAGCGGAGCGAGAAACGAGGCCACAACGACAAGACCGAGCACCACGACCGCCGAGTAAAATGCCCGACGCGCCCTAGGCGTAAGTCCCTTAGTGGGGATGAGGAACATAAGACCAATCAGCGGAAAGTAAACGGCCTTTGGAGCAAGGCCAACGAAAAATGAGAGAAGAATCGCAAACACAACATGAGATGTAGGGGGATTAGACGAGTCGACAGACCTCACGATGAGTGAAACAGACAAGAAACCGAATGAAATCACCCATGGGTCATAAGCGAAATTCGCCGCCATGAAAACGCTGGTTGGCATGAGGGCCAATACGCCCATAAGCAACTTCTTGCATGGAATTATCCTTATAGCAAAGAAGCAAACAGTCGCATAGCAAAGCAGATTAGCGAATCTGCCCAACATGAAAGTCAAGCTGAGCGGAAAATGAAAAAGCCTACCGAGCCATAACCCGACTGCCGAAGGAACATACCCGAGCATTGAGTAGCTTAACGTAGACGATGCGATGCCCTCAACAGTGGCAACCACGCCGCGACCATAACCCGCATCGAGCTCGGCAGTCAGCAAATCAATTTCATCCTCACGCCAGGTAAGAGAACCATCAACAGGAAATCGACCCATTGAAGCATCAACGGTGTGCCCTCCCTGGACGTCAAACAAATGCATGAGCATCAAATCGCTCGAGGTTAACTCCGCATCACTGAAATATGAGAGATGAAGCGCGTTCGAATAATGTATTTCATCATCCCAAGAAAAGAGATTCGAAATCGGAATGGCGGAAATAATTGAAGTGCCCGCAAGCAGAAGAATCAACATGACAGAGAACTCAAGAGATATGATTTTGAAACCAAAATGAACCGCACCGGTCGCCACGGCCGCAAATAAGAAAAACCAGAACAACAACTGAGGCCAAAATGACAATGCGCAATAGCGATGGAAAAGAAATCCAACAGCCAATGCCAAGATAAATGATGAGCCGTAGGCAACAAGAAATGCAAACAGGGTGCGACGCAACCGATTATGGCAATACAATTTAAAACGATCAGAAATGTCAGCAGGAACATACTCAAGAGCAAATAAGATTAATAGATATGAGAGCATAAAGAAGACAAAAAACCTCTTGGCCCTCCAGTCCCCCAGCTCTAACGGTGTAGAGTTGGGAGCACCGATTAAAGTTCCCGCCTCGAGCAAAAATGCAGCAAAGAAAGACGCAGAGAGAGCAATCCAGAAAGAACCCCGACTCGTCATCCCCATAAAACTCGGCTTGGGAAGACAAAAGAACTGGAAGTACGTTTGAAGCTCTGCTGCAGCAAGCACGACCGATGCAATCAAAACAACCATAGCAACGGAAGCACCACGACTCAGGAAAAAGAATGCACCGGCAAAACCCAGCAAGATAGTAAAGAGCGCAATTAAAACCCAAACGCGTGGCAAAGATGGCCCGCTTTCCGAATCCGCAACCTTCATAGGCATCTTGCTATCGAATATAGTCGAACATCCATCTTCTCTATGCGCAAACACGCCAATCCCTCTCACTTTGAGCCGCATAATAGACCGAAAGACTAATCCAAATGGATTCAATCAAATGCAGCAAGCAGAATACTCGCAACAGCGCTCCATGAACAAGTCGATTCAACCCTAGAAGCGCATAAACCGCCCATATGCTGCAAATCAACTTGCGAATCTATTATGCTATTCACAATAGACGCGAACTCTGAAGCGTTAGCAGAATCGGTTATAAACCCATAGTCCTCGTTGGGAGCAATCTCTTTCGCCCCCCCAACATCTGTCACCAGAAACGGCGTGCCACAGGCGGCGGACTCAAGTAAAGAAGTGCAGAATCCTTCGGAACGTGTGGGAAGACAGAACAAATCGGACTCTAATAAAAGGGCCGCAATATCAGGCTGTTCAAGCCTACCAACGGCATGCACGTTGGACAGATGCGCATCTTCAATTGATGACAAAAGAGGGCCATCCCCCGCAACCACCAATTCCACCGGGTATTCATGGAGCAAACCCATGGTTTCCAGCAGGACGTCTATGCCCTTCTCGGGAACAAGTCTGCCCGTAAAAGAAAGAAGGAGCGCATCATCGGCAATTCCAAGCTCATCTCTGTAAGAACGATTAGACGCTTGCCCCCTAAACGAAGCGGCATCAATAGCGTTACCTATAACCCCTTTAGGCACAATTCCAAAATGCTTAAGCCATTCGGCGCTCTTGGCTGATATCCCATAAAAATCAACTGAAAGCCGTCTAAGATAAGATGTGATGCAATCCTCATAGAATTTAATCATCCGATCAAGGACCCTGGAGCCAAGCGTCAAATATGCAGAGCCATGGTCCAAAACTACAGCTCTTAATCCCTGGCGCCTAGCGAATTGTACCCCTAGAAGAGAGTGGAGATAAAACCTTGCGTTAACCAGGACTCCATCAAATTCAATATCGTTCAAGTAGTTCATCAGCTCATAAAACAATGCGTTGCGCACTGGGACAGGGTACCTACCGTCAACGAGGTTCACACATGGCAGGCGAACAACTTGCACGCCGCTATGAAGCATTTCCTTACTATCGAGTCCGTGCGTATTATTTGTCACGACAACAACAGAATGCCCCTCGTGCGCCAATTCGGCGGACAGACAATCTGTAAAGCGCTCGACTCCGCCCATGCTCGGCGGAAACAAGGCGGAGAATATGCAGATAGTCGACATGGACGACGTCTCCTCCATACTTGCTCATGCGCATAATGCGTGAAAGGGCTCCTTCATACTTCGATAGCGTATCATTGATTTGTTGCAACATTAACCAGTTTGGAACGTGAGGAACAGGCGCGTGTCATCCACTCTCGTCATCATCCCCGCCTATAACGAAGAGGCGTGCATAGTAAACACCGTGCAGGAACTACAGGAAAAAGCCCCGCAGTTCGATTATATTGTCGTAAACGACGGCTCAAAAGACTCAACCGCAAGACTTTGCCGCGAACACGACTTCAATCTAATCGACCTTCCCGTGAATCTCGGGCTGGCAGGCGCCTTTCAGGCGGGAATGAAGTACGCATATCGCAATGGCTACGACCAAGCGATTCAGTTCGATGCAGACGGGCAACATGTACCCGAGTATATTTCGGCAATCTCTGAGTTCATGCGGGAAACCAAAGCCGATATTGTAATTGGCTCCCGTTTCGTAACAGAAAAGAAGCCCCACTCCCTTCGAATGATCGGGTCGGACCTGATCTCCTTATTCATCCGGCTCACAACTGGCATGCGGTTAAACGATCCAACCTCAGGAATGCGCATGTACAACAAATCCGCAATCGAACAATTTGCGACAAGGAACGATTTATCACCAGAACCGGATACCCTTGCATTTCTTATCCGTAAACACAATGCAGTTATAAGAGAGTATCAAGTCGAAATGCGCGACAGAGCAGCCGGTGAAAGCTACCTGACGCTGTCGAAATCCATTTTGTACATGCTCAACACGTGCTCCGCAATCCTATTCTCACTTTGGTTCAGGAGGTAACGAATGGGTCCCGTGCTACGTATCGCCCTAGTCCTCTCAGCTTTCACGGTTCTCCTTTTTGTTGTAAGAAAGCTGAAGACCTCACAGTTTCAAAACTCCGATTCGATGTATTGGCTCTTTTTAAGCGCCTGCCTTCTGTTTTCTGCACTGTTTCCTAAGGCAATTTACACGCTTTCGGGGCTTCTTGGAATCCAATCACCATCTAACTTTGTCTTTCTTGCTGTTATTGCAATGTTGTTAGTTAGAGAGTTCACTATTCAGGTTCAATTGACTCAACTTCGCACTAAAGTCACATTGCTTGCACAGGAAATCGCCCTTCGTGACTGCAAAACAAACCGAGCGGACAATCAGGATCCCCAATAGGTTCTAAGCTGAATCAACAGTGAGCACAGCATGAACACGGTGCCGCCCAAAGATGACGCGATACACGCCAACGTTACGCCAGTCATTTCAAGCTTGAAGATAAAGGGGAGACAAACAATAGACAATGCAAGGGCAACCATATTGCCCAGAAATGTTGCACGAAAATTCCTGATAGCCATCAAGAGGTCATTAATGAACCACATATATCCAGTTACCAGTGAAAGAAGCACCAACGGAAAAAGCAAGTAGCCAAATCCAGACATCTTGGAGCCGTACACAAGAACGAGCACCGGCTCACCAAGCATCATCACACCAAGGGAACACACTAAACCCAAGACAACAATTCCTGCTGTGGCCTTAGACAGCAACGCGGTAAAGCCTGCCTTATCTTGATTTGCATAACGCTCAGAGAAATAACCCAACAAAGGGTTGTAGATATAGGATGCCCCGGTTTGAATCAAGGCAACCGGAGCCGCTGCCGCCGCATATATTCCAAGAGCTGCATCTCCATGAATCACAGCGAGAAACTGCCTTGGTATGGATAAGGCTGCAGCGGCTGCTATGGAAGCGAGAACGATCGGAAAACAGCGAAAAACAAGGTGTCGGACCTTCGAGATGGATATGCCAAGAGAAATCGGTCCGAATTGCCTGACGCGCGGCCAGTCGTACACAATGCCAATAACGACAACGGAAAGCGTCATGGCAACGATTGACCATTCCAAAGATGCAGAATAAGCGAAAATCGCGATGAATGAAAGGAGCGATGCAACTCCCTGCAACGCAAGGGATTGGCCAATATAATCCATTCGGTGGTTTCGCTGGTCACATGCATGAAATACATCCAGGACCAAACACACCGACTTATAAACAGCATAAAGTAGTATCGCATTGAGTGCGCTTGAGTCGCATGTGACAACAGCGTAAGTCATGCAGAGAAAAAGGGCGACACCGTTTGTTATGAATCTAAACGACAGATACTCGCCCGTTGTATTCTCATTCTCAACATCAGTTACCTGATAGGTGTACATGCGATACTGGCCGATTGGCGCGAAGATGTTGTAAACAGACATAGCGAGCGAGAAGATTCCAGCCGCCTCATAGCCGGAACCCATGCGAACGATAAGAATGGTCACAAGCCATTGACACGCAAGATTCGTTAAAGAGCCGAACGAATTCCACAACATATTTGCTTTCAATGAAAGCTGTTTAGCAGCCACACAGCCCCAATCATCTCTTTTTTAGACGAAATACTCCCGTTACAGCAAGAATGAGCTATTCCGCGCGCCCTACGAAATGAACGCAGCAACTACATTAGTCAAAATTTTCTTGCGGAACGGCTGGGATATCACTGCAGCAGAAAAAACCCTTGTAGTCGCGCGAACCCTATCGGCGCGAGACCCATGCCCCAGCATTACATTTAGATCGGCAACGGCAGAACAATATCGCACATCATCAGCAGCCCTCCATTTTCGCTCAACTTCACTGCCAAGCGCCCTCTGCGACACCACGCGATGATTTCTATATTCTCTCGTCAGGATGTCTTGCACCAAAAACTGTCTGTATTGATTGTTTCTAGATACGCTTCCCGTAGAAAGCGTGTAATCGAATAGACATTCCGGGCAATTTCCTAGCGAGTATCCGGCAAGCACCGCGCGAATTAAAAAGTCGAGGTCCTCCGCAAGAGGAACTTGACGATAACCAAGCGAGAAGACCTCCCTTTTTCCGAGCCAAGTTGGATGCATAACGCAATTCTTGTAAGCAAGCGCTTTTTTAATCGAGTCCGGCTCGACAGGCAGGCGGTCCTCCTTGTACAACAGGTCGCCAGACTCTGAACAGACATTCATATAGCACCCAATGAGGTCCAGTTGATTTGTAAGCAAATACTCTAATTGCCGCTCGACACGCAAGGGATGAGAAAAATCGTCGGCATCCATGCGACACACATATGGAGCATCGATGCTAGATAGCGCAAGATTGAGTGAGCGCGAAAGCCCCATGTTTTCAGGATTAACAATCAGGCGGCTAGCAATGGGAATGCGATCCAATAAGCTTTCAACACAATCAATAAGCGCCCTATTGTCAGGATCATCGGCAACGACGACCAGATTTATATCCCTGTATGTTTGCTTGGCAATAGAATTAATAGCGCGCTCGACGGCGGATACATGCTCCCTATAGATAGGCAGCAACACGGCAACCGAATTATCGTGAGCATAAAACGGCATGAAAGAAACCCCCGACTATGTCTACTTGAAACAACCAACCGACAGTACGGCATCACTCAACGAACGTGCGTCGCCCTACATGACCCGCTGCGCAAAAGTGAAGTATTGAATAGTTTGCAAATCGTTCAAAGCTTCTTCGTATGGACTCTCCTCTTGGAGCTCATAAGTGAAACCATCCGCCCCGCGATAACCGACAAAGTTAACCCAATCAATCTGAGACCCAAGAACAAGCTGGGCTTTTTGATAGTCGGACAACGGAGCCCCCATGGTATAAAGAACCTGCGCGGCTAACTGTGAGGCGCTCGTATCTACGACCGACAGATCGCTTAACGAGGAAGCAACGTCGTAGTTTGCCCAAACCATATAATGGGTCTGATAGGTTCTCATTTGGTGGGCAAAAGCTCCTTCATCCGGATGCAACGCATCGTTGACGCCCGCCGCAATGTTTGGTTGATGGTCTCCAAAGAAAATGAGGACAACGGGGCGATCGATCCGCTTAAGTTCTTCGACGAAATCCCGTAAATCGCGATCAGACGCCTCTATACACGTAAGATATGTGTTCAACTCCGCAGCAAGGCTTGAGTCGCCGAGCGAATTTGGAGCCCAATCAACCATATCTTCAGCAGGAACCGTATCCGGTGCATATCCACCGTGGTTTTGCATGGTCACATCAAAGACGAATTGAGGTGCGGCGCGACATCTCAAGAGGTCCAAGATCTTGTCATAGGTAGATTTATCGGATGCGCCAACATGGTAGGTATCGGCATCAGCAAATTCCTCGATATCAAGGAATTGCTCGAAGCCCATGCGCTGGTAATTAGATGAACGATTGTAGTTTTCACCACTCATAGGGTGAATTGCAGTCGTATCGTAACCATTGGCGGCAAATTGACCAGGAAGACTCTCCACATCAGTAAAGTCATACAATTGATAGGGATATTTGTAGCTACCTAGGAATGCGGTAGAGCTGCCCGTGAGGAACTCGAACTCCGTATTCGCCGTTGCGCCGCCAACAACGGACGTCATAAAGGCGCCCCGACCAAGTACATCGGCAAGCGAATTGAAAAACCGAGGGCCCTCATACCCTTGGTCCGCAATTTCATTATGAAGCGAGAAATCGGAAAAGCTCTCATTCATCACTACGACAACAGACGGACGCAGCAGTTCATACTGTTCAGAGGATGCCTGCCTCCGCGGGCTTGCGCCAAGAGTCCGATCATAGTCTTCCACAAGGGCATTAATTGTATTCTCGGCCTTTTCGTCTGAGTATCCATCTGGCAACGGAATTTTCAAATCCTGCATCATTTCAATAAAGCCAGTTAAAAATCCCTGCTTTCTATATGTCTCCACAGGGAGCCACCTGTCAAGCGGGGAGCCAAGGACCTTCTCAAAGTCCATCGAAGCACAAACCCCCCAAAGTCCAAGAAACAGGACAAATGCCAACGAGCAATTCAAGACCACTCCGGCAAAGCTTTTGTTACCGACAGGATCTCTATGTGAGATGAGAAGAGAAAGTAGGCTAAGGCAAAGCGAACATGCACAAATCGCGTACATGTTACTTTGGCTAAGTATGAACATATATCCAGAGCTAACCTCAGCAGCAGTGCCCAAAACAAGCAAATCGCTCGGAAGAATAGCCGTCCCCTTGAAAAGCAAAACAAAATGCTGGGCAATTCCGAATCCAAGGGCAGCAACGGGCACCAAAGAAGCCAGTGCCCCACCGCGTTGACCAAGATAATACAAGGCAGCAATCGCCATTAACATTAGAACAAACGAGACAAAAAAGTATTTAGGCGCAATCGCGATACCATTCCCGAGCCAGGCGTAGTCGAGATACCAGGTCGAGATTGCAGCAACTACAACTAAAATAAACAAACTATACGATGCTCTGACAACTCGATTATGTCGCGAAATATCACTCAAGACCTTATTGATAGGACGACGGCAGATAAGTGGAATGAACGCAAAGACCGGCATCAGAAGGGAGAACGCTGCGAAGTCGAGCGGACCAAAAGCAAACTCAACATTTCCCAAATAATTCCAGATGGCTATAAACAAGGACACGACTGCAGGCGCCAACGACCAGGCGATGTCGCCATAGGGAACATGCACCCCGTGCCTATGTGCTCGCACAGTGGTATATAAAATCATGGCGACGATGACAACGGCGCTCGATAAAGGAAGCACCGAAAGCAAGGGGCTTGCAACTTGGCCCATAATCACTCCGCGTTCTATTGGTTTGCCTCGTTCTTTAAAACTCTATTACAGCCCAAAAGACAATCCAAACAAAAGATATGGAGACGATTAAAAGAAACACAAAGGTTGATTGGCCAACACGGTGCCTTACAACTCGACATCGAGCTTGATCTCCGGCACGTGCGCAAGCTCGGCGAGGGTCACGCCGTCGACATAGGCGTCGATCGTCTCCTCGAGACCCGTCCAGAACTTCACGGTTGAGCACAGGTCGCTACGCCCGCATGTCCCATCGAGCCCCTCGCACGCAACGGTCGAACGCTCGCCCTCCGCGGCACGCAGGATGTCCCCGGCGCGAACCTCGGCCGCAGGCTTGGCCAGCACGTAACCGCCGCCCTTGCCTCGCACGCTCCTCAACAGCCCCGCGTTCATGAGCGGGCGCACCAGCTGCTCCAAATACTTGAGAGAAATCCCCTCGCGCTCTGCAACCTCGCGCAAGGAGACCTTGGTCTGCGGACGAGGCGCGAGGGCCTCACGCGAAACGGCATCCGCACTGATGCTCTCCCCCACCGGATCCCCGCCGATGGCTGCGATGTAAATCATCAACTTGAGCGCATAGCGGCCCTTAGAGGAAATGAGCATGGACGAACCCCTTGCGGTAAACGATGTGGAGCAACACGAGCACCGACGAAACATCGGCATATTCTCCCAGAAATCGGCTATCATCGTATCGTTAATCCGAGTGAACTTCTAGAGTTTAGCGCGGATCGCACACCGGCCGCGCGCCCTGACGCACGCGCCGCAACCGCGCCCGCGCGTCTCGAAAGGATTTGATATGAGCGCAACACCCCTGCTCAACATCGCCGGCCTCACCGCCTCCGTGGACGAAAAGACCATCCTCCAGGGCATCGACCTCGCCGTCGGCGCAGGCGAGACCCACGTCCTCATGGGCCCCAACGGCGCCGGCAAGTCCACCATGGGCCACGTCATCATGGGCGACCCGGTCTACACCGTGAACAAGGGCACCATCACCTTCGACGGCGCCGACATCACCGGCCTCTCCCCCGACAAGCGCTCACGCGCCGGCCTCTTCCTCTCCTTCCAGGCCCCCGTCGAAATCCCGGGCGTGCCGCTGTCCAGCTTCCTGCGCGCGCAAATCGCCGGCCGCCCCGGCCTTGAGATGAAGGGCAAGGAGTTCCGCCGCCGCGTGAAGGAGCTCGCCGCCGAGCTCGACATGGACACCGCCTACCTCAACCGCGAGCTGGGCGTGGGCTTTTCCGGCGGTGAGAAGAAGAAGGTCGAGATGCTGCAGTTGCTGCTGCTCCAGCCTAAGCTCGCCATCCTGGACGAGACCGACTCCGGCCTGGACGTCGACGCCCTCGGCGTGGTCTCCCGCGGCATGGACGCTTACCGCAAGAGCACCGACGGCTCGCTCGTCATCATCACCCACAACACGCGCATCCTCGAGCATCTCGAGGTCGACCGCGTCCATGTGATGGTCAACGGCCGTATCGTCCGCGAGGACGACGCCTCCCTCATCCCCTGGATCGACGCGAACGGCTTCGATTCCTTTGAGCGCGAGGCCACCGCACAGCTCGCCGCCGAGCAGGCTGCCCAGCCCGCACCCGCCGTCGACCCCGTGCGCGCCGCCTCGATGAACCTCGGCGCCGGCATGGTGCAGTCCCTGCGCGCCACACTCGACGCGAATGGCGCCACCTGCGGTTCCGCCGACAAGCAGTAAGGGGCACGCGATGGCAAAGAACCGCACCGAGGTTGCGGATATCGATCGCAGCCTCTACGACTTCTCTTACGGCGAGGAGGGCTTCGAGCGCCTGGACGCCGGCCTCACGCCCGATATCGTGCGCGAGATCTCCGAGCGCAAGAACGAGCCCGCCTGGATGCTCGAGCGCCGCCTCAAGTCGCTCGAGATCTACCACAACACGCCCAACCCCACCTGGGGCCCGGGCATCGAGGGTCTGGACATGGATCACATCGTGACCTACGTCAAGCCCAACACCGACCAGAAGAACGACTGGGAGTCCGTCCCGGACGACATCAAGGACACCTTCGAGCGCCTTGGCATCCCCGAGGCGGAGCGCAGCTACCTCGCGGGCGTCGGCGCGCAGTACGACTCCGAGCTCGTCTACCACAACATGCAGGACACCGCCGCCAAGATGGGCATCGTCTACTCCGGCATCGAGGAGGCCCTGCAGGTCCCCGAGTGGGAGGCGATCATCCGGAGCAAGTTCATGACGCTCATCCCACCGACCGACCACAAGTTCGCCGCCCTGCACGGCGCGGTGTGGTCCGGCGGTTCCTTCGTCTACGTGCCGAAGGGCGTCAAGCTCGACTTCCCGCTGCAGAGCTACTTCCGCCTGAACGCTAAGGGCGCCGGCCAGTTCGAACACACCCTCATCGTGGTGGAAGACGACGCGGACCTGCACTTCATCGAGGGTTGCTCCGCGCCCAAGTACAACGTGGCCAACCTGCATGCGGGTGCTGTCGAGCTCTTCGTTGGCAAGCGCGCGCACCTACGGTACTCGACCATCGAAAACTGGTCGAAGAACATGTACAACTTGAATACCAAGCGCGCCCGCTGCGAGGAGGAGGGCGAGATCGAGTGGATCTCGGGCTCCTTCGGCAGCCACGTGGGTTACCTCTACCCTATGAGCGTCCTCGCGGGCCGCAAGAGCCGCTCGAGCTTCACCGGCATCACGTTCGCCGGCACCGGCCAGAACCTCGATACCGGCTGCAAGGTCGTGCTCGGCGCGCCCGACACCACCGCCACGGTGGAGACGAAGTCGATCTCCAAGGGCGGCGGTATCTCCACGTTCCGCAGCTCCATCGTGGCCACCCCGGCCGCCGAGGGGGCCGCGGCGAGCGTCTCGTGCCAGTCGCTCATGCTCGACGACATCAGCCGCTCGGACACCATCCCCGCGATGGACATCCGCGCCAAGAACGTCGATATCGGACACGAGGCGACCATCGGCCGCATCGGCGACGACAAGGTCTTCTATCTCATGAGCCGCGGCATCTCCGAGGAAGAGGCCCGCACCATGATCGTGAACGGCTTTGCGAACCCCGTTTCCAAGGAGCTCCCGCTCGAATACGCCGTCGAGATGAACAACCTGATCAAGCTCGAGATGGAAGGGGCGATCGGATAATGAAGATGCCAGGTATGACTATCCGCCATGCGTCCGCCATGCCCGCCCCCACCTGGAGCTGGCTCAAGATGAACGACGTCACGATTCAGATCCCCGACGACCTCGAGCGCAACTGCCAGGTCGAAATCGAGGCGGGCGACACGCTCGATAACACCACCAGCTTCGAGGGCTCCGTCGCAGCGCTCCAAGAGCGCATCGACAGCGCACGCACGGACAAGCCGGCCGATGAGCGTGCCATGATCACCGCCGCCACTGGCGCCGACCGTGGAGCCGAGGAGCTCGACATCCCCGCACTCTCAACCTACGAGCATCGCGCCGTGCTCTCCGAATTCGCTTGCGACATCGCAAACGATTTTGAAACCGGCGTGGGCGCCGACATGCGCGCCTACCTCAACTTCCTTGCGGGCGGCACCGCCGTGCTCGCCACCGAGGAGGGTGAGGAAGCCGAGGCCACGATCCGCGTCACTACGCACGAGGGCGAGGCTTCGGGCGCCAGCATCGACATCGTCGCGGCGCCCAACTCCACCTTCTCCATCGCGCTCTCCCTCGACAGCGACGCCGATGCCCCCGCCTTCATGGGCTCCACCATGCGTGTGTTCGCCGGTGCCGGCGCACGCGTCGACATCACGGTGTACCTCACCGCGAGCGATGCCGTCACCTGCGTCGAGGACTCCGGATTCGTTCTGGACGAGGGCGCCCGCGTGAATGTGCGCCATGTGGTCCTGGGTGGCGGCTTCACCGCCACCGGCCTCGCGGCCGACCTGCGCGGCGACCGCTCCCGCATCGACGTCGACACGAGCTATCTCGCTTCGGGCACCCAGCAGCGCGACTTCAACTACATCATCCGTCATCGCGGGCGCAAGACCGTCTCCAACATGGATGCCAACGGCGTGCTCACGGGCACGTCCAAGAAGTGCCTGCGCGGCACCATCGACCTCATCCATGGGGCCAAGGGCGCCGAGGGCAACGAGCGCGAGACCGTGCTTTTGGCAAGCAAGGGCGTGGACAACAAGACCGTTCCGAACATCCTGTGCGATGAAGATGATGTTGCGGGCAACCACGGCGCCACCATCGGCCACGTGCGTCCCGAGCAGCTCTTCTACGCAGCCTGCCGCGGCCTCTCCCAGGAGCAGACCGAGGCCCTGTTCCTTTCCGCAAAACTCGAGGACGCCGCACTGCAGGCGCCCAACGACGCCGTGCGCGCCAACGTCGTGCGCCTCGGCAACCAGATCATCCCGCATTTTGAGGAGGAGATCGCGTGATCGACACCGAGAACGTGACGTGCGACACCTGCACAGCTCCGTCTGAATTCGTCTTCGATGCTTCCGACGAGGTCAGCCGTGGCTGGCCGCGCGTCGATATCGAGCTCAATCCCTTCAAGGGCGACTTCCCGCTGCTCGCTCAGCACCCTGAACTCGCCTTCCTGGACAGCGGCGCCACCGCTCAGCGCCCCGCCTGCGTGCTCGAGGCGCAGAAGACCTTCTATGAGACGATGAACGCCAACCCGCTGCGCGGCCTGTACTCGCTCTCCGTCGAGGCGACCGAGGCCATCGCGAAGGTCCGTTCCCAAATCGCCGAACTCATCGGCGCCGTGGACGAGCGCGGTCGCGCCCGCGCAAATGAGATCGTCTTCTGCCGCAACACGAGCGAGGCCCTGAACATCGTGGCCAAGGGCTTTGCCCCGCATGTGCTCGACCCCGGCGACGAGGTTGCCATCTCCATCATGGAGCACCACTCCAACCTCATCCCCTGGCAGCAGGTCTGCCGCGAGACCGGCGCGAAGCTCGTTTACCTCTACCCAACCCCCACCGGCCAGATCACCGACGACGAGATCGCCGCCAAGATCGGCCCTGCGACCAAGATCGTCTCCTGCGGACACGTCTCCAACGTGCTCGGCGTGGAGAACCCCATCGCCAAGCTCGCCGCGGCCGCTCACGCCAACGGCGCCTACATGGTGGTCGACGCTGCGCAGTCCATCCCCCACATGGCCCTCGACGTGCAAAAACTCGGTGCCGATTTCCTGGCCTTCTCCGCTCACAAGGCGCTCGGCCCCATGGGCGTCGGCGTGCTGTGGGGTCGCATGGACCTGCTCGACCGCACCGACCCGGTCTACACCGGCGGCGAGATGATCGACTCCGTCACCGAGCAGGGAGCCACCTGGGCCCCCGTGCCCGAGAAATTCGAGGCCGGCACGCAGGACGCCGCGGGCATCTACGCCACGGGCGTCGCGCTGGACTACCTCGTGAACAAGGTCGGCTACGACGCGATCGCCGAGCGCGAGCGTGCACTCGTCCACTACGCCATGAGCCGCATGGTCCAGCTCCCCTTCGTCGACATCGTCGGGTCCATCTACTGGGACCAGCACCATGGCGCCATCAGCTTCAACGTGCGCGGCATCCACCCGCACGACGTCGCCAGCATCATGGACATGGACGGCGTGTGCATCCGCGCAGGCCACCACTGCGCCCAGCCGCTGCTCACCTGGCTTCAGGTCGAGAACCTCGCCTGCTGCCGCGCCAGCATCGCCTTCTACAACGACAAGTACGACATCGACCGTTTCATCGACTCCCTGAACCATGTCTGGAGTGTCTTCCACAACTAGTCGCACGAACACACCTCAATTTAGGGACAGTCCCTAAATTGAGGTTTTCGGTACACGAAAGGACCCGATCATGGGAAACCTCTACGGCTCCGCCTCCTTCATGGAGCACAACACACATCCCGACTACAAGTACGAGATGGATGCGCCCACGCACACGCACGACGGCATCAACCCCAGCTGCGGTGACGAGCTCACGCTCTCGCTGCGCGTGCGCGACGGCGTAATCGAGGAGGCGGCGTTCACCGGTCACGGCTGCGCCATCTCCCAGGCATCGGCCGACATCATGGCCGAGCTCATCACCGACGAGACGGTCGAGGAGGCCAAGCGCCTCTCGGGCCTTTTCCTCGCTATGATCCGCGGCGAGGAGCTCTCCGAGGAGGACTACGAGGACCTCGACGAGGCGGCCCAGCTCAAGGACATCTCGCACATGCCGGCGCGCGTGAAGTGCGCCGAGCTCGCCTGGCGCACCCTCGACGGCATGCTCGACGCCTAGATCCCTTCCACGCCCCCTCGATTTGGGGACTGTCCCTAAATTGAGGGGGTACAAGGCGCCCGCGCTTAATTCACCCGTCCCCGTTTGCGACCTCGCTGAACCAAGGTGGAGATGATCCAGCAGATTACGACATACTTTTCCGAGCATGGGGCCGAATGGGTCCAGATGGTCATCGACCATCTCGCCATCAGCGGCATGGCACTCGCCGCGGCGCTCGCTATCGCGGTCCCACTCGGAATCTTGTGTTCCCGGCACGCATGGAGCGAACGACTCGCCACCGGGACAGCTGGGGTCCTTCGCGTGATCCCCAGCCTGGCGATTCTCATCATCTGCGTACCATACCTGGGCGTGGGCACCGTACCCGCAGTCGTGGCGCTCACCATCCTCGCCATCCCGCCCATCCTCATCAACACGGCCGTCGCGTTGAGGAGCGTCCCCGCCGATGTCATAGAGGCGGGAGTCGGCATGGGCATGAGTCCGCTTCGTCTCTGGCTCACCGTCAAGGCGCCGCTCGCCTTCCCGCTTGCCTTCTCCGGCGTCCGCACCGCCGCCTCCGAAATCATCGCATCCGCAACGCTCGCGGCGTATATCGGAGCGGGCGGCCTGGGTATCCTCATCTATACCGGGCTCGGAGCACTCCGCAACGATCTGCTCTGGATCGGCGGCATCTCTGTCGCCGCACTCTCGTTGATCGTCAATCGCGCGCTCGCCATGGTCGATCGACGCATCCGCGCGTACGAACGCGTCGGCTCATCCGCCCGCTGATGCTACGGACGGCCCTCGTTCCCGCTCACCGGCCTCGGTGTGGCATGACCAACCGGCCGCCCGCCAACGTGAGAGCCGCCCACAGATCAGCCCTTCTAATCAGGCACGTGCCATTCCCTCCGAAAGGACCATCATGAACACCACAATCACCCGTCGCAGCGCTCTTGCCCTATGTGGCACCGCAGCGCTCTCATTCCTGGGCGCCTCGTCCCTCTCCGGTTGCGGAAACTCCAAAGGCAGCGAGAACGCCATCACAGTCGGCTCGAAGGCCTTCACTGAGGGCGTCATCCTCTCCGAACTCTACGCTCTTGCCCTGGAGGACGCGGGATTCAGCGTCAAGCGCTCGTTTGAGATCTCGGGCTCACTCATTCACACCGCCATCGAAAACGGCGATATCGACCTGTACCCCGAATACACGGGCACCGGCCTCATCTCCGTCCTCAAGATGGACCCCCTGACCGACCCCGAGGAAGTCTACGAGACCGTTAAGAGCGCTTATGCCGATCAGTTCGACCTCGTATGGCTGAACAAATCCGAGGCCGCCGATGGCCAGGGACTTGTGATTCGCACCGAGTCCGCAAAGAAGTACGGGATCAAGACCATCTCCGACCTGCAGGCCCACGCCGAAGACCTGCGCTTCGCCAGCCAAGGTCAGTTCGATGAGCGCTCAGACGGCCTCCCCGCCCTCGAGGCCACCTACGGCCCCTTCGACTGGAAGGCCTCCGCGATTTACGACGAGGGCCTGAAGTACGAGGTGCTACGCAACGACGAGGCCGACGTCACCCCCGCTTACACCACCGAAGCCCAGCTCACCGACCCCGCCTTTACGATGCTCGAGGATGACAAGCACGTTTGGCCGCCCTACAACGTGGCCCCCGTCGTGCGCGCCGAGGTCCTCGAGGCCAACCCCGGCATCGCCGAAGCGCTCGATCGCGTGAACGCCGCCCTCACCACCGAGGAGCTCACGCGCCTCAACGCCCGCGTTGACATCGACAAGGAGGATTACGAGGACGTCGCGAAGGACTTCTACGCCTCCATGTCGTAGCTGATATTCGAGGGGTCGAGCTTTTTCGTACTCATTCGGGACTTTGCAAAGTACAAGCCCTTTTCAGCACTCTCCCACCTGGGGTTTTGTTGCTGCAAATACCCCTCTACTCAGCGAAATCCAAAATGAGTACGAAAAAGCTCGACCCCTCCCCAGCCGTGTCGCAAAACACCGCGCTCCAGGCTCAAAATGGGTAGTAGGAGTACGAAAACCCTCGAGCGCCGCCGTCCCGCGGCGCCAAACGGGACGCAACGAGTAGAGAAGGACGCCTCATGACCCCGGCAGTCGAATTCATCGATGTCACCAAGCGCTTTCCGGGTGCGACATCTCCCGCGCTCGACCACGTAAACCTGACGATCGATCCCGGCGAGCTCGTCTGTGTGCTCGGCACCTCCGGCGGCGGCAAAACCACGTTCATCAAGCTCATCAACCGCCTGCACGATCCCGACACGGGAACCGTGCTGGTGAACGGCCAGGATGTTTCGCAGGTCGACCCCGTTGAGCTGCGCCGGGGCATCGGCTATGTCATCCAGCAGACGGGACTGTTCCCGCATATGACCGTCTCCGAGAACATCGCCTGCGTGCCCAAGATCCTCAAGTGGGACCGCGGGCGCATCGATGCTCGCGTGGACGAGCTGCTCGAGCTCGTCCACCTCGATCCAAGCGATTTCCGCGACCGCTACCCCTCGCAACTCTCCGGTGGCCAGCAACAGCGCATCGGACTCGTGCGCGCATTGGCCGCCTCGCCCGAGATCATGTTGCTCGACGAACCCTTCGGCGCCATCGATGCAATCACCCGCGCCAAACTCCAAGACGAACTCCTGCGTATCCACCGCGGTAGCGGAAAGACCTTCGTCTTCGTCACGCACGACGTCACCGAGGCCCTCAAGCTCGGCACCAAGGTGTTGGTAGTCGATGCCGGTCGCGTGCAGCAATACGCCACCCCCGAAGAACTGCTCGCACATCCCGCCACGCCCTTCGTGCGCGAACTGCTCGAAACGCAGGGCTACACACCCGAGGGCAGGAGAGCGTGATGGGCTTGTTGTCATACATGGCCACGCACGCCGACGACCTGTTCGAGGCGACAGCCGAACACCTCATGCTACTGGGCGCGACCATGCTCATCTCCTGTGTCATTGCCGCGCTCATCACGGTTGCCTGCCTGCGGAGCCGACCGCTCGGTGATGCCGCGGTAGAGATCCTCGGCGCAGCGTATGCCATTCCCAGTCTCGCACTGTTCGCCCTGCTCATCCCTCTGACCGGATTGGGCTTCACCAGCGCCGTCATCGTCATGGTCGTATACAACCAGTTCATGCTCGTTCGCAATGCTCTCGAGGGTATTCGGGGCGTTGATCCGGCACTTATCGAAGCTGCGCGCGGCATGGGTCTGAGCGATTCGCAAGTGCTGCTCAAGGTGCAGCTGCCCCTCGCCCTTCCCGCCATCATCGCCGGCGTACGCCTGGCTTGCATCTCCACCGTCGGTATCGCCACCATCGCGGCAACCATCAACGCCGGCGGGCTCGGCATGATCCTCTTAAGCGGTCTGCGGAGCATGAACATCGACAAGATCCTCGCCGGCACGATTTGCTGCGCCGCCCTCGCACTCACTCTCGATGGCGCCCTCAGGCTCATCGAAGCGCGTAGCCATCTTGTGCATCGGAACAAGCCCGGGGCCGCACGGCGACAGACGGGTACACTGTGTACACGGCCGCGACGACGCGGCGCACGATGCACCATGGAGGCAAGGCATGACGTCGAGCATCGATCGCGAACAGGAGCGCTCAACGGCAACCGGGACACCCGGGTCCGCCGAGCCGGCTCGCGATCGGCGTGCCCCCAAGATCGCCGTAGGTGACACCTCGGCCGTCCAGGACCGCAAAGCAGACAGCACCTCCATGAAGCAGGTGCGCACCACGTTCATCTTCCTCGCGTTCCTCGGAATCGCCTACGCCGCCTACCTCGTCTTGAGCGGTCAGCTCGACGACTTCGTCCGTGCCCTCATAGGCGTCAATCCCAAGTGGATCATCGCGGGCGTCGTCTGCTTTTTGTGCTACTACGTCTTCGGTGTTCTCGCATACGCCGCCATCGTCGTGGTCGACCATGATTCCCCCGTGGGCTTTCGAGACCTCATGAGCGTCGAAGCCTCCGGTGTCTTCTTTATGCGCCTCACCCCCGGCGGTGCCGGCGTCATCCCCTCCCAAATCTATCGCCTCACCCGTGCGGGCCTTTCCCTGCCGGATGCCTCGGCATTGCAATTCGTCCGATTCACACTCTATGAGGCGGGCGAGGGCATCTTCGCCGCCATCATGCTGCTGTTCTGCGGTGACTATTTCCTGACGACCTTCGCCAGCGTCAAGATCCTCGGGCTCGATGTCGTGTGGATCGGGGTCTTCATGTTCGGGTTCAAGTTCATCCAGGTCGGCGGCGTCCTTCTCCTCTGCCTGCTTCCCGGCCCCATCCAAAAGCTCGGCGGCCTCGGTCTCAAGTTGGGCCATGCCTTGCACATCCTCAATGACGAACGCTACGAGCGCTATCTCGCCTTCCTCACCACACAAGTCACGTCCTTCTCCCAGGCGTTCCGCTCCGCCGCATCCAACTGGCACGTGCTTCCGGTCGTCGAGCTCCTCACGCTGCTCCAACTCGGATGCATGTACGCGCTCCCCTATTTCGTACTTCGCTCATTCGGCCTCGAAGCGGACCTGCTGATCTGCCTCGCCTCGGGCTCGATGGTCGAGCTCCTGGTCAACGCCATCCCGCTACCCGGAGGCGCAGGCGGCGCCGAGGTGGGCTTCACCTATCTATTCGGCGGAATGTTCGGCTGGCATCTATCTGCAGGCCTGGTCATCTGGCGCTCCGTCGAATACCTGCTCCCCGTCGTCATCGCCGCACCGTGCATGGGTATGCGCTCTACGACCGGGGAAAGCATCTACCACCGATGGAACCGCCGCCTCGAGAACACCGTCCACGTCGCCCATGGCGATTGGGGCAGCGTCAAACGCCGTGCGGGAATCGCGTATCGGCCTACCGCATCGCAGCCGGCATCGCCCGAGCGCAAGGTCACACGCTCGCAAACAGGCGATCTCACGGTGAAGATGCCCAAAAAGCCTCGCCCCGCGGAATCGGCGCGTCACCACGACGGCGAGGCGCGATAACCCCAACCATCCCGGGATTCATCGGCTTGAAATCGTTTCAATCCACGCGCGATACACGTCAACCTTCGGTCTCTTCACGAAGCGCGAACACTTCACGCGCAATTTCAGCTATTGAAACGCTCCAGAATCGAATTTCCACCGTTCACGGAATACAGGGTGGACAAATCGCGTTAAAATGAATCTGCAAGTCAGGTTTGCCCGTTGCGCAGTCGACTGACCGCGAGATGGGCACCAACTACGAAAGAGAGGAGAGGCATGCAGTACTCACAGGAAGTGGAGAACATGTGCCCCGTCGCCAAGGGTGCATACCACGGTCCCGCGCCCATCCCCGAGGAGGGCAAGTGGGTCCAGGCCAAGGAGATCAAGGACATCTCCGGCCTCACGCACGGTGTGGGCTGGTGCGCCCCCCAGCAGGGTGCCTGCAAGCTCACGCTGAACGTCAAAGAGGGCATCATCGAGGAGGCCCTCGTCGAGACCATCGGCTGCTCGGGCATGACCCACTCCGCCGCCATGGCTTCCGAGATCCTTCCCGGTAAGACCATCCTCGAGGCTCTCAACACCGACCTCGTCTGCGACGCTATCAACGTGGCTATGCGTGAGATCTTCCTGCAGATCGTCTACGGCCGCAGCCAGACCGCGTTCTCCGAGGGCGGCCTGCCCGTGGGCGCCTCCCTCGACGACCTCGGCAAGGGCCTTCGCTCCCAGGTCGGCACCATGTTCGGCACCAAGGCCAAGGGCGCTCGCTACCTCGAGCTCGCCCAGGGCTACGTGACCCGCATGGCCCTCAACGCCAACAACGAGATCATCGCGTTCGAGTTCATGAACCTCGGCAAGTTCACCGACGCCCTCAAGGCCGGTAAGACCCCCGAGGAGGCCATCGCCGGCGCCATGGGCCACTACGGTCAATGGGAGAACGCCGCCAAGTACATCGACCCGCGCACGGACGAGGAGACCCACACGGTCGCCAACGTCTTCCCGGTCCACGAGTAACGAAAGGGAGGGACTATAACCATGGCTGTTACTTTCGAAGGTTACGAGCGCCGCGTTGAGAAGATCAACGCCTGCCTCGCTGAGAACGGCATCGCCTCCCTCGAGGAAGCCGAGCAGATCTGCCTCGACAAGGGCGTGAACGCCCGCGAGATCGTGCACGACACCCAGTCCATCGCGTTCCAGAACGCCGAGTGGGCTTACACCCTGGGCTGCGCGCTGGCCATCAAGAAGGGCGCCAAGACCGCCTCTGAGGCTGCCGCCATCATCGGTGAGGGCATCCAGGCCTTCACCGTTCCGGGCTCCGTCGCCGAGGACCGCAAGGTCGGTCTGGGCCACGGCAACCTGGGCGCCATGCTCCTGTCCGACGACACCGAGTGCTTCGCGTTCCTCGCCGGTCACGAGTCCTTCGCCGCCGCTGAGGGCGCCATCAAGCTGGCCCTCAACGCCAACAAGGCCCGCAAGACGCCGCTGCGCGTCATCCTGAACGGCCTCGGCAAGGACGCCGCCCAGATCATCGCCCGCATCAACGGCTTCACCTACGTGAAGACCCAGTTCGACTACTTCACGGGCGAGCTCAAGGTCGTCGAGACCATCCCCTACTCCGATGGTCCCCGCGCTGCCGTCAACTGCTACGGCGCCGACGACGTCCGCGAGGGCGTCGCCATCATGTGGCACGAGAACGTGGACATCTCCATCACCGGTAACTCCACCAACCCCACGCGCTTCCAGCACCCCACCGCGGGCACCTACAAGAAGGAGCGTCTCGAGGCCGGCAAGAAGTACTTCTCCGTGGCCTCCGGTGGCGGCACCGGCCGCACCCTGCACCCGGACAACATGGGCGCCGGTCCCGCCTCCTACGGCATGACCGACACCATGGGCCGCATGCACTCCGACGCCCAGTTCGCCGGTTCCTCCTCCGTGCCTGCGCACGTCGACATGATGGGTCTCATCGGTATGGGCAACAACCCCATGGTCGGTGCCACCGTCGCCTGCGCCGTCGCCGTGAACGCCGCTATCAACGAGTAGCATTCGCGTCGCACGCATTGACTCGGCATGACAAAGGCCGTCACCCTCGGGTGACGGCCTTTTTTCGTAAGGAAGGGGCACCTTAAGTTATAAAGTGCTCTCAACCACATCGCGCAAGGCGAGAATATCCCCGTCGTCCGGATGCGTTAGCGCGGCAAGACGCTACAGCTCTGTGGCGCAATCCCCCGTCGTCATGGCCACGACGCCGCGAATGCCCTGTTCAACCATGCTGTCGACATCGATATCCGTGTAGAAGGCGATGTGCTGCGTCAAGATGACGTTGGGGAACTGGCGCAGATACGCCATGTTGCGATTTGCCAGGATGTCGTGCGTGCGGCTCACATGGTAGATGCCGTCTTCCTCGGGGAAGACATCCATGGCAAGAGCACCGATCTTCTCGCTCTCAATGCCCTCGACCAGCGCATCGACATCCATGAGCTCTCCGCGACTGACATTCACCAGCACCACGCCGTCGCGCATTTTTGCAATCGCCTCGCGGTCGATGATGCCCCGCGTGGATTCCATGAGCGGGATGTGCACCGTCACAAGATCGCTCTGGGCATACAGCTCGTCGAGCCCCACATAGGCAACATCGCCGCGAGCGGCGAGCTCCTCGCTGGGGAACGGATCGTATGCGAGAATCTTGCAGCCGAAGCCTCGCAGATAATCGATAACGGCGCGGCCGATGCGACCCGTCCCCATGACGCCCACGGTGAGGGTGCGCAGCTCGCGACCGCGCAATCCGGCCAGCGAGTAGTCGTTGACCTGCTGTCGCCACATGGCGGGCTTGTAGTTGCGCAGAGCCATGAGCATGAGCATGACGGCAAACTCAGCCACGCCATAGGGCGGATAGGTCGTATTGCACACATGGATGCCAAGCCCCTTGGCCGCATCGATATCGATATGGTTGAAACCGATGCTGCGCGTTGCAACATACCGGACTCCTCGATCGTGCAGCTCGCGAAGCATGTCCGCATCCAACGGGCTCTTGTTGACGATGACGACTCCCTCAGCGCCATCCAGCATGTCCAGTGTCGCGCTCGTAAGCGTGTCCGCGGACCAGGCCACCTCGCAACCGGCGGGCAGCTCTCCGACAACACGGTCATACGCCGCGCGCTCGTCTTCGCGAAGTTCGAAAACCTTGATCTTCATATCATCCATCCCATCTCCGGGTTCCCTTGCAATGCCAGCACTATACCCGATGCGCAATGGGATGAGCCCCCGCACCACAAAGGCAGTGCACGGCCCTCAGAGCGGATCTTCGCCCGTATGTTGCTCGCGCCAGCCACAAGGAACAATCGACCGTTCATGGGCCATTTGAGAGCCCCACAAGGGCCATCGGTTGTCTTATACCGGTAAGACCCCTACGCTTTTGACAGAACGTGAGAAGGGACCAACATGCATGAAGAGACCGACGTCCTCGTAATCGGCGGCGGCATCGCCGGCATCGTTGCCTCCATTGAGGCGGCGCGAGCGGGCGCGAACGTCACAATCGCTTGTGCCGGCCCACTCTTCGGCGGATCGAGTTTCTACCCAGGCACCTGGGGCCTGGGGCTCATCGGCCCAGCCGACGAAAAAGACGAGGCCGACCTCATCGCAACCATCGAAAATGTCGGCTGCGGCGTCGCTGACCCCGCCCTTGTTGAGACGTTCGTTCACAACATCCGCCCCGCAATCGAATGGCTTGAACAGGAGCTCGGCGTTCCCCTCAAACGTCCCGCCAGCGCCGAAAGCGCGCGCGAGGTCACGTTCATCCCCTGCTTCGACCACGCGAATCGCCTGTGGCGGGGTATAACGCGCGAGGCTTTCGAGCGCGTCGCACGTGCCGAGATTGAACGGCTCGGCATCGAGCTCCTGGAGCGCTGCGAGCTCATGGAAATCGTTCGAGATCAACACGGCCCGGTCATCGGCACCATCCTGTACGACAGGCGCAAGCATGAGCTTTTCCCCTTCCCCGCCAAGTCGATCATCTTGTGCTCCGGCGGAACGGGAGGACTGTTTGAACGCAGTCTCACCTCACGAGACGTCCTCAGCTCCGCACACGGCATCGCCCTCGATGCGGGCTGCTCACTCGTGAATATCGAATTCATGCAAATGATGCCCGGCCTCGTCTCACCCGCCCGTGGAATCGTCTTCAACGAAAAGACCTTCCGTTATGCGGTCTTTGACGACCCCACCGGTATTTTGCCCGCCGATCGCAACGGGCTTTCCGATCTTCTTGAAGCGCGCTCAGGACACGGACCGTTCACGTGCCGCCTCGGTGATGAACTCGTCGACATGACAATCGACGCCGCCGGAGAGGACGGAATCGCCGTCCACTACAACTTTCCCAAAGACGACGCACCGGAGTTCGTGCTGACGTTCGCGCAATGGATGGAAGACGAGCTTGGAATCACCCCCAACGACGAGTTGCGCGTTGCGATGTACGCGCATGCGGCAAACGGGGGTATCCGCATCGACGCTCATGCCAGGACAAACGTGCAAGGGCTTTTTGCATGTGGTGAAGTCACGGGCGGAATGCACGGCGCTGATCGAATCGGGGGGCTCTCCAGTGCAAACGGTCTCGTTTTTGGACGGATTGCCGGCAAGGGCGCCGCGAATCACGGCACCGCAATGTCGATCCGCATCAATGCGGACAGCATCCTTAAAGAGTCACTCGAGCGCATCCGAATGAGCGCAGCGCCTTTGGACGACATGGACGCGAGCCGCATCACCAAAGACATGCAGAGGACCATGAGCGCACATGCCATGATTCAACGGTCCGAAGAAGGCCTTGCAACGGCACTCGACGATATTGAGCGGCTGCAGCGCGAAGCGCGATATCACGGAGATTGCCGTGGTTGCGTGATTCCCACCGATGCCACACTCGCACGTGGGATACGCGTCTCCTCGCAGCTCAAGCTCGCCCAGGCGATGCTGCAGGCAATGAGAAGCCGTACCGAGGGCCTCGGATCGCACTATCGCGCCGATTGAGTGCCGCCCAAACCATACGTGTACGTTTTGGGGAAGGTTTTGGCTCTCCATCGCTTGTAAAGGCGCTTCCCTTCAAAAATTACCTGGGGAAACGTCAACCGTCGTGATGGGCGAAAGCAAATTGAATGGAAAACCTTCCCCAAAACGTACACGTATTGTCGCAACCTTGCTCCTTGGGCGCGACAGCATGGGCAAAATCAATCGAGTCTGGCCATACATGCATCAGAACGTACATTCACGAGCGCATAAGGGACCGGAGCATAGGAATCGCAACAGATAGCAAAACAGCCTCTTTCGAGGCTGCACAATTCAATGGGTGGGCGATCAGGGATTCGAACCCTGGACCTTGGGATTAAGAGTCCCCTGCTCTAGCCAGCTGAGCTAATCGCCCGTATGTCCAAAGGATGCAATGTGGTGGGCGATCAGGGATTCGAACCCTGGACCTTGGGATTAAGAGTCCCCTGCTCTAGCCAGCTGAGCTAATCGCCCCTTTGCATCTGCCATGTGAAAGGGAATGGGGTGGGTAAAGGGACTCGAACCCTCGACCTACGGGACCACAACCCGTCGCTCTAGCCAACTGAGCTACACCCACCATGTCTGTCACACAGCGAAGAGTATTATGCATTCTTATCAAAAACATTGCAAGGGGTATTTTTGAAAAATTTGGCGATGAGAAAACAATGCCAAAACCAAGACCCCCGGGCCCGATCCAGCTAGGCGCTGCGCCCGTATTCCCTGCGGCGATACCATCGCACCGCGGCGCTCCTTATGAACGTGGCGATGAAAGCCCCGCTGCAATCGATCAGGACATCGGTTACCTGGCCGCAACGCCCCGGCACGAACAGCTGAATCGTCTCATCAATCGACGAGACCAGCACGCAAAGAACGCACGCGGCGACAATGCCCTCCGATCCAGCACTGCGCTTGGGGTCGAACGCATGAGACGAGAGCAGGGCAAGAATGAAATACTCCGTAAAGTGGGCCGCCTTGCGAATCAGGAAATTCGTGACCCAGGCAAAGGGAAGTCCCAGCGACTGCAAAAAGCCTTGGACCCACTCCATGACCCCGGCGCTCAAAGAACCGCTGCCCTCTCCCGCAACAAGGGAATTGCCCCAAATCACACTGATGAACAGAACGACAAGAACGAGCCCCGGGATGCTCACCCTCTCCTTTATGTCCCGTATAAGCGAGGACACGCGCTACGCCTCCGCCAGCTGGCGAGCGTCAAGCGACGCAGTGCCGCCCTCAATGACCTTGAGGTACTCACGGGCGACCGCATGGACGCTCTTGGACTCGACTTTGTCGAACTCGTCTTCAATCATCGCGTTGACACGCGTGTGCATCTTTGTTTCATTGCCTCCCTCGGCAAGCGCCGCCATGCGGTCCACGCCAACGCAGACCGTCTGGTCACTCTGAGGGGCCTTGGGCGCCGTGCCCTCAGCCAAAATGGCGAGCGCGCGGGCCCACATGTCCTCATGGCCCGAGTAATCCGCCATGGGGACCTCAACGTCCTCGACGGTCGACGCTACGGCAACGGGACGAACGGGTGCGGCGGAGACGGGAGCAGAAGCGGGTTGCATCTTGGGAAGCACGGGGACATAGGATGCGCGCGCAGCAGTGCCCCCATAGAGAGATGCCATGGCCTCATCGCGACCGATGACATCCTCGCGTGCGTCGGCCGCCGCAGTTGCGGAACGGGCAGCCGCCTGAGCTGCCGCCTGCTCCGTGCGGCGCAGCTCTTCGAGCGCGATTTGATACATGTCCTTCGAGCGCGTGGGGTCGCAGCTGAACAGGGAATCACCGCTGAACATGGCATCGATCTCCGCCCAAGCCTCGGCCTCGTCGAGCGCATCGACCGCACGCGAAATGACCGGGACGCCATCTGGAGTGGCGGACCTTCCACCCCGATGACCATGCGGGCGAGAACCAGCATGCGAGACATGCGTGGAGGCAGCCGAACGGGCATCGGCGAACGCGGACTTGAATCGAGCGGCCTCGGCCTGTTCTTCGGCGAGACGCTCCGCGCGGGCATCCATGAGGTGGCCGGATATGGCGAGCATGCCGACTCCGGCGAGCGAGCCGGCGACAAGCGGCAAGATGTCGGAGCGAATCGCCTCGTTGACCCCATCGAACGGCAGAGTCGCGGCATATGCGGCCAACGGCAGCGCCGCACCCAGCCCCGCTGAGATGGCGATTGCCCCCTTGCGATACCCCATGCTCTCGACAGCCATGACGCGCTCCTTCGTCACCCTCGCAAACGTGCCCTAAACAACGATGACCGGCGCGGATGCACCGGTTCGCAATCAGTCGGATGGAAAAGATGAAGTGTGGCGCGCGGGGAATGACCCCGACAACGGTTGGTAGTGCGTTTCATCTGCGTTTTCCGTCGCGATCTTCGTTGCATTATAAAGAGAACTCCCAGGTATTTGCAAGTATCAACCGCCGACGGCGATGAATCGGGCCATCTGTTGCAAACGGGGACTTTAGGGAACAAGTACTTCAGCATTCCGTCGTATCCGCAAGCGGATCGTCTGAGTAAAGGAGCGAGCATGACACGCATCGCCATCGTCACGGGGGCGAGTTCGGGCCTCGGTCGCGAGTTCGTCAAGCAGCTGGATGCCGGCGCAGCCGGGAAGCTCGATGAGATTTGGGTCGTCGCCCGCCGAGCCGATCGGCTCGAGGCCCTACGCCGCACCTGCGACACGCCCGTGCGCCCCTTCTGCCTGGACCTGACCGACCCCGCCTCGTTCGATGTGATCGACGGGGCCCTCGCCGAGACCCCGACCGCCGAGGTCGCGCTGCTCATCAACAACGCGGGCTTTGGAACGTTTGGGCCGATCGCCGCGCAAAGGCCCGAGGACGGGGCAAGCATGGCAAAGCTGCTCATGGTCGCCCCAGTCGAGCTGATCTACCGCACGCTCCCCTATTACCGCGCGGGCTCGCGCGTCATCAACGTCGCAAGCGTGGCGGCGTTCCTCCCACAGCCCAAGCTCGCCGTCTATTCGGCGGCCAAGCGCTTCATCCTCGACTTGTCCCGCTCGCTCAACGCCGAGCTGGGAGAAGCCGACATCCATATCACCGCCCTGTGCCCCAAATTCATGCACACCGAATTCCTGGATCAGCCCGGCGATCAGGCAGCTGCGAACGCCATGTGCGCCATCGGATTCGAGCGCGCCGAGGACGTCGCCAAATCGGCCCTGCGCGCCAGCAACCGTGGAAAGGACCTCTGCATCCCCTCACTCGATATGAAGGCCTATTACGCAGCGTCGCGCATCCTCCCCTACAAGGCGGCATTGGCCGTCGAGCGCGCCCTGGGAATCCTCTAAAAGCAGCACCGCACCCCAACGCGCGACGAATCGAACAAAAAATCCTCCTTGCCCACATGCAAACGGCAAGGAGGATTTTCGTTGTGACGGGTTGGGCGGCTATCTCTACAGCGCCTCAGGATGATCGGCAGCCTTCTTGGCCGTGCGAATCAGGAAATCCTGGTTGGAGTTGGTACCCTTGAGCCCCTTGATGAAGGACGCCGCGGCGCGCTCCGTATTGTTCATACCGGCGAGGATACGGCGGATGCCCCACATGAACGGACGCATCTGCTCGTCGACCAGCAAATCTTCGTTACGCGTACCCGAGGCAACCGGATCGATAGCCGGGAAAATGCGGCGATCGGCGAGGTCGCGGTCGAGCTTGAGTTCCATATTGCCAGTACCCTTGAACTCCTCGAAGATCACTTCGTCCATCTTGGAACCGGTGTCCACGAGCGCAGAGGCCAGAATCGTGAGCGAACCGCCGTTCTCGATATTGCGCGCGGCGCCCAGGAAGCGCTTGGGCGGATACAGAGCGGCAGAATCAACGCCACCGGAGAGAATGCGACCCGATGCAGGCGCGGCAAGATTGTACGCGCGGGCGAGGCGGGTGATGGAGTCGAGCACCACCACAACGTCGCCACCGAGCTCGACGATGCGCTTGGCGCGCTCGATCACGAGCTCTGAGACACGCGTATGGTTGTCGGCAGGCATGTCGAAGGTCGAAGCCACCACATCGCCCTTGATGGAGCGCTGCATATCGGTGACCTCCTCGGGACGCTCGTCGACCAGCAGGCAGATGAGATGCACCTCGGGGTTGTTGATAGAGATCGACTGGCAGATCTTCTTCAAGATCGTGGTCTTGCCCGCCTTGGGAGGCGAGACGATCAAGCCACGCTGGCCCTTGCCGATGGGACTCACGATGTCGATTGCACGGCCCGTAATGGAATCTTTGCCATGCTCCATCTTGAGCGGCTCGTTGGGATAAATCGGCGTGAGATCGGCGAACTTGGGACGATGTTTGATCTGCTCGGGCTCGAGGCCGTTGACCGAACGAAGCTTGGCGAGTCCCGGAAGCTTATCGTTGGCACGCATCGGGCGCAGCGTACCGGCAACCAAGTCGCCGGCGCGAAGCCCTGCGGCGCGAATCATCTGCGCGGGGACGAACGCGTCGTCGCGGCTGGGCATGTAGCCGTGCGTGCGAATGTAGCCGAATCCCTGGTTATCCATGTCGAGAATACCCTCGATATCGCGGAATCCCTCGGCGCGGGCGGCGGCTGCATAGATCATTTCGACCAGGTCGGCCTTTTTGGCGCCCGACGGGTCGAGCTCGAGGGAGCGGGCCTTCTCGCGAAGCTCGGCGACCTTCATGGCCGCGAGCTCCTCGCGCGTGAGCGAGGGCTCGGTCGGGGCAAAGCGGTTGTTGCGCTGCTTGCGGTTCTCCTTCTGGCGCTCACGACGCTCGCGACGGGCATCGGCCTTGGAAGACGGGCCCTCGGCACGCTCGGCGTCGCGGCGGTCCTTGTGGTTGCGACGGGATTGCTTGCCGGAAGGCTTCTCCTCGGCCTTCGCCTCGGCCTTATCCGCAGGTTGGTCGGCCGTATCGTGCGCCTCCTCGCTTTTGGGCTTGGAACCATCCTCGTCAACGCCCGGCTTGGGAGCGTCTTCGCGCACCGCCTTCCTCGCACGGGAGGCGCGTCCGGGACGGGCGTCCTTCTTGACCGCGACCTCTTTCTCAGGGGCCTCCTCGGCAGATGCGGCGAGAGCGGGCTGCACGGATTCGACGGAAGCGTCCTCGACCCTCTCAGCCTGAATGCCCGGCTCGGAATCGGACTTCTGAGAATCCTTCTCCGCAGGCCCATCCGCCTTCGACTCGCCGCGAGCCGCCATCAAGGCAGCCTGCTGAGCTGCCAAGGCAGCAGCGGCGGCCTTCTCAGCCTCAACGTACGCCTTCGGCTTGCGGCCGCGACGGTGCGGACGCAGCGCGGGATCGACCAACGGTGCTTCCACCTTGACTTCCTGCGCATCAACGGCCGGCTCGACGGCAGCAAGCACCTCTGCCGCACGCTCGGCGGCGCGGCGCTGCCTGCGGACGACAGAGGCCTGGCTGATCTGTGCGAGAGCGCGGGCCTGCATGACCTCCGCGGTTGCCGCGGGAGCCTCGGCATCCCCGGCAGCAGCCTTGGCCTTGCGGGTACGGCGCTTAGCCGGCGCCTCTACATCCTCAGACTCCGCGACGGCACGCGCCCGACGACGGGGCGCTGCGGGTGCCGCAGCCGAATCCGCCGTCTTACGGGCACGGCGCTTGGGCTTTGCCTCAGGCTCCTGAGCAGCCGAAACAACCACAGGCTCAGAGGCAACTTCGGACTGGGCGGCACGGGCCTTGACGGGCGTGCTCGTCCCCCGGGTGCCGGGAGCGTCGACCACGGGGGTAGGCGCAACTTCAGGCGCATGATCTTCCCTATTCGGAGCCTTCTCGATATTCGCTTCTTCAGACACGCGGTTCTACTTTCTTCTCGCGTTAGTACAAGCACGGCGTCGATACGCGCCGATATATCACTTGTTTGAAAAATGTAGGTAAGAAAAATGAAAGCGCAGGTCGCGCTGGGTTGAATATACCACATTGCAACCGTTCGGCATAGAAAAATGCCCGGACGCAAAGGCATCCGGGCATTTTCATTCGATTGGGAACCAGCGCAGACACCGATTTACATCGTGGTGGGCGCGGAAACACCGATAAGGCTCAGAACCAGCTCGAGCACGGAGCGGACGGCGTCGCAGGCGGCCAGACGTGCGCGGGACAGCTCGGCGTCGACCGGACGGCCCTCGCTCGGCAGCACCTGGCAGGCCTGGTAGAAGCTGTGGAAGCCGGCGGCCAGCTCCTCGGCGAAGTGGGTCAGGCGGAAAGGCGCACGGTCGCGGGCGCAGGAGGCGATGAGGTCCTCGAGCTCGGAGATCTTGCGGGAGAGCGCGAGCTCGGTGGGGTCGGTCAGCAGCGCGTAATCGACGTTCTCGCCGATGGCCTTGGCGGCCACGGCGTCCATGCCCATCTCAGCGGCCTCCTCCGGCGTGACACCGGCAGCCTTGCGCAGGATGGAGCAGATGCGGGCGTGCGCATACTGCACGTAGTACACGGGGTTGTTCTGGCTCTTCTCCTTGACGGCCTCGATATCGAAGTCGATGGCCTGGTTGGAAGAACGGGAGATCAGGGTGTAACGAGTGGCATCGGCGCCGACCTCGTCAACGAGCTCCTGGAAGGTGACCATGGTGCCCTTGCGCTTGGACATGCGGATCGGCTTGCCGTTGCGGAGCAGGTTCACGAACTGGCCGAGCAGGACCTCGAACTGGCCGGGGTAACCCAGGGCGTCGCAAACGCAGCGCACGCGGTTGATGTAACCGTGGTGGTCGCAGCCCCAGATGTCGATGACATGGTCGACGCGCTGGAACTTATCCCAGTGATAGGCAACGTCGGAGGCGAAGTAGGTGTACTCACCATTGGCCTTGACCAGAACGCGGTCCTTGTCGTCGCCCAGATCGGTGGAGCGGAACCACAGGGCGCCGTCCTTGTTGTAGAGATAGCCCATCTCGTCGAGCTTGGCGAAGGCGCGGTCGACGGCGGAGGTGCCGGCGTGCTCGCCCTCGGTGTCCTTGATGTAGACGGTGCGCTCGGAGAACCACTTGTCAAAGTCGCAGCGGACGTCGTGGCACAGCTGGCGCATGTTCTCGACCATCTTGGCGTAGCCCTCCTCACGGAAGTAGAGCATGCGCTCCTCGTCCGTGACGTGGGCCCACTTGTCGCCGTCCTTCTTATAGAAGGCAGCGGCCTCGTCGATGATGTAGGTGCCGCCGTAAGCGTTGCCACCCAGGCCCTCGGTGAAGGCGTCCATGTAGGGATGGGAATCCAGGTGCTCGTCGGCCTCATCCTGAACGAAGTTGTCGCGGTCCTGAGCCAGGAAGTCGCGAGCGCCGTCGATATCGAGGCCCTCCTTCTCCATGATCCCAATGAGCTGCATGTAGCGGTAAGAAATGGAGTTGCCGAACACGTCCATCTGGGAACCGTGGTCGTTGATGTAGAACTCACGCTGGATGTCATAGCCGGCGTGGCTCATGACGCGGCAGAGGGAGTCGCCGAGTGCGGCCCAACGGCCGTGGCCGACGTGCATCGGACCGACGGGGTTGGCGGAAACGAACTCGACCTGGGTCTTCAGGCCCTGGCCGACGTTGGACTTGGCAAAGTCCATGCCCTCCTTGCGCGCGACGTCCAGGATGGCGTTGTTGGCGGCGGCGTTCAGGTAGAAGTTGATGAAGCCGGGGCCCGCGACCTCGACCTTGGCGATCTCGGCGCTCTCAGGCATGTGAGCCACGATGGCGTCGGCGATCTTTTTGGGTGCGCAATGGGCCAGCTTGGCGGACTTCATCGCGCAAGTGGAGGTCCACTCACCGTGAGAAGTGTCAGCCGGTCGCTCCATGCCACAATCCTCGAGCTCGAACGCGGGCAGGTCGCCAGCCTCCTGAGCGGCGGTGAGGGCAGTGCGCACCAACTCTTCAATCTTCTCCGGCATAGAGGTCCTCCTCATCCTATGGCCCTGAGATGTCCTTCTCGCAGGGCTCACGTACAGACGCACTGTACTCTAGCACAGTGCAGCAGCTTAGGGGCGTGAAATCCCCGAAAACATGCGATAGCCCGCTTTTTCCGAGTTCAAATCTACAGGAAAACGCATAGAAAGATACGGAATTTAAATTGCGAGAATAGCTCATTCAGGCATTTTTCCAATAGCGTATACATCGTTATTCACGTTCTGCAATAAGACATCTGTAGGTTTTCCCATATAAACATGCTATTATTGTAATTACTGAGCGTATCGCGTATTCATTTGGAGGAAGCATGTTTGAAATCGGACAGCACGTTATTCACCCCGGCCAAGGAGTCTGCACGGTCACCGGATTCACCGAGGACGCCGCGCACCCCATGATTTTGCTCCGCGCCAAATCCGGCCACGCGGAAACCCATCTCATGTATCCCCTTGCCCAGCAGAGTCGCCTCCATGCAATCATCTCGCGCGAGGACGCCGAAGACCTCATCGACTCCTATGCCGACTTGACGGTCGATTCATTTACCGAACGCAACAGCGCACTCGAGGAAACCCATTTCAAGCAACAGCTCAAGCTCGGAGCTCCCGAGACGGTGCGCGTTGCAAAGACCATGCGTCACCGCATCGCAGAGGCGGAAGCCCACGGAAAGAAACCGAGCAGCTACTACTCCCGCATGCTCAAGGAGGCGCGTCGCCGCACGCTCGAAGAGCTCTCCGTGGCCCTCGGAGCCGACGAAGACGCCGTCGAAGAGCGATTCAAGGAGGCCATCATCCAAGCGGGCGAAATCCCGGCGCTCAACTGATCGGCGCCCGCCTCAATTTGGGGACTGTCCCTAAATTGAGGCGCGGAATCAAGGGGCAACACAACGGTAAAGCCAGCACTCCATCGTGCTATAGTGTGATGTAGCAAGCCTCCCCCTTCACCGGATGGGGGAATCAAGGTGTCCGACCCCCGACCGTAGGTACGGTGCGCACGCGCGCCATAAGGCGGGGGTCTCGGGCACCTTTTTTGCAATCGTCGCCGTCATCTAGGAGGAACCATGGCACAGCTCAACGCCGGCATGACCCGCGAGGCAGCATTCGACCTGCTCAACGAGCACAACAAGGACCCGTTCCACATCGAGCACGCCGAGACGGTCGAGCAGACCATGCGTTACTTCGCGCGTGAATACGATCCCGAGAACGAGGAGTTCTGGGGCATCGTCGGCCTGCTGCACGACCTCGACTGGGAAGAGCACGACGACGACCCAATGAACCACACCATCTACGCGGCGAAAGACATCGAGGCCGCCGGTGGTTCCGCCGAGCTCATCCGCGCCATCCAGACCCACACGAGTGACTTCAACACCGCGCTTCCCAAGCCCGAGCTCCAGATGGAAAAGATCCTGTTCGCCACCGAGGAGCTCACGGGCCTCATCGGCGCGGCCGTGGTGATGCGCCCCTCCAAGAGCGTCATGGACTTCAACGTGAAGTCCCTCAAGAAAAAGTTCAAGGACAAGCGCTTCGCCGCCGGCGTCTCGCGCGACGTCATCCGCTCCGGCGCCGAGATGCTCGGCTGGGAGCTCGACGAGCTGTTCGCGCGCACCATCGAGGCCATGCAGTCCTTCGCCCCCGATCGCGACACGTTCCAAGCCGAATAAGAGGGACGCTAGGCCTGATCTGACGCAGATTCAAGCTAACGCGAACACTCCGCTCAAAAAGGCCTCGCGATACCGATCGCGAGGCCTTTCGTCTTTGCCCATCATTGTAAATTGAGGTTTACGGGCGCACCTGCCCCGCACCTCGAAGCTCATACTTGTACGTCGTGAGTGCCTCAGCGGCAAACGGACCACGAGCGTGCAGCTTCTGAGTCGAGATGCCGATCTCGGCACCCAGGCCAAACTCGCCGCCATCGGTGAAGCGCGTACTCGCATTCGCGTACACGGCGGCGGCATCCACCTCGCGCAAGAAGCGCTCGCAAGCCTCCTCGTCCTCGGCAACGATCGCCTCGGAGTGGCCCGTGCCGTAGCGGTTCACGTGCGCGATGGCCTCGTCGATGCCGCCCACGATCCTCACGCTGATCTCAAGCGCGAGATACTCGCGTCCCCAGTCCTCTTCCGTCGCGTCGACGAACTCACCGGCAAAGGCGACGCCGCGGACGCGCTCATCGCCGTGGATCACCACACCGGCGGCTCCAAGCTCGGAGAGCGCCTCGGGCAGGAAGGCGTCGGCGATCGACTCGTCCACAAGCAGGGACTCGCACGCATTGCACACGCCCACGCGTTGGGTCTTGGCGTTCATGATGATCGCGCGAGCCTTGGCAAAATCGGCGCTCTCATGAACGTAGATATGACAGTTGCCCGTGCCCGTCTCGATAACCGGCACCAGGCTCTCGCGAACACAGCGCTGGATGAGGCCAGCACCACCGCGCGGAATCAGAACATCAACCACGCCGCGCAATGCCATGAGCGCCCCCGTTGCAGCGCGATCGGTCGTCTCGATGATGGAAACCGCCGCCCGGTCGAATCCGCTCGCCTCGACGGCATCCGCCAAGATTCGGGCAATTGCGACGCAGCTGTTCTGGGCAATGGAGCCTCCGCGCAAAATGCAGGCGTTGCCCGTGCGAATGCAGATACCGGCGGCATCGGCGGTCACGTTGGGACGTGCCTCGTACACCATCGCCACGAGCCCCAAAGGCACGCTCACGCGCCCCAGATGAACACCCTCGCTGATGTCGCGCTCATCAAGCACACGCCCCACGGGGTCGGGCAGGTCGGCGAGCTTGTCGAGGCCTGCGGCCATGCCCTCGACGCGCTCCGGCGTGAGCAGCAAGCGGTCGAGCAGGCCCTCGGATGTACCCGCGGCGCGCGCGGCGTCCATATCGATGGCGTTCGCCTCGAGAACCTCGTCGGCACGTTGGCGAAGCGCGGCGGCCATGGCGCGCACCGCGGCGCAGCGGGCCTCGTCGGAGGCAAATCCCAATGAACGCGAGGCGGCCTTTGCCTCGCGGGCGAGATCTTCAACATATACGGCGATATCGTTCATGGCGAACTCCTCACGTGTGTAAAATGCCCCGTCCCCAATTGCACATCGGGCAGGCCGCGGCGCTACGCGAATACGATCAGGTTGTCGCGGTGGATGGCGGGCTTATCTGCGAGCGCGACGAGCAGACGATTGCCGGCGATGTCCTCCTGGCGACGGCCCGCGGCGAGCTCGAGCACGTCCCGATCGGCCTCGGCGATGCCACGGGCAAGCACGAACCCATCCGCATCGCGAACGTCCAAGATATCGCCTGCGGAAAAATCGCCATCGACGGTTTTGATGCCGACCGGCAGCAGTGACCCGCCGCCATCGACCAGGGCCCTTGCGGCACCGGCATCGACTGTCACCGTACCGTGAGCCGAATCGCCCAGCGCAATCCACAGTTTACGAGGCGCGATCTCCAAACGGCCCGCAGGCGGCACGAACCGCGTACCCACCTGCTCGCCCATGGCAAGGCGCACCAGTGGGCGCTCCTCGGCACCCGAGCAGATGACGCTCTCGATGCCGGCCGTCATGAGGATGCGGCAGCTGCGAATCTTGGTGATCATGCCACCCGTGCCGACCGAGGTGGTGGAGTCGCCGGCGGAACCGATGATCGCGGCGTCGATCTTGTCCACGAGCGGGATGAACTCGGCACTCGGATCGAGCGAGGGATTAGCCGTGTACAGACCGTCGATGTCGGAGAGCGTCACGCACAGATCGGCGGATACCAGGCAGCTCACAAGGGCGGCGAGCGTGTCGTTATCGCCGAACTTGATCTCGTCGACGGCGGTGGTGTCGTTCTCGTTCACCACGGGCACCACGCCGAGCTCGAGCAGGCGCGTGAGTGCATCGCGGGCGTGCAGATAGGAGGAGCGGCGGGCGGTATCGCTGCGCGTGAGCAGCACCAGCGAGGTCAGCATGTCTACGGCGCGAAACTCCTCGTCATACACGGCGGACAGCACGCACTGCCCCACCGAAGCGCAAGCCTGCAGGCTTGGCATGTCGGTTGGGCGCTTTTCGAATCCTAGCAAGGGGGCGCCGCAAGCGATCGCGCCCGAGCTCACCACCACGAGGTCCCAGCCGGCATCACGCAGATCGCGAGCCTGCGCTGCAAGGTCCGCTATAAAATCACGGCGAAGCTCACCCGCCTCTACCAACGTGGAGGAGCCGATCTTCACCACCATGGTCTTGCGTTCGTTCATCATTTTGCCTTCCAGGGAAGTACGGAGGACGTGGCGGCCATGCGCTCGCGCACGAGGCCGTCTCGCAGGGCGGCGAGTCCGCGCTCCATGCCCACCACGTAGGATTGAGGATACAAAAAGCGCTTGTACGCGTCATCAAGCGAAGCGAGAGATGCGGCGCAACGGGCGCGGGCGAGCTCGATGTTCTCACGCGGGGCGACCGCGGAGCCCTCGCGCACGACCGGCTCCAACAACTCTCGGAAACTGAATCCTGACACATCGGTCACCAACGCCGCGTCGTTCACCGCCACGAGCGTGTGACCGAACGTCCCATCGCCAGGCTGGGAGGACTCGTCCCAAATCATGTCGCACACGGGGCTTCCCGTGCGATCCACGTAGCGACGCACCTGCTGAACACCGGGAATCGTGCGTTTGTAGGGCTGCTCGGAAAACTTCATGACGGGAGTCCAGGCTTCCGAGGCGCTATCGCGACGCGCCGAGAGCTTGTACACGCACCCGAGCGCAGGCTGGTCGTAGCAGGTGGCAAGCTTGGTGCCCACGCCGAATGCATCGACTGGAGCGCCCTGGCCCAACAGGGAGCTGATCGTATGCTCGTCGAGATCGTTCGACACGACGATCTTCACGTAGTCGAGACCCTCCTCATCGAAGCGACGGCGCGCGTAGGCGGAGAGCTTCGCCAGGTCGCCCGAATCGATGCGGATGCCGGAGAGGCGCTCGCCGGAGGCCTCCATCTCGCGCGCCACGGCTATGGCGTTCTCAACGCCCTCGCGCACGTCATAGGTGTCGACGAGCAGTGTGCAGTTCTTGGGGGAGCTCTTCGCGAACGCGCGGAAGGCCTCGAGCTCCGTCGGGAAGCTCAGGACCCAACTGTGCGCGTGCGTTCCCGAAACGGGGATGCCATAGCGACGCCCCGCAAGGACGTTCGAGGTCGAAGCGCATCCCGCAACGTAGCTTGCGCGCGCGACCGCGACGCCGCCATCGGGGCCCTGGGCCCGGCGCAAGCCGAACTCCGCAACCGGACGGCCCTGCGCCGCCTGAACCACCCGCGCGGTCTTGGTGGCGACAAGCGTCTGGAAGCCGATGATGTTGAGCAGTGCCGTCTCCAAAAGCTGGCAATCGAGCATGGGGCCCGTCACGCGAACCATCGGTTCGCGTGCGAACACCAACTCGCCCTCGGGAATCGCGTCGATATCCACCCGAGGACGGAAGTCGGCAAGGAATCGCAGGAATCCCGATTTGAACAGCAAGCCGCCGCCAGGCGCCTCGAGCTCGGAGAGGTAGGCGATGTCCTCCTCGGTGAACCGGAAGTTTTCAACGAACTCCCCGAGCTCGGCGGTACCGCACATGACCGCATAGGAGTTGCCAAACGGCGCCTCCCGGAAGAACGCCGTGAAGCACCCCTGCTCCTCGGTCTTATCGTTCTCCCACAGCCCTTGGGCCATAGTCAACTCATATAAGTCGGTGTTCATGGACGCGTCGGTTGGACGCGTGGCATCGGTCAAAGCCACGAGAAGGCCCCTTTCCGAAATGACGTGCGCCGCGCCGAGATTCGTGCTCGACGCGGCAGAAGCGGAAGCATCGACACGGCTAGCGCGTGGCGGTGTAGATGATGAAAGCGACCACGGCGACGAGGGCGACGGCGATGATGATCTTCTGCGCGACGGGCATGGTTGGAATGCCATCGTCATCCACGGTGCTGGAGGTCACCATGCGCTCACCGAAGGTCTTCTCCTTGGGACTGGGCGTGGGTTGAGGTTCCGGACGAGACAAAGCATCCTTGGCCGCGGGCGCCTTCCTAGCCGCGCGCTCCTCGGCGGCGCGCTCGGCCAAGATCTCGGCATCGACGCGCTCCTGCTCTGCACGCAGGGCCTCGAGCTCCACGCGCTCCACGCGAGCGCGCTCCTCCTCAGCGCGGCGCGCCTTCTCGGCGCGCAGGGCCTCGAGCTCCTCGCGCTCCTCGTCCGTCAGCGGCGTGGCAGTTTGGTCGGCCATAGCGGATTCCTCCTGATATCAAGGGCAGGCGACCGCGCCGCGCACCCCTCATGCATGTATGGATGGGTTGCAGTATACCCGTTCGCACCCCTAGCCTGCAGACGCCGAGCGCAGCACACCCGTGGTGTCGAACGCGGGCGTGAAGCTCTCATCCACCGCGCCGCCCTCCTGCCAGAACATCTGCGTGAACCCCACATCGTCGGCGTGGTCGAGCACGAACTCGTATTCGTCTTCCGTAACCGCGCGAGAAAGCTCCCCACCCGATGCACGCATCCGCTCATTCGGCGTGTACTGGTTCATAACAGAAATCGGCACGTCGCCGGCCACATCCCAAATACGATCGAGCACGCGACACGAATCATCCGTGTGACCGGGAAGCACCAAGTGGCGCACGATCACCCCGCGCTGCATCATGCCGTCCGCATCTACGAGCTCTCCCCCGCGTGCGGCCACCACGGCGCACATGCGAGACAGGGCACGCGCCGCCGTCTCGGGATAATCAACGACATGGGACAGCGCACGGCCCAAGTCGGCATCGGCGTATTTGTAGTCCACGAGCCAGACGTCGACCAAATCGGCAAGCTCGGCGACGGCCTCCTCGCGCTCGTAGCCGCTCGTGTTATAGACGATGGGAATAGACAGGCCCCTTCGGCGCGCCTCGCCAATCGCATCGGGCAAGAGGTGCGCGTAATGCGTCGCGGTGACGAGGTTGATGTTGTGCGCCCTCTGCTCCTGGAGCTCGAGCATGATCTCGACCAGGCGTCCGGGCGCGACTTCGATGCCAAATCCGCCTGTCGAGATCTCATGGTTCTGGCAGTACACACATTTGAGGGGGCAGGCGGAAAAGAAGATCGTGCCCGACCCGCGCTCGCCGGAGATGGGCGGCTCCTCCCAATAATGCAGTGCCGCACGGGCGATTTTGAGAGAGTCGTCCGCCCCGCACACGCCACGCGCGCCCGCCGCGCGATTCGCCCCGCAGCGACGCGGGCAAAGCTCGCAATGACTAAGCGAGGCAGTTTCGAGCAGGTTCGTCATGGCGTGCGTCCTTCCCATGTGTAATTTGGGGACGGGTGCGTTTTACACATAGCGCAAAGTCGCACCGTGCATCCAAATACAACTGAAGCGACCAACAGTGGGCGCATTCAACCGATATGAAAAAGGCCCCGTTACCGGAGCCTAATCAAAATCCTGTGGTGGAGACGAAGGGGATCGAACCCTCGACCTCCTCGATGCGACCGAGGCGCTCTCCCAGCTGAGCTACGTCCCCAGGACAAGTGAACATTCTAGCAACCATGCGCGCGGTGTCAACGGCAAAATGACGAAGAATTTCTCGTCGCAACGCGAGCACAGCGCACGCGCCGCGGCGCGTCGGACCGCGCATGTTGGCGCGACACAAGAAAACCGCCCCCCACTTCACGAAAATGAACCCACCTCTGCAAGGTGGGTGCCCTCATCGCTCGGTTCCAGCTTCCTTAACAACGAAGGATTCCTGTACTGCGCTCGACTTCTCGGGCTCCCTAAATAAACGCGACGGTTCACCCAGTTGCTCCGCGGGGGGCGGAACACCTTCATCATAGGGCATGCGATTTGCGATACTAGTCTTGACTTCGAAAAAGTGTTGTCGGACGATGGTGACAAGCCGCGCGTAATGCGGCTTTCTTTATGTATAACGACGAGGAATTCGCAGGTGACCCGCACATTCGCACGCATGGCCTGCGATACTGGAAACGACTGGACCGCACACCACGGCGGACGGTCCCCAACGATCATACGTCCCCAATTGAACAGGCACGGGAGGCGCCATGAGGCTCACCATCGACACTATGACATACGGACCGGACGGCCTCGCCCGCACGGACGAGGGCAAAGCCGTTTTCGTCTCCGGTGGCCTGATCGGCGATACCGTCGAGGCCCGCATCACCGATGACGGGCCTTCCTTCTCACGCGCCGTAGTCGAGGAGGTCCTCGAGCCCTCCGCCGATCGCGTCCAGGCGCCCTGTCCTTTCATCGGTATCTGCGGCGGTTGCCCCTGGGGCGGCCTCTCGCATGAGTCCCAACTCGCAGCCAAAGAGGAGAACCTGCGCAGTGCCCTCACACGCATCGGCAAGTTCTCCCCCGAGGAGGTCGCCGAGCTCATGCGCCCCATTCGTCACACCAAGGAGCCCTGGGAGTATCGCAATAAAGTCGAGCTCGCACCGGTGCGCGAGGGCGGTAAGTTCCGTCTCGGCATGCACGGGCGCGATGCCAACCAGGTCATCAAAGTCGATTCTTGCCCGCTGTTCGACAAGAAACATGCCAAGGCCATCAAGGCCGTGACAGGCGCACTCGGCTTCCTCGGCAACTCGCGCGACCTTGAGCTCGAGCGCGTCGGCATCCGCTCGAGTCGCCGCACTGGCGCTCTCGAGATAGCGCTGTGGACCCCCACGGGGGCCTTCCCGCGCGCCCAGGTCTCACGAGTGCTGAGCGACGCCGTGCGCGCGACGAGCGTGGTACGCGTCATGTCCAAGGGCGAGAAGCGAGCTCGCCGCGTCGCCGGCGTCGAGGCCCTTGCGGGTGAGGGCTCCTGGACCGAGAAGATCGGTGAGGAGAACATGCGCCTGTCTGCCCCGTCGTTCTTCCAGGTGAACACCAAAGCCGCCGAGATACTCATCGACCTCGTCATGGAGGCGCTCGACCCTCAACCCGACGAGTTCGGCATCGACCTGTATTGCGGCGCCGGCACCTTCACGTTGCCGCTCGCGCGCCGCTGCGACTTTGTGAGCGCCGTCGAGTCCTACGGACCGGCCGTGCGTGACCTGCGCCGCAACCTCGATATCGCCAACCTCACCAACGTCGACGTGATCGGCGGAGACGCCGTGCGCGAGTTCCCCGATGAGGACGCCGATGTGCTCGTGGTGGACCCGCCGCGCGCGGGCCTGGCGCCCGAGGCCATCGACCTCATTGCGTCGACGAGCGCACGCGATGTGGCCTACGTTTCCTGCGACCCCGCCACCCTCGCCCGCGACCTACGCCGCTTTGTGGAGGAGGGGACCTTCCGCCCCGTCTGGGCCACTCCCGTCGACTTGTTCCCACAGACCTTCCACTGCGAGACGGTCGTCAGGCTCACCCGCGCATAAAGCGGCTGATACTCACAAGGACGAATCGGGTATAACTCCGGCATCGCTGCATCCAAATGAGAGGATTTGCCATGGCCGGAGTTGCCGTACTTGCCGCCGATGGTTTTGAGACCATCGAATGCCTGACCGTCGTCGATGTCCTGCGTCGCGGAGGCATCCACACCGCCCTCGTCTCCATCATGGATACGCGCGACGTCGTGACCTCCCAGCAGATCCCCGTCACATGCGACGTCACGTTCGACGAGGTCGATTTCTCCGAATACGACTACGTCGTGCTGCCCGGCGGCCTGCCCGGCGCCACCAACCTTCGCGCCGACGAGCGCGTCTGCGAGCTGGTGCGCGAGTTCGCCGCCACCAAGCACGTCGCCGCCATCTGCGCCGCGCCCTTCATCCTGGCGGAACTCGGCGCACTCGAGGGTCACAAGGCCACGTGCTTCCCCGGCTTCGAAACCGCCTTCCCCGCGGGCTCCTTCGCAGGGGACCGCACCGTGGTGGTCGACGGCAACGTGATCACCGCCTCCGGCATGGGCCAGGCTCTGCCCTTCGCCCTCGCCATCCTGAACGACATCGCCGGCGAGGTCGCCGTCGAAAAGGTGAAGGACGGTATCCAGCTGTGATTCTCGCCTCCCAATCGCCTCGCCGCATCGAGCTGATGCGTGAGGCGGGTTTCGACACCCGCGTCATACCCGCAAACATCGATGAGACCGCTCTGCCGGACGAGGGCCCGTTCGACCTGGTCGAGCGCCTGGCCCGCGCCAAGGCCGCAGCGGTGGCAAAAGAACATGCCGAGGAAGGCGAACCGGTCGTGGCAGCCGACACCATCGTCGCCCTCGGCGGAGAGCTGCTCGGCAAACCGGCAGACGAAGCCGACGCGCGCCGTATGCTCCACGCCCTCTCCGGCAAAACGCATCAAGTCGCCACTGGGGTCTGCATCGTGCGCGACGGGAGCGCCGAATCCTTCGTCGACATAACCGACGTCACGTTTTACGAGCTCTCGTACGACGAGATCGACGCGTACGTTGCAACAGGCGAACCCATGGACAAGGCCGGCGCCTACGGCATCCAAGGCCAACACGGCCGTATGCTCGTCGAGAAGATCGACGGCGACTTCTACAACGTCGTCGGCCTCCCCATCGCCAAGGTCGTCCGCGCGCTGTCACGAACCTAACGCGCGCCCTGCGGCGGGCATACAAGACCCGCTGCAGGGCGCTCAGGCAGCATCATGTATCGTAAGCCTCAGCAAATGGATAGGAGACACCATGTCCACGCTCTCCCCCATCTCAATCACCGAGATTCCCGGATTCAAGTTCGGGCACTTCACGGACCGCGCGGGCGGAACGGGATGCACGGCGATCGTCGCGCCCGAGGGCGCCGTCGGCGGCGTCGACGTGCGTGGGGCGGCGCCGGCATCGCGTGAAACGGACCTGCTCAAACCGGAGAACACCGTTGAGGAGGTACACGCCGTCGTATTGAGCGGCGGATCGGCCTTTGGTCTCGATGCCGCCTCGGGCGCCGCCAACGAACTCGAAAAGCATGGCATCGGCCTCGACGTGGGCTGCGGACGCGTGCCCATCGTATGTTCGAGCTGCCTGTTCGACCTTGCATTCGGCAACTCGCAGGCACGACCCACGAGCTTCGACGGGGCCATGGCAGTCCGCGAGGCGCTCATCACGCCCGAAAGCCTCCCACTCGCGGAGGGGTGCGTGGGCGCCGGTACCGGAGCCACCGTCGGCAAGCTCGGCGGACCCGAGCGCTGCATGAAGTCGGGACTCGGCGCACGCGCCTTCCAGCTTGGCAGCCTGCAGGTGGGCGCGGTGTCTGCCGTGAACGCCGTGGGCAACGTAGTCGACCCCGCCACCCTCCAGCCGATTGCCGGCATGCGCGCCACCGCTGACGGACTCGAGATCGTCAACATGGAAGAGGCGATGCTCGCCATGGGCGAGCAGGTCACCATGCCGCTCGACCGCACGAACACCACCATTTCCTGCATCGTCACCAATGCCTGCCTCACCAAAGCGCAGGCAACCAAAGTCGCCCAGATGGCAGCCGACGCCTATGCACACGCCATCCGCCCTACGCACACGACCAACGACGGCGACACCATCTATGTTCTCGCAAACGGCTCGCTTGGTGCCGATGCATCCGCGCGCATCCCGCTCGACCTGATCGGGCTCGTCGCCACACGCGCGCTTGAGGCGGCCATCGTCGCCGGGTGCACCGAGGCGACAGCCCTGCACGGGCTCCCCGCCCATCGCGACATCGCGGCCCCTTAATCAACGATCGGTCCCTCATCAGGCCCATCCAAACCGTTCGCGGACAACGCCCCGCCCCTCACCGGACATCCGGCAGGACGCGGGGCGTTGCTCTATGCTGATAGCATCTTTTGACCATCACGATATTCAAGGCTCCACGATGTCCGATTCAACTCCAAATCCCACCGTTCAAGACGCGCCGCGCAAGCATGGCATCAGCCTCATGGGGCTCATCGCACTCGTCATCAGCTCGGCAATCGGCTCGGGCGTGTTCGCTCTCTCCACAGATGTCTCGGCCGCCGCGGCCCCCGGACCTGCGCTCATTGCCTGGCTCATCACCGGAATCGGCTTCATGGGCCTTGCCACCACCTTTGGACGCCTCTCCATCGTCAAGCCCGAACTCGACGGCATCGTGGCTTACGCCCATGCGGGATTTGGCCCGTTCGTCGGATTCATCTCCGGATGGGGTTACTGGCTCTCGATTTGGATCGGCAACGTGGCGTTCGGCGTCATGCTCGTCACCGCCATCGGATATTTCTATCCTCCGTTCGCGGGCAACCTCACCATTCCGGGCGTGGAATTCATCTCTCTGTTGAACTGGGCGATTGTACTGCTCGTGAACCGCGGCGTGGAGCAAGCGAGCACGCTCAACACCATCGTCATGGTCTGCAAGCTCGTGCCCATCTTCTCGTTCATCATCGCAATGGTCTTCGTCTTCGATTTCGACGTGTTCACCGCGGACTTTTGGGGCAACGTCGCAAACAATCTCTACGGCGCATCGTACGCAAACGTAAACGGCACCGTGGTGGGTGCACCCGGACCCATTCCCAGGCAGATCGTCAACTGCCTCATGGTGATGATGTGGGTCTTCGTGGGCATGGAAGGCGCGAGCGTGCTGGGCCACCGCGCCGAACGCAAGTCCGATGTAAGCCGCGCCAGCATCCTGGGATGCACGGTACTCGTGGTCATCTACATCGCAGCGTCGATCCTGCCCTACGGCTATCTCACCCGTGAGGAGCTCATGGCGCTCGGCTCCCCGTCCATGCCCCACATCTTCGCGCGCGTCGTGGGACCTTGGGGCGGTGCGTTCATCTCCGCAGGCCTGATCATCTCCATTTTTGGCGCCTGGCTCTCCTTCACCATGTTGGCGTCCGAGGCGCTGTGCGGTATGGCGCAGATGAAGTTGCTGCCCCGTGCGTTCTCTCATCTAAACGCATACAGTGCGCCCACGGCCTGCCTGTTCACCACGGGCGCCATGGTTCAACTTCTCACCATCGTGATGATGTTCTCCAGCGAGGCATACCAGCTGGCTTACTCGCTCTGCACGGCGGCGATCACCATCAGCTGGACGCTCGCCGCCGCGTATATGGTCAAGCTCGGAATTGAGCAGCAAAAGCGGGGGCGGTCGGACCATCCCGAAGCCGTAGGAAACGCCGAGCATCCAAGCTCCGAACGCGTCCGTGGAACCGATTTGGCACTCGCTTCGTTCACGGTTGTGTTCCTCGTACTTGCCGTGGCACTTGCGGGTATCCAGCAACTCCTGTTGTGCTGCATCGCCTACATCCCCGGCATCTTCTTCTACAAGAAAGCCCAACGCGAAAGAGAAATGTTGCAGTAAACCTCGCTTCGAACGGCATCAAGCTCATCCAGCAACTGCTCGACCTGCGGGAATGACGGCTGAGTTTCTCTCGGTATTCGACCACTCGCCGATTCACTGCAACATATCTCACGGTTATGCCAGCTTGGCCGAAATACAGGCATACAATCACCCGAAATCGGATAGGATAACCGTATATTCGTGTGCGCCGCAGCATGGGGCGCACCATTCTCAATGGGAGGCAACCAATGAGCTTTTTCTCCAACATCACCAGCGTGTTCCACAACACTGAGAACACCGAGACCCCCGTTTCCGCCACGTTCGCATCCCGAAAGGACACGGTCTACGCGCCCATCTCCGGCATGCTCGTCGACCAGAAGGAAATCAACGACGAGGTCATCTCCCAGGGCCTGCTCGGCAAGGGCTACGGCATCCTGCCCGTCGGCAACGTCGTGTACGCCCCGGTGTCCGGCCGCGTTGACGTTGTGACCGTCACCAACCACGCCATCGGCATCCTGTCCGAAACGGGCGCCAAGGTTCTCATCCACGTCGGCCTGGACACCATCGACATGGATGGCAAGGGCTTCACCCGCTATGTCGAGGCGGGCGATATCGTCTCCGCCGGTCAGCCCATCCTGTCCTTTGACGACGAGGCCATCAAGGCCGCCGGCCATGACGATGTTGTGACCTGCGTGGTGAGCAACCCCCAGGAACTGGACGAGGTCCACGCGATCGGTTCCTCCAGCACCCTGCTCGGCGGCCGCCCGCTCGTGAAGGTCGGCGATCCGCTGATCGTCACCAAGTAAGCTATCCCGCAGCCCGTTCGCGCAAAGCACCGAAGCCCGGAAGGCCACAGGTCTTCCGGGCTTCTTCATGCCAACGAAGTACGCGAATGAACGCCGAAGTGCGCATTGAACCGACGCGCGAATCGACTATCCGGTCACATAGCGCCACTGGATGGAATCGCCATCGACAAGCTTGTAGGCACTGCACGCCATGTTGGGCAGCTTGCCGTTGACCGCATACATCCAGCCACTCGAGCCGCCGTGTTCCTTCTCCGCCAGCCCGTTGATGGAGCTCACATACACGCCGTGGATGCTGTCTTGCGAACCGATACTGAGACCCAAGGCGCACAGTGCGTCGTAGACCGTAGCGCCCTCCTCAAAGGTGAACGTACCGCTGCCGGAAACCGGTCCGCCCACTGCGCTGGAATCGACCAAGATGGAGACCGTCACGGTCTTGGACGCGGGCTTTTGCCCACCGCCCGCCGGTTTGTCGGCCTGGCCTCCCCCGCCCTGTTGCGAGGAACTGCCACCGGAATTGGGCTTTGATGAGGTCGATCCGTTCGCGGGGCCGCTGGGATTTCCGCTGGAGCCGTTGGACGAGGATGCCGAGGAGTTAGATCCGTCGGAGTCGGATGCGCTGGACTGGACCTTCGAACCGTTGTCACCCGAGGTGCTGGACGATCGGTCTCCCGAATCTTTGGACGAGTTCTCGACCGGAGTGGCGTAGGGGGCGACGAAGGCACCCCCATCCAACTCGGCATCGGATGTACCCCCATCCGAATTGGAACCCGTCTGCGCAGAGGTGACGTCGCCGCCCATGGACATCGCATCGGGATTGAGGGCGAAGTAACCCACGGAGCCCAAGACGAGCACGAGGGAAGCACCCGCGATCGCAAGCTGAACCTTCCTCCGACGGCGATCGGAGCGCCCGTCCGTGCTACCTCCATCTGTCGGAGCGTCCATCACGACGTCTCGACAGTGCATCTCCGCGGCATCCGCGGGCAACTCAGACGAAACGGCCCTCTTATCATCTGCCATATCGAACCTCCTAACGACGGCGCGAGACGGCCATCCACAAGCCTGACGTCACCAGTCCGGCAACGCCAACGACGCCCGCCGTGAACGCGACGCGGGCGGGCAGAGACATGCCATGGGCCGCATTGGCCTCAACGGTCGAAGCACCCTCGGAAACGGCCACGGACCCTGCCGTCTGTGACTTATCACCAGAATCGGAATCGGTTGTTCCCGCGCCGGAATTCGAGTCGGTTTGACCGTCGCCGTGGTCGCCACCAGCCTGACCGCCATTGTCGGTCTGGCCGCCGTTGCCGCCTCCGGTCTCACCGCCGTTGCCGCCTCCGGTCTCACCGCCGTTGCCGCCTCCGGTCTCACCGCCGTTGCCGCCTGTCTCACCGCCGCCGGAACCGCCGTCACCACCCTGGGCGGGACCGTTCCCCGCAATCTTGAACAGATGGCCAGAGTCGTTGGTGTAGTAGAGGTTGCCCTCCTCATCGCAGATGACCGAGGCCATGCAGTACTGAACCATGTCCGGCTTCGGTTGGAACAACACCTTGGCCTGGGCATCGCCCAGGCGATACACATACACTCCTCCACCGGCATCAAAGGAATTCGACACCTTGTTCGAGGTGAAGTAGACGTACGTCTCGTCATCCTGCACCGAGACGAGCGGCGCGCTCTTGATCTCGCCACGGATATCGGAACCATCGGCCTTCGTGATACTCGAAACGACGGTCATCGAAGACAGGTCGACGACGCTGAGCATACCCGGGGCCAACCACATCTTCCCCTCGCCCAATCCACCCACGAATGCATATCCGCCCACAATAGCGGGCGTGGAGGTGGAGTAGGCGGCAACCTTCACGCTGCCCACTTCGCAAACCGCGCCATGTTCGTCAATCGCAAGCTTGTGCAGCACACCGTCGTCACGCGAGACGGCATAAACGAAACCATCGGCCTCCACGAGCGACGTACGGAGGAAATGGTCACTCACATCGACGCTCGACACCTCACGCGAGAGGTCGGAGGTAAACACGTGGATGACACCGGCGTCATCGCCGATCACGAAGAAATCGCCCACGTTGACGCCGCCTGCCCAATAATACCCAGCTCCATTGTTGCGCATGTCTCCCGCCAGAGCCCCCGTGCGCAGGTTGTAACGCCGAACGGACCCCGAAGCGGTCGCCTCGCCTTCGCCAAACGCATCGAACGAGGACACGTATACGTAGCCGTCGCGTACCGTGAGCGTGCACAGGGATTGACCCTTTGAAGCCGCAGGAACAACCCAAATCGTCTCGAGAGTCTTTGCAGAAACCGCCTGCAAGTACCCACCAGACAGAGGAATCACGATGATGCCGTCTGCATACGCGGGGCGGCAGGTGCTGTCCATGGTGGAACCCAGCTGAACCTCCCGCTCGATCTTGCCCGTCGAGCGGTCAACGACCTGCAGGCGAGCGAGGCTATGAATGGGGCGCCATGTCTCCGGATCCTGCACCTCGGATGCCGTCACGATATAAATCTTGCCATCGATGATAAGTGGATCGGAGGCGTAGAGCTTCGCTCCCGCCTTGACCTCTTCGGCCGTAAGCAGGTTCTCAGCCCACGCAAGCTCACCGCCCTCCGTCGGCGTCAAGGCGTCAGTCACCGAACCGGTGCCGCCGTTGATGAACCCGTTCCATTGCGCATCGAGATCAGGGTGCTCGGCGTCGGGATTGACGATCACATCCGCCTGAGGCAGCACGGTCACGCCGTCGTCGAGGTAGCGCAACTCGATGGTCACGCCGTCTCTAACCGGACAGGTCGTGGCAGCGCCCTCGGAACCTTGGCCGTACTCGCCGTTGATGAAGAATGCCCAATATCGATAGGGCTTGTTGAAGTCGCTATCGAGTGTGATACCGTCCGGCGTGGTGATGCTCATCGGACCGGCCGCGTTGAGCGCATAGGTGTATCCGGCCCCATCGAGTAGTCCCGCGAACACATCCCAGGCGGTGGCGCCCTCCTCCATGGGCAGCGTCACCTCGGTGAGCGGGATCCAGTCGCGCTGCTCACGCGTGCCGTCGTCCTTGACCGCATCCAAGCCGGTCACGCGCGCATTAACCGTCAGCGTGCGACCAGCCTCGGGGCTCTCGGCACCCGTGGCACCCAAAACGGTGTACATCGCGCTAACCGGCTGGTTGACGAGCTGCTGGAGCTTAATATTTTGAGGATGGGCCTCGGCAAGGGACTCGAAAGCCTTATAGGTGAGCGTCGAGTCGATGCGGACCTTGGTGTTATACGCAGGCTGCGTGACAAGTAGGTTCTCATGAGCCACAACGGACGGGCGCGACGAGCGGAATAGACGCCACTGCGCCGATCCCATGGGATCGTAACCGGGCAGGTCGACAGGCACGATACCCGCATCGTCACGCTCATCGAAGGTGCGCGCCCAAACAACGGAGCCGTCTGGTGTGGGAGAGGCGCTCTGGAAGGTATCGAGGCCATCCATAACCTCGTCTGGCGAGGCGTTGGCGCCCAGCAACGCTGCGGCGTAGCCGGCCTTCACCCTGCCCATGAAGTCGATGGCGGCATCAATCTCGGCATTCGTGACCACGGCGGGCGTGAACGTGCCCAGCTCGCGCGTAACGGCCACGTCCTCATAGGTGAGCCGTGCGGTGATGGTCGCGGAACGGGGCTCCTCCCCCTCGAGATTGCCAGTCACCACGCCTCGATAGGTGTTGATGCGAATCGTCGCGGGATCGCTGCTTTCGTAGGAGAGTTTGTACGCGCGGCCGTCGATGCCGAGCGCTCGGGGCGTAGGGAGCTTGAGGTCGCCGGCGACCGCTGAGGGGTTCAGCGTGCCGCCCTGCATCAGGCCGACTTTGGCCTTGGCAAGCACAGAGGACAGCTCGCGCTCAATCTGCTCGACCGTGGCGTCGGAGCGCGGCTCGACCGAAAGGGGACGCTCCACGGCGATCGTCTTGTCGGACAGGCCCGAGGCGCCGGCCATCTTAATCGTGGCGGTGAGCACCACGTTGGCGGGTGCGGCGGGATGCGTGAAGGAAACCGAGGCCGCATTATACGAGGAGACTACCTTGGCGACCCTGGCATTGGAGGAGGTCCACTCGATGCTTGCGACGGTCTTCCGCGTTTTTGCGTCGACGACCTTGAACGGCAGCTCGAGCTTCGTGATGGCTTCGGGAACGGAGCCCTGGGCGAATTCAGCTGGAAGCTCAACATTGTCAAAGGTGCGGGTGAGATACTCCTCCACACGCGCATCGTCCCACGGCAACTGAGAGGTGCGCTCGGGAGTGAAGGTGTCGGTCGCGTCACCGCAGGTCAGCCGATACGTGGGCTGAAAACGACGCAGCACCGTGTAGTCGGTGCTGCTCGTGCGCTCCACGGGCGGCAAGAAGAAGAACTCGATATCGCCGTTGGAGGCGCCATCGGTGGTGTCGATCGAACCGCGGGCAGTAGGCTCGTATTTCTCCATGCCGGAACTCACCACATGGCTCGCGACACCGGTCACGCCGAGTTTTTCCAGGCGCGCCTCGATCATGGTGTTGAGGTTGGCGTCGGCACCGAACGCGGGCGCGGGGTAGTAGCCTCTGAAACCGTCCTTCTCGAGCGCTGCGATTGCGGCGGCGAGTTTGGCCTCGTTCTCGGCGGATCCGGCGGCGGCCACGGGGCCCACAGCCTCGGACGCCACGGTGTTGCGCGAGGTCGCCTCAACTTTGATGTGGCTACCGGCAAGCGAGGCGTCGAGCGTGAGCGCGGGACCGGTGGCGCCAGGGATAGGGGCGAACTTGTTCGTGGTGCTCGGGGCCGCCAGCCAGCGGTACGTCACGCCGGCCGTCGCCTCCTGCTCGCCGGACCAGCCGCCCTCCTCAAAGGCGGTGGCGCGCAAGGTGGCCCCGACCTTGGCCTTGCCGGAAAGCCCCACGCGCACCAGATCGGTCTTGCCGTCCGTCACCTGAGCGCTCGAGGCGGACACCCACACCACGCTGCCGCCGGGGTTGACCACGCGCGCGGCGAGGCACTTGCCGATCAGGCCCTCGGGCACGGTGAAGGAGCGCTTCGTGGCACCCTCGATGGCCGCGTAGCCCTTGGCCTTCCAGGCGGTGTCACCGGAAGCGTAGTCGACCTTCTGCTCGCCCACGTACCACTGGAAGGCCATGCCCTCGTAGTCGCGGTCGGAAAAGTCGTACTCGTCACCCCAGTCGGGGTCCTCATAGGTGGCGTCGATGCGCAGCTCCTGACCCACGCCGATCTTGCGGGGATCCGATCCGTTCTTGTCGTGGATGTAGATGTAATCCGCGTCGAGGCCCGCGCGGGCGGAGCGGTCGTCTGCGCTCGCGGCAGGTGCGGCGCCATCCGCAGGCGCGTCGTCAGCTGGGGTAGCAGGCGCATCATCGCGGGCGGGAGCGGCTGGCTCGGGTGCCGGCGCGGAAGGTTGCTCGCCCTTTTCGGCATCCCCCGCAGGTGCGGCGGCCTCCTCGTGGCCCTCCCCCGCAACCAGGCCGCCTGCGGCAACCGCCGCGTCGACGTCCGCGCGGGGCTCCTGCGCAGCCGCAGCAGCCTGAGCCAACACATCCTGCGCATCCTCGACGGCCTGCGCCCATGCGGGCGCGGGCACGCCACTCGACAGCATTGTGAATGAGAGCACCGCCACGAGGGCCTTGTGCCAAACAGGCACCTTGAACCCTCCGCGAGGCGAGCGGCAATTACATCCGATCATATCGGATCCCTTCCCCCAGGGTCGGCGCCCCTCAATGAAGGGCACGCTCAGATGGGAGGCGATCCGACTTGTCATCATCCGATTGCGCGCGCCGTCCGATCTACGACGCTCACAGCGCAGCCGTCCGAGTTACGGTTACTGGTATAGCCGGGGACTTGCACCCCGATTCCCCTGGACGCCTTAAGCGTCCGTGCGTCTCCGCACCACCATCTCGACCATATTGCTATATCTGGGATATCGTAACACGGCATCCGGCCGTCTATCGGTTCTCGATACTGCCGATGTTCCTCAACTCGATAGAGATCAACCCGTTGGGCTCATTGACGAACTGCACGTAGTCGGTGTCTTTAAGCATCTCCGCGGGGAAGCTGATCTCGATGCCGGTGTCGGTGCGAATCTTGTGGTTGCGCACGGGCGCGCGCTCCACCACGGCGCGCTCCACCGCCACGCGTTCGGGCAGGCGCTCCTCGCGCACGCGCTCCTCGACGCGTTCCTTGAGCACGGGCTCGTCCTCGAAGATGTCCTCGGCGATATCCCAGGGGGCGATTTCCTCGTCAACCTCGACCTTCTCGGCCACGGCGGCCTTGGCCTTGGCAAGCGCCACTGCCGTGTTGGCGCCGTGCTCCTCGGCGACCTCCTCGACAATGCGCGTCACGGCCTCGATGACCTCCTTGCCCGAGACGCCGCTTTCGCACTGGAGCAAGCCGTCGGGAATGATGAAGGTATCCTCGCCCATGATCTTGCGCTTCTTGTCCACATAGAACGCCTCCATGGAGCTCGCGCGCACGAGCGCGTAGGAGCTGACCTTTTGCGAGGGTCCCGGCAGGATGGCGTAGCGCTTCGCGATGTCGTTGCGGACCTCGCCCCCCTCGCGCGCCACCTCGTGCATGAAGGCGGTGCGGCTCGCCATGAGCAGCACGGCGAACCAACGCACGTCATCGTCATCGTCGAAGTCGGCAACGAGGACGTCGGTGGACTCCATTTTGTCCGCTTTGGCGAGCTCGGCCGCGAAGAACTCCGCGATCTGCTGCGACAGGTCCACGAACTCCCGGTCGCCGAAGAAATAACCCTTGAGCTCGCCGGCGAAGGCGCTCTCCTCGGAGAACGCCGCACGTCGATTGTCCACACTCGTGCGGGCTCGACGCAGATGCGAACTCACGAACGAGCGGACGGCACGGGTATCGAAGTCGATCTCGAGCTCGCTCATGACGTTCACGGCGGAATCGAAATCGAGGATATGCAGGATAGCGTGGTTGATCTTCACGGGCGGGCTCCTTTGGATGCGCTTGAACCTGGCCATTATACCCGCGCCGCGCAAAGGCGCCTTTGGTGACGAAGTCACAGACTCGGACCGCGCCGAACCGTATGGTGTATGTCGAACAAGAAACGCGGGCGAGGCGCCCGCACGCAAAGGAAAGGCGTCCGCCATGTCCATCTTCTCCAGCATCTTCGGCCCCGGCATCAACGAGCTCGCCGTCCAGGCGCGGGAGACACCCGGCAGCATCATGATCGATGTCCGTACCCCGGATGAGTACCGCGGCGGACACATCGAGGGTGCCATGAGCATCCCGCTGGTCTCCATCCCCGCAACCGCCGCCAAACGCCTGCCCGACAAGAACGCGCCCATCTTCGCCTACTGCCTCTCCGGCGCCCGCAGTGCACAAGCGGTGCGCGAACTCGAGCGCCAGGGGTATACCAATGTCGTGAACATGGGCGGCATCGGCCGTTGGTCCGGCCCGTTGGCACGCTAACGAACCGCCTCGACGACCCCCATCCGCATGGACCTCACCGAAAGGAGCCCAATCATGAAAGTCATCATCGTCGGCGGCGTCGCCGGAGGAGCAACCGCCGCGGCCCGCCTGCGCCGTCTGGATGAGAACGCCGAAATCATCATGATCGAGCGTTCCGGATACGTGAGCTACGCCAACTGCGGCCTGCCCTACTACATCGGCGGGACCATCACCGATCGCTCCAAGCTCACGTTGCAGACACCGCAGAGCTTCCGCAACCGCTTCGACATCGATGCCCGTGTGCGCCAGGAGGTCGTCGCCATCGACCGCGCCGCCCGCACCGTCACCGTGCGTCGCCTGGACGACGGCACCGAGTACGTCGAGGGCTACGACAAGCTGATCTTGTCCCCCGGCGCCCGCCCCGTGACGCCCGACCTACCCGGCATCGATGCCGGGCGCCTGTTCACGCTGCGCACTGTCGAGGACACCTACGCAGTCGCCGACTTCATCGACCGCGAGCAGCCGCGGCGCGCCACCGTCGTGGGCGCCGGCTTCATCGGGCTGGAGATGGCCGAGAACCTGCGCGAACGGGGCCTTGAAGTCACGGTCGTGCAGCGCGGCGAGCACGTCATGCCCGTTTTTGACGCAGACATGGCCTCACTGCTCCACAATCATCTCCGCGAGCACGGCGTCGAGCTGCTGCTCAAAGCCGACGTCACCGGCTTTGAGGAGACATCGGACGCGATCTTTACCACCCTCGCAGATGGACGCGTCCTCGAAAGCGACCTCGTCATGCTCTCCATCGGCGTGGCGCCCGAATCCACCCTCGCCCGCGAGGCCGGCCTCGAGCTCGGCATGCGCGGATCCATCAAGGTCGATGCCACCATGCGCACGAGCGATCCGGATATCTACGCCGTTGGCGACGCCGTCGAGGTCACCAACGTGGTGACCGGATCCCCCGCCCTGATTGCACTCGCCGGTCCCGCCAACAAGCAGGGCCGTATCGCCGCAGACAACATCTGCGGCCGCGAGAGCGAGTTCGGAGGATCCCAAGGCTCTTCCGTCCTCAAGTTGTTCGAGCTCGATGCCGCCTCCACCGGCCTCACCCTCACCGCGGCGCGCGCTGCGGGGATCGATGCCGACGCGGTCATCCTCTCCCCCGCCAATCACGCCACCTACTACCCCGGTGCCGAGACCATGACCCTCAAGGTCGTCTTCGAGCGCGGGACCGGGCGTATCCTGGGCGGGCAGGCCATCGGACGCGGCGGCGTGGACAAGCGCATCGACGTACTTGCCGTGGCCATCCGCGCCCGCATGACCGCCGCCGACCTCACCGAGCTCGACCTCGCCTACGCCCCTCCATATTCCTCTGCCAAAGACCCGGTGAACATGGCCGGCTTCATGATCGAGAACATTCTCGATGGTCTGGTCGACCAGGTCACGTGGGACGAGGCACTCGAGCTCGTCGCCGAAGACGGCGACGCAATCCTGCTCGACACGCGCACCGCCGGCGAGCGCTCACGCGGTGGCATCGAGGGCGCGCTGAACATTCCCGTAGACGAGCTTCGCGAGCATCTGGATGAGCTGCCCCGCGACAAGCGCCTGCTTGTCTTTTGCGCGAGCGGCCTTCGCAGCTACGTCGCCTGCCGCATCCTCTCTCAACACGGCTTCTCATGTGCCAACGTCGCTGGCGGCTATGGATTCCATACGCAAGTGAAACGTGGCAGCGCCGCTCCTCACGCCTGCGTCGGCGACTGCGGTCTGCCCGTCTAGGAGGACCGCCCCGTCTCAATTTGTACCTGTCCCCAATTGAGACGTTCGATACCATGGGGGCATATCGGTCCCATTGGGAAGGAGCGCGCCATGACGGCGGAGCAGTCAGCGATCGAACGAGGCCTGCAGGAGCTCGTTCCATTTTGGGGAAACCTCGACCTTAACCAGCGGGCCTTCCTCGCTCAACGCAGCCGTCTCATGCAGTTCGACGCGGGCGACCACGTCCAGGGCGCGGGTGCCGGCTGTGCCGGAGTGGTCTTTGTCCGCAGCGGGCGCCTGCGCGCGTTCATGCTCTCCGACCAGGGACGTGAGGTCACGCTCTTCCACGTGCAGCCCGGCGAGTGCTGCGTACTCGCGGCCTCGTGCATCCTGCCCATGATCACCTTCGACATCGCGCTGGATGCGGCCGAAGACTCCGACCTGCTCATCGTCGACTCGCAAGCTTTCGGTACCGTGTCACAGGAAAATATCCACGCCGAAGCGTTCACCTATCGCCAGGCCACCGAACGATTCAGCGACTGTATGTGGGTCATGCAACAGGTGCTGTTCATGGGCCTCGACACGCGCCTCGCTATCTGGCTGCTCGACGAAGTCGCCCGAAGCGGCTCCAAGACCATCTACGCCACGCACGACGAGATCGCCCGCCACCTCGGCAGCGCCCGCGAGGCCGTCAGTCGCATGCTCAAATACTTCGCCCGAGAGGGGCTCGTCGAACTCGCACGCGGCTCAATCGAGCTCGTCGATGTAAAACGTCTGCGCCTTCTGACCACCTGACGAAACGACCATGCAAGATCAGCGGCGGCGCGCAGGAACCCCAATCGATGCCCCACCGCCGTAAGGATCGCACAAACGCGCATGCACCGGGCAGCCTACTTCTGCTCCCCGTGCTCCCGCTCGCCAGCGCGCTTTTTGATTGCGTCGATTGCCGGACTCGCCGTCTTGATCGAATCGATGATGCCGCTCGCCGCATCGGCAGCCCGCTCGACCGTCGCGGTCTTCACGAATGACACGATCACATCTTTGACGAATTGCTGCAGATCGTCGTCAAGTCCCTCAATGGCCTTGAGCATGAGCGGCACGTTCGTCTTGCGGTCGGCCATGATATCCGAGAAATGCGTGGCACCCGTCACTCCGATGACGTCGAACAAGGCGTCGACGAAGCGTCCACGCTCGTCTAACGTGTATTTGTCCATCCACGCATCGAGGGTCGCGTTGAAGAAACGCGAAGAGGCCGTGTAGCCTTCGGCGCGCACGAACTCCGCCACCTCAACGTCCACCATCCACAAAAACGGGTTGTGCTGGAACATCGAGATGCCGTCGCTCTCCACAATCGTCGGCGCAAAATCCGGCGCCTCCGAGAGCACCGCACCAATCATGGTCGACTTGGGCACCGTCTTCTCCATGATGGGCATGATGCGCCGATAGGGATCGCCTGCGCAGAACTCACGGTGAAATCCCGGCCCATCATGGGAGAAAACGCGCTTGATGCGCGCACGATGTTGAGGCATGCACATCGCCGCGGCATAGACCGCAAGGTTGCCGCCCTTTGAATGGCCACCCACATACAGCTCACCCGGCGTGCGAGCCGCCACTTCGTCCAGATATGCGGCCGCCTCCTCCTGCGCGGGCACGGGGCTCAGATAGGTCATGTTGAAATCTTCCTTCCAGCCCACGACGGTGGAATCCGTACCGCGAAACGCGATGTAGGATGTGCCGTCGGGCAGACGGAAGGTCATGGCGGCAAATTGCTCCTCGCTCACCTTATCCGTTCGGAATCGAAGATCGCACAGGCGGCAGGTACGAAACCGCGGGCTCGCGCACACCGCGAACAGCAAATCGCGACTACCCTGCTCATCCCAGCTCGAACCGAACATGCCCTTGAAATCCTCCGCACGCAACAACTCGTGCAGCGCGATGTCGCGCACGGTGCATGCGCGCGTGAGCTCCGGCCCGATATGCGCGTAGGAGAGCCAGGAGAACACGAGGCTGTCGACGGCACAAAGCGACCGTTCGTCGAACGTGTCCATACGCTCGCGCACGTATTCCAAGAAGTTCCCAGCGGGCTTTGCCTTCAGTGGCAATCTCCCCTTCTCGTCCATGGCGCCTCAACCCCTCTCACCGATCTCCCATTTGGACCATTCTATCCCCTTGGTCGGACGCAAAAGACGTTCGTAGTCGGAGGCAATCGCGGCCACCGTGAACGATTTGCAAGGCCCCGGCCCGATCGGTAAAGGAAACCCCCGGCCCATATGCGGACCGGGGGCGAGACAAAGCGGAGCGCAACGAAGCGCCCGCCGTGTTGGTGTTGATGACTAGTCGTTCAGACCGGCCTCGTCGACGATGGCCTTGAGGGCCGCCGCGGACTTCTGGAACTCGGCGTTCTCCTCCTCGGACAGGGAGACGGGCACGCGCGTGACCACGCCGTTGCGGCCGACGACGGTCGGCACGGAGATGCACAGGTCGTTCAGACCGTACTCGCCTACCATGAGGCTGGAGACGGGCAGGACGCAGTCCTCATCGTGCATGATGGCGGTGCAGATGCGGCGGACGGACATGGCGATGCCGTAGTAAGTAGCGCGCTTCTTCTCGATAATCTCGTAGGCGCTGTTCTTCACCTCGTCGGCGATGCGACGCTCGGACTCCTCGTGATTGTAGTGGCCGTGCAGCTCGCAGTAAGTGGACAGCGGCACGCCGGCAACCGTGGCGCTGGACCACGCGGCGACCTCGGAGTCGCCGTGCTCGCCCACGATGTAGGCATGGACATCGCGCGGGTCGACATCGAGGTGCTCGCCGAGCATGTACTTGAGGCGGGCGGTGTCCAGCACGGTGCCGGAGCCGATGACCTGGCCCTCGGGCAGGCCGCTCATCTTGATGGCGGCATACGTAAGAACGTCGACCGGGTTGGAGACGATGAGCAAGATGCCGTTGAAGCCGCTCTCGCGGATCTGTGGGATAATGCTGCCGAAGATGGAGATGTTCTTGTTCACGAGGTCAAGACGGGTCTCGCCGGGCTTCTGGGCGGCACCGGCGGTGACCACGATCACGGCGGCGTCGGAGACGTCGGAGTAATCACCGGCATAGATCTTCATGGGGTTGCCGAAGGACACACCGTGCGCGATGTCGAGGGCCTCGCCCTCGGCGCGAGCGCGATCGACGTCGATCAGGACCATCTCGGAGAACAGGCCGCTCTGCATGAGCGCGAAAGCCGAGGAGGAACCGACGAAGCCGCAACCGACGACGGCAACCTTGCGATCGTTCACCATGTTTACTCTTCCTTTCCCCCATCGCATCGATGGGCGATACAGTCTGCCCGCTTTGGACAGCCCACGGGATATTCGGCATCGTTCGCCGAATTATCCTTGTGTTTAGGCGATAACTCGATTATAGAACAATCCCTCGCAAGGCTAGCCCAAAATACCCGCTTCTTCGATTGCGGAAACGGCGCGCTCAAGCCCCTCGGGAGGCAGCACGAGCGCCATGCGGACATATCCCTCACCGTGGGGGCCGAAGCTCGCTCCCGGGGTCACGATAACGCCGGCCTTCTCCATGAGTTCCTCGCAGAACGCCATCGAATCGGTGCGACCGCCGGGCAGCTTCACCCACACGAACATGGAACCGTGCGCGTTCGGGCGCTCCCAACCCAGGCGCTCGAGACCGTCGCACAGGGCGTCGCGGCGCTCCTGGTACTTGAGGCGCTGCGCCTCGACCTCCTCGAGCGGGCCCTCGAGCGCGGCGATGGCGGCCTTCTGGACGGGCATGAACATGCCAAAGTCGATCTGACTGCGCAGTTTGGTGAAAGCGGCGACCACGTCAGGGCGTCCCACCAGAAAACCGATGCGCGCGCCCGTGACGTTGAAGGACTTGGAGAGGGAGAAGAACTCGACACCCACCTCGAGCGCACCGGGATGCGCCAGAAACGTACCGCCGGCGGGACCGTCGAACACGATGTCGGAATAGGCGTTGTCGTGCACGATGAGCAGGTCGTGCTCACGGGCGAACGCGATGAGCTCGTCGTACAGGGCGTCGTTACCCACGGAGCCTACGGGGTTGGCGGGAAGCGACACGATCATGTACTTGGCGCGGTCGGCAACCTCGGGATCGATGCCGGCGACATACGGGAGGAAATCGTGCTCGGCGTCGAGCGGGTAATACGCGAGCTCGGCGTCGGCGATCTTGGCACCCGCCTCGAAGACGGGGTAACACGGGTCGGGCACGAGGATCGTGTCGCCGGAATTCAGCAGCGCCAGACCCAAGTGACCGACGCCCTCTTGAGTGCCGTTGCAAGAGGCGACCATGTCGGGCGTGATGCCCGCGACGCCAAAGCGGCGCTCGTAGTAGTCGCAAACAGCCTGCTTGAGCTCGGGCAGATCGCGTAGTGAGTACTTCCACATCTGCGGGTCCTGGGCAGCCTGCGTGAGAGCCTCGACCACGTGCGGGTACGGCGCGAAGTCGGGGGTGCCCACGGACAGGTTGTAGATGGTGCGGCCCTGCTCCTCAAGCGCGACGCGACGGGCGTTTAGGGACGAGAAAACCTCGGCGCCGAAGCGGTCGAGGCGATGGGAGAACTGCATGGGCTGTTCCTTTCTCACAGATGGCGCCGAACATGGCGGATTCACTCGTATGAGAAAAGGGGCCGAAAGCCCCTTTCCCCTTTGACTATACGCCATGTATCTCGCCGAAACCACGGTCGTCCAGCGACGAGAGCCTCTACTTCACCAGGCGGACCTCGATGCCTTTCTCATATTCCTCGACGTGCGCGAAATCGCCCAGGCCGGCGCATTCGACCACATTGGCACCGGTTGCCATGGAACGGCGCAACGCGTCCTCCACGCGGTCGCGCTCGGAGAACCACATGGACAGGAAGGCCGCAAGCGAAGAGTCGCCGGCGCACACCGTGGAACGGACCTCGACCTCGAAGGTGCGGTTGGCAAACCAGATGTGCTCACCGTTCGAGAAGTACGCGCCCGATCCGCCCAGGGTGAGCAGGACATTTTGCGCCCCGCGGGCATGCAGCTCGGCCATGGCGGCGGCAACGGATTCCTCGTCGCCGGCATGAACGTCGATGCCGAAGATATCACGCAGCTCATCATCGTTGGGCTTGATGAGCAGGGGCTCGAGTCCGAGCAGGTCGGCGAGCTGGGGGCTTGAGATGTCGAGCACGAATTGCGCCCCGCGGGCACGGACGCGCTCGATGGCGCCTCGCAGGAAGCCCTCGGAGGCATTCGGCGGCAGCGAACCCGAGATCGCCAGGCAATCGAGGTCCTCGAGCCCATCGATGAGCTCGAACATGGCTCTCTCGTCCGCATCGGTGATGGCAGCACCGGAGTTCACCATGTTGTACTCGGTATCGGGACCCGCATTCAGGAAAACGTTCACACGCGTAATGCCCTCGGTCCAAACGGGATGAACGTCGACCCCGAGCTCGCGGGCGCCTTCGACGATGTAACGGCCGGAAAAGCCGGCGAAAAAGCCGAGAATTGCGGTGTCAACGCCGTAGTGATTGAGTGTGAAGGAGACGTTCAGCCCCTTGCCGTTGGGAGTGTACACGGCATCGCGCGTGCGCGTGACCGTATTGGGCTGCAGACCGTCGCAGGAGATGTTGTAGTCGATGGCCGGATTGGGGGTGAGAGTGTAAATCAAGGTGTTCCCTTTCTCGAAGCTGCCGTGAATCACCGCGAAGTCGCCGTGAAACAGAAATAGAAGGCACGTGAGGCGCCCAGCCACATGAATCCGGGCGGCCCAAAACATATCTGTACGTTTTGGGGAAGGTTTTGGGGTGCTTGAAGGATATGCGCCGCACGAATGCCGACGTTTCCGCAGGAAAGCCCCTCGGGGAAGAGGCCCCGCAAAGAAAAGACCGCCAAAACCTCCCCCAAATCGTACAGTTTGCCCGACGGTGCGACAGGGCACCGCCGGGCAAACACGATAACCGTTTACGCGAGGCGCTCGTTGATGAGCTTGGCGATCGCGGCGGGGTCGTCGGTCGACTTGACGGCGGCGCGGAAGGCCTCGTCAGTCAGGGCCGTAGCCACCTTGGAAAGAATCTGCAGGTGGGAGGTGCCCGCCTCGGACTTGGGGACGAGCAGCGCGATGACACAGATGACCGGGGACTCGTCCATGGTCTCCCAAGAGGCGATGCCCTCGGAGCTCTTGAGCACCATGACCTGGGCGGCCTTCACCGTATCGGACTTGGCATGCGGGATGGCGAAGCCCTCGACCATGCCCGTGGTGCCCTCTGCCTCACGCTTGAGGAAGGCGGCGTACAGCTCGGCGGAGTCCTCGGCGATACCCGCCTCAACGGCACGCTCGGAGATAAGGGCCAGGGCGGCGTCGCGATTCTCGACCGTCTGGCCGCAGAACACGTTGGAAGCCTTGACGAAGCCCTCATCGGAAGCCTGCTCAGCCTCGATGGCGGCAACCTCTGCCGTGGCGACCTCGGCCTCAGCGGCCTTTTGGGCCTTCGTCCACTCGTGCTTCTTGAAGGCGACGAACAGGATGCCGCCCACAACGGTGCCGATGGCGATGGCGAGCACCCACATGGGGGCGTTCTCGACGACGGGCAGGACCAGGAAGCCACCGTGAGGCGCGGGGTCGTGGACACCGAACATGAGGCTCAGGATGGAGGCGATGGAGGAGCCGATCATCATGATGGGCATGACCGGCCAGATGTTCTTGGTCATGAACGGGATGGCGCCCTCGGTGATGTGGGTGCAACCCAGGATGAAGTTCACGATACCGGCGTCATGGTCCTCCTGGGAGAAGTACTTCTTGCCCACGACAACCGCGAAGGTGGTGATCAGCGGCGGGACGATGCACGCGGCGGAGACGGCGGCCATGAAGTTGGTACCGAAGTTGTAGGTCTCGGTGCCCACACCGGCGGCAAGGGCCTCGGTGAGCATGGCGGTGCCGGTGACATAGGCGGCCTTGTTGACCGGGCCACCCATGTCGACGGCGCACATGCAGCCGATGGCAAGGCCGAGCACGATGGCGCCGGAGGCGGACAGGCCCTTGAGGAAGTCCATCATCGCGGTGTTGATGGCGGCCATGGGACCGGAGATGGCGAGCATGACCAGGCCGACGATGAGGGTGGAGAACAGCGGGTAGAGGAAGATCGCCTTAAGGCCGTTGAGGTTGGCCGGGAGCTTGGCGAAGACCTTCTCGAGCAGCAGGATGACGTAGCCGGCCAGGAAGCCGCCCACGATACCGCCGAGGAAGCCAAAGCCCACGCCCGCGCCGCCGGCGTCGATCATGCCGGTCGTGGCGTTGACGGGCAGGCCCTGGATGGCGATCATGCCGGCGACGAAGCCGGGGACGAGCGCCGGGCGCTTACCGATGGACTCGGCGATATAGGCGGAGAGCACCGGAACCATGAGGCCCATGGCCACACCGCCGATGATCTTGAGCATCGCGGCGAAGCTGTTGTAGTCGGCCGCGGTGGAATCGAAGGACGTGATGCCCCACAGGAAGGACAGCGCGGTGAGCACGCCGCCGGCGACGACGAACACCAGCATGTGGGAGACGCCGTTCATGAGGTGCTTGTAGAGCTGATGGCCGAAAGACTCCTTCTCACCGGCGGCCTCGGCGGACTCGACGGCAACGGCCAGGCTCGGATCGGCCTTGGCAACCAGGGCGTCGTCGATCAGCTTGCCTGCGGACTCGACGGCGATGGCGCGGGACACGCCCACAGAGACCATGGGCTTGCCGGCGAAGCGCTCGGCATGGACGTCCTTATCGGCGGCGACCACGACGGCGCGAGCGCCGGCGATCTCGGCGGCGGTGAGCTCATTCTCAACACCCACCTGGCCGTGCGTCTCAACCTTGATGGTGAGGCCTCGCTCGGCCGCGGCCTTCTCGAGTGCCTCCTTAGCCATGAAGGTGTGGGCAATGCCGGTGGGGCAGCCCGTGGCAGCGACGATGTCGTACTTCTCTGCCATATTCCCTCCCTTATACTCGTGCACCCCTTTGGTGCTTGTTGACGGGAACAATCTATCACGCGGGCATTTGATGACTTTCTTTCACGTTCACATCTTTCCGTGAAAGGTATTTCAGCGCCGGCGAACGGTATGAAACTTCCATTCATCTAATTGATGATGAAAGAAACTAATCATTGGGTATCCTAGATGTATATGAAACCGAGGAGGAACCATGTCCACGATCACCGAATTGCCCAGCGCCCTGCCGCTCATCACATCTTCGCGGCAGTTCCTCGACAGCGAGCAGCGCATCGTCGACTTCATCCTGGCCAATACCGACCGTGCGCCCCAGATGACATCTGCCCAGCTCGCTCGCGCGAGCAGTACCTCCGAAGCGTCCGTCTCGCGCTTCTGCAAGAAACTTGGATTCAAGAATTACCGCTCGTTCCAATTCTCCCTCGCACGCGACCTTGCGGCCCGCGAGGGCGATGAGCGCGTGACGGGCGAAGTCACCCTCGATGACATCGAGCAATCCCTCGCCAACATCAAACATGCCAAGCAGCGTGAGATCGAGGCGACGCTCGATGCGCTCGATCCTGACACACTGCGCCGCGTCGTCGATCTATTCCGACGTGCGGGACTCGTCATGTTCGCCGCCGTGGGCAACACGAACGCCGTCGCCATCGACGCGGCCATCAAGTTCGGCCAACTCGGCATCCGTTGCGTCGCGAACACCATCACGGAGAGCTCGACCTCGCTCGCCCTCACCATGGGCAAGGACGATGTGCTGGTGCTGGTCTCGAATTCGGGCAAGTCCCAGCGACTCGAGCGCATCCTGCGCGCGGCCAAACACGGCGGCGCGACCGTCATTCTCATCTGCGGAAACGAGAACGCACCCCTCGCCCGGTTGGCGGACATCGTACTGCGCACCGTCAACTACGAGGCATTGCTCACGACCGTCGACTTCACGTTCTCCAAGATCTCGGCTACGCTGATCATCGAGGTGATCTACAGTTTCCTGCTGTCCGTCATGCCGGGAGCCCGCGACCGCATCAGCGGCTACGAGGAGCTCATCCAACCCGACAAGGAGATGGAGTAGCCCCGTCCGGCCGGGATGGAAGGCGAAAGGACGCAGACACCTACGCGCTCAGGCTGTCGATCTCTTCGAGCCAAAGTGCCGCGGAAGCGTCGCTGGGCATACGCCAATCGCCGCGCGGGCTCACGCTCACGGAGCCTACCTTGGGGCCGTCCGGCAGGCAGCTACGCTTGAACTGCTGGGCAAAGAAACGGCGGTAGAACGTGCGCAGCCAGAACAGGATCGTCGCCGGCTCGTAGGCGGGCGCCCCGTCTACCCCGGGCTCCGCAAAGGCACGGCAGGCCATGCGGTAGATCTTCCCAGGCGCAAAGCCATAGCGCATCATATGGAACAAGAAGAAGTCGTGCAGCTCATAGGGACCGACGAGCTCCTCGGTGCACTGCGCGATCTCGCCGTCGCCGCCGGGCGGCAATAGCTCGGGTGAGACGGGCGTGTCGAGGATATCGCGGAGGATCGCGGCCGTCTCCCCGCCCAACGAATCGGCGGCGTGCGACACCAAATGGCGCACGAGCGTCTTGGGCACGCCGGCATTCACGCCATACATGCTCATATGGTCCGCGTTGTAGGTGGCCCAACCGAGCGCGAGCTCGGACAGGTCGCCCGTGCCGATCACGAAGCCGCCGAGCTCGTTGGAAAGATCCATGAGGACCTGGGTGCGTTCGCGGGCCTGGGCGTTCTCGTAGGTGACGTCCGTCACACTCGGGTCGTGACCGATGTCGGCAAAATGCGCGCGCACAGCCTCGCCGATCGCGATGGTGCGAAAGTCGACGCCCAATTGCTCGGCCAGGCGCTCGGCGTTGGACTTGGTGCGGCCCGTGGTGCCGAAGCCGGGCATGGACACCGCATGGACGCCCGTGCGGGGCAACCCCAGCATATCGAAGGCGCGCACCGTGACGAGCAGGGCGAGCGTGGAATCGAGGCCGCCCGACAGGCCGATGACGGCCGAGTGGGTACCGGTATGGGCGAGGCGCGTCTTGAGACCGGCGGCCTGCAGGTCGAGAATCTCCTCGCAGGACGCGGCGCGCTGCGTGGGGTCCGCGGGCACGAACGGCGTACGCGGAGCGGGGCGCAGCACATCGAGGGCGGAATTGAGCAGCAGCTCGGTGTCCTCGGCGGGAAGGACCGCGGGCTGATTGGGCGCATCCGCGATGGACTCGCCGGCGGCGGGGGCGTCCTCACCGGTTTCCGCGAAGCTGAAGTCGATCGTCTGCAGATGCCCCATGCACCACTCGCCGGCGCGCCACGTGTTGGAGCGTCGGCGCTCGGCGGTGAGTTTTTCCAGGTCCACATCGGCCACGGCCATCTCGCGCGAGAACAGCGAAGTGCTCGCCACGATCGAGCCATTCTCAGCGATGAGGTTCTCGCCCGAGAAGACAAGATCGGTGGTGGACTCGCCCTCGCCCGCGTTGGCGTAGGCGTAGGCGCAGTACAGGCGCGCGCTCTGACCAGACACGAGGCTGCGGCGGTACGCCGACTTGCCCAAGACCTCACTCGACGCGCTCGCGTTCAGAATGACCGTCGCGCCGCCGGAAAGCGCCATGTCAACCGAGGGCGGGTTGGGGACCCACAGGTCCTCGCAGACCTCGACGCCGATGCGCACGTCCTCGAGGCCGGGGTCGGAACAGGTGTAGACGATGCCGCCCATGAGAGGCACGGGGTCCTGGCCGGCGAACGGGATGAACCCCGCCCCGTTCATGGGCGCGGGCGCGAACCAGCGCTGCTCGTAAAACTCGCCGTAGTTGGGCAGATGGCGTTTGACGGTGAGGCCCAGCAGGCGCCCCGCGCAGCATGCGGCGACGCAGTTGTAGACGTTCTCACGATGCGCCACGGGTAGGCCCACGGTGAACAGCAGCGGCGTGTCGGATGTGTCCTCGAGCAAGCCGGAGAGCGCGGACTCAGCTGCGCGCAGCAGGGCGCGGTCGTGGAACAGGTCGCCGCAGGTATAACCCGTGAGGCAGAGCTCGGGCAAGGCCAACACGCGCGCACCGGCACGAACGGCCGCGTCGACGCACTCGAGAATGGCCGCGGCGTTGCCGGCCACATCCCCAACGCGGATCTTGGGCGTGGCCGCGGCGATGCGCAGATACCCGTCGCTCACCGCGATCTCACTCGTTGCCTGGCAAGCGGCCTTGACCTCGTCCATGCGAGCCTCCTGAACTGTTCGTCATTCACGACGCCTATTGTACCCGCCCCAGCGGACGGAAGCGCAGCGGACAAACGTCGCATTTGAACGACCGATGAGCGAACGGGGCCTTGGCAGACGGTGCTTTAGCCCACGCGTTTCGCCGCGGCGAGCGTCGGCCCGGCGACCTTGGTGTAGACCGCCAGCCAGATGAGGGACGCGCAAAAACCGCCGAGCACGTCCGAGGCGTAATGAACACCCAGGTACACACGGGAGAACCCGACGGCGGCAATCATCACGCACAAGAACACGGTCAATCCGACGCGTGCACGACGGTCGCGCACGTAGCGCCAGGTGAGCCAGATGAACAGCCCGAAGAACGCCATGGCCGCCATGGAGTGGCCGGAAGGGAAACTAAAGCCGCCGATCTCGACCAAGCGCAGGGAGACATCGGGGCGGGGACGCTGGATCGCGAACTTCAGCAGTTGGTTGAGGATGGTCGAACCGGCCAGGTTAATCGTGCAGAACCACCCCAATCCCCCAACGCCGCGGGAACGCCCGGCAAGCGCCACGGCAAAGATCAGGGCAAAGAGCGGCACCGGCGTGACCATGAACGAGACGGTCTCCATGACGGGGGTTAGCCATGCCGTGCGAACATGCCCGACCATGAGCGCGATGGCCGAGCGGTCGAGCGCCATGATCTCACCCGCCAGAACGCGATTGAGCAGGACGAGGAACACGAGCAGGCACACCGACACGATGACGAACCGCCTGTTATCGCACAGCCGCTGCGCGATATCGCCCACGCGTGCGATGCCATCGCCCAAACCAGTCGATTGCTTCTCCTCAGTCATAAAACCTCCGCCGGGCAGCGCGCCCATCGAACATGTTGTGCCGATTCCATGGCGGGATTGTACCCGCGCCCGCACGCGAGCAGCGAACCTTCGCCAAACCCACAGGCTCGCGACGCGTTTGACTCTGTCCGCACGGGACCATATCATCGAACAGAAGTTCGGAACACATGTTCGATGGGAGGATCCGATGGGAAAGCCGGCAGCGGGAGCACTCGGCCGTGAACGCACCTACATCTGCATAGACCTAAAGACGTTCTACGCCTCCGTCGAATGCGCCGCGCGCGGGCTCGATCCGTTCACGCAAAACCTCGTCGTGGCCGACACCTCACGCGGCCGCACCACCATCTGCCTGGCGATCAGCCCCGCCATGAAGAAGCTCGGCATACGCAACCGCTGCCGTCTCTTCGAGATTCCCCAAAACATCGACTACATTGCAGCCCCGCCCCGTATGCGCCACTACATGGAGATCTCGGCGCGCATCTACGGCATCTACCTTGAATATGTGAGCCCCCTGGACGTCCACGTCTACTCGATCGACGAGTGCTTCATCGACGCGACATCCTATCTGTCACTCTACGGCCTCACAGCGCGCGAGTTCGCCGATGAACTGCGCGGCGCCGTGCTCGCCCGCACCGGCATCACAGCGACCGCGGGCATCGGGCCCAACCTCTTCCTGGCGAAAGTCGCACTCGACATCACGGCCAAGCATGAGGACAACGGCATCGGCGAACTGGATGAGGAGCGCTTCAGGCAAGATATCTGGCGCCATCGCCCCATCACGGATATATGGGGGATCGGTCCGGGCACCGCCGAGCGCCTTGCGAAGTACCGCGTCTACGACCTCATGGGCGTCGCCGCGCTCGACGAGCGCATCCTCTACCGTGAGTTCGGCGTAAACGCCGAATACCTCATCGACCATGCGCACGGCATCGAACCCTGCACCATCGCGGAGATACAGGCATACCGTCCGCAGGCGACCTCCATGGTGAACGGGCAGGTGCTCTCCCGCAACTACAGCTACGACGAAGCGCTCACCGTGCTCCGCGAGATGGTGGACGCCTCGGTGCTCGAGCTCGTCGAACGGGGCGTGGTGGCCAGTTCGATCTCGCTGTATGTGGGCTACGGCAGCGAAGTCCGCGAGCTTCGAAGACTCGACGCAAGCGGCAGCGCCTCATACGTGGACGGCTGCGGACATCGGCGCAGCACCACCGCGGAGGATATCCCCCGCATCACGCCGCGGCCGGGTGAGAACCGCGTCGAACCCACGCGGAACGGCGATCGCGAACGCGACCTCTACGCCGAGGGCGCGCGGCGCGCGGGGGCATTCACCGGGGAACATGGAACGAGACCTGCCGGCGGGAGAGGCGCATACGCGCACGCGGGTAAGCAACGCAAGCTGCAGGAGCGAACGAACTCGCGCCGCAAGCTTCAAGAATACTTCGAGCGCCTGTTCGCCGAGTCGGTCGATCCTCGGCGCCCAATCAAGCGGGTGAACATCGGTTTTGGCGACCTGCTCCCCGAGGAGCTGGCCACCATCGACCTCTTCACCGACGTCGAGGCAGAGGCCCGGGAACGGGAACTGCAGCGCGCCATCATCGATGTGAAGGGGCGGTATGGAAAAAACGCACTCGTCATGGGGCGGAGCCTGCGCCCCGAGGCGACGGGGCGCGAGCGCAACGAACAGGTGGGAGGACACCATGCGTGATCACATGGATGCACAAGAGGCCACGGGGGCGGGCCCACTGACGGCAAACGGCAAACCGAGGGCGAGCAGGGCGGCCCAGTTCATGCCCTTCGCCGCCCTCACCGGCTACTACGAACTCGCGCGGCAGCAGGAGCGCATCACCGAGCCCCGCCACGAGCTCACCGATGAGGAGGCCTTGGCCCTTTCCCGTACGATCATGCAGGTGAAAAAAGGCGATCTGGTGCACGTGACCTATTACGACTGGGACACCTACCGCACCGTGTCGGGCATCGTCGCCCGCATCGACTTTGCGTTTCGGCGAATACAGGTCGTAAAGACCGTCATCGGCTTCGATGACATCTTGGCCATCAAACGCTAGCGCCACCGGCGCGGGTGGTGCCACAATGGAACAGATCGGGCTTGCGGAAGATGGAGCCGCCAGGCCATCCTCTCATGACCCGCACCGCATACCAAGCCGAGGAGGCAGCATGGAAGATGTGAAGAGGACCGTACACCGCACCACCGCGGAGCACATCATCAAGAAACTCGCGATTCGCAACATGACCGGCCACTACCGCGATACCGCCGCAGAGGCGGTCGAGCTCGCACGCGACCTCGTAGAACCGGGCCAAAGCGTCACCTGGGGCGGAAGCGTCTCGTTTTCCGAAAGCGGCATCAAAGCGGCCCTGGAGGCCGACGGTCACCGCATGATCGACCGCTCGCAGGCCACCACGCCTGAGGAGCAAGATGCCATGTGGCGCGAGCAGGTCGGCGCAGACTGGTTCTTCATGGGCACCAACGCCATCACACTCGACGGCGAACTCGTCAACATCGACGGCAACGCCAACCGCCTCGCCCTGCTGCTCCATGGTCCCAAGCATGTCTGCGTCATCGCCGGCATGAACAAAGTCGTGGCGGATGTCGAAAGCGGGCTCAAGCGCATCCGCACCGTCACATGCCCGCTCAACGCCGCGCGCCTACACACCGGTACCCCGTGCGAACTCGCCGGCGTCTGCTCGAACTGCCACGCCGAGAAATGCATGTGCTGCCAGGAGGTAATCACCCGCCACTCGCGCCACGATGGGCGCATCCACGTCATCCTCGTCGGAGAGGACCTCGGCTTTTAAGAACCTGCGCGTCGGAGAGCCCGACGGGAAAGGACATCCATGAACAATTTCACCTTCTGCTCCCCCACCAAGTTCGTATTCGGCCGCAGCGTCACCGATACGGTCGGCGCCGAGCTGGCGGAAGCCGGATATCGACGCGCCCTGATCGTGTACGGCCAGGGCTCCGTGGTCCGCACGGGCACGCTCGACCGCGTAAAGGCCTCACTCGACGCCGCCGGCGTGTCCCATGTCGAACTGGGTGGCGTGCGCCCCAACCCCGAGATCGCCCTCGTGCGCGAGGGCGCGGCGCTCGCCGAGCACGAGCAGGTCGACATAGTCTTGCCGGTCGGCGGCGGCTCGGCGATGGACTGCGCCAAGGGGATCGCAATCGCCACGGGCTATACCGGCGATGCCTGGGACTTCTGGTCCAAAAAGGCAACCGTCGAGCACTGCCTGCCGATCGCGACCGTAGTGACCATCCCCGCCTCCGGCTCCGAAGCCTCCAACTCCTGCGTCATCAGCAATGACGCCGAGGGGCTCAAGAGCGGCTGCAACAGCGAGCTCATCCGCCCCAAGATTGCCTTCCTGGATCCCGAACTCACCTTCACCCTCCCGCCGTATCAGACGGCGGCGGGGGTGACCGACATGATCGCCCACATCATGGAGCGCTTTTTCTCCGGAGAGCCCGCGGTGGGCGCGACCGACAACATCGCCTGCGGCCTCATCCGCGCAGCCATCGATGCGGCTCACATCGTAATGGACGAACCCGAGAACTACGATGCGCGAGCCGAGCTCATGTGGATCGGAACGCTCGCACACAACGGCCTGGCAGGCTGCGGTCTGGGCATCCCCGGCATGCGCGACGGCGACTGGTCCTGTCACGGCATGGAACATGAAGTCTCGGCCGCCGATCCGCGCATCACGCACGGCGCGGGCCTTGCCGTCATCTTCCCCGCGTGGATGCGCCACGTGTGGAAGAGCCATCCCGAGCGCTTCCTCACCTTCGGCGCCGAGGTGTTCGGCATCGAACCCATCGACCCCGAGGTGGACGACCTGTCCGCCATCGATGAGAAGATCACGCCCGAGCGTGCAGTACATGACGCCGTCGAAGCAACCATCGACGAACTGCAGGACTTCTTCATGTCCATGGGCATGCCCTCCACGCTCGGAGAGCTTGGTATCACGGAAGGCGACATCGACCAGATGATCCGCGGTCTGCGCGTGAACCGCGGAGAGAGCTTCGGCACGTTCCGCAAGCTCACCCTGGAAGACGCCCGGGCAATCTACGAGAGCGCACTGTAGCCCGGACCCGCTTGCACGACAACGCCCCATCCGAAAGGCGCCTCGCAGCCCCTCATGCCGGGAGCCGCGAGGCGCCTTCTCGCATATTCCGACGACAAACCAGCCGACGTGCCTATCCCCTCATGAAGACAAGGGTCTGCCCCTTCGCATCTTCCTGGGATAGATCGGGGTCGAACGTATAACCAACATCGAAATGCTTGAGCTCCTCAGCACGATGCACTCCACGCTCCGCCATCCAGCGAACCATGCTGCCGCGCGCGATCTTGCTCGCAGTCGAACGCTGGACGGGCCTGCCGTTGCGCAAGCCCTCACCGAAGATGCACGTGACCTCACGTGTTCCGTCAGGTCGATGCGGGAGCACCGCCTTGGAATACTCCACGCTGGCCAGATTCACAATTTCAACCACATCACCAGACTGCACGTCCAGCTCGGCACACACGGCCCGTGCGATTGAATCGCCCCAAAACGCATAGAGATTCTTCTCCCCATCCACGGACAATTTGGCACCCATCTCCAATCGATACGGCTGAACCGCGTCGAACGGTCGAACACAGCCGTAGAGCGCGGAAAGCACCCACAGATGTCCCTGTAACCACTCGAGCGCAGCGGCGTCGAGCACGTCCGGCGCCATGCTGCGAAATTGAATGCCCACGTAAGAGAAGATCGCGGGAGAGACAAGACGAGACAGCTCCGCATCCCCAAGGAGGCTCGCGTCGGCAATGTCTCGATAGCTATGCAGGCGTTCCACGTTCTCGGCCAACAACTTGTCGTTGACGCCCCACAGTGCTTGCAGCCCCTCGCTCCCCTGCTCACGCTCGATTGCGCGCAGAGCGTCCATGACGCGGGCGGTCTTCTCCGAAAGCGGCGGAATGCCCCGTGGGACAAACCCATCACGAGCCAGCTGCATCTGCTTTGCGGGAGAGATGATGACCTGCAACATGAAAAAGCCTCCGAGCGCTCGAGTACCCGACCCATTATGTCAAAGGTACCCGGGCGCTCGGGGCGCATGCACGAAATCGATGTTCGCCTACGAGATATGGCCGAGGAAATCCTTGGTTCGCTCAGATTGCGGATGGTCGAACACCTGCTCGGGAGTCCCTTGTTCCACGATAACGCCTCCGTCCATGAACACCACGCGATCGGCGACGTCACGGGCGAACTGCATCTCGTGCGTGACGACGATCATGGTCATCCCCTCGCGAGCCAAGTCGCGCATGACGCCCAACACGTCGCGCACGAGCTCGGGGTCGAGCGCACTCGTCGCCTCGTCGAAAAGCATGACGTGCGGGTTCATGGCCAGGGCGCGCGCTATGGCGACGCGCTGCTGCTGACCGCCAGAAAGCTGAGAAGGCATAAAATCCACGCGGTCGGCAAGGCCGACCTTCCCCAGCTCCTCGACCGCGATGCGCTCAGCCTCCTCACGGCTACGCTTGAGCACCTTTTGCTGCGCGATCATCACGTTCTTTTTCGCCGAGAGGTGCGGGAACAGGTTGAACTGCTGAAACACCATGCCCAAGGTCGAGCGGACCTTGTTGATGTCCACGCCCTTCCCGGTAATGTCTACGCCCTCGACCACGATCGAGCCCGCGGTGGGCGTCTCGAGCAGGTTGACGCACCTCAGCATCGTCGACTTGCCAGAGCCCGACGGCCCCAGTACCACGACGACCTCGCCGCGATGTACGTCCAGATCGATTCCGCGCAGGACCTCGTTGCCGCCGTACGCCTTGTGCAGTCCTCGAATCTGCACCACGGGGGCATCGCCAGCAGAGGGCGCCGCTTGAACACCGGCATCGGTGCCCGCACCCGCGCGCCCGCCAACGGGCGCACCCTCGACCGCGGTGTCGCACTTCGTCACATCAGTCATCTCAAACACTCCCTACAGGCTGGCGATATGGTCGGCGGGCGTGGGCACCATGGTTCCTGCGCTCTTGGTGGGCTTCTTGCCGAGGGGGCCCGCATTGGTGCCCGCTGTGGCGCCGGTAAGACGCGACTCGAGCAGGCTCACCACGCGAGCGAGCGGCAATGTCACCACGAGGTAGAAGAGGGCGGCGACCACATAGGGCGTGATGGACCCGGTCGTGGCCACGATGGTCTTCGCGTACATCACGATCTCCATCACGCCCACAGCCGCGAGCAGCGAGGTGTCCTTGTACAGCAAGATGAACTCGCTGGTGAGCGTAGGAATCACGTTGCGGAACGTCTGCGGGACGATAATCGACACCATGGTCTGGGCGGCGCTCATCCCCAGCGAACGAGCGGCTTCCGACTGACCCTTGGGGATGGACTGGATGCCCGCACGGAAGATCTCGCACAGGTAAGCGGCGGAGTTCATCGCCATGACGATGACGCCGAGCGTGTAGTTGTCGATGTTGACTCCGGCGAGCGGCAGGCCGAAGAACGCGATGTAGATCTGCAGGAACGCCGGTGTGCCGCGGATGAGGTTCACATACACAGCCGCAAGTGCGCGCAAAATGCGCGACTTCGAGATGCGCATGAGCGCGAACAGGAAGCCGAACGGGATCGCCAGCGGGAACGCAACGAGTACGATGGCGACCGACATCAAAAAGCCGCCAAAGATGATGGGCAGACTGCTTACGATGAGCACGGGGTTGAAGAACAGACGCAAGAACGTGTTGGAGTTCCATACCTCGACCCAGGGCTGCTCCTCAAGGAAGGCCTTGAACTGGTCGAACGGCGTCACACCCTCGATCTCGACCGCAGGAATGCCGTCGACGTCATGCTCGTGCCCATCCGCAAGCGTATAGGAGCCCGTGCATTGCATCGCGCCGCCTGTAGCGGGAAAGACGACACCGTAGAGCTCGACTCGGAAGAACCGCCCCGCCGGAGCCGCCTCGGGGAACACGAGCTCAAGCGTCTCGCCCTCGACCTTGATCTTGGGTTCGATGAACGCGCGCTCCATGAGGTCCTCACCTGAAAGCATGGTGAGGCGGAGGTCTTCGGTTGTGAAGGACGTGCCCTCGGGAACGGTGAGCGAGAGCCCCGTGAGCTCCTCATCCGCATCCGCCTGGACCTCCCAGGTGATGCGCGTCTCGGCCCCGCCGAGGACCTCACTGCCCGCGTCTCCGTTGGGCTGGCAGGTGAGCTTTTCGACCTCGAGTGCGTGGGCGGGGACGGCGCCCGTGCCGCATGTCACCCCGAACGCCACCCAGACGAGGCACATCGCGACGCACAGGCGCGCCGCGATGCGGAGCACCGCACAAGGAGGCGTCCCCGATGTTCCCCTCGTCAAAGAAATCCCGGTATCCATGGCTCTTTCCTCTTTCAATCATGCGGGGCGCTCTGCCGTAAAATGCCTTGCCCGCCAACGGGCACGCGACCGGCATCGCACCTCGCCGCAAAGGCCCTCCCGCGCTCGCGCACGGGAGGGCGGCCGTCACGATGCGAAGCGACTACTTGATGCTGTACTTCTCCATCAGGGCGTCGATGGTTCCATCCTCGGAGAACTTGGCGAGCGTCTCGTTAATCGCGTCCTTGAGGCCGGGGTTGTCCTTGTTCACGGCGATGGCGTATTCCTCGCCGGTTGAGATCAGCTTGATGACCTGCTCGTTATCAAAGCTCGAGGCAGTGAGCTGCGCGGCCACGGAACGGTTGGTCACCAGGGCGACGGCCTGGTTGGACTGCAGGGCGGCAAAGCAATCGGTGGCGTTCTTGAACGGCACCGCGGTCGCCTTGGGGAAATTCTCGTTGACGAACGCCTCGGCCGTGGAACCGGACTGAACGGCGATCTTCACCCCTTCGGCATTGAGGGCGTCGGCGTAGTTGTCGCCCGTGATGTCGGCGTTGTCCTTCATGGTGACAATCGCCTGGTCATCCATGTAATACGAATCCGTGAAATCGACCTGCTTCTCGCGCTTGGGCGTGATGGTGATAGCGCCGAACGCGGCATCCATCTTGGTGCCCGACGCGACGGCGGCGCACAGGCCGTCGAAATCCATGTTGACGATCTCGAAGTCCAGGCCCAGGTCATCGGCGATGAGCTCGGCGAGCTCGAGGTCAAAGCCCTTGTATTCGCCGTCCTCCATATATTCGAAGGGCTCGTACTCGGCAGATGTGCCGATGGTGAACGTGCCGTCCTCGACCAACGTGTAGGCCTCGCCGTCCCCCGCCTCGCCAGCGGCGCTGCCCGCTGCGGGATCCTGGGAACCGCCGCAGCCGACGAGCGCGAGCGCACCAGCGATGGCGAGGGTTGCGGCGGTCGCGCCGAATAGTTTCTTCTTCATGAGCGTATCCTTTCCCCTGAGACGTTGATTCCAAGCAAGCTTTGCTTGGCGAACGAGTATACACACTCTCGCATGTTTTGGTATGTTTAATGCAGTTTGTTTCTCATTCATTACCGTTATGCTCATTTGCTCGCATCTTTAATGTGTAGTTATGCACATTAGTGAAACAGCGCCGCAGCCGCTCATCCCGCCACATCGCGGCCGCGCGGCCCAAATCGACGCGCCGCACAGGCTAAAGCCCTACAAAAAATGCCAGCCCGATGAAGGCTGGCATTTCTTTGAATATATTCAGACTTCCGCACGCGACGGCGATCTTCGAGTCCCGCCGACGCCAGGAGGCCAAACCGCCGTTGATGCGCCGTGGCCCTACGAGACGGACACAGCGGGCGCGCGGGAACTCCTCGAGGTTGCCGCGTCCACAGGCCCCCAACGCCTACGAGGCGGCACCACCCTCGGCATTCCCCGCAGCTGCGGGCGAGTCGCCACCTGCAGCACCCCCTGTCGTCGTTGACGCGTTACCGCCCTCATCGACATCCGCGTTCTTAGAGGCGCGCGATGTGCCGAACTTCGTCACGGAACGAACCGCGGCGCCATCCGACCCATCGGCCGCCCTGGCGCAATTGAATGTGATGGAATCCCCAACCTTGTGACGGACTATCTCGAGCATATCGGGCAAGGCGAAGTCGTAGATCGCCGAGTCGCCCTCGAGCGTGACGTAAAAGTGCGAATTTCCGTCGATGACCGCCTGGGCAATGGAGGCGATGGTGCCGGAGACCTCGACCTCCGCACCGCTCGCCGCCGCCTCATCTCCGGAAAGCGCACCGGATGTGGCGAGCATCTGCAGGTAGCTCTCCTGAGTCGACGCAACCGTGGAACCCGTGGCGACGCTCTGGTAATGCTCCACGTTGATCATGGCGTACATCTTGACCAGTCCGGCATTGTCTTTCAACGCCATGAAATAGGTCGGCTGCCCGGCGACATTGAGCAGAAGCGGGTAGGTCGCTTCGTACTTGAGGTTCTGCACCTGACCCTCGGCAGACGCCTGGGCCGAATCCTCGGTGGCGCCCGCCACCGGATAGTAATGCGACTCTCCCGTGCGCTGATTGACCAGGATGAAGCCAACATTCGAGCTGTCGGCAGTCACAGAGCTCACACCCGTGTACAGGTAGATATCATCGCCCTGGGCAAGGTAGTTGTAGCCGAGCTCACCGTCGGTGCCGAGCGTGGTGCGGACCACGCCCTGCTGGCCAAGCCAGGAGTTGAGCCAACCGCCCCTGTACGCGCCGCTCCAGTTGTACTGCTGGATGATGAGGTCGCTCGGATAGGCGCGGTCGACCCATGTGGGGCAGTCTTCAATCACGTAATCCTCAGTCTCGCCAGTGCAAGCGTTCACCAGGACAACGCGCTGGATCGTGGTGCCCTCAAACAGGCCGATGGTGCGCCTCTGCACGGGAAAGACCCACCAGGGCGTTCCCTTCTCGTCGAGCTCGAAACTCTTCTGGTCGAACATGTAGGTGGGGTACTTAAGCTGCACGTAGCGGTCGATGTTGCGCGCGAGCGGCTCACTCTCGGAATAGCGGATCGGGTCCTTCAGACGCACAACCTCGGCCTCCTGCGTGACCATGTCCACGAGCACGTACGCGGGAATACCCGTGCCGCGATGACTCAGCCACTTGAAAAGATCGGCATAGGTGAGCGGGCTCACGCGCACCGGGCGACCCTGGTAGTTGATCTGGCTGTAGGCGGGACTGATCTCGAACTGGCTCACGAACTCGGGGATCGAACCCATGGCGCGGGAGCCGAGCAGCTGCGCGGAGGCGCGATCGATCACGGGAACATCCGAATAGTCGACTTCCTTGATATCTTTGGCGAAATCACCGTCAGTGGTCTTGAGCACGTTGGCGTAACGCTCAGCGTTGCCGGGGATGAACGGCTCACCCATGATGAGGCCGACGAAGAACGCAAGAATCACCGCAAGCGGCACGTACGCGAGCCGGTTGAGCAGCGTTGCATGGCGCGCGGAGCGCAGAGCCACGACCTTGAGGGCAACCACGGCGAAGATGGCGACGAGGATGATCCAGCTCCACACGCGCGGACTGTGGATGTTGAGCGCCGGATGGAACCACCAATACGAGACGAGTGCGGCGATGCCGAGCACGATCAGCGCCACGATGAGCGCCGTGCGGCTCCAGTGGGCGAGCTTCTCCATGAACGGGGGAACGGGGCGTCCTTCGCGAACACGTTCCCCGCGCGCGGCCTTCTCCTTGGCGCGAGCGGCCTTCTTGCGCTCGCGGGCGGACTTGGGCGCTTCGCCGCCCGTAGAGTTCTTCGACTCGCCCGCCGGGATATCCTCCACCTCGACTTCCACATCGATGGGTTCCTCCGCACTGTGTTCGGCGCTGCCGGGCACCTCCACTCCGGAACGCCTCAGCATCTCCAAAATCTCGTCGTGGTTCATCGAGGTATCAATCCTTCCGGGCGGGCGGCGTGCAATATGGAGGAATGATACCCAGTTCGGCGGCGGGCAACGCGAGCGAGGGCGAAACCCCGCCCGCGCCACCGCAAGGCACCCCTAGGACTCGCGAAACACCGTTAAGAACGCCCATCCAACCGCGATGGCAATGGCACCCCAGATGAGAATCTGACTCCATGCGGAGAGGACGAAGAAGAGGCTACCGAGCGCTGCGACAACCGTCACCGCCGCTACCAACAGGGCGAATCGAACGCGCACGTCACATCCCCCATGCAGAAATTCGGCACGTTCGTTATATGCCTCGATGTCGATGCGGCGGGCCATGAGGCGACCGTACATCGCAACAAGCGCCGCTGCCGCGCAGCAGACCACCAACGAACTCAGGCCTCCCGACACATGCTGCAGCGGTACGCTCTGAATGACCGCGATCACGGCGCCGAAGCATACGAGCGCACAGGCGGCGATACGCGAAAACCCGCTCAGACGACAGGCGCGCTCGTGATCGTCATCGGTGTAGAAGTTGCTCACGAACGGATGAGCGCGACAAAACGCAACGTGCCTGATGTGGGCCACCGCAAGGCACGCGAGTGCACCCGCGGCACCCGTAAGCAGAAAATAGAAAGGATAAGGATTGAGAACCGGTCCCCAACCTCCACCGAGCAATAAAAGGCCGACGCCACCGCGCGCGAGCATCGCAACGCTCCCCACACCGAACACCAAAAAGGCGGCCGCGCCCGCAATGAACAGGGCCCGAGACCTCATGTGCGGATCGTATCCCGTCACATCGGACACAGGCGCGCCGTCGGGGATGGCAAGCGTCTGATTGACAGTCCTAACCGTCACGTCACCGCGAATCATCTTATCGAGGTCGACTTCGAAGATCTCGCACAAGCGAACCAGCTTGTCCATGTCGGGGGTGGAGGCACCAGCCTCCCACTTGCTCACCGCTTGACGGGTCACGCCGAGCAGCATGGCGAGATGTTCCTGGGTCATGTTACGCGAATCACGCAGATATAGCAGGTTGTCACGGAAACTCATGATGCGCTCCCTTTCATCGTGGTCAATCGTACATGCTCGGCGAGGCGTCCGGACCCCTCGCCGACTTCAGCTTCCGCGAACGATGCCCGTTGCGCAAGGGCGCTGGGGTTGCGTTTTGCCCCTGATCCGTCAACCGCTGGTTGCGACTCATCTACCTGCATAAACAGCATGATCTGGGCGTCTTTTCACATGACGGGGCGATACGGCCGAGCTCAATCCGCGCTTGACCTGAAGGGCACTTCAAGAGATAACCTAGGACAGACGACGACGCATAAGGAGACACGCATATGTCGCAGAGAAACGTCCAAAAGCTCGAGAAACCCGCCGTAAAGCGCACACTGCGCCGCTTTTGGGAGGTCACGCGCATGGTACCCGGCGCGGCATTCCTCGCCGTGTTCACCTCCGTCGCCTACGTGGCGCTGCTCATCTTCGTGAACACCTGGGTGATGGGCCTCATCGTGGACCGCGTGCAGGCGGCGCCCGTGCCCGCCGATAAGGTATGGGAGGTCTTCGGCCCCTACATCCTGGCGCTGCTGCTAGTGAACCTCGTCGGCCAGATCTGTTCCAAGTTGCAGGACTACGCCGTCTACAAGTTGCAGATCAACGGCAACTACCATCTCGCGCGCCTGTGCTTCGACACGCTCTCCAACCAGTCGATGACCTTCCACACGAGCCGTTTCGGCGGCGCATTGGTGAGCCAGACGAGCAAGTTCTTGGGCGGCTACACCCAGATGGTCGACGTCGTGGTCTACTCGCTCATCCCCACCATCGCAAGCACCGCCTGCACGTTCATCGCGCTCGCGCCGGCCGTGCCCGCCTATGCCGCGGCACTCGCCGTGATGCTCGTGATATACGTGATCGTGGCCACGCGCATGTACCAGCGCATCCTGCCGCTCTCCGCCGCCACCGCCAAGGCGCAGAACCGCCTCTCCGGAGTGCTATCGGACGCCGTGACCAACATCCTCGCCGTCAAGACCTGCGGACGCGAGGACTTCGAGAAGGAGCTTTTCGACGAGGCGGACCTCGCGGCCATGCAGGCCGAGAGCCGCTCCATGCGCGCCACCATGCAGCGCGGGTTCACCACGAGCGGCATCATCACCGTGATCATGCTCATCGTGTCCATCTTCGTGGCGGGCGGCAACGCCTGGTTCGGCATCTCGGGCGGCATGCTCGTCATGATGTTCTCCTACACCTATCAGCTCTCCATGCGCTTCAACTACATCAACTCGATGATGCAGCGCATGAACCGCGCCATCGGCGACGCAAGCGAGATGGCCCGCATCCTGGACGAACCGCGCCTGGTGGAGGACGCGCCCGGTGCCCCGGACCTCCTGGTGACCGAGGGCTCGATCGACTTCGACCACCTCGGCTTCGCCTACGCCGACGCCGCCGAGGGCGACCGCGTCTTCACCGACCTCAACCTGCATATCCCGGCCGGCCAGCGCGTGGGCCTCGTTGGTCGCTCGGGATCGGGTAAAACCACCCTCACCAAGCTGCTGCTGCGCCTTTCCGACGTGCAGGACGGGCATGTGCGCGTGGACGGCCAGGACATCTCCACCTGCACCCAGCAGAGCCTGCGCCGGCAGATCGCCTACGTTCCGCAGGAAGCGCTGTTGTTCCACCGTTCCATCCGCGAGAACATAGCCTATGGCCGCCCCGGCGCCTCCGAGGAGGAGATCCGCCGTGCCGCCGAGCTTGCCAACGCGCTCGAGTTCATCGATCGCCTGCCCAGCGGCCTTGATACGCTCGTGGGTGAGCGCGGCGTGAAACTCTCCGGCGGCCAGCGTCAGCGCGTGGCCATCGCCCGCGCCATCCTCACCGACGCACCGATCCTGGTGCTCGACGAGGCCACAAGCGCATTGGACTCCGAGAGCGAGGCGCTGGTGCAGGATGCACTCGAGAACCTCATGCGCGGACGCACGTCCATCGTCGTAGCGCACCGCCTGTCCACCGTGGCGGCGCTCGACCGCATCGTGGTGCTCTCCGACGGCGAGATTGTCGAGGATGGCACGCATGCCGAGCTCGCCGAGGCCGAAGGAGAATACGCCGCCCTCTGGAACCGCCAAACCGGCGCGTTTTTGGACGGGGAATAAACCGGGCGTAAAAGCTGTAGCAGGGCAAGCCGGGCTGAAAAACAGGGGCGCGAAGTCGCAATGAGGCATATCCTGCTGGAATGTCACTCACTAAGCTGCGACGAACCCCCTCGCTCGAGGAAGAGAGAGCTTTTTCGTACTCATTTTGAGATTAGTCAGATACACGCGATCGGAGACCAACTGCGACCTGCAGTTTTGTTGGGCCAAACACCCGCACTACTTCATCCTTTTTAAAAACGATACGAAAAACCTCAACTTCTCAGCGCAAGCGCGACTCGCGTTACCCCGCGAGCCCGCGCAGGTAGGCGATCTCACCCGCATAACCAGCAAGGTCGTCATGCGGGGTTTCCAAAATAAAGGGCAGTTCGCACAGGGCGGGATGCGTCACGATGGCGCGCAAAACGTGCTCGCCGCCACCGAGCTCGGGATTGCCCAGGTATCCCCCGCTGATCACCTCATGGCGGTCCTTATGCGCGCCACGCGGGTTCTTGGAGTCATTGATATGGACCGCCTGCAGGCGCTCGAGACCCACAACGCGATCGAATTCAGCCATAACGCCATCCAGGTCATCCACGATGTCGTACCCACCGTCGGAGATGTGGCAGGTATCCAGGCACACACCGAGCATGTCGGTGCCGGCAAGCTCGGGACGGCGCGAGGCCACACCCTCGATGATGCGCGTGAGCTCCTCGAAGGTGCGCCCCACCTCGGTGCCCTTGCCCGCCATCGTCTCGAGCAGCACGCACGTGCGCTGACCCTCGAACATAACGTGGCACAGAGTGCTGACGATCAGCTCGATTCCCGCATCAGCGCCCTGCCCCACATGTGCGCCGGGATGGAAGTTGTAGAGTTGCCCGGGCAGCGCCTCCATGCGCTGCAAGTCCTCGGCCATGGCCTCGAGCGCGAACTCGCGCGCCCGTTCCTTGGCGGAGCAGGGATTGTACGTATAGGGTGCATGCGCCACGAGGCGCCCAAACCCATCTTCGTCCAAGATTCGCCGCAGACCCGCCACGTCATCGAGATCGAGCGGCTTGGCGTTCCCGCCGCGCGGATTGCGCGTGAAGAACGCAAAGGTATTTGCGCCAATGGAGCGAGCAGTCTCGCCCATAGCGGTATAGCCCTTGGTAGTGGACAGATGACAACCGATGGTCAGCATGGGACCTCCGAAACACATGGGCCGCGCGCGGCCCGCCGTCGAAACACCTTGCTACTCTGCGGTCTCGAACTCGGCAAGCTCACCGGCGGGAAGCTCGACGGTCTCCTCGCCACGCACGAGCACGACAGCCGCGACCTTGGGGGCGTCGGCCCCGCTGACCATGAACTGGTGCAAGACGAAGTCCATCGTCGCCGGCGTGTCTTCATCGGGCTGGACCATAGTCAGTGTGAGCACGCCGTCGGCGAATTCGACGCTCTCGACCGTGGGCTCGGGGATCGACGAACCGGCGACCTGGACCTGCACCGTGCCATCCTCATGCTGCATCCAGCACTCACTGGGCGTGGCCGCGCTCTGATCGCCCTCGACGTTCATGAAGGGGGCCTCAGCATCCAGCTTGACCTCCCACGCAACGTTCTTCGAAGCGGCTGCGGGAGCGTCCTGAGCGGAACCGGTGCTGCCAGCGGCGACAGGCTCACCGGCACCGCAGCCGGCGAGCAGAAGCGTCGCGCACAGCGCAACGGCGGAACGACGAGTCATACGGGCATCGAACATGATGGGCATCCTTTCGACGTCAATTGGCCACCCGATTGTCCCCGAACAACCCTTCATCCCCCATTACTCCACAATCCCAGGCGATGAGCGGCCCGCCAAACGGCACCAACGGGCGTTTCTCGGGCGAAAGGCGTACCATGGATACCCAAGAACCAACACCCCATATGAACGAGGAATGATCGCCATGACCGACACGCCGAACACGGCGCCCCTCTCGCCAGCCTCTCACGCGGCAACCCGCGCTCATCTGCTCGCAGGCGCGCTCCTCGCTGCCGTCGCGCTCACCCCACTCTCCGGCTGCGGCGACGAAGGCGCCCTGGTTGCCCATGAGCAGACTTCTACCGATGCCCAATCCAACCTTGCCCAGGTTAGCGATACGGCCATCGATGAACAGCCGCCCTCGGACGTGGCCCTGACCGAGATGAGGAGCGCGTCCGACACCGCTCGATCCGAGCTTGACACCGCAGTCGCGGACATCGAAGGTGCAGGCGCGCACATCAGCTACATCGCCCTCGACCTAACAACCGGCCGGGTCATCGAGCACGACGCAGACCGAACGTACTACAGTGCAAGCACCATCAAGGGGCCCTTCTGCATCAGTCTCGTTCGCGCCCAAGGCGACACCGCACGTGCGAACTACGGCGACCTCATCTCCTCGACCGTTGTCAACTCGGACAACGAGGCGTATCGGACGCTTCGTGAAAAGCTGTACGGGTCCTCGTTTTTCGCGGATCTCTGCGCCGAGGCGGGCGTGTCGTGCGACCTCACTCACTGGTATGCCGATTACAGCGTCCGCGACCTCGCAAACCTCTGGCGCATCTGCGCGCAATGGCTCTCAAGCGATGACGCGAACGCGCAATGGCTCGCAGGCCTTATGGAAAACTCACTCAATTCCCAGGTCGATGACATCGCCGGCGAAAATGCCGTGACCTGGTCGAAAGCCGGATGGTACTCAGGCGGCGGCCCGCGCTATGACGTCACATTCGACGGAGGGATCGTCAACGCCAAACAGGGCTCCTATGCAATTGCCGTTGCGACCAACCGAGGCTCGGACTTTGCCACCGTCGAACGCGTCATGCGTCCGCTCGCGGCCCTTGCCGAAGCCGGCCTCGACGCGGCGCGCGCGCAATAGCCCCTTGCCGAGACCCCACAGCCACGCATCCCCGTCCGAGCCAGACCTTATAATGGTCTGATCCGATTCGAAAGGAACCCTGTGAAGGTCATCGTCTACACCGACGGCTCGTCGCGCGGCAATCCCGGTCCCGGCGGGTACGGCGCCGTATTGCGCTACACCGCGCCCTCGGGAAAGCTGCACACGCTCGAGCTCTCCCGCGGTTACGACCGCACCACCAACAATCGCATGGAGCTGCTCGGCGTCATCAGCGCACTCGAGGCGCTCAACCGCCCCTGCGATGTCGAGGTCCACTCGGACTCCCAGTACGTCTGCAACGCCTTCAACCAGCACTGGGTCGAGGGCTGGATCCGCCGGGGGTGGAAGACCTCACAGAAGAAGCCCGTCAAGAACGTCGACCTCTGGAAACGGCTACTCGCCGCCAAGCAACCCCACAACGTGACCTTCCATTGGGTGAAGGGGCATGCCGGGCACGAATTCAACGAACGCTGCGACCAACTCGCCTGCGCCGCAGCGGACGGCACGGATCGCGTCTGCGACACTGGATTCGTCGAGGGCGAATCCGACTAACCGGCCCAACCACACGTATCTCGCGTGTCCACACCGGGGCGCCCGCCGGCGCCGAGAGAGAGAGGAGCGGACATGATCCGCATCGCCACCATCGGAACGAGCGGCATTACCGCATGCATGATCGACGCCCTATCGAATGTGGAGGGCGCCGCCTTCGTGGGCACCCTCTCGCGCGATCGCCAGAGAGCCGCCGCCTTCACGTCCGAGCATGGGGGAACGACCCCCTTCACCTCCCTCGACGAGCTGGCGGCAAGCGACGAGGTCGATGCAGTCTACATCGGCAGCCCCAACGCCCTCCATCACGACCAGGCCCTCGCCTGCATCGCAGGGGGCAAACACGTCATCGTCGAAAAGCCCTTCTGCGCCAACCGACGGGAGGCCGCAGAGGTGTTCGAGGCAGCTCGGGACGCGGGCGTCGTCGCGCTCGAAGCGATGCGCCCCCTGCACGACCCCGCCTTCCACGCCATCAAAGACGCTCTGCCCCAAATCGGCGCTATCCGCCGCGCCACGCTGCGCTTCGGTAAGTATTCCTCCCGCTACGATGAGATTTTGGCGGGGCGCCATACCAACATCTTCGACTGCGCCATGGCCTCTGGATCCCTCATGGACATCGGCGTTTACTGCGTCGAGCCGCTCATCGAACTGTTCGGAGCCCCCGAGCGCGTACTCGCCTCCGCCGCGCTGCTCGACGAGGCGACCCACGACCTCACGAACGGCCCCATCGACGGATCGGGCGTCATCCTCGCGTCCTATCCCAACATGACTGCCGTCCTCGCACATTCCAAGACCACCAACGACCTCTCGGACAGTCAAATCGAGGGTGAGCTGGGAACCCTCACCGTGCACGGCATCTCCGCGCCCTCTTCCATGCACATCGACCTGCGCTCCGACGCCGCGCGGCAGACGGACTCCGTGGGTTATTCCTCCGCGCAGACCATCGGGCGAGACATCGACCTCCCCGCATTCGAGAACACCATGCAACACGAGCTCTCGGACTTCGCCGAGGCCGTTGAGCACGTCCGAACGGGCTGCGTTTGCACCGAGGCGCCGTGCGGCCCCTTCGGCACCGTCGCCCACTTCCGCGACATAACCCTCTCCTCACTCGCCCTCATGGACGAGGCGCGTCGCCAGACGGGCGTGAGCTTCCCTGCCGATCGCACGGCGCCGGACGCGCCCGATGTGCCATCCGTCGAATGGTTGCATGTTTAGAGGCATTTTTCGGAAATCGAGGGCGTCTCCTTGCCTTGCGCCTCCCCTTCTGCTCAAATGTTACTTATCAAGTAACGATAGGAGACGCCATGAGCACCACGGCCACCGGGCAGCCCATCACCCGCCGCAACACGCGCCAGCGCCAACTGGTGCTCGATGCCGTGCGGTCGCGCTGCGACCACCCCACGGCGGAGGACATCTACCTGCAAGTCCGCGAGACCGACAATCGCGTGAGCCGAGGGACCGTCTACCGCAACCTCAATCTTCTCACCGAGGCGGGAATCATCACCACGGTGAAGGCCCCCGGCACCACCCGCTTCGATTGGCGCTGCGACGGCCACGCCCACGTCGTGTGCCGGGCCTGCGGGGCCGTGGCGGATATCGCCCTGCCCCATGACGAGGCGCTCGACGCGCGGGCGGCCGAGGAAACATCCTATTCGCACGTCTGCCACAGTTTGATTTTCGAAGGCACCTGCCCGGCCTGCCAGCGCGCAGCCCAAAACTAGACGAGCCCCAGCTTTCTACAGGCGTTCCAAATGCCATCGTCATCCACATCGGTGGTGACGAAGCTGGCGCGGTCCTTCACGCCATCCCATGCGTTGCCCATGGCGATGCTCGTGCCCACGACCTCGAACATACCGAGGTCGTTCTCGCCATCGCCGAACGCGATCGCCTCCTCCGGCGCGATGCCAAAGCGCTCAAGCGCCGCGCGCACGCCGTAGTCCTTACCGCCCTTCGCAGGGACCACGTCGCAGAACAGGTCATTCCAGCGCGTTGCCACGACATGCTCGGTTTTGGAAAGGAATACCTGCTCGACATCGGGCCCGCCGAACACGTTGAACTGATAGACCGGAAGCTCGTAGGCCCAATCGAGATCGCCGAGTGAGTAATCGAGCCCCACCTGACGACCGAGCTCGATCACGCGGTCGCCAAGATTGTTCACAAACGAGCGGCTCCCTTGCATCACGTACAGGTCATAGAGCCCTTGGCGGGCCTGCTCGACTATCGCGCGCACGTCGCGGTCATCGATATGGGCATCGCGAAACACCCCTTTATCGTCGAAGCACAGCTGACCGTTCATGGTCACATATGCGTCGAAGCCCGTTTTGAGCTCCTCGTGCATCTCCATGAGCGAACGGCCGCTGGCGATACAAACCTTGATTCCCTTCGCACGCATGAGTTCGATGGCGCGCCATGCGCTCTCGGGCACACGGTGCGTCTTGAAGCCGACGAGCGTGCCGTCGATATCGAAAAACGCCGCCTTGATCATCGGGTCCTCCCATGCGGCTCGAGGCGCACGGGCGCCATTACAAGATCTCGAGGGCCCCGTCCTTGACGGTGAGGCCGATATTGCCCTGAAGCAGGTCGTCCATGAGGGTGCCGACCAACTCGAAGCGCCAGCCTTCGCGCAGGGGGCTGCGCTCGGGATGCTCGATGTAGTCGAGCAGGCCGTCACGCGAGACAATCAACGAGGTTGCGACGCCGGAGCGCTCGGAGACGAGGCGGATGAGCGCGTACATGAGGTCGATGACGCTCTCGAGCTCAGGCGCCGGTGCGCGATGGGCGCGGCCAACCGAGGGCAGGTTCTCCTGTGGGCAGCGGCGACCGCGAGCGATTGCGTCGAGAGCCACCTCGACATCGCGTGCACTCAGCTGTTCGGTCCCGCGCACCGCACGGAAGTCCTCCACGGTCTGCGGCGCGCGCTTGCACAGCGCCAGCAGGACTTCGTCGGACATGACCCACTTACGCGGGATATCGCGCGTCTCCGCCCGCTGCTCACGCCAAGAGGCGAGCTCACGGGCAACGGCGAGCTGACGGCGCGTACAGGCGTTCACGCGCTTCACGCGCTTGAACGCGGCGCGGGGATCGCTGCGATAATGGGCGGGGTCGGCAAGGGGGCGAATCTCGTCGCGCACCCAAGCCGTGCGACCGAGCGAATGCAACTTGGACTCGATGACGCGATACGCATCGATGAGATAACGCACATCGTCAAGGGCGTACTCGATCTGCTTGGGGCTCAGCGGACGGCGCGACCAGTCCGTCAACGACTCGGTCTTGGGCAGGGAGACACCGCAGAACGTACTCACGAGGTTGTGATAGGAGCACTGCGCACGCTCACCAAGGAACCCCGCCGCCACCTGTGTATCGAAGATCGGCGCGGGCACGGAACCGAGCGCGTGGCAGAGCACCTCCATATCTTGCGAGCAGGCATGGAACACCTTGAGCGTGTCGACGTCGGTCATGAGCTCGGCGAGCGGCCCCAGGTCGTCGATCGCGAGGGGGTCGATGACCACGCACTCGTCCGGCGTGGCGACCTGCACCAAGCACAGCTTGGCGTGATAGGTCTTCTCCCGCAGGAACTCCGTGTCGATGGCGATGGCCGAAAAAGCACGGGCGCGATTGCAGAAGGCGGTCAGGTCCTCATTTGTGGAGATGTACATTCGTCTCCCCGGTACGGGAAAACCCGCGTGCGACACGGGTAGGATTACGTCATCTTGTAACTATACCCGCCTTTTCATGAACAGGGAACTCGCCATGCGTTGCCTCATCATCCACAACCCCGCCTCCGGCCCCCGCTCAGACGAGATTTTCGACTTCGCGCGCGCTCTGTCCGAGGCCGGCGACGAGGTGTGCCTGCGCTTCATCGGCGACGGCATGGAGCCCCATCAGGCCGCGGAGGACGTGAACGCGTTCGACCGCGTCGTGGTCTCCGGTGGGGACGGCACCGTATCCAACGTGCTCGACCATATCCGCGATAGCCACGTCCCCACGCTCGTCTTCCCCTCCGGAACTGCGAACCTGTTCTTCAACAACATCGGCAACGCGCCCGAACCCGCCGCACTGGCCAAGGCCTGCCGCGAGGGCCGAACCAAGACGGCCGACATGGGAGAGCTGTTCTGGAAGGCGGAGGACGGCAGCGTCCAACGCCACGGTTTCATCATCATCGCGGGCACCGGCTTCGATGCCGACATCATGCACAAGGCCGAGCCCGCCAAGGGCGACATGGGCGAAATCGCCTACTTCCTCTCGGCGCTCGCCAACCCCGCCCCCACCGTCGCGCACTTCACCATCGAGCACGACGGGGAGGTCGACGAGCTCGACGGCATCGGCTGCATGGTGGGCAATACCGCGCTCATCCAAAACGATATCAACCTGTTCCCCGATTGCCGCATGGACGACGGGTTCATCGATATCGCCGTGATCCAGCCCGCCAAAACCGTCGAGCTGCTCCCCACCCTGCTCGCCGGCGTCCTCGATCCCGCAGGCAAGGGCCTGGGTCGGCCGCAGTTCACCCTCTTCCAAGCCAAGGAGGCGCGCATCACCTGCACGCCCTCCCTCGGCATGGAATTCGACGGGGAGCTCATACACAACAACACCGGCGAGTTCGGCGCCCGCGTCCTTCCCGCCTGCCTCGACCTCATCGTCGACGACTTCGCCAAGCTCTAGCGTATCGCGGCGCGCGTAACGGCACCGAAACGTATCGCCCGCCCCGTTGCACCCGCACTGCACTGTGCTATAGTCCCTAACCAACGTTTCGACCTCCGATATCGCGAAAGGAGCCATCATCATGAAGCAGATCACGTTCGTCTCCCTCAACAACTGGTGGTGGCATGACGCGTCTTCGGCCGGTCGACGGTGAGTCCTCATACCCATATACCATCCAGGTAACACGAGGCCTCCGGTTTGACCGGGGGCCTTTTTTCATGCCGAGGCCCCGTCCACCGCCTTTGCCCCCCCTGAACGCAAGCGCCCCAGTTCGCGAAAGGAACCTCCCATGACCACCCCGTTCCAACCCAGTGGCCGACCCCGCACCGTCGCCATCGACGAGCGACGCGGCCTCGACATCCAAAGCCTCGTCTTGCTTGCCGTCCTGCTCGCCGCCGGCTTCATCCTCAACTTCACGGCAGGCAAGGCCATCTCCGCGGTCTCCGGCGGAGCCATCGCCCCCGAATTCATCGTCTCCGCCTTCTGCCTCGCGATCCTGGTCATTCGCCCCACCATCCCGCAGGCCCTCGTGATCGGACTCATCTCGGCCGCGGTCATCCAAATCACCACCAGCTCCCCCGGCATCGACTTCGTCGCCGAAGGCATCGCCGCCGTCGCCATGGCGTCGATCGTGAACGTCGGCGCGCGCACGCCCGCGCGCAACCTGGTGCCCGTGGTCGGCACCTTCATCACCACATTCCTCTCCGGAATGATCTTCATGGTGGTCAAGATGGCGCTCATGGGCTTCGCCGGCGAGCTGGCCGCCGTGATGACTCCGGTCGTAACGGTCACGGCGGTCTTCAACGCGATTCTCGTCGGCGCGCTCTATCAGCCCGTCAAACAATCGCTCGGTCTGAACGAGTGACGCAGCCGCATCCGTCCCACTCGGCATCTCCAGATGCCGAGCACCGAGAAGGGAGCCCTATGAGCGCGATCATCGAAATGGAGTGCGTCTCGTTCTCCTACGGCACCGCCGCTGACGGCGCCTACGCCCTCAAGGACATCGACCTCTCCGTCGAAGAGGGCACCTTCGTCGGCCTGATCGGCCCCTCGGGTGCCGGAAAGTCGACGCTGGCGAGCGCCATCACCGGCGCCATCCCCCACCATTATCGGGGCCGCCTGTTTGGCTCCACACTCGTGGCGGGACTCGACACCTGCGAGGCGTCCCTCACCGATATAGCCAAGGTCGCCGGCTCGGTCCTCCAAGACATCGACGCTCAGATGGTGGCCTCCGTCGTGGAGGACGAGCTGTTGTTCGGCCTTGAGAACTTCGGCATCGACCACCACGAGATCGAGGGGCGCATCGCATCGGCCCTCGACGCCGTGGGCATCGCCGACCTGCGCCATCGCGAAATCGCGACGCTTTCCGGCGGGCAGAAGCAAAAGGTCGCCATCGCCTCCATCCTCGCCATGACGCCCCGCGTCATTGTCATGGACGAACCCACCTCCGCGCTCGATCCCGCGAGCGCGCGCGATGTGTTCGAGGTACTCCGACGCGCCAACGAGCTGACGGGGATGACCGTCATCCTCATCGAGCAGACGGTCGCGCTGCTCGCCGAGTATTGCGACCGCGTCGTCGTGATCGATCAGGGCCGCATCGCACTCGACGGTACGCCGACCGACGTTTTCTCCCACGGGGAGACCCTGCGAGCCATCGGCGTTGACACCCCGAGAACCGTCCGTATCTCCAACAGCCTCGCCGAAGCCGGGCTCGCGCCAAACGACTCCCCCGCACTCACGCTCGACGGCGCCGAGGCCCTCGTCGCGGGCATCCTCGCCCCCGGACTATCCAAGAGTTCGCCCATCGCGCCGTGCGCCCTGGACGATCGACCGGATGTGCGCGACACGGCCGATAAACGTCCGATCATCGTCGACGTCGCCGGAGCAGCGTATTCCTACGGAACGGGGCAGGCGGGCATCGAGGGCATCGACCTCACCGTGCGCGCCGGCGAGATTCTCGCCGTCGTCGGCCAGAACGGCGCCGGCAAGACGACCTTCACCAAATTGCTGAACGGCCTGATCAAGCCAAGCGCCGGCGTGGTGCGCATCGCCGGGCTCGACACCCGCGCGACACCGGTGAGCGTGCTCGCGTCACACGCCGCGACCCTCTTCCAAAATCCGGACCGCCAGCTATGCCGAAATACCGTCGTCGAGGAGATCTCCTTCGGCCTCGAGCTCCAAGGCGCGCCCGCCGATGCCGCACGGGAAAGGGCACGTCACGTCGCCGCCACCTTCGGCCTGCCCGAAAACGCCTCCCCCTTCAACCTCTCCCGCGGCCAACGCCAGATGGTCGCGCTCGCAAGCGTCGTGGCCCTCGAACCCGAGCTCATCATCCTTGATGAGCCCACGAGCGGGCTTGACTACCGCGAATGCATGACCGTCATGGAGACGGTCCGCCAGCGCGCACTCGACGGCGCCGCCGTCGTCATGGTCTGCCACGACATGGAAGTCGTGAGCGATTTCGCCGACACCCTCGCCGTCATGACGGAGGGCAGGCTGATCGAAGTCGGCCCCTCCCGCGAGGTATTCGCAAACGACGCGCTGCTCGCCCATGCGCGCATCGCAGCGCCGTGCGTTCCCGCGCTCGGCAAGCGCCTGGCGGCCCGTTTCCACCCCTCGTTCGCCCACATAACCGAAGTCGCCGACCTCGTCGCCCTCGTCAAGGAGCTGAAGGCCCATGCTTGATGTCATCGATTGCACTCCCGGGAAGAGCCTGCTGCACCGTCTCAACCCCGTGACGAAGCTCGCGATCGCAGCGGCGATCATCACCGCGACCTTTCTCGCGCAAAGCCCCTTCGCCCTCACGGCCCTGCTCGCACTCACCCTGGCAATCGGCGCCTATGCCGGCGTGGCAAGACGCCTGACGGGCCTGCTCAAAGTGCTCCTGCCCATCGTGGTCGTCATGTTCACCCTACAGGTCGCGTTCACACCCACGGGCGAGCATATCGTCGCATTCGCGACCGTCGATGGCGTGATCGGCGGGCTGCGCGCATGCCTTCGCCTGGTCGGCATCGCCTTGCCGCTCGTGCTCATGCTCAGTGTGACGAGACTCACGGACCTGGCCAATGCCTGCGTGGAGGTCCTCCACGTCCCCTATCGCTACGCGTTCACGTTCACCACGGCCCTTCGATTCGCCCCGGTGTTCACGCGCGAGATGAACGCCATCATGGAGGCTCAAACCGCGCGCGGCGTGCACTTTGACACCGGCAACCCGTTCAAGAAGCTCGCCCTCATGATTCCCGTGTGCATCCCGCTGCTCGTAACCTCGGTGCAAAAGACCGACGCGACGGCGCTCGCGGCCGAGCAGCGCGGTTTCTACCTGCGCACGCGCGCCAGCTCCTATCGCCGTTATCCGATGACCGCCACAGACATCGCCGTCCTCGGCTGCTGTCTCGCACTCGTGGCGATCGGGTTCACCCTGTAGGCGCACCTACACCAAGGCGCTAAGATAGCGATGCACGACGAATGAACCCGCCCGCGATGGGCGACGACCCGATTTTGCCAGGAGGAACCATGCAGCTGACCGACCGTCTCGACGAGCGCACGTGCGAGCTTCTCGCCGACGGCTTCGATGCCGCGCGTGAACGCCCCGTGACCCTGCGTGCCAACACGCTCAAGGCAACTTCCGACCAGATCTCCACGGCGCTCGACGCTGCCGGCATCGGTTATGCCCGCGTGCCCTGGTACGAAGACGCCTTCGTACTCGATGGCGCGCGAGAGCGCGAGGTGTGGGGCCTCGACATCTACCGCGACGGCCTCGTGTACCTGCAGAGCCTCTCCTCCATGCTCCCGCCCCTCATCCTCGATCCGCTCGCGGGCGCCGACATCCTCGACATGTGTTCGGCCCCTGGAGGCAAAACCTCCCAGATCGCCGCCCTCACGGCCAACGGCGCGCACCTCACCGCTTGCGAGATGAGCGCACCACGCGCCGAAAAACTCGCGTACAACCTCGACAAGCTCGGCGCTCAAAACGTGAACATCATGCGCACGGACGCTCGTCGCCTCGACGAGTTCTTCAGCTTCGATCAGATCCTGCTCGACGCGCCCTGCACGGGAACCGGCACATATCGCACGGGCGACGAACGAGCGGAAAAGCGCATGACGCCCCAACTGCTCGACAAGGTGGTCAAGTCCCAGCGCGCACTGCTGGACCGAGCGCTCACGGTCTTGAAGCCCGGCGGCACCCTCGTCTACTCCACCTGTTCGGTTCTCCCCGAGGAAAACGACGAGCAGGTGCGCGCGGCCCTCAAGCGCCATCGCGACTGCAAGGTCGTGCCGATCCTAGCGGGCAACGTCGACGACGGGCAGTCCGATCCGGAAGAGCGCGTCATCACTATCGCGCGCGCCGATGAGGGCGAGTTCGCATGGCCGATCATGAATCTCCCGAACTCGCTCGAGGGAACGCTGACCCTCGCCCCAACCCGACTGTACGAAGGGTTCTACGTCGCCGCCATACAAAAACAGGCCCCCCGCACCAGGCGATAAGGCCACGCTGGACAGATATGAAACGGGACCCCCGCGTCAATGGCGCGGGGGTCCCGACGTTTACACAGATGCGAGCGTCCGATCGACGGCTATCGCTCGCGCTCCTCATCGCCCTTGCGGGCGTTGCGGTCCTTAAGGGTAGCGAACAGCAGGTATACCAGGGCCACCACGGCGATGGCGCCGGCGATCATGAACACCGGGGCCAAAATGTCGAACATCTCCACGGCGGCACCATCCCTTCTCGCGCGCGGGCGCGCATTCTCAAATTGCTCTCGCCGCCCCAGCATACCAGATTCGACCCCGCTGGCCGCCATGGCGCAGGAACCACAGAGGCATGGAGACCGCGTGAGTGACGCCCCTTCGTCCTCTAAAGCATGCGGGCGGGTACAATGAATCGACATTCGTCCTTCCCTCAAGGGGGCATCATGACCAACACCACTCCCGACGCCGCGCGCGCCTCTGTACCCGATCCGCGGCCCGATGCCGTTGAGCCGCAGATGGGCACCGGCTCCGCCCCCGCGTCCAACCCCATACCGGCCATCGAGCGCAGCGTCGACCATGCCGAACTCGAACCCGGCGACACCGATACCGACCCCATCTCGGTGAGCGCCGAGGTCCCCGAGTCGATCGAGGCGACCATCGATTTCTCCGAAGTCGAACTTGCCGACGAATTCGCCGAACCCGAGCTCGCCGTGACGCCGGGCGGCCTGCTGCCCATGGAGCCCTCGCCCATCGAGGGCCGTCTGCGCAAGGCCCCGCTCCGCGTCCCCGATGAGCTTGAGGAGTGCGGCGGCTTCACGCTGTTCGGGCGTCGCATCAAGTCGCTGCTCTACACCACCGACGTCGCCGTCATTCGCAACTCAAACGCCGATGCGATCTTCGCCGTGTATCCCTTCACCGCGCAGCCCGCCATCACGCAGGCCCTGCTCACCGCCTCCGAGGCCCCCGTCTTCGTGGGCGTTGGCGGCGGCACCACAACCGGCAAGCGCTCCGTGCAGTTGGCGGCTGTATCCGAGATGCAGGGTGCCGCGGGCGTTGTCGTCAACTCCCCCGCTCCACCCGAGATGATCGAGCAGATCTGCGCCGTCATCGATATCCCCGTCATCGCCACCGTGGTGCGCTGCGATGCGGTTGCGCATGCCAAGGTGAAGGCCGGCGCCAAGATCCTGAACGTCGCCGCCGGCAAGGACACCCCTGCCGTTCTGCGTGAGCTGCGCGAGATCTACCCGAATCTCCCGCTCATCGCATCCGGCGGTCGCAGCTCGCTGTCCGTTCGCGAGACCGTCCAAGCGGGCGCCAACGCCGTCATCTGGACGCCGCCCTCGGCGCAGCAGCTCCAGGCCGACATGATGCGCCGCTATCGCGAGGCCGAAGTCAAGCCCGAGGTGCCGATCATGGACCCGGTCGCCGCGGCAGACGTCAACCCCCTCGAAAGCGCACGCGCCGACGTGCCCATCCCCGACGAGCTGATCGCCAAGGCAACCACCGGCGGCCCCAAGCGCCAGCGCCCCTTCCCCCAGCTCTTCTTCAAGGGTAGGCGCCACTAACGCTTGCCCGGCACCCCGATCTCTTGGGCAGGCCCCATCAGAGCCTGTCCGATATCCCGATCGCACAAGGCCCCTGCCAGCTCGATCCGTATGGTCGACAGGCAGGGGCCTTCTTCATGCCCAAATGCTATACTCCGCACCATGGGTGCACGCCCGAATAATCTCACGAAAGGACCAGCCATGCTCGTCACCACGCTCGCCAACTCCGCATCTCACGATTACCTGGCAGATCGCTTCCGCGCTGCCTACGACTTCCTCACCTCCTCCGATCTCATGTCTCTACCGCTCGGCCGCAATGAGATCCAAGGCGACGACGTCTATGCGAACGTGCTCGAGTACGATACGGTCCCCGCTTGCGAGAAGGAGCTCGAAGCGCATCGCGACTACTTCGACGTCCAGTTCGTGGCAAGCGGCGAAGAGCTTCTGCAGTTCGCCAACTGCGAGGGCCTCGAAACCGTCCAGGCCTACGACGAGGCGGACGATTACTGCCTGCTCAAGACCCCCGAACCCGTCACCTCCATCGTGCTGCGCGCAGGCGAGCTCGCCGTCTTCGCGCCCGAGGATGCCCACAAACCCGGTTGCGCCCTGGGCGAGCCGTGCCATGTCCGCAAGATCGTCGTGAAGGTCCGCGCCTAGCACCGCACACCAAAACGACCCATCAACTAGATTCGAATCGAAATATGAAAACGCTCCTCTCGCAACTTGCGAAGTTTGGCGTGGTCGGCATCGTTGCCACCATCATTGACTTCGGAATCATGAACCTGCTCCATTACGGAGCCCACCTCGATATCCTTTTCGCCAATACGGCGGGATTCGTCGTCTCGCTCATCTTCAACTATGTAGCGAGCATGAAGTTCGTCTTCGAACACAAGGACGGGATGAGCCGGCGCCGCGAGTTCATCATCTTCGTTGTGCTCTCGGTCATCGGCCTCATCCTGAACGATGGCATAGTCCTGGCCCTCAACAAGGGGCTGTCAATCGAGGCCAACGTTGCAAAAATTGCCGCCACGGCACTTGTAATGATTTACAACTTCGTGACGCGCAAAATCTTACTCGACGGCACGAGCAGCCAATAATCGCACACCAATTGCCCGTTCACCGGAGTTGAAATGCCGCCCGCCGACACGTCATGTCGGCGGGCGGATTCATATGCTTCTTGTGCTTGACCTTACAATTCGTTTACCCAAGACGTATAGTTGCCTGCATTGAAGCAGGACGGCCATGATGGCCCTCGTGAGCGGAAGTGATGGTTTGCGCAGCGCACTCGCACACCCCAATACTCGTCAGTTTTTGAAATTCGCCGCCGTGGGACTCGCCTCCCTGGCGGTCGAGTATGCGTTTCTCGTCTATCTGCTGCAGTCGCTCAATATGAACTACCTCATGGCGACCACGATCTCCTTCATCATCTCCATCGTGTTCAACTACATCCTGTCCATGAAGTACGTCTTCGTGCATAAAGAGGACATGAGCCGCCGCCGCGAGTTCATCATCTTCTCGGTGCTCTCCGCCATCGGCTTGGGACTGAACGACCTGTACATGTTCATCGGCGTCGGTCTGCTGAACATCGGCACCATGTCCATGAAGCTCATCTCCACGTTTTTCGTCACCTGGTACAACTACTTCAGCCGCCGTAAGTTCCTGGACGCCGGCCACGCGTGAGAAGCCTCGGGATCCATGCTCGTCGATTGGCTAGAACTTGATAGAAACGCAGCGAAAAGGGCCGAATCGCGGCCCTTTTTCATATGTGTACCCGAAGATGCCGAGGCTCTGGCGGCACCTCGGTTCGTGGCCATCAGACCTTCAAGCTTCAACTCAAAGTTGAAAGTCGTGACGGAGCGCAAAACGCCTCAGTTTCGTAGACATCTGTACGTCTTACCAGGTAGATGAGGTGTTTTAGGTCAGTTGACCTTCGGTTAAACCCTCACCTTAAAGGTGAACTTGAAACTACAAAACTGCTTCACATTTCATCGTCTCCGCAGGTAGCTGAAGCTTAAACCTTCAACTTGAACCTTAAAGAATGTCTAACGTTCAAGTTGAACTCGAAGCCGATGCTATGATGCTTGCTGTCCTAAGGTAAGCAACAGACGAGGATGTACATGGACGCAACTCCAAGCATGCACACCACGTGGCGCACCAGCCGCACCCGCCGCATCATCGCGGGCGCCGGCGTGACGGCAGCGCTGTTCGCGAGCGTGCTCTTCCCCGTCCCGGCACGAGCAATCACCACCGAAACCGCAGCCACGCTCACCGAGACCCAGAAAAAAGTAGAGGAGACCGCCGCCGCATTCGACGAGGCGACGAAGAACCTCGACTCCCTGCAGGAGCAGGTTGCCGAGAACGAGGCGCGCATCGCCGAGCTCGAGGCCAAGCTCCCCGCCGCGCAGGAGCGCGCCAGCCGCGCCATGCGCGAGCTCTACAAGCACCACAAGGGCTCCAATACCCTCATGAGCTTCGTGCTGAACACCAAGAGCATGGATGAGCTCATCTCCGGTATGAAGTATCTCGATCAGGTCAAGGATGCCAACGTCGGCGCCCTCACCGAGCTGAGCGAGCTCCAGACCGAGCTCGAAGCCAAGAAGACCGAACTCAAGAGCGCCAAGGTCCAGGCCGAGGCAGAACGCGATTCCGCCGCCGAGGCCCTCACCCAGGCCCAGAAGCTCCGCGAGGCCGCGCAGGCCCAAGCCGACGCTGAGGCCGAGGCCGAGCTCACCGCACTTCAGCAGGCATCCCAGAACATGGGCGGCGGCGCAGTCGCCACGCCCAACAACGGTGCCGTGAACTGGGACGTCGACCAAGCGTCCTTTGTGGCCGAATGGGCCCCGCGCATCGACGCGTACCTCGCCGGCTCCCCGCTCGAGGGCCAGGGTGCCACGTTCGCCAATGCCGCCTGGAAGTACGGTGTCGACCCTCGCTTCTCTCCCGCCATCTCCAACACGGAGAGCTCCAAGGGCCGTCATTGCTTCCGCCCCCACAACGCCTGGGGCTGGGGCAACGCAAGCTGGGGCAGCTGGGAGGAGGCCATCGACGCGCATGTCTCCGGCCTCGCCCGCGGATACGGCTACACCATCAGCGTCGCCGGCGCCAAGAAGTACTGCCCGCCCAACTGGTTCAACTGGTACAACAACACGCTGAGCGAGATGAACCGGATTTAGAGTCGCAAATGAAAGGAGCCCGATCGGGCTCCTTTTTAATATCTGCTTACACGCCCTCCCGCGTGCCGATTCGCCCGCAAACGGGGTACGATGGAGAGCGTGCTAAAAACCCGTTCCAAAACGATAGGAGTCCCATCATGGAGCGACCGAACGCCTGGAAGAAATACGACAACGCCACCCTGGCCGAGCTCGACCAGCTCTGCGAGGATTACCGCCGCTATATCAGCGAGAACAAGACCGAGCGTGAGTGCGTGAAGTCCAGCATCAAGCTCGCCGAGGAAGCCGGTTACGTGAGCCTCGAGACCGCCCTTGCCGAGGGCCGCGCGCTCAAGGCCGGCGACAAGGTCTACGCCGCCAGCCACAACAAGACCCTCATGCTCGTCAACCTGGGCCGCCGCCCGATGGAGCAGGGCATGAACATCCTGGGCGCCCACATCGACTCCCCGCGCCTCGACCTCAAGCAGAACCCGCTGTACGAGGCCGGCGACATGGCCTACCTCGACACCCATTACTACGGCGGCGTGAAGGCCTACCACTGGGTCGCCACCCCGCTGGCGCTGCACGGTGTCATCTGCAAGAAGGATGGCGCTACCGTGGACATCGCCGTGGGCGAGGACCCGGCCGATCCGGTCTTCTGCATCTCCGACCTGCTGATCCACCTCGCAAGCGATCAGATGGAAAAGCCCGCCGGCAAGGCCGTCGACCATGAGAACCTCGATGTCATCGTGGCCGGCCGCCCGGTCGTCATCGAGGGCGACGAGGAGGTCAAGGAGCCCGTCAAGCAGATGTTCCTCGACCTCATCAAGGAGAAGTACGACGTCGAAGAGGAGGACTTCCTCTCCGCCGAGATCGAGGTCGTACCCGCAGGCCCCGCCCGCGACATGGGCCTCGACCGCTCCATGATCTTGGGCCACGGCCAGGACGACCGCGTCTGCGCCTATCCGTCCCTACGCGCCCAGCTCGACACGCCCGAGGTCGAGACCACGAGCGTGACCCTGCTCGTCGATAAGGAGGAGATCGGCTCCGTGGGCGCCTCCGGCATGACCAGCCGCTTCTTCGAGAACACCATCGCCGAGATCATGGCACTCGCCGGCGAGGACTCCCCGCTCGCCCTGCGCCGCGCACTCGCCAACTCCCGCATGCTCAGCTCCGACGTCTCGGCCGGTTTCGACCATCTCTACGCCGACCGCTTCGAGAAGAAGAACGCCGCCATCATGGGCCACGGTCTGTGCTTCAACAAGTACACGGGCTCCCGCGGCAAGGGCGGCTCCAACGACGCCGACGCTGAGTACTTCGCCCAGATCCGCGACATCATGGACGAGGCCGGCGTGGATTACCAGACCTGCGAGCTCGGCCGCATCGGCGCGGGCGGCGGCGGCACCATCGCCTACATCCTCGCCGAGTACGGCATGGACGTCATCGACTCCGGCGTAGCCGTCATCTCCATGCACGCGCTGTGGGAGGTCACCAACAAGGCCGACATCTACGAGGCCTACAAGGGCTACAAGGCCTTCATCGAGCGTCCGTAGCGCCAAAGCGCCGCACATCGCGCTCGGAACGCGCACAAGCTCCGAAACGAAAAACAGCCGCAGGTCTCCATCGGCCTGCGGCTGTTCTCATACTCATCGGTACGCGAGGGTCGCCCCGCCGGCACGGCCGTGCGGGCATTTCGCCCCCTGCGGAAGCGGGCCGTCCGCGCCTAGTCCCCCGCAGCGGCGCGAATCACTTCGGGGTCGGCATGCGCGCCGGAAATGCCAACGATAGCGGCGGCCACGCGGTTCGCACGGGCAATCGCGGACTCGGGCGTCTCGCCTCGGTGCAAACCGACCATGAGCGCACCGATGTGCGAATCCCCGGCGCCGATGGTATCCACTACGTGAACAGGCGAACCGGCGACGACGTCCGAACGGCCACCGTCGCAATACAGGCAACCGTCTCCGCCCAGCGTGGCGAACACGGCGTTGCCGACATAGCGCGCAAGGGCCACGGCAGCGCGTTCGATATCCGCGCGGTCCCCCTCCGTCTTCGCATCGTCAACGGATTCCCCGTCACACAAACGGCCTGCAAGCACCATCGCCTCATCTCCGTTCATGTGCAAGACGGGATGAAGCGCACATACGCGCTCGAGCAAATCGAGGGGCACGGAATCGGGTCTTGGGCCCGGCGTGAAAAAGATCGCCTTATCACGGCACGCGCGCTCCAAAAACTCAACGACCACCGGCCCCGTGGGATCTTCGACCTCGAGTCCGCACACGTACACCGCGTCGACTTCGTCCATATCGATCGCATCGAACCAAGTGGGCTCATAGTGATAGTCGGCGCCATGGTACGCCACGAACGTGCGCTCGCCGCCGGGCTCGACGAAGCAGTAGCAGCAACCGTTCTCCATCGCATCGTTCTCAACCAGGACCTCGACGCCCTCGGACCGCAAGCCGCGCCGCACGAAGTCGCCGAACGCGCCCGTACCCACGGGGCTGAACAACATCGCGGGCTCTCCAAGCGCATGAGCGATGGAGAATGCGTTGAATGCGCACCCGCCGAGCGTCATCTTCTGTCCATACACGACAACGTCCTGCGCCGTTTGCGGCAGCTTATCGACATTAATCACCACATCGGCGCATGTCACTCCAACGAACAGCAGCTTTCCCACGGCGGGCCCTCCTCGATACGAACTGGTTCAGGGCCTATAATAGCCAATATCAGTTTGAACGAAGGGTTTGATCGCCCCATCCGCCCCGCAGAAAGGCGAGCACGTGACCGAGCAACCGCAAACCGGCAACACCATATCGAACGGCTCATCAACGGCCCCGAACCGCATCGACAGGCTGGCGATCGTGGTCGTGACCTTCAAACGTCAGGAGCTGCTCGCCAAGCTCTTCGACTCCTTTTGCGGGCTGACGCGCGCCCCGTGGCGCATCGTCATCGTCGATAACGAGAATTCCGAGCAAACCCGCCAGATGGTCGAGGACCTCGGCCGCCGCACAGACGAGCTGTGGGGCGTGGAGGGCGACGCCGCGGATACCGAGGGCGGCACGGCGCGCGTTGTGTACGCTCCGCAAAGCGGCAACCTGGGCGGCGCGGGCGGTTTCTCCGCCGGCGTCAAGCGCGCATACGAGCTGGGCGCCCAGTGGTTCTGGGTCATGGACGACGACGTCATGGTGGTGCCCGAGGCAATCGAGCGCCTCGAGCCCTGGACGCACACGCATCGCGTCGTGCAGGGCTCCCGCTACGACTACGACGGCGGCCCGTTCTACTGGCAGTATCACTTCATCGTCCCGCTGGGCATCCCCAACCCCATCGCGCCGGCGGCGTTCGACGAGTCGGGCTTCCGCGCGATGAACACCATGTGCTTCGAGGGCGGCCTGTTCGCCCGCAGCGTGGTCGACGAAATCGGCTTCCCCGATCCGCGCTTCTTCATCTACTGGGACGACACGGTCTACGGCTACCTGGCCTCCAAGGTCACCGAGTCGATCGTCGTGTCCGACATCATCCTGCAGCGCAGCCGCGATATCCCCAATTGGGACATCGCCGGCGTCCGCCAGCTCAACGGAACATCGGACATGAACCGCTACCACATCATGCGCAATCGCGGCTACATGATGCAGTACTTCCGCCTGCACGGCGACTACAACCGATTCCTGTTCGGCCTGGGCACCGCCGCGACCTTCGCCAAGGAGGTCATCCGCCTCATCGCGGTCGACCACAAGTACAAGACCGGCATGAGCGTGCTTTTCCGCGGCATGCGCGACGCGCGCAAGATCTATCACGACAAGACCTGGGAGCCCATGCCCCCGCTCAAATAGCAGGCGCGCCACCGTCGAACGAACCCATAAGCGCCATATGCGCCCGGAAGCCCACGCGGCCCGGGCGCATCTTTTTTTGGACTCCACAAGACCCACGCGTCTGTTGGGACTTTGCGTTCCCGACCGCCAGAGGGTGGAATCCCGCGGCTTCGGGTATCACAATCACGTGAGCGATCACGATATCGAATGAGGGCGCATATGGCAGACGACATTCGCATGGACAATGAGAAGCGCACGTACAGGGGGCGTGACGGCGCCGGCAATGAGGGCCGACCCGTTTCCTACCCCGCATACCCCGAGTCCGCATATCCCGGAAGCCACGCAGACAGCCCCTACTCTCCGTACGGGAGCGGCGACTCTCCCGATACGCATATCGGCGGTACGCAACCCATCCCCATCAAAAAGGGGCTGTTCGACGGCATCTCCGTGGCCCAGGCCATCGCGGCATCAGCGGCCGCTGCGACTTCCATGCTCCTCGCCTCGCGCATCGGCATCGCGGGATCGGTCATCGGCGCGGCGGTGAGCTCCATGGTCACGGTGATTTGCTCCCAGCTCTATCGCAATGCCCTCGACGCGAGCGCGCGCAAGCTCAAGGCCAAGCAGATGAGCCACGCATACGAACAGGATGCATTGAGGGGCTACGCGAGCACCGAAAGCCCGTCTGCGACAGACGAGGCCACCGCGGGGGCGCCGCGGATCCGCATCGCCCCCACCAAGCTCCAGGCGCGGGCGGCAGCCGAGCGCAGCGCCTCAAAACGCAAGGTGGCCGTCGTCTCCGCACTCATCGCCATCGCTGCGGTGGCGGCAAGCGCCGGCATCATCATGCTGACGACCTCCGGGCAGGGTCTGGGTACCAAAACGCCGAGCGTCTTCGGAAGCCGTCCGGCCGACGTCCAGCCCGCGCCGGAAACGGATATGGCCGTCGACGACTCCGCTGAAACCCCGACGGCGCAGACAAATCCCGATACTCCCAGCGCTGAACCCGCAAAGCCCGAAAATGGCGCAGCCCCCGACGGAACCACGGGAACGGGCGCCGAGGGCACCACGGGCGGCACAACGGATGGAGCACCCGGCGAGGGCGGCACTTCCCAGCAAAACGGATCAGACGCCGGCTCGGGCGAATCCGCCCCGGGCCAGACCGTCACCGCCGGGGAGGACACAGGCGACACCTCCACGCCCGCGATTCATCAAACCCGCTAGGCATGCTCGTCGTTGGCAGACGAGCCATCCGCGCGGGATGGTACCATGGGTAGCGAACAACTACGAAAGAGACACCCATGGCAACCAAAGTCCAAGCACCACAGCTCACCCCCAACAACCGCATCTACCTCTATCAGCTGCTTTCACGAGAGCTGGGATGCGGCAAGCAGACCTTCATGCCCGCCGTCGAGGAAGCGCTCGCGGGCAACCGTATGACCGCCGACGACCTCGGATTCGAATCAACTCGCGCCCTGCTCGAAGCGCTTGAGGAGTTCGTCAAGCTGACCGTCTTCAAGGGCGGTCGCATCTACGCCACCGTTATGGTCCAGCCCGCCTGGGACGAGGCCCTCGCGGCGCTCGAATCCGGCAAAACCAAGGACGCGAGCGGTCCGTCGAACAAGCCCTGGAAACGCAAGAAGGCCGACAAGACCCTCAAGCCGGTGAGGCCCAAGCGCGTGAAGCGACCCGAGCCCGCACCGGAGCCGGAGCCGATTGCGGAAATTGAGGCTGCCGAGTCGACCGCCCTCCATGGCGCAGCCGCGCAGGCCCGCGCCGAGGAAACAGAGGCCGCTCCTGAGAACACGAACGCAGATGCCACGAACATCCCAGAGGATGCTCCGGCAACCGAGCCTGTCGAGGCTGTCGAGGTTGTCGAAACGACCGGCATACATGAAGAGGCGCCCCGCACGGAGCACAACGATGCGCGCGACTGCGCTGAGGAAGACCCTCAACCCTCCCCCGCCATCTCTCTCACGGTCACCTACGACCCGTACAGCGGCATTGATCGCGAGAGGAAGCTCGAGTCCCATCCCATCTCGCCCAAGCCCGATCAGGCGCCTCTGGAGCCCGCATGCGCCCCATCGCAGCTCGCCTCGAACCCGGCGCCCCTCTCCGAGGCGCCCGCACCCCTGTCGCCCACAGTTCTCGCCACGTATCCCACCGACTTCTCAACCGAGGTCTACCTCGCCAGCGAACTCATCGCCGACCTGTGCGAACTGCTCCCCTATGGCACAGACGTCTTCACGCTCCTCGCCGAGGACTACGCACGCGCCCGCACCCTCGAACTCATCTCCGGCACGCGGGCACGCGCGACCTTCCCCCTGCGCATCCAGCACGCCGACTCAATCGAGCCGATCCGCGTCACCCTCAAGAAGCGCGGGGGCACCGGCCTCCAATGGGAGCTGTCCTCCGTCGAATAGACGCGACTTCTCCAAGGCGTCCTCATCGAGCCTCGCCCATCAACGAAAAAGCGCCTCGCACCCGATCTGACGTCGGATGCGAGGCGCTTCTCATGCGGGGAACCCAGTGCGCGACAGCGCTTTGACTAATCGCGCGTGAGCTTGCGGTGGACGCGATGCGGCTTGGCGGCATCCTCGCCCAGACGGGCGACGCGGTTCTCCTGATACTGCTCGAAGTTGCCCTCGAACCAATACCAGTTGCCAGGGTTCTCGTCGGTGCCCTCCCACGCCAGGATGTGGGTGGCCACGCGGTCGAGGAACATGCGGTCGTGGGAGATGACCACGGAGCAGCCGGGGAACTCCAGCAGCGCGGACTCGAGCGCGGAAAGGGTCTCGACGTCGAGGTCGTTGGTGGGCTCGTCGAGCAGCAGCAGGTTGCCGCCCTGCTTCAGGGTGAGCGCGAGGTTCAGGCGGTTGCGCTCGCCGCCGGACAGCACGCCGGCGCGCTTCTGCTGGTCCTGACCCTTAAAGCCGAAGCTCGCCACGTAGGCGCGGCTCGGGACCTCGTTCTCGGCGACCTGCATGATGTCCAAGCCGTCAGACACGACCTCCCACAGGGTCTTGTCGGGGTCGATGCCGCCGCGCATCTGGTCGACGTAGGAGATCTTGACGGTCTCACCGATCTCCAGGTTGCCGCTGGTGAGCGGCTCCAGGCCCACGATGGTCTTGAACAGGGTGGTCTTACCCACGCCGTTGGGGCCGATCACGCCCACGATGCCGTTGCGCGGCAGGGTGAAGGAGAGGTCGTCGATGAGGACGCGGCCGTCGAACTCCTTGTGCAGGTGCTCGGCCACCAGGACCTTGGAGCCCAAGCGCGGGCCCACGGGGATGCGGATATCGGTGTAGTCGACCTTCTGGCTGGCGCGAGCCTCGGCCTCCATCTCCTCGTAACGGGCCAGACGCGCCTTGTTCTTGGCCTGACGGGCCTTCGGGGAGGAACGTACCCAGTCGAGCTCGGCGGCGATGCGCTTGGCGAGGCGCTCCTCGCGTTGGCCCTGAGCGGCGGCGCGGGCGGCCTTGGTCTCGAGGTAGGTGGAGTAGTTGCCCTTATAGGGGTAGAGGTGACCGCGGTCGACCTCGCAGATCCACTCGGCCACGTGGTCGAGGAAGTAGCGGTCGTGCGTGACGGCGAGCACGGCGCCGGGGTAGTTCTTGAGGAAGTGCTCGAGCCACAAGATGGACTCGGCGTCCAGGTGGTTGGTGGGCTCGTCGAGCAGCAGCAGGTCGGGGGCCTCGAGCAGCAGCTTGCACAGGGCCACGCGGCGGCGCTCGCCGCCGGAGAGCACGTTCACCGGCATGTCGGAATCGGGCAGCTGGAGGGCGTCCATGGCCTGGCCGAGCTTGGAGTCGATGTCCCAGCCGTCGGCGGCGTCGATCTCGTCCTGCAGGCGGCCCATCTCGGCCATGAGGGCGTCCATGTCGCAATCGGGGTCGCACATCTCGACCGAAATCTGGTTGAAGCGCTCGACCTTGGCGATCATGTCGGCAAAAGCGAGTCGGACGTTCTCGATGACGGTCTTGTCCTCATCCAGCGGCGGCTCCTGCTGCAGGATGCCCACCGTGTAACCAGGGGTGAGTCGGGCGTCGCCGTTGGAGACCTCCTCGAGGCCGGCCATGATCTTGAGCAGCGTGGACTTGCCCATGCCGTTGGGGCCCACGACGCCGATCTTGGCACCGGGATAGAAAGACAGGGTCACGTCGTCGAGGATGACCTTGTCACCATGCGCCTTGCGCGCCTGATACATCTGGTAGATGAACTCAGCCATAGCCAATTCAACCTTTCTGAGCTGGGAGAGTGCAGAGCTGCTAAAAATGGGGAACAAAACCCGTTTATTCGGGACTATTGTCGCATGAAACGTCCACCCGCACCGAGACAATCGATGCGGGCGCCCCCGGTCCCGAATTCCACCAGAAATCACACCAACCCTCATCGAGATGCAACGGAAGTCACGTTTCGTATTCCAAAAACGTGACTTCCGTTGCATCTCGGGTACCGGACGAAAGACGCCATCGCAGGCAGGTTGCTACAATACCTGCCGAGAACGCACCCAATCACTCACGAGGAGCACCCATGGAAACGATGAAGGACCGCCTACGCGTCATGCTCGGCGACGAACGGCTCTCCCGTCTCGAAGACGCCCGTGTGCTCGTATTCGGTTGCGGCGGCGTTGGCTCGAGCTGCATCGAGGCACTCGCGCGCGGCGGCATCGGGACGCTCGTCATCGTGGACAAGGATGTGGTCGCCCCCTCCAACATCAATCGTCAGGCCATCGCATTCGAGAGCACCGTGGGCAAACGCAAGGTCGACGTCATGGCCGCCATGATCGCCGACATCAACCCGAGCTGCCGTGTCTTCGTGCACGACGCCTTCGTGCTCGCCGAGAACCTCGTAGAACTGTACGAGGCCTGCCTCGAGGAGACGGGTGGCCACATCGACTACGTGGTCGATGCCATCGATACCGTATCCACCAAGCTCGCCCTCGCCGCCCTGGCCCAAGAGCGCGGCTTCGAGCTCATCAGCTCTATGGGTGGCGCCAAGAAGATCCACCCCGAGTGCCTGCGCATCGCCGACGTGCACAAGACGGTCAACTGCTCCCTTGCGCGCATCATGCGCAAGGAATGCCGCAAGCGCGGCATCCGCCATCTGCGCGTCCTCTACTCCTGCGAAGAGCCCGTGCGCATCGCCGCCGCCCCGGGGGCCGCTCGGTCCGAACGCACCGACCTGGGCACCGCGAGCTTCATGCCGCCCATCATGGGCCAGATGATCGCAGGCGAGGTCCTGCGCCACATCTCCGGCCTGGGAGAGGGCGACGATGTTTCCGCCGCGCTCGCCATGCACGATGCGGCGCAAAAAGGGCAGCTGGCGGGCAAGCGGGGCGGGCGCGCATGAGCGAAAATATGCGCAAGAAGGAAGGAGCGGGGCGAAGGGGGCACGAGGGAGCGATTCACCCTGAAGCCCCAGGCGTCGAGATGGCCGCCTCGAATGCGAGCACCGAAACGCCGGGTTTCGAGCACCGTTGGCGCCTATTCGATATGCACTGTCACCTCGACCGCATGGCTAACGCCGATGAGGTCGCGCGCGAAGCGGTGGCGAACGATATGGCCCTGTTCTGCACCACCGTCACCCCTGCCGACGCGCTCGCCGCGCGATCCCGCTTCGGCACCCCGCCCAACGTCCGCGTAGGCGTGGGACTCCATCCGTGGTGGATCACAGACGGGAGATGCGGCGAGATCGAGATCGAGCAGGCCGCGCAACTCGCAGCCGCCAGCCGCTTCATTGGCGAGGTGGGGCTCGATTTCGGTCCCCGCCACGCCGCAAACGCCCAAAGACAACTGGATGCCCTTGAAGCCATCGCCCGCGCATGCGCCGGACACCCCGTCGAAGGCCGCGTGCTGTCCATCCACGCCGTCCGGTCAGCGGGCGAAGCGCTCGACGTCTTCGAACGCCACGGACTCACCGCGAGCGCCCATTGCATATTCCATTGGTTTTCGGGCACAAGCGATCAACTTGCGTGGGCGCTCGACGCCGGATGTCTCTTTTCGATAAGCGAACGCATGCTCGCAACCAGGAGAGGGCGCGAATACGCACGGCAAATCCCCCTGGATCGGCTCTTGTTGGAAACCGACTTGCCCGAACAGTTGGACAAGCCTTGCTCAGCCGATCAGATCGAAGCCTCCCTCATGCGCGCACTGCATGAGCTCGCCCACATACGTGGCACCGACGAGCATGCGCTTTCCACCCGTATTGCAAAGACGAGCTCGGGGCTTCTCGGACTGCAGCCCCGCCCATCATATCGTTCCAACAACCAGTGGGGCGATCTTTAACCCTCCCCTCAACGGCAGCACGTCATATAAATCTCCGATGATGGCCAAAATGTCCTGAAAACGACAGGGTGGCATCCGCCCACAAGCAGCAACCTACAGATCCAGAAGGTCGGGAATCGAATCGATGATCGCGTTAGCGGCATCTTGGGTGAAGCCGAAGCGCTCCTCGCGTTTGGCGATGACCGTGAGGCCGGCGGCCCTGCCGGCCGCGATGCCGGGAATCGAATCCTCCACGCAACAGCAATCGCCCGCGGACAAGCCCAGGCTCTCCAGCGTGTGCAGGTAGATCTCGGGGTTCGGTTTGCTCTCGTGGAACTGCTCGCCGCTGGTGATCACCTCGAAAAACCCACCCAGGCCGCAATCCGCAAGCACCTGGGCGATATTGCGATGCGAGGAAGATGAGGCGAGTGCCAGGCGCACGCCCCGGCGCTTCAATTCAATGAGCGTCTCCTTGACGCCGGGGTTCAGCAGCGTGGCATAGTCGATGTCGCGTCCCTGCCACCAGGCACCCTCGAGCATCTCGATGCCGTCGGCATCGATGGATATCCCAGAGCGGGTGAACCATTTAAGCATGTTCGCCCGATCCTGCTTCACCGAGGCACCCACGAGTTCGAGCAGCTCCTCATGGGACACCTCCACGCCAGATTCCGTGAGGAACTGCCCGCGACAGTCGAGGTAGTACACCTCGGTGTCGACGAGCACCCCATCCATATCAAAGATGACGGCCTTGAAGGGGGGCGCCCCGGGCGCCCCGCCGTCCTTCCAATCCTTGCACATTCCCATATCTCCCCATCACTCAGACTGCGCCGCCCGCGAGCGGGCACGCTTGACCTGACCAAAAAAGAACACGGCCCCTACCAGCGCGATGATGCACGACGCCGCGAAGAGCACCGCCTGCACACCGAACGCCTCGGCAAGCGCGGGCGCTGCGAGCAGCGGCAGCACACCTGCGCTCATGAGGCCGAAACGCACGAAACCCATGATGCGGCCCAGATATGCGATGGGGGCCTTCTCCTGCACGAGAATCATCTGCAGGGGCTCCAAAAAACCCCACGCGAGGCCGTTGATGGACTGGCCGACGATCGCTACCGCGAGGATATCGGTTCCCACGTAGATCATGGACGCCAGGCCCACGCCGAACAGGGAACCCAAAAGCAGCGTGAGGTTGGCCATGCGGTCGGGCAACTTGGTAAGCAGCCACGCGCCGATCGAGGAGGTGAACCCCACCACCGAGGACAGCCAACCGAGCCACACGACATCGACCTCGAGCACGTCGCGGTAGAATAGCGACTCGAGGGAATCGAAGGCGCCGAAGGCGAAGAAGCCGAGGAAGCCGGAGATGAAGATGAGCCTCAAATCATGGTTTTGGAGCGTCATGCGCGCGCCGTCGACCATGCCGGAGAGGATACCCATCTTTGCATCCTCCTCCCGTTCAGGCTGCAGCACCTCGTGGCAACCGAGGGCTAAGACGCCCGCCGCCGCCATCGTCGCCGCCATGAACAGATACACCGACTGCGTGGAGAACGTCGACACCAACGCGCCGCCGAAGATGGGACCGAGCGTGAACGCGATATTGCTGTAGAACACCATCAGACCGTTCAGGCGCTGGCGCCCCGTGAGCGTCGCGATGAGATAGCCCGGGTACGCATGGGTGCAGGTATTGATGAAGCCGCCCGACACGCCGAGCGCGGCGGCGGCGATTATGAGAGACGCCTCGGTGATGGGCCCCAAGCCGATCAAGAGGCTCGTGACGGCGGAGAAGGCGCATACCGCCACCGTCGTCTTGCGCGGGCCGATCGAGTCGATAACCGAGCCCGCCGCCACGTTACCGATTGAGGTCGCGAGGTTTCGGACGAGCGTGATCGCCGCCACCAGGAAGGCGGTGCCGGCGAGATCGTAGGTCGCCGCGCCGATCAGGCCGAGGAAATACACGGCGTTGTTCGCGCACCATTGGAGAGACTCGATGCCAATCAGGCGCTTCTCCGCGATGCTGAGCTTATTATTCTCATGGGTGGTTCCGCCCATGTTCCCACATCCCAAGTGAAATCCGTGCGGCCGCACGCGAGCGCGGAACGGAGCCGGTCGATTCGCGCCTATTCCCGATCGACCGTCCCCGATTGGCCCGCCCCGCGCGACCGCGGCAAACAAAACGCGCAAGCGAGCAAAGACGTCGCCTGCGCGTTTCTCATAACCGATTCGAGCTTCATGGGGTCAACGGGCAGGGACGCTTGCAGCACCTGCCCGACACCACATTAGAACTCCTCGTCGTCCTCGGTATCCTCGATCAGGTCGTTGACGAACTTGACTCGAGTATCGTCCGCGGCGCAGATCTCGCGGATGACCTCGGCGGTGTCGCGCCCTTCCTCGGCGAAGAGCAGCTGGATGAGCAGCGGGAGGTTCATGTTGGTGACCAGATAGGTGTTGGGACGGCGCTGGACGATGGAAGTGAACTCGTTGTTCACGCTGCCACCGAACAGATCGGTGCACACAACCAGGTCGTCACCCTCGGGGGTCTCGTCGAGCATCTTGGCCGCAGCGGCGGCAAGGTCGTTGTTACCGTCGACGTACATCGAAAGCGTGCGGACGTTGTCGCGCTCCCCGGACAGCAGCGAGACGCTCTCGTTAATGCCGGCTGCGAAATGCGCGTGGGAAGCGATGATGAACTGCCTCATGATGAGCTGCTCCTTATACGTAGGACTAAAAAGACGTCTTAGTAGTCGAACTGGTGATAATAGCGACGGTACTTGAGGTTGTGCTTGGTCACGGTCTCGTAATACGCCGCCATGCGGTCGGTGACGAGGGAGGACAGGATCCACGGCGAGACGATGACGCGGAAGTCGTCGTCCAGGCCGGGGATGGCGTACTCGGCGGTGTCGATGATGAGGTAGTCCTCATCGCCCGTCTTGCCGGAGCGCAGGAAGGCCTCGACGCGGTTGTCGAGCGCGCGGCACTCGTCCTCGCCCTTGAAGAGCACCACCGGGACGCCCGGCTCGAGGAGCTCGAGCGTGCCGTGGAAGAAGTCGTGGCTGGTGATGTAGCGGGTGCGCTTCCACTGCATCTCCTCGAGGATGCACATGGAGAACAGGATCGTCTCGCCCCAAAGCGCGCCGGAGCCGATGAACATGGTGTAGGGCGCCAGACCGTACTTGCGGGCGAACTCCTCGGCCTTGGGCTCGAAGCGCTTGCGCATGTCCAGAAGCTCCGCCCAGACGTTCTCGGTCTGCTCGATGAACAGGTCGAACTTGGGGAAGCAGCCGCGGCGGTTGAGCAGGCGCAGGCCGAAGCAGTCGGCGAGGTAGTAGCCCATCTCGCAGCCGCCTGCGCCGTGGTTGGACGCCATGCGGATGCAGTTCTCGGCGCCCACGGCCTGGCCGATCGGGCCCTCGGGCTTGGTCATGGCGAAGGTGCGCACGCCCATCTGCTTGAGCTTCTTCACGGCCTCGAGGACCTCGGGGGTGGTGCCGGACTCGGAGGCGGTGAGCACGACGGAGCGCTCGGTCATGCGCTTGTGGCCCATCACGTTCCACTCGGCGGCGTGGATGAGGTAGACCTCGAGGTCCTTGTCGCCGAACTTGTTCATGAGGTACTCGAGCTGCATGAGCTCGTCCCAGGTGCCGCCGACGCCCATCAGGAACACGGCGTCGTAGCCCTCGTCTGCCACGCGGTCGGCGATCTGGGCCATCTTCTTGCCCGCCTCGACGGCCGCCTTGCCGTCGGCGAGGTAGCCCTCCTGGTCGAAGTTCATGATCTCGATCTTCTCGGTCTCCTGCATTGCCGCTCCCCTTTCGGATCGGTGGCCTCTCATATCAACTTGAGAGTTTTTAATACCACTTACAGCAATACATCTTACTTCTTTTTAATACCACTAATTCCACAATCGAACACTTTCCGCGAACGGTCGAATCGGCCCCATAAACGGCGCGAGGCGGCGGCCACATAGACCGCCGCCTCGTATCAGGCCAGAGGCGAGGAGATGTTGGGGAACTCGACGTTAAGCCAGAATGCCCAGGTACACGCCGATCACACCCACGACCATGGTGCCGAGGATCAGCAAGGACGGGTGAATCTTCTTGCCGAGTAGCCAGTAGTAGATGCCCATGCAGCCCAGGCCGAGCATGCCGGGCATGATGCCGTCGAGCACATCCTGGAGCATGGTGACCTCTTCACCGGAGCCGAAGGATACGGCGAGGGTGGCCCAGAACATTGAGCAGGTCATGGAGCCGACGACCATCATACCCACGATACCTGCGCCCTTGATGAGCTTGTCCATGATACCGGACTCGGAGGCGGCGTCGAGCAGGCCGACACCCAGCTCATAGCCCTTCACGATACCCCAGACACGCAGGATGTACTGAGGAACGTTGAAGATCAACAGGAACAGGATCGGGCCGAGCGGGTTGCCCTCGGCGGCCATGGAGACGGCGATGCCGGCGGCGACCACGCGGATGGTCGTCAGGAAGATAGCGTCACCGACGCCGGACAGCGGGCCCATGAGGGCTGCCTTGACGTCGTTGACGGACTCGGGCGGCAGCTCGCCGGCCTTGATGCGCTCCTCCATGGACATCGCGATACCGCCGACGAACGGGGCGAGGGCGACCGTGATGTTGAAGAATGCGGTGTGACGCTCGAGGGCGGCGGCGTAACCGGCCGGATCGTCGTGCCAGATCTTCTTGAGCATCTTCTTGACCATGAGGCCGAAGGCGAGGCCCATCTGGTTCACGTAGGTCCAGGAGAACTCCATGCCCAGGGCGCCGATGTTCAGCGCGGACTTGACGAGGTCGTCTTTGGTGATGGCGTTCTCACCGCTCTTGTAGACGCTCTTGGTCTCATTAGAAGTCATCGTCGTCAGCCCCCTCGATCTGCGCAGCGGCAGGCTTGTTGTCAAAGATACCCAGCATAAGAACAGCGATGATGATGGCGATCAGGGAGACGCCGAGCACCGGCACACCCATGTAGGAGGTCATCAGGAAGCCCAGGAACAGGAAGGGCAGAAGCTCCTTGCGGTAGATGAGGCGCAGCAGCATCGCGAAGCCCATGACCGGCAGGATGTTGGCCGCAGCGGCAAAACCGTTCAGCACGAACTCGGGAACCGTGTTGGTGATCCAGGCCACGGCGTCGGAACCGAGGTAGACGGCGAAGAAGATGACCGCGAAGTAGACGGGTGCCACGTAGAGGGCGATGAAGAAGTGCAGGCCGGTGAGCTTAGCACCGCTGCCCTCGGCGGCGAACTTGGGAACGAAGGAGAGCAGCCAGTTGGTGATGGGCTGGAACAGGTTGCTCAGGGCGAGGACCAGCGTGCCGATGGGCATGGCCAGACCGACGGCGACCTCGGTGTCCAGACCGAGCAAGATCACGTAAGCAGTGCACAGAACGCCAGCGGAAGTGGCATCCGGCGGAATGTAGGCGCCGATGGAGACGGAGCCCATAAAGAGCGCCTCGATGCTCGCGCCCAGAGCCAGGCCGGTCTGCAGGTCACCGAGGATGAGACCGAGCAGCGGGCAGACCACGATGGGGCGGAAGGCGTACAACGTGCCGAGCTGGTAGTCGAAGAACTTGACGAACACGTAGAACACGGCACAAATCAGTGATTGGACAAGCATGTCGTACCTCCTGTCAGGGCAGACAATACGGGCTCCTTAGAGAAGCGCGAGGGCGTTTTCCTTCTTGTCGTCGGCGAGGGCGCGAATCTCCACCTCGACACCGCGCTCGCCGAGCTCCTTGAGCATCTCGGCCTCCTCGGGCTCGAGGAAGATCTGACGGGAGATCTGCTTGGTGGTGGGGGACTCGAGCGTGTTGCCGAGGTTCAGGCTCTTGATCTGGGGGCACCCATCGATGAGCAGCTTGGCGTCCTCGATCGAACGCACGCAGATGATCATGCGGTACTTGTCGGTCACACCGCTGTTTATGGCCTCGATGGCGTGGGCCATGTCCTTGATCACCAGCTTGCAGCCGGTCGGCTTGCCCATCTTGAGCGTGGTCTTCCACACCGGGTCGTTCGCGACCTTGTCACCGACGCAGAAGATGCAATCGGATCCCAGGCCGTTGACCCAAGACGTCGCGACCTGCCCATGCAGCAGTCGGTGATCGACGCGCGTTAGCAGAATCATGTTCCTCCTCCTTATTCAACGTGAACAGAGTTCTATATGTTTTTGGATGTTTTTCATACCAAAAACAATAATAAGATAGCATGTTTTTAATACCAATCGTCCTCGTTCAGAGCGCATCGGCCAAGTGGTATGAATATCTCGCCGAGCGGTGCATATCGGACGCGAATCAGACGACACGGGGTTCGAAACAACGTTTTACCCTGTCATATGCCCATATGGGCTATTTGCGCACGAGATAGCTCGCGCTCTCCCCCACCGAGACGGACCTGACGAACTCCAACGGCAGCCCATCGGCGTCGTAGCTCACACATGTCAGGCCAAGTGCCGGATCGTTGGCATCCACGCGCAACAGACGCGCATCGCGCGCCTTGAGCTCCTGCGCCTCGAGCTCCTCGACCGCCCAGGCCACGGGATGCCCGCGCAGCTCGTACAGGGCGTACAGGCTGAATATCGACACGTCGACGTTTTCGATGCCCGGAAAGAGCTCGCAGGGTATGAGCGTCCGCTCGATGGTGAAGGGAACGCCGTCGATGCAGTTGAGGCGACGGACGTAGAACAGGTCGCTATCGGGGGCGACGCCGAAGAACCGAGCGTAGAACTCGCCCGCCTCGCGCACCGTCGCCTCCAGCACGCGGACACTCGGCGTGCGCTGATAATGGCGATGCGAGTCGCGGAAGCCCCGCGGATTATGCGTGACGGAGCCCTCGAGCCCATGCGTGGCGAACGTGCCCTTCCCTTGGACGCGGACGATGAGCCCCTCCTCTTCCAGTCCGTCGAGGGCGTTGCGGACCGTGACCTTGGTCGTGCCGTATTGCTCCGCGAGCTTGGCCTCCGAGGGGATCGCCGCGCCAGTGGTGTACTCCCCCATGGCGAGGCGCATGTGCAGATCGCGGCGAATATCGAGGTACAGGGGCAGATCAGCCTCATCCGTGACCTCATGCACGGCGTCGGGGCAGACCGTGTCGACATCTTCGATACGGGCCCTCACATCCGGGACCCCCTCGATCGCGCCCCGGTCGGGGACGTGGTAACGTGCGCCCTTCATGCGTCGCCTCCTCTTCGAAACCCTAACTCGCCGCACCCGGTTTACATGACCGTCTTGCACGAGATCCTGAAATGGCTGGGACTGTAGCGCGTGCGATAGTACTCGATGGGATTGGTGTCCGACCCCGTCCGCGTACCGCACTCCAAAAAAATCAAGTCATCCGGCTGAACCCTCATCAGACCGGCCTCGCGCTCGGTCGCGCGGGCAACGGTCACACGAAGCGTCACATGGACCGCCTCGACGCCGTACTCATCGTCGAGCACACGCGAGAGCGAAACCTCCTCAAAGTCGAACGCATCGATGCCGGGGAAACGCGCCAGCGGGAGATAAGACGTCTCCAACATGGCGGGAACGCCGCCGATCAGGCGCAGGCGCTCCAGGTGCAAGACGGGTCCGTCCTCGGGAAGGTACAATCGGCTGGCAATCTCTGCCCCGGCGGGAACGACCTCGCAGGTAAGCACGCGCGAGGACGGATTTCCCCCGATCGTGTGCACGATCCGGGAGAAGCCGGACAGGTCGTCCAGCTGAACCGTCGGACGGCTCTGGCACAGGTAATTGCCCGAACCCTGGCGCCTCTCGACGACATGGGTCGAGGCAAGGTGCGTGAGAGCGCTGCGCAGCGTCGTGCGCGACACCCCGATCTCGTCGCAAAGCTCCCGCTCGGGCGGGAAGGCATCCCCCGGCCGCATATCGCAGGCGACGATATGGTTCAAGATTCCCTCGACGGCCTTGTCGTAAGACGAGACCTCGACGCGCTTAGCCACGCCGAACACCTTCGATCATCTCGTCGAATGCCGCCCTAACCGTCCCGGCGCTCTCCATCACCTGCCGATACGCCATCGACCCGCGTTTGAGCTCACGGCCCCATAGGGGAATAACCAACTTCTCGGCCGCCGGGTCGCGCAGGGTCACTTCGAGGTAAACGCCCGCGCAGTATGCGCCGCTCTTGTACCTGTTCGCTCGAGCGACCTTGCCCGGGTTCTTGAGGACCTCCCCCAGCATGGCCATGCCCTGGGCCTCGCCGACGGCGGGGCCAGCGGTCCCCTCGCACTCGAGCTCCTTAACCACGCATCCCGCCACATCGGCCATGGCGTACACATCCGGCTGGGGATTGCCGAGTTTGCGAAGGGACCACGTGCCGTCGGCATCGTTGGCGGTCACTTCGGGGATCCCAAAGGGTGCCGAGGGAAGAAGGATGGTCCTGATGCCGCCATTGTTCGAGATCTCGCTCATACGTCGCTCATCTCATACTCATAAATTTGAAAAAGGCGACCGAGTAGCCTCGGCCGCCCCCCTATACCTTATCGCATCGCGCCCACCTGGGCGCATCTCACGCCCTAGTAGTCGAACTGATGGTAGTAACGACGGTACTTCAGGTTGTGCTTGGTGACGGTCTCGTAGTGACGGGCCATGCGGTCCGTGGCGAGAACCGTGAGGATCCACGGGGAGACGATGACGCGGAAGTCGTCGTCCAGGCCGGGAATGGCGTACTCGGCGGTGTCGATGATGACGTAGTCCTCGTCACCGGTCACACCGGAGCGCAGGAAGGCCTCGACGCGGTTGTCGAGCGCGCGGCACTCGTCCTCACCCTTGTACAGGAACACGGGGACGCCGGGCTCGAGGAGCTCGAGCGTGCCGTGGAAGAAGTCATGGGAGGTGATGGAGCGGGTGCGCTTCCACTGCATCTCCTCGAGGATGCACATGGAGTAGAGGATGGTCTCGCCCCACAGCGCGCCGGAGCCGATGAACATGGTGTAGGGAGCCAGCGCGTACTTGCGGGCGAGCTCCTCGGCCTTGGGCTCGAAGCGCTTGCGGATGTCGAGCATGTACTTCCAGATGTCCTTGGTCTGCTCGATGAACAGGTCGAACTTGGGGAAGCAGCCGCGGCGGTTGAGCAGGCGCAGGCCGAAGCAGTCGGCGAGGTAGTAGCCCTTCTCGCAGCCACCAGAACCGTGATCGCTCGCCATGGCGACGCAGTTCTCGGCACCCACGACCTGGCCGATCGGCCCCTCGGGCTTGGTCATGGCGAAGACGCGAACGCCCATCTCCTTCATCTTCTTGCAGGCCTCGAGCACCTCGGGGGTGGTGCCGGACTCGGAGGCGGTGAGCACGACCGACTTCTCGGTCATGCGCTTATGGCCCATCACGTTCCACTCGGCGGCGTGGATGAGGTAGACCTCGAGGTCCTTGTCGCCGAACTTGTTCATGAGGTACTCGAGCTGCATGAGCTCGTCCCAGGTGCCGCCGACGCCCATCAGGAACACGGCGTCATAGCCCTCGTCGGCCACGCGGTCGGCCATGGCCGTCACGAGCTTGCCCGTCTCATACAGGGCCTTGCCGTCCTCGAGGTAGCCCTCCTGGTCGAAGTTCATGATCTCGATCTTCTCGGTCTCCTTCATGGATGCTCCCTTCGCCTTGGATCTGAATCCACTTATCAAGTCGCGTCATTTTGACACCACTTGCGTTATCTCAGTTATACACTTTTTGATACCAATTATGAGGAGCGCGGCCTTCCTTCCGCCGAGCGGTCGATTCTGGACGGTAATTGGTTTTAAATTCATAGAAACTAATATAAGTTGCGAATATTCCGCGAAGACTCCCGCCCACATGGAAGGCCGCATGGCGCCGATACTTCACTTACACCCATATGGAGTCGGGACACAGGTCAAAACGGGGCGCCGGTCCGATTGCCGACGCCCCACGAAACCCCCTGGAACAAGCTGCGTAATTTGTACCTGTCCCCAATTGATCAATACTCGTAGGTGTACCCACTCCTGCGACCCGTGTTGAGCGCGTAGGCATGCTCGACGGGACGCCCCTGCTCATCGAAGCTCAGGCACTCGAGGGAGAGCGCAAGGCTTCCGGGCTCGACCTGCAGCAAGCCCGCATCGCGCGTGGACAGCGCGACGACATCGAGCTTTTCCTGCGCGAGCGCCACCTTGCGTCCGCACATCGCGTACGTCTCATACAGGCTAAACACCGAGACGTCCACGTCCTCGATCCCCGGGAAAAACTTCACAGGGATGAGCGTCTGTTCGAGTGAGACGGGAACGCCGTCGATGCTGTTCAGGCGGCGGATCGAATAGAGCTCGTCGTCCTCGTCGATGTCGAAGAGGTCGGCGTACCACGGCCCCGCGGCACGCTTGGCCTTGGAGAGCTGGCGCACGGACGGCGCACTCTCATCTGCCTTGACCCACGCGCGAAATCCCGTAGCGTGCGCGTGCTGGCCCTGGCCGACGCGGGACACATAGGCGCCCTTGCCCTGCACGCGTCTGATCAGCCCCTGGGTGACGAGCCCGTCTATGGCGTTGCGCACCGTCAGACGCGTCGTGTCGAATTCCGTCGAAAGCTCATGCTCGGAGGGGATCGCGGTGCCAGCGGCGTACGTGCCGTCCGCGATGCGGTTCCGGATGATCGACCTGATCGCGAGGTAACGGGGCTCAGAGCCGCCGGAAGCGCAATCTTTTACCAGGTGAGCCATGAACTCTTCACCCCCTTGGGCCTGGAGCCGTTCTCGCAGCCGTTGCTGGCGAAGCGATAGCGGCTCGGAAGGATGACTGCCTTTAGGTACTCGACGGGCACGGCGTCCGCCTGACGTTCGAGAGCGCGCTCGAAAAAGACAGGAGAACCTTCCTCAACCTGCAATAGCAGGGCCTCCTCGGCGGTGGCGCGGGCGATGCTGATGCGCTCCTGCCCATGGCCAACATGGACGTCGTAGCTCTCGCTGAGAACGTCGTAAAGGCTCTCAGTCGCGAAATCATGCGTCTCAATACCGGGGCAGATCGCGTAGTTGACATAGGCGGTCTCGATCGCGACGGGCTCGTCATCGGCGAAGCGGATGCGGCGCATCTCGAACAGGCGCGCACCCACGGGAAGCTGGATTCGCTCGGCGAGGTCCTCATCCGCCTCGATCAGACGGGCGTACACGAGATGCGATCCGGGCTCTCGACCGGCTCGGCGAACGGCATCGGAGAAGTTGTAAATCTCCTGGAAGATGTTGATGGGCTTAGGAGGGAGCACGTACGTGCCCGACCCCTGCCTGCTCTCCAGCACGTGAGTGGAGACGAGCTGCGTGATGGCGGCCCGCAAGGCGGTACGGGACACACCGAGCCTCTCGGCGAGCTCGCGCTCGGGCATCAAGCGGTCACCGCCCTTGAGGCCCTCGCTTTTGATGTGCCACAAGATTCCCTCTTGGGCGCGATCCTTAGGGGGTATCCCCGAACTCGAAACAGACACGCCGCCCGCCTTTCGCTCATCGGCCGATGCGCACGGAAAACCAACCGATACTAGAGGTTAATGGAGGACCGAGTTCCGGCCAAGGGCCCCGGTTTCAGCCGAGGGGTCCTCGCCCCGGTCCACCCCGATCGAGGCGTCACAGCCCCAGGATATCGGGGATTGAGTCGATAATCACATCAGCTGCATCCTGAGAGAAGCCGAAGCGCTCCTCGCGCTTGGCAACCACCGTAAGGCCGGCGGCTTTGCCCGCGGTGATGCCGGGCACGGAGTCCTCGATGCAGCAGCACGCCGATGCGGGAAGCCCCAGCGCCTCGAGCGTGTGCAGGTAGATCTCGGGATTGGGCTTGCTTTCGTGGAACTGCTCGCCGCTGGTCACGAGCTCGAATGCGCCGGAGAGGCCGCACACGTCGAGCACGTGCAGGATATTGTCCATCGGCGAGGATGAGGCGAGCGCCACGCGGACGCCACGGTCCTTGAGCGCGGCGACGGTCTCGACCACACCGGGGTTGAGCAGGGAGGCGTAATCCGCCGGATGGTCCTTCGCCCACTCGTCGTAACGGGCCTCCGCCTCCTCGATGCTCAGCTCCACCCCGCCCATGGCGAACCACCGAGCCAGGTTCTTCTGAAAGTCCTTGTACGACGCCCCCACGGCGCGGCTCAACTCCTCGTGCGAGACGGGCATCCCCGCCGCCGTGTACATCTCATCGAGCTGGTCGAAGTAGAAGCGCTCGGTGTCCACGATGACGCCGTCCATATCAAAGATGACGGCCTGATACGGAAAACGATCCTGAGCCATGCGGCCCCCTTTCACTTCCCCGCACGCGGGGGTCTATCCCAAAATTTCATCAAGCGCCAGCGCGATACCGTCCTCGTTGTTGGAGGCCGTCACCATATCCGCTGCCGCCTTGGCCTCGTCAATCGCATTGCCCATGGCAACGCCCACGCCCGCCCACTTGATCATGGACACGTCGTTTTGCCCGTCACCGAACGCGACGACCTCCGAGGCGTCGATGCCGAGCTTGGGCAGGGCGCCCGCGAGTGCGCGGCCCTTGTCGACGCCGGGCGCCATGAACTCGAAATAGAAGTCGGCCGTGAACATGGCGGAGAGGCGGCCGTCGAACGGCTCGGCCATCGACCGCCAACGCTCTTGAAGGTACTCGGGCTCGGCGGCGCACAGAAGCTTGTCCTGCGGGGTCGCGCAGGTCTCGAGCAGGTCGTCGACCTCGCACGGCACGAGGTCGCACATGCGGCACTCGTGTTCGACGATATCGAGGTCCTCATCGCGGTAACGGATGACATGGCGCGATGAGCGCTCGACGAACAGCTCCCCGCCCCGAGTGATCCAGGGAATGACATCGAAGTCCCGCACGTGCCCTATGAGCTCGCGCATTGTGTCAGAGTCGATGGGTTGGTCGTAAAGGACCTCATCGGTCTGGGCGTCGACGACATGCGCGCCGTTGAACGCGACGAGGAGGCCCCCGTGCTCGCTCAGCGCCAGCTCTGAGGCGATGGCGCGCAACCCCTGGACGGGCCTGCCCGAGGCGAGAATCAGCTTGACGCCCGCATCCTGAGCGGCGAGCAGGGCCATCTTCGTGCGGGGCGTGACGACTTTACGGTCGTTCGTGAGCGTGCCGTCGATATCCAGCGCGATCGCCTTAATTGCCATACGCGAAAACCTTTCCGGAAGATACATTCTGCTGGAATATCATACCGCTTTACCGAACCTCGATTTGGGGACAGTCCCTAAATCGAGGTTTCCGCAGCACGGGAACGCGCGCGGGCGTCGAGGGCAAGATTGACCACGATGCTCGCCACGATGAGCGCCGCACCGGCGAGCGCTGTCTCGCTGAACGTCTCCCCGAAGATGAAGAACGACCACGTGGGGGCCATGATGACCTCGCTCATGCAGATGAGGTTCGCCGTGAACGCGGGGACCTTGCCGATGCCCTTGGAAAACAGGATGTTCGCGAAGCTGCTGCAAAACACGCCGCTCGCAGCCATGTAGCCCCACTCCGCCGGGCTCACCTGCGGCAGGCGGTCGAACATGAACAGCAGCGGCACCATCGAGCAGACGCTCGCCACCAAAGAGGACACGAGAGGAGCGGCGCCGGGGCGCGAGTTGAGGTAAAACTGCAAGCCGAACGACGCCCCCGACGCGATAGCCAGGAGATTTCCGAGCATGCCCTCTGCCGAGAGCGACCCCATAAAGAACAGAGCCATCCCCGCGAACGCGCCCAGTACGACCAGCACGTGACGTAGCGCGGGCATGCGCCTCTCAGCCAAGCTCTGGTACACGATGACGAAGATCATGGACGTGTACTGGAGTACTATCGCGTTTCCCACGGTGGTGAGTTGGTTGGCATAGCGAAAGGTCAGGCCGGTGAAAAACGACGCAAGCCCGACGCCCACGATGAGCGGGCTGAACCTCAATTGCGGACGCGCCACCACGAGCGTGAACACGAGCACAATCGTGGAGGTCACCCCGCCGATGAGAAACGGAGACTGCGTATTCCATTTGGTGAGGATCCCCATGAAACTCCAGCACACCGCAGTGCCGAACAGGCAGAACACACCGCGCAACGCGCGACGGTCATCGTAGGTCGTGCTCACGCCCTCCATCGGCGCACCCCTCCTTCGATTCCAAGAACCTCAATTTAGGGACTGTCCCTCAATTGAGGTCCGCTACTCGGCAAAGCCGGCCCGGGCGAGCTTTTCCTTGCAGATCTCCTCATAGTCCTCCGTCTTGCAGCTCACGACCTTCTCGAAGCGGTCGAACAGTGGATGGCAGGGCTCGCAGCCCAGCTCGCGCATGGCGCGGCCGGCGAACACCTGGACGGCGGGCAGCAGGACGAACGGGGCCACCTCGGGCTCCACATCCCGCTCGAGGCATATCGCGTTCGCATCGCCATCCTCGATGCCGTAGCAGGCCAAAAGATAAGCGTGGTCCGTCACCGCGCGGGTCGCTCGGTAAATCTCATGTGTACGGCCGGGCGCGAGGCACGGATCGAGGAAGAACGCCGTCGAGCGCGGGGTCAGCTGCATATTGGGACCGTGGATGTACTCCTCGGGCTCCAACGCGATGGCGGGAGCCTTGAGCGTCTCCTGCCATTTGAGCGCGCCCTCCAACGCGATGCCGTAGGCGGCGCCCGCACCGCACATGAACGCATGTCCGGGGGCCAAAAACACCTCACGATCCGCGTCCATGAGGGCATGCGCCCGCCGCTGCATCTCGCGGTGCATGTCGGGAACCTCGGAAAGGCGCCCCATCCACGCCGACCGCCCATCACCGTCGATCGCCCCCAGGGCCTCGGCTGTCGCGAGGCTGAACAGCGCGATGAACTCCATGAGCGTGAGCACGCCCATGGTCACGAACCCGACCGTTTCGTTTCCCACGCCGTATTCGAAGATCGCGTCGACCTCGTCGCGCAGGTCGGCCTCGACGTTGCCCGTGAGGGCCACCGTCTCATGCCCCCGCGAGCGCGCGGCGCACACCGCCTCGATGATGTTCGTGCTGCAACCGCTCTGCGAGACAAAGACCTCGAACGCATCGGACGCCGTGACATCCAGGCGCTCGAGTTCATCGAGATAGCGCGACGGGGTGAAGACGTCCACCCGAACGCCCAGGACGCGCTCGGCGAAGGGGCGTGCGGCCACACAGGAGTTGTACGAGGATCCAGACGCGACGAAGCGCAGGTCGCGCAAACCACGGCGCGCATAGCGCTCGACCAGGCCGCCCACAAGGGCATCTACGCGGGTGAGGTTCTCCTCGAACACCCGAGGCGACATCTCGATATAGGTTTCCATAGTCGGCTTGGCGTTGCTCATGGGACGCAGCCCCCTTATATCTGGCACGCGTGGCGCGCATAAATGAACCCGCATGCTCGACTATACGGCCATGCGGGTTCTCTCAGCTGAATAATCCTTGAGTGGTATTAAATTATCCGTAGACGTATACTGAAGTCCGGCTGCGCATCACATGGAGAACGTGTAGCGTGAGCCGATGATAAGCTGCTTGCCCGCGTACAACGGATTCCCGTCCTGATCGCGATACAGGCCCTCCAGGCTGAAGAGCGGCTCCCCCACCGGGACGGAGAGCGCATGGGCGACCTGCTCGTCGGCGAGCTGGATACTGAGCATCTGGGCGCTGTCGCGATGGGGGCACTGACCAGTCGCATTGCGAATGAGATCAAAGATCGAGGCGTTCTCAAGTTCGGCGGTCTCGAGGAACTCGTGCCCCTCCCGTGCGAACAGGCAGTGGTCGACCATGATGGGAGTGCCGTCCGCCATGCAAACGCGGTCGATGGCAATCACCCGCGTCTCGTCACCGAAAAACTCGCGGGCCGCACTCGGGACGTCGATCACCTCACGGCGGAGCAACCTCGAACCGGGTTCCAGTCCGTTTTGGCGACACGAGGCGGAAAAGCCGTTGAGCGCGGTCCTGCGGTCGTCGTGGACCGTCGGCACCACCTGGGCCTCGCGGACGAAGGTCCCCTTTCCCTGTCGCTTGACGAGAAGTCCCTCCTCGACGAGAAGCTCGATGGCCTTGCGGATGGTGATGCGGCTCACGTCGTACAGACGACTCAACTCGGGTTCCGTGGGGATGCGGGCGCCGACATGGTAGACATCGTTCACGATCGCATCGCGCAGATCGTTCGCGACCTGCTGGTACAGCGGCGTCGCCGAATCCCCCGTCAACTTTCCAGCCATCTTCATCCCTCCCCTATCGGTGCATGCAGACCAAATCATCAGCATACGTCTTAATATCTTTAATCATCATAGCAAGCAAAGGCCCGGCCGATCATGCGATCAGCCGGGCCCCCACGTAATTCAACAGGTTTTTTTGCCGAAGCTATGCCAAAACACCCGTGAACGCGCCCAGGATGCCCACGATCATCGTGATGACGATGAGCAGCATGGGGTTCGCCTTCTTGGCGAGGGCGGCATAGTAGAGCACAAGCGCAATCAGAGCGAGCGTGCCGGGCATAATGCTGTCGAGCACGGACTGAATGGTCTGGACGCTTTCACCCGAACCGAACTCTATGGGAATCGACACCGACGTCATGGACACGGTCATGGCGCCGAGGACCATGATACCCACGATGCCCGCGGCATGGATGACCTTGTTCATGAGGCCGCTCTCCTGCGCTGCGGTGAGGAACGACACGCCGAGCTCATAGCCCTTCTGCGCGCCGATGATGCGCGTGAGGAACGCCGGGATGTTGTAGATCGCGAGGAAGGCGATCGGGCCGAGGGGGTTGCCCGCGAGCGACAGGCCGACACCGACGGCGGCGGCGATCACGCGCAGCGTGCCCAGGAACAGAGAATCGCCGATGCCGGACAGCGGACCCATGAGCGCGGCCTTCACCGAGCTAATGGTCTCGGGCTCCATCTCGCCCTTCGCGACGCGCTCCTCCATCGAGGCCACCACGCCGCCCACGAACGGGGCGAAATACATCGTGATGTTGAAGAACTCGAGATGACGGGTGAGCGCGGCGGCATAACCCTCGGGGTCGTCACGGTAGATCTTCTTGAGCAGCGGCGTGAGCATCATGCAGAACGGGATGCTCATCTGCTTGGGGTAGTTCCAGGAGTACTCCATGCCGAGCGCGCCCGGATTCACGGCCATGCGCGTAAGGTCGCTCTTGGTGATGGTGTCACCCTGCGTGGATTCGGGCTTAGAAGTCATCGTCATCGCCTCCAGCGATACCGGCGGTCGCGGCGGCGGGAGCGTCACCGAAGAGGTCGATCTTCTCGATGGCGATCACCACGGCCAGGATAGCGACGGCCAGGACGGACAGGTTCAGGTAAGCGGCGAGCGCGAAGCCCAGTACGAAGAACGGGACGAGCTTCTTGTTCACGATCATGCGCATGAGCATGGCGAAGCCCATGGCGGGAAGGATGCCAGCGGCGATGCCCATGCCGTCGAAGACGAAATCAGGAACCATATCGAGGACGGCGGTGACGGCATCCGAACCGAAATAGAAGGCCAGGAAGGTCAACGTGAAGGTCCAAATCGTCTTTCCGACCATGCCGATGAGCACGTACGTGAGCTTGATCTTTCCGTCGTCGCCGACCTCGGCGCCCTTATCTGCGATCTGCAGGAACATAGGGGTGATGGCGTAGAAGAAGTTCTTGATGCCCAGCGCGGCGAGTCCGATGGGCATCGCGAGGGCATAGGCGGTCTCGAGACCGGAGCCCGTGGTGATGGCGAACGCAGTCGCCAGGGTTCCCGCAGTAATGACATCCGGCGGGATGTAGGCACCGACCGAGATAGCGCCCATGAAGAGCAGCTCGAGATTGGCACCGATCACCAGGCCGGTCTGCAAATCGCCCAACACGAGGCCGACGAGTGGACCGAGGACGATCGGGCGCTGGATCATGCTCGTGCCGAGCGCCGTGTCGAGCGTACCGAACGCCGCGACGAGGCCGACGAGCAAAGCTTGCACGACCATTGTCGTCTCCCTTCTCATTTGAAATGCCGCCGCCTTCGCCACCAGCGAGAGGGCGACGGCTCATGGATGGACGTCGGTCGTGGGGCGAGGTCGGCGCCTCCACGACCGGCATCCCGTTTGACAAGACGGAACGCGCTTAGTACGCGAACTGACGGTAGTAGCGACGATAGGCCAGGTTGTGCTTCGTGATGCGCTCGTAGTGCTTGGAGAGGCGCTCGTGCAGCGTCGCGGCGGCGATCATCGGGGAGACCAGCGGGCGGAACTCGTCGTCCAGGCCGGAGACGGCGTACTCAGCGGTGTCGATGACCGCGAGCTTGTCGGTGTACTGCTTGCAGAACACCTCGGCGCGGTTGTCGAGCTCGCGGCACTCATCCTCACCCTTGGTGATGATCACGGGCACGCCGGGCTCGACGAGCTCGAGAGTGCCGTGGAAGAACTCGGCGGACGTGACGGCACGGGTGCGGATCCACTGCATCTCCTCGAGAACGCACATGGAGAACAGAACGTTCTCGCCCCACAGGGCACCGGACGCGATGAAGATCGTGTAGGGCTCCTCGGCGAACTGCTTCGCGATCTGCTCGGCCTTAGGCTCGAACTTGATGCGAATGTCGACGAGATCCTGGAAGAGATTCTTGGTCTGGGCCATGTAGTCGTCATAGCGGTCGAAATCGCCGCGAAGATTCAACAGACGCAGGGCGAAGGCCTGGAACAGCAGGTAGGTGAAGTCGCAGCGGCCGGTGGCGACGGGAGCGGAGATGACCGTGGTCGCGAGCTTGCCGAGCGGTGTGTCCTCGCGAGTGAAGGCGACGACGCGGATGCCCTGGGCGGTAATGTTCTCGACCGCCTTGACGATCTCCTTGGTGTCGCCGGAAGCGGAGGCGGTGACCACGACGGAGTCCTTCTTGAGGCGGTTGTCGCCCATCACGTTGAGCTCGGCGGCGTTGACCAGGTGAACCTCGACCTCGGAGTACTTCTTCATGAAGTAGCGGACCATGTCGAGCTCGTCATAGGTGCCGCCGATGCCCAGCAGGAAGATGTTCTCATACCCCTGCTCGTGAATCTCGTCGGCGACCGCCTTGGCCTGGGCGCAGGCCGCCACGGTGGCGTCGCCGTCCTTCAGGTACTGGTCGATATCGAAGTTAAGAAGCTGGACCTTCTCGAGTTCCGCCATGGTGTTACCCCTCTCGTAAGCAGAACGTTACATGACGTTATGCACTATAACGTCATGTAACGTTCTGCTCTCAAAGAAGAGCGTAGCTTACCTGTGAACGGTCGAAATACATCGGTAGACGTTATATAAGGTCATATATACGCTGGCCAGTCGCCTCATGTTCCATCTGAAAAAGTGCCTTGCGCTTCCGGCGGGGAGCAAGTACAGTGGGCTTGCACCCGAAGTGGCACCGCCACTGTTTTAGCGTAAGAGATGTTTGAGCCTGACAGTCACGAGTAGCACGAGAGCAGTTTGAGCGTATGAGTCGTTTCACTAACACCATCACAATCAAATTGGGAGATCTGCTATAGGCCATCGGCATTGCCATGTCGATTTCGCCTACCTGTCGCTCGCCGCACGACGGCCCACTGCCGTGCGCAACATTGACCTGGCGCCCGCCCGGCGCTGGAAAGGAAGCAGCATGTTCAGCCCGACCGATCACGAGTTCCACGAGTGGACGCTCGCAGATTTCCTGCAAGAGAATGGCGAACTGTCCCTCGATGGGCGCCTCGCCGCCATCGTCGACCATCGATGCAGCCCCACCCTCGCCAAGCGCGCCGTCCTTGATTTCTGTCGTCTCGAAATCGGTTTTTTCCTCCAAAACGACCCGCTCGCCGCAGAGGTGATGCGGCGCGTCGCGACTATCGACAACGGCCGGACCCCCAGCTCCCCTGGCACGGAGGGAGTGCGCGGACCCGGCATCGCGTCGGTCTGCTGGAGGCTCGAGCGGGCCTGGCGGCTGATAGAGACGGATGAAGACGACTGTGCGGAGCTCCACCGTGCGCTCAGGCAAACGACCGAGCAGTTGTACGCCCCGATCGAGCAAATCGGGGAGTCCGCACGTCGAAGTGCGGCGGGACAATTCCCCTTCTCGTGGATCCCCCGCTACTCGACGAACGCCTGCGCATTCAAGCACTTCGACTCCGCACGGCTCAATGCCAGCAGCCTGCGCTATTCGGGTCCGAGAGCAGCCGTGGACGCGCTCTTCCGATTCGCCACACTCGACGCCGACGATTTCTACACCGTTTGCGCAGCGCTACTCATGGAAAACGGCGGAAAGGCGGCGGCGATGCAAGACGCCTATGCGGCCGCCTACAACAGGCGATGCGGCGACGCCTTCCTGTTCATCTACGAATGCCTTCCCGAGCTTGTGGACACGGCATCGTATGACCGCGGGGCCCGAAACCCCGCACATCGCGCCCAGGCCATTCGGAGCCTCTTCATCAGGCCCCTCGCAGCGCTCTTCGAATGCGGGGCGCTCGACATCGAGGAAGCGCCACGACGGGCGCCGAGCGTCCTAGAACAGCGGCTGCGCGACAAGCCGAGGACCACGTCCAGCTAGATGGCGGTCTCGAGCACCGCCACACGAACCGATTACCCTCCTATCGAAAGGAAAACCCATGACCGTCTTCGACACCGCCCCCTCCATCCTCCGCGAGACGAGCCGCGGAATCGAGCGCACGAGTATCTACGATGAGCTACTGCGCGAACGCACCCTCGTCATCTCCGGCGAGATCGAGCCCCTAATGGCGAGCGCCCTGTGCCAACACGTGCTGTTCCTCGAACGAGAGGACCCCTCCTCCCCCATCACCCTCTTCGTCAGCAGCCCCGGCGGGCAGGTGGGTCCGGGACTCGCCATCTACGACGTGCTGCGATCGGTGTCCTGCCCCATCCGCACGGTCTGCAGCGACCTCGCTGCATCCATGGGCTCGATCATCTTCATGGCAGGAGACGAGCGCGAGATGTACCCGCACGCATCCCTCATGATCCACGACCCCCTCATTCCACAGGGCGCCGGTGGCTCCGCGCTCGCCCTTCAGGAGACGAGCAAGCGTCTCATGGAACGGCGCAAGACGCTCAACACCATCCTCGCCGAGCGCTCGGGGCTCACGCTCAAGCGCATTCAATCCCTCACCTGCAAGGACACCTACCTGGAAGCCGAGCGCGCACTCGACCTCGGCTTTGCCACCCGCATCATCGAATCCCGAAAGGAGCTCTAACCATGAGCCGAACCGCACTTCCCACCTCCAATCCGACCATCCTCGCCTCGGGTCGCACCCTCGACACCGACACCTGGACCACCCGCATCAACAACAACATGCTCGTCATCGGCCCCTCCGGCGCCGGCAAGACGCGCCACGTGCTCAAGCCCAACCTGATGCAGATGAACGCGAGCTTCATCGTGCTCGACACCAAGGGGCAGCTTTGTCGCGAAATGGGCCCCTTGCTGCGCTCCCATGGCTATGTCGTGCAGAACATCAACTTCTCGAACATGGATGCCGCCTGCCCTCGCTGTGCCTCGCCCGTCGGCTACGACCCACTCGCCTTCATCCGCCGGGACGCCGCGAGCGGCAGGCCCTCACAGCAGGACATCCTCTCGGTCGCAACGGCGATCTGCCCCGCGGAGGACCTCGCCCAGCCCTTCTGGGACCGAGCGGCGGCCAACCTGCTGTCTTGCCTCGTCGCCTACGCCGTCGAACAGCTGCCCGCCGCCGAGCAGACCTTCGAATCGGTTGTTCGGTTGGTGGATTCCCTGGGAGACGGCGGCACCTTCGCCCTGCTCGACGAGGTGATCGCCTGCGACCCGACAAGCTTCTGCGCCTCGGCGTACCTGCGCTACCGCGCCACGATGGGCGCGGAAAAGATGAATGCCAGTATCATCGGCATCATCGCGGAGAAGGTCATGTGCCTCAGCTTCGATACCGCTCGCGCCCTGTACACGCATAGCCCCCAGGTCGATTTCGCCCGCATGGGCCACGAGCCCACAGCGCTCTTCGTGACCCTCAGCGACATGGACCGTTCGCTCGACCCACTCACCAACCTCTTCCTGACCCAAGCGCTCATCTCGCTCGGCAGGGAAGCCGATGCCATGCCCAGCGGCTCGCTGCCCGTCCCCGTCCGCATGTTCCTCGATGACTTTGGCAACTTCCACATCCCCAACTTCGAGCAGGCGATCTCGGTGGTACGCAGCAAGAACATCTGGTGCACTATGTTGTGCCAGACCACGAGCCAGCTCGCAGCCCGATATGGCGAGGAGGGCGCCAACACGATCATCGGCAACTGCGACACGCAGCTCGTCCTGGCATTCCAGGACACCGCCAGCGCGCGATACTTCTCCGATCGTGCAAACAAGCCGGTCAGCGCGTTGCTCGCCACCCCACTCGACCGTTCCTGGCTGTTTTTGCGCGGCAAGCCCGGTGAGCTCGTCCGCCGCTACGAGGTGGCCGACCATCCCCTGCACGACATGGCCGTCACGCTGGAGCACGGAGCGAACGCATTGGAAATCGACGCCGCGCCGTTCGACTACACGCCGAGTTCGTCCCTGCAAGACACTACAATTGAGTTCTGATCGACCCGAGCCTGCCACGGCACCCAAATTCACATGGGGGCGACCATGTCCGATTTCTCGAACAACCTCTCATACCTCCGCGTCGCCGCGCACGCGTCGAGCTTCCCCAACGGCGAGGGAGGAAAGACCCCTCCATGGGAGATCGATTGGTTTTATCGCGATCCGGCAGCCGACGGATCGCCCGGGCTCACATCCGCGGAAAACCTGAACACCGTCTGCCGCGCGTATCTGGGGGACCGAGCGGCGCAAGACGGGCTGACCTTCGGCGAGGCGACCGACGCCGAGATCGACGCGGCGCTCATCGAGGGCCCCTATGGGATGAACGATCGCCAAAGACTCGCCGTCCGTCGCGCACTCGAATCCGACATCTCGCTCGTCCAGGGCCCTCCTGGAACCGGCAAAACCGAGACCATCCTCAACATGGTTTCCTGCATGATCGCACGCGGCGCGACCGTCGCCGTCGTGTCCACCAACGGCGAGGCCATTGCAAACATCTCCAAGAAAGTCGCCGGATATGCGGCGGCGGATGAGGGCCGGGAGCCCAACCGCCGTCGCATCTTCAACTCCTACGCCGCCTTGGGCAAGCTCGAGAATCGCCGGTCCTGGAACGAGGAACGTCCACAGGGACCGCAGTTCGACGTCAGGGACGATTCGGAGGCTCGCCGTAACGAGCACCACGACACCGGGGGCTGGGAACCCGCCCTCACCGCTTCCGAATTCCTTCGCGAACGCCCATTCATCACAAGCACCATCCACTCCCTCAAGAAATGCTTCAACGACGGCGACGTGTTCCGCTATGACTATCTGATCATGGACGAAGCGTCCCAGTGTGCGCCCGCACTTGCCCTGCTCGCGATGAGCAGTGCCCGGCGCGTGGTGCTCGTCGGCGATGTCGAGCAGCTCCCACCCGTCTACCACGCAAACGCCGCAGAAGCCGCCGCACGCGGCGCCGAGGAAGCCGGCATTCCCGTTCCGGGCCGCAAATCGCCCTATGCCCTGCAGGATGTGACGACCGGCGACGGAATGAGCATCCTGGCGTCCGCGCAGGCCGTCTTCGAGCCGATCGGCGCACCGCATACCTTTCTCAACGAGCATTTCAGGTGCCATCCCGGCATCATCGGCTTTTGCAGTGAGGAGATTTACGCGCCCCGTGGGGAGGGTCTCGTCGTGCGCACCCCGGCCTATGACAGGTCCGTGCAAACACCCATCCGCATCCGCTGGTTCGAGGGCGATTATTGGGAGCCGCATCGACACGACCGCCGAAACGCAAAAGAAGCTTCGGAACGGAAGGCCAAGCGCGGCGTCCCGCAATCGAGCAAGGAGAACCGCAAGCAGATAGAGATCTTCATGCACGAAGAGTGGCCGGGTCTGCGCGCCCGACTCGAGACGGACCCGAGCTTCTCCGTGCGCATCGTGTCCCCGTTCCGCGGCCAGCTCGAAGCTCTCTACGACCGCCTCGTCGACACGGAGGGAGCGGCCGCAATCGAGCGCCTCTTCCACGCCGACGAGGCCGAGGCCGTTGATTCATGGGAAAAGACCGGCCTGACGATCCACAAGACGCAGGGACAGGAATACAACGCCGTGTATCTTCTCCCCGTAGAGGACGGGGACTGGGATTGGCCCTGGTCGCAGGGGCGGTCGATCATCAACGTGGCGGTCTCACGAGCCAAAGACGAACTCGTGGTCATCTGCTCGACCGACCTCATGTCCAAAGAAACGCAGCTTGCACTCACCGGTACGTATATCCCGCCATCGCCCGGTGGCGCAGCGCAGACCCTCTCCACGCGCGATCGAGTCGAACGTGAACAACGAGAGCGTTTTTTGCAGAAACTCATCGACTACGCCCGCCGACGCATGGACCCCGCATCGGATGCGTTCACGGGCGAGCGGGGGTTCCCCATCAGCAACTATGCCTACGGCTTCCATCGGTCGTCCCTCGTCTCGGCGTTCGACGAGATTCCGGCCATTCGGACATACGTCGGCAATGAAGACTCGGCCGCCGAGCTTGCCCTATGCAACGCCCTGGAGAGCGTCGATCTCGCCGGCCGCGGCCTCGCCGTCGCGCGCGGCGTCGCGCTCTCAAGCTGCTTCTCCCCTCGTGCGCTCTCCCGCCGCCTGACTGACGACGAAGAGTTCCACGCCACCGACAAGAAGGCTTTCATCCAACATGGCGATACTAGACGTGAGGAACGATTCGACTTCGTGATCTACAACAAACAAACCATGCGCATCGTCCTGTGCATCGAGATCGATGACGGCCGGTACCGCCACACAAGCCCCGAAATCCCGAATGACGGCGAAAGGGCGCTCGCCCAGCGTCGGCGCCGCCTCCGCTGCAAGAACTCGATCGTGCGCGATATGGGCGGTCAAGTGATCGAAGGCAATGCGAGGACCGCGTTGGCCGGAAGCGGCTCAGGCATGTTCTCATTCGCGATGCTGCGCCTGGCAACCAACGGCACCACGGCGGCAGAAACCGAACTCATCGCCACCGCCATCGGCCACGACCAGCCACATGTCAGGCCCTTCACAACCATTGACGAACTGATCGACCTCCAAATGGCCCATGGCACGGAGAGCGGACCGACGCTTGCCCCTTCCTTCGACACCGGCTCGCACGCCCTACCCGAGCGAGGTAGCATCGCCGCGCTCGTACGCGAGGGCGCATCGGCACTCGTCAAAGCAAGTCCGCAAAGCGAGGCGCGTTATCTGCAGAAGGTCCTCGACGACTGGACGGGCGCGGGCGTCTTCCCCAAGATGCGTTCCCATCAAGCGAACAAGCTGCTTCAAGAGGGCGGCCTAATCGAACGACGGGCAGATGGCTGGCACGTCACCCCGCACGGAGCAAAACTCGGCATCATCGAGCGCGTCGTCGAATATGACGGCGTCGAGAGCGCCCGTTGCCTGTACCCCGTCACCTGCGAAAAAGCGGTTCGGAATATCTTGTTGCGGGCGCTCGGAGATTAAGCTGCTCTTTGCAAAACAAACGAGGCCCCGGCGCACCCGGGGCCTCATTGCAAAACGGATTCGGAGCCGATTGCCTACCTGCGCGTCGCGCGATAGAACTCAATCAGAGCCTTGGTGGAGGCGTCCTGCTGGCCCAGCGCCTCGTCGTCATGGAACGCCGGGGTGATTTGCTTGGCGAGCTGCTTGCCGAGCTCGACGCCCCACTGATCGTAGGAGTCGATGCCCCAAACGGTGCCCTGGACGAACGTGATGTGCTCGTACACGGCGATGAGCTCACCGAGGGCGAACGGGGTCAGCGTGTCGCCGAAAATGGAGGTCGTGGGACGGTTGCCCTCGAACACGCGGGCGGGGACGATCTGCTCGGGCGTACCCTCGGCGCGGACCTCATCGGCCGTCTTGCCAAATGCAAGGGCCTTGGTCTGAGCGAGGAAGTTGCCCAGGAACAGCTCGTGCACATCCTGGCCCTCATCGACGAAGGGGTTGGAGGTGTTGGCAAAGGCGATGAAATCGGCGGGAACCACGACGCTGCCCTGGTGCATCAGCTGGTAGAACGCGTGCTGGCCGTTGGTGCCGGGCTCGCCCCAGAAGACCTCGCCGGTGTGGCACGTGACGGGCGTGCCGTCCCAGCGGACGTGCTTGCCGTTGGACTCCATGGTGAGCTGCTGCAGGTAGGCCGGGAAACGGTGCAGGTACTGCGTGTAGGGCAGCACGGCATGCGTGTCAGCGCCGAAGAAATTGACGTACCAGACGTTCATGAGGCCCATGAGCGCGACGACGTTCTCCTCGAGCGGCGTGCTCTCGAAGTACTCATCGATAGCGCGGAAGCCCGCCAGGAACTGCTGGAAGCGCTCGGGCCCAAGGGCGATGATGAGCGACAGACCGACGGCGGAGTCGACGGAGTAGCGGCCACCGACCCAGTTCCAGAAGCCGAAAGCGTTCTCAGGGTCGATGCCGAAATCGGCGACGAGGTCCAGGGCGGTGGAAACGGCCACGAAATGACGGCGAATAGCCTCGGCATCCTGCTCGGCGCTGCCGTCGACGGCCCCACAAGCGCGGAGCTGCTCGAGCATCCAAGCCTTGACCTCACGGGCGTTGGTGAGCGTCTCGAGCGTGGTGAACGTCTTGGAGACGATGATGACGAGCGTGGTCTCGGCATCGAGGCCACGCACCTTCTCGGCCATGTCGTTCGGATCGATGTTGGAGATGTAACGGCAATCGATACCGGCATCGAGATAGGGCTTCATGGCCTCGTAGACCATAACGGGACCGAGGTCGGAACCGCCGATGCCAATGGAGACCACGTGCTCGATCTTCTTACCGCTGACGCCCTTCCACTCACCGGAGCGAACGCGATCGGCAAAGGCGTACATACGATCGAGGACCTCGTGAACATCGGCAACGACATCCTGGCCGTCGACGATGAGCTCGCCCTTCTGGCTGGCGGGACGGCGGAGGGCGGTGTGCAAGACGGCACGGTCCTCCGTGGTGTTGATATGCTCGCCGGAGAACATGGCATCGCGACGCTCCTCGACGCCGCAAGCGCGACCCAAGTCCACGAGCAGCTTGAGCGTCTCATCGGTGACGAGGTTCTTGGACAGGTCGAAGTACAGGTCACCGGCACGATAGCTGAGCTTCTCAACGCGATCGGGATCGGCGGCAAACCAATCCTTCAGGCTGATGCCCTTCTCCACGAGCTCGTCGTGGTGCTTCTGAAGAGCCGCCCACGCAGGGGTCTTGGTTGCATCGATGGGAGCGGAAATCGCCATGTGCGTCCTCCTTAAATGACTGCATGCACGAACATCTCCATTCTACCGCTAGCAGGCGCGGGCGGCTCCGCCACCCTCCTCAAAAGAATGGTAAAACGGCCCTCGCTCTCGGCCCGGATCATCCCAACCGAAAGCGAGGACCGCGAAAGCGACGTCATCTGAAAGGGCGCTATGCCTTCTTGAAGTACGCCACCGCAATGGCGCCGGGGCCGACGTGCGTACCGATTGTCGCACCGACCATGACCGAGGGAATGTCCTGCTCGGCAATGCCGCTCTCCCACACGGAGCGGCTGTCCTCGAGGTACTTGCGCAGGAGCTTATCGGAAAGACCGGTGTAGCCGACCATGACGGGCATATCGAAATCAATGCCGCCCGCGCTCTCGAGCTGTTGGCGCAGCAAGTTGCGGCCGTTCTTGGAGCCACGGGCCTTGCCCAGGATCGCGACCTCGCCGTCGGCGACGGTGATGACCGGCTTGATGGAGAGCATCTCCCCCAGAGTGCCAGCAGCGGCGGAAATGCGGCCACCGCGCTTCAGGTACTCGAGGGTGTCGAGCAGGGCGACCAAACAGACGCGGTCAGCGGCGGCCTCGACAGCAGCGGCGACCTCGGCTGCCGAGCGGCCCTCTTCGGCCAAACGGAGCGCGTAATCGACCAGGATGTGCTGACCGACGGTCACGCTCTTGGTGTCAACGACATGCACCTCCGTGGACCCATCGGCCTGTGAGGCGGCTGTGACGGCGCTCTGATGCGTACCGGACAGCTTGCTCGAAAGCGCCAGAATCACCACATCGTCGCCCGCCTCCTGGGCGCGGGAGATCGCCTGCGAAAATGCATAGGGATTGACCTGGCCAGTCGTCGGGAACTCATCGCCTTCGACGAGCAGCTCGTAAAAACGCTCGCGCGTGAGGTCTACGTCGGCGCTGTAGGTTGTCTCGCCAAAAGCAATGGAGAGCGGCAGGACGTCGAGATTCGGATGTTCGCCCGGCAGGCAATCAGAACCGGAATCGGTGATAATGCGGACAGCCATCATATCCCCTTTCAGGGTACTTAATGAACAGTTTCCGCGAAAGTGTACCGCTATCTCGCGGCATCACCAGACATTCATATTGTCGAGGACGGTACCTAGGCGCGGGAGAAGAAGGCGACCGCAATGCCACCGGGGCCCACGTGGACGCCGATTGCAGCTCCGACCTGGGAGATCGGAAGATCCTCTTCGGCGATGCCGCCCTCCCACACATCGCGGTACTCCTCGAGGTACTTGCGGAGCGTCTTGTCCGAAAGGCCCGAATAGCCCAACGCTCCGGGCATGTCGAAGTCGATACCGCCGACCTTCTCGATCTCCTGATGCAGCAAGGTGCGGCCCCTCTTCGAACCGCGTGCCTTGCCCAGCACGATGACCTCTCCATCCGTCACGGTGATCACGGGCTTGATGGACAGCAGCTCGCCCACCGTACCTGCGGCGGCGGAGATGCGCCCGCCGCGCTTCAGATACTCGAGGGTGTCCACCAAACCAAAGATGTGCACACGGGGCACCGACGCCTCCAGGGCATCGGCGATCTCATTGGCCCCAAGTCCCTCGTCAACCAGCTGCAGCGCGTACTGCACGACGATCCGCTCGCCGAGCGTCATGTTCAAGCTGTCGACAACACGAACGGTCTCGAGCCCCGCCTCACGGGCGGCGGCAGCCGCCATGCACGCATTTTGGTACGTACCGGACAGGCGGCTGGACATGGTAATGATCACCACGTCCTCGCCCGCCTCGCGGGCGCGCTCGAGGGCTTCTTGGAACAGGAACGGCGTCGCCTGGCCGGTGTTGGGAAACTCTTCGCGCTCGGCGAGCATTTCGTAAAACTGGTCGTACGTGATGTCCACGCCCTCACGGTACACATCGTCGCCAAACGCGACCGTCAGCGGCAGGACCTCGAGGGCGGGATGGTCGGACGACTTGTACTCAGAACCGGAATCCGTGATGATGCGAACGGGCATGAACTAACTCCAAACGAGCAGGTGGCACAGATAATCCGCAGAACCGTACCATCCGACGAACACCCTCACACACACCCCATGAAAACCGCTCGAGGGTTTCACATAACAGGCATTTCGCGCCTTATCTCGCATCCCCTTCCACCGATACCATGGAAAGCGTGGGGGCGTATCGTCCATCGACACCGAGGACGTCTCGCACCAAGCGCAGGAACAAACCTGCGTCGCACATGTCCTCCGCACGCAGGTCATCCGGATGCAGGGCTCCCGGCCCATCTACGCGAGTCGCATCAGGGTCGGCCCGATCGTACAGGTGAACTTGTCCGATCACTTGCCACAGGCCGTCCACGCACGCGATGCGCTCCGCAATGGTCCCATTTCTCCAGCGCGCATTCTTGCACAACGCGCCATCGCACACCTCATAGCGACGGTCAGTTCCCACATCGAGCAGCATCGCCCGACTGGTCTCCGGGTCCTTATCGAGTATGGCGAAGCGCGCAAAGAGCTGCGTCTCATCGATCTGCCTCAGGTGGTCAACCGTGGATTCGGAAGTGCCCTCAGGCGGCGTTTCGACATACAGCTGCAGGGGCGTCTTGCCTTCACGCAATGGACGCTCGAACAGAACCCATTCGGTGAAGCACATATTGACCATCTGGAGTCGCCGAAAATCCTGTTCGGGACCGTATAGGCACGCAGGCATGACAATCCGCTCGAATTCGTCGGCGGCCGCATCCCTCCACCCCTCCCTTCGCTCGCCCCAATACTCCGCCATCTGGGCGACTTCCCTCTCGATCTCAGCCGGGTCCGCCATGGGCGCTCCTTTCGCCTCGTCCGTTCGCATCACCATCAGGCTACGAGCGTGACCGCATGGAGAAGGCCCCGAGACGAACATGGCGGCAGTGTCCCTGAAGGATGTCGCAAACATATCCGAATGGGTTCCCGAACGAGACCCGATGCATCTGAAATACGCAGCTCAAAAGATTGGCCGTTCAGCCCCAATATGCGAAAAGCACCCCTCCCACCATGAAGAGCCCATCATGGTGGGAGGGGTGCCTATACCAATTATCGTCGTCTCAACGGACGGACTCGCAAGAATCCGAGCGCCGTCGGCGGCTACCGCTTACGCTACCTGCGCCCGCCACGGTCCCCCGGACGGCGGCCGGAGCGCGGGGCACCGGAGCACTGCTCGTAGGAGCTGCCACGACCCCCTCGTGCGGAATTCCCGGGCTGACCGCCTCGACCACCACGGCCGCCGCGGCCTCGGCGGTCGGAGGGCTCATCGTAATTGCACCAGGCATCACGACCGGAGCGAACACCGCGATTGCGAGCGGAGTCGCCGCGGTCGGAACGCGGACGGTCGGAGTGGTCCTCTCGACCGGAGCGGCGGCGATCGTCGCGGCGTGAGCGCTCGGGGCGGGAACGGTCGTCCTCGCGCTTGCGGCCGTTGGCCAGGCCGCCGGAACTGCCGCCCTTCTTCGTCGACTTGGAAACGGGGCGGTCCTGCGCCTTGACGCGCTCACCGCGAATCTCGGACGCAGTCAGGAGCTCAACGGGCTCGGAAGCCTCATCGGCATGGACACGGGTCTTGCCCGGGCGCTTGCGACGCGAGGGCTTGGGAGCGTCCTCCTTGGCTCCCTGGGGAGCCTTCGGGGCCACATCGGTGCGCTTGGAGCCGCTGGAACGCTCGGCCTTCGCGCGGGCAGTGGCCTTGCGGCGGCGCTTCTTCTCCTTCTTGCCGGCGGGTGCCTTCGCGGGGACGCGGTCAGGATCGACCTCGGGCGCATGAGGGCCGAGCTCAAGGCCATCGGCATCGAAGATCTCGGCGGTCTTGCCCATGAGGGCCTCGATGTCGTAGAACCCGTCCACATCATCAACGGTCACGAACGTCAGCGACCAGCCCTCCTCACCGGCACGGCCCGTGCGACCGATGCGGTGGATATAGTCGACCGGATCCTCGGGAACGTCGAAGTTCACCACGTAGCGGACATCGGAGATGTCGATGCCGCGGGCGAGCACGTCCGTGGCGACCAGCACGTCGCACTCACCGGAGCGGAAGGCCTTGAGGGCGCGCTCGCGCTGGGCCTGACTGCGGTCGCCGTGGATGGCGGCGCAGGTGATGCCGGCACGGGCGAGGCGGCGGCTGCAGGCGTCGGCGCGGTGCTTGGTGCGGCAGAACACGATCACGCGGTTGGACCCCTCGCGCTTGAGAACATCCGCGAGCAGCGCGTTCTTGGATTCGAGGGACACCGGGAGCACGTACTGCTCAACCGTGTCGGCCGTGGAGGTGACGGGCGCGATCTCGACGCGGGCGGGATCGGTCACCAGGTCGGTGATGGAGCCCACCTGCTTTTCGTCGAGCGTCGCCGAGAACAGCAGCGTCTGGCGGTCTTCGCGCGTGTAGCCCACGATGCGGCGGACGTCGGGCAAAAAGCCCATGTCAAGCATGCGGTCCGCCTCGTCGAGTACGAGGATCTGCACCTGGTCGAGACTGCAGGCGCCCTGGTTGATGAGGTCCTGCAGGCGGCCGGGCGTGGCGATGAGGATATCGCATCCGCGCTTGAGCTTGTCGCGCTGCGGGTTGTAGCTCACGCCGCCCACCACGGTCACGCTCTTGTGCCCGGTGCGGAGGCAAATCGCATGGCAGACCTCCTCGATCTGCTGCGCGAGCTCGCGCGTGGGGGTGACCACGAGCATGAGCGGACCCTGCGCGGCAACGCGGCCGCGAGCGCGGGAGCGGGGCACGTGAGGCAGGTTGTTCATGGTGGGAAGCAGGAAGGCGGCCGTCTTGCCCGTGCCCGTCTGAGCGGCGGCGAGAACATCCTCCCCATCGAGGGCATGCGGAATCGAGGCGGCCTGAACCGGCGTCGGGGCGGTGTAGCCCATGTCGGCGACGGCGGAGAGAACCTCCTCGGAAAGGCCGAGGTCGGCGAAAGACGGGGCGGGAGCCCCGGAAGAAGTCGTATCGAATTCGGTGACGTTGGTGGAAGTCAAAATGGTCCATTTCCGCGCGGCAAGCGGCAGCAGCGGCACCCGACATGGGTGCGCTCGCCAAACCGTCCGCGCTGTGGGGTCGATATGCACAAGTGGTGCGCGGGCCGGTCCGCGCGGTGGAGCGTGTTCGCCAACGGCATTGACGCGAACACGTGGAGCAGATTCCACCGCTGGAAAGTATACGGGCTGCAGATGTGCAATTTGGGGACGGGTGCAAATTACACATCAGCCCAACAGGCTTATAGCTCGCATTGGCATTCCGCCGCTGCAAAACCGCCTGGCAAAATGACAACGGCCGCTTGCCGTATGCGCGATTTGGCCGCATGTGCAATTTGCACCCGTCCCCAAATACACATTCCAGGCATGGATACCCCTGGGGGGTGGGGTATACTGAGACTCGATAATGCTACGAAAGGAGCTGCACATGGCTCACCAGACATTCGACGTACGCGGCATGACCTGTGCGGCGTGCCAGGCACATGTCGACCGCGCCGTGGGCAACCTCAAGGGCGTCTCGAACGTCGCCGTGAACCTGCTCGCCGGCTCCATGGCCGTCGACTACGACGAGGACGCCGTCGACGCCGATGCGATTTGCGCCGCCGTCGACCGCGCGGGCTACGCCGCCTCCCCCGTCGAGGTGGGCAGCAACGCAGGCACCGGTGCCTCCGCGGCCGCCCCGCGCCTGGAGTCCCCCACCAAAAAACTCGAGGCCCAGGCACGCGCCATGCGTGGGCGCCTCATCGTATCCATCGCCTTCCTCATCCCGCTGTTCTACCTCGGCATGGGCCACATGCTCGGCTGGCCGCTTCCCGCGTTTTTCGGAGCGCCCGAGAACATCATGAACGTGGCGCTCACCGAGCTGCTCCTGCTCGCACCGATCGTCTACGTCAACGACTCGTACTTCATCAGCGGGTTCAAATCGCTCATCCACGGAGCGCCCACCATGGACGCCCTCATCGCCATCGGCTCGGCAGCCAGCATCGGCTGGTCGATCGTCGGCATCTACCGCATCGCGGCAGCCCTCACCGCGGGCGACCCGCATGCCGCGCACATGGTCGGCATGGACAACCTCTACCTCGAGAGCGCGGGCACCATCCTGGCGCTCGTCACCGTGGGCAAGTACATGGAGACGCGCAGCAAGTCCAAGACGGGCGGCGCCATCGAGCGCCTCATCGATCTCGCCCCCAAGACTGCGACGGTCGTCGGCGAGGACGGCGCGCAAACCACCGTCAACGCCGATGACATCCAGCTCGGCCAGACCATCCTGGTGCGTCCGGGCGAGGCGATCCCCGTCGACGGCGTGGTGCTGGAGGGCTCCTCCGCCGTGGACGAGAGCGCCCTCACCGGCGAGTCCATGCCAATTGAGAAGCGCATCGGCGATACCGTGAGCGCCGCCACCGTCAACCGCACCGGCTCCTTCACCTTCCGCGCCACGCGCGTGGGCGCCGACACCGACCTCGCACGCATCATCCGCCTGGTCGAGGACGCCAACGCCACCAAGGCCCCCATCGCACGCCTGGCCGACAAGGTCGCCGGCGTGTTCGTGCCCGCCGTGCTCGCCATCGCCGCCGTCACCTTCGTCGTGTGGCTCATCGCCACGGGCGGCAACGTGAACGAAGCCCTCACCTCGGCCGTCGCCGTCGTGGTCATCAGCTGCCCGTGCGCCCTGGGCCTCGCCACGCCCGTCGCGATCATGGTGGGAACCGGGCGCGGCGCCGAGATGGGCATCTTGTTCAAGAGCGCCGAGGTACTCGAGACGCTGCACGGCGTGCGCGCCGTGGTCCTCGACAAGACGGGGACCATCACCGCGGGCAAACCGACCGTGACAGACGTCATGCCCGCCCGCCGCGCGGACGGCTCGCCCGCCATGAGCGAAAAGGCACTCATGAAGCTCGCCGCCGCCCTCGAGCGCGGTAGCGAGCACCCGCTCGCGGAGGCCATCATGGCGCGGGCCGAGGAGCTGGGAATCGTGGCCCGCACCGTCCAGGACTTCGCAGCCATCCCGGGTCGAGGCGTGACGGCACGCGAGGGCACCAACGCGATCGCCGCCGGCAACGCCGCCCTCATGGACGAGCTGGGCGTTGCCGTCGATCGCGCCGCCCTGGACGAACTCGCCCGCGCGGGCAAAACGCCGCTTCTCTTCGCCAAGAACGGCGAGCTCGTGGGCATCATCGCAGTCGCCGACGACGTCAAGGCAACGAGCGCGGCGGCCATAGCCGCCCTCGGCAAGCTCGGCATCCGCACCATCATGCTCACGGGCGACAACGAGACCACCGCGCGCGCCATCGCCGCGAAAGTCGGCGTGAGCGAGGTCATCGCCGGCGTCATGCCCGCCGATAAGGAGCGCGTGGTGCGCGAGCTGCAGGGCGACGGCGGCACGGTCGCCATGGTGGGAGACGGCATCAACGACTCCCCCGCCCTGGCACGCGCCGACGTGGGACTGACGATCGGCGCGGGCGCCGACGTGGCCAAAGAGGGCGCCGACGTGATCCTCATGAAGAGCGACCTCATGGACGTCCCGCGTGCGATCGAGCTCTCCCGCGCTGTCATCCGCAACATCAAGCAGGACCTGTTCTGGGCGCTGTTCTACAACGCGCTGGGCATCCCGCTCGCCGCCGGCGTGTTCTACCCGCTGCTCGGCTGGCAGCTCTCGCCTGTGTTCGGCGCCGCGGCCATGAGCCTGTCGAGCCTGTGCGTGGTGGGCAACGCCCTGCGCCTGAGGACCTTCCAGCCCAGGCACATCGATCAATCGTCTCAATCGGTGCCTGCCCCAATTGAGACGAAGAGAGAGGAACAACCATGAACTACATCATCAAGACCGAGGGCCTCATGTGCGGCCACTGCGACGCCACCGTCGAAACGGCGCTGCTCAACGTCGTGGGCGTGACCGACGCCGACGCCGACCACGAGGCGCAGACCGTGACCGTCGAGTGCTCCGATGACGTCACGCCCGAACAGCTCGCCGAGGCCGTGAACGGCGCGGGCGAGAAATTCCGTGCACTGTCCGTGCAGGAGGCGTAAGCGCCCATGATGGCCGACCGCGATAAAACCATGCGCCTGCTCAAGACCGCCCGCGGACAGATCGAGGGCATCATGAAGATGGTCGATGAGGACCGCTACTGCATCGACATCTCAACGCAGCTCATGGCAACGCAATCCCTCATCGGACGCATCAACGCCGACGTCCTCAAGGCCCACATCGGAGGCTGCGTGCAACAGGCGGTCACCCAGGGAACGCAGGCCGAGCGTGACGCCAAGCTCGCAGAAATCGAAGCCATCGTGGAGAAGCTGGCAAAATAGGGGTATCGTGGTAGCGCGGCGCCCGGATACGGGTACCGTGAGACCATGACATGGACGGCGTTCGCGCAGCGGGCGCAGACAGGGAAAGGCACCCATGAACGATTTCATGAAAGACCGCTACGGAGTCGACGAGCTCACCTGCGTGCTCGGCGGCGCAGGCATGCTGCTCGCCCTCATCGGCACCATCGCAAACCTCGACCCGTTGACGTGGATCGCGCTCGCGATCGTGCTGCTCGCGCTCGCACGCGCGTTCTCCAAGAACATCACCGTCCGCTGCAACGAGAACAACGCGTTCCGCTCCTTCTCCGAGCGCGTCCCCGTACTGGGCAACCTTGTTGCACGCCTCGGTTCCATCACCCCTGCCGGTCGCAACGCCTCCGGCGGCTCCACTGCCTCCGCCGCTCCCAACATCGAGTACGAGCGCGCGAAGCGCACCGCCCAGAAGATGTGGAAGGAGCGCAAGACCTCGCGTTTCCTCAAGTGCCCCAACTGCGGGCAGATCTTGTCCGTGCCCAAGGGCAAGGGCAAGCTCCGCGTGACCTGCCCGCGCTGCCGGGCCAAGATGGAGACGAAGTCCTAACCTCGCAAGCCGCAACGGCACTTCGCCATCGTCATTCCCATGGACGCGCAACGGCCCGCGACCCCACCAAGAGGGTCGCGGGCCGTCTTTCGTCCTATCGTCAGAGGGCTCTATGCAACGGGCTGGGACATGATCCAGTCGAGTTCCTCGTCCAGCTCGGCGATGTGTTTGACGCGCGGGCGCTCGACGAACGCGCCGCGGCACATGACATGGCGCACATCCCGCAGGGCGGAAAGGTCGTCCAGCGGATTGGCGTCGACCACGATCAGGTCGGCGGACTTGCCCACCTCGACGGTGCCCGTCTCGTCGCCCAATCCCAGCAGCCGGGCGTTCACGGCCGTCGCCGTATGCAGGGCGAAAGCGTTGCTTACGCCCACATACTTGGCGAAATAGGCAACCTCGCGCCACATGTCGTACTGCGTCACGTACGGACAGCTCGAGTCGGTCCCCAGGCCCACGGGAATGCCCGCGGCCAGGGCATCGCGGGCGCTCTGGACGATTCCCTCGCACACAATATCGCCGTTGGCCTTTTGAACCTCGGTGGAATGGGTCTTCTCGGGCGGAAGTTTCACGAACGGCAGCGCAGGAGAAATCGTGCACGTCACACTCGACGTCCGCCCCTCGAGCTGCGTTCCCGCGCCGCCGCGATACAAATCCACGATCTCGGGGGTCATCGGAGCGCCGTGCTCGATGGTGTCCACGCCCGCACGCAACGCCACGCGAACGCCCTCCGTGCTCTCCACATGGGCCATCACGGACAGGCCGAGGCGATGGGCGGCCTCGCAGGCGGCGCGAGCGACCTCATCGGACATGCGCAAGACGCCGGGCTCGCCCACCTTCTCGGCGTCGAACACGCCTCCCGTCACGAACAGCTTGATCACGTCGGCACCGTGGGCCGCGATCTCGCGCACCAGCTCCGCGGCATCCTCGGGGCTCTCGGCGATCTGGGCGAACAGGCCCGCGCCATGACCGCCCGGGACCGTCACGCCCGTGCCCGGGGCGATGAGGCGCGGTCCGACGTGCTTGCCCGCGTTGAACTCGTCTCGCACGGCGATATCGCCATACAGCGGGTCCCCCGCGCCGCGCACCGTGGTAACGCCGCTGGCTAGCTGCTGCTGGGCGCGTTTGCGCAGAAGGCTCCGCACGATGGCACGCCCCACCGGGTTGTCCAGGCGCTTCATGAGGGCGCCCGCATCGCCGGCGCTTGTGGGGCGGCCCGACCCGCACAGATGGACATGCATGTTGATAAGACCGGGCAGCAGATACGCCCCGCCCAGGTCGAGTTCGCGCGCGCCTATGGGAGCGTCCACCTCTGCCGCCGGGCCGACGGCGGCGATGCGACCATCCTCGACCAGCACCGTCTGCCCAATGCGGGGCTCCATGTTCTCGGTGCCATCCAGCACGGTCGCGTCCCTGAACACGAATGCGTCTTGCGCGCTCATGCGAATCTCCCCTTCTCACGCCTGTACATTCCCATGTCCGTCCACCGTACCCCTTTCGCCGCACCGCGATTCCCGGTTTTCGCCGAACGGGCCGCAGGCCGCACCCAGGGCGCACAGACGGTCGAAAACCTACCGCCCGCCGAATGACGCGTGGCCCTTGCCGAATACCACGCATGGACCCCCTCGCGGATGCGGTACTAATACCTCGATGCAATGGTAAAACGTTTTTCGCGACGCACTTTGACATGCACGCGGACTTCCAGGGCGGCACGGCAGCCCTCCGCAGCGCTCAAGTGCACCGAGAAATCGATACCGAACCCCATCCTGAGGAGGATCACAATGGCTACTGATTCCGTCACCAAGGTTCTGGAGGGCTACGGCGTCCATGCCGGCGCAGACTCCATCCACCTCGACATGGTCCCCGCCGAGCTCGTCGAGGAGGCGCTCGCCCATCATGAGGGCAAGCTCGCGTCAAACGGCTCCCTCGTGGTCGAAACCGGCAAATACACCGGCCGCAGCCCCAAGGACCGCTTCGTGGTGGACACCCCCGACGTGCACGACACCATCGCCTGGGGCAACGTGAACGTTCCGATCTCCCAGGAAAGCTACGAGAAGGTCCGCGACGGCGTTGCGGCATACCTCGGCGAGCGCGACCTCTACGTCGTGCGCGGGCTCGCCGGCGCCGACCGCGCCCACGCCCGCAAGTTCATGGTCGCCTGCGAGCGCGCCAGCCAGGCCCTGTTCATCACACAGCTCCTCGTCCGCCCCACCGATGAGGAGCGCGCCGCCTACGGCGAACCCGATTTCACCATCCTCGCCGCCCCCGGCTACAAGTGCGATCCCACGATCGAGGGCCTGAACTCCGAGGCCGCCGTACTCGTGAACTTCGCCGAGCGCGTCGTGGTCGTGGCCGGCACCGAATACTCCGGCGAGATCAAGAAGTCCGTCTTCTCCGTCATGAACTACCTGCTCCCCGTCGAGGACAAGGTGCTGCCCATGCACTGCTCGGCCTCCATGGACCCCGAGTCCCGCGACACCGCCGTGTTCTTCGGCCTGTCCGGCACCGGCAAGACCACCCTCTCCGCCGACCCCAAGCGCCTCCTCATCGGTGACGACGAGCACGGCTGGGCCATGGGCGAGGGCATCTTCAACCTCGAGGGCGGCTGCTACGCCAAGTGCGACGGCCTCACCGAGGAGCGCGAGCCCGAGATCTTCCGTGCCGTGAAGTTCGGCGCCCTGTGCGAGAACGTGATCCTGAACGAGCATCGCGAGCCCGATTACGACGACGTCTCCCTCACGCAGAACACGCGCGTCGGCTACCCCGTCGAGCACATCCCCAACAGCTGCCTCGAGGGCGCGGGCGGCGAGCCCACCGCGGTCATCTTCCTCACCTGCGACGCCTTCGGCGTGCTGCCCCCCATCTCCCACCTGTCCGCAGACGCCGCCATGTACCACTTCGTGAGTGGATTCACCTCCAAGGTCGCCGGCACCGAGCTGGGCATCAAGGAGCCCGTCCCCACCTTCTCGGCCCTGTTCGGCGAGCCGTTCATGCCGCTCGACCCCATGGTCTACGCCGACATGCTCGGTGAGCGCATCGCCTCCGGCAAGACCCGCGTCTACCTGGTGAACACCGGTTGGGTCGAGGGCTCCTACGGCGTTGGCCACCGCATCCCGCTCGACTACAACCGCATCAACGTCAACGCGGCGCTCGACGGCACGCTCGAGCAGGCCGAGTTCATTCACGACGACGTTTTCAACCTGGACATCCCCACCAGCTGCCCCGGTGTTCCCGATGAGGTCATGGTCCCGTGGAAGTGCTGGTCCAGCAAGGAGGAGTACGACGCCACGGCCAAGAAGCTCGCCGGCATGTTCCAGGAGAACTTCGAGAAGAAGTACGCCCATCTGCCCGAGAACGTGAAAAACGCCGGCCCGCGCGCCTAACGCCCCGCCCGCGCCAAAGCAACGCAAAGGAGCCCCGTGCATCCACCTGCACGGGGCTCCTTCTTCATACATCCATCCCCACCGCTCAGGCCGTGGGGCATAATCCCTTCGCGCGTGGTTCCGCTGCGCTCCACAAAAAACGGTCTGCGGGAATATGCCCCACGGCCTGAGCTGCGGCAACGCAGCCGAGAGGCGTCGGAGGGTTTCCCCGCAGCGCGTTTTTGTGGAGCGCAGCGGAACCACGCGCGAAGGGGAAATCCCGCAGGCGCCTCTCGGCGGCGAGGCTGGCGCTAGAGCACGGCACCGCACAGACCGAGTGCGGCCATCAGCACCATGAACACGACCGCGATGGGCAGCGCGCGGGAAAGCAGCTTGCCCTCGGCCCCGGTGACCTGGACAGCGGCCATTCCGATGGCGAGCGTCTGGGGCGAGATCATCTTGCCCGCGCCGACACCGAGGGAGTTCAAAGCCACGATCCAATACGGGTCCATACCCAGGGCCTCGGCGGCCTGCAACTGCACCGATCCGAACAGCAGCCCCGAGCTCGTACCGGAGCCCGTGACGAACGCGCCGACCGCGCCGATGACCGGGGCCATGAGCGGGAACAGGGAGCCGGTGACGGCGATGCAGAAGGAGGAGACCGCGCCGATCATCCCGGCGTAGCCCATGACCTTGGCGCATCCGAGGACGGCGAGCATCGTGATGACGGTGGGCATCATCTGCTTGACCGTGGCCACAAGCACCTCGCCCATCACGCGCGGCGTCGCGCCCTGGATGAGCCCGCCCACGAACGCGGCGATGAAGATCCACACGCCGGGTGTGTTCACCCACATGAACGTGACAGTTGAGGGGTCGGCGCCGCTAAAGATCGTGACGGCGCTCGAGAACTGAGCGAGCCAGGCGTTGACCGCGGGCACGAGCTTGGACGTCAACAGCAGCAGCACGAAGATCAAGATGAAGCAGGACCAGGCACGCAGGGCGCGGCGGGGCGTGACGCGCTCAGCGGCATCCACGTGCATCTCGAACTCGGGCGCGACCGCCTTTTGACGGCGGGCGAGCATGGCGGTGACGAGCAGGGAGCACAGCGAACCGACCACGACCGTGAGCTCGGGGCCGACAAAGGCGGCGACCGCCAGCGACGGCAGCGCATACGCGACGCCCGAAGCAAGCGCGATCATACCCGCGCCGCGCAGACGGGCGGCCAGGCTGAGCCTTGCCGAGGCATCGTCCGCAGGCTCCGCCGCGATCATGACGATGATGAAAGGCACGATGACGAAGAAGGGAGCGACCTGCAGCATCTCGGTGAACGCGAGCTGAATGGGATCGAGACCCGTGAGGCCCGCAAGGGACACCGTGGGAACGCCGACGGAGCCGAAGCAAGTCGGGACACCGTTGGCGACCAGGCAGACGAGAACGGCCTGCAGCGGCGGGAAGCCGAGGGCGGCGAGCATGCCGGCGGGAATGGCGACCGCGGTGCCAAAGCCGCTCATGCCCTCCATGAAGCCACCGAAGCACCAGGCCACAAGCAGCGCGAGCACGCGGCGGTCACGAGAAAGCGAGGTGATCATGGAACCGATCACATCCATGGCCCCCGTGCGCACGCACAAGTTGTATGTGAACACCGCGGCGATGATGACGAGGACGATGGGCCACAGCGCCATGACGAAACCCTCGAAGCTCGCGGTAGCGACCTCGATGGCGGGCATGCCCCACCAAGTGAGCGCCAATCCGCAAGCGATGACGAAGGACCCGATGGCGGCCTTCCACGCAGGAAGGTGCAGCGCGATGAGCGCAACGACCAACCAGATAATGGGTAACAATGCCAATACGAATGGAACAGCGAGGGCAGCGATTGACACGGCGACTCCTAACGATGTCCGATGTGCTATGTCCGATCTCACGGGCGGCGGTAATGCCGCGCGACGCTCACGGCGACTTCCCCTGTCGCCGTTCACGCTGAAACATCGTACCACTCGGCAGGCTCGGCATTGACATTTCCGTCCTCCGCATCCTGCTTGCAACCCAGCCCCGCCGCGAAGGCCCACCCCGCGCCGAGACGACCGATTGGAGGAACCGTGCCCCTGCATCCCCTCGACAGCCTGCGAGACAAAGTCCGCTCGCTCCATGAGTGGCAAGAACGCAAGCGCAGCGTGACGTTATTCGGGAACCCGCACGCGGGCACGGCTGCGCAGGCGGGAAAAGCCGCCGACAGCCCCTCCAAACACGAGCCCGGCCCGATCGCGCGGCTGGTCGACGCATGGTGGACACGACTGATCGCCGCCGTTTACGACGGCGGCCTTGCCGCGCAGGAAGCCGAGTACGGCAGCGGAGAGACCGCACGCGATTACCTGTGGAACACCGTGGGCACCGGCGCATGGGGCATGGTCTTCCCGGTGCTAACCGTCGTGGCAACCCAGCTTGCGGGTATCGAACAGGCGGGCATGTTCTCCATGGCGTTCGCCGCGGGAACCCTCTTGATGTTTCTCTCGAACTTCGGCGTGCGCACCTATCAGGTATCCGATATCGACGAGAAGTACTCGTTCGCCTCATACCAGGCGCAACGCTGGCTCACCTCCCTGCTGGCGCTTGCGGCGGGCCTGCTGTACTGCACCGTTCGCGGATACGATGCCACCATGCTCATGCTCTCCATCGGCATCTACATTTACAAGATCGTCGACGGGCTCGCCGATGTGTACGAAGGGCGGTTGCAACAGGCGGACAAACTCTACCTCGCCGGTATCAGTCAGGCGCTCAGGTCGATCGCGGTCATCATCGCCTTCAGCGTACTGTTATTCATCACGCGCAGCATCGCCCTGGCGGGCGCGGGCGCGGGCCTTGCGTCCGTCGCCACCCTCATCCTGGTCACGATTCCGCTCGCCTTGCTGGAAACCGAAGCCTCAAGGCGCATGAGCACACTGGAGATCGGTGGGCTGTTCCGTCACTGCCTCCCGCTCTTCTCGGCCCTCTTCATGTTCAACCTCATCGAGAGCGTGCCCAAGTTCGCCATGGAGGGCATGCTCCCCTACGACAGCCAGCTGTACTTCAACGCGCTGTTCTTCCCCGCCCAAGGCATCCTGCTCGCCGCCGGGTTCCTGTACAAGCCGCAACTGCTGAGACTCGCCAACATCTGGTCGAACCCTCGCAGGCGCCGCAAATTCGATCTGATTGTCCTGGCGATGATCGCCGTCATCGCGCTCATGACCGCTGGCACGCTCGTGTTCATGGGCTGGCTGGGGATACCGATCATGAGCTTCATGTACGGTGTGGATTTTGAGGCGTATCGCGGGATCGCCTACCTGATGATCGTCGCGGGCGGCGTGAGCGCGGCGATCGATTTCCTCTACGCCATCGTCACGGTGCTGCGCCGGCAGAGCTCCGCTACCAAGCCCTACGCGATTACCTTCGCGTTCTCCCTGGTGGTCCCCACCGCACTCATCTGGCTCATGGGCCTTACCGGCGCCGTGGCGGGATACCTCGCCTCTATGGTCCTGCTTCTCGTGCTGTTGTCGATCGAGTACCACCGCATCAGGCAGGACCTATCCGAGAAAAACCGCTCCCCGTTCCATGCATAGGAGCGCTCCGGTGCATGACGGCCCCAGCGCGGCCTACTCGCCCTCCTCGATGTCGGCGAGCCATACGCGGCGATCTTCGAGACGCATGATGCCCACGCGGCCGCTGGGATGGCCCGCTGCGGCGGAGCAATCGATGCAGACGCGATCCGCGACGCCGCCGGTGTCGCGCGAGCAGCCGACCTCGACCATCACACCGCGCAGGTCTTCGTCGACCCCCGACCCGCACATGAGCGAGGCGAAACGCGGCATCGAGATCGATGGGGTGTGCCCCGCAACCACCACCGGCCCCAGGCCGCTCGTTCCCACCAGGCCCGTCGGCATCGACCAAAACTCGCGCCTGATCCACAGCAGGTCGTTCACGTCCTGCTCGATCATGGCTGCGAGCAGCTCGTCCGGAGTCGCCGCGGCATACCCCGCCGCCTCACTGTGAGAGACGCCGAGCGCATCCAGGGAGGCCCGAAGGCGCGGTGCGTCCACACCGGCATGGGCAAGCAGATAGCTCCTGCGATCGCCCCGCGCCGCGGAGGGCCTGTGGTCATCGACCTCCACCACCGCGAACGTCGGTAGGTTCACGAGCCAGTCCATGACGTCCACATAGCGATCGCGCGGCAATTGCTCGAGCTGCTCGTAGGTGGTGTAGCCGCCGTTCATGTGCCAGGTCAGCTTGTCGCGCTCGTCACCGCTCTCGAGAGACTCGTAGAGCATCTCCTCATGGTTGCCCATGAGCACGCGCACATTCGGGAGCGCGCGGACCATGTCGATCACGCCCAACGGGTCGGGGCCGCGATCGACCATATCGCCGAGCACGAAGACGGTGTCGTCCGAACCGGGCTGCGCAAGCTCGAGGGCGCGGTCGAAGGCGCGCGCATGCCCATGGATGTCCGAGACGACGAAGATGGCCATCTGTACCCCTTAAAGGTCAACTTGAACGTTAGGGTTATTGTACCGCGCTTCGCACTCGAGGCCGCGCTCATCCAGTCGAAGGCACGTCGTGTAAACAAATGAACGCTTCGACCAATACCGACACAACAAGCACTTTATGATGCTAAAGTCTTGGCAATGGCACGACATCCGAGAGAGGTCCCACCATGGCACGCGTGCACAACTTCTCAGCCGGCCCCGCCGCACTGCCCCAATGCGTCCTGCGCGAAGCACAGGACGAGCTTTTCGACTACGCCGGGACCGGCATGTCCGTGCTGGAGATGAGCCATCGATCCGAGGCGTATCGCGCCATCATCGAGGACGCGGAGGCCACCTTGCGCCGCCTGCTCGACATCCCGCCTTCCTACCGTGTGCTGTTCCTGCAAGGCGGTGCGACCCTGCAGTTTGCGGGCATCCCGTTGAACCTCATGCGCCGGAGGCGAGCCGGATACGTGGTGAGCGGCAATTTCGCCAAACTCGCCTGGCGCGAAGGGTGCAAATACGGGGACGCCGAGGTGCTTGCGAGCAGCGAGGCCTCGAACTTCGACCGCATCCCCGAGCTCGGCGCGGTCGAGAATCGCGCGGCATCGGGTGACCTCGACTACGTTTACATCTGCCAGAACAACACTATCTTCGGAACGCAGTTCCACACCCTCCCCGACTGCACGGACACGCCGCTCATCGCCGACGTGTCAAGCTGCTTCCTATCCGGTCCGCTCGACATCGAACGCTACGGTCTGCTGTTCGCCGGCGCGCAGAAAAACGCGGGGCCCGCGGGCGTGACCGTGGTGATCGTGCGCGAGGACCTCATCGCAAACGGGCCAGCCCGTGCCGACATATGCCCCACCTACCTGGATTTGCGCGTCCAGGCCGAAAAGGGTTCCATGTACAACACGCCCAACACCTTTGGCATCTACCTGTGCGGCAAGGTCTTCCGCTGGATCGAGCAGACCGACGGGCTCGTTGCCATGGCGCAGCGCAACCGAGCAAAGGCCGACCTGCTCTACCGCACCATCGACGATAGCGACCTCTTCCAGGGCACGGCGGACCCCAAAAGCCGCTCCATGAGCAATGTCACCTTCCGCACGTGCGACGCCGAGACGGACGAGGCCTTCATAGCCTATGCCCGGGAGCGCGGCATCGAGGGCATCAAGGGCCATCGCATGGCGGGCGGTTTGCGAGCAAGCATCTACAATGCCGTGACCATGGACTCCGTCGGTGCCCTGACGGCCTGCATGCGCGAGTTCGAAGCCTCCCGAGGCAGCCGATCTATGTAGGGGCTCGACGCCCCATTCATTCTGCTTCGTCAGTACCGTTTGTTATTTCTGCTACGGAACGCAAGACCGGCACCCATGAGGTCCGCCGCAAGTTTCCGCACGAGCCGAAGAGCCCAATGGACTCTTCGTGCGAGCAGGACTGTCTGAGCGCCGGACGTTATGGGCGCCGGTCGCCGGGATACGGAGGAATTCACCATGCGCTATATCAAGACGATTGACGACATCACCAAGGACGGAGAGATCGACTTCGGAGCAGGGTACGAGCTGGTCGAACGTGCCGAGGACGCGGACGCCATCCTCATGCGATCCACCGACCTGCACGGCTACGAACTCCCGGCGGGCATCCGCGCCATCGGACGCTGCGGCGCGGGCGTGAACAACATCCCCATCGAGGAGTACGCGCGACGGGGCGTCGTGGTGTTCAACTCCCCAGGCGCCAACGCCAACGCCGTGAAGGAGATCGTCATCGCCATGATGATCATGTCGAGCCGCGGAATCGTCCAAGCCATGCAGTGGGTGCGCGATAACGCCGACGACCCCAATATCCTCGTGGATGCCGAGAAGGCCAAGAAGGCGTTCGTGGGACGCGAGATCCGCGGCAAACGCGTGGGCGTGGTGGGCCTCGGCAACGTGGGGTCCCGCGTGGCAAACGCCTGCGTGGAGCTCGGTATGGACGTCTTTGGCTACGACCCGTTCATCTCAGTCGAGAACGCCTGGTCACTCAACCGCGAAGTGCAACGTGTGGGCACGCTCGAGGACCTCTGCCGCGGATGCGACTACCTCACCCTGCACGTACCCGCAAAGGCAGATACCGTCGGGATGATCTCGACCGACCAGCTCGAGTTGCTCGCACCCGGCGCGGTCCTCGTCAATTTCGCGCGTGAATCCATCATCGACGAGGACGCGGTCGACGCCGCCCTGCGCGCCGGCAGGCTTTCCTGGTTCGCCTGCGATTTTGCCACGCCCAAGACGGTTCGCATGCCGCGGACCTTCATCACCACGCACTCAGGCGCAGGCACCGAGGAGGCCGAGGCGAACTGCGCGGACATGGCCATCTCCGAGCTCAAGGACTATCTCGAGAACGGCAATATCGCCCATTCGGTCAACTACCCGACCTGCTCCATGGGCAAGGCCCGGGCCGCGAGCCGCATCGGATGCCTGCACGCAAACGTGCCCAACATGATCGGCCAGATCACCGCCGTCCTCGCAAAGGACAACGCCAATGTGCAGCGCATGGTCAACGAGAGCGCCGGTGAGAATGCCTACACGATGTTCGATACCGACGAGCACCTCGACGAGGCCACCATCGCAGCGCTGAGAACGATTCCGTCCATGTATCGCGTACGCGTCATCAAATAAAGCTCGGAGCGCCTACGCACCGAGCTCATCCACCGCGCGCGGAGCGCCCGGGGCGCGGCCGCTTTCGGCGGGCTCGAAGCCCTCGAGCGAGGAAAGGCCACGGGCAACCAGGGCGCTCGCCGCACTCGAGACGTTCTCGATGGGGGTATCGCCGCCCATCATGATCCATTGCCGGTACGCCGACAAAATCCCGCCGAACACGAACGAGAGGTAATAGTCGAGCTGATCGGAGCGCACGCTCGCCGGGATCATGCAGTAACGCTCAAGCTCCTCATACATGGACTGCTTGATGCAGGTAAACATCAGGTCGAAGGGAACGCACTCGAACACGCGCCGCTTGAGCGAGATGTTCTCCATGATGGCCCTGTTCACCATCTCGAAAAACACCTGGATGCGCACGGCAAAGCCGCCTTGCCCGCTCTCCCCCGTGCACGCCAGCAACCCGTGCGTGTTTTCCACGATATCGGCGATATAGCTATCGAGCACATAGGCGAGCAGGCCGTCGATCGACCCGAAGTGCTTGTAAAAGGTCTTGCGGTCCACATCGGCCTTACGCGCGATGTCGGTGACCGTAATGTCCTCATAGGCCTTCTCCGCCAACAGGTCCTCGAACGCCGCGACCATAGCCGCACGCGAGCGGAGCACGCGACGGTCGACGCGTTCGCACTGGGACGCGGACGGCGCGGACGCCTTTGAGGCACCTCGCTTCTCGACCATCCTCAAACAGCACCCATCCATACCCTTTGCTCCTCCACAGCTCGTATCCTTTGAGGCAAAACCCACATCTACCTGCACTTCGTTGAATAGACACAGTTATTTATTCCACATTTGTAGAATATACCACAGCTGTTACCATTCACGACAAGGCGACGCGGCGAGTCGATCCTCCGTCTTCGCGACTCGAACTGTAGGCATGCCCCGCGTCGCCTCCAGTGCGTCGAAAGAAGGAACAGCATGGCACTCACACAAGCGGCGGAACGAGCGGCCCTCAACAAAATCATCGACTATCTCGAAGAGGACCCCGAGAAGAACATCGACACCATCATGACGCTCGTGGACAAATTCGTTCCCGAGCATGTGCTCCCCTCGCAACGCCGAGCCTTCGACACCGCGATCCGCGAGCGCAACAACTGGTACCGGCTCATGATGCGCATCTTCGACCTCAACCCCGAAGTGCGCACCAAGCTGCTCAAGACGCTCATTGTGGACTGCAGCGTCCTGGCATGGCCCTACCAGGAGAAGATGCGCGAGAAGCATCAGTGCAACATCCCGTATGCGATCCTGCTCGACCCCACGAGCGCCTGCAACCTGCGTTGCACGGGCTGCTGGGCGGCTGAGTACGGACATGCGCTCAACCTTTCCTTCGAGGACATCGACTCCATCATCTGCCAAGGCAAGGAGCTCGGCTGCCATATCTACATCTATACCGGCGGCGAGCCGCTCGTGCGCAAGGATGACCTCATCCGCCTGTGCGAGAAGCACCAGGATTGCGCATTTCTGTGCTTCACCAACGCGACCCTCATCGACGAGGCGTTCTGCCAGGAGATGATCCGCGTGGGCAACTTTGTTCCCGCCATCTCCGCCGAGGGCGACGAGGGAACGACCGACGCCCGCCGCGGCAAGGGCACGTACGCCAAGATCGAGCGCGCCATGGACCTGCTTCGCGAAAACGGCCTGCCGTTCGGCATCTCCTGCTGCTGGACGCGCGAGAACGCCGACGCCGTGGCCACCGAGGCGAACATGGACTGGATGATCGAGAAGGGCGCTCTGTTCTGCTGGTACTTCCACTACATGCCCGTGGGAGCCTCCTCGCCCGCCTCGCTCATGCCCACTCCCGAGCAGCGCGAGCGCATGTACCACTTCGTGCGCGACATGCGCTCCAAGAAGGAACTGTTCACCATGGACTTCCAAAACGATGGCGAGTTCGTGGGCGGATGCATCGCCGGCGGGCGGCGCTACCTGCACATCAACGCCGCGGGCGACGTCGAGCCCTGCGTGTTCATCCACTACAGCAACGTCAACATCCACGACGTCACGCTGCTCGAGGCCCTCAAATCACCGCTGTTCATGAAGTACTACGAGAACCAGCCGTTCAACGACAATCACCTGCGGCCCTGCCCCATGCTCGAGAACCCCTACGAACTCGGCAGGCTCGTCGCCGAATCCGGCGCACACGGAACCGACCTGGTGGAGCCGGAGACCCCGGAGGACCTCCGCCGCAAGACCGTTGCCGGCGCGGCGGCATGGGCGCCCGTGGCTGAGAAGATCTGGAACGACGAGAACGATCCCATGCATGCCAAGCGTCTCGAGGGCATGAAGCAGGGTATGGCGGAAACCGACCTTGAGAAGTTTGAGCGCCTGGGGCACTTCGGCGATTGCCAGAACAAGAAATAACGCAGGCCGTGCTCGCGAAGCTGCGTCCGGGACAACGCGACATATATTCGCACGCGGCGAGACCGGCTTTTCGGCACCGCACGGCGACACTCGCGAAAGCGGGGCTCGAGTTCGCGCCCGAGCCCCGCTTTTTTCACCCATAGTGGCGCAAGCGGGGTACGATAACGCCATATGTGATCGACCCGCGCGAGAGGACCGTCCATGAGAGCGCTTCCCTTCCCTTGCATTCGCCCTGTCCCCGAGCACGCCGCCGAGGTGGCAGCGCTTCCCTATGACGTCTTTGACCGCGGTGAGGCGGCCGAGTACGTCGAGGGCAGGCCGCTCTCCTTCTTGAACATCGACCGGCCCGAGACGCAGTTTCCCGCTGATCAAGACATGTACGCACCGGAGGTATACGCGCGCGGGGCGGAGCTGCTGCACGAGCGCCTCAAGGACGGGACCTTCGTGGAAGACCGCAACCTGGCGTATTACATCTACCGCCTTGCCTGGGAGGGGCACGTTCAGGCCGGCATCGTCTGCGTGTGCGCCGTCGACGAATTCGAAAGTGGCGTCATCAAGCGCCACGAGCTTACGCGCGAAGATAAGGAACGCGACCGCATCGAGCACATCGAGGCGCTCGGTTGCCAGACGGGACCGATCTTCCTCACCTACCGCGACCAGCCCGTACTCGATATGATCGTCGGCGCGGCCACGACCTCCACCCCGCTGTACGACTTCGCCGATGAGTCGGGCGTGCGCCAGACCGTCTGGGAGGTCGTGCGCCACGATGCCGTCAATGCGCTGCGTGCCATGCTCGGCACGATTCCGTGCGCCTATATCGCCGATGGGCATCATCGGGCCGCGAGCGCCGTGAAGGTTGCACGCCGCATGCGCGAAGAAGCGCGGGCGGCAGGCACTTACACCGGAAAGGAGCCGTTCAACTACGTCCTCTCCGTCCTGTTCCCCGCCAGCCAGCTCACCATCCTGCCGTACAACCGCGTGGTTTCCGACCGCAACGGACTCGACGCGTACGAGCTGCTCGAGGTGCTGAGCGGCGCAGGATTCGGCATCGTGGAGGCAGAGGGGCCGGTGGAGCCGCGCGAGCACGGCGTGTTCGGGATGTACACCGACTGCACCTGGTACGAGCTGCGGGCGGACGACCCCAACCCGAGGGTCTATGCAGCAGAGAATGCCAGCAGCGGCATCAATGCCGAGATGGGATCGACCGAGGACGACGAGCACCGCAGCGGTGAATCGAGTCAAGATGACGGAGGGGCCTCCAACCCGGCAAACTCCCTTGATTGCTCAATCCTGCAGAACTGCATCTTGTCTCCTATATTTGGAATCAAGGACCCCCGCACCGATCCGCGCATCTCCTTCGTCGGCGGCATCCGCGGAACCGAGGAGCTTGAGCGCAAAGCGGGCGCCGAGGGCGTTGCGTTCACGATGCGCGCGACGAGCATCGACCAGTTGCTCGCCGTAGCCGACGCCGGCGAGGTTATGCCGCCCAAATCCACGTGGTTCGAGCCTAAGCTGCGCAGCGGCCTGTTCATCCATCGCATCGCGAAATAGCAATCGCTTCGCGAAGCGCTCATCGGGCAAAACCGGTGGTTCGCACGGCCTCCCTTCTTCAAAAGGGAGGCCATTTTCATGTGAAACCGAGCAATTGGTCAAAACACCCTGATTGTGCGCTCAAATCCTTCCGGTTTTTGCCTTGCATATTTTCCCGCCCTCACCAATCCTGCGGTTTTGCCGCAAGCCTTCAGCCCAGCAGGACAGAGCCGCTCGCACGTAAAGATTCGGCTTAAGCAATCCTGGGGTTTTGTCGCTCGCGACAAAACCCCTCAGCGCACAATCAGGGTATTTTGACCACACTTCGAAAAACGCACGACGCGCATCGTCTCAGATGCAAAATCCTATGCATGATACAGGGCAAATAGACGCGAATTATACATTTCGTCTAAACTCTGAATCCAGTTGGGCAAACGCAACGCCGACCACAGCCCAATCAATAACAAGCTTCGAAGCGCACCGGGAGTGAAATTCCTACTCCCCGAGTAAATCCCGCAGCTTATCCTGCTCGAGGATCTCGACCAGCTCGAACGCGCCCCTGTCGAACGCGAAATGCATAACACTGCAGTTGCCCGGCACCTTACCGCAGCCAAAACCGCCATCGGGCACCCACTTAGTCAGAAACTCACGGCACGCCGACCCATGGCTCACCACCAAAACGCACTCATGCCCAGGTCGTTCCATAATCCGGGCCAAGGCGTCGCTCACGCGGGTGCGGACGGCCATCTGCCCCTCCCCACCAAACGGAACGTAGAAGTCGCCCCAGGGAAACGGCGGCATAAGGTCGACCCGCTCGCCCTCGAAGGCCCCGAAACCCCATTCGCGCAGGTCTTCCACGCGCTCGTAAGGCATATCCACGATGCGCTCAATCGTCTGCTGGGTGCGCGTCAACGTTGAGGTGTACGCATGGTCGAACGCGATCCCCTCGCACGCAAAGTACCGCCCGATGCGCTCCGCCTGCTCCTCGCCCTCCGACGTGAGCGGGGCGTCGCACCAACCCTGGATAACCCGCTTTTCGTTGAACATGGTCTGGCCGTGTCGGACCAGATACAAATCACCGCTCATCGAAGCCCCCACTCGATGCGACATCACGTTTACGGATGTCGCATTTGCTTACATCAATGTGTTCCGATTGTATCAATCGATGAACTGACAGCGCTCGCAGGGCCCCAAGGTATCCCTTTCCTTTCGCATGGGTAGGATTACACATGTACGTTATCTAACTTCTGTCGATTGGAGTGGCCATGAGAGAATTCATCGACGACGAGGGCGAACGGCACATCGACCCCTTCTGCTTTGACGAGTTCGGAATGATCGACCGTGGTGTCAAGGCGATTAGGTTCCTATACGGCGTAACCGGAGCAGTCGGGCTCATCGGCGGCGCCGCCCTGCTCATCTGGCCCGTGAAGACACTCGTGGTGCTCGCCGTCATCCTCGGAGCGTACTTCATCATAGCAAGCGTCGTGCGCATCGGCGTGGCCGTGGGCACGCCCTTCATGCCCGCGGGCTGGCGCGCGCTCAATATTCTCTCCAGCCTCTTGCTGCTCTTCTGCGGCATCATCATGCTAAAGAACCAGACCGCATCCGCTGCGGCCCTCGCAACGCTCGCAGCCATCGCAATCGGATTCGGCTGGATTATCGAGGGCGTGGTAACCCTCGTCGAGACGGGCATGGTGCACAACCGCGGTCTCTCCATTCTCTCCGGCGTGCTGTCGATTGTCGCGGGCATCGCCGTGTTCATGTTCCCACTCGAATCGGTCGACCTGATGATCGTCTTCTCCGGCATCGCGCTCGCGGTGCTGGGCGGTGTGCTGCTCGCCCGTGCGCTCACCTTTGGAAAGATCTCGCGCTAACGGCGTTCGCGACGCGCCCCGTTTGCGCATCGTCCGTAATCCAGCACCGATACTCGCCGCCCGGGCACTCGCAAAAGGCCCGGGCGGTTTTGTCTACCTGAACTCCCAAAAACGGCCCTTGACCTTCACGTCACGTAAAGGTTTATCCTACGAGCGAAACGGAACGGGAGGGGCATGTGAGCGCGAACAAAGCTTATGGCATCGGGGAGGTCTCCGACATCGTGGGGATCTCGACCCGAACGCTCAGGTATTACGAGGAGGCGAGACTGCTCGTACCTGCGCGAAAAGCCAACGGATATCGCCGCTACACCCCTGCGGATCTCGACCGCCTGCAGGAGATCCTACTCTTGCGCCACATGGGAATGAGCGTGGCGGAGATTCCAAGCGCCCTGAGTGCAACGGAAGAGGAGCGCCGGCGAACGCTCGCGCGCCACCTTGGAACGCTCAGGGCCGAACGAGAGCGACTCGATATCCTCATCCGCACCGTCGAACGCACAATCGAGCACATTGAGAAGGGAGTCCCCATGGACGATAAGGCGAAGTTCGAGGGCATGAAGCGCGACCTCGTGGAGCAAAACGAGCGCAAGCACGGCGCCGAGGTGCGTGAGCGCTGGGGCGACACCGCCGCGGACGAGGCAAACCGCAAGATGCTCAACCTGAGCGAGAGCGAGTTCGAGCGTTTCCAGGAGCTGGGGCGCGCAATCAACGAATCGCTCGAAGCGGCCGTGAGCGCGAATGCCGATCCCACAGGCGACGAGGGAGAACGCATCTATCGCCTCCACCGAGAGTGGCTCGGATTCACCTGGAACTTCTACACACCCGAGGCGCACAGGGGTCTCGCGGAGATGTACGTCGCAGATGAGCGTTTCACCGCCTATTACGATGGCAACGTCGCCGGCTGCGCCGCTTGGCTGCGGGACGCAATAGCCGCGCACGCGCGATAGCGGGCCGAAATGACGCCGCGCGCGAGCGCCCCATCGATGTCGAAGAATATGAGGCCCTTGATTTTCATTGCGGCACCACCTTTGAAGAGCTGTCCGAGCTGGGTAGCGGAATCATGCGAGTCAACGCCCTATGACAGCAGCGCGAGGCATGTGGGATCCAAGCGATAATGCCCGACGATGTGTCCATAGCTTTGCAGCTTGTCTTCCTCATAGCGCAACTGAAGCGGCCCGGAATGATGAATGAGATACGGAACGCCGCGCTCATTGCGACGGTCGGAGACGATCCCAATGTGCCCCTCATACAGCACTATGTCCCCACCGCGCCATTCAGAAATGTTGCCCGCGTCGGACGTGAGGCGCTGCGCATGGGCATCGAAAAAGACCTTGAGATTGGGCGTGCGGCGGAAATCGATCGCCGGATCCGGAATCTCGATCGCATAGGCCTCTGGACGCCGCGCAACGTCGGCCGCGACGAGCGCCTGAAGGTCGTAACCCGCCTCCCGGCACGCGATGGCAACCACATCGGTGCAGACACCGTGCTCGTCATCGGGATAGCCCGAAGGGTAATAGACGCTCTTGTAGTGCGGACGGGTCTGGATGTAGGCGAGGGCAGCGGCAAGGACATCACCGTTGTCGGCGATGTCATCGGCGTCGGCGTCAACCGTGGCAGCGGGGTCGGCGGAGAGGCCGGCATCGCCCGCCCCGGAGGCTCCCTCGTACCGGTCGACAGGGCGATGCGAGGATGTGATGCAAAGGCGCCCCGTCGCGATACGGGCCACGACGACAATGAACAACACGCACGCAAGCATCGCGACCGCGGCGACGAAGATGCGCTTCCAACGCTTTCTCACATCCATTTCAGCCCCATCCCTCCCCTTCGATTGCGCCCGGACGTATCAGCACCATCACCTCAATTTAGGGACAGTCCCTGAATTGAGGTTCGGCGCAATTGCAACAAGCCGCCTATCCGCGGTTCTGCATATCTGCCGAAATGAGCTTCTTGATATAGTCCGTTGTGTTGTCTTGCGACTTCAGCCACTCATACATCTCTTCATCGGCGTCGCTGTTCGGATAAAACCGAAGGGTCAGCTGCTTAACCTTCTTGCGATAATTGCTGGTCGCACGACGCTGCGCTTCCGTCTGCATTGCTCCCCCTTACAGTTACGGCTTTGCTCCAAAGCCCGAGTGCGATGAACGTCACCGTGAAAGAAATAGCGAGCATTTCCATCACGTACCCCATCATATGCAATCATTGGCAGCAGGGCACCGCCCAAGGAGATAATGACGGGAAACGGATAACCTTCAATCCAGAATGAGGCGCAGATGCCGATTAGACCGACCCATCGGGGCGAGCACGGGTACGGAGTGTTCCACAAGCCGGACCCGGAGAAGGCCGCCATCATGCGCTTCTTCAACGCGAGCAGCTACGAGGTCGCCGCCGCCGGCTGCTTCGAGGACGAGGTCACCGGTGAATACACGGACATCCCAGAGGTCGCCACGATGCGAAACGGCGTCGTGTGGGGCAACAAGGACGCATATCATTTCGAGAAGTACGACATGGAGCTATCCCCAGAGTTCCGTGCCTACGCGCCCGAGCACGCGCCTGGCGAATAGCCATTGGCGAAACTATCCGGCCGAGGCGCAACTACGACATATCTGCAAAGGAAGCCTCACGGACACCCTTCTCTATGGAACGGAAAACCCGACCCATAAAGAAGCCGCCTTCAGGCGGCTTCTCCGATGTTGCAACAATACGGCTTTATGCAGCAGGCCGCTCCGCATTGCTCTTGATCTTCTTAATGACCGCCATCAAATCAAGCTGCTGCTGTGAGTTAAACATGCGAATAAAGGACTGCGGCCGATCAAATGGGGGCTGTGTTAAGGCAACTGGCTCCATATAGCCGTTCTCTACCACGTAATTCACCACACGCTTCACAAAGGAAATCTGCTGCTCATTGAGACTCTGGTCGTTCAGGAAGTCCGCAAAAGCAGCCATGGCAGCATCGTGATCGAGATGAACCAGCCTGCGAACCAAAAGACCAAACGGCGTGTCGCCATAAGCCTTGGCATAATCTTCCGCGTTGCCAAGATCATGCGTGAAAATCCGCTCGAGCTGCTCGAACTCAAATTCCGTCATGGGCTGGTTGTTGCGCAACTTATGAATCACCAACGTGTCGGCATAGTCCTTGAGGTAGCGCTCGACCTTCAGCTTGTAGTCCTCAAAGTCCTCGCCGATATCAGCCTCGACGCCATAAACGACCTGCGTAACCGGATCATCAAGATGCGTAATGACGTCACGTCTGCCCTTGCCAACCACGATAAAACGAATGAGACCACGCAGCTCCTTGCGGATACTCTCCATATCCAGAAGATTCGCATCGTCGAGGATCTGCCCGTCAAAGACCTCGTCAATCAAGGGCAGCTTGTCCTTGACCTGGGGGATGGTTGTCACCTTTTGCAAGCAAGCAGCAATCGAAATCAGCCGCGACTTATAACCAGCGGTTTTCCCGCCCTGACAGGCGGCAATCATGTAGCCGTACATAAGCGCATCGAATCTCAAGGCGTCAACATCTGCCTCGTCATTTACCACGAGCATTGAAATCGGCATCTTAAGCTCGGCAAATGCTGTTGGAGTCAGCAACCGGAATGACTCAACGCGGCGGTACTTCTCCACCTCGCGGCGATGCCTACGAACAGAAAAAAGCTCGTCATTCAACGCCACAACTTGGCTTCGCATGGTGTCCACGAGCTCTTGTCGTAGGCTCTGATAGTCGTCGGCGGCAAATGCGCTCTTCTGCATCAGCATGGCCAGTTCAGCTTGGCGCTGAAAAACCTGCTCTGTCAAGGACAAAGCGATCTTACCCTCTGAAACGTTCAGATGCTCTCGGAAAAACTCGAAGTTCTTGCACCAGTCAAAAATGAAAAAGCGCTCCTTATCCACATGAGGGCCATTCAGGGGATCAACGACCTCGAGACCCTCACACAGACGAGTTCCGCGGCCAATCATCTGCCAGAACTTGATCTTCGAGCGCACTTTCTTGAAAAAGACGAGGTTGACGATTTCGGGCACGTCAACGCCAGTGTCCATCATATCGACCGACACAGTGATAACCGGCAACGGTTTGACCTCGAAATCATCGATTACGGTGTGCGAATAATCATCCGAATGCAGCACCGTCTTTATATAGTCCCCCGGGAGATTTGGATATAGCTTTCCAAAGCGCTCAACGATGAAACGAGCGTGTTTTTGGCTCTGCGCAAAGATGACGGTCTTCCCGAGCGTTTGACCGCCGTTCACCTTGATGCCCTTCTCCATGAGGGTTTCCAACACGCCATCCACCGTAGACTCGTTAAACACCCATTGGTTGATCTCGCGCGACTCGATCTTTTCGGGCACATCTTGCCCCGTCTCCTCGAAGTCTTCCTCGAGCGTCTCGCGATCCTCCTCGGACAAATCGTCGTACGTTATGCCGTCATCCATGAAACTCGTATGGGTCTCGATGCCGAAATACGGCACGAGAACATGATCGACCTCTGTGGCGGTGTTGTACTCATACACGTAGGTGGGCACCCCGCGCTCGACCTCAAAAAAGTCGTACGTGTTGCGATCGACCTCGTTCGCCGGCGTAGCAGTAAGGCCAACAACAAGTGAATCAAAGTAGTCGAAGATCGCTCGATACTTTTTGAAAATGGAGCGATGTGCCTCATCAACAATAATGAGATCAAAATGCGCGGGAGTGAACATAAGGTTGCCATCCTCATTGCGCTCCTTGTCAATCGCATTGAGGATGGTTGGGTATGTGGAAAACACGATGCGGGCGTTGCGATCATCCTTGTTGGATACAAGATTGCACAGCGTTTCATTAGGCAGATAATCCTGGTACCCGCTTTTGGCCTGACGAACAAGCGCCACGCGATCCGCAAGGAACAAGACGTTCTTAACGAGCCCGGAACGCATGAGGACGTCCGTCAAGGCAGCCGAAACACGGGTCTTCCCCGTTCCGGTGGCCATGACAAGCAGACTCTTACGATGGCCTGATTCGATATTAGCGCACACGCGCTCGATGGCCTCTACCTGGTAGTAGCGTTTGCCACCGCCGGCAATGGTCTCATTCACCCGCAGCGTACTCGGCTTGACCGTACCACTCCGGCGATTGATTATCCTCTGCAGCTCATCTTGAGAGAAGAAGCCGCTCACCTTTCGCATCGGAGCGGAATCGTCGTCTAAGAAAAAAGTCTCGAATCCATTCGTAAGAAAGATCGGAGGCCTATAGCCGTACTTGTTTTCCAGGCATCGAGCATACAGGCGCGCCTGCTGGATGCCCTTCTGCGGGGAGTACATAGTCCTCTTTGCCTCGACAATGGCAAGAGGGCGATTGTCCTTTCCCAAGAGCAGATAGTCGATATAACCCGTACCGGAATCGGAATCCTTCTCTCGGGGCATCCCTGTGACCTCGCGCTCTTCGAGCGCGTTCTCGTCAATCTTCCAGCCGGCGAGGGCAAGATCCCAGTCGATGTAATGCTTGCGCGTCTTGTACTCGCTGATCTCCTCTGGATTGAACGATCGCGTCTCGATGTGGGCGGCTTTATCGACGGTGGCCCGGGCACTCATCGCCTTTAGTTGCGCCTCAAGACGCTTGATCTCTTCGTCCTTTTGAGAAATCAACTCTTCGCGCGCCTTGATGGCCTTAACCTGCTGAAGGGTGAGCTGAACGCCCTTCTTTGGAATCTTCTCCTCATCGAAGCGACGATTCTCATATTCCGGGCCGTAGCAATAATCGATCCAGTCGACGAAATCAAAGAGGGACCTCAGCGACAGGATCGCATCCTCGGCGGCGACACGGCGCTCCGTGTGAACAGAGAGATTTCCGAGTTTGTTTATGCCGATGAGCCTGCGCCAAACACGCTCATCAACACACTCCCTAAACGACTGCTCATGCAAAAGCGACGAGAGATTGTCGCGGTACGGCATGCTAATGGAATTATCGATTGCATAAACCCATTTAACAGACAGCTCGAGCGCCTTGCGACAACCGACCGCGCAGAGCGCGGGAGAAGTCGCGTAGATCTTCTCGGCCTCGATACAAGCATCGGCAAAGAGGTCGTAATACCCGTCGGCACGCTTTAGGAATCCGAAGTTCATGGCGTTCTCACTCGCTGTTCAGGGGAATAACACGCGAAACAACGCAATTATAGACCCATATGTCTTTAGCAAGTTAAACCTCGATTTGTCGACCTCGGCGACGAAGGCGGCGAATTCTTGCTGGAGAGCGAGCGGGGGCAGAAAAGCAGGAAGACTCCTGAACTTCGTCATAGAAATGTTCTGCATTGACCCGCTGGAGCCAGTAGATGCATTGGATATCTCCCGCCTCATTCGAGAAGAAGATAGCAACGCCTTAAGAAACACCGTATTGACCTCATCTGTCGGATCAATCCTCCATAGCTTATCCGGAAGAAACAAACACGCGCAATCTTTATCAACAATTGCCGTTGCACCGACCATTTCGCTGGTATTTGCACGGCTGAATAACAAATCACCTTTTCGAGGATGAACCATCTTAATTGATGAGACATCTTCGACAACCTTATATTGGCTAGCGTCAAATACGCCTTTTGTCACAGCACTTATCTTTAATACTCCGTACTCGCCCTTCAAGAGAGGCCGTTGCTTTCCGCCCACGTTTGTTCCAGCAACGATCTCAGCAACCAGGTGCCCCATGGGCACACTCTCGTATTTCATACCGCCAAACATCTCGACAAACCGGGATTTGACGAGAGTGTCGAGCCTCTCGTTTTGCTGATGCAGTATATCGATTTGGTCCTCAATGGACCCCAGCATGCCGACAATACGCTCCTGGTCGGCCATGGAAACATATCTGACCAAACGCTGCCCATAATCCTTGAAGTATATGTGCGGAATCGTAGAGCCGCTGAACCCATCGCCGAGGCGCATCGCACGAATCAGATGGAGCAAGTACTCAGGCAGCACCATTTCCGTGGGGATAAGCGCCTGCATGGTGCCCAGAACCGATGTACGCGCCGAACACAAATTGGCACGCCCAACACCAGCGCCATCCTTTACAACGGCGACATATCGAGCGCCATTTTGAAACGTAGACATCGACCCGATGATCCCCGAAGCACCGTACACGGCATAAGGGCCATCATCAATTAGATCTTTCTGCCTGAGAGCAGATCTCCCTTTCATGCAAAGTTGGTTAAGCCTCACCCACTCGCCGTCAAACGGGGGTTCGTCAGCCGATGTACTTGTGGTGCGATCGCTTCACGTTTTGCTGATCGACCATGGCGTAGCAAAGTGTTGTCTCAATTTTGCTGTGCCCCAACAGCACCTGTACCTGCTCGATCGGCATCCCTTTATCAATCGCTTTCGTCGCAAGGGTCCGCCGAAACTTGTGCGGATGCACGCGTTCCCCAATCGCCGACCTCCCAAGCTCACGCAACCGCGTCTCAACACCGCTGATTTCAAGTCGCTTATAGGGATAATTGAGCGATACAAATAGCGCGTCGTTTTCGTCGATTCGTTGCTCAAGGTAAGCGCTCAGATGAATCTTGGCTCGTGCATCGAAATAGACCTTACGTTCCTTGTTGCCCTTGCCCTTAACCACACACTCTCGATTTGTCAGATCGACATCCCACCTGTTGAGCTTCACAAGCTCACCGACGCGCATTCCCGTTGAGGTCAAAAGGTCAACGATTGCAAGGTCTCTAACCGTTTTGCATCCGTCCCTCAAGGCTTCCATCGACTCATCGGTAATGATGGGCTTTACCGCTTTGAGCGATCGAATCTTTTTGATTCTCCTGACGGGGCTCTTGTAAACGATGTCCTCGATCTCAAGCCAAGAGAAGAAGCTCGATATTATCCGCCGGATATTGTCCACGGTGACATTACTCACCCGACCGCTCTTCTGGCACGCCGTCAAATACCCACGCACATCATCGGTCGTAACCTCGATAAAGGATTTGCCAATAGTTCTGGAGAAACGTTCGAGTGCCTGCGAATAATACCGAATGGTTCTAATGGAGCAGCCCTCGACAGACTTTGCAGACAAAAACGCGTCTATCGTCTCACCGTTAGTGGAAAACTGGGTGTTCCTCAAAGGAAAATCACCCGCGTCGAGCAGACAATGATCGAGTACGGAATGTAGTTTTCCCAGTTGATCGTTGCTAAGAATCGGCGCCATAAGTCGCTCGATCTCCTTGATGACAAGTACTTTCTCATTCATAAGGGCACTCCTTACCGCACGTGAACACATGCGGTAAGGATGCAGCAACGAACTGCTTAGCCAAAATACTCCTGAGCAAGGCTATCGTAGAGCGTCTGCAACTTCTCGATCTTCTGCTGAACGATAAACCTCGATTTGTCGACCTCGGCGACGAAGGAGGCGAATTCTTGCTGGAGGGCAAGGGGAGGAATACCGATTGGCATCATCTTAAGAGCAGTTGCACCAAAGTTTTGCTGGGATGAGCCCGCTTTGAATCTCCCCACAAACTCTTTCCCAATCGGAGAGTTAATCAACTGGCTGACATATTCCGCCGTAACGGGCGAATCGTCCCTCAAGCGCACGATCAGAGTTGTAAAGGTTTGACAGCCCTCGTATTTCTTCGGAACCACACATGCTATGCCCGGATAACCTGTCCTTGTAACGAGGATATCACCCGCCTTCAGCCTTTTCTTTTTATATTTCGCTGCAAATTCCGGATCAATGTAAACAAGATCAGAATCCTCCAGCTGATTCTCGCGTACGTTCAGGTTCCTCAGCATGACTACTCCTGAATCTACATAAGCGTGCGTTGCGGCATTTGCAATGCCCACAGTCACAAACTCCGAGACATCTTGAAGAGTAGTTTCAAATTCATTGCTGTAGCTGCCGAATATCTCGACAAACCGGGATTTGACCAACTGGTCAAGCAGAACTAACTGTCTGCGCAGAACTCTCAGCAGCTTTTCGAGGCTAGACAGTCTTTCGACCGTAAGTAGCTGAGAGGCCATGGCGGGCAGCTTTACCCTGTAACTCGAAACCACCTTTTTTGACAGCTCTCTAAACGTCGCGCCGGTTCCCATTTGCTGCAGTTCACATGACTTATATCTGAGTAGACGGAGCAACCACTCATTGCTTATCTCCGACGAGCAAATTAGACACTTAAATCCCTGGTTACAGCACATCTCATCGCCGGCTAGGGCAACTTTTCCAATCGGTGCGCGCGTGGTGAGCAACACTGTACCCGCAGGCATAATGCGGAGACGCGCAGCCCTGACACCCTGGGGAGTCACGTGTTTGAGGGTGTCTGTAACCAAGTTGACTGATTCTCGAATCTCAGCGGGAGTAACCCACTTAATATCTCCGCCCCAGTTGCCGGGATCATCGGTTTTCGGTGTTGATCCCCCAACGACCTTACACACATCTCCGAGTTTAACCCACTCGCCGTCAAACGGGGGTTTGTTCGCGGGCATTAGAGATCACCTTCAAGCATCTTGTGAAGCTCAGCCAGGCCGGCAGCAAACTGGGCATTCAGCTCATCCAGCTCGGCGAGAATCTCGCTTGTAGGAGGGTACTCAATACGCTCGTACTCGGTTTTGGTGTACTTGTTGAAGCTGAAGTCGTACTCGTTGTCGACAATTTCCTGCTTGGGAACAAGGAAGCTCTTCTCAGTACGCTCGCGCTCAGACTCGTCACCAAGGTTCGCCCAGCGCTCGATAATATCGGGGATATCGTTGTTCTTCTCATCCGGATCGCGCTTGTCATCGAGCGTATAGCCGTCCGCCTCCATGTTGTAGAGCCACACGTTATCTGTACCGCCGGCGTTTGTCTTGGTGAATACCAGAATCGCCGTGCTCACGCCGGAGTACGGCTTGAACACGCCGCTCGGTAGGTAGATGATCGCCTCAAGCTTATGATCTTCCACGAGCTGCTGACGCAGCTGACGATACGCCTTCGAGTTCGAGCGGAACAAAACTCCATTGGGGACGATGCACGCGCAGCGGCCACCGAGCTTGAGCATGCGCAAGAACAGAGCAACGAACAAAAGCTCAGTCTGTTTGGTCTCCACAATGGCGCGGAGGCCCTTATCGATATCCTCCACGTCAACGGAGCCCGTGAACGGCGGATTCGCCAAAATGACATCGTACTTTGAACTGATTGCGTTCTTCTGTGAAATGCTGTCGAGGTATCGCACATCGGGCGAATCGACGCCATGGAGCATGAGGTTCATAGCGCTAATGCGTAGCATCGTTTGGTCGATTTCAAAACCGTTGAACTGCGGCGTAGCCCCATTTGTTCCGGCAAACGCATCCCACTGATCGGCGGTCATTTCGCTTCCATAGCATTTGCGAATATGCTCGGCCGTCGAAATCAAGAAGCCCGCTGTTCCGCATGCCGGATCGCATACAAGCTCTCCCGCCTTGGGATCGATAAGCTGCACCATCAGATCGCGAATATGCTTTGGCGTGCGGAACTGACCGTTCGTGCCCGCAGTGCTGAGCTTGGAGAGCATGTATTCGTACAAATCTCCCAGGTCACCGATATGCTCATCGTAATCAGCCAACAGCTCTTCAACGCCGGTAACCGCCTTCTCCAAAAGCGCGGGCTTGCCTGCCGGGAATCCAAGCGTAGCGTTCTCCATGGTCTTGGAAAACGCAGTCGAGCCACCCAGTGTTTTGATGAACGGGAAAGCGAAGCGGTCGACGATGTGGTACATATCCTCGGCACGCTTGTCCTTGAAAGAGCTCCAGCGAATCTCCCTGCCCGCGATCTTTTCACCGCGATCGTTCGAGAAGGCCTCGGGAAAAATATGAGGCTGCTCCACTCCAAGCATGTTCTCCAAGCGCTCCATCTCGAGCTCTTTCTCATCGAGAGAGCGCATGAACATGAGATACGTCAAGTTGCTAATAACATCGAGTGGGTTGGTGATGCCGCCCTCCCACATCTTCTGCCAGATAGCATCAACCTTATTTTTGGCTGCTCCGGTAATCACCTTGCCGGTCCTTCCATCAAGGGTTTATCACTCAGCTAAGAGTACCGTCTGCCTTTCGGCAAATAAAGAGCGGGAGCATTCCGTTGATAAGATATAAATGCTCGAACGATCGAGAATGGAGAAGGAAGCATGACGGCACATCAATCTGACGAGGCTCTTGCCGATACGCTCGAAATGAATAATGAAGACTGCACCTCATACAGCTTCCCCACCCTCATCATCGACGCCGACGCATGCCCGGTCACACGTGAGGCGCTCGCCTGCGCACGCTCGGTGCGCATCCCCGTGCTCATCGCCGGGAACTCCACGCAAAACCTCGCCCGCCGCATCCGCCGCGACGACCCGCGCGAGGCCGAACACGCTCGCGGACGCGACGCGACGCACCCGGGATTCTGGGCCGAGACCCTCGATGTCTCATGCGGCGCCGACAGCGCGGACTTTGCCATCATCGAGCGCCTGGAACCCGGCGACGTGGTAGTCACGCAGGACATCGGCCTTGCCAGCATGGTGCTCGGCCGTGGCGCCGCGGCCATCGGCGTACGCGGGCACATCTACAACAAGGCCACCATCGATATGCAGCTGCTCATCCGCCACGAGGAGAAGAAGGTCCGGCGCGCGGGCGGGCGCACGCAGGGGCCGGCCGCCTTCACCGACGACGACCGCGAGCGCTTCCAGCGCAACCTCGCCCAGCTCCTGCGCGAGGCTCTCGACAGCAAAACCGCGCTACATCCCCAGCGCTGCGAACACTAGACCCCAAACGCATGCAGCCAAGAACAATCCAACCACGATCACGGCGTTCTCACGCGGGTGGCGGTTGGTGCGGAACAGCACCAGGTACCCCACGCCGGCAGACGTGAGCAGACCCGCCATGAGCGGCGCGAAGCCCAGCACGCCCTCCAGGTAAAGCTGCGTGATGACCACGCTCGCCGAGCAGTTGGGCACCAGGCCCACCAGCGCCGAGGCGAACACCGCGAGTAGCTGGTTGCCCGAGAGGAACGCGGCCAAGGCATCCTCACCCACCGTTTCCAGAACGAGCACCAGCGCGAACGTCACCAGGAAAATGAAAAGGCTCACCTGCACGGTGTGCGAGACGGCGCTCATCACGATTGACCCGGCGATTCCGAAGCGCCCGCCGGCGTGATCATGGTCATGGCCGTGGCCGTGGCCGTGATCATGGTCGCAACCCGCCACGTGACCGTCGGCATCCTCATGGCCGTGCTCATGGCCGTGGTCATGGCCGTGCTCGTCTCCATACACATGTGCGTGATCGTGGCCGCAGCCGCAATGATCCTGTTCGCACAAACGGCAAATATGTTCGGCGGTCTCCCCGCCCTCGGCCATCTGATCCACCACGTCGGCCTCCATACCGTCGCGACACACCAAGAACACCGTGCGGCGCAAGAACGCGTGCACGCGGGCGTTTTTGCGCAGCGCGCGGATGGCGAGGTCGGCAAGCACACCCGTGATGAGCGCGACCAGCACCTTCAACCCCAGCACGCGGAACAGCAACCCCGCGTCAACCCGCTCTGCCACCAACATGGGCAGCATCTCATCGGACGTGGAGAGAAACACCGCCACGAGCGTGCCGAGCGTCACCACACGACCGGCGTAGAGCGTGGCCGCCATGGCCGAAAAGCCACACTGCGGGACCACGCCCAGCAGCGCGCCGGCAACCGGTCCGGCAGCGCCCGCGCGGCGAACCACCGCGTTCGCACGGGCGCCCGCGGCATGTTCGAGCGCCTCGAGCGCAATATAGGTCACGAACAGGAACGGCACGAGCACAAGGGTGTCCTCGAGCGCATGCTCTATGAAATGCAGCAGCAGATCCACGGCCGACTCTCCTCAACGGAAACATCCAGCGGGGCCCAGCGCCCCGAGGCGTAGCTGTTTACATACCCCGCGCACCACTTGGCAAACGTACGGTATGCGAGTGAACCAGTATACTAAAAGTTGCCTTTGGATAACTCGTAACAAACAGCAGACCTTCCGAACAACAAAAAGTCGCCCGACCGCGGTCTTCCGCAGTCGATGATCTCGGAGCTATCTCCTTTTCCCATGCGCGTGGCTAGATACAATGGCTCGATTGTACCGCCGAGGTGAGGTGGGGCCAAAAACGGTCGGAACGCGGGGCGCAAAGCAGGAAGACACCCCACCGCCTTCACCCCAATTGCCACTAAATAAGTTTCACACCTCAAACACTTCAGCCCCGCCGAGACCCTCTATACTCGTGTTCGAACGATCTTCGACCGCGCACGGGCCCGCCAAAATACTCCGACGGGCACCGCCACGCAGCCGCTTTCTTCACGATAGGAGCTCTTCCCATGAACGCACAGCAGGCACTCGAATACTCGATGCAACCCTTCATCCCCATGTTCATCTACGGCGACTACGACGCCATGGAATCCGAGCGCCAGCGCGGCGAGGAGGCCATGAAGGCACTGCTCGACGAATGGCGTACAAACGAGGAGCCCAGCTTCGATTTCAGCGTTATCCTCACGCTGGCCGATCAGAACCGCGAGCTGTGCGATCAGATCGGCGAGGCGCGCCTGCGCAACCTCTCGAGCCCGCTGCTCGCGCGCAACCTCTCGGATGCCGACCTGTGCGCCGGCATCGGCAAGATGCAGGGCCGTGCCGCCAGCGCCGTCGCTCGCGAGGTCCGCGGCGACCGCGACGCCTACTCCGTCGCCTACGTGCGCAAGCCCATCAAAGGCACGGTGCTCGGCATCGACATCGAGACCACCGGGCGCGCACCCGAGCGCGGCTACATCATCAACGTGGGCTGGGAGATCATGGAGCTCACCAGTGACGCCGTGCCGCACGACCCGCAGGCGTTCTACTGCGGCATCCCCGATATGTACCGCGAGACGGGCGTGCCGCTGGCCGACATCCACCATATCCAGTGGTCCGACCTCGACGGCAAGACGCCCTTCCGCGAGGACGTGAAGCTGCAAAAGGAGCTGCTCAAACTCATGAAGCGCTACCCCATCATGGCGCACAACGCAGCCTTCGAGGACAGCTGGTTCATGCTGCACCTGCCCGGTTACGCTGAGGCGCGCCGCGCGGGCAAGATCATCGTCATCGACTCGCGCCATATCTGCCGCTCCGTTGACGGCGAGGTCCGCACCCTGCCGCGCGAGAGTGCACCCGCCAGCCTGCAGAACTGGGCACGTCGCCGTGGCACGCTTGCCGCCGACGAGAACGAGCTGCACCTGGGCCTCGACGACACGGACCTCATGCTGCGCACCGTGCAGGCGGAGTTTAACCTCAAATCAATGTTCCTCAAGTAGGGTCGCACTGCGTCGGGGCGGTGACCCCTACCGGCTGCGTGACAATTTCATAAGACGACTTGCAAAAAACGCTCCTATTCTCGGAGCGTTTTCGCGTTACACTCGACGCCATGACGCCCATCGTCCGCAGGAGGCCGACGTGAACCCCAGTGATCGCAACCGACACGCACCCCGCCCGCAGGGCGCGCGCCACCCGCAGCAAGCAGCTCGTCAACAGGGCGCGGCTCGCCCCCAGGTCGCGCATCATCCGCAGGCCCCTGCCAAACCGCACATGCGCCGAGCGCCGCACCCCAATCGAGCGACAGGCTCCCGTCAAGCCCCGCGCCCCGGCCATGCTCCGCGCTCCGGCCAGGCCCCGCGCCCCAACCAGGCCTCGCGCCACGTCCAGGCCCCATATTCCAACCAGGCCCCGCGCTCGCCGCGCAATTCGCGCACGCGCATCGCGGGAATCGCCGCGGCGCTCGTCCTCATCGCGCTTGTCGGCATGGGAGGGACGGCCCTCTTCCGGGCCATGTCCAAAGGCGGCGACCCCTCGCAGGATAAGCCCGGCAGCGCTCCCATCATAGAAGACAGCACGGTTGGCGGCAGCGCCGGCGAGATCGTCATCGGCCTCAACGGATCCAAAGACACCTATGTGCTCAAGGGAGAGGAATACCTCGAGGCGGGTGCCCATGCCGCCGAGCCCGCCGACGGCCTGCTCAACGCCAAGATTAAAACCTCGGGTAAGGTCGACACCTCCAAACCCGGCACGTACAAAGTGACCTATCGCGTGTCGGACTCGTCTGGCCACATCGCGGAAGCCGTACGCACCGTGCACGTGGTCGATTCGATGGAGACCATGCAGGGCGGCGTGCCCATCCTCATGTATCACTACGTCTACGACCCCGCAAACCCGCCGGCGGACCTCAACGGCAACTTCATCGCCAGCACCGCGTTTGAGCAGCAGCTCTCTTACCTCAAGGAAAACGATTTCTACTTCCCGTCGTATCCCGAGGTGAAGGCCTTCATCGAGGGGAAGCACAGCCTTCCGGCGAAGAGCGTCGTCCTCACGTTCGATGACGGTGAGATGGGCTTCCTAAACGTCGGTGTGCCCCTGCTCGAAAAATATCAAGTGCCCGCGACTTCGTTCGTCATCGCCAGCGACGCCGACGCCGCCCAAAAGGCCATCGACCACCGCAGCCCTTACGTCGCCTTCGAGTCCCACTCCTTTGGGATGCACAAGCCCGGCGGCAACGTGGGGCACGGCGGCATCATCAGCGCCATGGGCCGCGATGAGATCGCGGCGGATCTCAAGCACGCGCAGGAGATCGTGGGCGGGACCCAGGCCTTCGCCTATCCTTTCGGCGACGTCACCGACGACGGCCGCGCGGCCGTACGAGACGCCGGCATCCTCTGCGCCTTCACCACGCAAAACTCGTGGGCACACGTGGGCGACGACGTCACCGCCCTCCCGCGCGTGCGCATCTCCGGAGAGTATTCGCTCGATTCGTTTATCGCCCTGGTGAACGGATAGGACGCGCCGGCGGCAGCCAGCAGAAATGAACTCGCCCTCGCGAGGGCCGACTCTCAGGCGCCCGGCGAGCCCATGCTCACCCGACCTGGGTCAGTCCATCACATAGCGCTCCAGCATGGCCGCGTCGTGGATGACGATGCGGCCGTCGTGCCCGCTCGTCGCCCGTCAATCGGCCTCGTGCAGCCCCAGATGATCCCCAACCTCGTCATCGGGTATGTACTCCAGCAGATCGCCGGGCTGGCAATCGAGGGCGCGGCACATGGCTTCGAGCGTTGAGAAGCGGACGGCACTCACCTTGCCCGTCTTGATTCGCGACAAGTTAACCGGTGACAACCCGATGCGCTCGGCAAGTTCCTTTCCGCTCACCTTGCGTTCCGCGAGCATGCGGTCCAATCGCAGCACGATCATGCGCACACCATCCGTTTACAGGAGCTCGTCGTCTTGACGCTGCAAGACAACACCGTAATCGAAAGCGATGCCCACGGCGATGAGCAGCATGCCCAACGCGAGCATCCATCCCGTCTCCGCGCCGATCTCCCATACGCCCATCTTCCACATCCCCACGGGGGTCAGGTAAAACGTCTGTGCCAAAGACGAGATGAGCCATCCCACGACATTGGAAAGCACGACGGCGAAGACGGCGATAAGACCCGCGGACTTCAGGCGGCGCGCGGCCGCGGCGGTGAACGGGGTTCCCTCGCGCTCGATATCGCGGAAGAAGCGCGCACCCTGGAACAGCAAGAATGCTCCCATCAGTGTCGTAAGGACATCAGCCGCCTCTTGGGCGGCAGGCACCGATCCATCCCAATCGAAAAGCAGATAACGGTCATCCGATTCCGTCGACACAGAGCCGTCGTCCGTTACATCCCGATACGGGTCCCTGGCGAGATACCCATACACGGGATGGTCGACCTCGCCGTTGAACGACGCCCCCTCCCCGACGGATACCCAGCTCAACACCTCGGGCACAGCGGCGGGAAAGCGGTTCAACGCGGAGACGACGAGAAGCACGGCGGCCACCAGGCACAGCACCGCCGCCCCCGCGCACGCGTATGCGGCCCAGCGGGCGAACGTCGACAGCGCGCCAACTGCCTCATCGCGATGGCCCGACGCTTCTTGCGCGAACATGGCGGGAAACTTCATCGTCACCATCTCCTAGATATCTCGAACACCTTTGCGTTCCACCGATGTTATTCCCCAATATTAATGTTTGTCATTAATTATTTGCAAATGGCGGGGCTAAGGGTATCGAGTCGCCGGCAGACGGCAATACCTTTCATCCGGCTCCAAGCTTTTCCTTGACATATGAGCATACGTTCATATAATCATTTGTAGTTGATGTATGAGCATGTGTTCATATGAGAGGAGGTACCATGGATACCCACGAGAACCAGTGCTGCCTGAACGCCAACACGCCGGAGCGCGCTCTGGACGACGCCGCGGAGTCCCTCCCCGAGGAAGAGCTGCTCTACGACCTGGCCGACCTGTTCAAGGTCTTCAGCGACACCACGCGCATCAAGATCCTCTACGCCCTCATGAACGATGAGAAGAGCGTCAACGAGATCGCCGAGAACCTCGGAGCCTCGCAATCGGCCGTCTCCCATCAGCTGCGCATCCTCAAGCAGGCGCATCTGGTCAAATTCCGTCGCGACGGCCGCAACATCCACTACTCGCTCGCCGACGACCACGTCCTGACCATCCTCGACCAGGGCCTCACCCACATCTGCGAGTAACCCCCACCTCAATTTAGGGACTGCCCCTCAATTGAGGAACCACGAGCAAACGCCCACCCGGGTGGTCTCGATAGTCTTTCCAACCAACCGAAAGGAACCCATCATGCGTAAGGTATTCAAGCTCGACGAGATCGACTGCGCCGTCTGCGCCGGCAAGCTCGAGGACGCCATCAAGAAGCTCAACGGCGTGCAGGACGCCAAGATCAACTTCCTCACCCAGAAGCTCACCCTCGAGGCCGCCGACGAGGACTTCGACGCCGTGCTCGACGCCGTGGTCAAGCTCACCGCCGAGGTCGAGCCCGACTGCGAGATCCTGCGCTAAGACGCGCACGCTGCGCGACGCCCGCCAACGGCACCGAACGAACCGCGCGCTCGCCGACCGCCCGCCCAGCCCGCACAGATACCCGTGAACCGCCGACGACCGGCGAGCCCCATCGATTGGACCATTCATGAACAAAAAGCAAAAGAAGTGGTTGAAGCGCATTCTGCTCGCGCTCGCGCTCTTCTTCACCGTCATGGCGCTCGACGAGTTCGGCGTGCTCGCGAGCATCTTCGGCGAGCCGGGCGCGCTGTACGCGAGCTTCGCGCTCTACCTCATCCCCTACCTCATCGCAGGACACGACGTCCTGCTCAAGGCGTGGCGCAACATCCGCCGTGGCGAGGCCTTCGACGAGAGCTTCCTCATGGCCGTCGCCACCATCGGCGCATTCGCCATGATCTTCTTCCCCGAGACCGAACCGCACATGGCCGAGGGCGCTGCCGTCATGCTCTTCTACCAGGTGGGCGAACTGTTCCAAAGCTACGCCGTGGGCAAGAGCCGCAAGTCCATCGCCGCCATGATGGATATCGCCCCCGATTACGCCAACATCGAGCGCGACGGCGCGATTGTCGAAGTCGATCCGGATGAGGTGCAGGTCGGCGACATCATCGTGGTCAAGCCCGGCGAGCGCGTGCCGATCGACGGCGTCGTGGTCGACGGTACCTCGCAGCTCGACACTGCCGCCCTTACCGGCGAGTCCGTGCCGCGTCACATCGAGGTGGGCGGCGAGGTCATCTCCGGCTGCATCAACATGACCGGCGTCCTGCGCATCCGCACCACCAAGCTCTTCGGCGCGTCGACCGTGAGCCGCATCCTCGAGCTCGTGGAAAACGCCAGCGAGAAGAAGGCGCGCACCGAGAACTTCATCACGCGCTTTGCCCGCGTCTACACCCCCATCGTCACCCTCGCCGCCGTCGCCATCGCCGTGGTCCCGCCGCTGCTTGGCATGGGCGCCTGGGCCGACTGGATCCTGCGCGGCCTGACCTTCCTCGTGGTGAGCTGCCCGTGCGCGCTCGTCATCTCCGTGCCGTTGTCGTTCTTTGGCGGTATCGGCGGCGCGAGCCGCCTGGGCATCCTGGTGAAGGGCTCCAACTATCTCGAGGCGCTCTCCGAGGTCGACACGGTCGTCTTCGACAAAACGGGCACCCTCACCTCGGGCACCTTCGGCGTCGTGGGCGTGCACCCGGCAGGCGGCATCGACGGCGACCAGCTGCTCGCCATGGCCGCACATGCCGAGGCGTTCTCCGACCACCCCATCGCCCTCTCGGTCAAGAAGGCGTATCTGGACGAGGCTCCCGCGGATTCGGGGCGTATCATCGATCAGGCGCGCATCGAGAATGCCGCCGAGGAGTCGGGTCACGGCGTGAAGGCAACCGTCGACGGACATGCCGTCCTGGTGGGCAACGACAAGCTCATGAGCGCGCACGGCATCTCCTGCCCCGATTGCGAACTCACCGGCACCATCCTGCATGTGGCGATCGACGGCGCCTACGCCGGCCACATCGTCATCGCCGACACCGTGAAAGACGACGCCGCCCAGGCCATCGCCGATCTGCATGCCGCGGGCGTGGAGCGCTGCATCATGCTCACGGGCGACCGCGAGGAGGTGGCCCGCTCCGTGGCCTCCGACCTCGGTCTTGACGAGTACCATGCCCAGCTGCTGCCCGGCGACAAGGTCGAGCAGGTGGAGCGCATCCTCGACTCCGCCCGCGGCAACCTCGCCTTCGTGGGCGACGGCATCAACGACGCGCCGGTCCTCACCCGCGCCGACGTAGGTATCGCCATGGGTGCCATGGGCTCGGATGCCGCCATCGAGGCTGCCGACATCGTGCTCATGGACGACAAGCCGAGCAATATCGCCCGCGCTATCCAGGTCGCGCGCAAGACCATGCGCATCGTGCACCAGAACATCGTGTTCGCGATCGGCGTGAAGCTGCTCATCCTCGCGCTCGCCGCGGTGGGCATCGCCAACATGTGGCTTGCCGTGCTCGGCGACGTGGGCGTGGCCGTCATCGCGATCCTGAACGCCATGCGCGCGATGAACGTGAAGGATTGCTAGCGGCGCGAGAACACACCCGCATGGCGGGCATCGCTTGACCGCCCAAGCGCAAACCTTGAGAAAAGTTGCAGTGAATCGTCGATCCATCGAGTATGTCCATAGCGCACATCACGCTGACCAGCGGTTTTCCCAGCGCAATTGAGACAGCTACTTGAAGAGACGCGTTTTCACTGCAACTTTTTTACGTTCAGCATGCTTTGACGCTTCTCCCCCGAATCAGACATACCAAGGCCAGCAACGCCACGGCCTCGACACCGAACGCGAACACCCTGATTGCGGCGGGGCCGAACGAACCGTACAAGAAGCCCGAAATGACGCCACCCAGCATGGTTCCAACGCCCGTTACCAGCGCGAAGTATCCATAACCTGTCGCACGCTGGTCTGACGGCAGCAGGTCTGCGACATATGCGCGCATGGTCGACTCTTGCACCCCAGTAGTTAGACCCCAAAGCACCACGCCCACAGCGACGGGTGCAAAGGAGTCGCCGTACGCAAACAGCGGAATGCATGCGCTCAGCACGGGCAGGACCATCAGCGTCTTTGGTCCTATACGGTCGTACAACGCACCGGTCGCCAGAGCGGAAAGGCCGTCGACCAGCATTGCAATGGCATACATGACGGGGACAAACGACTCGTCGACACCGATTCCAACCATATGGAAAGAGAGGACGGCGAATGTCGCGACACCGATCAGCGACAAGCCGCAAAACAGGGAGTATGCCCAAAACTGACGTGGCAGCACCTGCGCGGCCGAAGCAACGGGAGCGGCAACGGAGTCGGCATCGCGAACTGCCGGGGCAGAGGGGCTGGCAGCACCGTTCGGAGCTGCGGCGGGATCGTCTATATCGGCTGTGCCCCGCTCGAATCGGGCCGGATCGGGATTGCGATGGCGCAGCCACGCGAGAACGGCGATTGCCGCCGCGCCCGGTAGGACCATGACCCCGAGCGCACGGCCGTATTCACCACCCGTCGCAAACAGAATGCCCGAGACGATCAGCGGGCCCAATGTGGCACCGATTTGATCCATAAGCTCGTGCAGGGCGAATCCCTTACCGCGGCCCACGGCGGCCGACGCGTGCGAGATCATCGCATCGCGCGAGGGTGTGCGAACGGCCTTGCCCATGCGCTCCACCACGACGAGTATGCCCACGGTGACCACACTGCCCGCGAGACCCATTGCGGGCACGGCAAGAGCGGTGATGGCATAGCCCGCGATCGCGAACAGCCAGTAGCGGCCCACGCGGTCGGCGAGCGGCCCCGTCACCAGGCGGCCGGCGAGCGAGGTCGCCTCGCCGAGGCCCGAGATGAAGCCCACAGTAGCCGCCGAAGCCCCCAACGAGGCCAACAACGGCCCCTGCACGCTCAGCGCACCCTCATACACAATGTCCATCAGCATGCTTACCAGGCCGAAGCCCATGATGAACTTCGACGCCGCTCGGGCGCCCGTCGAAATGCCGCTCTTCATGATCATCCCTCCCGCACGGGCCGCACGGATTGCGAGGCCCCTCATGGCAAGAAATGCCATTGTAGTCCTCAAGCGCGAGATAAACCCAAAGGTCAGAAGTCATGACACGGCCCTTACACTGGCTGCAGTGGCATAATGGTCAATTTGAACACCGACGACGCCTAAACCACGATGGGAGCACCCGTGACACCGAGCACTCGCACCGATACCCCGGTCGCGCCCGCCGCACCTCAGGACACCGTCCGCCTCACCCCGTACGCGCTGCTGTGCATCGGCCTGCTCATCGCGCTCGGGTTCTCACTCGGCTGTTCCGAGTTCATCGTGATCGGCATCCAGCCCGAGATCGCACGTGATTTCGGCGTTCCGCTTTCCCAGGCGGGCATGCTCATGAGCGCGTTCTCCATCACCTACGCCATCGCGACGCCCGTACTGGCCCTCGGCACCGGCCGCATCCCCCGCCGCACGCTGTTGATCGGTTACTCCGTCCTCTTTTGCGCCGGCAACAGCGCCGCAGTGCTCGCCACGAGCTTCGAGATGCTGCTTGCGGCCCGCGTGCTCATCGGTCTGGTATCGGGCGGCCTGCTCGCCATCGGCGCGACCTACATCCCCGAGCTCGCCGGCATGAAGCGCATCTCGATCTGCATCTCGCTCGTATACGCGGCGTTCTCCATCGCCATGGTCATCTCCACCTCGGCAGGCAAGTTCATCGCCGCCACCTGGGAGTGGCACTACGCCGTCATCGGCACGCTCGTCATGTCTCTCGTCGTGTGTGCGGCGCTCATCCTCGTACTGCCCCGCACCGGCGCGACCGATATCCCGGCCACCGCACGCGAGCAGATGCCGCTCCTGCGCGACCCGCGCATCATCGCCGGAACCGCCATCTTCATGTTCGGCGTGGGCTCCATCTACGTGTTCTACGGCTACGTGACGCCCTACCTCGAGAACATCCTCGGCATGGGAACCCTCGAGGCGAGCGGGGCGCTCATGGCGTACGGCGGCATGTGCTTCGCCTCCAACCTGCTCAGCGGCTGGTGCGACGCGCGCTTCGGCGTGAAGACCATGCTCGTGAGCTTTCCGATCCAGGCGGCCCTGCTCTTCGGCCTCTGGGCGGTCGGCCCCGCCATGCCCTGGGCCCTCGCGATCATCCTCGGCATCGCCCTCACCATGTACGTGGTAAGCACGCCGTGCATCTCGCTGTTCATGACCACCGCCGCCGAGGAGTACCCGCAGGCACTCACGCTGGCAAGCTCGCTGGAGCCCACGGCGTTCAACGTGGGCATCGCCTTCGGCACCGCCGTGGGCGGCGCGGTCATCTCCGGGCCCGGCATGCCATACGTGGGCCTGGTGGGCGCGGCTTTTTCGCTCGTCGCGTGGGCGCTCGCAGCACTCACCGTGCGCCTCGCAACCAAACGACGGTAAGGGCCTCGGCTGCGGGAGGGGCCTCGGCTACGGCAGGCGTCCCAGCAGCGGCGGGACCTCGGGCGCGGCGGACGTCACGGCAGCAGAGGGAGCCCCCATAGCAGCAGCGAAGACCCGGCTACGCCATCCCCGGATACAGCGGATGCGCCTCGAGCAGTGTTTCCACGCGCTTGCGCACGCACATGCGCTCCCTCGCGTCTTGCGGGGCAAACACCACGCGCGCAATAAGGCCGCCGATCTCATGGAACTCCTCGGCCGTGAAGCCACGCGTAGTGGCCGCGGCGGACCCCACGCGGACGCCGCTCGTCACGAACGGGGAGCGTGTCTCGCCAGGGATCGAGTTCTTGTTGACGGTGAGTCCCACCGCATCGAGCAGCGTCTCGGCATCCTTGCCCGAGATGCCCGCAGGCGTGAGATCGACCAGGCACAGGTGGTTATCGGTTCCACCGGACACGAGTCGCAGGCCGCCCGCCGCCATCCCCTCGCCAAGTGCCGCGGCATTCTCGACCACGTGGTCGATATACGTCTTGAACTCGGGGCGCAGGGCCTCGCCAAAGGCCACCGCCTTACCCGCGATCACATGCATGAGCGGACCGCCCTGTGTACCCGGGAACACCGCCTTGTCGATGGCGCGGGCAAGATCGTCTTCGTTGGTGAGGATAAAGCCGCCACGCGGGCCGCGCAGGGTCTTGTGGCTCGTTGAGGTGACGACATCGGCGTGCGGGAAGGGCGAGGGATGCGCTCCCGTCGCGACCAGGCCGGCGATGTGCGCCATGTCCACCATGAGACGGGCGCCCACGCCATGCGCGATGGCGGCGATGCGCTCGAAGTCGATGACGCGCGCATAGGCGGAGGCACCAGCCACGATCAGCGCCGGGTGCTCCACCTCGGCCAGGCGCTCGAGCTCGTCATAGTCGATGGTCTCAGTCTCGAGGGACAAGCCGTAGGGAACGAAGTTGTACAGCTTGCCCGAGAAGTTCACCGGGCTGCCGTGGGTGAGATGGCCGCCATGGTCGAGGCTCATGCCGAGGATCGTGTCGCCAGGCTTCACAAGGGCCGCGTAGGCCGCCAGATTGGCGTTTGCGCCGCAGTGGGGCTGCACATTGGCATGCTTGCACCCGAACAGCCTGCAAGCGCGCTCGCGGGCCAGGTCCTCCACCACGTCGACCTGCTCGCATCCGCCGTAGTAACGATGCGCGGGGTAGCCTTCGGCATACTTGTTGGTGAGCACGCTGCCCACTGCCTCGAGCACGGCCGGACTGGTGAAATTCTCGGAGGCGATGAGTTCGATGCTTCGACGCTCGCGGGTGAGCTCCCCTTGGATCGCCTGCGCGATGGCGGGGTCGCGATCGAAAAGTACGCGGGACGGGGATTCAAACATGGGGGTCTCCGTTCTTGTGATGTTCACGGCCGCCGGCCGGATTCGCCGCACATGGCAGACGGCTCACGGCAGCCGTAATGTCATATCCTAAGTAACGTTTTTCTTCTGCCCAGAACGCGCAGGGCGTAAACGCTGGGGCGGGCCGAATCGCGGGCCTCTCAAAACCCGAACCGAGGCGGCCGCAAACGCGACCGGAAAACAAAATGCCCGAGCCTTGAAGGCCCGGGCATCTCATTTCATCTGTGCGAACGCGGCGTTACTCCACGACCTCGACGAGCTCGATGTCGAAGTTGAGGTCGCAGCCGGCCAGCTCGTGGTTGGCGTCGAGCTTGACGCCCTCGGGCGAGACCTCGACGACCGTCACGGGCACGGGCATACCGCCGGGCCCCTGCAGGAAGAGCTTCATGCCGACCTCGATCTTCTCGAAATCCGGCACCTGATCGGCCGGGAAGAAGAGGATCATATCCTCGGAGCGCTCGCCGTAGGCCTCAGCCGCCGGGATGTGGACGGTCTTCTTCTCGCCCACCTCCATGTCGAGCACGGCGGCGTCGAAGCCCTTGATCATCTGGCCGGCGCCGGCCACGAACTCGATGGGCTCGCCGCGATCGTAGCTGGAATCGAACTGGGTGCCGTCGTCGAGCGTGCCGCGGTAGTGGGCCTTGACCGTCTTACCCTGGTTGGACATGTGCATCCTCTTCCTATCGTTGTGACCCCCGCCTGGATGGAGGCGGAAAGCTTCTAAGATTGCCGAGGCGAGCGCGATTCTGCCCGCCGGCACGTGGAACCACTATACCCGAGCGCGCGGAAGCTTAAGCCCGCACCTCGTCCTTCTTCTCCTGCGGGAGCACCAAATTCAAGATGATGCCCACGAGCGTGGAGGTGGCCATACCGGGCAGGGTGTAGTCGCCCAGCGGAATGGCGATGCCGGAGGTTTCCATGCCCACGCCAAGGATGATCACGACGGAAGCAATCATCAAGTTGCGGTTGACATCGAAATCGACGCCGTTGGAGACGAGCATGCGCAGACCGTTGGAGGCGATGAGGCCGAACAGCAGCAGGCACACGCCGCCCATGACCGGGCCGGGGATGGAGTTGATGAGCGCGGCGAGCTTGGGGCACAGACCGCCCACGATGAGCGCGAAAGCACCGGCATACCAGAAGATCTGCGTAGAGTACACGCGCGTGACGCTCATGACGCCGATGTTCTCGGCATACGTGGTGGTGGGAGGACCGCCGAGGAAACCCGAGATCATGGTGGACAGGCCGTCTCCGGCGAGCGAACGCGGCAACAACGGGCGATAATCCTTGTCGACGATCTCACCCACGGCGAGCAGATGGCCGATATGCTCGATGACCGTCACAACGGCGACCGGGGCGATCAACGCGATGGCGCCCATGTCGAACTTGGGAAAGCTCACGTTGGGCAGGCCGACCCATGCGGCCTCGGCGATGGGCGCGAAATCGACCATGCCAAAGGCGATGGCGACCGCGTACCCCACGATGATGGCGAGCAGGACCGGCACCGTGCCGACGATGCCGCCACGGCCGGAGAAGATCACGGCCGCGAGCAGGGTGATGGCGGCCACGATGGCGCCCTGCGGGTTGAAGACCGATGCGCCCGCGGCGTCGGTGCCCGTGAAGGCCATGTTCGCGGCGGTTGCGGAGAGGCCCACGCCGATGACCACCATGACCGAGGCAACGAGCACGGGCGGCAGCAGGCGGTCGAGCCAACCGGTGCCCACCAGTTTGATGATGCCGGCCACCACCAGGAACACCGCACCGGCGACAATCACGCCGGACATGGCCGCATCGAGCCCCTGTGTGGCGCCGACCGCGATGATGGGGCTGATGAAGGCGAACGAACTGCCCAGATAGCTCGGGATCTTACCGCCCGTGACCAACAGGTAGCAGATCGTGCCGATGCCCGAGCACATGATCGCCACGTTGGGATCGAGCCCGGTCAGCAACGGGACGAGCACCGTCGAGCCGAACATGCTCATTACATGCTGGATGCCCAGCGGGATGGCCCGCGCAGGCGAGACACGGTCATCGACGCCGATGACCTCGCGCTCATGGTGACTCATGGGCGCTCCTTTCGGTTGGTGACATTCGGTCTATGGTACCGTGTTGAACGCCCCGTGGGCGAACAATTCCCCATGGGAGCACATCTTGGTCAGCAGGTCCTCACGAGAGGGACCGCAGCGTCACAGATCGGCGAAAGGAGTCCGCAACGATGGGCGCAGGTATCATCCTCAACGTTGACGGACTCGAGATTCCCGTGAGCGTCGTCCGCAAGTGCGTGAAAAACCTCAACTTGCGCGTTCGCGCGGACGGGACCGTCACGCTCAGCATCCCGCAGCATCTACCGCTCGCCCGCGCGCGGGAGTTCTTGGACCGCAAGGGGGACTGGATCGCCGAGCGCGTCCGCCGCAACATCGAGCGCAGGCCCTCGCCGGACCTTGCCGGCGAGCTGCCCGACCGCATACCGCTCTGGGGAAAGCTCGTCCCACGCGACTCCGTTCAAGCAAACCCCGGTCAGGGCGTTTCTGGCTGGGGCGCCGGCGGTCAGGGTGTCCCCGGTCAGGGCGCCGGCGGTCAGGCGATCCCCGGCCAGACGATCCACGGTCAGGCCGCCGTCAATCGGAGCATTTCTGGTCAATCCGTCTCTGGTCAGACCACCCCCGGGCAGCCCACCCCCGGTCAAACCACCATAGATCAAGCCGCCCTCGACGAGCTCTACCGCACCGAAGTGCTGCGCGCGCTGCCCGATGTGGTCGAGCGCATGGAGGCCCGCATCGGCGTCCATGCGGCGCGCTGGAGCATTCGAATGATGAAAACACGCTGGGGTTCGTGCACGCCGAAGACCGGCGCAATCCGCATCAACGCCCGACTGGCCGCTTATCCGCCCGAGTGCCTGGAGTTCGTAGTGGCGCACGAACTCGTGCATCTTCTGGAGCCGAGCCACAACGCCCGCTTCCACGCCCTGCTCGATGAATTCTGCCCGGACAATCGCCATCTAGCAAAGCTCCTTAGGGAAGCCCCAGATTCGGACTAGCGCGCCCATACTTACCCTCACCCGTACGTCCACCCGCCCCGGCGTGGCAGAATAATGCCCGCATCCAATCGCAGATTGCCTACGCCTGGCGCCGGATTGTCCGCATAAGACCGCAAGTTGTCTACGCATATGCCAAATTGCATATGTCAGAGTGATAATTAGCTATGAGATTCTTCCGTTTGCGCCCTTTTAATAGCCGAATGCCATAGGCAATTTTCAACTGAGTCGCCAGTGCACGCCAACCCCATCCAGCCGCATAACCAAATTCGGAAACGTAGGGCTTACGGACAAATCATCCGATCGTCGAAAAACAGAAACTGCGTCCCAACGCATGCAGAACCCCCATCGGCATACCGCTCGCCGATTATTTCGAACGCTCACGGAGGCATATGGAGAACGCCACCCGCATACATCAGCGCGGTCAGATTCCTGTTAGACAAGTCGAAATACATGGCAGATATAAATTCCTCTATGGTCTCCCCAATGGGAAAGGGGCATGAGAGGAGAGCCATGAACGTCAACGAGAACCTCAGGCGACAGCTGTCCTGTGCTTCAAAGCGAAACCACCTGCTCATCGTACATACACCATCGGAGCGGAAAAGCTTGAAGCTCCTCGTCGCAAGAGGGGTGGCCATTGAGCCGATTCCGGGCGCCTTCTCCCTCAAAAAAGAATATGAGCGCATGAACCCTAGAGTTCGGGAACGCGCCCGAATCAAGGCGATTCACAAGTTGCACCCCGACTGGACGTTCTGCCTGTACTCGGCAGCCATTGCGCATGGCCTCCAAGTTCCCCACACCTTGCTCGATGCGACACACATCGCGATCGCAAAAGGGCGGAACTGGCGAAAGGCCGAGCCGACCATACATTCGCATATCCTCCATGACCCGATCACGACAATATCGGATGGCGTGCCGTGCACGAATATTTCGGCCACCATATTCGAATGCCTATGTGCAACAGACTTTCGATTTGGCCTCGCCATCGTCGATTCCGCGCTCCACAACCATCTCGTTTCTCGAGAAACGTTCATCGACTATTTCGAGCAGCATACACGGTATCGCCACGGGTCTCGTCAGGCACATACGACCCTAATGCATGCAGACGGCAGAAGCGAGAACGGTGGCGAATCTGTCGTGCGCGCAATTATTCTTGAGCTGGGGGTTTGCAGAACCCGATTTACAAGTTGAAATCGAAGACCCCCTCGACCCCGGCACATACAAACGCGTTGATTACTATTGGCTGCTCGAAGACGGCCGCGCAATTGTTGGAGAGCTAGACGGATTCGAAAAGTATCTCAAGTCCCACGGAAACCCACGCAAATCCCCTGACGAGAATCTTCGCTCCGCAATCAAAGCCATGAGACGCGAACGCATGAGGGAGACAGGCCTCAACCTTGCTGGCATTACCGTGCTGCGCTTTTCATACGCGGATGCCCTGGATACGGAGAAGTTCTTTTCCTTGCTCTCGACCGCTGGCGTACCGCTCGCGTAGAACAACCGCACATGCCGGCCCCACATGGCACGCCAGCATCCTCTCAGTGCACCCCGGCGTAGACTTCCTGCAATTGCCTATGAATATCTTCCGTTTCAACAACTCAATGTGGCAAAACCCATAGACAAAGAGGTGGCCCCGCAGGCAGAGAGGCGGGCGCCGTGGGCAAAACGCGAATCGCCATAGGAAACGCGCCGCCTACCGTAGGCAAGGCCCCATCAGAGCCCGCTGCCGCGGCGGACCAATTGCCCGCAATCGCGGCGTGCCAAGCGCCCGCAATCGCGGCGTGCCAAGCGCCCGCCATCGCGGCGGGCCAAGACCACGCCCCTTCACCAGACACACAAAAAGGGACGTCTCCTAAGAGACGCCCCTTTCATGATCCAGTTACCTGGCAGTGGCGAATGCGAGTTACTCCTCGACGGCCTCGAACTCATCCGGGCCAACGCCGCACACGGGGCAAACGTAGTCCTCGGGCAGCTCGGGGGTGTCGACCTCGACCTCGAAGCCGCAAACAACGCAAACGAACTTGTAAGTCTTGTCAGCCATGATGGCTCCTTTCACAGGCGAATGAACGTAAGCAGAGTATACCCAAGTTCCAAATGCCGCACACGCCGACGAAATGAACCTCGGAAACCTCTCGTTGCCTATATGCTACTGGAATTGTTTCCTATTAGCAAGAGCTTTTTACTCGGCCTGATATGAGCTCGCCTTGGGAGGCGTCTTGCCCTTCAGCGTGCTGTGATAGTACGCGTACGTGAGCGGGGGCTCATCCGAAAGGCGCTCGGCCTGCTCCACCTCACCGACAAACAAGTAATGCGTACCCACGTCGACCGTGTCGATCAAGCGGCAACCGTACACGGCGCATGCATGCTCGGGGCAATACGGACTCCCCACCCCGGAGACCGCAGTCTCGTATTTGGCGAACTTGTCATACGTGTCGCTGGTGCGGAAGCCGAAGTTGCCGATATAGGGCATGTCGGCCGTCTGGTCGATCGCGGTGATTGTGAAGGCACCCGCTTGCGCGATCACACTCGCGGTCACGTTGTCTTTGTGCACGGCGACGCTCATGCGGATGGGCTCGGCCGTCACCTGGACGGCCGTGTTCACCACGCATCCCGCCTTGAGGCCGTCGGCCTCGGCGGACACCACGTACACCCCGTAACTCATAGCGAACATCGCAGTTGAATCGATTGCCATGGCACTCCCCTTTCTAAAGGCACTTGCCTCCATTATAGGATTTGGCGAGGACGACCGAAATAGGCGCGGGCGTCCCGTTCGACAGCCCCGGCCAACTACCGGCTGCGTTGCTTGAGGGCGCGGTCGATCTCGCGCTGCATGTCGCGCTTTGCCATGTCCTCGCGCTTGTCGTAGAGCTTCTTGCCGCGTCCAAGGCCCAACAACAGTTTCACGCGGCCATCCTCGTTGAAGTAGAGCTCGAGCGGGACAAGCGCAACACCGCGCACGCGCAACTTGCCGTCGAGGTAGTCGATCTGCTTGCGATGCAACAGCAACTTGCGACGGCGATCGGGGTCGCGATTGAAGATCGAGCCGTTGGAATACGGGTGAATGTGCACGTTGTGCAGCCAGCACTCACCGTTTCGAATGAGGGCGAAGGAGTCGGTGATCTGACACGCGCGCTCACGCAAACTGCGGACCTCGGTGCCGGCGAGCTCAAGACCGCATTCGAACGTCTCGTCGATGAAATACTCATGATGCGCGGAGCGATTCTTGGCGATCAGCTTCTTCTCCCGGCGCGGCTTGCGGGCGAATCCATCGGCCATGGCTACTCACCGTCCTTGAAGTCGACGGAATCCGAAGACGCGGAGCCGGCTGACGCGGCGGGCGCGGCATCGGTCGCTGCGTCGTCGGACTCTGCGGACGCGGCCCCTTTGCCGGCGGCCGCTTCCTCACGCTCGCGGGCGAGCTCGGCATCGGACTCGCGAATCAGGCGGATGAGCGCCTCGCATGCGGGGGCGCCCACCAAGTCACGTGCGAGCAGGGTCAAGCGGGTCGCCTCGTTGCGATCGCCCTCGGAAGCGGCATCCGTCGCACACATGAGAAGGCAAACCGCGATCTCGGCGTTCGCACCGGTGCCAATGCCATGCTCCTCGAGCTGCTTGTTCACGACCTCGTCCGAAAGCTCGCCGAGCTCGGGGTGTTCCTTATCGAGCTGCGCGGCGAGAGCGGTTGCGGCGGCGTCGGAATCGCAAGCGCGAATCGCGGCGCGACGGCAGCCTTCGGCAGCAGTCAGGTTCTCCCCCGCAAGGAAATACTGACCGAGGTTGGCGAAAGCGCGAGCAAGGGCCTGCGGCGTGGTCGCACGGTCCAGCACGGAAGCGGAGAGCGCAGCCCACTCCTGCGTGTCGCCCAGAGCTCGGAACACCTCGGCGAGGTTCAAACGGTGCGCGCAGTTCATCGGGTTCCAGCGCACGGCCTGCTTGAGGGCGTCGCGCGCGGATTCGTACTCATGACGCTGGATGTAAATGTAGGCCAGGTCGGCATACAGGCGATCGAAAGGCGCCTCGACCTGCGTGAGCTCGCGAGGATCGCGCTCGACACGGCGATAGGCAAGATACTCGAACGGACTCGAGAAGCTGAACCACTGACGGGCGTCCGTGGCGATGCATGCGGTGTCGGCGTACTCTCCAGCCTCAGACGCGAGCCCCTCCAACAACACGGCCGCGGTCTCGAGCTCACCCTCGGCAAGCAGGTTCTCGGCATAGTCGATGTCATGCGCCGCAATGGGCATTTCCATGGTGTCCTCCTTGATAGAGTCGAAATCTCAGTGTAGCGCACGGAGCGGACGGGCGCGACGCCCCACCGTTGAAGCCAAAGTCGGCTACGACGCCAATCCGCTCACGTGAAGCAACTTGAGGTCAAGGTGTCCGCGCAGGACATTCACGCTCGCAACCTCCACCACCACACGGCAGCCGAGACCAACCTTCGTCCCCGTAGAATCGCCCGTAAGCGCAAGACGCACATCGTCGAAATCCCACCATTCGTTACCCAGGGCGTTCATGCGGATCAGTCCCTCCGCACCCGTCGCATCGAGGCGGACGAATGCGCCGAGGTCGGAGATCCAAGAGACGGTTCCCGTGTCCCGTTCGCCGATGCGGCCGGCATAGAACTGCGCGACCTTCACCTTCTGCGAGGCGTTCGCAGCCGCATCGGCCGCTCGCTCGTTGTCGCTCGCCTGTCGGCAGAGCTGCGGACAAATCGCCTCGAGCGCCTGCGGACCCTTGCCCGTGAGTCGCGGAGCGTGAGCAGCCGCCTCCTTCTTCCCGAGCTCGCGCTTGGCGAGGGCGAGCTTGAGAACGCGATGCGCAATCAGATCGGGGTATCGGCGAATCGGACTGGTGAAATGGCAGTACGCCCGAGCACCGAGGGCGTAGTGACCCTCGTTATGAGATTTGTACACGGCTCTTTGCTGAGCGCGTAGGAGCAGCGCATTGACCTGTGGGGCAAACGCCGTGCCCGCCGCATCCTCGACCGCCGCGTTAATAGCGCGAGGGTCTCCGAGCATGATGCCCGCAGCGAGCCCGCCCTCCACGGCCCCGAGCTCCGTGAGCGTTTTGGCCGCTGAGGCCAAGCTGTCGGGAGAGGGGTCCTCATGAACGCGATAGGCGGAAACCAGATCGCGATCGGCCAGGAACTCGGCCACGCATTCGTTGGCGAGCAGCATGGCCTCCTCGACCAGGCTCGTCGCAGCCGTGCGCTCTCGTGTGACGATATCGACGGGCATGCCCGCCTCATCGAGCAGGACATGAACCTCCGGCGTGTCGAAGTCGATCGAGCCCCGCTTGCGGCGGATCTCACGACGTGCACGGGCCAATGCATCGGCGTTTCGAAGGAATGCGCGCAGGTCCACACCGTTGGCGCGAGCGGCTTCCACGGCGAGCTCGGCGCGCCCACGTGCCGCAGCATCGAGTGCGGCGCCACCCGGCTCGCCCTCCCTTAGCAGCGCGTCAGCCGCACCGTAATCCATGCGCACGCGAGAGCGAATCACGCTCGGATAGGGCTCGTACATCCGCACACGACCCTGGGCGTCGAGTTCGATGTCGACCGTGAAGGCAAGGCGATCCTCATCGGGCCGCAAAGAGCATAGGTCGTTACACAGACGCTCGGGCAACATGGGCAGCACGCGGTCGGCGAGGTACACCGAAGTCGAACGGCGGCGCGCTTCGAGGTCGATGGCGCTCTCCCAGCCCACATAGTGCGACACATCCGCGATGTGCACACCGAGCATCCAACCGCCGCGCACCGTGCGCGCGACGGAAATGGCATCGTCGAAATCGCGCGCATCCACCGGGTCGATGGTTATGGCGAAGCGGTCGCGGATATCACGGCGCAGCGGATCGGCCAATGCGCCTTCGACATCGACCGCAAGCGACGCCGCCTCGTCGACCGCCGCCTGCGGATAGCCGTCCACAAGCCCATAACGGGCCATGATGCACTCGATTCCCAGACTCGGCTCGTTGGCATCGCCGATGCGCCGCTCGAGCGTCACCACGCCGGACTCTGTGCGTGACGGATAGTCCACGATGCGCGCGGACACGATGTCGCCGGGCTCCACGCCCAAACGCCGTGGGGAATCGTCGGCTGGCAGCACGAAGAAATCCTGCTTGATGCGCGCGTCAAGCGGACGCACGGCACCCAACGGCCCCGCAGACTCGAACACGCCCACAATCGCCGCGACGGCACGATCGATCACGTGCTCCACGACGGCACGACGGGCTCCGCCCTTGCCGCGATGCAAGCTCACATACACGCGATCTCCCGGCATGGCCTCACGCATGGAGCGCGGCCCCAGGCGATACACGCCCTCGGCCGTCTCAACCTCAGCGCGGGTGTCATACACCCGCACCGTCCCCGTCAGCCTCGGAAGCCTCCGCGACCGAGCGGGTCCGCGCCGTCCGTTCTTCGAATGTCTACCTCTACCCATGCATTCCTTTCAATCAAAGGGTGAAATCTAAGCTACCGCCCCTTGTACCCAAACCAACAAGCCAAGCCGCACGCAACGCCGTGAGAGCAGGAAACCCCCGGGTGTTTCCAAAGCAAACATTCCGCAGGAGGCGAGCAAAGCTCGCTCTCCGAGGACGTTTGCGTGGAAACACCCGGGGGCTTCCGATGGGACAGAACGGTACTCGCGCTCTACACCTTGAGGTAGCGCCTCATAGCGATGGCAGAGCCGAACAGGCCGATGATCACGCCGAGCAGCACAAGCGAGCCGTACGTCGCGAAATAGATGTTCATCGGCACGGCAAAGCTCATCCAGCTGATACCCTCAGCAACCTTGGGGATGACGAGGTTGCGGAACAGCTCAAGCACACCGATGGAGAACAGAGCGCCGAGCAGGGCCTGCAGAACGCCCTCGGTGATGAAGGGCCCGCGGATGAAGCCGTTGGAGGCGCCGACGAGACGCATGATGGCGATCTCGCGACGACGGGCAGTGATGGACAGACGGATGGTGTTGTTGATGAAGATGAACGCCACGAAGGTGAGCAGGGCAACCAACACCACAGCGGCCACGCGGATGTAGCCGGTCAGCTGGAAGAGGCGACCGACCTCCTCCTGGCCGTAACGAACGTTCTCGGCCACATCGGCGTCTTTGTCGTCGACCTCGGGATCGGCGTCATCGACGATCTTGCGGAAGCCCGAATCGTCCTTGATCTTCTCGGCCATGGCCTCGACCTGGGACGGGTCCTCCATCTCGATGCGAAAGGAGCGGGGCAGCGGGTTCTGGCCGTCCAGAGCGGAAAGCGTCGCGTCGGCGTTGCCGGAGATGGTGGAGCTGTACTCCTCCAGCGCGTCCTCCTTGCTCACGAACTCGACGTTCTTGACGTTGTCCATGCGCTCGAGCTCATCCCGGTAATCCTCGACGTCCTCATCGGAAGCGTTGTCGGAGATGTAAGCCTGGATGGTCACCTGGTCCTCGACGTTGCCGATCGCGGAGTTCACCAGCACGGAGCCGATGATGAACAGGCCGATGATGAACAGCGACAGAAAGATGGTGATGACGGCGCCGAAGGACGTCGTCCAGTTGCGGAAGAAGTGGCGGAAAGCCTCTTTGATGGAATAGCCGAAATTAGAAGGCGCCATAGTTGCCGTAGCCTCCCCTCTCCTGGTCGCGGATCACGCGGCCGCCCTCGAGGGCGATGACGCGGCGCTGCATGGAGTCGACCATCGCGCGGTCATGCGTGGCCACGATCACGGTCGTGCCGGTGCGGTTGATGCGCTCGAGGAGCTTCATGATACCCAGCGAAATCGCAGGGTCGAGATTGCCCGTGGGCTCGTCGCAGATGAGCAGCGGCGGGCGGTTGACCATGGCGCGGGCAACGGAGACGCGCTGCTGCTCGCCACCGGAGAGCTGATCGGGCAGGGAGTCCATCTGCTCGGCCAGGCCGACCAGACGCAGCACCTCGGGGACTTGGGCCTTGATGACGGCCTTGGGCTTGCCGATGCACTGCAGGGCGAATGCCACGTTCTCGTAAGCCGTGCGGTTGGGCAGGAGCTTGTAGTCCTGGAACACGGCGCCGATCTGACGGCGGAGGAACGGGATCTTGCGGTTCTTGATCTTCATGAGGTCCTGGCCCGCAACGATCACGCGGCCGCTTGTGGGCTTGACGTTGCGAAGCATCGTGTTGAGCAGCGTGGTCTTGCCGGAACCGGAATGACCGACGAGGAAGACGAACTCACCGGGATAGATCTCGAGGTTCACGTCGTCCAGCGCGGGCTTATTGGGCTGCGCGGGGTAGACCTTGGTGACGTGCTCCATGAGGATCACGGGCTCGACGCCGGCCTCGCGGGCCTGGCGGGCACGGGAATCCTCGACCGGGGCGAACACCGTGGTGAAGTCGGGGTTGTTGGCGAGCACCGCATCCAGGGATGCGACCTCATCGGCCTGGTCGTCGGTGACGACACCGGAGGCGGGACCGGCCTGCGTCATGAAGACGCCGGGCTGGGCGACCTCCTGGCCCGCCGGCGCAGCGGGATCCATCGGCGAGGGGATGTTCGGGCGCGAGGCCGGGACATCCTCGGGCGAGGGAACGCTGAACAGGGGATTGGCGGCAGCCTGAGGCGCCGCGGCCGCCTCGCCCTGGTGCAGGGGCGCAAAGCCCTCAGCCGAGGCAATGTCGGCGGCAGGTGCGGAGGCATCGAATACGGAATGCTGGACAGGCTGCTCGAACAGGCGGTCCTGCGCGGAGGACGAAGGCTCGGCGTGCGACGGCGCGGGCGTGCCGACCTGCGGCACCTGCGGCGTCACCGGCTCTTCGCTCGGCGTACGGAAGTGGTTACCCACTAGAGCTCCTTAGAGTCGTGCGTTTGAACTACAGACTTGAATATTTTAGCAAGATGGGGCCGCTACCATCAAAGCAACACGGCAGGCGCCCCCACCTCAATTTAGGGACAGTCCCTAAATTGAGGTCCGTGGCGCGCGCTAGCCGACGGACTTGAAACCGTAGCCGATGGCCTCGTTCACGTCGGTGATGATGAGCATCGCGTCGGCATCGTGCTCGTAAACGATCGTCTTGATGATCGAGATCTCGCGACGGGAAAGCACGAAGAACAGGACCGGACGGTCCTTCTTGGTCCAGGAACCCTGAGCCATCAGGCGCGTGCATCCGCGGTCCATGGCGTGCAGGATGTCGTGCTCGATGTCCTCGAAATGGTCGGAGATGATGAATGCGGCGCGCTGGGTGTTGCCGCCGTCGACGACCATATCCACCACATAGCCCATGAGCACCATGGACAGGGCTGCGTACAATGCGTTGGCAACCGAGAACACCGGCGCCGACGCCGCACACACCGCCACGTCGATCGCCATGACTGTGGCGCCCACGGGCAGGGAGCTCTTGCGAGCGATGATCTGGCCGATGGTATCCGACCCTCCCGTGTTGGCGCCGCAACGGAACACCAGGCCGTAACCGATACCCGACACGATGCCGCCCCACAGCGCCGAAAGCATGATGTCCTCATGCTGCAGGTGCAGAACGAACGGCGCGAACAGGTCGGTGAAGAAGCCGAAGAGCACGAAACCGGTCACGGTCTGCACGACGTACTTGAGGCCACCGGAGCGCACCACCACAAGCAACAGCAGCGCGTTCATGACGATGGTCTGTATACCGACGGGCAGGCTGATGCCGGCCCTGCGGCCGAGCTCGGCAATGATGGTCGCAAGACCGGTGAGTCCGCCTGCCGCGAGACCGTTTGGAATCATGAACACGTCCGTGGCGAACGCGGCGATGGCGCAGCCGAGCATGATGACCGGCAGGTCGCGCATGAACTGAGATTGAATGATGCGGTTGATGTCGATGCGCCTGGCCATGTGCCCCCACTTGCAGATTATTTGCCAATTGTTCGAAATTCTAGCAGGGAGCACTCCACCGCGTCAAAGAAAATCGGGCCGGACGCACATGGCGCCCCACCCGATTTGAAGCCGATTGAACTGAGGCGTACGCGCGCCGAATGCCTACTCCGCCTGCTCGGTTGCCCAACGGTGATACCCGATGATGAACGGGTCCAGGTCGCCATCCTCCAGCACGCCATCGACGTTGCTCGTCTCCACGCCGCAACGCAGGTCCTTCACCATCTGATACGGATACAGGACGTAGCTGCGAATCTGATTGCCAAAGCCGATCTCTGTCTTGGGACCGCGAATCTCGTCGAGAGTGTCCTCGCGCTTCTGCAGTTCGAGCTCGTAGAGACGAGCCTTCAGGATCTGCATGCACGCGGCCTTGTTCTGAATCTGGCTGCGCTCGTTTTGACAGGTGACCACGATGCCCGTGGGGATGTGCGTCACGCGAACCGCGGAGTCGGTGGTGTTGACGCCCTGGCCACCGGGGCCACTCGCATGGTAGACGTCCACACGAATGTCGTCGGGCGCAACCTCGATCTGGATGTCATCGGGAAGAACGGGAATGACCTCTACGCCGGCGAAGGTGGTCTGGCGGCGCTTCTTGGCATCCGTGGGGCTGATGCGCACCAGGCGGTGCACGCCGGCCTCGGCGCGGAGCATGCCGAATGCGTCCTTGCCCTCGACCGTGATGGTGGCCCGGTCGATACCGATGACTTCGGCGGCAGGGCAATCGTTGACCGTGACCTTCCAGCCGCGGCGGGCGCAGTACTTCATGTACATCTTGAACAGCATGAAGGTCCAATCCTGGGCCTCCAGGCCACCCTGCCCGGGCTTGATGGACAGAATCGCGCTGCCATGGTCGAATTCTCCGGTGAACCAGCTGGAGAGCTCCATCTCATCGATGGAGTGCGTGAGTTCGGCAGCGGCCTCGGCGGCCTCGGCGACGAACTCAGCGCCATCCTCCTCCCCCATCTCCTCGGCGAGCTCGAGGGCGGCACGGGCGTCGGACAGACGCTCGCGAGCGCCATCCACAAGCGCCACGTCACCCTTCACCTGGGCGAGTTCGGCCATGTGCGCGCGAGCTGCATCGGCATCGTCCCAAAAACCAGGGGCGGCGCTCGCCTGCTCCAATTCACCCACGCGGCCGCGGGCCTCATCGATGTGCAGATATGCCTCGACCTCGGTAAGGCGCGCCTCGAGGGCATCCAGATCGGCGGGGGTTACAGCGCTGCGGCTCTCATCGGCCATTAGCGGTTCCTGCCATGGCAGTTCTTGAACTTCTTGCCGCTGCCGCAGGGACAGGGCTCATTGCGACCCACGTTGGCATACGGGTCGCCGCTCTCGTCCTTGCGATACGTACGCACGGTGGCACCGGTCGCGCCATCGGCACCCTGCGGGGCATGACCGGCACCGGCGGTGGCGGCCTGCTGGGCGGCGTGCTGCTGAATGGTCGAAGAGCCAGTGTCGCCGTCGACCTCGGCCGGGCCGCTCATGCGGACACCGGACAGGGCCGGGGCCTTCTCGGCCTCAAGACGGTTGCGAACCGCACCCGGGTCCTTGAACTCGGTGCGCAGAACGGTGCGAAGATAATCCTCGTACATGGTGTCAACCAGCATGCGGAAGGCACGGAAGGCCTCCGTCTTGTACTCGACGAGCGGATCGCGCTGGCCGAAGCCGCGCAGGCCGATGCCCTGCTTGAGGTAGTCCATCTCCTGCAGGTAGCCCATCCAGCGCGTGTCGATCACGCGCAGCATGACCTGACGGTCGAGCTCGCACATGAGGTCGGAGCCCAGACGCTCGGCCTTGACGTCGTACATGCGCTTCACAAAGTCGAGGACCTGCTCGCACAGAGCGTTGTAGGGCGCATCTTCGAACGCGGGGGCGTCCGGGCGTCCGGTGAGCTCGACGACCCACTTGTGCAGGCCCTCGAGGTCGCGCTCGCCATCATGGGAATCGACGGGGCAGAACTCCGTCACACAGCGGTTGATGGTGTCGCCGATGACCTCGTCGATATGGTCGGAGAGGTCCTTGCCGTCCAGGATCTTGTTGCGCTCGGCGTAAATGACCTGACGCTGCTTGTTCATGACGTCGTCATACTCGAGAACGTTCTTACGCATGGAGAAGTTGATGTTCTCGACCTTGCGCTGGGCGCCCTCGACGGCCTTGGAAATCATCTTGTGCTGGATGGGCATGTCGTCGCCCATCTCGGTGGCGATCATGAGGTTGGAGATCTTCTCCATGCGCTCGCCGCCGAACATACGCATGAGGTCGTCCTCGAGCGAAAGGTAGAACTGAGTCTCACCCGCGTCGCCCTGACGGCCGGCGCGGCCGCGAAGCTGGTTGTCGATACGACGAGATTCGTGGCGCTCGGTGCCAATGACAGTCAAACCGCCAGCCGCGACAACGCGATCGTGCTCGGCACGGCACATGGCGGTCATCTTGTCGCCGATCTGCTCGCGCTTGAGGGCGATATCGGCGAGCTGCTCGGCGGTGATGTCGATGCCGAGCTCCTGCAGGCCGGCGAGCATGAGCGGGAAGCCCTCGCGCTCGGCGGGCTCGCCCACGCGCTCGGCACCGCGCTCGATGCCGTCCACGAGCTCCCAGTTCGCCTCGCGCAGGATGCGCTCGACAACCGTGGCGTCCACGCCGAAGTCGAAGCCCATGAGCTCCTCGACGGTCATCTCCTCGGCATTGCCGCCGAGCAAGATGTCCGTACCACGACCGGCCATGTTGGTGGCGATGGTCACGGCGCCCAGGCGGCCGGCCTGAGCGACGATCTGAGCCTCGCGCTCATGGAACTTGGCGTTCAGGACCTCGTGCTTGATGCCGCGCTTGTTGAGCAGGCGAGACAGACGCTCGGAGCTCTCGATGGACACGGTGCCCACCAAGACAGGCTGACCGGCAGCGTGGCGCTGCTCAATCTCATCGGCGACCGCGTTGAACTTGGCGTCGATAGTGCGGTACACCAGGTCGTCGTGATCGACGCGGGCGACGGGACGGTTGGTGGGGATGACCTGAACGGGCAGGTTGTAGATCTCGCGGAACTCGGCGTCCTCAGTAATGGCCGTACCGGTCATGCCGGAAAGCTTGTCGTAGAGGCGGAAGTAATTTTGCAGGGTGATGGTGGCCAGCGTCTGGTTCTCCTCGCGGACCAGCACGCCCTCTTTGGCCTCGATGGCCTGATGCAGGCCCTCGGAGTAACGACGGCCCTCCATGATGCGGCCAGTGAACTCATCGACGATCTTGACCTCGCCGTTGGTCACCACGTACTGCTTGTCGCGGTGGAACATGTACTGGGCTTTGAGCGCCTGCTGTAGATGGTTGACGAGGGCGCCGGACAGATCGCTGTAGATATCTTCGATGCCGAGACGCTGCTCGATCTTCTTCAGACCCTGCTCGGTGGCGGCGATGGTGTGCTTGGCCTCGTCCATGACGAAGTCGCCGGTGGCCTCGACCGCCTCGCCGGAAAGCATGTCGAAATTGGCCTCCTCGCCCTGAGTGAGGCCGCGGACGGCGCGGGCGAAGTCCTTGTAGGTGCTGGCGCTCTTGGTGCCGGCACCGGAGATGATGAGGGGCGTGCGCGCCTCATCGATCAAGATGGAGTCAACCTCGTCGACGATGGCGAATGCGTGGCCGCGCTGAACGCGCTGACCGGCGCGCAGAACCATGTTGTCACGCAGGTAGTCGAAACCGAACTCGGAGTTGGTGCCGTATGTGACATCGGCATCGTAAGCGCGGCGCTTCTGATCGAGCGGCATGCCATTCTGCAGCAGACCGACCTCGAGCCTGAGGAAGCGGTAGATATGGCCCATCCACTCGGAGTCGCGCTTGGCGAGATAGTCGTTGACGGTGACGATATGGACGCCCTTGCCGGCGAGCGCGTTGAGATAGCCGGCAAGCGTTGAGACGAGAGTCTTACCCTCGCCCGTCTTCATCTCGGAGATCATACCGTCATGCAGGGCCATTCCGCCGATGAGCTGCACGTCGAAATGGCGCAGGCCGAGCGTGCGGCGAGAGGCCTCACGCACAACGGCGAAAGCATCGGGCAACAGGTCGTCGAGGGTCTCCCCCGCTGCGAGGCGCTCGCGCAGGACCCTCGTCTGATCCTGGAGCTCCTCGGAGTCCATGGCCTGGTACTTGGGCTCGAGACCGTTGATGGCATCGACGGTCTTCCGATAACGCTTCAAATCCTTGTCGGCGCCGAAGGAGAGCAGCTTAGAAACGAATCCCATTTGGTTTCCTCTTCACGATGACCCATGCACACGCACGCGAAGCATCCGCATGCTGCTATGCATGGGGCATAGACACAATTAAGGAAACTTTAGCCAAATGGAACGCATACTATGCGCAAGATATACGTCCTCACAAAATCGACCCCACAAGACGCCGAAAAGCCGCCACAGCACATGAATCGGCGGTGCATTTTGCATCACGTCGCGAGCGACCCGCGTTTTGTTGCAGTGCGGCGGCGCAGCATGAAGTATCAAGCTCGCTCACTGCGACAGAATACGAGGTAGACGCCTCGCTCGCGCAGCGGTCTACTCGGCAACCCCATCCGCTACTGCAACAAAACGCAAAACGCCCCGCACCAGGCACTCCTGATACGGGGCATTTCGTCTCAACGCGAGCGATACGCGGGCGAGTTACTCGGCAGCAGCCTCGGTCTCGACCTCGGCCTCAGCGGCGGTCTCCTCGACAGGAGCCTCCTCGGCCTTCTTGGCGGCCTCAGCGGCAGCCTTCTTCTCGTACTCAGCGGCACGCTTGGCCTTCTCGGCGAGCTTGGCCTCGCGCTCGGCGGCCTTCTTGGCAGCGGCCTCCTCGGCAGCGGCCTGCTTGGCGGCCTTCTTGGCGGCCTCGCGCTCGAGGGCAGCCTGAGCGGCGCCACCGAACTTGTCGGCGAAGCGCTGGACGCGTCCACCGGTGTCGACGAACTTCTGCTGGCCGGTGTAGAACGGGTGGCACTCGTTGCAGAGCTCGACCTGGATCTCGGACTTGGTGGAATGGGTCTTGAAGGTGTTGCCGCAGCTGCAGCGCACCGTGCACTCCACGTACTCGGGATGGATGCCAGACTTCATGGCAGGGCTCCTCTTCTGGTCGCGTCCTGGTTACCGACCAGGACAAAGGGGTGACTTGGTTTCTGACCAAGTCAAAATAGCTTGTCAATGCTACCACACCGACAAGAAAAGGGGACGGGCGCACAAAAGCACCACGTCCCTAATTCGTCAGGCGACGCGCCCCTACCCCGCGATGCAGCCGCGGCACTTGGCGCGCTTGTCCAACGGAATGTACTCACCAGACTCGAGCACCGGGCGATATGCCGGGCGGATGATGCGGTGGGCGCAAATGAGCTCCTCCATGCGGTGGGCAGCCCAGCCCGCGGTACGGGCGACGGCGAACAGCGGCGTGAACATGGCCTCGGGAATCCCAAGCATCTTGTAGATGAAACCGGTGTACAAGTCGATGTTCGCGCAGATGGGCTTGGTAGTGCCGCGGACATCGACCATCACCTGGGGCGCGAGCTTCTCGATGCGCTCAATAAGCTCGAACTCCGCCCCCAGGCCCTTGGCGTTCGCAAGGCCGCGGGCGTAGCGCTTGCACAGCACCGCACGCGGGTCGGAAAGCGTGTAGACCGCATGGCCCATGCCGTAGATGAGGCCGCTGCCGTCGAACGCCTGACGGCGCAGAATCTTTTCGAGATAGGCGGCCAGCTCGTCCTCGTTCTCCCAGTCACCAACGTTGGCGCGGATGTCCTCGTGCATCGCCATGACCTTGGCGTTGGCGCCGCCATGGCGCGGGCCCTTGAGCGAGCCGATCGCCGCGGCATAAGCGGAATACGCATCCGTACCAGAACTCGAAAGCACGCGGCAGGCAAAGGTGGAGTTGTTGCCGCCACCATGCTCCGCGTGAAGCATGAGCATGACGTCGAGAAGCATGGCCTCTTCACGCGTGTAACCGTCCTCGCCGCGCAGGATCTGCAAGATCGCCTCGGCAGTCGAAAAACCCGCCTCGGGGATGGGGACAGACGCGCGCTTGCCGCTCACCTGGGCGCTATGGAAGGTCTGCGCGAACGCAGCCAGACGCGGCAAACGGGACAGCAGCGAGATCGCGACGTCGACCTCGTGCTCGGGCGTGATGTTGTCGGGGTCTGCATCAAACGCGTACAGCAACAGGACGGCGCGCTGGAGCGCATTCATGATCGAGGGGCTCACCGTGGTGATCGGGAACTGACGAACGAATTCGCTCGACAGGTGACGATAGGCACCGAGGCGGCCGTTGAAATCATCGAGCTCCTCGGCAGTCGGGAGCTCGCCGGTGATGAGCAGGTAGGCGACTTCCTCGTAGCCAAAGCGGCCCTCCGCCTGCGCATTGGTGATGAGGTCCTCGATGTCGTAGCCGCGCAGGATCAGATGACCCTCATCGGGCACGACTTTCCCATCGACGCGCTTGTAGCCATGGACATCGGAGATGCGCGTGAGACCGGCAACGACGCCGGACCCGTCGGCATTTCGCAGGCCGCGCTTGACGTCGTAGGCGCGGAAGATATCCTCGCCGTATTCCTCCGAGGGAATGTCGTGATACAGGCGCTCGGACGCCCCATCCACGCGACGGCTCGCCTCGTAGTCGAGGACGAGGCGGCTCAGGTGATCGTCGAAGCGATAGTAAATGTTATGCGCATCGTAGGACATGGGGCTCCTTCTTTGACGAGCGCCCCGGCACGCGGCCGGGGCGGGCTAAACGAGTCTGGCGCAGCAAGCCGACGGATGGCGCAAACCCATCCCGCGGCACGTGCCGCTACAGGCGGTACATGAACTGGAAGACGTCCTCACGCTGCATCTCAACCGTCACGCCGAGAGTCTCACCGGCGGAGACAAGCTCCTCCTGGAGCTGCGTGAAATCGAGCGTCGCGCTGGAGACGTCCGCGAGAAGCGTCATGGTGAAGATATCCTCGATGATGCTCTGAGTGATATCGCGAATATCCACATTCGCCTCGGAGAGAATGTGCGTCACACCGGCGACGATCCCGGGGCGGTTCTTGCCAAGGACGGTGATGACCACGCGGCTGGAAGGTGTCTCTGTCATGAGAGGGTCCTTTCGAACGATGTGAGGCGGCGCAATCGACCTTGTGGTGAAGCGCACTCCATTGCGATGCAGTGCTCCTAGTCTATCCGATTTCGCCTCCGACCACGTACAATCCACGGTCGAACGGGCGAAGGCTCTCGCCCGTTACAGGGATTCGAGGACGCGTCGCATCTCGGACTGCACCGCATGCTCGACATTGCTGCCGATCACGCGATCTGCCACGGCGCGCAAGGCGGGCCTTCCGTTCGCCATCGCACAACCCGTCCCCACAAAGCGGATGATCTCATAGTCGTTCATCGCGTCGCCGAACGCCATGACCTCGGACGCATCGATGCCGTGATACTCCATGACCTGGGCGATGCCCGATGCCTTCGATATCCCTGGCTGCATGACGTCGATGTAGGAACTACCCGAAGGGGCGAACGTGAAAAGGCCACCGAGCTCGCGCTGGAGCACGTAGGCGTTGTCCATCACGTTGCCGTCGTCGCAGAAGATACTCGCCTTGATGATGCTCACCTGCGGCGAGGGCAGCTCGTAGATACGCTCGACATTGGGCAGGTCCTTATCGACTTCGCGCACGAACTTGTCCTCATCGTCGAGAAGATAGGACTTGGTTCGGTCGAACAGCGCCAGGTGCATGTTGGGGAACATGGCGACCGTCTTGGCGAGCCGGCGAATCGCAAGGTGCGAGTAGACCTCGCGATCGATCTGCACGCCATCGGCAAAGACCTGGGCACCGTTGGACGCGACAAAATCCATACGGTCCTTCACCGGAGAGAAGAAATCGCAGAGGCGATCATACCGGCGCCCGGAGCTCGCGACGAAACGCACGCCGCGCTCCCTCAGGGCGAGGATGAGGCCGAACGTCTCCGGCGGCACCTGGCCGTTTTCGTCGAGGAGCGTGCCGTCCATATCGGAGGCGATGAGTTTTATCTTGCTGGCCATACGTATGACCTCCCAACATATCGGCAGGTCCGCGCGTCGGCAGACGCAATCGCGCCGACCCTGCGGCTTCACCTTAGGGTACCCAGTCGACCACGCCGCAAGCAGCCCCCATCAAAGGATCGGAAAGTCCAGCCCGAGCAAACGAGATACAGCAGCGAGTGTCGCCGCGGGGTCAAAAAGCAAGCTATTCGGCAATAAAGCGGCAGACGAGCAAGTGGGAAGCGGGATCGACAACGCCCGGCCCCAAATCCTCGACGACGTCAACCGAAATCGAGCGTCCAAGATGCTCAGCAAGATATGTTCTCAACAGCTCCATCGCGCGAGGTTGCACGATGGCGACCATATCATCTCGACGTGCGAGCTCCATGAGCGTATCACCAGAAGCAAGACCATGGGCCTCAAGGAATGAATACCATGGAGCCGTGTGACTCTCCCATCCACCCACGGGCAACATGTTTTGAGGGAAATCCCATTCCTCGAATTCCAGTGCATTGAAGGCGCCATAGAGCAGCTTCTGCGTATGAACGCAGACGACGAGCTGCTCGGGATGATCCTCGACGTATTCATGCGCCGCAGCAACAGTGGGCGCAACCGCTTGCGCGCTCAAGGGCGAAACGGTCAGGCGGAAAAACCCAAAGCACCCAACGCAGGCGCCGAGGGCGACGAATACGGGGATAGCGGTCGCAAAACGTCCGAACAAGACGTTACGCTCGCGCGAAGTTGCCGCATGTTTGCCAAGTTGCGCGCCTCGCGGCGCGAACCCACACGTCGAGAGGGCGAAAAGCGCAACGATGAACAGGGGGATTACCACATGCAAGCGCGGACGGGCACGCAGGACAAGGACACCGCATCCCACAAACAGCATGAACACGATTCCAAAAGCGAGCACGCCCACATCTCGTCGATTGAGGTCGCGAGCTACAAGCCAAGCCAGGAGACCCGTGACGCATACGAACGCCAACAGCAAATATGTCGTCTTTGCCCCAAAGGAGTCCAGAAGGTTGTCGGCATTGAAGCGCGTCGACGCTGCGCCAATCCGGTCGAACAAGGCAGTGCCGAAAACATCTTCATCAATAAAGTCCCAGTCATACATCACTTCAACGTCATTTTCAGAAAGCCGAGGGGCAATCTCTCGCACCTCATCGACATCAAGGGCAGGGTAGTCAAGCACCGATCGGCCGGCATCGAGATACGCAGGATACGACTGCCAACCCGGTGCAAGGCGATATGCAATCTGCCCGGACACAACGGTCAGGGCGATGCAGCCGACTGCAGCGATACCGCGCACAACCGAGGACAAACGACGGTTTCGCATAAAAACCCAGATGGCAAAAGGCGAGAATACCGCCAAAGCCGCCATGCCCGACTCTGGCCTCAAGCCATAACCGGCGATAATCAGCGCACAACCGGCGACATCGCTCACCCGAACATGAGCGTCACGTTCGAAAGCGCAGTGACGGAGCAACAGCATGAAACCAGCGGATATCACCAGGAATGCAACGACGGTATACGTGAAGTAACCAAGCGTCACCACTTCTAGAGCAACCAGGACCGCCGTAAGAGAGAGACACAAGGCATCGCGAAATCCACCACGCCACAGATGGTCGTATGCAATCGCAAAGGAAATGAACGTACCCACGAGCAGCATGAGCGGGTACCACGGGACGGCGGGAAAAACACGATACAACAGCGTCAGGGGCACGCTCACGGGAGCAAGGGTGTAGGGCATGAGCAGGGCATTGTCAGCATTGAGGAATCGCCCGCTCGCAAAAAGCGCCTGAACTTGGTCATCAGGGTTCATGGAGTAGAAGGGGAACTCAAAAATGCAAAGCACGACAATCGGAACGAGCGCGGTAATCGCGCTCAGCAGAGGGACTATGGGATCGGAGCGCCATGCGCCACGCCCGTCCAAAGACTGCGCCTTCACATGGAATCCACCGCATTCAACGCTCTCCGCCATTACGGCACCGACCTTTCCGACACTTCGCCGCGCGTGGGCGCATCACGCCCGCGGCAATTCCCCGTCCGTCGTCTCGGAGATGATGTAGCGCGGACGCCCCTTGCTCTCCAGATAAATACGCCCGACATATTCACCCACAACCCCAAGCGACACCATAACAAGCCCGCCTACGAACCAAATCGAAACCATCAGGCTCGACCAGCCCGCAACCACATGGCCCGTAAACGCCTGAACCAAGGTATAGACCACCATGATGAAACTCACCGCGAGCGAAACGATACCGAGCATCGTAACCCAGCGAATGGGTTTGACGGAAAATGAGGTGATGCCCTCAAGGGCAAACGAAACCATTTTTTTGAGCGGGTATTTGGATTCGCCGGCAAAGCGCTCGGCCCTCACGTAATACACGACGTCAGTCGTGAAACCAAGCGCGGGCACGATGCCGCGAAGGAACAGGTTGACCTCCGTGTATTGGGACAACGCCTCCAAAGAGCGACGACCCATGAGACGATAGTCGGCGCAGTTAGATACCATCTCAACACCGAGCCATGCCATCAAATCGTAAAACATGCCGGCGGTCCCACGCTTGAAGGCCGTATCCGTATCGCGATTAGAGCGAACGCCATACACGATTTCCGCACCGGCATCATGCTTGACAAGCATCTCATCGATGGCATCGATGTCATCCTGCAAATCGGCATCAAGGGAGATCGCACAATCATACCCTCGATCGAGAGCCTCCATGAGGCCGGCGTATAGGGCGTTCTGATGACCTTCGTTGTGCGCGAAACTAATTCCCGAGAACCAAGGCTGCCTAGGAGAAAGTCCCATTGAAGATGGATCATCATGCAGGGTACGAATCAAAAACCAGGTCAGATCGCGACTCCCATCATTCACGAAAAGGACGCGACTATCCTTGGAAATGGCTCCCCGCCCAAACAGGGAGTCGAGCTTCTCTGAAAGGCGCCGGCTCGTCTCGGGAAGAACATCCTCCTCGTTATAGCACGGGACAACGACGCACAAACGCGGTGCGACGGGTGACGACGCAGAGACCCGACAGTCGTTAGTCATATCGTGCACCACATTTCTCATCGGATGACGTCAGAACAGTCGCAGTATACCACCAGCTTAGACCTAGCCAACCGGCTCGGAACCATCGAGGCAATGCCCCCCATTGCCGCGACAAGCGACACGGAGCTCGATAATGGAACCAATGGCCCCTCCAACACCCCTATGCGTACTGGAACCTGGTCACGTCGAACATGCCCTCGGGCCTGATGCGCAGGGCGGGAATGACGGGCAGCGGCAGGAAGATCATGCCCATGATCGGATCGAGCGGAGGCTCGATGCCCATCGCGCGGGCCGCCCCCATGAAAGAGTCGTGCTCGCGGGCGACTGCTTCCGCCGTCTTGTCACTCATGAGACCACCGAGCGGCAGGTCGATCTTGGCGACGATCTCACCGTCCCGTACGAGAACGAAGCCGCCCTGTCCCACGGCCTCGACAGCCGCGAGCATGTCCGCCGGGTTGTCCCCCACCACGCAGACATTATGCGAATCGTGTCCTATGGTGCTCGCGATGGCCCCGCCCGTGATGGTGAAACCGCGCACCCAGCCTTGGCCGATGTGCTTTCCCGCCAGTCCCGCGCCCGCAGGGCCGTCGCCGTCCACGCCGACCCCTTGCGCCGCGACACCGCGGCCATGACGCTCGATGAGCATGATGCGGCGCAGACCCTCATCCGTTTCCGGATGCGCCATGCCGGTGACGGCGTTGCCGGGAAGCACGTCGATAACGGCCTCGCCGGGGCGGAATTCATAGGAAAAGACATCGAGCGAGAGCTTGGGCAGATGGACGGTATCGCGCAGGTGGCCCTCCAGCCCAAGCAGGCCGCAGCGCGAGGCAACCGGGGCGACGCGTCCCACAAAGGCGCCGTCCTCGGCGACGAGTTCGCCCGCGCTGTACACGCGATGCGGTGGCGCGGTGAACGCGAGGTCGTCGAGCAGCAAGATGTCGGCGCGCTTGCCCGGGGCGATCGCGCCGCGGCGGACCTGCGCGCACAGCGTGCCGTGGTCGAGGCCGAAGACGTCCGCCGTGGAGAGCGTCGCCATGGAGATGGCGACCACCGGGTCGATCCCCTCCTCGACCGCCACGCGGCAAGCGTTATCGATCATGCCGATATTGAGCGCGTCCGAGGGTGCGCGGTCGTCCGTCGCAAAACAGCAGCGACGCGCGAGCGCGGGGTTCTCGAGGATGATCGGGGCGAGATTGACGAGGTCGTGGCTGCAGGTACCCTCACGGAGCATCACGTACATGCCGCGGGAGAGCTCGTCGAGCGCCTCCTCCACCCCCGTGTTCTCGTGGTCGGCGATGACACCGGCCGCAACGTAGGCGTTGAGGTCGTTGCCCGCCGTCATGGGCGCGTGACCATCCACCTGGCCGGAGACGGTCTGCGCGCCGACCGCGATGCGGCGGCATGTCTCCTCGTCAGCGCCAAAGACCCCGGGGAGGTTCATCATCTCGCCCAAGCCGAAGATCGCGCCGCGATACTCGTCCATGAAGGCCCTCATATCCGCCGCAGTGATGACCGCACCCGCCTGCTCGTCGGGAAGGGCGGGGACACAGGAGGGCATCATGAACCTGATGTCGAGCGGCGCGCGCGAGGCGTCCTCAATCATGAACGCGAGGCCGTCGAGGCCGCACACGTTGGCGATCTCGTGGCTGTCGGCGATGGCGGTGGTGGTGCCGCGGGAGAGGGCCATGCGGGCATACTCTGCCGGGCGGATATTCGAGCTCTCGATATGCAGGTGGCCATCGATGAAGCCAGGGGCGAGGTAACGGCCCTCGCAGTCGACGACGCGCAGCGCCTCCCATGCGGGAACGGAGGCGTCCTCGCAATCGCGACCCTCGAACAACACGCCCGCGATGCAACCGAACTTGACCGCAACCTGTCCGCGCGCCACGCGCAAACGATACACATCGACGATGCGCGCATTCACGAACACGAGGTCCGCCGGCGCACGACCCTCGGCCACATCGATCAAAGCCTGCATGAGTTTGACCAGATCGGGTTCCATATCCACGGCACCTGCCCTTCGCGCGCGCTCACATTTCACCCATGGTACCCACGCGCGCCCAATCGAAACGCACGAGAGGCCCGGCCAGCCGATTGCCGGCCAGGCCTCGTCATCGGCCCGCCATCGGATCCCGCCCGCCATCGGAGCCCGTCCGTCATCTGCTCCCGCCCGCCATCGGAGCCGAAGACGAATGGCCGCATTTCACAGAAAAAGGTCGACCGGGAAAACCGATCGACCTTTTGAATGTGCAATTTGCACCCGTCCCCTTTTACACAGGGCGGAGCTTATGCCAGGCGGGCGAACTTGCGCTTGCCAACCTGCAGGACCGTGCCGGGTTTGAGGGCCGCGGGGTCCACGTTGTAGGTCTTGGGTGCGATGGCCTCGCCGTCGAGCTTGACACCGCCGCCGTCGATGTCGCGACGAGCCTGGCCGGCGCTCGGGACCAGGCCGGCGGCCTGCAGCACGGCGGGCAGGTACACGAAGCCCTCGTCATTGACGGAGATCTCGACGGAAACCTCGGCGATGTCGGTGGGCAGGTCGTGATTCTTGTGAACGCGGTCGAACTCGGCCTCGGCCGCCACGGCGTCCTCGGCGGAGTGATAGGTGGTCACCAAATCACGGCCAAGAGCGCGCTTGAGCTCGTAGGGGTTGGCGGAGCCGTCGGCCAGCGCGGCATCGATGGCGTCGACCTCGGCGGGCGCGAGCGAGCTTGCCAGGCGATAGTACTTGCCGATCATCTCGTCCGGAATCGACATGGTCTTGCCGAACATATCGGCCGGCGCATCGGTGAGGCCGATGTAGTTGCCGTAGGACTTGGACATCTTGCGGGTGCCATCGGTGCCTTCGAGCAGCGGCATAGTGAGCGCGATTTGCGGCTCCATGCCCATCTTCTCCATAAGCTCGCGACCGGCGAGGAGGTTGAAGAGCTGGTCGCTGCCGCCCATCTCGACGTCGGCCTCGATCTTGACCGAGTCGTACGCCTGCATGATGGGGTACAGGAACTCGTGCAGTGCGATGGGCGTCTGGGACTGATAGCGCTTGGTGAAGTCATCGCGCTCGAGAATGCGGGCGACGGTGAACTTGGAGGCGATGGAGAGGAGCTCCTTGAGGTCCATGGGGAACATCCAGTCGCCGTTGTGAACGATGGTCGTCTTCTCGGGGTCGAGGATCTTCATGGCCTGGGAGACGTAAGTCGCGGCGTTGGCCTCGACCTCCTCCTGGGTGAGCTGCGGGCGCGTGGAGTTCTTGCCGGACGGGTCGCCGATGGTGGCGGTGCCGTTGCCGATGATGAGGGTCACGCGGTGGCCGAGGTCCTGGAACTGGCGCATCTTGCGCAGCGGGACGGCATGGCCGAGGTGAAGGTCCGGGCTCGTGGGGTCGACGCCCAGCTTGATGTTGAGCGGCACGCCGCGCTCGAGCTTCTTCTTGAGGTCGGCCTCGGGCACGATCTTGGAAGCGCCGGAGGTGATGATGCGCATTTGCTCGTCTACGGGCAACATGAGATGCACCTTTCCTGGAGGGTCATAGCACCCTCGCCGCGACCGCGCCCGGATGGCGCGAACGGGCGGTGCTGAGAAACGACAGATTGGTTAAGTGTAGCCGAATTGAATGAGCGTCTGCAATCACCTCGGGATCCACGGTTTCCACTGCCCCGGGCTCAGCCCAAAGCCGCATCACATACCGAAGCCGCATCACATACGATACAGGCGCGTCCTGCCCTTCTCGTCCACACGCACGGCAAGGCGCGCTCCCGAGCTTTTGCGGTCGAGTTCGACGAGGAAGCGATCGCCCGCCTGACTCGCGAGGCGACGCGCGCAGGTGGGGCAGCTGTTCGAACATGGGCCCTCGGCGGTGAGCAGGCAGTGCTCTGTGATCATGAGGGGCGTCGAGCCGTCCGCCGCGATGTCGACGATGTCACCCGGATGGCGCTCGGCGGCATGATGGCTCTCCGCAGACTCCGCAGATGAGGAACCCGCCGCCTCGGCACAATGCACACGAACCGAAGCGAGGTCCTCCGACGCGGGGTCTCCCATCGCAGGGTCCCCCGACGCGGGGGCCTCCATCTGAGCCCTAACCGACGCGAGGTCCTCCATTGTGAGCTCCTCGGGGAGCCAGACGCGACGCGCGCCGAGACGGACCAGGACGCGGGCAGTCTCGGCGTTCCACACCTGCAGCGGCGACGCTGCCTCCCAGGGCACACCGGCAGCACGAACCGTCGGAATCTGACCGATGTTGCGAACCACGACGGCGGGGGCTTCTCCGCGAACGACGCGCTCACAAGCGGCTCGCACGCCCTCGAGGTCCTCGAGACGGCAAACTTCTCCGAGGTCGACAGCGGTGTAAGGCGATTTGCACGCACCGCCCGCGCCCAATTCGCCCGTGCACGCACCGCCCGCGCCCGGTTCGCCCGTGCACGCACCGCCCGCGCCCGGTTCGCCTACCGCCCCATTTGCTGCCCAACTCATCGACCGGGCATCGATACCATCGCCGCCCGCAGGGGCATCGGAACCGGTCGAAATACGCCACGCTGTCGCAGCCTGGCATTTCGCGACCATTTTCTCGCCATTTTCCGGCGTTTTTTGGTCGCGATTTGCCGCGCTGTCACAGACTGGCACATCCCGACCATTTTCTCGGCGGCGGCGAGCATGGGCGAAGCGAGCGGGTTCGGCAGGCGCGGGTTCGGCGAGCGCGCGATCGGCACCCGTACCGATAACAGGGCCACCGTCGCAGCCGGGCGCGGGTCCCAGGACACCCGGACACGCATCAAACGCCACGTCCTCGGATTCTGCGGCGACCAGGCGGGCCTCTTCTTCGCGCACCTCCCGCACCGCGGCCTCGGCCTCCAAAATCGTGCCCGCCGAGCGGACCACGTGCACGGCGCTGCCCGCCTCGACCTTTCGCTTGCAGGGGATGAGCACTTCCTCTCCCGAAGCCACATCGCGCGGGCACGGGACGATCGGCCAGCGCTTGGGGACGTCGGCCGGTGCATCGGGGCCGGGGGTCGAGCGAATCTCGAGCATGTCCCCGGCAGTCACTTCGCAGTCGAACGCCACCAGCGCCCCCTCGTAGCGCGGTTCCACAACATGCCCGACCCGCAAACCCTGGTTGATGGCGCGCTCGACACTCATGAGATCGCTGCCGGTGGCGGCGTGCCCACCCTCGAGGTATCCCGAGGTGAAACCGCGGCTGAACGAACGTGCCAGGCACGCCTCCAACCCGTCGAGTTCGACATCGCCGAGCGGTCGACCCGCCAAAGCGGCATCAAGCGCCTCGCGATAGCATCGAACCACGTTGTACACATAGTCGGGGCTCTTCATGCGGCCCTCGATCTTAAATGCCGAGACACCCGCCTCGAGCATTTCGGCGATATGCCGGATACCGAGGTAATCGCGCGGGCACAGCAGGCGATCGCCATCGGGGCGCATCGCCCGCTCTTCAGCCGCACGTCCACGTTCCCAGGCACCACCCGCAAGGACCGCACCCGAGCCATCCTGCAACTCGTAAGCCAGACGACACGGCTGGGTACAGTCGCCTCGATTTGCCGAACGGCCCCGCATCAAAGCTGAATATGAGCAGGCCCCGGAATAGCAGATGCAAATCGCCCCGTGACAGAACGCCTCGATTTCAACACCCGTGGCGCACAGCTCGGCCAACTCGGCCACCGACAGCTCACGGGCGCACGTCACGCGCTCGACCCCGAGCTCGCGCGCGGCAAAGTCCACGGCGGAGGTGCACTGCGCGCCTGCCTGGGTGGACAGATGCAGCTCGGCATCGGGCACCGCGGCTCGGATACGGGTAATAAGACCCATATCCGCGACGATTAGGGCGTCGGCGCCTGCGGCGAGCGCGCGGCCCGCGAGCGCCACGGCATCGCCGAGCTCGTCATCCCGCACGTACACGTTGAGCGTCACGTAGACACGTGCCCCGTGGGCGTGCGCCAGCGCGCACGCCGAAGAGAGCTCCACAAGCGAGAAGCCGCCGTTGGCCGCACGCGCGTTGAACGCGCCGAGTCCCACGTAAACGGCATCGGCGCCGGCGGCTATCGCCGCCCGCAACGCGTCGGGAGTGCCCGCAGGCGCCAAAAGCTCAACCATATTCGCCCTTTCACAGCATGTAATTTAGCTTAAGGACCCGACGCCACGCGGGCGCTGGTCCTCGCATGCGGTATCGTATCAGCTATCTATGTGTACGTGACCGGGCTCCTCGCCCGATTGGATCGCAGGAGGTCAACTATGGGTCCTCGCCAGCGTCATGCGCGCTCTCGCGCAAAAACGCACGCCACCCCCGTCGTGCTCTTCTCCGTGCTGGGCTTTCTCCTCGTCGCCGGCATCGCGTTCGGCATCGGCATGCTTGGCAACATCAACCGTTGGCTCTCCGACCTCCCCGATTACACGGATGCCGACGAGTACCTCGTGAGCGAGCCCACGCATATCCTGGACTCCCAGGGCACCGAGATCGCCACGTTCTTCGTCCAAAATCGCGAGAGCGTCACGGCCGACAAGGTCTCCGAGTGGGTCCTCAAGGGCACCGTCGACGTCGAGGACGAGCGTTTCTACGAGCACAACGGCGTCGACATCATCGGCATCGGACGCGCCGTCCTGGCACAGCTCTCCGGCCGATCCGAGGGCGCCTCGACCATCACCCAGCAGCTCGTGCGCAACACCATCCTGTCCGAAGAGCAGTTCGACCAGACCATCGAGCGCAAGGTGCGCGAGGCTTTCATCGCCATGGAGATGGAGAAGATCTTCTCCAAGGACGAGATCCTCATGATGTACCTCAATACCATCTACTACGGACATGGCGCTTACGGCATCCAGGCCGCCTCCAAGACGTACCTCTCCAAGAACGCCAACGAGCTCACGCTCGCCGAGGCCGCGCTGCTCATCGGCCTGCCCAACTCGCCCTCGTACTACGACCCCACCGCCAACCCCGACGTGGCCGTCGACCGCCGCAACAAGGTTCTCGGCAACATGCTGCGCATCGGGACCATCTCTCAGGAGGAGTACGACGCCGCCGTAGCCGAGCCGCTCGCGCTCAACGTCACCGAGACCTCCGACACCGGCATCTCCGTGTACGCACACCCCTACTTCGTCGACTACGTGAAGTCCCTGCTGCAGGAGGAGTTCTCCACCGACGTCCTGTTCAAGGGCGGCCTCACCGTGACCACCACCATCGACCCCGCGATCCAGCAGGCCGCCGAGACCGCTGCCGTCGAGAACATCAACAAGTACCCCGCCGCGAACGACCTGCAGATAGGCATGAGCGTGGTCGACCCCAAGACCGGTCACATCAAGGCCATGGTCGGCGGCCGCGATTACAATGCCGACCCCAACCACGTCAACCATGCGACCGCCAAACGCCAGCCTGGATCCTCCTTCAAGAGCTTCACCCTGGCCACCGCCATCAAGATGGGCGTGAATCCCAACATCACCATCAACTGCGAGTCCCCCTTGTACTGGGACAACCCAGGTGGCGAGGACGTCAGAATCCAGAACTATGGCAATCACAACTACGGGTATCGTTCCCTTGCCTCGGCGACCGCCGTGTCCTCCAACACCGGCTACGTGCAGCTGGCCGAGACCATCGGCAATCAGAACATCCTGCAGACCTGCAAGAGCCTCGGTCTGGACACCTCCTCGATGCACGACGTCCTCTCGATGACGCTGGGCACCGGCGACGTCACAACGCTGCAAATGGCCAATGCCTATGCCTCCTTCGCCAACGGCGGAGAGCACCGCGCACCCGTTGCCATCACCGAGATCAAGTCGCGCGCCGGCGAGGTCGTGTACACGCACAAGGACGAGAAGACCCAGGCCCTCACCGCCGGCGATGCCGCGGCCGTGACCGAGGTCCTCGAAACCGTCATGGAGCGTGGCGGCACCGGCGTTACCGGCAACCCCTGGATCAAGCAACCCATCGCCGGCAAGACAGGAACCGCCGGTACTGCCTCCGACACCACGGATCTGTGGTTCTGCGGCTACACCCCCCAACTCTCCGTCTCGATCTGGGTCGGCCACTCCGGCACGAACACGCCCATTAAGAACGTCAACAACAGCACGATGACCCTGCCTGTCTTCAAGGCCTTCATGAAGGCCGTCCTGGCCGACGCGCCCCGAGAGGAATTCCCTGAGGGACCGACGCCCGAGTACAAGCCCAACAGCGAGTGGAAGTTCTCCCATACCAAGTCCCCCGAGGAACTCGCCGCACAGCAGCAGGCCGAGGAAGCGGCCAAGCAAGAGGAGGAGTCCTCGGATAAGGAGGGCGAAGGGGAGAGTCCCCAGGCCCCCACGACCCCGCAGCCTCAGACCCCCACGACCCCGCAGCCTCCCGTGACTCCCGCGCCCGAGACCGGCGGAACGACCCCCACGACGCCCCAGTAGCACGCGCCCTACACAGGTACGGGTTATAGGACAAAAAGTGTGTCCCGATAGAACTCATGTTCCCGTCCCTCAATCGAGCCACCAGGGGAACGGGTCCTTGTGGTGGAGCTCCTCCCACACGGCCCTGTCGCCCCACTCCGGGCCGCCGTCGGCCCTCTTCGGGGAGGCCGAGTACGTGCGGTAGAGGAAGTCGATGTCCTCGTCCGTGGGCATGGTGGCCAGCTTCTCCGTCGCGGTGCGGGCGTCCCCGGAGTGCATGTGGCACCACCAGAACACCGCCTTGACCCTGCGCATGAGCGACATGCCGCGGTGGTTCCTGAGCATGTCGCGCAAGCGGGCGTTCAGGCTCTCCGCCGCGTTGTTCGTGCTCGGCAGCGGGCCCGCCTCGGTCAGCTCCGGGTCCAGGTAGGTGAACAGCGTGCCCTCCGAGACGAGCCGCGACAGGGAGGACCGGGCCCTCCTCAGCCTCTCGTGCGTGAACACGCGCCTGCCGTCGATGACGGAGGTGTCCTCGAGGAAGTCCGCCCAGAACCCGCACCACTGCAGGTAGCGCTCGACCCACAGCTCGGCCTGGTGGAGGGTCCCGATGTGCAGCAGGTCCCCGGCGAGCCCGTAGAGCTCGACCCCGGCCTGGAGCCTGGGGCGCGAGGTCGTGTACCGCCTGACCTGGCAGAACGCGTGGAACACGTACCTCTGGACCCTCGTCCCCGGCCAGCTGCGCCGCACGGCGCTGGCGAAGCCCGTCCCGCCGTCGGCGACGACGACGTCCGGCGCGGGGATCGGGTCCATCAGCGCCGACCACGCCCTCGAGGTCTCCGAGCGCGCCATGTACCAGGAGACGACGCGCTCGTCGCTGCGGCAGATGAGCACGACGAGGTCGCGCGCGAGCCAGATCCCGTCCACGTAGAGCACGCGGTGCCACTCGCCGTCCGGGACGGGCATCGGCCAGAGCTCCCAGAACCTGGCCGTCCTGCGCCTGAAGGACCTCCCCTGCCCGGGCATCTCCAGCTGGGAGCCCTTGGACATGAGCCAGCCGAGGAACTCGCGCAGGGCGGCGGCGCCATCGCGGCGGACCGTCGACGACGCCCCGCAGGAGGGGCAGCGCCACCGCTGCCTTCCCGCCGACGTCTTCCCGTTCCTCTTCATCTTCGCCCCGCAGGACGGGCACTTCACGGACTTCACGGCGGACCTCCCGCAGACGGTTTTTAAGGCGTCTAAAAGAGGGTATCTACCTGCGGATACGTCCGTCTAGCGGACACACATTTTGTCCGAGTGCTTAAAACCGGTGGCGAGTTATAAAGTCACGAGAAAGGGCCGCCTACCTGCGTAGACGGCCCAGAATTGGACACACTTTTTGTCCTATAACCCACAGGTACATGCAAATCGCCCCCGCCATGCGACGGGGGCGATTTCATATCAATCCATATTGCAGCTCCAGTGCCGCCGTGGGCACGCGGCAGGAAATGATCCAGTAGCTGGACAAACGCACCGGGCACCTAAGACCCGCGCGTGCACTACGCCAACCGACCGTTCCCCATGCGACCTACCTCGAACGGCGCCAATAGGATACGAGCAGCGCGATAAGCGCGATGGGAAGGACCGCAAGCAGGGTAAACAGCACGGTGTGCACGATCATGGGGCTCACTTGCGCACGCTCCTCAGCTTGCCGATCATGAGCTCGAACTGCTCGCCGTCGGAGGCAGTCCGTGTAATGACAAGAATGGTGTCGTTGCCGGCGAGCGAACCGAGGACATCAGGCAACTCGGCCGCATCGATGGCCGCGGCGATGCCGAGAGCCGTACCGGGCTGGGCCTTGATGATCACGAGATTCTCAGTGCGCTGCACGCCGATCACCAGCTCGGAGACCATGCGCTGCAGATGCAGGTCCTCCGCCAAGACGTACATGCCCTCAGGAAGCTTGTGCAGGCCCATGTCGGCGATATCGCGCGACACGGTCGCCTGGGTGCAGTCGAAACCGCACGCCTTGAGCTCATCGACGAGCATTCGTTGCGTGCGAACATCCGCAGTGCGCACGATCTCGCGGATAGCGTCTTGACGACCGTTGCGTTTCTTGGCCATGACAATCACCGTCCCCATTGCGGACGCGCCACTTGCAGCAGAACACGCCCGTAACTCAGGCCCTCTCGAACCTCTTCTTGCTTATGATTGAACCATTCTTGCATAGAATGCGCAATTGATAAGCACAAGGTGAATAATGTTGCAAAATTCACGATTCCAAGGGTCTATGGGCACGGCGTCAGAGCACCCTCGTCATAGGCGACGTCCATGAAACACAGGCCGCGTGCAGGCGCCGTCGGGCCCGCGGCCCGGCGGTCGCAGGCAGCCAGGGCGTCGGAAAGCCAGCACTCATCCCTTCGACCCGCCCCGACCTCGACCAGGCTGCCCACAATCGTCCGCACCATCGAGTGCAGAAAGGCATTGCCGGTGATAGTGAAGGCGATGTGCTCCTCCCCCAGCGCCGACGCCCGCTCAAACGAGACGGCGATGACGTTGCGGCACGTTGGTTTGTCGATAGCGGAGGATGTCTTGCAAAAACTCTTGAAATCATGCTCCCCCACCAGGCACGTCGCGGCGCGCTCCATGGCATCCATATCGAGCGGCAGTCGATGCCACCACGTGACGGAACGCGTGAGCAGCGGACGCGCATCCCCCGTGACGATGCGATACGTGTAGGTACGCGAGCGAGCATCGAAACGGGCGGAGAACCCCGGGCGCGCATGATATACGGCGTTCAGGGCGATATCGGAGGGTAGCAAGGCCGCCATGGCGCGCATCCAACGGGCATGCGTGATGGCAAGCTCCTCGGCATGCGCGGGAATGCTCACATACTGCGATACGGCGTGAACACCGGCATCCGTGCGACCGGCGCACGTCAAATCGACAGGCCGGCGTAAGAACGTCTCGAGCGCCCTTCGAACCTCGCCCGCCACGGTCCTCAGGCCCTCGGGCTGCTCGGCAAATCCGCTGAAGGCGGCGCCGTCATAACCCAGGCGGAACACGAGCGTCCCATCGAGCTCATCTACAGCCGGATAGGCCCCGGACACGGGCACGGCGTCAACGGTGGCGGTCTTGGTCATGGAATCCCCTTTCATCGGGCTCGTCCTATCAAAGAAGCGGCGATCACTGCCGCCATGGACGTCAGAGAGGCCACGAGCAACGCTCGATCACGGTGGCCGAGCGGTCGCGGCACGGGCAGCCGGCCCTCGGAAGACGCATCGTAGCAACGGGCCGACATGGCCTCGGCGAGACAGTCGGCACGACGGAACAGGCCCACCATGAGCGGTGTGAGCACGGACCCCCATATGCGAATGCGCTCGACAAGACCGCCCTCATCGAAGCGGGCCCCGCGGGCGCGTTGCGCCAGACGGATACGGCCGAGCTCCTCGCTCACCAAGGGTATAAACCGCAATGCCAGCGACAGCACCGTTCCGAGGGCGGCCACGGGCATGCCGAAACGCGCAAGCGGACGAAGCAGGCGCACGACCGCATCGCTGATCTGCGTGGCGGTGGTTGAGGACGAAACCGCGAGGGAAAATCCCACAAGGATCAAAATGCGCACGACAGCGGTGACGCCCCTCATCCCGCCGGCAGGATCGAGACGTGCGGGACCCGCAAGCGGCACCGCTCCATGGCCGTCGCAGGAGACGAGATTAGCCACAAGCGTAAACATCAAGATGATGGCTACGGGTCGCATACCGCGCAAAACATCGCGAGCCCCCATGCGCGCGCTGAACATCGTGACCGCAAGCGCGGCGAACCAGAAGCACCACCCCCACGCATCGGCTGCGGTAAAGACGCCCAGCGTGGCGACAAGAAGCACTAGGATCTTGACGCGCGCATCGACATGGGCGAGCGGGGTACCCGCCACATAGCCGCCAAATGGCCCCATAGGAGCCTGAGAACGCGCAGAAGGCCTCTTGAGAGCTGGCGGCTCGTCGGAATGGGCAGCACAGGCTTCAGCGCCCTCAAGACCATCTGGGCGAAGCACACCGCCCTCCAGCACGAGCACACGGTCGGCAAGACGCTCCCACTCCGGAAGATCGTGCGTGACGACGAGTACCGCGCGCCCCTCCTCGACAAGTTCACAGGCGAGCCCATGGATACATGAACGGCCCTCCGCATCAAGTGCAGCGCTCGGCTCATCGAAGATGTAAGCCGGCGCATCCAAAGCAATGACCGAGGCGATTGCCACACGGCGCGCCTGGCCGCCTGAAAGCTCAAACGGAGAGCGTTCGAGAACATCCACGGGAAGCCCGACCGCTCCGATGGACCGCTCCACAAGCACGCGGACCTCACGCTCGTCAAGGCCGGCGTTGCGCGGGGCAAAGGCCACCTCATCGAAGACGGTATCGTGAAAGAACTGCGACTCGGGTTGCTGAAACGCCACCCCCACCATCCCCGGCGTCGCAGCTCGACCGCATACGCGCACGGTACCTGCATCAGGCTCGAGCAGCCCGGCGGCGAGGGAAGAGAGGGTCGATTTTCCAGCGCCGGACGCGCCGGCGAGTATCACAAGCTCACCAGCATGCAGATCAAGGTCCAGACCGTCGAGAACCGTTCTTCCTCCGTGGGAGAACACAACGTGATCGAGCGACACTACGGTCTGTCCAGCGGTTCTGCCAGCGCCTCGTCGTCCGTCATCGGGTCGAAAGCCAGCCTCGATACGAGGCTCAGTGCCGGAATGAGCCTCACCACGGACCGAATCGCGGGCAGCGGATCCGTCACACACGATGACCCTATCAGCCAGCGCAATCTCGTTGTCATCATGGGTGATGAGAACGAGGCCCATCCCACGTTCATGGGAGAGCGCGGTGAACAGGCCCCGCATAAGCTTGCGGGAGCAAGGATCAAGTTGGGAGGTGGGCTCGTCGAGTACCAGATAGCGCGGCCGCATGGCCAGCACACCGGCGAGTGCAAGACGTTGCTGCTCACCACCGGAGAGCTCCGTTGTGACCCGCTGGTCAAATCCGTGAAGCAATGACATTTCCAGGGCCTCGTCGACACGACGAGCAACCTCGTCTTCACCGATACCGAGATTCCGAGGACCAAACGCAACCTCATCGAAAACGAGCGACGAGACAATTTGATCGAGCGGATCCTGTCTGACGTAGCCAACCAGCTCGCGTACGCGCAAGCGTTCCAGCTCACTGGCGGAAGGGTCGTGACCGTCAACAACCACGGCACCTCCGTCAACGAGCTGAGCTGCACATATGGCGCGCCCAAGCGTGGACTTGCCACATCCGTTCTCCCCCACCAGGGCAACAATCTCTCCGGGAGAGATGCAGAAGGACATTCCGTTAATCACGGCGGTGCCGTCGTAGGCAATAGACACCTCATGCAGGTCGATCATGTCACTCCCCTCAAATCTAAACCAATGCAGGATACGAAAAAGGGCGGTTCCGAAGAACCGCCCTCGTATGCAGCTAGCAAAGTAGCACGAGCTACTCAGCGGACTCCTCAGCCGGAGCCTCGGCAGCCTCGGTCTCGACGACCTCGGCGGCCTCCTCAGCCTCAACGACCTTGGGGGCAGCGGCCTTCTTGGCCGGAGCAGCCTTCTTGGCCTTGGGGGTGCAGGGCTCGGAGACGATCTCGATGATGACCATCTCGGCGCAGTCGCCCTTGCGCGGGCCGAGCTTCATGATGCGGGTGTAACCGCCGTTGCGGTCAGCCCACATGCCCTGAGCGGCCTTGTCGAAGATCTCGGCAACGAGGTTCTTGTCGCCGAGCTTGGCGATGGCGAGACGACGAGAGTGCAGATCGCCCTTCTTGGCCCAGGTGATGATGGGCTCGGCGTAGCTGCGCAGCGCCTTGGCGCGGGTCTCGGTGGTCTTGATGCGATCGTTCTCGAAGAGCGCCTTGGCAAGGCTCTTCTTCATGGCCTTGGTGTGGCTGGCATCGGTGCCGAGCTTCAGGCCCTTCTTCTTGTTGTGACGCATGGTCTGGTTCTCCTCTAATACCTGGGTTAAGCCTTGAGGCTGAGACCCATGGACTCAAGCTTGTCCTTGACTTCCTCGATCGACTTCACGCCGAAGTTGCGGATGTTCAGCAGGTCGTTCTCGGAGAACTCGACCAGCTGACGCACGGAGTGAATACTTGCGCGCTTGAGGCAGTTGTAGGAGCGGACGGAAAGGTCCAGATCCTCGATCTGCTTATCAAGTTCGGCATTGTCGCTCGTGACCTCGGGGGCGAAGATGGAGACTTCCTCCTCCGCCTCGGGCTCGTCGGCCAGGGTCATGAACGCAGCCATGTGCTGGTTGATGATGTTGGCAGCGGAGACGACGGCGTCACGCGGGGAAATCGCGCCATTGGTCTCGATCTCGAGGACCAGACGATCGTAGTCGGTGTGCTGACCAACGCGGCAGGCCTCGACGAGCTTGGCGCAGCGCTTGACCGGCGAGAAGAGCGAGTCGACATGGATGATGCCGATCGGGTCGTTGTCGCGCTTGTTCTGCTCATAGGACACGTAACCGCGACCATACCCGATGCGCATGCTCATGGTCAGGTGACCGCCCTCGGTGAGGGTAGCGATGTGCTGCTCGGGGTTCACGAGCTCGAACTCGGACGGGATGAAGAAGTCAGCGCCGGTAACCTCGCAAGGACCGTCGACCGAGATGGTCGCAGTGCCCTCGTCCGTGGTACCGAGCGTGCGGAACACGAGACCCTTCACGTTCAGGACGATGTCGGTGACATCCTCGACCATGTTGGGAATCGTGGTGAACTCGTGCTGGGCGCCATCGATCTGGATGGCCTCGACGGCTGCACCCTCGAGCGAGGACAGCAGCACACGGCGCAGGGAGTTACCCAGCGTGTCGCCGTATCCACGCTCCAGAGGCTCGACGGAGACGCGAGCAGCGGTGTCGCTGATCTCCTCGACGTGAACCTGGGGCCTGATGAATTCTGACATGTAATACCTCCAGCGTAGCGCGCGAACGATTACTTCGAGTAAAGCTCGACGATGAGCTGCTCGTTGATATCGCCGCTGATCTGGTCACGAGAGGGCAGCGAGATGACGTTGCCGGAAAGCTTCTCGATGTCGACCTCGAGCCAGCCGGGAACCTCAAAGCGCTCGGAGGAGATGAGGGCCTCCTTGATGGGGAGCAGGTCGCGGAACTTCTCGCCCACGGCGATGACGTCGCCGGCCTTCACGCGGTAGGACGGGATGTCAACGCGCTTGCCGTTCACGGTGAAGTGGCCGTGACGAACGGTCTGACGAGCCTCCTTGCGGGTGCGAGCGAAGCCGAGACGGAACACGACGTTGTCGAGACGGGTCTCGAGGATGATCATGAGGTTCTCACCGGTGACGCCGTCCATGCGGAGAGCGTGCTCATAGTAGTGGTGGAACTGCTTCTCAAGAACACCGTAGATGAACTTGACCTTCTGCTTCTCGCGCAGCTGCATGCCGTACTCAGATTCCTTGCGACGGCGCTTGGGCTGGCGGATAGATTCCTTCTTGCTGCTGTAACCCAGCTCAACGGGATCGATCCCGAGCTGGCGGCAGCGCTTGAGAACCGGAGTCCTGTCGATTGCCATAGTAAATCGATCCTTTCAGTTACACGCGGCGACGCTTCTTGGGGCGGCAGCCGTTGTGCGGGATGGGGGTCTTGTCCTGGATGCTGGCGACCTCGAGGCCGGCGGCCTGGAGGGAGCGAATCGCGGTCTCGCGGCCCGAGCCGGGGCCCTTCACGAAGACGGCGACCTTGTGCATGCCGTGCTCCATAGCGGCCTTGGCGCAAGCCTCGGCGGCCATCTGAGCGGCAAACGGGGTCGACTTACGGGAGCCCTTGAAGCCCACCGTGCCGGCCGACTGCCAGGCGATGACGTTGCCCGCGGGATCGGTGATGGAAACGATGGTGTTGTTGAACGTAGAACGGATGTGAGCCTGGCCCACGGAAATGTTCTTACGGTCGGCGCGCTTGATACGGGTGGCGGCGCCGCGCTTGTTCTTTGCAGTAGCCATTATGCGTCAGTCTCCCTTATTTCTTCTTCTTGGCACCGATCTGACGCTTCGGACCCTTGCGGGTACGAGCGTTGGTGTGGGTGCGCTGGCCGCGAACAGGGAGGCCCTTGCGGTGACGGAGGCCACGGTTGCAGCCGATGTCCATGAGGCGCTTGACGTTCTGGGAGCGCTCACGACGGAGGTCACCCTCGACCATCAGGCCGTTCTGATCAATGTAATCGCGGATCGCCGAGATCTGCTCCTCGGTGAGGTCCTTGATGCGAGTGCCGTCGACAATGTTGAGATCGGCGCACATCTTCGCTGCGGTGGTGCGGCCGATGCCGTAGATGTAGGTCAGACCAATCTCCGCACGCTTCTCGTTCGGAAGGTCGACACCGTTAATACGGGCCACTGTGGATCTCCTCTCTTAGCCCTGGCGCTGCTTGTGGCGCGGGTTCTCGCAGATCACGAGGACCTTGCCATGGCGGCGGATGATTTTGCACTTATCGCACATCTTCTTGACGGAAGGGCGTACCTTCATCGTTCTTCCTTTCGGTAGTGCTCAAGCTACAAGGTGGAATGTTATCTACTCGCCCAGCCGCAGGCGTTTACAACGAATGGCTGGCTGCACGGCGCGGGTATCGGGGGCAGAGCACTCCCCTTCCTCCTGTGTCGGCACAAAGACTGTCGCTACTTATAGCGATAGGTGATGCGACCGCGGGTGAGGTCGTACGGAGACAGCTGCACCGTGACCTTATCGCCCGGGAGAATGCGGATGTAGTTCATACGAATCTTGCCGGAGATCGAGCAGAGAACGGACACACCGTTCTCCAGCTCAACGCGAAACATGGCGTTGGGCAGCGGCTCAGTGACCGTACCTTCAAGTTCGATGGCGTCTTCCTTCTTCAAGGCAATCATCTTTCTCTTGAAAACGACAGCAGCATTGCATGTTACTACATGCCAAAGACGCGATCGGGAAATTCCCAATCGCTACATAATTTTTTCCTGACCCATCATAATGAATCAGCTTACATGACACCGCCGGACATCGAGCACCATGGACCCTTGGCATCCTGGGTGAGAATAACGGGGCCATCCTCGGTGATGGCAACCGTGTTCTCGTAGTGAGCCGCGGGCAGGCCATCGTTGGTGCTGACGAGCCAACCGTCCGCGCCGGTGTGAACGCGGTTGGATCCGAGCGTGATCATCGGCTCAATTGCGATGACCATGCCGGCCTCGAGCTTCACACCGCGACCCTTCTTACCATAGTTCGGCACATTGGGGTCCTCGTGCATGGCGCGGCCGATACCGTGACCGACATAGTCGCGCAGCACGCCGTAGCCGTTGGCCTCAGCGAGGGACTGCACCGCGTGACCGATATCACCGATGTGGTTACCGGGAACGGCCTGCTCGATGGCAGCCTTCAGGCAGTCGAGCGTGCACTCACACAGACCCTTGACCTCAACGGAGGGGGTGCCGACGTAAAACGTCCAGGCATTATCACCCACCCAACCATCCACGATGGCGCCGGTGTCGATGGAGATGACATCGCCGTCGCGCAGGATGACGTCGGGGTTGGGGATGCCGTGCACGACGGCATCGTTCAGGGACGCGCAGATGGAGCCGGGAAAGCCACCGTAACCCTTGAAGGCCGGGGTTCCACCATGCATGCGGATGATCTGCTCGGCGAGTTGGTCGAGCTCGAAGGTGGACACGCCGGGACGAATCATCGCCCCGACGTGACGGAGCGCCATCTTGGACAGCGCGCCGGCCTTCTTCATCTGCTCAATTTCGGCGGCAGACTTGAACTTGATCATAGGCCGAGCTCAGCCTTCACGTCGGTGTACACCAGGTCGATGTCCCGGTTGCCGTCGACGACCTTGAGGATACCCTGGCCGCGATAGTACTCGACCAGCGGGCTGGTGTTCTTCTCGTACACATCGAGGCGGTTCTTGATGGTCTCGGGCTTGTCATCGTCGCGCTGATACATCTCGCCGGCGCAGGACGGGCACACGGTGGTGTCCGGACCGGCGGTGTAGCCGCAGTCACGGCAGGTACGACGAGAGGACAGACGGTCGATGATGACCTCTGCCGGGACGTCGACCAACAGGGCGCCGTCGAGCTCACGACCCATGGCGGCAAGCTCGGTGTCGAGCGTGACAGCCTGGGTGGTGTTGCGCGGGAAGCCGTCGAGGATGAAGCCCTTCTGGGCGTCATCGGCGGCGAGGCGCTCCTTGACGAGATCGATCACGAGCTGATCGGGAACGAGCTCGCCGGCATCCATGTACTTCTTTGCGGCGACGCCGAGCTCGGACTGAGCCTTGACGGCAGCGCGGAGCAGGTCGCCGGTGGAGATGTGGGCCACGCCGTAGTCGGCGACGAGGCGCTGGGCCTGGGTGCCCTTACCGGCGCCGGGGGCGCCCAACAACACGATGTTCATGAGAGACTCCTTTGAGACCTACTTGAAGAAACCGTCGTAGTCGTACATCTTGAGCTGGCTCTCGACCTTGTCGATGGTGTCCATGACAACACCGACCATGATCAGAACCGAAGTGCCGCCAAAGGCCTGGATGAGCGCGTTGTTCGTAAAGGAGAACACGATCGAGGGGACGATGGCGATGCATGCGAGGAAGATTGCGCTCGGGAGCGTGATCTTGTTCAGCGCATTCTTGATGTAATGAGCCGTCTGCTTGCCGGGACGAACGCCGGGGATGAAGCCGCCCTGCTTCTTGAGATTCTCAGCCGTCTCGTCCGGGTTGAAGACCATGGACGTATAGAAGTAGGCGAAGAACACGATGAGGACGACGTTCAGGATCCAGTTGATCCAGCCGCTGGACAGCGCTCCGGCAAAGGTCTGCATCCAACCGACGTTGGGGAAGAAGACCGCAAGCTGAGCCGGGAAGTACAGCAGGGCGCTCGCGAAGATGATCGGGATGACGCCAGCGGTGTTCACCTTGATCGGCAGATACGTGGACTGACCACCCATGATGCGACGACCGACAACGCGCTTGGCGTACTGCACCGGGATGCGACGCTGACCGCGCTCGAGGTACACGATGAACGGGATGACGCACAGGATCACAACGAGGATGACGAGCGTGGTGATGACGCCCATGTTGCCGCCCTCGATGGACTGGAAGATAGCCTGAGGCAGACCGGCCATGATGTTGGCGAAGATGATCAGGCTCATGCCGTTGCCGATACCACGCTGGGTGATGAGCTCACCGATCCACATGATGAGCATGGCGCCCGCAGTGAGCGTACCCACGATCATGATGTCGAAGATGATCTCGGGGGCGCCCGCACCGTTGAACTGGATACCGAAGCTCTTGAAGAGGAAGAGGTAACCGACGGAGTTCAGCAGGGCGAGGCCGAGCGTGAGGTAACGGGAGTACTGGGTGATCTTGGTCTGGCCAACCTCACCCTCACGGGCCAACTCATGCAGGCTGGGCACAACGGCCTGGAGCATCTGCATGATGATGGAGCTCGTGATGTAGGGCATGATGCCCAGGGAGAAGACGGACACGTAAGAGAGCGCACCGCCCGAGAAAAGATTCAGCAGGGCCATCGCACCGCTGGCGAAGGTATCGCCAGCGGATTGGAAAAGGCCCGACATCGCCTGGAAGGGGATGCCGGGCACGGGAACGTGCGCACCGATACGGTACACAACGAGCATCGCGATGGTAAAAAGAATCTTTCCGCGGAGTTCTTTGATGCGGAAGGTGTTCTTCAAACCAGTTAGCACGGAAGCTCGACCTTTCCGCCAGCGGCCTCGATCTTGGCCTTCGCGGAAGCGGAGACCTTATCGACCTTGACCGTAAGCTTCTTGGAAAGCTCACCGTCGCCGAGCACCTTGACGGGCTCGAACTCGGACTTGGTGATGCCAGCGGCCTTGAGGGAGGCACCGTCAACAACGGCACCGTCCTCGAACTTGACCTCGAGCGTAGAGACGTTCACAGCGGTGAACTCGATACGACGGGGGTTCTTGAAGCCGGGGAGCTTGGGGAGACGCATCGCGAGCGGGGTCTGGCCGCCCTCGAAACCGGCGCCCTTGGTACCGCCGGAGCGGGAGCCCTGGCCGTTCAGGCCGCGACCAGCGTAGGTGCCGCCCTTGCCGGAGTTACCGCGACCGACGCGCTTGCGGCTGTGGGTGGAACCCTGAGCCGGAGTAAGGTCATGAAGCTGCATTGTTACTCCTCCACAATCTCAACGAGATGCTTGACCTTGAAGATCATGCCACGCACGCCCTCATTGTCGGTGATCTCGCGGGTGTCGTTGATGCGATGCAGGCCGAGGGCGCGGACGGTGCGGCGCTGATCCTCCTTGCAGCCGTTGATGCTGCGGACCTGCTTGATCTTGATGGTAGCCATGCCTAGTTCTCCTTCTTGCCAACAAACATCTCGGAGACGGTGAGGCCGCGGCGGGCAGCGACATCCTCAGGGGTGGAGAGCTGCTTGAGACCCTCGGCAGCGGCCTTGATGATGTTCAGGCCGTTGTCGGAACCGAGCGACTTGGACAGAATGTTCTTGATGCCGGCCAGCTCGAAGAGCGGACGGACGGCACCGCCGGCGATGACGCCGGTACCCTCGACAGCGGGGCGCATGATGATGCTAGCAGCACCGAACTCACCCTGAACGTCGTGGGGAATGGTACCCTCGGCGGTCACGGGAACGTGGAACATGTGCTTCTTAGCGTCGATGGAGGCCTTGGAGATAGCCAGCGGCACCTCCGCGGACTTGCCCATGCCCAGACCGACATTGCCCTTGCCGTCGCCCACGACCACGAGGGCCACGAGGCTCATGCGACGACCGCCCTTGACGGTCTTGGCGACGCGGTTGATGAAAACGACGCGCTCCTCGAACTCGGAGGCCTCGCGCTGCTGCTTCTGCTGATTACGAGCCATGCTCTTACCTCCTAGAATTCGAGACCGGCGGCGCGAGCACCGTCGGCGAGGGCCTTGACGCGACCATGGTAGACGCGGCCACCGCGGTCGAAGGAAACGGTCTTGATGCCGGCCTCGAGGGCGCGCTCGCCCACGAGCTTACCGACCTTCTCGGCAGCCTCCTTGTTGCTGGTGGTCGTGCCCTTGAACTCGGCCTCGAGGGTGGAGGCGGAGACGAGGGTGTGACCCTTGGTGTCGTCGACGATCATGGCGTAGATGTTGGCGTTGGAACGCACGACGCGCAGACGCGGGCGAGCCGGGGTGCCAAAGATCTTGCCGCGGACACGGCGCTGACGACGCTTGAGGCCGGCGCGCTTTGCCTGTTGCTTGTTCATGTGAAACTCCTTATGAAGTCCTGCCAGCACCTGACGGGGTGCTGGTCTTACGACGTGGAAGCGCTCTACTACTTAGCGGCCTTGCCGAGCTTGCGGCGGATGTGCTCGCCCAGGTAGTGGATGCCCTTGCCCTTGTAAGGCTCCGGCGGACGCTTGGCACGGATCTCGGCGGCAACCTGGCCGACCTGCTGCTTGTCGATGCCCTTGACGTGGATGTGGGTGTTGTCCGGGCACTCGAAGGTGATGCCCTCGGGGGCGGTGTAGATCACCGGGTGAGAGTAACCCAGGGACAGATCCAGGTCCTTGCCCTTGAGCTGGACACGGTAGCCAACGCCGGCGAGCTCGAGGACCTTGGTGTAGCCCTCGGAAACGCCGATGACCATGTTCTGGATCAGGGCGCGGGTGAGGCCGTGACGGGCACGGGTCTCACGCTCGTCGTCGGGGCGGGAGACGGTCAGCACGCCGTCCTCGACCTCGATGGTGAGCTTCTCATAGAAATCGGCCTCAAGGGTGCCCTTGGAGCCCTTCACGGACACGTGAGTGCCGTCAACTGCCACTTCGACTCCGGCGGGAATCTGGACAGGCTTCTTACCGATACGAGACACGGTGTTCTCCTTTCCTTCTACTCGCCTAAGCGAATTACCAGATGAGGGCGATGACCTCGCCGCCGATGCCCTTCTTGCGAGCATCGCGGTCGGCCATGACACCCTGGCTGGTGGAAACAATGGCGGTACCGAGGCCACCGCGGACGCGGGGGAGGTCCTTCACGCCGGCGTACTTGCGCAGACCAGGCTTGGAGTAGCGCTTGATGCCGTTGATGACCTTGGCCTTCTTGGGACCGTACTTGAGGGTGATGTGAAGGGTCTTGGCGGGGGCGGTGTCCTCAACGGTGTAGCCCTCGATGTAGCCCTCCTCGTAGATGACTCGAGCGATCTCGACGAGCTTCTTGGAGCTCGGCATCGAGACCTCGGCCTTGTTCGCAGCATTGCCGTTGCGGATGCGCGTGAGCATGTCTGCGATCGGGTCGGTGAGATTCATGTGGATTCTCCTTCGTTCTTGATGAGTCCGTGCCCTCGGTACTCCCCCACCCTTAGCGGGGAAGCCTGTAAGGCACGTCTTCCGTACGCTCCACCTCACAGATGAGATGGGCGCGCTGGCAGTGACTTACCAGCTGGCCTTCTTGATGCCGGGAAGCTCGCCCTTGAGCGCCAGCTCGCGGAAGCAGACACGGCACAGGCCGAACTTGCGGTACACAGAGTGCGGACGGCCGCAGCGCTGGCAGCGCGTGTACTCGCGGGTCGAGAACTTCTGCTTGCGATTGCACTTGACGATCATCGATGTCTTAGCCACTTATTTCCTCCTCACATACGTATATATGCGCCTCGGACAGGCGGCACGTGCTCTTCGCGCACCGCCTGTGGAACCCGGGGCTTTAAGAACCTATTTCTTGAACGGGAAGCCGAAGGCGTCGAGAAGGGCCTTGGCCTCTTCGTCGGTCTTCGCGGTGGTGACGATGGTGATGTCCATACCACGGGTGTGGTCGACGGAGTCGAAGTCAACCTCGGGGAAGATGAGCTGCTCGGTGACGCCCATCGAGAAGTTGCCACGGCCGTCGAAGGACTTGGCGGAGATGCCGCGGAAGTCGCGGATACGGGGGATGGCGACGGAGGTCAGACGATCGAAGAACTCCCACATGCGGTCGCCGCGCAGGGTGACCTTGGCGCCGATGGGCATGCCAGCGCGCAGCTTGAAGGAGGCGATGGACTTGCGGGCGCGGGTGACCATGGGCTGCTGGCCGGTGATGACGCGCAGGTCGCGGACAGCGCCGTCGATAGCCTTGGAATCGGTGGCGGCCTCGCCGACACCCATGTTCACGACGATCTTCTCGAACTTGGGGATCATCATGACGTTCTCATACTGGAACTTGTCCTGCATGAGCTGCTTGACCTCGTCGTTGTACTTGGTCTTGAGACGGGGAATGTACTTCTCCTCAGCCATTTTCACTCCTTACTGGGGTTTTAAGCACGGGGTTGGCCTCGCAGGTTAGCCTCGTGCCTCCTGACGTGCGCCATACCCACGATGGCTGTCTTGGGCATGACGAATTGACGGCAGGAGCCGACAAAACAGTCGTTACTATACGCTTATGCGGCGACTATTGCCACCGCAACTTCATGTGTGCAGGTAAATCCATAAATCGGGAAACGACTTCCCCTTCATGCGAGCCGGGGGCTGGGAGGGCCGGGGTATTTTTGCTCGGTCAGGTCTTGCGCAAGACGAAGTGTCCACTGGACGCTTCTTTGCGAGCGGAATCTACGAAAGGAGTCCGGGGCGCCTGTGGAGGGAGACTGCCGCAAAGCGTTCACATGGTTGATGCTCCAGCACCTTATACTTTGCTGAACACCAACTTTACTGGGAGCCCTTTTATGACTTCTTACTCTTCTAAACCTGAACTCCTCGCGCCTGCAGGCGGACCGGAGCCGTTTTACGCGGCTCTCGCGGCCGGCGCGGATGCCATCTACTGCGGCATGGGGTCGTTCAACGCCCGGCGCAAGGCCGACAACTTCACTGACGAGACATTCGAGGCGGCCTGCCGCGCGGCGCATCTCGCTGGGTCGCGTGTCTATGTGACCGTCAACATCGTCATCAAAGACGAGGAGATGTCCGAGGCGCTTTCCCTTGTCGACCGTTGCTGGAGGCTCGGTGCCGATGCCTTCATCATCCAGGACTGGGGCCTGTTCTTCGAGATTCGCCGCCTCATGCCCGAGGTGGAGACTCATATATCGACACAGGCGAATATTCACGACGCCCGGGGTACCGCCTGGTGCAAAGAGGCCGGCGCAGATCGCGTCACGCTTTCTCGAGAACTCTCCATCGACGAGATTGCCATCATCCACGACGCCGTGGATATAGAGCTCGAGGTGTTTTCCCACGGTGCCATCTGCTTTTGCTATTCGGGCGTTTGCCTGCTTTCCAGCTTCACGTCCCGGGGGCGCTCGGCGAATCGCGGCATGTGCGCACAGCCCTGTCGCCTGCCTTACGATCTGATTGACGAAACGGGGCGCTCCTGGTCGAAGCCGGGTCGCGAGCGTGCCCTATGCCCGCGCGATACCTGCACCGCCGATATGCTCCCCCGCCTGCTGGATGCCGGCGCTCACGCACTGAAACTCGAAGGGCGCATGAAGGCCCCCGACTACGTGCACTCCATCGTGAGCGCCTACCGCGCGCAGCTCGACGACATCCTCGCCGGCCGCGAAATCTCAGACGAGACCGCGCAGGACCGCTACCGTCAGCTCAAGCGCTGCTTCAACCGCGATTTCACCTGTGAGTACCAGGAGGGCCGCTCAGGCGATGGGATGATGAGCTATGAGCGCTCGAACAATCGAGGCCAAATCGTGGGCGAGGTGCTTGGCAGCAAGCCGCTCGGCAACACCAAGGGCCTGAAACCCGACGACAAGCGCCGTCGCGCCGCCTGGACAAAGCTGCGCCTTTCCGAGCCTGTGGGCAAGGGCGACCTGCTCGAGTTACGCCACGACGATGAGTTCGATCAGTTCCTGACCGCGATCGCCCCTGAGGACGCCGCGGCTGGCGACATCATCGAGTGCCGCACCGCACGGCCCATGCCCGCAGGCGCCCTTGTACGCCTCATCCGCAGCCAGGCCGCGCTCGACGCCGCAGAGGCTGCGCTCAAGCGCCCTGTCGCCCGCAAGCGCGCCGTGGACGTGCGCGTCGTGGCACGCCTGGGACAGCCGTTCACGGTCGAGCTCTCGTGCGCCGACGATCCGTCGCTTGCGGGACGCGCCGAGGGGTTCATCGTCGATGCGGCTAAGACGCGTGCCGTTTTGGCCGAAGACCTCATCGAGCATGTGGGGCGCATGGGCTCCTCGCCGTTCGAGGCCGCGAGCTTCGAGATCGAGCTCGACGAGGGATGCGGTATGGGATTCTCCGCCGTCCACAAGGTGCGCGCCGCCGCATGCGATGCCCTGGAGCGCGCCATTCTGGCGCCGTACGCTGAGCGCGTAAACCATGTGACGGTGCAGAGCGATCCTGCGTGCCCAGCGGACATGAACGACCTCGGGGAGGTCTGCGCGCTCGTCACCTCACTCGATGCCGCCGCGGCGGCACGCAAGGCGGGGGCGACACGCGTGTATATGACCGTTGACGACCTGCTTACTGCAGGGCTCTCCCCTGCCAGCTGCTCCGCCGAGGACGTCATCCCCGTGCTCGATGAGGTCTCCCGCGAACTCGATCACGAACGACTCGACCCGTGGCTCACCCCCGGTGCACCCGCGGCCGTTGGCACCATCTCCGAACTCGCGCTTGGCGCAGAGATCGGTTCCGTTGTGGAGCTTCGCAGCTGCATCCCCGTGCATAACGTCCCGTGCATGCGTGAGCTTGCCGCCCGTGGTGCGCGCGCGGCATGGCTCTCACCCGAGCTCACCCTCGCCGAGATCGAACGTATCGCCCCTCAGCGCGGCGAAATGACGCTGGGCCTCATGGTGCTCGGCGCGCCCCGCGTCATGACGAGCGAGCATTGCATCCTGCAGGTCGCCGGCGCCTGCATCCACGATTGCGCGAACTGCCGCCTGCGCGCCCGCGACTTCAAGCTCAAGAACATCGACGGACGCATGTTGCCCGTCCGTACGGGCCTCAACGGCCGTAGCCACCTCTACGACGGCGTTCAGCTCGATGCCACCCCACAGATTCCGCAACTGCTTCGCGCCGGCGTTGCGCGCTTCCTCGTTGACGGCACATTGATGAATATCGATATGTTGTCGCGTTCTGTCGCACGGACCAATCGCGCCCTGGAAGCCGCTCGATCCGGGCGCACGCCCGACAAACGTCTTCCTGGTACAAGCTCTGGTTGCCTGTTCCAAGGCGTTGATTAGGAGCACCTCGAATCGCATGACAAAGGGGAGCGGGACTACACATCCCTCTCCCCTATTTTTGTGGCTGCCTGTATTTGACTTATATGCAGCGATCGGTTTGGACCACATATCGATATTTGTCGATATGATCTGATTGCACTCTGAGTCGTTGCACGAAGCACGATGACGTCCAGCTCGTACGCTCTTCAGCATAAGGCTCAACCCGTGTGGCAGCCCATGCGAACAGCGCATCCCCCGCGCTACTCCTCCTCAGGGTACACAACGCCCCAATCACGGCGCAGACGGGTCATCGTCTCCATCACGTCCGAGGCGTACTCAATGAGCTTCAGCTTGGACTCATCGCCGGCAACGGCCTTCTCGAGGTCGGCGATCTCGTAGCACAGCGCATACGCCTCAACACCAGCCGTGACCTCCTCACGACGACCGTCGGCCGTCCAGGTGATCGTCGCTCGATCAGCACGCGGATACGCCATGATCTCGATATAGCAATCGTCAAAGCAAAGGTCCGCGCGCTTGGGCTGCTTTGCATGCATGGTCAAAGAGTACACACCGAGCTGACCCTGTGCGTTGCGCGTGATAAACCCGCTCTCCTCATCCACTCCGGTTTCAAAGAGGTTGGCAAGTGATACGACCTCATCAGGTTGGCTCTCCATAAACAGGCGTGCAACCGAAAGCGCATACACACCGATATCCAGCATGGCACCGCCCGCAAGCGCCCGATTCCAAAAACGGCTCTGAACGTCCTCATAATCGTGGAAACTACCGAAATTGACCTGGGCAAGACGAAGTCGGCCAAACTCCCCGGCATGCGCACGACGCATGAGCTCAGCATATAGGGGCATGTGCAGGACCGTCGTTGCGTCCATAAGCACAACATGATGCTCATCGGCAATAGCGCGCGCCTCAGCCAGCTCATCAGAATTGAGGGTGATCGCCTTTTCGCAAAGCACGTGCTTGCCCGCCGCAAGCGCCCCGCGTAGATACTCGATATGGGTGTTGTGGGGCGTTGTGATATAGATGGCGTCAACCGCCGGGTCTGCATACAGCTCCTCAACCGTACGATACACACGATCAACGCCGTACTCAGCAGCGAATGCTTCGGCCTTTTGCAGCGTGCGGTTTGCCACGCCGTAAACCTTGCGTCCCGCAAGTGCAAGCGATTGGGCCATCTGATTTGCGATCACGCCGCATCCAATAACCGCCCACCTCAGCTCAGGCGCGGTGAAGATATCATCCGGGAACGGCAATCCCTCAACGGCGGCAAACGCGGCCTTTGCCGCCGCAGCGGCATCCAAAGGCGCAGCATTGAGAGTGTTCTGTGCATCCATGTGTACCCCATTTCCATGATGGATCACTACGCTGCAATTGTGGCACAAGAAGCAACTCTCGGCGCGGTTAATGAGGGAACACACGGCTTTGCAAGAAAACGCACTCTGTGGATGCACTTACCCCAAAGGTCGATTCATTTTTGTAAAAGTGTACGTTTTGGGGCAAGTTTTGCCCTTTAATCGGATGTCGGAATCGAATCACTTGATGATTGCCCAGGATAGAATTTGGCATAGACCTTGATTTCGACCGGGCAGGGCCAAAACTTCCCCCAAAACGTACACTTATCAATTCCAAGCATATACAAATAAAATACCCCCTGGACTGCACAAGGCAATCCAGGGGGTATGAAGTCGCTCTAGATGCTAGATCTTAGAACTTGTGACCGCACTTCTTGCAAATGCGGAGCTTGGTCTTGTGACCGTCGAGCTCGCCAGCCTCGTGGCCAACACGGGTGCGCTTGCCGCACTCGGGGCAGATGAGCTGGACGTTGGAGACGTCGATCGGCATCTCCTTGTCGACGATGCCGCCCTGCTGACCGGCAGCGTTGGGCTTGACGGCCTTCTTGGCGACGGCGACGCCCTCGACGATGACCTTGCCCTCGGAAGGCAGCGCGCGCAGGACGACGCCCTGCTTGCCGCGATCCTTGCCGGAGAGCACCTCGACCTTGTCGCCCTTCTTGATGGACATAGACATAGTGGTCTCTCCCTTACGTTAGAGGGTCTCGGGTGCGAGCGAGACGATCTTCATGTACTTCTTGTCACGAAGCTCGCGAGCGACAGGCCCGAAGATACGGGTGCCGACAGGCGAACCATCCTTGTTGATGACGACGGCAGCGTTGTCATCGAAGCGGATGTAGGAACCGTCCTTGCGGCGGACCTCCTTCACGGTGCGCACGATGACGCAACGGACAACATCCTTCTTCTTGACGTTCGCGCCAGGCGTGGCCTCCTGGACGGCGGCCATGACGACGTCACCGATGCCGGCGTAACGGCGCTTAGAGCCGCCCAGCACCTTAATGCAACGAACCTTGCGCGCACCGGAGTTGTCGGCAACGTTCAGCATGGTTTGCATCTGAATCATGGTTGGAACCTTTCCGAACCTAGGCCAGTGAGAGGTGCGACCACCCTTGGTGGATACCCGGGGTATCCGGGCGGGCGCACATCACCGGAAAACTTACATCGACAAGCTTACTTGGCGCGCTCGATGATCTCGACGAGACGCCAACGCTTGGTGGCGGACAGCGGACGGGTCTCCATGATACGGACGGTATCGCCGACACCAGCGGTGTTCTCCTCGTCGTGGACGTGGAACTTCTTGGTGCTGGTCATCATCTTGCCGTACTTGGGGTGACGCTTGCGCTCCGTGGTGGTCACAACAATGCTCTTGTTGCCCATGATGGAGGAAACGATACCCTGGCGGACCTTGCGCGCGTTGCGCTCAGTTGCTTCAGCCATTATCTACTCCTGTGCTACTCGGTGGCAGCGGACTTCTCCGCTGCGATCTGACGGGCACGCTGCTCGGTGAGGACACGAGCGATGTCCTTCTTCACGGTGGTCACGCGAGCGGTGTTGTCCAGCTGGCTGGTAGCCATCTGGAAACGAAGGTTGAAGAGCTCGGCGCGGCAATCCTTCAGCTTCTCAGCCAGGGCCTCGTCGGAAAGCTCACGAATCTCTGCGGGCTTCATTACTTGTCCTCCCCGTTCTTAGCGCGGGTAATGATCTTGGTCTTGATCGGCAGCTTGTGCTGGGCAAGACGCAGGGCCTCGCGTGCGATCTCCTCGGACACGCCGGCGATCTCGAACATAACGCGACCCGGCTTGACGACGGCCACCCACTCCTCGGGGTTACCCTTACCGGAGCCCATGCGGGTCTCCGCGGGCTTCTTGGTGATGGGCTTGTCCGGGAAGATGGTGATGTAGACCTTACCGCCACGCTTCATGTAGCGGGTCATGGCGATACGAGCGGCCTCGATCTGGCGGTTGGTGATCCAGTGGCGATCGAGGGCGACGATGCCGTACTCACCGAAATGGAGCTCGGTGTTGCCCTTGGCCTGGCCCTTCATGGAGCCACGCTGCACCTTGCGGTGAAGAATACGCTTAGGAGCGAGCATTACTGATTCCTCCTATCGTTGTTGCGACGACGCGGACGGGAGGTACCCTCGAGAGCCATGTTGGGAACAGGCTGGCCCGGGAGCTTCTCGCCCTGGTAGATCCAGACCTTGACGCCGCAGGAGCCCATGGTGGTGCGGGCGGTGGCGGTGCCGTAGTCGATCTTGGCGCGGAGGGTGTGCAGCGGCACGCGACCCTCGCGGTACCACTCGCGGCGGCCCATCTCAGCGCCGCCGAGACGACCGGAGCACTGGATACGGATGCCCTTGGCACCGGCCTTGCGAGCGGACTGAACGGCCTTGCGCATGGCGCGACGGAAGGCGACGCGGCCCTCGAGCTGCTCGGCGATGGACTGAGCCACCAGCACGGCGTCGAGCTCGGGACGCTTGACCTCGATCACGTCGACGGACAGGTTGCCCTTGGAGACGCCGGCGACCTTCTCGAGCTCGGTGCGGAGACCGTCGATCTCGGAGCCCTTCTTGCCGATGACGACGCCAGGACGAGCGGTGAGGATGATGACCTTCACCTTGTCGCCGGCGCGCTCGATCTCAACGCGGGAGACGGCGGCGCGGGCGAGACGCTTCTCGAGGAAGCGACGGATCTCGATATCGTTGCCGAGAGTCTTAGCGTAATCCTTCTCAGCGAACCAGCGGGAGCGCCAGTTCTCGGTGATGCCGAGGCGGAAGCCAGTGGGATAGACTTTCTGACCCATGACGCTTAAGCCTCCTTTCGAGGAGCAACGACGACGGTGATGTGGCTCGTGCGCTTCAGGATGCGGGAAGCGGAGCCCTTGGCGCGAGGACGGATGCGCTTGAGCGTCGGGCCCTCGTCGACATAAGCGGCCTTGACGACCAGGTCGTCGGCGCGCATCTGGTTGTTGTGCTCGGCGTTGGCGACGGCGGAGCGCAGGACCTTCTCCACGTCCACAGCGACGGAGCGCGTGCAGAAGTGGAGGATATCGAAGGCCTGGGCGACGTTCTTGCCGCGGATCAGGTCGATCACGAGGCGAGCCTTGCCGGGGGAAACGCGCACGTACTTAGCCGTGGCGCGGACCTCGCGGGTCTCGGTGGAAGTAGTAGCCATTTACCTAAACCCCCTATTTGGCCTTGTGCGCACGGAAGGTACGGGTGGGCGCGAACTCGCCCAGCTTGTGACCAACCATGGACTCGGTGACGTACACGGGAACATGCTTGCGGCCGTCGTGAACGGCGATGGTGTGACCGACCATCTCGGGGAAGATGGTGGACGCGCGGGACCAGGTCTTCACGACGTCCTTCTTGCCAGCCTCGTTCATCGCGATGATACGCGAGAGGAGGCGCGCCTCTACGAACGGGCCCTTTTTGAGACTTCTGCTCATAAGTGCTTTCTCCTAACGGGTATCGATTACTTCTTGCGACGACGGATGATGAGGTCGTTGGACGTCTTCTTCTTGTTGCGGGTGCGGTAGCCCTTGGACGGGGTGCCCCACGGAGAGACGGACGGACGACCGGAGGTGTGCGAGCGACCCTCGCCACCGCCGTGCGGGTGATCGACCGGGTTCATGACGGTACCACGGACGGTCGGGCGGACGCCCATCTTGCGATGACGGCCGGCCTTACCGATCACGATGTTGGCGTGCTCGGAGTTGCCAACCTCACCGATGGAGGCGCGGCAGGTCACGAGAACGCGACGCATCTCGGAGGAAGGCATACGGATGATCGCGTACTTGCCCTCCTTACCCATGAGCTGGCAGGCGGTACCAGCGGAACGGGCGATAGCAGCGCCCTTGCCAGGCTGGAACTCGATGGCGTGGATGAGGGTACCCACGGGAATCTCGGACAGCGGCATGGCGTTGCCCGGCTTGATGTCGGCGCCGGCACCGGAGATGACGGTGTCGCCGACCTTGAGGCCCTTGGGGGCCAGGATGTAGCGCTTCTCGCCGTCCACGTAGTGGAGCAGGGCGATGCGAGCGGAGCGGTTCGGGTCGTACTCGATGGTAGCGACCTTGGCCGGCACGCCGTCCTTGTTGCGCTTGAAGTCGATAACGCGGTACTGGCGCTTCACGCGGCCACCCTGGTGGCGCATGGTGATGCGACCGGCGTTGTTACGACCGGCCTTGACCGGCAGCGGCTCGAGAAGAGACTTCTCGGGCGTGGTGCAGGTGATCTCGGAGAAGTCCGCGATCGTCTGCCAGCGCCGGCCGGCGCTGGTCGGCTTAAGGTGCTTTACAGCCATTCCTTATCCCTTTCATATCGGTCCGTTGGCCACTGCAAGCCGGGATCGTGGATGCAGTGACACCGGATTACCACGGCTCCGGGCGTTTCCTATTTATACGCACGGAGCGCTTGAGCTTGCCTCCCCTATTTGAAGAGGCAAGCGCAAGATCGAACAAAGGCGTGAATTACGCCTGGGTGCCGAAGACCTCGATGGTCTGACCCTCGGCCACGGTGACGATGGCCTTCTTCCAAGAACGGGTCTTGCCAGCGACATAGCGAACGCGCTTGGTCTTGGGCTTGACGTTCAGGGTGTTAACGCGAACAACCTTCACGCCAAAGATCTCCTCGACGGCGTCCTTGATCTGGAACTTGTTGGCGTCCTTGGCAACCTCGAAGGTGTACTTGTTCTCCTCCATAGCGGAGTAGGAACGCTCGGACACGATCGGGCGGATGATGATCTCGTGAGCGGTCATTTAGGCGAGCACCTCCCCGAAGTGAGCGGCGATGTCGGCGGGCATCAGCAGAGCGCCGTTGTTGACGAGGTCATAGGTGTTGGCCTCGGCAGGCGTGATGATGAACGTCTTGGGGATGTTGCGGAAGGAGAGGTAAGCGTTGATGTCATCCTCGCGAACGATGATGGTCAGACGCTTGCCCTCGATGCCCAGAGCCTTGAGCATGGCAACGGCGGCCTTGGTGGAAGGCTTCTCGAAGCCGTAATCGTCAACGAGAACGAGCTCGTTGTCGCGGAGCTTGGCGGACAGGGCGGAGCGCATGGCGAGCTTGACCTCTTTGTTGTTCATGCGCTTCACGTAGGTGCGGGGCTTGGGCCCGAAGATCACACCGCCACCACGCCACTGAGCGGCGCGGATGGAGCCCTGACGGGCACGGCCGGTGCCCTTCTGACGCCAAGGCTTCTTGCCGCCACCGGAGACCTCGGAACGGCCCTTGGTGGACTGGGTGCCCTGACGCCAGCAGGCCTGCTGGCACTTGACGATGTGGTGCATGACGTGGATGTTCGGCTCGATGCCGTACACGGCGTCGGCGAGCTCGGCCTCGGCGACCTGCTTGCCCTCGGCGTTCTTCACTTCAAACTTAGACATAGCGACGGTCCTCCTTTACGCCATGCGGATGGCGACCAGACCGTTCTTGCCACCGGGCACAGCGCCCTTGACAAGCATGAGGTTCTGCTCAGCATCAATGCGGACAACGGAGAGGTTCTTCACGGTCACGCGGGCGTTGCCCATGTGGCCGGCCATCTTGACGCCCTTGAGGACGCGGGCCGGGTAAGCGCACTGGCCGATGGAGCCGGGGTGACGCTGGATGTGGGAACCGTGGGACATGGGACCGCGGCGCTGGTTCCAGCGCTTGATGCGACCCTGGAAGCCCTTACCCTTGGAGGTGCCGATGACGTCGACCTTGGCGACGTTCTCGAAATCAGCGACGGTGACGACGTCGCCGACCTTGTGCTCCTCGCCGTTCTCGACGCGGACCTCACGAAGGTAACGGACGGGCTCGACGCCAGCCTTAGCGAAGTGACCAGCCATGGGCTTGTTCACGTGCTTGGACTTGATGTCGCCGAAGCCGATCTGGACGGCGTTGTAGCCGTCGGTCGCCTCAGTTTTAACCTGCGAGACGGTGCAGGGGCCAGCCTGGATGACCGTGACGGGGACGACGTTATCGTCCTCGTCCCAAACCTGGGTCATGCCGATCTTGCGGCCGAGAATCATGTTGATCATTCGATCTCCAACTCTCGGTGGTCTTGGGACATTGCACGCGCCCCTTGCGCGTGCCCCTAGAGGACCACATACGGACTTGCGCGCCACTCCTTGCATTCGCTTTGACCCCTTGTGCGCGGCAACCCATTTGCGCAGGTAGATGGCCTAGGCAGAATCCTCCTAGTGGACACAGCTTGATTAGTATACACGCCCGCGGGCGTCTCCATATTGTCTTCGCAATGTTTTTGCAGGTGAGGGCCGTCGCCCGCCCCGCCGAGGGCGGCGTCGGATTTCGCTCGGTCAAGTCCTGCTCGCGACGAAGCGTCCACTGGACGCTTCTGCTCGTGCGGAATCTACGAAATCCGACGCCGCCCTCGGCGGGACCCAAGCCACCACCCCCTTGCCGAACCTCAATTTAGGGACTGCCCCTAAATTGAGGTTATTCGCTGCGAAGAGCCTCCACGGGGTCGCGGCGGGCGGCGTTGCGGCTGGGGATGAGGCCGGCTATGACGGTGAGGGCCACGCTGATGAGGATGAGGCCTATGGCCGATGAGATGGGCAGGCGCATCACGTTCTCCACATGGTGCACGGCGAGTGCCCATGCGTTCACGGGGAATGAGACGGCCACCACCACGGCGATGGCCAGCACGCCGGCGATGAGCCCCTCGATGAAGGTCTCGGCGTTGAAGACGTTGGCGATGTTGCGCTTGGAGGCGCCCATCGCGCGCAGGATGCCGATCTCCTTCTTGCGCTCGAGCACGCTGATGTAGGTGATGATGCCGATCATGATGGAACTCACCACGAGCGAGATGCTCACAAAAGCGATGAGCACGAGCGAGATCATGTTGACGATGCTCGTCACGCTGCCCATGAGCACGCCCATGTAGTCCGTGTAGACGATGACCTTGTCGTCCTCCCCCGCGGCGCGCATGTCCTCGTTGTAACGATCGATCGCCCCGAGCACCGCGTCTTTGGCCTCGAAGTCAACGGGATAGATGCTCACGGACTGCGGGTCGGCTTCGTCGGCATACCCCAGCGTCGCCAGGTTGTTGTCGTAGGTGAGCCTGCCGGCGTTGGCATAGCTCGCCATGAGGGACGAGAGGTCCTCCGCATCCATGTTGAAATGGATGGCACGCGCGAAGGCCCCGCCGTCGACCGAGAACGCCTGCTGCATGTTGGCAGCAAGACGCTGGGCGAGCTGAGGCGCGGCCGCCGCGAAGGTGCGGCCGAGGCCTTCCTGAAGTTGCGCGCCGACTGCCGTGGCGAGCCGAGCGGAAACCTCGGCGGCTACATCCTTGAGCGCAGTCGCCATATACGGGGCAAGGCGATCGCTCACATAGGTGCGCACGATCTTGTCCAGACGCTCGGCGACGGGCTTGCCCGCCACCGCTGTCACCTCATCGAGCAGGGCTGCGCCACCCTCCGGCGCCGTGGACCCGGCATATGCGACAAACTGCTCGACGAGCTTTTCGCCAAAATCGGGCTCGCCCGGTCGCAGGCCCGCACCGTGCTCAGGCAGCCAGGCCATCAGGAAGCGCTGCACAAAGGCGCCCGAGAGCTTTGACACCTGTTCGAGTTGCACCTTGTCGAGCACGGGATCGCTCGCAAGATCGCCCAGAATGCCCTCGAAATCCGGCATCGGCGCGGCCGAGAGGACGCCGGCAAGGTCCACTCCCTCAAGAGCGCTCGATATATCTATGTCCACGCCGCCCATATCGAGCCCCGCGAAATCGAAGCCCGAAAGGTCGAGCCCCGCGCCTAGTTTGGACGCATCGACCTTGAACGCTGCACGCAACGCCGACTCGTCCACGGAGAACAGACTCGCCAAATCGACGCCGCGCTTCGCCTCTTCCTGCAACGTTGCGAACGGCTTGCCCGTGAAGACGTCCACCTCGGGTTCGGCGAGCTGCGCCCGCACGATCTCCGAATTCGCAGCGCGTTTCATGAGCTCGTCGGTCAGGCCGCTGGTATAGGCGATGCCCTGCGAGAGCGCGGCGGACTTTGCCGTGGGACTCGGCTGGACGATACCCACGATCTTGAGGTCCAATCCATGCTCCACCTGGCCCGCCATGAACGAGGCGTCGCCGGACATGTCGGTCCAACCGCCCGTCTCGGCGTTGCGGCGATACGAGTCGGAGGCGGCAAGAACCTTGAAGGTCGTGCCAAGCGCGTCGTCGTAGGTGAAGTCCGCATCGACCTCCGGGACGTGCACCTCCCCCGCGCCGCTCATGGTGCGCTCGACCATGCGGTCGAGGGCAGCGGGGTCGAGCACGCCCATGCTGTACAACGTGAAGTCCGATATCTTGCCGCGAGCCGAAAGCACGAGGACGCACTCATCGGCCGCCTTGGCCCAGCGGCCGGCGACCACGTCGTACTGCTCGTCGAGCAGTTCTGGATTGTCGATCATCTCGTTGAACGCCGTGGCTCCCGTCATCATGGTGCCTGCCATCGCGGCGCTCGACGCCCCGCCGGTCATGGCGGTCGTCATTGCGTTGGGCGACAGGCGCACCGGCCCCTCCGAGGTATCGGACCGATACACAAGCGGCGTGATGCCATAGTCATACTGGATGGCCGAAACCTCGCCATCGAGCTCCTTGGCGTCCTTATCCAAAAAGCCCTTGAAACTCGCCATATCGTTGGATTTCACGCTCGCGAACATATCGGAGAGCATCGTGAATATCGGAATGGGCTCCTTCAGGTCGACTTTGCGGCCTCCCTCGGCGTCGACAGATGGCACCTCGGCCCCATCCCCGGACTCGCCCTCCTCGGACTCACTCCCTTCGGACGAGGCGGAATCCCCCGTCATCATGCTCGTGAGGTCGTAGCTCTGCCGCGCGATCGTGAGCGGGTAGCTCGACAGCGTGTCCTGCTCCACCTTGGCGATGTAGCCGTTCACACCGTTGGAGAGCGCCAAAATCGCCGCGATGCCGATGATGCCGATCGATCCGGCGAAGGCCGTCATGATGGTGCGGCCCTTCTTGGTCATGAGGTTGGTGAAGGACAGGGAGAGCGCCGTGAGCAGGCCCATTGACGAGCGGTGCGCGGGACCCTTGTCGGGATGGGCGAGGGCAGCCGCACGCGCTGCCTCGACCTCATTCTCCGTCACGGGGCACGTATCCCCGGCAAGACGCCCGTCCTTGATGCGCACGATGCGCGTCGCGTAATCTTCGGCGAGCTGTGGGTTGTGCGTGACCATGATCACGAGCCGCTCGCGCGCGACCTCCGCGAGCAGATCCATCACCTGGATGCCCGTCTCGGTATCGAGGGCGCCCGTGGGCTCATCGGCGAGCACGATCTCGGGATCGTTCACCAGCGCGCGTGCGATGGCGACGCGCTGCATCTGGCCGCCCGAGAGCTGCGATGGCTTCTTGTTCACATGCGCGCCCAGACCCACGCGCTCGAGCGCGGCACGGGCACGGCGCTCCCGCTCAGCGCGGTCCACACCCGCCAACGTAAGCGCGAGCTCCACGTTGGCCAGGATCGTCTGGTGCGGGATGAGGTTGTAGCTCTGGAAGATGAAGCCCACGCGGTGGTTGCGGTACGTGTCCCACTCCGCATCCGTATAGTCGCGGGTCGAGGTTCCGTTCACCACGATGTCGCCCGAGTCGGCGTGGTCGAAGCCGCCCAATATATTCAAGAAGGTGGTCTTGCCGGAACCCGATGGGCCCAGAACCGCCACGAACTCGCTCTCCCTGAAGGTGACGGAGACACCGTCCAGGGCGCGCTGGACCAGGTCCCCGGTCTTATATGTCTTGGTGATGTCGCGAATCTCGATCATGCGCAGCCTATCCACGTGATGTCATATTCGCTTTTCGTACCCACATTCCCCGCGTTTAGGCGAACGTGGGGACGCGATACAAAGACCTTATGTGGCATCGGCGAGACGGGCCGCCAGGAAATCGCGAACCGCTGCACCGGTAGTGCCAGCTGGCGAATCAGCCCAAAGGCCTATTCCGAGAGCTCGCCCGCGGCCATGCGCTCGGCGAGGCGGGTGTTGGTCCACTGGCGGACGAGCTCGTAGAGCACCGCCACGATGGGAATGAAGAATACGATGCCCACGATGCCGAAGAGCTTGCCGCCCACGAGCGCGGCGATGAGGGTCCACAGCGCGGAGAGGCCCACGGAGGAACCCACCACATGGGGATAGATAAACTGATTCTCGACGAACTGGACGGCCAGGTACACGATCACGCAGATGATCGCCTGACCGGGCGAAGCGAGCAGGGTGAGGAACGCGCCGATGGCGCACGACGCGAAGGCGCCCACATACGGCACGAAGGCGAAGACCGCGGTGAGGAAGCCGATGAGCCCGGCATACGGCAGGCGGAACAGGGAGAACGCGATGAAGATAAGCGTGCCCAAGATGCACGCCTCCAGGCACTGCCCCGAGAGGAACTTGGAGTACGTATCGGTTGCCAACGCCGCGACGTGGCGGATGCGCGATGCGTGTCGCGGGGCGAGATGGGCATCCATCATACGGTTGACCTGACGGCCGAGCACGCGCTTGCTCGCCAGAACGTACACGGCGATGACGAAGGCGAACACCGTGCTCGAGACAACCGAGACGGTGGAGCGCGCAGCGGCGAACACCGAGGTGGCGATGGAGCCGAGTCCGAAGTTCATCAGGCCCTGCAGGCCCTGCGAGCGGGAGGCAGAACCGGCGGCGGGCTGTAGCCAGGCCATGAGCTTGTCCTCGTCCACGCCCTCGGCCGCCAGGACGCGCTCGATCTCGGGCAGGCGCTCGGCGAGCAGGGGCGCGACGGTGCGAGCGGAGGCGATGAGCTCGGGCACGAGCATCGTGACGGCCATGACGGCCACACCAGCGATGGCGATGAGCACCAGCACGATGCTCACCACGGTCACAAGACCAGGCTGAGGACGCTTCTCCTTTGGAAGGCGCTCGACCAGGCGGCCGAGCATGCGCTCCATGCCCGAAACGGGCACGTTCAGCACGAAGGCGAATCCAAGGCCGAGCAGCACCGGGAAGAAGATGTTGATGACGGCGGACAAGGCGCCGATCACCACGTCGAGGTGCATGACGGCGGCATAGAGACAAACGCCGAACGCGATCAGCGAGGCGGCGCGGCGCGATTTCTCGTCGAACATGGGCATCCTTACATGAGGGCGGCACCCGCGGTCCATCGAGACCTCGGGTGCCACACGGTTTTGGGCCTTATACCCAATCTTTTGAACCCATCACACGGCCGCTCGCCCTCCCGTGCACGCTCAAACACCCGCCAACAGGACGTCTCCGGACGGGCTGGTGTCGGCATAACCGGTTTTCAGGAAGGTGTAAATGGCCTTCGAATAGTACGCCGACCCGAGCTCCGAGGGATGGGAGTAATCGCGTAGGAAATATCGGTCGTACTCATGGCCGGAGAAATCCGCGACCTGAAATCCCGCATCGGCGGCCGCATCGCGCACCATGCGATAGTACTGCTGACGGACCTCACACGTGTAAACGGTCTGGTCGTAGGCCGCTCCCTTGACGGGCTGGATCACGATGAGCGGTTCGACCCCCGTCTCACGGCACACATTGAGAACCATCTTGAAGTCCTCGAACTCCTGCGAGCTGAAGTACTCGTCACCCCGCACCTTCCAGCTCTTGTTCGCGCCCTCCAGCCACGTCTTGAAATGCTTGCCGTACCAGGCGTCGCTCATTCCAAGGTCGTTGCCCGTCGCCTGAGCCCGGGCGGCGCGATCGGCCTCGGTGAACACCGCGTCCCAATCGGGACCGCCGGTCGCGCGGGGCGGACGCGGGGCGGTCGCGTCGCCTGCAACACCAGAACCCCGACCGTCGAGGGCCAGGTCGTGAGCGAGGCGTACATCGGATGCAAGGGTCTTCGCCGCCTCATCCACATCGCGCACGATGCGCTCGACGGGCCCCTCGTTCGCCGGCTCTCCGGCGCCGTACTCGGCCGCGCGCTGAGCCACGCGACGCTTCAACCCATCGGATATATCGCCATTCGCCATGAACGCCTCGAAAGCCCCAGATGAATATACGTCGGGAAAATCACGCGCGGGGCGGCGGTACGTCATGAACCATTGGATGCTCGGAAAAAGCACCACGCGGCGCGGGGCATCCGCCACCGAGGCAAAGGCACCGATCTCGATTGCCTGCCACAGGTCCGCACAACCCGCGCGGCCCGCCATCAGCGCGCCCACATCGTAGGTACCGGGAGCAAGCAGGTTGCCCGGATGGGAGAAGCCCGCCGGCCCCGGGTTGAGCTCCGAAGACCCGAACACCGGGGCGACCGGCTCACCGCGCTCGGCGCTGCTTTCGTATTGACCCCGCATGAGCTGCCAGCTCGACACCTCTTGCGCCGTTGGGTAGCCCACGCAAGGCACATCTTCATCTGTCAGCCGACTCTCCCAGGCATACGCGGCACCGCCGCCGACGGCGAGCGTCGCAGCCAGGGCCAGGGCGATGATGCGTCTTCTCATGACAACCCCCTAGAACTCGGCATACACCGGGCTTGCCGGCGCGCCATACGGGGAGAGCACGAAAAACCATCCGAGCACTGCCACGAGCACCACGACGGCCGCAAACCAAGCGACGGCCGCCGAAGTCGCATCCGAGTAGAACCATGTGCGCACACGATCGGGCGTCAAGGCGCGCAGGCGCGCAGGCGCAGACGGGCCGCGCCCCGCGGAGCGTATGCCCTCGTCCGAACGGCCCTCCGCGCACATCACAGTCTCACCGCGATCTGCTCGATGATCTTGTTCACCGTGTTCATTTCCGAGCGCTCGACCGCGGTGGGCGCGATATCCACACCAAAGCGCTCCTCGATCTCGACGAGCACTTCGATAGCGGCGAGGGAGTCGAGCAGGCCAGCCGCGAACAGGTCGATGTCGCGCTCCTCGCGCACGGCCTCGTCGTCGCAGATGTCTTCCAGCATGTCGAGGACCTCTGCCTCGAGTTCGTTCCTATCCATTGATGATCCTTTCGATGATATGGGTGAGCTGACCGGAGAAGAGCGCGAAGCCGATGACCACGAGCTGCATCGTGACGAACCACGACAGCGCCCGGTACCAACGCTTGCGCTTGTTCCGCTTGTAGAAGGCCGACCGCTTTTGGTAGACCTCGGTGAGCGCGAGCAACACGCCGTGATACAGGCCGTACGCGAGGTAGTCGATGGTCAGTCCATGCCACGCGCCCATGAGCAGCATGTCGACCAGGTAGGCCGCGCACGCCGTGTGCAAACGGCTCGAGAAGAGCTTTCGCTTGGAGGCCATGCGCACGAACCTCATGAAGACGAAGTCGCGCAGCCACGTGGACAACGTGATATGCCAACGGTTCCAAAAGTCCTTCATGTCCTGCGCCGCGAACGGGGCGCGGAAATTCTGGGGCGTGGCGATGCCGAAGCAGTAGCTCGCCCCCACCGCCATGAGCGAATAGCCGGCAAAGTCGAAGAAGAGGTACAGGGCGTAAACGTACGCGCGGGCGATGGTGCGCACCGGCGCCGGCCCGGGAATCGAGATCACCGCCGGCACGCCCGTGAGCTGCGCGGTAGCGGAAGGGTCGAGGGCCGTTTGCGCAATCGTCGCCAGCACCAGTTGCGACACCGCTCCGGCGAGCAGGAACAGAATGCCCCGACTGAAGAGGTCGGCATACTCGGACCGGGAAAGCCGCCTGTCGGCGTCCTCTCGGAACCGGCGCGACCGATCGATCGGCCCCGAGGTGAACGTCGCGAAAAACGTCAGGAAGTACAGGTAGTCGACGACGCCGAGGTCGTCGATGAGCCCATCGCGGATTTCGATGAGCACCTGCACCGCCTTGAAGGTAAGGTAACTGATGCCGATGAAGCCCAGCAGGTTCGCATCGAACACCGCCCCCACCTTGTAGATGACGAGCGGGGCGATGGTCGCGACAAGCGATGTGCGGTACACCGCCATGCACTTGCGGCCGCTCTTCCAGCTGGCGAGCGTCGCGCGCATGGACGCGAACGCCACCGCGAGAAACACCGCGAACGCGGCGGCGCCGGCGGGGCTGCCCGCGAAGAGCAGACCGACCATCACGCATGAGGCCGCGAAGCCGTAATACTTGATACGCCTCTCCATGAAGCCGAGCACTGCGGCGGGAACCACCGCTGCGGCGAGCGCCATGAAAAACGACGGGGAGGTGTAGAAGCCCATCGGTGCCTATTTCTTCTCGGTGAGGGCACGGCGGTCGAGCTTGCCGTTGCCGGTCATGGGCAAGGACTCATGGAACGCGACCTTCTTCGGAACCATGTAATGGGGCAGAAACTCGGCCAGGCGCTCCTTAAGCGCGAGGCCCGCGCGAAACGGCGTGTCCCCGAGCGGCGCGGACGGCACGACATGCGCCACGAGATGCGAGATCTTCCCGTCCCGATACACCGGGGCGACCGCGGCGGCGGCGATCTCGGGCAAGCGACGCAGATGGCCCTCGATCTCGCCGAGCTCGATGCGGAAGCCGTTGAGTTTGACCTGCAGATCGAGGCGGCCGCGGAAATGCAGCATGCCCTCGGCGTCGAGATAGCCCTCATCGCCGGTTCGGTAGGCACGCACGGCGGCGCCGTCGAGCACGGCTGTGTCGAAGACGCGCGTCGTGAGGTCGGGCCGCCCAAAGTAGCCGCGAGCGACCGTATCGCCCTCGATGACGACCTCGCCGAAGGTTCCGGCGGGAACGGAACGCCCCTCCTCATCGACGATGCGGATACGCGTGCCGAGGCGCGGGGCGCCCACGGGCAAGGGCTCGGGGCTCGCCGTCATCTCGGCCGTCACCTCAACCGAGGTGACGGCAACGGTCGACTCGGTTGGACCGTAGGTGTTGACGACGCGAGCCCGAGGGAAGCGCTCGAGCAGGCGCGCGGCCGTTGCGTTCGGCAGCGTCTCGCCGCAGAACAAGAAGAGCCTGAGCTCGGGCATGGCGTTCTGGTCGAAATCGGCGTTCGCAAGGCAAAGCTCGGCAAACGACGGGGTCGAGACCCAGATATCCGCGCCGCACTCCTTGAGCGCGGCGAACTGAGCCGCCATGCTGAGCTGCGTCTCGGCGGCCAACGAGTACAACGTGCCGCCACCGCCGAGGGCGCCGGCGAGCTCGAACACCGACAGATCGAACGAGAAGGGCGCCTGATCGAGCCACACGCGGCCATCCGAACGCTCAGGGGTGTTGCCGTGGGCGAGTTCGAGGTCCCATGCGCAGAAGTTATCAAAGCAGGCCGCCGTGACCTCGACGCCCTTGGGCGCACCGGTCGAACCGGAGGTGAACAGGATGTACGCAAGGTCCTCCCCATCGATCCAGCGATCGCGATTGGAGTGACCCGCGGCCGCCACGAGGTCGCCGATGGCGCGATGCTCGATGACGGTGACGGGCGGCATGTCGTCACATGTGGGGAAGCTTCCAACCGCCAGCACGAGTGGCGCCTCGATGCCCGCGTCGCCCGTCATAGACGCAAGGATCTGCGTGGCGATCGACGCGGTGCGCTGCGGCGGCACGGAGTTGCCGTCGATTGGAACGTAGGGGCATCCGGCCTTCATGCAGGCGAGAAAGCATACGACCATGAACGGGTCCTTGTTGCCGTACACGATGACGGGCACACCGCGCTCAACGCGCTTGCCCACCTGCTCGGCGAGCGCCTCGGACGCCGCCCACAGCTCTCGATAGGTCAGGTCCATCCCCGTCGATGCGCGCACGGCGGTCCGACAGGGCCACTCGCGGGCGACTCGCTCGATGTTCTCCAGGTACTTCACGTGTCATCCCATCCCTTCGGTTCCACACGGGCGCCATGGGCGCCGTGTCCGAGAGCCTACCCCCCCCCGACGCTGTTTTGGCAAGCGCTGCTTTGGGAGATACGGGAAGGCCTCGTCTTGATGCTGCGCCCCATTGTGCCCGTCGAAGCTTTGCGCATCCTTACCGTCGGGTGACGTTTGCGTAAGAGTGGTTATGAAGTGCTGAAGTCGCGGACGGATCATCCATTCGTGTGGAGGAACGCGGGCGCGAGCCCGCGTGTGTAAAAACGCACCCGTCCCCAAATTGCACACATACGCACGGCAGATAGGCCTGGACGGTGGCGTATTATTGAAGGGTTAGCAAACCGTTCGGCTCAAGGTCGTGCGACCGCCGCCAACGGATCGACCCGTTCAGAAAGAAGGGCAGGACTCAATGGTCTCTCGCGTGTACGTAGAGAAGAAACCCGGGTTTGACGTCGAGGCGCAGCAGCTGCTGGCCGAGCTTCGCGACACCCTGGGCATCGAGGCGCTCACGGGCCTGCGCGTCATCAACCGCTATGACGTCGAGGGCATCGACGAGGAGCTGTTCGGCTCCTGCGTGCCCACCGTGTTCTCCGAGCCGCAGGTCGACTTCGCCTATGACGAGCTCCCCGAGGAGCCCGGCGCGACCGCCTTCGCCGTCGAGGCGCTGCCCGGCCAGTTCGATCAGCGCGCCGCCTCCGCCGCCGAGTGCGTGCAGCTGATCTCCCAGGGCGAGCGCCCCACCGTTCGCTCCGCAAAGGTCTACCTGCTCTCCGGGGATCTTTCCACCGAGGACTTCGACGCCATCAAGGGCTACGTGGTGAACCCGGTCGAGTCCCGTCTCGCCGAGCTCGAGTGCCCCGAGACCCTCACCCAGGAGATCCCCGACCCCGAGCCGGTCGAGATCATCGATGGCTTCCGCGAGATGGACGAGGCCGCCCTCGCCTCCTTCATCGCCGAACGCGGTCTTGCCATGGACGAGGCCGATATCGCGTTCTGCCAGCAGTACTTCAAGGATGAGGACCGCGACCCCACCATCACCGAGATTCGCGTGATCGATACCTACTGGTCCGACCACTGCCGCCACACCACCTTCGGCACCAACCTCGAGAACATCGAGATCGACGACGCCGCCGTCGAGGCCGCCTTCAACCGTTACATGGAGATGCGCCACGAGCTCGGCCGCGACGAGAAGCCCGTCTGCCTCATGGACATGGGCACCATCGGCGCCAAGTGGCTTAAGAAGCAGGGGATCCTCACCAACCTCGATGAGTCCGAGGAGATCAACGCCTGCACCGTCAAGGTGACCGTCGACGTCGACGGCGAGGACCAGGATTGGCTGTTCCTCTTCAAGAACGAGACCCACAACCACCCCACCGAGATCGAGCCCTTCGGCGGCGCGGCCACCTGCGTGGGCGGCGCGATCCGCGACCCGCTCTCCGGCCGCTCTTACGTCTACCAGGCCATGCGCGTCACCGGTGCCGCCGACCCGACCGTCCCCGTCTCCGAGACCATCGCCGGCAAGCTGCCCCAGCGCAAGATCGTGACCACCGCAGCCGCCGGCTATTCCTCCTACGGCAACCAGATCGGCCTTGCCACCGGCCAGGTCTCCGAGCTCTACCACCCCGGCTACATGGCCAAGCGCATGGAGGTCGGTGCCGTGGTGGGCGCCACGCCCGCGAGCCACGTCCGCCGCGAGTGCCCCGCGCCCGGCGACAAGATCATCCTGCTCGGCGGCCGCACCGGCCGTGACGGCATCGGCGGTGCCACCGGCTCCTCCAAGGCCCACAACGTCGAGTCCATCGAGAAGGACGGCGCCGAGGTCCAGAAGGGCAACGCCCCCATGGAGCGCAAGCTGCAGCGCCTGTTCCGCCGCGGCGACGCCTGCCGCCTGATCAAGCGCTGCAACGACTTCGGCGCGGGCGGCGTGTCCGTCGCCGTGGGCGAGCTGGCCGACGGCCTCTACATCGACCTCGACATGGTCACCAAGAAGTACGACGGCCTCGATGGCACCGAACTCGCGATCTCCGAGTCCCAGGAGCGCATGGCCGTGGCCGTGGCCGAGGCCGACGTCGAGGAGTTCATGGGCTACGCCGCCGAGGAGAACCTCGAGGCGACCGTGATCGCCGAGGTCACCTGCGAGCCCCGCGTCCGCATGGCCTGGCAGGGCGACGCGATCGTCGACCTTTCCCGCAACTTCCTCAACTCCAACGGCGCGCCCAAGTACCAGGACGTCCACGTCGTGGCCCAGGGCATTGCCCCCATCGATCCCGAGAGCGAGCTGGCCGAGGCCGCGCTCGAGGAGTTCGGCACGCTCGACGGCATCTACGAGAGCACCGTCCCCATGGTGCCGGGCGCCGAGACCTGCGAGTCCTTCCATGACGCCATGGTCGAGCTCGTGAGCGACCTCAACGTGTGCTCCAATAAGGGCCTGTCCGAGCGCTTCGACTCCACCATCGGCGCCGCGACCGTACTCATGCCCTTCGGCGGCGAGCGCCAGCTCACCCCCAACCAGGCCATGGTCGCCAAGTTCCCGGTCGACGGCGAGACCACCACGGTCTCCGGCATGGCCTGGGGCTTCAACCCCTACATCATGGACGCCGACCAGTACCGCGGCGCTTACCTCTCCGTCGTCGAGAGCATCTCCCGCCTCGTGGCCACCGGCTTCGACCACGAGAAGGTCTACCTGTCCTTCCAGGAGTACTTCGAGCGCCTGCGTGACGTTCCCGAGCGCTGGGGCAAGCCCATGGCCGCCGTCCTGGGCGCCCTCATGGCCCAGGTCGAGCTCGGCGCCGGCGCCATCGGCGGCAAGGACTCCATGTCCGGCTCCTTCGAGGACCTCGACGTCCCGCCGACGCTCGTCTCCTTCGCCGTGGCCGTGGACAAGCTCGCCAACGTGGTGTCGCCCGAGTTCAAGGGCGCCGGCCACCGCGTCGCGCTGATCCAGCCCACCTATCAGGTCGACGACCTCCTGCCCGAGTCCGCTTCCCTGCTCACCGCTTTCCGCACCGTCGAGAGCCTCGTGCGCGAGGGCAAGGCGCTCTCCGTGTCCACCGCGGGCTTTGGCGGCCTGGCCGAGATCCTGTTCAAGGCCTGCCTGGGCAACCGCTTGGGCTTCGAGGTGTCCGAGGCCTACTACGAGGCCGACGCCCGCGACCTGTTCGACCACTCCTACGGTTGCTTCGTCGTTGAGCTCGACGAGGGCGCAGCCCTGCCCGAGGCCGACGGCGTGCGCATAGTCGAGCTCGGCGTGACCTGCGAGCCCTATGAGTTCACCGCCTACGGCGAGACGCTTGATCTGGCCGAACTGCAGGAGGCCTGGGAGAGCGCGCTCGAGGGCGTGTTCCCCTACCGCAGCGCCGCTGACGATGTCGATGCCCCCGAGGAGCTCATCCCCGAGGAGCGCTACCGCTGCGAGGAGGAGGGTCGCATCCGCGCGACCTACGGCGGCCTCAAGATTGCCAAGCCCCGCGTGATCATCCCTGTCTTCCCTGGCAACAACTGCGAGTTCGACTCCGCGCGCGCCTTCCGCGCCGCCGGTGCCGAGGCCGATGTCTTCGTGATCAACAACCTCACGCCCGAGAACGTCGCCGAGTCCACCCGCGAGCTTGCGCGCCGCATCCGCGAGTCCCAGATCGTCATGATCCCGGGCGGCTTCTCCGGTGGCGACGAGCCCGACGGTTCCGCCAAGTTCATCACCGCGTTCTTCCGCGCACCCGAGGTCACCGAGGCCGTTCGCGACCTGCTGCAGTCCCGCGATGGCCTGATGCTCGGCATCTGCAACGGCTTCCAGGCGCTCGTCAAGCTGGGCCTCGTGCCCTACGGCGATATCGTGGACGCCATGCCTGAGGCCCCGACGCTGACCTTCAACGAGATCGGCCGTCACCAGAGCCGTCTGGTTCGCACCCACATCTGCAGCGATCTTTCGCCTTGGTTGTCCCAGTGCGACCCCGATGAGCTCTACACCGTGGCCATCTCCCATGGCGAGGGCCGTTTCGTGGCGAACGACGAGGTCCTGAACCAGCTCCGTGCCGGCGGCCAGATCGCCACGCAGTACGTCGACGTGGCCGGCATGCCCTCCATGGACCTTGACGTGAACCCCAACGGCTCCGTCGCCTGCATCGAGGGCATCACCAGCCCCGACGGCCGCGTGTTCGGCAAGATGGGACACGTCGAGCGTCGCGGCGACGGTCTGTACAAGAACGTCCCCGGCGAGAAGTTCATGCCCCTGTTCGAGAGCGGTGTGGCTTACTTCGGCTAAACGCCTCGCGACCCCTCCGTCCGCTCACTGACGCTCAAGCGCCGTCGGCCATCACGGTCGGCGGCGCTTTTGTCTTCGGGCCGACTCGACAAGCTCCGCCACCCCCCAGGCCATCGAGACGCCACGAACAGCTTTGCGCTCGCAGACAAGCTGCCCGATACGTTTGCTCGCGCGCGGGTATCCTAGCCGTCATCCACTCGGTATCACCCGGAGACGGAGGGCCCCATGGACACGCCAGTCGTACTCTCCCATACGTCCGCTTATCTTGTGCTTCATACCCACAATCGCCAGGCAGTGGTCCACAACGCCCTAACAAACCCTGTCGATCCGTACGGAATCTCCGAGTCTGGAACGCATGCAAGAAACATCGCGGCGCGAATTCGAGTCTTTCTCGGGGAATGTGGGGTGAACCTTGAAAACGAAATGGAAATTGACATCGCCGTCCCAACGTCCCTGGATCGCACGAGCTCCGCATTCTTCAAGTCTCACGTAGTTGGAACCTCGTGTAGCTCAAGCGAGCTCGTACACATCGCGCCCGGCCTGTTCGCCGTTGGCGGGGCGCTCAACTTCATCCAGGCTGCAACGTGGATGGAACCGCTCGAGCTCATCGAGTACGGATACGAGCTTTGCGGGCGATACGAACTCAACCTGACCGAAGCTCGAGGCGGCTATCGCGATCGTCGCCCCCTCACGAGCAGGCAACAGATTCATGCAGCACTGGCCAATCATCCCCATATGCCCGGTGCAAAACGCGCGCACCACGCCCTCGCATTCGTTCGAGATGGCTCCCGATCTCCCATGGAAACGGCGCTTGCGCTGGCAATTGTCCTGCCCAAGGCTAAAGGCGGTCTCGGATATCGCCACATAGTACTCAACCACCGCATCTTGATTCCCCAAGAACTTAAGGCAACGATTCGTTCCGATTACCTTGAAGTTGACATTTTCGCGCCGCATAGAAACGTAGGTGTCGAGTATGACGGCGACGCCCATTCTGAACTCAAGCGGCGGACCCATGATGCCGACCGTCTTGCGATCCTGGGGATGCTCGGTGTGTCGATGAGGACGATCACCGCATCCCATTTTATGCATCAACTCGATTTTCATCGCGCCATGAATTCCGTAGCTGCGCTTTTGCGCCTCAAACTCCCCACCGCGCGAGACTACCAGCTCGCGCAAAACGACCTTCGAATCGCCCTCATAAGGGGATGGAAATCCCACAACGATTGAATGCCAAAAAACGCCCGTCGACACGCTTCCACAAGTTCGCATCACGAGCGTCAAGAATTGTCCTGCAATCATCTATTCTTGACGTTAGTGATGCAGACTGAAATCACCACGATCTTCTGAACGACTCGACCTCATAAGAACAGGGAGGTTTGCGATGGCGCCTAAACATGGCCCCGATACGCTTGCGGGCATTCATGGCACGACGGAGGCGGTTTTAGATAACCTCGCCAGCTGGAACGACCGCGCCGACGTGCACGCCAACGGCGGCTACGGCGACCTGGGCGAGCTCGTGCACGACCCCGACGCCGTTACGGGCGTTGCCAAGCGCGACTACGATTCGATCCGCCCGTTCCTGCCAAACGCATCGCTCGAAGGCCTCAAACTCTTGCATCTGCAATGCCACATCGGCACAGACACGCTTTGCTGGCCGCGCTTGGGCGCCGCCGAGGTCTGGGGGCTCGACTTCTCCCCCACCGCGCTTGAATATGCCCGACGCCTGGCGGACAAGGCCCACGTAGACGTCACGTACGTTGAAAGCGACGCGCGCTTCGCCGCCGATGCCCCGGAGCTTGCAGGACACCTAGGCACATTCGATGCAATCGTCACGAGCGCGGGCACCATCACTTGGCTGCCTGAGCTCGATGAATGGGCCCGCTCGATCGAGCGTCTTCTCACCCCTGGCGGCATCTTCATGATCCGCGATGACCACCCGCTTTTATCCGCGCTTGGCTTTAGTGGGACCAAGATCGTCTCCGACTACAAAACGGGTTCGATCAGCTCGTACGACATGGACGTCACCTACGTGACCGACCCGCACAACGAAAGCTCGGAGCAGCGGCTCGCCCACACCAAGAACCACAATTGGTCGCACGACTTCCAAGAGATCGTCGAGGCGCTTACCTCCGCCGGCCTCTCAATCGAGGCGCTACGAGAAGATGAAGTTGCCGAATGGCAATCGCTGCCCATCCTCGAATTTCATCCGGAAGACGAGTCGTGGCGCATGCCCGCGGCTCTCCCCCGCATCCCCCTCATGTTCTCGATCGTAGCCCGCAAAAGCTTGTAGATAGCTTTCTCAACCACACCCCGCCCACGCTCCCAACCGTGAAAGGTGCATCCATGGAGCTCTTCTCCACCCGCCTTACCCTGCGCCCCTGGGCAGACGCAGACGCCCCGGCCCTCTTCGAGCTCGCACGCGACCCGCGCATCGGAACCGCTGCAGGCTGGCCGCCACACACGAGCGAAGAACAGAGCCTCGACGTCCTTCGTAATGTCCTGCGAGGGCCCGAGCAATACGCCATCACTTTGCGCGAAGGCGACGAGCTCATCGGCGCAATCGGTCTTTTAGCAGGCGATGCCTGCGATTATCTCGAGGCGGACGATGAGTATTCCGTTGGCTATTGGATCGGCGTGCCCTATTGGGGTCGAGGCTTCGCTGCCGAGGCTCTTCAGCGCCTCATCGAACACGCTCGCGATTCCCTAGGTGCTCGAGCCATCTACGCCGACCACTTCCTCGAGAATACCCAGTCGCACCGTGTCATGGAGAAGTGCGGCCTTTCGCCCGTCCGCACACAATCCGCTGACATCCTTTATCCGGCAGGCAAGCGTGACGTGCTCATCATGCGGCGCCGCCTTGTTCCGCACATCGAAGGGAATGACATGAACCACCCCATGAAACAGCTCCCCGAGCGCGCCATTGACGAACAGGAAGCCCGTGACATCCTCCGTATGGGCGAATACTGCGTCGTCGCCACCGTCGATGAAGACGGTCATCCTTACGCCACGCCTCTCTCCTACGTCCTCGACGGCGACTCCCTTCTTGTCCATACCGGCATCGCCGGCGGTCAGAAAACGGACAATTGGGAGCGCGACCCACGCGTGTGCGTAACCGTGGCCATGGATATGGAGCCCGTCTATGTGGAGGAAGACGGCGAGCCGGGGTTCTTCACCACACGGTATGCCAGCGTCATCGCAACCGGCACGGTGCGACGCGTCGTCGAGCCAGCCTGCGCGCGCCGCGCTCTCGCCCAGCTCTGCCTCAAATACTGCCCCGAGTATCGAGACAAGATCGGAGATGCCATCGAGTGGGAGCTACCCGCAACCGCCGTTTGGGCCATCGACCTCGAGCGTATCTCCGGCAAGGCGGGACGGCGCATCCCGAACGGCAAAGGCGCGGTTGGCGGGCGTCGATAACGACATCGGTCAATCTTTATAGCCGCTTCACCTCCATCGCTCCCGTCTCCGCAATTGAACTTCCAGTACTGGTACTCGGAGCATTCGGGTATAAGCTTCCATGTCAGTAGTATTTTTAACGCAAGGAGGATGCATGAGCGTTCATCACGAACTCGCCCTGTATTATCGTCCGACCTGCCCTTTCTGCATCAGGGTGCTCGACTTTATGGACCGCCAGGGCGTGACGATTCCCCTGATCGACATCTCTCGAGATCGCGATGCGGCAGCCACCCTGATTAAGGTCGGCGGCAAACAGCAGGTGCCCTGCCTGTTCATCGACGGCAAGCCGCTTTATGAATCCAGCGACATCATCTCCTGGATCGACGAGCATCTTTGCCGATAGCTCAGATACGATACGCTGACGCAGACAGGCACCGACGCGCCCTTCCACCTGACGGCATGAGCCCGCGACTCCTCAGCGTGAGATAGGCATTCAGGACCCCACAAGCAATGCGCCCTAAACCACAAGGCCCTCTCTTGCGAGAGGGCCTTGCCGTATCAGGCGTTCACGGGACTCGATCGGTCGCGCGCCTAGTCCGTCGAGACGGCTGCATAGGTGTTGTAATTCGTCGCAGGCTGCATGGGCGCCATCATGATGCGCCCGGTGCCGCGATACACGTTCACCAAGCCCTCACCGCCCACGGCAGAACCAATCAGGCTCTTGCCCGACCGCTCGACGGTGAACTCAAGTCCGGACGTCCAGACCAAGGCGTAGTTGCCGTCGATCTTGAGCTCGTCATTGCGCAGATCGATGTAGATGACTTCCTCTACCGGGCAAGGTGATTCAAGCGCAAGCACGCCCGAGCCGTCGAGTCGTAAGTTGAACAGCCCCTCATTGCCCGCCACGGCGGAAGACATATTCGAACGGCGCTGCAGTGAATCCTGGATGGTGCTATCGCATGCGAGGAACAGTCCATCGTTAAGCACGACGGAGTTGCCCCACTCGGCGAGATCAATGAGGAGCAAATGCTGCCACGTAGGTTCACACACGAGCATACCCGTACCGGTATATTCAGGCTTGATCATCGAATCCTGGCTCACCGCCCCGCGGAACATCTTTCCCATAAGGTCGCCCGCGCCCTTTACGCCCGTTGTTGACTGCACACTGCCAACCGTCCACTGCATGGCCCCAGCCTGCAGCGTAACACCCGTGCGCCCATCCAGATTTGCGATGAGCTGACGACGGCGAACGTTCATTTCCGAGCTGAACCACGCGGTCTGAGCGCTCCAGGGAGTAACCGAAAGGTCGCGCTGCCACTCGACGACCGAGAACTGACCCTTCTCGGCAATCTTCTTGACGTCGTTATTGTCCTGAAAGTTGTATACGGTGTACGCCATGGCAAGCTCCTTGTCTCGATATTTCGCCTGCGTTGGCGGTAATGGTAGCAAACCCCTTCAAGCTCGTATCATGCACTCGCCCTACGGCGCCTCGCTTCGGCAAACGGTACCGGGCGCTTCGCGATACGCTCTCTTACTGCTCGGCGCTCACGTAGTCTTCGTCGACGGTGATTTTTGGAACCGCGTCGGGATACTCCTCAACGACCATGTCGCCGAGCTTTCGTTTGAACTCAGACGGGCTCAATGCACACTCAACCGGATGCAGGCAGTCGAAAATCACATTCGTGTGAGTCGGGCCGGGAACGCATCTTAGATCATGGATGCTCGCTTCGCTATCGAGGCTCTTCGCCATAGCATCGATCTTGTTACGCATATCAACGACATGTGGGTCGTTCGTAACGATCGGATCGTAGTGCAGCGTGACAATGAGGCCGTCATCGTCTTTAAATGCCTGCTCGATGTTATCCAGCGTGTCGTGACTCTCCATGGGATCGGTCTCGGCGGCCATTTCCACATGGGCGCTCGCAAACTGCCGACCCGGGCCATAGTCGTGAACCATGAGGTCATGAGTGCCCAAGACACCTGGATAGGACATGATCTTCGAGCGGATGTGGGCAACGAGCTCGGGATCGGGAGCCTGCCCGAGAAGCGGGTTGACCGTGTCGCGAATGAGCTCGATGCCGCTCCAACCGATATACAGGCCGACCGCGAGTCCGACCCACGCATCGAGCTCGATGCCCGCCACATAAGCGATGATGGCGCACGCAAGCACCGCGCCCGTGGCGATAACGTCGTTCTTGGAATCCTGGGCCGTGGCAAGAAGTGTCTCGGATTTTATGCGCTCGCCGAGCACGCGGTTGAGATGCGCCATCCAAAGCTTAACCGCCATGGACCCCGCGAGGACCACCACCAAAGCGAGAGAGAACTCGACTGGACTTGGATTCAACACCTTGTCGATTGAAGATTTGACGAGCTCGACACCGATCATGAGGACAAGCACCGCAACGACGAGACCGGATAGGTATTCAAAACGACCATGGCCGTAGGGATGCTCGGGGTCAGCCGGCTTGCTGGCGAGCTTGAATCCGAGAACGCTCACGATGTTAGAACTCGCGTCGCTCAGATTGTTGAGCGCGTCGGCAACGATCGAGACCGACCCTGACAGGATGCCAATCAGAGCCTTTGCGATGCAGAGCAGCACATTCAACGAGATACAGACAACCCCCGCCAAGGCGCCGACCCTACCACGGTCGCCTTCGGATCTGGCGATAATCCATTCGATCAAAGGTACCCCTTCCTTCGATAAGAGAAACTACGGCAAAACGTTCGCCAGAGGCGAGGCCTGTGAGCACATATCCGCCAGGAACACTCGCCTCTGGCGAACGTTTTGAGTCATATCCGCAGCATCAGGCATTCTGTGGCAATGGCAAATGGCCGCCACCCCATGGGCAGCGGCCATTTCAAAAGCGCGAAACGCGATTCAAGCGGTAGGACTAGACCTTAGAGCTTGATCTCGATGTCGACGCCGGCAGGCAGGTCGAGACGCATGAGGGAATCGACGGTGCCAGGCGTGGGATCGAGGATGTCGATCAGACGCTTGTGGGTGCGCATCTCGAACTGCTCACGAGAGTCCTTGTTCACGTGAGGAGAGCGGATGACGGTGTACAGGTTGCGCTCGGTCGGCAGCGGAATGGGGCCGGAGACGCGGGCACCGGTCTTCTGAGCGGTGTCGACGATGAGCTTGGCGGACTGATCCACGACCTCGTGATCATAGCCCTTCAGGCGAATCCTGATCTTCTGGCTGGACAACTTAACCTCCAACAATGGATAGCGAGGGCAGCCTCGCGGTGTGTTTACAAGTACAGGCGACAGACCTTAGTTGGTGCCGTTCTTGGCCATGACCTCGTCCACGATGGACTTGGGAGCCGGCTCGTAGGAGTCGAACTGCATGGTGTAGGTAGCACGGCCCTGGGTCTGGGAGCGAAGGTCGGTAGCGTAACCGAACATCTCGCCCAGCGGCACCTTGGCACGGATGAGCTTGCTGTTCCTACGATCCTCCATGCCCTCGATCTTGCCGCGGCGACCGGAGAGGTTGCCCATGACGTCGCCCATGTACTGCTCGGGGGTCTCGACCTCGACAGCCATGATCGGCTCGAGCAGCTGCGGATCGGACTTCTTGAGGGCGTCCTTGATAGCCATGGAACCGGCGATCTTGAAGGCGGCCTCGGAGGAGTCGACCTCGTGGTAAGAACCGTCGAACAGGGTGACCTTAACGTCGAGGACCGGGAAGCCGGCGATAACACCGGTGTTCAGGGCCTCCTGGATGCCCTTATCGATGGACGGGATGTACTCCTTGGGCACGACGCCGCCGACGATAGCGTTGACGAACTCGTAGCCGAAGCCCTCCTCCATCTTCTCGAGCTTGATGACGGCGTGGCCGTACTGACCGCGACCGCCGGACTGACGGACGAACTTGCCCTCAGCCTTCTCGACGTCGTGACCAGCGGTCTCGCGGTAGGCAACCTGGGGCTTACCAACGTTAGCGTCAACCTTGAACTCGCGGAGCAGACGGTCGACGATGATCTCGAGGTGCAGCTCGCCCATGCCGGCGATGATGGTCTGGCCGGTCTCGTGGTTGGTGGACACCGTGAAGGTCGGGTCCTCCTCGGCGAGCTTGGTCAGGGCCAGGGACATCTTGTCCTGCTCGGCCTTAGTCTTGGGCTCGATGGCAACGTCGATAACGGGCTTAGCGAACTCGATCTTCTCGAGGACGATCTCCTTGCCCTCGGAGCACAGGGTGTCACCGGTGGTGGAGTTCTTGAAGCCGACGCAAGCGACGATGTCGCCGGCACAGGCGTCGTCACGATCGATACGCTCGGCGGCGTTCATCTCGAGGATGCGGCCGAGACGCTCGCGCTGACCGTTGGAAGCGTTGACCACGTAGGAGCCGGACTCGGCGCGGCCGGAGTAAACGCGAACATAGGTGAGCTTACCGACGAACGGGTCGGTCATGATCTTGAAGACCAGGCCGGAGAAGGGCTCGTCGAAGGAAGGATGACGCTCGATCTCCTCGCCGGTGTCCGGATCGGTACCGGTGACGGCCTCGACGTCGATCGGGCTGGGCAGGTAGTCGACGACAGCGTCGAGCAGCTCCTGAACGCCCTTGTTCTTGTAGGCGGAGCCCACGAAGACGAGGTTGAGCTCGTTGGCCAGAACGCCCTTGCGCAGAGCAGCCTTGAGCTCCTCGACGGTGAAGTCCTCCTCCATGAGGATCTTCTCCATGAGCTCGTCGTCAAAGCTGGCAGCAGCGTCGAGGAGCTCCTCGCGCTTGGTGGCAGCGATGTCAGCGAACTCAGCCGGGATCTCGTCCATCGGCTCCGGGTAGGTCATGCCCTTCGCGTCGGCCTTGAAGTCCCATGCAGTCATGGTGACCAGGTCGATGACGCCCCAGAAGTTGTCCTCGGCGCCCATCGGGACCTGAGCAGCCACGGCGTTAGCGTCGAGACGATCCTTCATGGTCTCGATAGCGTTGAAGAAGTCAGCGCCCACGCGGTCATACTTGTTGATGAAGGCGATGCGGGGGACGTTGAAGGTAGAAGCCTGACGCCAAACGGTCTCAGACTGGGGCTGAACGCCGGCAACGGCGTCGAAGACGGCGACAGCGCCATCGAGGACGCGCAGGCAGCGCTCGACCTCAGCGGTGAAGTCAACGTGGCCCGGGGTGTCGATGATCTGGATGCGGTAGTCCTTACCGTCCTTGTTCCAGAAGCACGTGGTAGCAGCGGAGGTAATGGTTACGCCACGCTCCTGCTCCTGAACCATCCAGTCCATGGTGGCAGCGCCCTCATGGACCTCACCGATCTTGTGGGTCTTACCGGTGTAGTAAAGAATACGCTCGGTCGTGGTGGTCTTACCAGCATCGATGTGAGCCATGATGCCGATGTTACGGGTATCGGAAAGCTTGTACTTGGGCTTAGCCATGTCTTAAGTCCCTTCCCTGAATTACCAGCGGTAGTGAGAGAACGCGCGGTTGGCCTCGGCCATCTTAAAGACGTCCTCGCGCTTCTTCACGGAAGCGCCAACGCCGTTGGAGGCGTCGAGGATCTCGGCGGCCAGACGCTCGGCCATGGTCTTCTCCTTGCGGGCGCGGGAGAAGTTGACCATCCAGCGGATGCCCAGCTGGGTGGAACGACGGGCGTTGACCTCCATGGGGACCTGGTAGGTGGCGCCACCGACGCGCTTGGGCTTGACCTCGAGCGTGGGCTTGATGTTGTCCATGGCCTTCTTGAAGACGGAGAGGGCGTCCTCGCCGGTCTTCTCGGCAACCATGTCGAAGGCGGTGTAAACGATGCGCTCAGCGGTGGCCTTCTTGCCGTCAAGAAGGACCTTGTTGATGAGCTGCGTCACGAGGCGGTTGTTGTAAACAGCATCAGGCTGAACCTCGCGGCGGTGATTCTTAGCTGCACGACGCGGCATGTTATATCTCCTCTATCTGAATATGATCGGGTCTACTCGCGAGACTACTTCGGGCGCTTGGCACCGTAGTGGGAACGAGCCTGCTTGCGGTTGGCAACCGGGGCGCAGTCATAGCAGCCGCGGATGATGTGGTAACGCACACCGGGCAGGTCGCGAACACGGCCGCCGCGGACGAGCACGATGGAGTGCTCCTGCAGGTTGTGACCCTCACCGGGGATATAAGCAGTGACCTCGATGCCGTTCACGAGGCGCACACGGGCGACCTTGCGAAGAGCGGAGTTCGGCTTCTTAGGAGAGGTGGTGAACACGCGGGTGCACACACCGCGCTTCTGAGAGTTGCTCTTGAGAGCGGCGTTCTTGGACTTCTTGGGGACCGAGCGACGGCCCTGGCGAACCAGCTGGTTGATAGTAGGCAAAGCGTACTCCTTCTCGAAATATCCAGCTTCCATTCCATGTGCAACGGCATATTAAGGGGCGTCAGCATCCGCCCACAAAACACGCAGTTCGCTATGATACGCGCGCGTACCTGGACGGTCAACAGACCACGCGCCCGGGCGTTTCCTATTTTTGAGCATATTCCGTAGAGTCTCCACAAACATGCGCACGGATGGCCTCCGGGACTACGGAGACACGCGTCAGATACAAAAAGCCCGCCCTCCCCTTTTGGGAAAGGCGGGCTCTATTGGTGCGATCACCGTCGGTGTGTAGAGCACCTGGCGCAAGAAGGACTAGTCCTCCTGCTCCTCGGGATAGACCTCATCGGTGTCGACCAGCTGGTTCAGCAGCTCGTCGAGGGAGGCCATGTCCTCGTTGATGACGCCGTTGCCATCCTTGGACTGGGCCGGGGCACCGATCATCTCCTCATCGGTATCGAGGTGATGACGCGGGGCGCTCGTGCCGAGCAGGATGTCGTCGGGGCCATCCGGGGAGAAGACCATCTGCAGCAGCTGGGAGAGATCTTCCTCGTCGGCGACGTCCTCGGTGTTCTCGAGGATGTAGAGGAGGTTGTGCTCCTCCAGACCGTCGCGGAGCTCCTCGATGGCCTTGGCGCCGATACCATCGATGCGGAGCAGGTCCTCCTCGGACTTGCCAACCAGGTCACCGACGACCTCGATGCCGACCTCGCTGAACTTGTTGGTCCAGCGCTGGGACACGCCCAGGTCGTCGAAGAGGTACAGACGGGCATCCTCGGCGGAGATGGTACGGCCGTTGCGGGTGATGTGACCGCCGTCGGCCGAGAAGTCGCCACCGCCGAAATCGAGCTGCTGAGGCAGGACGGTGTCGAGCTCCTTGAGCTCCTCCGGGGCCCACTCGGGCAGGACCTTGGCGTGCGGGGAGGACGGATTGTCCACCGGGACGTAGCCCTCCTCGGTGCGGTAGGTCATGCCGGCCTTGGCATACGGCTTGAGGCCGGTGCCCGCCGGGATCTTCTTGCCCACGATGACGTTGGACTTGAGGTCGAGCAGGTGGTCGACCTTGCCCTCAATGGCGGCCTCGGTGAGGACGCCCGCGGTGCGGATGAACGACGCGGAGGACAGCCAGGAGTCGATCGAGGAAGCGACCTTGAGGGTACCCAGGATCGCGGGCTCGGCCGCAGGCGGGTTGAGGCCCTCGCGAGCCACGCGCTCGACCTCGTCGGCGAACTCGTAGCGGTCGACGTACTGGCCGAGCAGGTACTTGGAGTCACCGGGGTTGGTGATCTGAACGCGGCGCAGCATCTGGCGAGCCATGACCTCGATGTGCTTGTCGTTGAGGTCGACGCCCTGGGAGTTGTAGACCTCCTTCACGTTCTCGACGAACGTGTGCATCGTGGACTCGATGTCGGTCAGCTGACGCAGGTTGCGGAAGTTGACGAAGCCCTTGGTGATCTGGTCACCGGCGCGGACCTCGCAGCCATCCTCGATGCCGGGCATGAACTGGACGGCGGCGGGGACGCGCTTCTCGTCCAGGATGCGGCTCGGGTCGTCCGTGTCGGTGAGCGTGAGCACGTACTCGGACTTCTCGGGCTTGATGGCGAGGTGACCGGAGAACGGGGCCAGATCGGCCTCGCGACCGAGGATCTTCTCGTTGACGTTTCCGACGATGTCGAACATACGGGAAACGGTCGGGAGACCTTGGGTGATGTCCGCAACGCCAGCGACGCCGCCGGAGTGAATCGTACGCATCGTGAGCTGGGTGCCGGGCTCGCCGATGGACTGGGCGGCGATGATGCCGACCGCGGTGCCGATGGCAACCGGACGACGGGTGGACAGATCCCAGCCGTAGCACTTCTGGCAGACGCCGTACTTGGAACGGCAGGTCAGCAGCGCGCGCAGGGAGACCTTCTTAAGGCCGGCGTCGACCATCTTCTGGAGGTCGTCGACGCAGGTGATGTAGGCATCCTTCTCGAAGAGCACGGTGCCATCCGGGGTGACGACGTCGTCCAGGAAGCAACGGCCCACGAGGTCGGCGTTGAGGTCCTCGGTGCCGGGGATGATGAGGTTGTACGTGCAGCCCTCGGTGGTGCCGCAGTCCTCTTCGCGCACGATGACGTCCTGAGCCACGTCGACGAGACGACGGGTGAGGTAACCGGAGTCGGAGGTGTGCGAAGCGGTATCGACGAGGCCCTTACGAGCGCCGTAGGTGGAGATGAAGTACTCGAGCGGGAGCAGACCCTCGCGGAAGTTCGCCTTAATGGGAAGGTCGATGGTCTCACCGGACATGTCCGCCATCAGGCCGCGCATGCCGCCGAGCTGACGCAGCTGGGCCTTGGAGCCTCGAGCGCCGGAGTCGGCCATCATGTAGATGGGGTTCTCCTCGTCGAACATGGACAGCATCTTGGAAGCGACCTCGTCGGTGGCGGCGGTCCACTCGTTAACGACCTCGATATGGCGCTCCATCTCGTTGAGGAAGCCCTCCTCGAAGTACGCGTTGATCTGGTCGACGTTGCTCTGGGCGCGGTCAAGGACCTGCCACTTGTCGTCCGGAATCAGGGCGTCCCACACGGAGATGGTGAGGCCGGACATGGTGGCGTAGTGGAAGCCGGAGTACTTGATGGCGTCGAGGATCGGGGCGACCTCGGCCTCGGGGTAGCGATCGCAGCAGTCGGAGACGAGCTTGGCGATATCGCCCTTGACCATCTTGTAGTTGATGAACTCGTAGTCGGCCGGCAGGCACTGACGGTTGAAGATGATGCGGCCGATCGTGGTCTCGAAGCGAGCGGTCTTGGAACCGGTCACGTCGTAGTCCTCGATGGAGTTCTTGCCGGTCTTCACGCGGAAGAGCTTGGTGCCGTCCTCGAGCTCGACGTTGGCCTCGGCCTCGGAAACACGGACCTGGACCTTTGCCTGCAGGTCGACGCCGGCCTCGGCGCGGCAGTCGTAGGCGCGCAGGGCGTCGTCGAAGCTGGCGAAGACATGGCCCTCGCCGGGCATGCCGTCGCGAGCCTGGGTCAGGTAGTACACGCCGATGATCATGTCCTGGGAAGGAATGTTCACGGGCTTACCGGAAGCCGGGGAGCGCAGGTTGTTGGAGCTCATCATCAGGATGCGAGCCTCGGCCTGGGCCTGGACGGACAGCGGGACGTGGACGGACATCTGGTCGCCGTCGAAGTCCGCGTTGAACGGGGCGCAGACGAGCGGGTGCAGGTGGATGGCCTTGCCCTCGACCAGCACGGGCTCGAAGGCCTGGATGGAGAGGCGGTGCAGCGTCGGTGCACGGTTGAGCAGCACCAGACGGCCGTCGATGACCTCTTCCAGGATGTCCCAGACGAAGGAGGCGCGACGCTCGATGGCGCGCTTGGCACCCTTGATGTTCTCGACCTTGCCGAGCTCGGTCAGGCGCTTCATGACGAAGGGCTGGAACAGCTCCAGGGCCATGGTCTTGGGCAGACCGCACTGGTGCAGCTTGAGCTTCGGGTCGGTGACGATGACCGAACGGCCGGAGTAGTCGACGCGCTTACCGAGCAGGTTCTGGCGGAAGCGGCCCTGCTTGCCCTTGAGGGCCTCGGCGAGGGACTTCAGCGGGCGACCGCCACGGCCGGAGACCGGGCGACCACGACGGCCGTTGTCGAACAGGGCGTCGACGGCCTCCTGGAGCATGCGCTTCTCGTTGTTCACGATGATCGCAGGGGCGTCCAGGTCGAGCAGGCGCTTGAGTCGGTTGTTACGGTTGATCACGCGACGGTACAGGTCGTTCAGGTCGGACGCGGCGAAGCGGCCGCCGTCGAGCTGGACCATCGGGCGCAGATCCGGCGGAATGACCGGGATCACGTCGAGGATCATGTTGGCGGGGTTGTTGCCGCCCTTGAGGAAGGCGTCGACGACCTCGAGGCGCTTGACGGCCTTCTCGCGCTTCTGCTTCTGGCTGTCCTCGTCGGCGATGATGGCCTTGAGGGTCGCGGCCTCCTGCGGGAGGTCGATGGCGTCGAGCAGGTCACGGATGGCCTCGGCGCCCATGCCGCCCTTGAAGTACATGGAGTAGTAGCGCTTCATCTCGCGGAACAGCGGCTCGTCGGAGACGAGATCGCGCTCGTTGAGCTGCATGAACGCCTGGAAGGCCTCGGAACGGAGGTCCTTCTCGTCGCGGCACTCCTCCTCGATGTCGACGATGCCGGCAGCGATCTCCTCGGGGGTCAGAGGCTCCTCATCGGAGAACTCGTCGAAGTTCTCGGGGTTGCCCTGCTCCTTCAGAGACTCGATCTGACGGGCGCACTCGGCGTCGATCTCTTCGAGGTCGGCGGCGAGCTCCTCGCGCAGGTCGTCGGCGTCGGCCTCACGGGCCTCATAGTCGACGTGGGTGATGATGTAGCTCGCGAAGTACAGGACCTTCTCAAGATCCTTGGACTTGATGTCGAGCATACGGCTCATCGGGAACGAGGTCGGGCTCTTGAAGTACCAGATGTGGCTGACGGGGGCCGCCAGCTCGATGTGGCCCATGCGCTCGCGGCGCACCTTGGCCGTGGTCACCTCGACGCCGCAGCGCTCGCAGACGATGCCCTTGAAGCGGATGCCCTTGTACTTGCCGCAGGAGCACTCCCAGTCCTTGGCGGGACCGAAGATCTTCTCGCAGAACAGGCCGTCCTTCTCGGGCTTGAGGGTACGGTAATTGATGGTCTCGGGCTTCTTGACCTCGCCGCGCGACCACGAGCGGATCTTGTCGGCGGAAGCAAGCGAGATCTTTACCGAGTCGAAATCAGTAGCTTCGAAATCTGCCACAGTCAACTACTCCTTATCGGTCGTGGTGGCGGCGAGCTCATCGAGGATGGCGTCGGCCGCGTCAGCGGAGGTGTCGGCCTCATCGATGGAGGGCAGGTCGAGCTCGGAGTCCTCGGCGGCGGGAGCCGGCGCGGGCGCGGGCTCGGCGTCGCGGATGGGCTCGATGTCGAGCGCGAGCGAGCGGATCTCCTTGACGAGAACCTTGAAGGACTCGGGGATGCCGGCCATGGGGACGTTCTCACCCTTGGTGATGGCCTCGTAGGTCTTCACGCGGCCGACGGTGTCGTCGGACTTGACGGTGAGGATCTCCTGGAGGACGTTGGCGGCGCCGTACGCGTACAGCGCCCAGACCTCCATCTCGCCGAAGCGCTGGCCGCCGAACTGGGCCTTACCGCCCAGCGGTTGCTGGGTGACGAGGCTGTAGGGGCCGGTCGAGCGAGCGTGGATCTTGTCGTCGACCATGTGGCCGAGCTTCAGGATGTAGGAGGTACCGACGGTGATGGGCTCACGGAACTGCTCGCCGGAGCGGCCGTCGTAGAGCACGGTCTTGCCGCGCTCGTCGAGCTGGGTCACGAACGCGGGGTTCATGTGCTCGCCGAAGCGCATCGAGGCCAGATTCACCATGTTGCGGTTGGCGCGACGGATGACCTCGGCGATCTCGTCCTCGTGGGCGCCGTCGAAGACGGGCGTCGCGGTGAAGAACGGACCGGGGATGTACTTGTCGGAATCCGCGGACTCGGTGTCCCAACCGCAGGCGGCAGCCCAGCCGAGGTGGCACTCGAGGAGCTGGCCGACGTTCATACGGGAGGGGACACCCAGCGGGTTCAGGATGACGTCGACCGGGGTGCCGTCGGACATGTAGGGCATGTCCTCCACAGGCAGGACCTCGCAGATAACACCCTTGTTGCCGTGGCGACCGGCGATCTTGTCGCCCTGCTGGATCTTACGACGCTGCGCGACGTACACGCGAACCTGCTCGTTCACGCCGGGGGCGAGGTCGTCGCCGTTCTCACGGCTGAAGCGCACGACGTCGATGACGCGGCCCTCGGCGCCGTGGGGCATCTTGAGGGAGGTGTCGCGGACATCGTGGGCCTTGGTGCCGAAGATGGCACGGAGCAGGCGCTCCTCGGCGGTCAGCGCGGACTCACCCTTGGGAGAGACCTTACCGACCAGGATGTCGCCGGCCTTGACCTCGGCACCGATGCGGATGATGCCGTCCTCGTCGAGGTTGGCGAGCATGTCCTCGGACAGGTTCGGGATCTCGCGGGTGATCTCCTCGGGACCGAGCTTGGTGTCACGGGCATCGAGCTCGTAGCGGGAGATGTTGATGGTGGTGAGCAGGTCCTCGGAGACGAGGCGCTCGGAGACGATGATGCCGTCCTCGTAGTTGAAGCCCTCCCACGGCATGTAGGCCACGGTCAGGTTCTGGCCGAGGGCGAGCTCGCCGTGATCGGTGGAGGGGCCGTCGGCCAGGGGCTGGCCCACGGTGACCTGATCGCCCACGCGCACGAGCGGGCGGTGGTTGATGCAGGTGGACTGGTTGGAGCGCTGGTACTTGGGCATCTTGTAGGTGTCCAGGCCCTCGGCGGTCTTCACCGTGATCTTGGCAGCGTCGGCGAAGATGACCTCACCGGCGTGCTTGGCCAGGGTGACCTCGCCGGAGTCGATGGCGGCGCGCTTCTCCATGCCGGTGCCGACGTACGGGGCGACCGGGTGGACCAGCGGCACGGCCTGACGCTGCATGTTGGCGCCCATGAGGGTACGCTTGGCGTCATCGTGCTCGAGGAACGGAATGAGCGTGGCCGCGACGGAGAGCATCTGACGCGGGGAGACGTCCATGTAGTCGACGTCTTCGACCGGCACGTCGGCGGGAGCGCCGAAGGAGCCGTCGAAGTCGCGCGTACGGGCGACGACGGTGTGGGGACGCACGAGGTTGCCATCGGCGTCGACGGTCACGAGCTCGTTGGTCTCGGGATCGATCGGCGTGTTGGCGGGAGCGATGATGTGCAGCTCCTCCTCATCGGCGGTCATCCAGTCGATCTGGTCGGTGGCGACACCGTTCTCGATCTTGCGGTAGGGGGCCTCGATGAAGCCGTACTCGTTCACACGGGCGTACAGGGCCAGCGAGCCGATCAGGCCGATGTTGGGGCCTTCGGGCGTCTCGATGGGGCACATACGGGAGTAGTGCGAGTTGTGGACGTCGCGGACGGCGGTCGGCACGTTGGTACGGCGGCTGGAGCCGGACTTGTGGCCGGCCAGGCCACCGGGGCCGAGTGCGGACAGACGGCGCTTGTGGGTGAGGCCCGTCAGCGGGTTGGCCTGGTCCATGAACTGAGAGAGCTGGGAGGAGCCGAAGAACTCCTTGATGGAGGCCACGATCGGGCGGATGTTGATGAGGCTCTGGGGCGTGATCTCGTCGACGTCCTGGGAGCTCATGCGCTCGCGCACGACGCGCTCCATGCGGCTCATGCCGATGCGGAACTGGTTGGCCACCAGCTCGCCCACGGTGCGGATGCGGCGGTTGCCGAAGTGGTCGATGTCATCGACCTTGAAACCGGGCTCGCCCGCGGCCAGGGACAGCAGGTAACGCAGGGTGGCGATGATGTCCTCATCGGTGAGGACGGTGACGTCCTCCTCCGTGGTGAGGTTGAGCTTCTTGTTGACCTTGTAGCGGCCGACGCGGGCGAGGTCGTAACGCTGCGGGTTGAACAACAGGCCCTCGAGCAGGCTGCGGGAGGCGTCGACGGTCGGCGGCTCGCCGGGGCGCAGACGACGGTAGATCTCGATGAGGGCGTCCTCGCGGGTGAGGGCGGTGTCGCGCTCGATGGTGCGCTTCACGACGTCGGAGTCGCCGAGGAGCTCGAAGATCTCGTCATTGGTGACGGCGATGCCCAGCGCGCGCAGGAACATGGTGGCAGACTGCTTGCGCTTACGGTCGATGGAGACCACGAGCTGGTCGCGCTTGTCGACCTCGAACTCGAGCCAAGCACCGCGGGCCGGGATGACCTGGGCCTTGTAGACCTGCTTGCCGCCGTCCATCTCGGAGCCGTAGTACACGCCCGGGGAGCGGACGAGCTGGGAGACGACGATGCGCTCGGTGCCGTTGATGATGAAGGTGCCCTGGTCGGTCATCATGGGGAAGTCACCCATGAAGACGAGCTGCTCCTTGATCTCGCCCGTCTCGAGGTTGGTGAGACGGACCTCGGTCAGCAGCGGGGCCTGATAGGTCATGTCCTTCTCGCGGCACTCGTCCACGGTGTGGGACGGGTCGCCGAACTGATGGTGACCGAAGGTCACCTCGAGCTGGTGGTTCTGGCTCTGGATGGGGCTGGACTCCTTGAAGGCGTCGCGCAGGCCCTCGTCCATGAAGCGCTCGAAGCTCTCCTTCTGCACGGAGATGAGGTTCGGCAGCTCCATCGTCTCCGGGATCTTCCCGAAGTTGACGCGTGTGCGCTCGGTGGCGGTCACGGTCTGTGTGGCGTTTGCTTTCGGCACCAGGTGTTTCCTCCTTCTTGGGAAAGGCGGTTGATCCGACGGAATCCGTGCCCTTCGCCCTGCGATGTGCAATTGGGGACGGGTGCAAATTACACATGCGACCGTCCTCGCGCGCACATACACCGGCAATAGGCATAGCTCCGCCAGGTAATGCAACCTATTAGTTTATCAGGTCAATTTCGTTCGGCAATAAAAGTCTTGACTATGGCTTCTTTTTGGGTTAAAGAAAAACTTTTCGAAAAGTCTGCAGGTAGATAAGCTAAATCGAACATCTGTTCATGTGTTTTGAGTGAACGGGTTCTGCATGGCACCGCCGAACGGACGAACAGCGCATGAAAAAGGCCCCACGGTGCGTAACTGCGGGGCCTACTGCATCTCATTGAGGGGCATGCGAGCCGAGGGTGGAAAAGCGACTAGCGCTCCAAGCCACCGCGCTCGTCGACGGCCGCCCAGAACTCGCCGGCGAAGCGCGGGTCGGACGCGGCCATGAGGGCGTTGGTGGCGATCCAGCCGGAGGGGGTGCCGGTGTCGTAGCCGGACAGCGGGTCGATCACGACGGCGTACATGGCCTCGCGGTCCAGGCTGCGCGCCATGGCGTCGGTCAGCTGGATCTCGTTGCCCTTGCCGGGCTGCTGGTTGGCGAGGAGCTCCATGACGAGCGGGCTCAGCAGGTAGCGGCCGACGATATAGAGGTTGGAGGGAGCCGCCTCGGGGCTCGGCTTCTCGACCAGGCCGCCGATGCGCCACACGGCGCCGGGCTCGGTCTCCCCCGCGCCCTCATAGCCCTCGAGCGTGCCCACGAAGTCGCCGGCGATGACGCCGTAGCGGTCGACCTGGTCGGGCGCGCAGGGAGCCACGGCGATCACGGACGCGCCGCCGTGGGCGCGGGAGACCTCGAGCATCTTGTCGCAGATGTCCTTGGCCGGGACCACGTAGTCGCCCAAAAGGACCAGGAAGGGCTCGCCGGCGCAGGCGTCGGCGGCGGAGCGGATGGCGTGGCCGAGGCCGCGCGGCTCGTACTGGTAGCGGAAGTCCACGGGCATGTTGCCGGCGTGGGCGATCGCGTCGGCGTAGCCGGCCTTGCCGCGCTCGCGCAGCAGGGCCTCCAGCGAGCGGTCGGGCTGGAAGTAGCTCAGCAGCTCGGGCTTGCCGGGGCTCGTCACGATGATGGCGCCGTCGACCTCCTCCGGGTCGAGGGCCTCCTCCACCACGTACTGGATGACCGGCTTGTCGAGGACCGGCAGCATCTCCTTGGGGGTGCACTTGGTGGCGGGCAGGAAGCGGGTGCCGAGGCCGGCGGCGGGGATGATAGCCTTCATTGACTGTCCTTTCAGCACGACGCGCGCTCGTCGCACGCGAATCAAAATGCGCAATGTGCATACATTTGGCTATGTTACTCGTCTGAGAACGATTTATCGAATTCCACACGGATATCCCGCAAGTATTTTGCAATACCCTGTCACGGGCCGCCGTTTTACGAAAAAAGCGGGACCCACCAACGTGGATCCCGCCTATATGAGCGCGATATGGCTCAAGCAGTCCGCAGGTGATGCACCTGCGTGGAAACTACTTCAGGGTAACGGCAGCGCCGGCAGCCTCGAGCTTCTCCTTGGCGGCCTCGGCGTCCTCCTTCTTGGCACCCTCGATGACGGCCTTAGGAGCGTTCTCGACGACCTCCTTGGCCTCCTTCAGGCCGAGGGAGGTGAGCTCACGGACGACCTTGATGACCTGGATCTTGTTGTCGCCGAAGCCCTCGAGCACGACGTCAAACTCGGTCTTCTCCTCGGCCTCCTCAGCGGCGGCGACAGGGCCGGCCACGACGGCGGCAGGAGCAGCGGCGGAAACGCCGAAGGTGTCCTCGATAGCCTTGACGAGCTCGGAAGCCTCGAGCAGGGTCATTTCCTTCAGAGCCTCGATGATCTCATCGGTGGTAAGCTTAGCCATTTCTAAGTCCTTTCGGTTTCCCTGCGTCTGGCAGGGAGATCAAAACTAAAGTACGGCGCGTTGTGCGCCAGGTGTGCGACCGTCAAGCGGCCGCGGGAAGGCCGCCGACTAGGCTGCCTTCTGCTCGGAGATCTGCTGAACGGTGCGGGCGAGACCAGAGGAAACGCCGTTGACGCAGACAGCGATGTCGCGAGCGAAGCCGTTGATGAGACCGGCGATCTGACCCAGGAGCTGATCCTTGCTGGGGAGCTCGGCGATGGCGTCGACCTCGGCAGCGGTAACAGCCTGACCGTCAGAGATACCGCCCTTGATCTCCAGGACGCCCTTGGACTTCTTGGCGAACTCCTTGAGCACCTTGGCGGCGCTGACGGGCTCCTCCTCGAAGAACACGTAGGCGAGCGGGCCGACCAGCATCTCGTCCAGGTTCGGCTGCTCCTTGTTCTCCAGGGCGATGCGGACGAGGTTGTTCTTGTAAACCTTCATCTGAGCGCCAGCCTCACGGAGCTGCTTGCGGAGCTCCTGAGCCTGAAGAACGGTGAGGCCGTTGTAGCTCACGACGTAAACGCCGGCGTTGGACTCGATCTTGGACTCGATCTCGGCAACTGCATCGATCTTGTACTGCTTTGGCATGTGGTACACCTCCTTCTTTTTCTTTTCCGGGCACGACCGCCAGGATGTGGGCGGGGGCATGCCTCGAAAAAGAAAGCCCCCGCGCTGCTTGAGCGACGGGGGCGAGAAGACAAGTGCTACTCAACCACCTCGGCTGGCGGGTTTCCCCTTTACTCCGGTGCGCTCGCTTGCGCGGGCACGCTGGAACCGGCTGTCTCTGGCAGCAATCGTGCGTGTGCGATTTGGTAGTATCGCAGCCGCCGTCGTTCGCGTCAAGACGGCCGACGCGATCGAGAACGTATGCACAGCTTGCACACATGCGACGTGCCGGCGGCGCACCATGTGCAATTTGCACCCGTCCCCAATTACACAAAGCCGAGGGCGAGGCCGGCGAGGCGCACGATGAAGGCGACCACCCATGCCACGACGCACTGCAAGGCGAAGACGGCGACCGCCCAACGGGGGCCGAGCTCGTTCTTCACAGCGCCGATGGCGGCGACGCACGGCGGATAGAGCAGGGTGAATACGAGGAACACGTACGCGGTGAGCGGGGTGAACAGCCCCGTGAGCGCGGCGGCGGACTCGGTGCCCAGCAGCACCGCCAAGGTGGATATCACGCTCTCCTTGGCGAGCAGCCCCGTCACGAGGGCGGTGCTCGCACGCCAATCGCCGAATCCCAACGGCTCGAGGACCGGCGCGATGATGCCGCCCAAACCGGCGAGCAGACTGTGCGACTGGTCGGCCACCACATTGAGCTGGCCGTCGAAGGTCTGCAGGAACCACACGACGATGCTCGCCGCGAAAATGATCGTGAACGCCCGCTGGAGGAAATCCTTGGCCTTATCCCAGGCGAGCATGACCGTCGTCTTCGCACTCGGCAGGCGGTAATTCGGCAACTCCATGATGAAAGGCACCGGCTCGCCGCGGAAGGCCGTCCGTTTGAATATCAGCGCCATGACCGCCGCCACGACCACGCCCAGCACATACAGCGAGACCATGGCCAAGACGCTCCCCCGCGCGAAGAACGCGGAGGTGAGCAGACCGTAAACCGGGAGCTTGGCTGAGCAGCTCATAAACGGGGTGAGCATGACGGTCATCTTGCGGTCGTGCTCGGATGGAAGGGTCCGCGTGGCCATGATGGCCGGCACGCTGCAGCCAAATCCCACGAGCATGGGCACGAAGCTGCGGCCCGACAGGCCGAAGTGACGCAGCACCTTATCCATCACAAACGCGACGCGCGCCATATAGCCCGAATCTTCGAGCATCGACAGCAGCAGGAACAGCACCACGATCAAGGGCAGGAAGGACAACATGCTGCCCACGCCGGCGAAGATGCCATCGATCACGAGCGAGCGCACCACGGGGTTGACCCCCATCGAGACGAGGCCATCGGAGATCATCGCCGTGACCTGCGCCACGCCGACTTCCATAAGGCCCTTGAGCCACGCGCCCACCGAGCCGAACGACAGCCAAAAGACAAGCGCCATGATGAGGAGGAACGCCGGGAACGCCGTGTACCGGCCGGTGAGGATGCGGTCGATCGCCACTGAGCGCTTGTGCTCGCGGCTTTCGCGCGGTTTGACCACGCACGCACGGCAGACGCCGCCGATGAAACTGAAGCGCATGTCGGCCAGCGCGGAGAGGCGCTCCTTGCCCGACTCCCCTTCCATCTGGCTGATGACGTGCTCGAGGGCCTCGAGCTCGTTTTCGTCCAGGCCCAGCGCCTCGCGCACCAGCGCATCCCCCTCGACGAGCTTGGTCGCGGCGAAACGGGGCGGAAAGCCCGCGCGCACCGCATGATCCTCGACGAGATGGATGACGGCGTGGATGCAACGGTGCAGGGCTCCGTGGTCCGGACCGTCGGCGGGGCAGAAATCCTGACGCCCGGGCAGCTCGCGGTGGCGCGCCACGTGCAGGGCGTGCTCGACGAGCTCGGATATCCCCTCGCCCTTTGCAGCGGAAATGGGCACCACCGGGATGCCGAGCATGCCCTCGAGGCGGTTCACGTCGATGGTGCCGCCGTTCGCGGCCACCTCGTCCATCATGTTGAGGGCGAGCACCATGGGACGGTCGAGCTCCATGAGCTGCAGGGTGAGATAGAGATTGCGCTCGATGTTGGTCGCGTCGACGATATTGATGATGGCGTCGGGCTCCTCCTCGAGAATGAACCGACGGCTCACGACCTCCTCGCTGGTATAAGGGGAGAGCGAGTAAATCCCGGGCAGATCCGTGATGGTCACATTGTCGTGCCCCAGTATGCGACCGTCCTTGCGGTCGACGGTCACCCCGGGAAAGTTGCCGACATGCTGGTTCGAACCGGTGAGCTGATTGAACAGGGTCGTCTTACCGCAATTCTGGTTGCCGGCAAGCGCGAACCGCAAGGGTTCGTCGGCAGAGGCGCATTGCCGGCCTATGCGCGGCCGGCAGACGCACTCTCCGATGGCGGGATGTTCGGATGTCGCGGGGGCGGGATTCTCACGCGGGGCGTTATGGGCATCGTGCACGTCGACGAGCTCTATGCGAGCGGCATCGGCAAGGCGCAGCGTCAGCTCGTAATCACGAAGCCGAATCTCCACCGGATCGCCCATGGGGGCGTGCTTCATCATGGTGACTTCCGTTCCCGGCGTCAGTCCCATGTCAAGGATGTGCTGATACAGCGCCGCATCATCGGAGTCGACCGATGCCACGATGGCGTCCTTGCCGATCTCAAGCTTGTCGAGCCTCATATCGCACAATCCCCTCACGTGCGCACCGCCCCGATGCGCCCCATGGCCGATCAGCCGCAACGGGCGGCCAAATTCCAACAGCTTTTCATACTACCTACGCATGCAGACGATGTCACGCATGGCAAACTTTCCATATTGGTCGCATCCGACGGGCAGGCGAACGGTCCGGCATGACAGAGCCCCATCGAAAGGCGGCCATCCGACACGTCGCGCATCAGCTAGATGGGCAGCCCCTCCCCGCCCAGATGCGCCGCCGGGTCGGCGACCTCGACCAGCGTGAACGACGCACCGTCGAAGCGATACACCAGCACGCAGCAATTGGGGAAGGGACTGGGGATCTCCACCTCGGCGGTATGCTCCCAGGCGTGGGCGAATGCCTTGCAAGCCGCGCCGTGACTCACGGCGAGCACGTTGCCCGAACACGGGGCGCCCTCATCGAGCGGACGTACCGCGCAGGGCTCGACCGGAGCATCTGTGCGGCCGGGCACGGGGTTGCGCGAACCAATCGACCGACCTGACAAAACGCCTTCCGGCGCGGAGGCCGGCCTCGCCTCGTAGTCCCCGCGCATCACCGCCGCGAGCGTCGAGGTCAGACGCGCCTCGAGCTTCGACTCCGGCTCGCCGCCAAACGATACGGGGTAATCCCCCATGGGCTTGGGCAAGGCCAGCACGTCGGTGCCCTCAAGATCGCCGAACGAACGCTCGCGCAATCCCTCGAGACGCTGATACGCACCGCCCCACAGCAGCTCCATCGTGCCGCATGCGCGCTCGGCAGGCGAGCTGAACGCCGCATCGAAGCGCACGCCGCGCTCGCCCAGCCACAATGCCGCGGCGCGGGCCTGCTCGCGGCCCAGATCCGTGAGCGGGGAATCACAGCGGCCCTGGATGAGCAGCCGGGTGTTGAACACCGTCTGACCATGACGCACGAGATACAACGTTGTAAACATGGATGCTCCTCCAGGGTTCGACTATGAGATGCCGCGGCGGATGGGGATCGACACGTTCAACGACGCGCATCGGTCGCGCTTGCAAGGCCCCGCCGCGAGGGCGAGAACTCGTGATTCCACGGCAACGGTCTCCCAACCGCGTGCGACCGTATAGTTTGGATTTTGGTCGCAAAGTGCAAAGCTGTCACAGAATGGCATTTTACGACCGTTTTCCAGCCCAATTGCCCTCAGAAATGGCCGTAAAATGCCAGGCTGCATCAGATTGGCACTTTACGACCATTCCCTTGCGCGCTCATGATGCTACGTGCGCGTACCCGCCCCGCTGCACCTCTGCACTCCGCCGTACCTGCTCCGTCGCACCTTTGCACTCCGCCGCACCTTCACATTGACTCGATCGTGCGCGTGGCACAGGGACTCGACACGGAGTACAGTACTCCGTACGGCTCTCGGGATAGAAAGGGCGAGACCATGGCACACACCCCCATCGAACGCGAGGAGGCACCGCGCGAGCGCACCGCGCTTCCCGTCCGACTCGCCCTCGTTGATGCGGGGCTGTCCGACCCTCACGCATGTCTCGATCATCTCTCCCACGACCTGCTTGAAGCGCTCGATGTTTACGAGCACCACATCCCCCTGCCCGCTTACGGTGCGGCGCGTGTCATCGACTCGCATGTCTACACCTTCTCCCCCGCCGATGCGGACACCGCCCGCACCTGGGCATCCCTTTGCGAGCAGCTGCACAGCGACGAGCATGCCGGTCACGCACGTACGCCGTTGCTGTACGCGATTGCATGCGCAGATGAACACGGCTTCATCCAAGCCCGCATGGCACTTGAGCGCCTCAGTTCCGCCTGCCGCGCGGCGGATGTTCCCTGGGGCGGAGGCATCGCCGTGGGCGGCGGCCTGCTCGTGAGCGCCTCCGTGCGCGGCCCGCGCATGGGCCGTATGCGCCGACGCCGCTCCGAGGCGATCGACATGCTCATTGCCGCCATACGCTCGAGCTGCAGCGTGAACACCCTGCCCAATCAAAACTCATCGGACCTCATCATCGCGTCATGCCCGGTCCCGCGCTTCCTCTACGCTCCCATCTGCAAGGCCTGCCGGCACTATCGCTGGGAATAATCGGGTCACGCCCTCTCCGTCCAGGCCATATAGACGATTAGAAGTTTGTCTAAATACTTCTTGACTTAATTATTAGATGGATGTCTAATTATCTAACGTTCAGCTGCGAGCCGATTCGTCCGTGCAACCGCTTGGCACATGTGCACGGTGCCGGAGCATCACCGACGTGAGACCGCGCGCACCTACGAACCTTCAAGGAGGAGATATGGGAGGAGAGGCCTTCAAGGCGCTTGCCGATCCAACACGCAGGCACATCCTAGAACTGCTGCGCACCAAGGACCTTACCGCCGGCGAAATCGCCGAGCACTTCGATATGACCAAACCTTCGCTCAGCCACCATCTGAGCGCCCTCAAAACGGCAGGTCTGGTCGATGCCGAGCGAGACGGCCAAAACATCATCTACAGCCTGAATACCTCGGTCCTGCAGGACCTTATGAGCTGGTTTTACACATTCACCGATAGGAGCGAAACAAATGACCGATAAGGATCTGAAGACGCCGGGCACCGACAGCCGGACCCTAGACGGCGCCGAAAGGGATGCGCGGCCGGACGCGAACCCGCTTTCCCGCAAGACGATGACGGTCCTCGCCGTCCTCTGCATCGCGAGCTTCCTGGCACACCTCGCCCTACTCCCCCGGATGCCCGAGATGGTCCCCACGCATTGGGACGCGGCCGGCGACGTGAACGGCTACACGAGCCGCACCGCCATGATCGCGCTCGACGCGCTGCCGCTGCTTTTCCTCGTCATGTTCCGCGTGCTCCCTGGCATAGACCCGCGCGGCGCCGTCTATGCGCGCATGGGGTCGTTCTACACCGGGTTCGCTTCGCTGTTCACGTTCTTCATGATCGCCATGACCTGGACCTCCGAACTCACCGTGTTCGGCATCCTGCCCGAGACGGGAAGCCCGATCGGGATCATCACCAGCATCGTGGTGGGCATCGGCCTTGTCATGCTCGGCAACTACATGCCCAAGGTCAAGCGCAACTACACCTTTGGGTGCAAGACGCCCTGGGCGCTCGATGACGACCGCAACTGGCGCCTCACGCACCGTTTTTGCGGCGTGGCCTTCGTGCTCGCGGGAATCGTCGTGGTGGCCTCGGGCGTGCTGTCGATGCAGCATGGGGAGGTCGCCTTCTGGATGCTCGTGGGCTCCGTGCTCGCCTCGAGCCTGGGCACCTACGCATATAGCTACTTGGTGTATCGCAATGGCAACCGTCCGCTGAGGGCTCGCTAGGAAATGGTACGTTCGCAGCTTGCCGCCGCCGGCGCGCGATCGTGCGAGCCGGCCACGGCCCCGGCTGCGATGGAAACGACGCTCTAATCCGCCGGCGCCGCGGGCACAGCCGGCGTATCCGCAGCCATGATATCCCGAGCGATGAGGCTCATGAGGACCAGTTCGTCCATATGGGCCTCATCCTTTATGTTGAGCTCGAAGGTGCCGTTGCGCTCCATGGCTATCTGCTTGGCCTCGACGCAGACCTTGCCGGCGGAATCCCGAACCTCGAATCGGCTCGTCCATCCGCGCGTCATGACGACCTGCCAATCGGCGCCCCTCACGACCAAGTAGCTCTCGACCGTGCTGGCGGGCGTGCGGAACTTGCGTCTCACGTCGATGGCGCGACCGTCGGCCATGACGATATGGTGCGCGCGATCCGCATAGTCGAGACGCACGGAGGTGACGGTGGCGAGCTCACGGTACTCGGCATCCTTGAACCGCATGAGGCGCGGCGAGGACAATGGGTCGGTGTCGGCGCAATAGAGGACGCTTCCGTCCATCGCGGTGACCTCGATTTCGCTGTGGACGCTCAGAAGCTTCGACTTGATGCGCAATTTCATGGTGTACCCCTCCCACAACAGCGCGATGCATCTATATCTGTGGAGTCTTGTACCCACTAACGCCGCCGTCATGGAGCCTCGTGAGGGCACCAGGCTTCCCACTCGCAGCCCGCCCCTTTTCCAATTGAAATTGCCTATGGATTTCTTCCGTTCGAGCGCCGTCAAACGGATGACTTCCATAGGCAATTTACTCGTGAGCATAGGCAATCTGACCGCACAGGGCACGGGACGCACGACGTTGGCGCGAAGCGCCACATGCGGCGTCGGTGCAAGGGGCGGCGCCGCTAACTCAACAGCATGCGGTCGTTGGCGAGCTCGCCACCGGAAACCTCTTCGAACTTTTGCAGCAGGTCGGACACTGTGAGCGCGCGCTTCTCCTCCCCTGCCACGTCGTAGATCACGCGACCCTCGTGCATCATGATCAGGCGGTTGCCAAGGCGGATCGCGTCGTTCATGTTGTGGGTCACCATGAGCGTGGTGAGCTGACGCTCCGCAACAATCTGCTCCGTGAGCTCGAGGACCTTCGAAGCCGTCTTGGGGTCCAGCGCGGCGGTGTGCTCGTCGAGCAGCAGCACGCGCGGGTTGGTGAGCGTTGCCATGAGCAGGGTGAGCGCCTGGCGCTGACCGCCGGACAACAGGCCGACCTTTGCCTGCATGCGCGTCTCCAGACCAAGGTCGAGGCGCTTGAGCAACTCGGCGTACTCGGCGCGCTCGTCCTTGGTGATGCCCCAGCGCAGGCCACGGCGCTGCCCGCGGCGCTTGGCAAGGGCGAGGTTCTCCTCGATCTGCATATCAGCGGCGGTGCCGCGCATGGGATCTTGGAACACACGGCCCAGGTACTTGGCGCGCTTGGGCTCAGACAGACGCGAGATGTCCTCGCCATCCAACTCGATAGTGCCCGAATCGAGCGGATAAACGCCCGCGATCATATTGAGCAGGGTGGACTTGCCGGCGCCGTTGCCGCCGATGACAGTCACAAAATCGCCGTCGGCCAGGGTGAGATCAACGCCGGTGAGGGCGCGCTTCTCGGTGACGGTACCGCGGTTGAACGTCTTCTTCACGTGGGACAGCTTAAGCATCTGCCTCACCGCCCTTCGAGTAGCTCGCACGCAGCTTGAACTTCTCCCACACCACCGGCACGCACAGCGCCAGGGCCACGATGACCGCAGACAAGAGCTTCATATCGTTGGCGTCCATGCCCATCTGCAGCACGATGGCGCGGATGAGGAAGTACACCACAGAGCCGGCGACGGCGGAAACCAGACGGCTCTTGAATCCCGTGAGCTTGCCAGGGGTGAGGCGGCCGAGCACCTCGCCGATAACGATGGCGGCCAAGCCGATGACGATGGCGCCGGTGCCCATGCCGATGTCGGCGTACTTCTGGCTCTGGCAGATGAGACCGCCGGAAAGACCCACGAGGGCGTTCGCCAGCATGAGGGCGATCATCTTTGTCTTGGCCGTGGAGACGCCGAGGGCGCGGATCATATGCTCGTTGTTACCGGTTGCACGCAGGGCGCTGCCGATCTCGGTGCCGAAGAACCAGTACAGCGCGGTGATGATCGCAACGGCCACGATAGCTCCCACGATGATGGAAGCGGCGGCCGAGGACAGACCCGTCAGCTCGGTCATGCGAGAGAAGATCGTATCGCTTTGCAGCAGGGGCGTGTTGGACTTGCCCATGATGCGCAGGTTGATGGACCACAGGGCGATCTGGGTGAGGATGCCCGCGAGAATCGCCGGAATCTCGAACACCGTGTGCAAAAAGCCCGTGACGGCGCCGGCGAGCATGCCGGCGAGCATCGCCGCCACGACCGCGATAAGCGGGTCGACGCCGGCAACCACGAGCACGGCGCACACGCTGCCGCCGAGCGCGAAGCTGCCATCAACAGTGAGGTCGGCGATGTCGAGAAGTTTGTAGGTGATGTACACACCAAGGACCATGATGCCCCACAGGATGCCCTGGGAAACGGCGCCGAGAAGCGCTCCGCTCATGTCGTCCCTCCTTTGTTCGAGCCAAATGAACCCCGGCGATATGATTCGCCGGGGTTCATCGCGATTGCGATAGATAGCGTGTCGGCCAGTGTACCACGCCGACAAGGGGGTCCGAGCGAACACCCCGGTCGAAATGCGCCTGAAACGCGCTGTGGGGCGGCTACTCGGCGGCGCTCACGTCCGTGGCGCCATCCTCGACCAGCGAGGTGACGTCGATTCCGAGCGCCTCGGCGGTCTGCCCGTTGTAGACCAGGTCGCACTCGGCGGCGCCCATGGACTCGATCGGCATGGCGGCGGGCTCGGCGCCCTCGGTGAGGATGCGCACCGCCATCTCTCCGGCACGGCGGCCGAGCTCCTCGTAATTGATGGACAGGCTCGCCAGGCCACCGGCCTCGACGTGCGCGACCTCACCGCACACCGTGGGTACCTTGTGCTCGTTGGCGATCGAGGCGATCACCGTCATAGCAGAGGCGATGGTGTTGTCCGTGGGAGTGTAGATGGCGTCGACCTTGCCCATCATGGACTCGACCACCTGCTGGACCTCGTTGGAGCCCGAGGCGGTGTACTCGACGCCCTCCATGCCAAGCTTTTTGAGCTCGGCGGCGGCCAGATCGATTTGGATCTTGGAGTTGGACTCGGCGGTGCAGTAGAGCAGGCCGACTTTCTTGGCCTCGGGCGCGAGCTGGTGGAGCAGGTCGATCTGATCGACGACGGGGTTCATGTCGGAGGTACCGGTGACGTTGCCACCGGGGGCATCGTTATCCTTGACCAGGCCAGAGGCCGCGAAATCGGTGATGGCGGTGCAGACGATGGGGATGTCGGAGGTGGCGCCCGCCACGGCCTGGGCAGCGGGGGTCGCGATCGCGAGGATCAAGTCGCAACCCTCGTTCACGAGCGTGGCCGCGATGGTCTGGCAGGCCGACTGGTCGTTCTGGGCGTTTTGCTGATTGATCTTCGCACCGATGCCGGCCTCCTCCACCGCGGCGACGAAGCCCTTGTTGGCGGCATCGAGTGCGGGGTGCTCGGTGAGCTGCAGGACGCCGATCTTGAAGGCGGCGTCAGACGGGGCGGAACCATCGGCCTTGGCGGCGGGGTCGCCGCATCCGGCGAGGCCGAGACCGCCGACGATCGCGAATGCGGCGGCGCCGGCCATGCCCTTGACAAGAGAGCGACGAGAGCAGGTGGAGTTGTTCATGGAGATTCTCCTAACGTGCGCACAGGGCGCATGGGTGGCATATGGGACTGAGGGAGGTCGAATCGCGCATCGCGCGCGGCCTCACGCCCGACCGACCGCGTTAGACGATCTGGGCATCCTCGAGCATCGAGATGTCGACGCCGAGTGCATCGGCGGTCGCCTGGTTGACGATGAGCTGGCACTCATCGCTCGACAGGTACTCGATGGGCATATCGGCGGGATTGGCGTCCTCGGTGAGGATCTTCACGGCCATCTCGCCTGCCTTATAACCCAAGTCGTAATAGCTGATGCTATACGACGCCAGCCCTCCATCCTCGACCATGGTGTCGCATCCTACGATGACGGGGAGTTTATTCTCATTGGCGACCATGGAGACGGTCGCCATGCCCGCGGCGATGGTGTTGTCGGTGGGAGCGTAAATCGCATCGACCTTGCCGACCATGGATTCGACCATCTGCTGGATCTCATTGGAAGAGGAGACCGAGTAGCGCTCGTGCGCGATGCCGGCGGCCTCGAGGACCTCCTCAGCGAGCTCGACCTGCACCATCGAGTTGGACTCGGCGGAGCAGTACAGGATACCCACGCTCTTGGCCTCGGGCAGCAGCTGGCGAAGCAGCTCGATCTGATCCGCGACGGGCGTGAGGTCCGAGCTTCCGGTGACGTTGCCGCCGGGCTCCTCATTGGAGGCCACGAGCCCGCTCGCGGCGTAATCGGTGATGGCGGAGCCGACGACCGGGATGTCGGACGTGGCGCCCGCGACCGCCTGGGCGGCGGGAGTGGCGATGGCGAAGATCAGGTCGTCACCGTCGTTCACGAGCTTGCTCGCGATGGTCTGGCAGGCCGACTGATCGTTCTGTGCGTTTTGCTGGTCGATCGTGTAGGCGATACCCGACTCGTCGAGCGCAGCGACGAAGCCCTTGTTCGTCTGGTCGAGCGCACCGTGCTCGACCAGCTGCAGGACGCCGATCTTGTAGCCGGAACCCGTCTTCCCAGAAGCACCGGCGCTGCCGGGGGCAGCCTTGCCGTCGCCACAGCCTGCCAGCGCTCCGGCGGCAAAAAAGCTCGCTCCGAGGGTGATAAGGTTCCTGCGCGAAATGCTCAGCATGGCGATCAACTCCGTTTCCTCTGTACGGGTCCCGCCATCCATCGACGGGACGCTTTATCGCGTGAAAGCAACGCAAGGGATATAGTAGCCCGCACGCGCAACGGACTCAAACCCGTTAATACCGTGTTAACAAGCGGGCAATATATCGGTCCAAAAGAAACGCCACAGACATCTTCATAAGCCTCAAAACAGCCAACTCAAGACTCGAAAAGTCGACTCCGAGGCCACAAGAAGCCCACTCCAAGGTCTCGAAAACCAGGCGCAGCGAAAACCGGCCGCAACCGCATCTGGTTGCAGCCGGTTTCCAATCAAGCCGAGCCGATCAAACCAAGATTTAGAAGTCGCAGCTTCCAACGGTACGCGGGTGCGGCAGGACGTCGCGGATGTTGCCCACGCCCGTGAGGTACATGACCAGGCGCTCGAAGCCGAGGCCAAAACCGGCGTGCTTGCACGTGCCGTAGCGGCGCAGGTCCAGATAATACTTGTACTGCTCGGGGTCCATGCCCAGCTCGGCGATGCGACGCTCGAGCACCTCGAGGCGCTCCTCGCGCTGGGAGCCGCCGATGATCTCGCCGATACCGGGAACCAGGCAGTCCGCGGCGGCGACGGTCTTGCCGTCATCGTTCAGGCGCATGTAGAAAGCCTTGATCTCGGCCGGGTAGTCGGTCACGAAGGTCGGGCACTTGAAGTGCTCCTCGGTGAGGAAGCGCTCGTGCTCGGTCTGGAGGTCGATGCCCCAGCTCACGGGGTAGTCGAACTGATGGCCGGCGGCGACGGCGTCCTCGAGGATCTTCACGGCGTCGGTGTAGGTCACGCGGGCGAAATCGGAGTTTGCCACATGCGTAAGGCGCTCTATGAGGCCCTTGTCCACGAACTTGTTGAGCATGGCGAGCTCGTCGGGGCAGCGATCCATGACGTCGCGGATGACGTACTTGAGCATATCCTCGGCGAGGTCCATGTCGTCTGCCAGGTCGGCGAAGGCGATCTCGGGCTCGATCATCCAGAACTCGGCGGCATGGCGCGTGGTGTTGGAGTTCTCGGCGCGGAAGGTGGGGCCGAAAGTGTACACGTCGCCAAAGGCCATGGCGAAGTTCTCGGCGTTGAGCTGGCCGGACACGGTGAGCGAGGCGGCGGTGCCGAAGAAGTCCTGGCTGAAGTCCACGTTGCCCTTATCATCCAGCGGCGGGTTGGCCGGGTCGATGGTGGTGACGTGGAACATCTCGCCGGCGCCCTCGCAGTCGCTCGCGGTGATGATGGGAGTGTTCACGTAGACGAAGCCGCGGTCCTGGAAGAAGCGGTGGATGGCAGCGGCGGCCACGGAGCGCACGCGGAAGACGGCGCGGAACAGGTTGGTGCGCGGGCGCAGGTGCTGCTGGGTGCGCAGGAACTCCACGGTGGCGCGCTTCTTCTGCAGCGGGTAATCCGGCGCGGAAACGCCCTCGACCGCGATTTGGGTGGCGGCGAGCTCGAAGGGCTGCGGCGCATCCGGCGTGAGCTTGAGCTCGCCGGTGCAGATGAGCGCCGCAGAGACGTTCTGATGCGCGATCTCGTCGTAGTTGGCGAGCGCCTCGCGGTTCATGACGACCTGCAGGTCCTTGAAGCAGCTGCCGTCGTTCAAGGTGACGAAACCGAAGTTCTTCATGTCGCGGACGGACTTGACCCATCCGGCAACGGTCACTTGCTGTCCGCCGAGCGTCTCAGCATCGGCGTAGAGCTGGGCGATCTTGGTGCGATCCATGCCATTCCTTTCCCGCGTGCACCGCAAGACGGCGGCGCACGATGCGCTTTTCTCACAATCGTCCATTCTAGCAGGTGTGCCGCGCATAGCCCTCTGGCAGAATAATGGCAAGAAACCTCACGAGAAAGGTCACACGATGGCTCAAAACTATTGGGGCGATGAGCTCCCCTCTCGCGTCGACCTGCCCCCTGCAGCCGATCCGGCGCGCCCGGGATACGGCCGCATCGACTTCGACAAGCTCCCCAACACCCGCGACCTGGGCGGCATGGTGGGCGCCGGCGGTCGCCGCGTGAAGCACGGCCTGCTGCTGCGTTCAGGCACGCTCGGCTTTGGCTCTCCCGCCGACATCGACCGCCTGCGCAATGAGTACGACCTGCGTCTCGTAGTCGACTTTCGCAATCTCATCGAGCTCTCCGAGCTGCCCGATCCCATGGATCTCATCCCCGCCGCGCGCTACCTGCACGCCGAGATCTTTTCCGACAGCCAGGTGGGCGTCACGCAGGAGCACGAGAAGACCGCGTTCGAATACAAGCTCGAGGCCATGGCCCAAGGAGACTCCGTCGAGTTCATGACGCTGCTCTACCCGCACATGCTCATCGACGAGACGGGCATCAACGGTTACCGCTCCTTTGTGCGGGCGGTGCTCGATGTCGAGGAGGGCGCCGCTCTCTGGCATTGCTACGTGGGGCGCGACCGCTGCGGCATGGGCTCGGTGCTTATCGAGACCATGCTCGGCGTGAGTCGCGATGATATTCTCGCCGACTACCTCGCCACTAACCTCTACGCCCCCATCGACCTCACGCTGGATTCTCCCGCCTCCATCTGTTATTTCGAGGCGATGGAGCGTGCGTTGGAACCGTATGGCGGGTTCATGGGCTACCTCACTGACACGCTCGGCGTGACCGAGGACGAAATCGCCGCCTTCCGCGATCGCTGCCTCGGAGCTTAGATCGAGTGACCCATGCGGCGACGGGAGTTTTCACCCTTCCCCGCTCGTCCCCGCCTCACATTTCACCGAAACATATCCAAAGTCACGAACTTCGGGTCCCATTCGTGACTTTCATGCCATCTCGATGCGATTGGGGCGGATTCAAATCACACATGCGTGACTTGCGCCCACTCCCCTTTTTCCTTCTGCGGGCATGGAGCATTTGTGGGTGCTTTGACTCGTACGTTACGTCTGGGTTTTTACTATCGGTGGGTACAACACACGATGAGTCCAAACCAACCGACCCCACGGAGGAGCACAGATGAAAAGCAGCGAGCTTGCACGCATGGCAGGCGTGAGCGTCCGCACCCTGCGGCACTATCACGCCATCGGCCTGCTGCCCGAGCCGCCGCGCGGCGATAACGGCTATCGTGATTACGAGCCCACGCACCTCTTGCGCCTCCTTCGCATCCGTCAGCTGGCCTCGCTCGGTTTCTCGCTCGAGCAAATCGGCCCTATGCTTCAGGACCTCGACGCCGAACGCGCCGAGGGCGACGAGCGCTGTGGTGAGTCCGATCGCTTGCTCGACGACCTCGACAGGCAGCTTCAAGAGCAGATCGCCCAGCTCGAGCGGCAACGCGAGCTCATCGTACGCATCCGCTCCGGCCAGGGCGAGCCCGACTATCCCGCCCGCGCCGCCAGCGCACTCGAGGCGATCGAAGACTTCGAACGTACAAGCCATGGACAGGGCTTTTTGCTCTGCGCACTCACGGGCAACGACAAGACCGCGATGGGCGTGGCGGCGCACCTGTACTCCGATGACGAACTCGCCGAAATCGAACGCATCTTCCACGCCATCCCCGAGCGCGGTCTCACGCAGGAATACCTCCATGTGAGCCGACTCATGGACACGTTGCCAGCTCACGCGAGCGCCGAGCGCCGCGAGGCCGCCATCGAAGCCGGCCTGGCCTTCCTCGAGAAGATCGACGATTGCTTCGACGTCCACAACTGGCTCCGCCCCGACAAGGACTACGAGCTCGTACTCGAGAACATGGCCTCGGCGCACTACAACGATGCTCAGATCGCCGCGTCCGACGAGCTGTTCATGCGATTCACGCGACGCATGGCCGAGCGTTCGGAACGCGGCGGACGCACATCGTCGGCCGAAGCCTAACGCATCCGACATGGCATCCGGGCGGCCGGGGCTTGTCGAGCCGGATTCTGGCCCGGCTCGGCACGCCCCGGCCGCCCGTCATAAAACGCCCGTGATTGGGAACACTCAGTTGTGTGAGAATTCAAATCGAACCCGTTGTACGCACCAGAGGAGTTCCCGTGGAAGGCCTGTTCTCCATCTTCAAAATCCCGCTCGTGCAAAGCTCGCTGTGGGCACTTGCCCTTGCACTCGTAACCGCCGTCGCCGCTCGCGTAGCAACGCGCATCCTCAAGCGCTACCTCAACCAGGAGAGCAATCCCCTGCCCTCCTCCAGCATCATCATCAATATCGCCCGCGGCGTGATCTGGGCGACGGGCATCAGCGTCATCTTGGATGCATGTTTTGGCGTCAACGCCAATGCGCTCGTAGCCGCTCTTGGCGTCGGCGGTATCGCCGTCTCACTCGGCTTCCAAGATACGCTGTCCAACCTCATCGGCGGCTTGCAGGTGACCTTCATGGGCATCGTCAAGCCCGGCGACAATATCGAGGTCGGTGCCGAGGCGGGCGTCGTTCAAGACGTGACCTGGCGTCACACCACCATCCGCGACGCCATGGGGCAAACGGTGATCATCCCCAACTCAATCATTTCGAAGACCGCCCTCGTGCATCTTCTGCCGGCCAACCGCGTGGTTGTCCCGTTCGCCGTACCGCGCGTTGGCGAGGATGGCTGCGCCCATACTCAGCACATGGACGATCTCGCCAAGCAGCTCGCCACCCTGGCGCTCAAAGCCGGCGAGGGCGTCTCCCCCGTCATCGATGGCCCGCGCGTCCTGTTCTCCGAGATCTCGGAGCTCGGTATCAAGGGCAAGATCATCCTGCAGGTCGAGGACACGTCAAAGACCTCTGCCGCTGCGGACGCCATAGTACGCGCAATCGCAGCGCTCGTATAGGAATCAGCGCCCGCGACGCATCACGTCACGGGCGCACTTTTTACATCATGTTTGACTGGGACCCTATCGCCACTCGCGCTCAGCCTTCTCAACCAAGCGCTCCGCGAACTTGCGGGCGTAGAGGTGATCGTCCTTGATCTGACGCCAGCCACTCTCGTTCACCATCTCACGAGAGAGCATGACACCGTAGGCGCCCTGAACGTCATCGCGCGTGAAGACATAGTAGCTTTCATCCATCGGCTCGCCCTGCTCAGCGACAGTGACCTGAATCTCATTTACGAGCGGCATGGTGCTGAACAGCACCGCGACGTTGTAGGCGAGGGTCACATCGACAGAATCGCCATCGTATGCCTCGGGAACTTCACGGTACGCAAGGCTGAGCACGCCCGAGCCCTTCGTGACGTCGATATCCGTGGCAAGATCGCCGAGCGGCAGCGTATGCAACAGAGTCTCAACCGTAGCGGCATCCTCGAGCTTCGTATCGACATAGGGAGTCGCATCGGAGTACGTCGCCCCTACAACCGCGGCAAGCAGCTCATCCCCCGGCTCACCCTCCATCCACGCACGACCATTCTCATCAACGGTGATGGCATTGTCAGCCGCATTCGCATCAGCCCCCTGCGAATTGGAGCTTCCCTGCGGCGAAGGCGAAGGATCGACCTGGACAACGGAGGCCTGGTCCTCCCCGCGCTCTGCCGCATCATCGACACATCCCAACATGAGCTTGGCGCCGATTCCAAGAAGAACAATGAGCGCAAACGCGATCAAGCCGTACTTAAGAACCTTGCCGGTGTCCAAGGTCTTCTCAGGCTGCGGCTCAGGGACAGCCTGTTCCCCAGAGACCTCAACATCCGACACGGGAATAACCTTGGTACCATCGGCCAAAGTAACGTCAGGCTGCGTGCTTTCCTCAGTCTGTACAAAGCTATCTGCCTGAGCGGCGCCCTCGGCCTGTGCGGCCGCAGAAGAGATAGTCGAAGGATCATCAGATGCCATGTCTTCATCGATTTCATCCAGACTCGACATGCTTTGCTTAGTGTGCTCGAGAGCCTCTTCTTCAGAAACACCCTCGGCGATCAAATCCTCGTAGCGGGCAACGAGATTGCCGTAGATCTCTTCTTTTAGCTCGATGTTCTCAGGAGTAAGCACCTTGCCTTCGAACAGGTGCTCAACGTACATGCGAAGCTCATTCATTGTTCGCTCCCATCCATGATCAACAGTCGGTCAATGATTCCACGGACGCGCTCCCAACGCTCAGTTGCCTCGACAAGCTCCTGAGCACCGGCATCCGTCAGCCGATAGTATTTTCGACGCGCGCCCTGCGTCTCGTTTCCCCAAAAGCTCTCAACGAACTTTTGACCCTCGAGACGTTTGAGGCTCGTGTAGAGAGAAGGCTCCTTCATCTCATACTCGCCCAAACTCGCGGTGCCAATCGATTTGAGAATCTCATACCCATAGCTGTCGCCCTTCGACAGTGTTTTGAGAATGATGGCGTCGATATTGCCTCGAATCAGATCGCTCACGGCATCACGGCTCGCCATATCGGTCACCTCCCCTTGCTTGACGTTGAGGTAACTGTATCACACAGTACTATGTCTGTCGATGTACTGTTTCAGATATATATTTAGGAAACACTCAGAGGAGATCGCTCTTCCTGTTAGTCGCATGGGGCATTCCAGATATTCAGCCCGATCTTTGAAGATCTAAAAGAAAAACCCGGCTCGCACGAGGCGAACCGGGTTTCCGAGTCAAATGAGTTAAGCGAAGTATCGCTTAGGCCTCCATGAAGTTGCGCTGGACGGCGGAGTCGACCTTGACGCCAGGGCCCATCGTGGAGGACACAGAGATGCTCTTGACGTACTTGCCCTTGGCGGAAGCCGGCTTGACGCGCAGGATCTCGGTGTAGAGGGCAGCGTAGTTCTCAACGAGCTTCTGCTCATCGAAGGAGACGCGACCCAGCGGAACGTGGCAGATGCCGTAACGGTCGGCACGATACTCAACGCGGCCAGCCTTGAGCTCGGAGACCATCTTGACGACGTCCATGGTCACGGTGCCGAGCTTGGGGTTCGGCATGAGGCCACGGGGACCGAGGATCTTACCGATGCGACCAACCTTGGCCATCATCATCGGGGTGGCGATGGCGGCGTCGAAGTTGATCTCGCCCTTCTGGATCTGAGCGATGAGCTCGTCGGAACCGATGACATCGGCGCCGGCCTCAGCAGCCTGCTCGGCCTGAGCGCCCTCGGCGAAGACGGCGACGCGGACGGTCTTGCCGGTGCCGTGGGGCAGAGAGATGGAGCCACGGATGTTCTGATCGGCCTTACGGGTGTCGATGCCGAGGCGGAAGTGAGCCTCAACGGTCTCGTCGAACTTGGCGTTAGCAAGCTCCTTCACGAGCTTGACGGCCTCGAGCGGCGTGTAGACGGCAGCTCGGTCAACCTTAGCGGCGGCCTCACGGAACTTCTTGCCATGCTTGGTAGCCATGTCATTACCTCCTGTGGTACAAGCGGGAAAACCCTCCCACATCGTTCACGTGCCCTTGTGGCACGAGAGTTACTGAAATGCGATGAGATGCGCGTTACTCGGCGATGGTGACGCCCATGGAGCGGGCGGTGCCGGCAACGATCTTCTTGGCGGCGTCAATGTCGTTGGCATTGAGGTCGGGCATCTTGATCTCGGCGATCTTGGTGAGCTGCTCGTCGGTGAGCTGGCCGACCTTGTCGCGCTGAGGAACGGCGGAGCCGCCCTTAAGACCGAGCTCCTTCTTGATCAGGTGAGCCGCAGGCGGGGTCTTGCACACGAAGTCGAAGGAACGATCCTCGAAGACGGTGATGACGACCGGGATGATGTCACCCATCTTGTCCTGCGTGGCGGCGTTGAAAGCCTGGCAGAACTGCATGATGTTGACCTGGGCGGCACCGAGGGCGGGGCCCACGGGAGGAGCCGGGTTGGCCTTGCCGGCCGGAATCTGAAGCTTGATGACGGTGGCAATCTTCTTCTCTGCCATCTCACACCTTCCTTAACAACGAATGAACGTAAAAAGCTATATATCGTCAGCGCATTCGCGTTAGAAGCACGAGTTCCGATGAGCGGTCGGACTCGAAGCGCGGCACGCGGACAAACACGGAAACTAGGCGATGACCTCAATCTGCTCGAACCCAAGCTCGACCGGCGTCTCGCGGCCAAAGATGAGGAGCGTGACCTTGACCTTGCCCTGCTCGGGCATAACCTCGGAGACCTTGCCGTCGAAGTCGGCGAGCGGACCGTTAGTGACGCGAATCGAAGTATCAACCTCGATATCCACGACAGCGCGCTTGGGAGCGGAAGAACCCTTGTCAGTCTTGCGCATCATCTTGTTGTACTCATCGCGGGAAAGCGGAGCGGGCTTGCCGCTGCCGCCGAGGAAACCGGTGACACCAGGGGTGTTGCGGACGCACGTCCAGGCATCGTCGTCCATCTCCATACGGACGAGGACATAGCCGGGGAAAATCTTGACGTCCTTCTCGTCGCGCTTGCCACCCTCTTTGAGCTCGGTGACATGCTCGGTCGGGATCTGGATATCGAAGATACGATCCTGCATGCCCATGGTCTCGATGCGGTGTTCGAGATCGGATTTGACGCGGTTCTCGTATCCGGAATAGGTGTGAACGACGTACCAACGCTTGGACATCTGCTTACCCCCTCAGGCTTGCGAAGAGCACGAGGCCCTGACCGATGACAAGGTCGAGGAGCGCGATGGTCACACCGACAACGATGAGCGAAGCGCACACCGCGACCGTGTAGTTGACGAGCTCGTTCTTAGTGGGCCACACGACGCGCTTCATCTCGGAGCGCACAGAAGCCAGATACGCCTTGCCGCGAGCGATCAGACCGTGCTTTTTCTCGGTCTTCTTCTGAGCGGACTTCTTGGTGCTCTTGTTGTTGGCCATTGTGGCTTACCTCCGCGCGTTTGCGCCTAGACTTTAGAAAACGTAAGCCTCACGAGGAGGCTTACGATTACAGACTGGCACGCCAGGAAGGACTCGAACCCTCAACAGACGGTTTTGGAGACCGTTGCTCTACCAATTGAACTACTGGCGTGTATGCTTAGAGACTAGCGAGTCTCTTTGTGCAGCGTGTGCTTCTTGCACCAAGGGCAGTACTTCTTGATCTCCATGCGATCAGGCATGTTGGCCTTGTTCTTGGTGGTCGTGTAATTACGACGCTTGCACTCAGTGCAAGCCAGGGTAACCATAGTGCGCATGTATCTAAACCTCCATTTACCGCCCCTACGGGCACGGTCGCTAACATTACCATCGACCATCATGTGATGTCAATGCCAACGGTATTACCGTATCTATTCTGCAAACGAGATTCACAACTTGAACGCAACTCAGAAGAAAGAAAGCGATCAAGGGGCAGCGCAGATACGGGAATGCCGCCTTGCCGAGCCAATCACGAGTGTAAAGGCTGGCAGAAAAAGGACCCGGCACCAATTGCGGCGCCGGGTCCTACAAGTACGCCTAGATCAGCGGGTAACCGAAGTTACTCGATGATGGTGGAGACGATACCGGAACCCACGGTGTGGCCACCCTCGCGGATAGCGAAGCGCAGGCCCTCCTCCATGGCGATCGGGTGGATGAGCTCGCCGGTGATGGTGATGTGGTCACCAGGCATGGCCATCTCGGTGCCCTCGGGCAGACGGACGGAACCGGTCACGTCAGTGGTACGGAAGTAGAACTGAGGACGGTAACCATCGAAGAACGGGGTGTGACGGCCACCCTCGTCCTTGGTCAGGACGTAGATCTCACCGGTGAACTTGGTGTGAGGGGTAACGGAACCCGGCTTGCACAGAACCTGGCCGCGCTCGATCTCCTCGCGCTTGATGCCGCGGAGCAGCAGGCCGACGTTGTCGCCAGCCTCGCAGAAGTCCATGGACTTACGGAACATCTCGATGCCGGTGCAGACCGTGGACTTGGTCTCCTTGATGCCGACGATCTCGACGTTGTCGTTGAGCTTGAGCTCGCCGCGCTCGACACGACCGGTGGCGACGGTACCACGACCGGAAATGGTCATGACGTCCTCGACGGCCATGAGGAAGGGCTTCTCGTTATCGCGCTCAGGCGTGGGGATGTACTCGTCAACGGCATTCATGAGCTCGCGGATGGAGTCCATCCACTTCTCCTCGCCGTTGAGGGCGCCGAGGGCGGAGCCGCGGACGATCGGCAGATCGTCGCCCGGGAACTCGTACTCGGAGAGCAGGTCGCGGGTCTCCATCTCGACGAGGTCGATGAGCTCGTCGTCGTCGACCATGTCGCACTTGTTCAGGAAAACGACGATGTAAGGAACGCCGACCTGACGGGCGAGCAGGATGTGCTCGCGGGTCTGGGCCATCGGGCCGTCGGTGGCGGCGATAACCAGGATAGCGCCGTCCATCTGAGCAGCACCGGAGATCATGTTCTTGACGTAGTCGGCGTGGCCGGGGCAGTCAACGTGAGCGTAGTGACGGCTGGCAGTCTCGTACTCGACGTGGGAGACGGAGATCGTGATGCCGCGCTCGCGCTCCTCGGGAGCCTTGTCGATGTTCTCGAAGGCGGTGAAGTCGGCCTTGCAGCCCTCAGTCTCAGACAGAGTCTTGGTGATGGCGGCGGTCAGGGTCGTCTTACCGTGGTCAACGTGACCGATGGTGCCGATGTTAACATGCGGCTTAGTGCGCTCAAACTTTTCCTTGGCCATGAAGCCCTCCTTCTGGAAAAGGTTGCTCCCTTTTGGAGCAAGTCCCTACTTAACTTAAGCGGCCTCCTCGTTTCCTCGGAAGCCGCCATAGTTACCTGGTAGCGGTGACTGGATTCGAACCAGTGACAACACGGGTATGAACCGTGCGCTCTGACCAACTGAGCTACACCGCCAGATGGAGCCTGCAACCAGACTTGAACTGGTGACCTCTTCGTTACCAACGAAGTGCTCTACCGACTGAGCTATACAGGCCTGACTGGTGGGGATGATAGGACTCGAACCTATGAACCCAGAGGGAGCGGATTTACAGTCCGCCGCAGTTGCCGCTGTGCCACATCCCCAGTCATTGTCAAACTCTCGCACGAAGCTGCATTTTTGCGGTGCTCTGTGCTCGAGCGAAGTGAATAATAGAACGTGGCAAGTAAGCGTGTCAACAAAAGGTTTTATATACACGTGCCCGGGCGTATCGCAATGCAGGTAGATGGCTCAATCTGCTTGTGTTCGACATATGACGACATAGCCCTTTCTCTTTTAAGTCTCAAATCACCAGGTTCTACTTTTGCGTGATGCAGCACTATCCAATTGCCTGTCCGCAATCGAGTTCGATTCCCATCGACTTGTTGAAAAAAGCCCGGTTCCGCTGGGGAACCGGGCTTCTTCATTCTATGGAGCCAGCGACAGGAATCGAACCCGCAACCAACGGATTACAAATCCGTTGCTCTACCGTTGAGCCACGCTGGCACTTTGGGCGCCGCAGGCGCGCAAAGCTTGTTTAGGATAGCCGAGCTCTAACGGCCGCGCAAGGATTGCAGCTTGGCGAGGGATTCGGGGCTCAATCGGCTCCCGAGCGTCAACTTGATGTCCACGTTCTCCTCGCGGGCGCGCTCGAAATCGCGGTTCATATCCTCGATCTCCTCCACGAGCATACGAGCCGAGACGCGCGTCACGCCATGGCCCATGACGGTTGCCTGGATCATCGCGTCGCTTGTCACCACCGAGCAGGCCCTCCCCTCCTCGCGCGCACGGGTGCACAGATCCTGGATCACCGTATCTGCCGTCACGCCTGTGGGTGAGAACTCGATGCGCACGCCGCCCTGCGGAAGATTCGGGCGATCGGGCGACACGTTGCCCGCGGCGTCGAACACCACGACCGCCTCGTACTGTCGGCCCGCAAACGCGGCCACGTCGCCGATCAGGGCCGTTCTGGCGCGCTCATACACATCGCTGGAATAAGGGTGATCGCCGCGGTCGAACATGAGCCGCTCGTACTTCGGCGTGGCGTGGATGACGTTGTAACCGTCGACCACGAGCAACTCCTTCTTGCCCGAGCGAGCGCCGCGAGGCGGCACGGGCGTGCTCGAAGCGCCGAGACCTGCGAACGCATTGCCCACACCATAGGTGCTGGCATCGACGATCGGCTTGGCCGAACCTTCGCCAAAACGCTTGGCCTTTGACTTCTGTCGATTCTTCTTCGTCACGACCCGTTTCCTCTACTTCCGTTCGGAGATCTCCGGTGTCTGCAAATTTTACGCCCGCGATATGGGGCGCTCCTAGGCTAGTGAGTCGCGGTTGCGGCGCATCCATTCGAAGCACAGGGCCGTGGCGGCCTGCGCGACATTGAGGCTCTCGGTCTCCCCGCGCTGCGGCAACTTGGTGGTGAAGTCACAGGTATCGAGCACCAGTCGGGAGATACCGTCGCCCTCCGACCCCATGACGAGCGCCACGCGGCCCTCAAACGGGGCATCCCAGCACACATCCTCCGCGTGCTCGGTGGCGCCGCCGACCCAAAATCCGGCGGACTTGAGGTCCTCGAGAGCACGGGCAATGTTGGGAACCTGCGCAATGGGCAGGTGCATGACGGCTCCTGCGGAGGTCTTGTACGTTGCGACGGTGACCTCGGCCGACCGCTTGTTGGGAAGCACCACGCCGGCCGCACCCACAACCTCGGCAGAGCGCACGATGGCGCCGAAGTTGCCGGCGTCGGTGACATGGTCGAGCACCACCACGAGTGCGGGCGCATCGGCCGGTGCGGCGGCGATGATATCGGAGAGGTCGGCATAGGGGAACTTGCCAACCTCGAGAACGATGCCTTGATGTGCGCCGTGGCTCGAGATCGCATCGAGCTGAGTGCGGGGCACACTCTTGACGCTCACGCCCGCCTTGCCAAGGCCGGCGAGCAAGTCGCGGATGGCCGGCTCGTTCTCCACACCCTGCGCGATCAGCGCGCGCTTGATGGGAAAGCCGGTTCGCAGCGCCTCAAACGCGGCACGGCGCCCCTCGATGTAATTACCCTCGGCGGCGTGGACGTCGCGGCGCTGAGGCGCTGCGGTCTGCTGGGTCCGAGACGCCTGAGGCATGCGCTGCTGGGCCGTAGACCTAGCCCCGCGTCCCTGCGCGCCCTTCGCGCGGGCATCGGCCCCGCGCCTCGGCTTTCCCTGATTATCGCCGCCCTTTTGCGGGCGCTTCTTCTGTGCCATCTCGGCCCCTTTCAAAGCGATTCACTCGCTGACATTGTCACATCTCGGTGCGCAAAATGCACCCGTCCCCCACGCCCGCGCGCTCATAACACACGCACGCCGCACCCGGGCACCCCGGATGCGGCGCGACATTTCACGTTGGCGCTCACCTCAATGTGGAGACTGACCCAATGTGGGGACTGACCCCACATTGAAGCGCGGATTAGGCCCGCTTGATACGCGAGCCGGCGGCGGTGTCCTCGATGGCGAGGCCAAGCTCCTTCAGGCGATCGCGGATGGCGTCGGCGGTGCCCCAGTCCTTGGCGGCACGAGCGGCAGCGCGGGCGGCAAGGATGGCCTCGGCGGCCGCATCCACGTCATCGCCCTCGAAGCCCACGAGCTCGGCGGCCACGCCTGCGAGCTCGGCGGGCAGCGGCTCCTCGATCACGGGAAGCTCGACACCCAGCTGCGCGAGCGCACCGCTGATGACGGCAGCGCAGACGCGCGCGGCGTCCTCGTCCACGGCGCCGGCGGCCTGCTCGAGATACTTGTTGGCCTCGGTCACGAGCTGGAAGTAGGCGGCCACGGCGCCGGCGGTGTTGAAGTCGTCATCCATGCAGGCCTCGTAGTCGGCGGCGGCCTTTTCCATGGCGGCGGTCAGCGCATCGGCGAGCTCGGCGTTCGGCTCCCCCTCCGCGTGGTCGGCCGCCCACTTGAGGTTGCGGCAGGTGCCCGCGATGCGCGCGAGCGAGTTCTCGGCGCCCTCAAGGCGCTCCCAGGAGAAGTCGAGCGGGCTGCGGTAGTGGGTCTGCAGCATGAGCAGGCGAAGGGCGGCGGCGGAGTGCTTCTCGAGCACCTCGGCCAGGGTGAAGAAGTTGCCCAGGCTCTTGCTCATCTTCTCGCCGTCGACGAGCAGCATGCCCGTGTGCATCCAGGTGTTGGCAAAACCCTCATGCCAGGCGCAGGTGGCCTGGGCGCACTCGTTCTCGTGATGCGGGAAGGCGAGGTCGGAACCGCCGCCGTGGATGTCGATGGGGGTGCCCAGATAGCGGTGCACCATGGCGGCGCACTCGGTGTGCCAGCCGGGACGGCCCTCGCCCCACGGGCTCTTCCAGGAAGGCTCGCCGGGCTTGGCGGCCTTCCACAGGGCGAAGTCCAGCGGGTCGCGCTTGTCCTCGTTCTCCTCGATACGGGCGCCCACCATGAGGTCGTCGATATTGCGGCCGGAGACCTCACCGTAAGATGGGTCGCTGCGCACGGAGAAGTACACGTCGCCGTTGTCGGCCGCATAGGCGTGACCGCCCTCGATCAGCGTCTTGATCATGCCGATCATGGCGCCGATCTCCTTGGTGGCGCGGGGGCGCACATCCGGGTCGAGCACGTTGGCGGCGCGCATGACACCGATGAACTTGTCGGAGAACTCGGTGGCGACCTCCTCGGCGGTGCGACCCTGCTCGTTGGCGCGGTTGATGATCTTGTCATCCACGTCGGTGAGGTTCTGGGCGAACGTCACCTCGTAGCCGCTCGCGATCAGCCAGCGGCGGATCACGTCGAAGCTGATGAAGGTGCGGGCGTTGCCGATGTGGATGTTGTCGTAGACGGTGGGGCCGCACACGTACATGCGGACCTTGCCCTCCTCGATGGGACGGAAGTCCTCTTTTTGATGAGTGGCGCTGTTGTAGATCTTCATGGGTATCTCCTCCGGGGCGGGGCGGGGCATATCATCCGTGCTCAAACAGTCCTGGCTCGCACGAAGCGCCCACGGGACGCTTCGGCTCATGCGCAAACTGCGCGCGGACGATATGCCCCGCCTCGACCACATCGTTGTCTTCCTTGCATAGTCTATACGAGCGGGCTACCTTGCAGAAGCGCAGACTTCTACCTCATCGGGCGCGGGGATACGCCCGGGATAGGGCAAAGCGACGGGCCGCCGCGGGCACTTCTGTTAGCTACATCGCTCGAGGAGGCAAACGGACCAGGCGCCTATGCCCTCGCCTTCGCCCTCCCAACCGAGCTTTTCGGTGGTCGTGGCCTTGACGCCGATGTTTTCGACCGGGCAGCCGATGGCGCGGGCCAAATTCTCGCGCATGGCCTCGCGGTGTGGACCGATCTTGGGCTCCTGACAAGCGATAGTGCAATCGGCATCGATGAACTCGTAGCCCAAGCCGCGGGCATGCTCCATCACCGCGGCGAGGAGCTTGAGCGAATCGGCCCCGGCGTAGGCCGGGTCCGTATCGGGGAAGAGTTTGCCAATGTCGCCACCACGGCAAGCGCCCAAGATGGCGTCGGCCAGGGCGTGCGCGAGCACGTCGGCGTCACTGTGGCCGAGCAGGCCCTTGCTGTGCGGGATATCCACGCCACCGATGATGCAGCGGCGCCCCTCCACCAGGCGGTGTACGTCGTATCCATGGCCAATGCGCAGATTCGATGCCATGCTGCCCCCCATTTCACAAAATGCACGGACTAAGGATATACCCTGCGACGCTTTTTCGTTTCAAATCGAAAGCTCGGCGATCGCTCGGCGTCTTCTTGAGGTTTTTCGTATCACTTTTGAGAAATCCCGGATAGTCCGCCATTTCAGGCAGTCGCAAGCTGCGGTTTTGCCCTGGAAATCGAAGGCCTACTTCAAGATATCGAAATACGATACGAAAAACCTCAACAAGCACTCTCCAGCTCAACATCGAACGCCGCGGAAGCGCTTACATCGAAAGAGCAGCCCGCAAAACCGAACGCATCGCCATGGTCACCCACGAAGTCGGGCGCGCAGAGCCGCCTCGACCGGCGCCAGATCCTCGGGCAACGTAACCTTGAGGTTGTCGCGCGGGGCCTCGAACCCGCACACGCGGCCGCCCATCCCCTCGACCAGAGATGCGTCATCGGTGCCCACAAAACCCGTGCGATCGACCCATTCATATGCTCTGATCAGGGATTTAGTCCAAAAGACCTGCGGAGTCTGCACTGTCCAGAACCGAGCGCGCGGCGGGGTCTCTACAAAGCAGCCGGCCTCATCGATGACCTTAAGCGTGTCGACCGCAGGCTGACCGCACACCACACCGTCAAGAGCATGCCCCCGACGAAAGTCGGCGGCAGTCGAGCAGGCGCTCTTCTCCGCGGGATTACCAGCAGCCTCGGCGTCCCCCGCATCCACAAGGGCATCCGGCCCCGCATCATCTCCGGCAATCAGCGCCTCGATGGCGGCGTCGATGGTCTCGGGCAAAATCAGCGGACGGGCGGCGTCGTGCACGAGCGCGATCTCGCAGTCGGCCGGAACTGCAAACAAGCCGTTGCGGGTTGAATCCTGCCGCTCGGCGCCAGAGGGCGCGAACGCGATGGCCGTCGAGAACGAATACGGTTCGACGGCGCGGCGCTGCATTTCATCGGACTTATCGGGTGGGCACACCACAACAATGCGCGACACGCGTTCGGCCGCGTCAAACGCCTCGAGCGTCCAGGTAATGAGCGGCTTACCGGCGACTTCGATCAACAGTTTTCCGCCCGGATTGCCAAAACGCGTACCCGAACCGCCCGCCACGATAATCGCGCAGGCGCGCGTCATGTCCTCGGCCATGCTTCCCTCCCCTTCAACGCGAAAGAGGCGCACCCGCGCCCCTCTCGCACTCTTCATCGATCAAACCCGTACACCCCGACCCCATGCGAGGCCAACGGAGCGCACAGCCCAGCACCCGAGGACCTTAAGCCTCGCGCTTGCTGCCATGCATCCGCGCGAGCGAATCCGCGAGAATCGCAGGGTTGTTGACGCCGAAATTGCCCAAGCGGTCAGGATCGTTCTTGATGTCATCCATAAGATCCTGCAGCGAACCGTACTCATCCACGATGCGCTCTGCCACACCGTCGCGCACGACGGATACGCGCGACAAGGTGCGCAGACCAAGCGGGGACATGACGGAGTCCTCGTCGAGGTCCTCAAAGCCAAGGGCCATGGCGACCTTGCTGGGACTCGTGAGGTCCTGGGCCGACATCGACGAAAACACCTGTCGCACGCGCTCGGCATTCTCCTCGGAGGCATCGGCCGCATAGTCGCGAATCATGAGGCTGTATTCGGTCTCCATACCGGCGCCGGCGAGCTGCTCAAGCTGCATCTGCACGAGCTTTCCCTGGTTGCCCAACTTGGCAATGCAGTTCTGGAGCTCCACCTTGGCCTGCTCCATGATCTCGAAGCTCGAAAAGATGCTCGTGATATCGGCCAGCGTGACGTAGTCGTCCAGCTCGAGTGCCGTGAGGCGCAGGAGCGACCGGTCGAGCGAGGAGCGCGTGGTCTGCAGCGTGGAAACGAGCTGGTTCACCGAGCTCATGATCTCGGTCACCGGCTGAATCTGATAGGACTTACCATCCACATAGACGTTCACCACGCCGCGGCGCTCGGACACCGAGATAATCGTGGCGTCGGTGAGCACGCTCATGCGGGCCGCAGTGCGATGGCGCATGCCCGTCTCGTTCGTGGAGAGCGAGGGATCCGGATTCAGGTGGAAGTTGGCGCGCAGGATCTTGTTGAGTCCGCCGTCGATGACGATCGCGCCATCCATCTTGGAGAGCTCGAAAAGTCGGTTGCTCGTGAAGGAAATGTTCAGCGGAAAGCCATCGTTGCCGGCGGCAAGCACGGCCTCGGTATCGCCCACGCAGATGAGCGCGCCGATGTGGCCCGCGATGATCATATCGAGGGCGGTCCTCAGCGGTTGCCCCGGGGCGGTGAGGCGGACGGCCTCTTTCATGCGCTCGTCGGTGCTTTTCTGTTCCACGGCGGACCTCCCTTGTTTCTCGCTCATTTTATTGTCGCACGAATCGCAGGGCCCTCTTCAGATTTGCAGAAAAGTTACGATGCCACCACGCCTGCGGAACGAAAGGGTCAGACAGACGCGGTTGACGGCTGGGTCAGACGAGCCGACTGCAAAGCGGCCGGCCGGAAATCTATCCGACTGGCCGCTCGAGGCTCGCAATTTCACATGACTCAGCGCGCGCCGATGACTCAGTGCGCGCCGGCGCCCGATTGGACGAGCCCACCGGAGGTGCTTGCGGTGCGCGGGGCGCTCGTGGAGCGGCGCGGCGCTGAGGCGTCAAAACCCGCACCAAGCTCACCGATCGCACGAGGAGCGGGGATTTCGCCGGCAACGTGGGTGAACACAAGCTCGCCGTCGGCAAGGTCGCACTGGACCGTATCGCCCGCGGACCACTCGCCCGCCAGCAGCTCCTCGGACAGCGGGTCCTCAATGAGGCGCTGGATGGCACGGCGCAGCGGACGAGCGCCATTGGTAAGGTCGGTACCCTCGCGCACGATCTTGTCGAGCGCGGCGTCGGTCACCACGATATTCATCCCGTTGGCGATCAAGCGCTGGCGCAGGTCGTCGACGAGCAGCTCGGCGATGCGCGTGAGGCTCTCCCCGGCGAGCTTCTGGAACACCACGATATCGTCCACGCGGTTGATGAACTCGGGGCGGAACAGGCGCTTGAGCTCCCCCATCGCACGGCCGCGGATCTCGTCGGCGGTAAGACCGGCCTCCCCCGTGGTGCCAAAGCCCACGCTCGAATCCTGCGCGATCTCGCGGGCTCCCACGTTGCTCGTCATGATGACGACCGTGTTGCGGAAATCAACGGTCTTGCCCTGGCTGTCGGTCAGGCGGCCCTCGTCGAGCACCTGCAGCAGGATGTTGAAGATATCGGGATGCGCCTTCTCGATCTCGTCGAACAGCACGACCGAGTAGGGGTTTCGGCGCACGGCCTTGGTGAGCTGGCCGCCCTCCTCGTGACCCACGTAGCCCGGGGGCGAACCGATGAGCTTGGAGACCTCGTACTGGCTACCGAACTCGGACATGTCGAAGCTGATGAGCGCGTCTTTGCTGCCGAACAGGTACTCGGCGAGCGTCTTGGCGAGCTCGGTCTTGCCGGTGCCCGTGGGACCGAGGAAGATGAAGGAACCGCCGGGACGACGCGGGTCCTTGAGCGGGCTGCGGCTGCGCCGGATCGCCTTCGCGACGGCGGCGACGGCCTCGTCCTGCCCGATGATGCGCGTCTTGAGCGCGCCCTCGCAGGCGAGCAGGCGACGGCTCTCGTCCTCCGTGAGCGACGAGACGGGCACACCCGAGGTCACCGAGACGATGTCGGCGATCTGGGGCACATCGATGACAACCGGGCTCGCATCAAGCTCGGCGTTCCAGGCGGCACGGGCCTCGCCCAGGGCGATCTCGGCAGCCTGCTGCTGTTCCTTGGCCTCGGCGGCGCGGTTCATGTCGTCCGCGGCGCTCGCCTCCTCGACGGTGGCCTTGAGCTCGACCACGCGGGCCTCGGCCTCGCGCACGGGCTCGGGCGCCTTGTTGCGCGCGATGCGAGCGCGGGCGCCGGCCTCGTCGATGAGGTCGATCGCCTTGTCGGGCAGGAAGCGGTCCTGGATGTAGCGGGCCGAGAGGCTCGCCGCCGCCTCAAGGGCCGCCTGCGTGTAGCGGACGTGGTGGTGCTCCTCATATTTGGGCGCGAGCTTGGTAAGGATCGCCACGGTGTCGGGCACGCCCGGCTCGTCCACGTCGATGGCCTGGAAACGGCGCTCGAACGCCGGGTCCTTTGCCAGGTACTTGCGGAACTCCTCGGCGGTGGTGGCGCCGATAATCTGGAAGGCGCCGCGCGCGAGGACCGGCTTGAGCATGGAGCTCGCGTCGATTGAGCCCTCCGCGGAGCCCGCGCCGATCAGCGTGTGCATCTCATCGATGAACAAGATGATGTCGTCGGCCTCGGTGGCCTCCGCTATCACGCTCTTCAGGCGCTCTTCGAACTCGCCGCGATATTTTGCACCGGCCACCAGCCCGGGCAGGTCGAGCGTCCAGATGTTTTGACCCATGAGGTTCTCGGGGACGTTGCCGGCGGAGATCTCCTGCGCCAGGCCCTCGACGATGGCGGTCTTGCCCACACCAGGGTCACCCAGGATGAGCGGGTTGTTCTTGGTACGGCGAGAAAGGATCTCCATCATGCGGGAGATCTCCTTCTCTCGGCCGATGACCGGATCGAGCTTGCCCTCGCGCGCCTCCTGCGTGAGGTTGGTGCCGAACTGCGCGAGCACGCTCTCCGGCTTGCCACCGGTCTGGCCCTGCGCTCCGCCGCCGAAGAACGGCAGGCCCGCACCCGGACGACCGGAGCCGGCGCCCGCCAGGGGACGCTGCTTGCCCTGGTCCTTGGCCGTGAGCTTCTCCACGGCACCGCGGACGCTCGCACCCGAAACGCCCAGGCGGCGCAGGATGTCCACGGCCAGGCCGTTGCCCTCGCTCACAATGGCGAGTAGCAGGTGCTCCGTGGAGACATAGGTCTGGTTGTTCTCGCGCGCCAGGCGGAAGCTCTTCTCCATCACCGAGATGACGAGCGGCGTGAATGCGAGCTTGGCGTCCTCGGGCTCAGGCTCCGAAGGTGCGGCCTTATGGATCTCGTTCAGCTGCTCGAGGATGTCGTCGTACGTGATCTCGAGATCGCGCAGGGCCTCGGCCGCCACGCCCTCTTGCTCCTTGGCCAGGGCGAGCAGCAAATGCTCGGTGCCGACCTTGGAGGTCTTGAGCGCTCGAGCCTCCTCTTTCGCAAGCGACATGACCTTGCGCGCTCGATCGGTGAATCGGTCCAACATGCGTCTACCTCGTTTATGCTCGTGGCGTGTTATCGAAAAACGTGTACCCAATGGCGCACCATGATAACCGATTGAGGTCAAAACGCGACATCTGACGCAAGGAACAGCACCGCTGCTCGCGCCCATATCGAATAAAGCCCGCAGCGAACTTCATCGCTGCGGGCCTTTCGCATCCCTAGGGAAGACGGCTCAGTTTGTACCTGTCCCCAATTGAGACATTAGGCGGCGAGGCGCTTGAGCACGTCGACGAGCAGGGTGTAGAAGCGCTCGGAGGAGGCGAGCTCCATGGACTCATCGGGCGTGTGAACGTCCTTCAGGGTCGGACCGACGGCGATGGCGTCCAGGCCGTCGAGGGCCTCGGCGAACAGACCGCACTCAAGGCCCGCGTGGATGGACTCGATGCGAAGCTCGGCGTCGAACAGCTCGCGGTAGCTCTCGAGGAAGACGTCACGCACCGGGGAGTGCTCGGCGTAGCTCCAGCCCGGGTACTCGAACTCGAACTTGGCGTCGAAGCCCAGGACGTCGGCGAGGGTCTGCAGGCGATCCTTGAACTCCTCCTGCAGAGAGGTGATGGAGGAACGCGGAGACAGCAAGATCTTGGCCTCGTCATCGGACGTGGCGACAACGCCGATGTTGGAGGAGACGTCAACGGCACCGTCGGCCGCCAGGTTGCGGCGCATCACGCCGTTGGGGGCGAGGCGGATGGCGCGCACAAAGGCGAGCGCGGTGTCCTCGTTGATGGCCTCGACCTCGGCGTCATCGGCAATTACGACATCGCAGGTGAAACCGGGGTCGTAGGTCTCGAGCTCGGCGGCGACCTTCGCGGCGATCTCGCGGGCGAGCTCAGCGCCCGCCTCGGCGGCGGCGTGATCGGCGTAAACGAGCTCGACCTTGCACTCGCGGTTGATGGCGTTGTCCTTGGTGCCGCCGTTGAAGCTCACCAGGGCAGGCTCACCAGCGATCATGAGGCGCTCGACGATGCGGGCCATGATGAGGTTGCCGTTGCCGCGCTCGAGGTGGATGTCGGCACCGGAGTGACCGCCAAGAAGGCCGGAGATCTCAAGCGTGAGGACGCTGCCGGACTTGTGCTCGCGCGTGATGGGTCGGGTGTAGGTAACAACGACGCCGCCGGCGCAGCTGACGGTGGCCACGCCCTCCTCCTCGGAGTCGAGGTTGATCATGGTGCGGGCGTCGATCTGGGACTTGTCGAGGGTCTCGGCGCCCACGAGGCCGGACTCCTCGTCGGTAGTGAAGACGCACTCGAGGGCCGGATGGGCCAGGGAGTCGTCATCGAGCACGGTGAGCATGAGCGCGACCGCAATGCCATTGTCGGCGCCCAGGGTGGTGCCGTTGGCGGTGAGGACACCGTCGGTCACCACGAGGTCGATGCCGTCCTTGGTGAAATCGTGCTCGACGGAGCCGAGCTTGTCGCACACCATATCGATGTGGCCCTGCAGTATGACGGCGGGCTTGTCCTCGGCACCGGCGGAGGCGGCCTTCTTGATGATCACGTTATGGACATCATCCTGATAGACCCACAGGCCGTGGTCCTTGGCGAACGCCACCAGGTAATCGCTGATCTGCTTCTCGTTACCGGACTCGCGCGGAATGGCGCTGATCTCCTCGAAGTAATGGAACAGCTTGGCGGGCTCATAGCCGGTGATCTTGTAGTCCATGGGTGCCTCCTTGGCGCATCTGGTACGGACATTAGGCATACGGCTTATATATTCCCAGAGTTCAGCCGAGGAAACCAGTCCGCACTCGACGAGAGGCCCCTCGCTCACGTCCGACGGGCGAAATCGGCCCCAGCCAGCGTTGGGGCGACCGCAACCAGCCCCGGTCCGGCTGCAGCCGACCCCATCCTTCATCGAGACATAACAAAAGTCACGTTTCCAGGGGCGGAAACGTGACTTTCATTTGACTTCGGTCGGCGTTCGGAGGCCATTCGGCACCCAGAGCCAACCTCAAGTATCCAGCGTCAGCCTCAAGCATCCGTCGGCGGCCTCAATTTAGGGACTGTCCCTAAATTGAGTTGTGGGGACTGTCTCAGAATTGGGGCAACCTGCAGGGGGCAGCTGTTCGCCAGGACGGCAAAACTAACCTAGTACAGCTTGGCGCCCGCCGGGATGGAATCATCCACGATCAGCACGTTGAGGCGCTCAGGAGTCTCGTCGCCCTCGGCCTCGGCGTGCACGGCGGAAATGATCATGCCGCAGCTGGGGATGCCCATCATCTTGCGCGGAGGCAGGTTGGTGATGGCGATGAGCGTCTTGCCGATCAGGTCCTCCGGCTCGTAGTAGTCATGAATACCGGAAAGGATCGTGCGGTCGGTACCGGAGCCGTCGTCCAGGGTGAAGTTCAGCAGCTTCTTGGACTTGGGAACGGCCACGCAGTCCTTGACCTTCACGGCGCGGAAGTCGCTCTTGGCAAAGGTATCGAAGTCGACGAAATCCTCGAACAGCGGCTCGACGACCACCTTGGAGTAGTCGTTCGTGGGCTTCATGGGCGTGAGGAACGGGCTCGCGGCACCCGCGGCCTCGGCCATCTGGGCGGCCTTGGCAGCAGCGGCGCCGGACTTGGAGCCCTTCTCGGGCTTCATGTGCGGGAACAGCAGGACGTCGCGGATGGACGTGGAGTTGGTGAGCAGCATGACCACGCGGTCGATGCCGATGCCGATGCCGCCCGCCGGGGGCATGCCGTACTCGAGGGCGCGCACGTAGTCCTCGTCGTACTCCATGGCCTCGTCGTCGCCGCCGGCCTTCTCCTCCATCTGCGCGGCGAAGCGCTCGGCCTGGTCGACCGGGTCGTTGAGCTCGGAGAACGCGTTGGCGTACTCGTGGGCGGCGATGAAGAGCTCGAAGCGGTGCGTGAGGCGCGGGTCGTCCTCGTGACGCTTGGCCAGCGGGGAAACCTCAACGGGGTAATCCACGACGAAGGTCGGGTTGATGAGGATGGCCTCGCCCAGCTCGTCGAACAGCTCGGCAATGAGCTTACCGGCGGTCCACTCGGGCTTGTACTCGATGTCGTGCTCGTCGCAGGCGGCGCGAAGCTCCTCGACGGGCGTATCGATGGTGATGGTGCGGCCCAGAACCTCGGAAACGACGTCGGTCATGGGGCGAGACGGCCACGGGGAGAACAGGTCGATGGCCTGGCCCTGGTAGTCGATCATGCCCTCCAGGCCAATGGCACGCGCGGCGGCCTTGATGACGCCCTCGGCGAGCTCCTTCATGCCCTCGAGGTCGGAGTAGGCGCGATAGGCCTCCATGGTCGTGAACTCGGGGTTGTGGGTAAGGTCCATACCCTCGTTACGGAAGATGCGGCCGATCTCGAACACGCGCTCATAGCCGCCCACGAGCAGGCGCTTGAGATGCAGCTCGGTGGCGATACGCAGGTAGTTCTCCTGGTTGAGCGCGTTGAAGTGCGTGATGAACGGCTTGGCCGTGGCGCCGCCCTGAATGGACTGCAGGATGGGGGTCTCGACCTCCATGTAGCCGTTGTCCTCCATGTAGCGGCGGAAGGCGGAGACGATGGCGGAGCGCTTGCGGAAGGTCTCGCGCACGTCCTCGTTCACGATGAGGTCGACGTAGCGCTGACGGTAACGGGTCTCCTTGTCGGAAAGGCCGTGGAACTTCTCGGGCAGCGGACGGACCGCCTTGGAGAGCAGCTGGGCGGTGCGCGGAGCGACGGAGAGCTCGCCGCGCTTGGTGCGCGTCACCTGGCCGGTCGCCTGGACGATATCGCCGAGGTCGAGCTCCCTCAGAACCTCCCAGGACTCCTCCTCCACATCGTTCACGCGGCAGAAGAGCTGGATGTCGGCGGAGGGGTCGCGCACGACGATGAACATGATCTTGCCCTGACCACGCTTGGCCACGACACGACCGCCGATGGTGACGGTCTCGGAGGCGACCTCCTCGTTGGCGAGATGCTCATAACGGTCGAGCAGGTCGGCGGCGTGATCGGTCACGGAAGAACGCTCCGGGTAGGGATTCTTGCCAGCGGCGTACAGGGCGGCGCGGTCGGCGAGGCGACGGGCGCGCTCGTCGTTCAGGATGTTGGCGGGCTCGGCGGCTTCGAGGTTCTCGGCCATCTCGGTGACTCCTCTCGTGGTGCCGGACCGTGGCCCGGCTGTTCTTCGACACGGCAATCGCTCATCAAGCGTACCGTGAAGGGGCTTCAAACGAAAACCGCCCCCTGGCGCCATGCGGCGTCAAGGAGCGGAGTTGCGCGCTAGGATTCGAACGAACCCTAGCGCGAGATCTTGGCGATGGTGTAGACGCGCGTCTTGCCGTTTGCAAGCACGACCTCGACGCTCTCGCCCTCGCCGTGGCCGATGATGGCACGACCGACCGGGGACTCGTTGGAGATCTTGTGCTCGAGAACGTTGGTCTCGGTGGTACCGACGATGGTGAAGTCGGAGGCCTCGCCCTCGCCGTCGATCAGCGTGACGACGCTGCCGATGGAGACGATCATGCTGGAACCGGCAACGGCATCCTGAGCGTTGGCCAGGGTGGCGCGGATCTCGGCGATGCGGGCGGCATTGCGAGCCTGGTCCTCCTTGGCGGCATCGTACTCGGCGTTCTCGGAAAGGTCGCCGAATGCACGGGCCTCTTTGATGTGCTCGACGATCTCACGGCTCTTCTCGCCCTCGAGATACGCGAGCTCCTCCTCGAGCTTCTTGCGGCCCTCGGCAGTCAGTACGATCTGGCTTACGTCCATGCGACGATCCCCTCTTAGCGTGTGTGTGCAGAAATAACAGCAAAGCGACCGGCGAACCCTGACGGGTCAACCGGCCGCGATCAACCCTTGTGTACGCGGGTTACTCGGCGTCCTTGGCGGCCGCGGCTTCCTTCTTGGCCTTGGCCTCGGCAAGCTGAGCCTCGAGCTGGGCGACCTCGTCGTCCTCCTCGACGACCTCGGCCTCCTCGGCCTGCTGCTCGTCGTCACCGGACATGCCCTCACGGATGTTCTTGACCGTCTTGCCCAGGGACTTGCCGAGCTTCGGCAGGTTCTTGGGGCCGAAGATCAGCAGGGCGACGATGAGGATGACAACCCACTCAAAACCTTTAGGGAACATACCATTTCCTCCAGAAACTTTCCGTTTGGCGTGACATGCGCGATATGCGCCGCGCGCTAGCTCGAAAGAGTATAACCCGCCATCACGACTCTGCACAACATTTGACAATTCTACACGGGCAACGGGCCCGTTCGGTTAAGAGTCGGTAAGCGGCGTATGGGGTATTTTTGGACCTGCGAGAAGATATTCCTCCCCGCACGATGTATGGCGACGAACGCGACGGCGGTGGCGAACGCAGGCTACGAATGCGACGCGATGCCGAACTTGCGGGCAGCGAATTCATGTACGGACGGCCGCCCATGATCACGGGAGGAGGTTTGCCCGCAGATACGCAAAAAGGGCCGCCCGAAGGCGACCCTTTGCAATGCAATGGTCGGGTTGACTGGATTTGAACCAGCGACCCCCGCGTCCCGAACGCGGTGCTCTACCAAGCTGAGCCACAACCCGTAGCTCGGTTATAGTATCAGAAGATTTCTTCCAATGCTAGCCCACAGCGATAAAAGGTCCACTTTTTTCCATCTTCGCAGCTTGGGCCCACCATCCGTGCTCCTTCATAGCGGCAATGCCGATCTTTTCGGCCGCCATCTGCGTTTTGCAGACGGCAAAAACGGTGGCACCTGATCCGCAGATATTGACCGCCCGGACGTCCGGCTGCTCGCGCAGCCAATCGAGAATCTCGCCGATTTCGGGGCACAGCTCGCGCGCCACCGGGGCGAGGTTGTTCGAGACGTGTGAGAAAACGGCGTCCTCGTCGTGGGCGCGCATCGCGTCGAGCATGGGCTCGAGCTCGCCCGCAGGCACCGGGCTCTCGTCGAAGCGACGATAGGCCTCGACGGTGGAGACACCGCCCGTCATGGGCTTGACCAGGGCAACCGGGGTGCCGGTGAGCGGCCGGAACATCTCGCGCATCGTATCGCCGCGACCATCGAGGTGCGCGGGCGGGCCGTAGAGGAAGAACGGAACGTCTGCGCCGATCGAGCGCGCCACCGCGTCGATGCGCTCATCGCGCGGATCGACGCCCCAGTAACGGCAGATGCCCATGATGGTTGCGGCGGCATCGGTGGACGGGCCGCCCAAGCCGGCGCAGATGGGGATGTGTTTATCGATGAGAATCGCGAAATTCGGCTCGCGGCCAAAGGCCTCCCCCATCGCGACGGCGGCCTTATAGGCGCTGTTGCTCTCCTGCGGGAAATCGGCCTCCGGGACCGTCTTGACCATAAGGCGATCGGACGGCGCGATGGCGAGGGTATCGGCGATGTCCAACGTTGTCATGACCGTGTCGACACCGTGGTAGCCCTCCTCATCCGTCTGCTCGTGAACGCCCAGATAGAGATTGATCTTCGCCGGGGCGGTGATGAGCATGAAGCGGCCCTGGGGGGCTTCGGCGCGGACGCCCGCCGCGCGAAGCGGGTCGAACGCGGGGTTCGGCGCGGGCATTTAGTGCTCCTCGAGCTGCGTGCCGAACGGGGTGAAGATATGCTCGCCGGTCTCGGGGTCGAACAGCTCGACGGTGCCGGTCAGAACGTCGACGTACTGATACGACTGACGGGACTTGCGGCCGCGACGCTCATCGACCTCGATGATGAAGACGGCAGGATGCACATTCTTGATGATGCCCATACGCTCGATGACGCGGGTGCGGCCCATGTTGGCCTTGACCTTCACGCGGTCGCCGACCATCCCGGTCAGCTTCTCCTGGATCTCCGCGACGTGATTGACTTCCATCTCTTCCATGCTATGGCCTCCAGCAGGGCGCCGTATAGACAGAATGCGCCCAAGATAGACAAACGCGTTGGAGTATAGCAGGGAGACGAGGTCTTTCTCAAGGCCGCATCGAGCATGAGCCCAGCGCATCGGACATGAGCCCAGGATTGACTATGCCGATAAAAGATCGCCTATGGATTTCTTCCAATCGCGGACTGCGAAAAGGAGGAATTCCATAGGCGATCCGATTCGGGCATGAGCGGTCGCGAACCGTCGCGCGTCGCGCCCGCGCCTGCCCTCCATTCGAATTAGAGCTCGTCGGTGTCGAGGACGATGGTGAAAGGTCCGTCGTTCACCAGCTCGACCTGCATATCGGCACCAAAACGGCCCGTCTGGACACGCCCCACGTCGGCACGGACGAGGTCGACGAAGTACTCATAGAGCTCGGTGGCCTGCGCCGGTGGCGCGGCCTCGACAAAGGAGGGGCGACGGCCCTTCCTGCAATTGGCGAACAGCGTGAACTGAGAGACCACCAGGACCTCACCGTCCACATCGGGAAGCGAGAGGTTCGTCTTCCCCTCCTCGTCATCGTTGATGCGCAGGGCGAAGATCTTGCCCCAGAGCTTATCCGCCTCAGCCCGGGTATCGGCATGACCGACGCCGAGCAAAATCAGGTACCCGGCGCCGATCTTACCCACGACGTCCCCGGCGATTGTCACGCTCGCGCGCTCAACGCGCTGAATGACGGCACGCATGGGTTAGCACTCCTGCGCTTGAGCGCCGCCCGCAGTCGTGAGCTGGGCAGACAAGTCTTCGAGCGCGTGGAAGCGATGGCTGATGGCGTTCTTCTCCTCGGGCGTGAGCTCGGCCATGGTCTTGCCGGGCGTATCGGTGGGCAGGAACAACGGGTCGTAGCCAAACCCAAAGCGCCCGCGCCCCTCGCGCGCGATCATGCCCTCGCAGGCCCCCGTGCCCGTGAGGACGCAGCCTGCGGCGTCGATGAGCGCCACGACGCTCATGAAGCGCGCCGTACGGTCGGCGTCCGCTACCTCCTGCATCTTGTCGAGGAGCTTGGCGTTGTTGGCCTCGTCATCACCATGGGTGCCGGCGTAGCGCGCAGAGTAAACGCCGGGCTCGCCGTTGAGCGCGTCCACCACCAGGCCGGAATCGTCGGCGATGGCCGACAGGCCCGTCGCCGCGACGGCGGCCTCGGCCTTGATGATCGCGTTCTCGACAAACGTGGTGCCGTTCTCCTCAGGGTCTTCGAAATCTCCCAGCTGACCGAGTGCCACAAACCGAACGTCGGGCAAGACCTGACTCAAGATTGCCTCGATCTCAGTCAGCTTATGCGCGTTGCCCGTGGCGACCACGATAGTGCGCTTGGGGTCCAGGGTCTCGATGTCGATCTTCTCAAGTGCCATAGGGGGCCTTTCTCTCGATGTGTAATTGGGGACGGGTGCAAACCGCACACCCGCTGCGGCCCGCGCGGGCTGCGAGCGGGCCGCCTCGCCGATGTGTAAAACGCACCCGTCCCCAAATGCACATCGGCAAAAACCCGCTAATCGCGGAAAGCAGTAACCTCGTTTTGCAGGTCGATGAGCTGCTTGATGCCGAGCTCACCGAGGTCGAGCAAGCGGTTCAAGCGGGCGCGGTCGAACGGCGTCTGCTCACCGGTGCCCTGAATCTCGATGATCTCGCCGGCATCCGTGGCCACGAGGTTCATGTCGACCTCGGCATGGCTGTCCTCAGAATAATCCAGGTCGAGCAGCTCGCAACCGTCCACCAGGCCCATGGACACGGCGGCGACCTGGCCGGTGAGCGGCAGGCGGGCGATCTTGCCGGCCTCGACCCAGGCCATGAGTGCGTCGTGCAGGGCAACCCATGCGCCGGTGATGCTCGCCGTACGGGTCCCGCCATCAGCCTGGATGACATCGCAGTCCACGGTGACCGTGTGCTCGCCCAGGGACTTCATGTTCACAACGGTGCGCAAGCTGCGACCGATCAGGCGCTCGATCTCCATGGAGCGACCCTTGCGGTTGTTCGTCTCACGACGCGTACGTCGATTGGTCGAAGCGGGCAACATGGCATATTCCGCCGTGACCCAGCCCTGATGGCTCGCCTTGCGCCAACCGGGCACACCCTCCTCGATGGTGGCGGCGCACAGCACCTTGGTGTCGCCGAACTCGACCAAGCAAGAGCCCAGGGCGTGCTTCATCACGTCGCGGGTGAGGTTGACCGTGCGCATCTGGTTTGCCGCGCGACCATTGGCGCGGTCGATCATCATATGCTCCATGGAACGTGTTCCTTTCAAAAGTGGTATCGAACGCCGGGCGGTCCAGCTTCTCATCCGCGGTCCCCACGGACGATTGGAGCCCGCCCTCGAGATGAGAAAAACGAGCAATTGGTGACAGGCACCAATTGAGACGTTACAGGCCGCGGAGCTCGTCGAGCGAGATGTGCTCGATGCTCTTGAGGGGCTGCCCGAAGATGAAGCTGCCCGCAGCAGCGAACTCGGCGATGTTGTCCGAGGTCGTGGCAAAGCGGTGCTCCGGCTGCGCCGTCTGAGGGGCGAGCAGGTCACGGCGGCTCAAGATGTCCTCGAGCTCACGCGTCGTCTCCTCCGCCGAGGACACCACGCGCACATCGGGCCCGAGCGCATGGCGAATCGGACCGGCCAGCAAGGGGAAATGCGTACAGCCGAGTACCACTGTGTCCACCTGCGCACCGCCGTTGATGATGGGCGCGAGCGTGCGCTCGACCTCTACGCGATTCTCGAGTGTGTCGAAGATGTCCCCATTTTGCAGCCAGCGCTCCTGCAGGTGGGCACCGGTAGCGAGCTCATGCTCGACGATCTCGACAAAACTCGGGGCGGGACATCCGTACACATCCACACCCGCATCCAGATCCTGGATGGCGCGCGTGTAGGCGCCGGTTCGAACGGTGAGCGGCGTGGCGAGCACGCCGACCTTGCGCGTACGCGTGGAGTTGATGGCGGCGCGTGCGCCCGGCGCGATCACACCGATCACCGGCACGGGCAGCACCTGCTGAGCGATGCGCAGACCCGCCGCGGTGGCGGTGTTGCACGCGATGACCATGATCTTGACCTCGTGCTCGGCGAGCCACCTGCCCGCCTGCAACACAAAGGAGCGCACCTCCTCCTCGGGACGCACGCCGTAGGGGCACCGCTTTGTATCTCCCACGTAGTAAATCGACTCATGCGGCAGCGAGGTAGCGATGCACCGCGCAACCGTGAGACCGCCCAATCCGGAGTCGAACACGCCGATGGGGCGCTCGCAATCTCTCATGGTTCCTCCCGTCATGCGCTTTCGCACCTATGCGCGGGCCGCCAACAGGGCCTTCGCCATATACACCCATCCCTCGACGACCTTGCCGCGCGTGAGGTAGACGTTATCGTTCTCAGCGATGAGCGCAGGCGTGGCGGGATCCTTGAGGGCGTTCTCCACGCACACGAAGGTTCCCACATACGGGGCAGCCAGGAAGTCGGACTCCGAGTCGCCGATGGCAAGCGTCTCGGCGCGGTCGATACCGCGAAGCTCGCAAAAGCGCTCGATGCCACGGCCCTTGTTGAGGCCGGCGGGCATGATGTTGAAGGCGCGGCCGGGGCCGTCCTCGCCAAGCTCCAACGTGGTGGGCTTGGAGACATGGGTCAGGTAGCCGTTGTTGCCCCACACCAGGCCGAGGCCGGCGACGTCGATCATCGCCTGGGCCTCCTCATCGGGCACCTCGCCGCGCATGCCTACCGTGACCTCTCGGTATTTGATGCCGTTTGCCATGTCGTTGTGATACTCGATACGGCCGGGCCAACGGTCGATGATACCCTGGCAGACGCCCGCCTGCTCAATCACCTGATGCGGGGTGAGGCCGCAATCGGGGTCGTAGGGCATGTCCCCGGTGAAGTACTCCCACTTGTTCGCCTTGAGGTCGAGCATGAGCAGGCCGCCCATCTCGCCGATGTAGGAGTTGAAGCCCAGGATGCGCGAGTCCTCGTGCATCATCACACGAGCGCGGCCGGAGCACGGAATGATCTCGATGCCGGCGCGCTTGAGAGCCACGATGGCCTCGACGAGTGAGGTACTCGGATTGCCCTCGTTATCCGAGAGAGCGCAAGAGCCAGGCGCCAGCATGGTGGCGTCCAGGTCGGTGAAGACGTACTTCACGCGTCCGAGCTTTTCGCGCAGCTCGCCTGTGGGCTCGGCGGGAAGGACGGGGTGGTTCGAGAGGTCGAAGTCGCTCATAGCAGCCTTTCTCGCGACGAAGGTTCTTCCTCACCATCATAAACAAAAACGCGAGGGCGACACGGCCCTCGCGTTCACATTCCTTGGTGGGCGATGAGGGATTCGAACCCCCAGCCTTGTGCGTGTAAAGCACCTGCGCTAACCGTTGCGCCAATCGCCCGCGGGAGCAGAGTATAACGGAATTCCCCCGCCCGACCCTCTCTCCCCAGCGAGATATAACCAAAATCACCAAATCGATGCCCATGTTGTGACTTTGAGTATGCCTCGGCGAATCCGAGCAGGGCGACCTTCTCAGATTGTCAAAGCACGGGAGGCACATCAGCGCCTGTGGACATCAGCCAATTCGGCTGTGGAAAACTCCGCATCCGTCGCGCGCCCACCCGCCGTATTCAACCGCCCGCCGAATTGTGCATGCACCCCCACCGCACATCACCTGCGCGGTCAGTTTTCGGTTTGAAAGGGGGCAGGCTCATCCTCCCCCATCCAGCAGTACGGTTGATATGACCGAACACGTACGCCGGCTGATTTCAATCCCTACGACGGCACTGGAGACAATCGATGAAACTGAGAGGGTGATGCTTCTGGGCGAGATTGCCAGCAATCTATCCGTTCGCCTCGATCGGGCGGAGGCACAGGGGCTGTGGCTAACCCCCGTGGGCCATGCTGAGGAAGTCTTGCTGCGTCGCCGATTCGCAAAGGGCGAGCTAGCGTCCCCCTTCAGAGGGATGTACGCACGATGCAGCACGTTCGAAACCGCTTCTATTCGAGAGCGGACCATCCGCACGATCCGCACGCTCGGGCTCCTGCATCCCAGCTGGGTGTTCTGCGGATACTCGGCGGCCGTGATCCACGGGCTCCAGGTGCCGAACACCGTTCTCGACTCCGTGCATTATTGCGCCAACGGAACGAGCCGACGCGGGTCCCCACTCATCCGGCATCACCTTCGGCTCGCCCCTCAAGACATCGTGTCGAATACGGGGGTGCGCGTCACCTCACTGCGGAAAACGCTCGTCGACTGTCTTTGCACTTCCGACTTTCGCGTGGGGCTGGCAATCACCGACTCCGCAATCCATTGGGAATTGGCGGGCAAGCGCGAGATCGAGTGCTGGATCGAAAAGGACGGCAAGGGGCGACGAGGCATTCGGCAGGCTCGCGAAACCGTCGCATGGGCGGACGGGCGAAGTGAGAATGGTGGGGAATCGATTGCACGCGCGACGATGATCGAACTCGGCTTCGTTGCCCCGTACCTGCAAGTCGAGGTTTTCGATCCAATGGAGCCGGATAACCCCAAACGCGGAGACTTTGGTTGGCGTCTTGAAGACGGGAGCTGGGTCATCGGAGAGCTCGACGGGCTCGGCAAATATCGCAAGGGCGGCGTCGATGGCACGCGGAACGGTCTTGATGCGGTAATACGCGCGCTTGCAGCGGAACGACGCAGGGAGTCCCACCTTTGTCTAAGCGGCTTCAAAATCGTCAGATTCAGCATGCGAGACGTGCTCGACACGGCGTATTTCGAGCGGCTGCTAACCGCCGCCGGCGTTCCCCGGCGCGAGGAGCCTTCAGATTAGCGAAATGCAATCAAAGTCACGAAAGGAGCCCTCAATACGTGACTTTGGTTATACCTCGAGGGCAGGCGGCCCAGCCGGGGCCTCGCGGCGGGGGCAAGCCGGGGCCCCGCAGCGGCCCAGCCGGGACTCTGCGACAGCCCAGCCGGGGCTCCGCGGCGACCCAATACAAGAGAAGCCCGATGGCAACCGAGGGCCATCGGGCTTCCGAGTGACAAGCCGCTTCGAGCAATCGATGCAGCCCCAGAGCGTCACCGGGGCGGCAAGAGCGTCACCGGGAGCGGCGGGACGTCACCGAGTCACTAAAACGTGACCGGGGTATCGGTGTACACGCACTCGAGCAGCTGCTCCATCTCCTCCTGCGTCGGGATGCGCGGGTTGGAGCCGGTGCAGGCGTCCAGGATGGCGTTGGCGGCGACGTCGGCCTTCTTGGACTCGAATTCGTCGTAGTCGATGATGGACTCGTCGGCCTTCACGCCGTACTGGCCGTAGTTCTTGATGCCCTGCGGGATGTCGAGGGCGTCGTTGAGGTCGCGGATCTTCTGGACCAGGGCCTCGACGAGCTCGTCCTCGGTCTCACCGGCGAGGTGCAGAACGTCCTTGGCGATAAAGGCATAGCGGCTCTTGGCGCGCTCGTCACGGGCATTGAACTGGATGACCTTACCGAGGTACATGGCGTTGGCGCAGCCGTGGATGATGTGATCGCCGGTGAAGGCGGCACCGGTCTTGTGCGCCATGGAGTGAACGATGCCGAGCAGGCCGCTCGAGAAGGCGATGCCGGCAATGCACTGGGCGTCGTGCATGTGGGCGCGGGCCTCATGGTCGCCCTGGTAGGACTTGGGCAGCCACTCGACGATCTCGCGGATGGCGTGCAGCGCGTTGCCGTCGGTATACATGGAGCCGGCGGTGGAGACGTAGGCCTCGATGGCGTGGGTCAGCGCGTCCATGCCGGTGTGGGCGCAGAGCTTGGCGGGCATGGTGTAGGTGAGCTCGGGGTCGACGATGGCGACATCAGGGGTGATGTTGAAGTCGGCCAGCGGGTACTTGATGCCCTTCTCATAGTCGGTGATGACGGAGAACGCGGTGACCTCGGTCGCGGTACCGGAGGTAGAGGCGATGGCGCAGAAGTGGGCCTTGGTGCGGAGCTCCGGGAAGGAGAAGGGCACGACGGCCTGCTCGAAGGTCTCCTCGGGATACTCGTAGAACAGCCACATGGCCTTGGCGGCGTCGATGGGCGAGCCGCCGCCGATGCCGATGATCCAATCGGGCTGGAAGGCCTCCATGGCCTTGGCGCCCTTCATAACCGTCTCGACGGACGGGTCGGACTCGACGCCCTCGAAGATCTCAACCTCGAAACCGGCCTCCTTGAGGTCGGCCTCAACGTCCTGCAGGAAACCGCCGCGGCGCATCGAGCCGCCACCGGTCACGATCATGGCGCGCTCGCCCTTGAGGTTCTTGACCTCATGGCGGGCACCCTCACCGAAGTACAGATCACGCGGATTGGTAAAACGTCCCATTGCGTACCTCCCAAGTCGCGGGTCACCCCGCGTTCACGCGCGGAACCCCCTTTTTGGCTCCGCGTAAGGACCGTATTCGGGTGCGGGCGGATTGCTCGGCCTTCGATGATGTATCGTTTTATCATCGAGTGGCAACGTGCCCGCAGACACGCATATTGTATCGCTCCGCGCTCCGGTCCACCGCACTCGCCCGCGTGGCCCATCTCGGACGCAGCCAATCAAAAGACCTGGTACCATGGGTGACTGAACTACGCGACCCGGAAGAAGAACACGTGAAGCACCGCCTCAAAACCGGCGATTTATGCCTGATAGCCGCGCTTTTGCTCGCTCTTGTGGGCGGGGGCGCATGGTGGCTCATAAACTACGCGAACGGTAGGAATACGTCGGCGAACGGACCGCTCGTCGTCACCCAATCCAAAGACGGCTTCCGCCGCGTCGACGAGCTCGCGCGCGACGCTACCTTCACCGTCGAGACGAACGGCACCGGCAGCGGGCAAGATGCCGACGGCGGCGAGAACGTCATCTCGCTCTCGGAGGGCCGCGTCGAGGTGAAAAGCGCCAACTGCGGCAACCAGGTCTGCGTCGAACATGCGCCCATCTCACAGGCCGGCGAGCAGATCGTATGTCTTCCCCACGGGCTGGTCGTTGAAGTTGTTGCGGAAGAATCGGACGCCGCCGCCCTACGGTAGTCTCCCCGCCCTTCAATCGGTAAACTAAAAGGTCATCGAGACGCACCGCGCAACGATCGCGGCCGTCTCATCACGCGGTGACACGCCGCCGAACCACCTGTATCGACGCGCCCTCGGGCGCGCATTCATACCGTATCGACTAGGAGCGACATGGCATTCGACCCCGTCCAAGAGGACTGCCTGCGGCTCATCCTCGCCGCCATGGAGCGCGAAGGCGCCGACCCCGCGAGCGACGCCGCTTTCATCGAGCGCGCCAGCGAGGCCTACCGCCTCGACCCGGCAACCCTCATCCACACCGATCGGGACCGATCGTTCCACCTCGTCGCCATGGCGACCGAGCTCGCAGATTACCGCGCGCCCTTCGCCCCCTCCGAGGCAGAGGCCGAGCAGCTGTTCTCCCAAGCCGAGGATTACCTGCGCGAGGCCGTCGAGCTCGACCCTCGGAATTGGGACGCGCAGCGCATGCTCGCAACCATGCGCTCCATCTCCGACGATGCGCTCATCGACTATCTCATCGAAAACCTCCCCGCCGTTGAGGATGACCTGAAAACGCTCATCGAAAGCGCTGCTAACCCCTATGAGCAGGAATTCGCCCACGACCTCGGTCGCCGCGCGCATCAGCGCTGGCTCGCCGCGCTCGCCTCGCGCCTGCTCATCGCCGGCCGTTATCGCATGGCGCTCTCCTATGCCGAACGCGCCCTCGAGGCCAATCCGCTCGACCCGGCGGGTGCGCGGCACACCGGCATGCTCGCACTGGGCAAACTCGAGGTCGAGGCCGAGGAGCTCAGGCGCTTTCGCTCACACCACGCCTCAGCCTACCAGGACCGTGCATCCTCCCGCTCCGGCCGCCTCGGCGGCCATCGGCCCGACGCATGGTCCCTCATCACCGAGATGAGCCTCGCCTACCGCGTCTTCGACTTCGACCGCGCCACCGCGCTGCTCCAGGCCCTCATGCGCTCCTACCCCCACCCCGCCCAAGCACTCTACTTCCAGGCCGAGTTTCCCGACGGCGTTTTTTCGCGCGTGCACGTGCAGCCCGGCAGCGACGACGAGCTGATACTCGCCCTCTCTGAAGCGACGCCCCTGCTTCAAGAGGGCATGGGCACGCCCGACGCCGCCAGCTTCGCCATCTGGATCGCCGAGCATGAGCTGGTGCAGGCCGCACTCACCGACCAAGATCGCGCCATGATCGCCCAGGTCGAGGGCGGCGGCCCGATTGGAGGCGCACGCTGATGGACCCGCGTGTCTATGTTCCCGCATACCTGGAACGGCTCTATATCCAAGAACACCCCGGCTTGACGGAGGGCGCACGCGAGCTCGTGCGCGAGCAAATCGCCGCCGAACCCGAGCGCTACGCCGCAAACGTGCATGCGCAGGCACTGCTGTCCTACTCCCGCGTACACGGAGAGCTCGCCGACGGGCTCTTGCGCATGGAGGGCCTTCCCGACGACGAGTTCGAGCGTGGCCGTGGCGAGTTGTTCTCCCGGGCGCGCGAGCAACTCGCCAACATCATCGCCGAAGACGCCACCTGCCTGGACGCCCGACTCGTCTCCATCCAGCTCGCCGAAGTCCCCCTCGACGCCTGCCTCTCCGACATGCTCAAGCTCGAGCGCGAGGCACGTGAGATGATCATTTCGACGCATCCCGGCTTCGATCCGGACGTCGACGGTCTTTGGGCACCTGAGGCGCTGGCAGGCGGAGCGAGCGCGAGCGAGCTCACCGCCTCCGACCCCGATCTGATCGGCTGGCTCCACATCCTGGAGGCGCTCGCCCAGGGGTCCATCTTCACCGCCCGCTACCGGTCGGCTGCCGCTCACGCCCGAACCGTCATGCGTGCAAAGGGCTTTCCCAATTACGCCGTTGGCACGTTGCTGCTCGCCCTCGCACGCCTTGAGGACGAAGACGCGTTCTTCCAAGCCGTGCAAGAGGCGGGTCCGGACGTCGAAGAGCTCCCCTGGTTCGGCCTCGGCCGCACGTTGCTACTCTACAAGCTCGGTCAAATCCGCAGCGCGCGCCGCGCGCTCAGGGATTTCGCCACGCGCTGCGATGGCGGCGCCTTCTTTCTGCTGAACCCCACCTACCACGACCCGTACCTGCCCGTGCGACCGCCCGCGCGCGAGACGTGGGATCTTGCCCACCAGGCCGTGTGGGAGGCCGACGGCATCATCGCCGACACGCCCGACTTCACCCTGTGGGCGGAAGGCGTCGACGGCGTACGCGCCGCAGCCGACGACTTCGCCCGCCGCTATGGCTTTTAGATCGCAAGCGCATGATAGGCTTGCCTCGTGACCATCGACCCTGAAAGGATCACCGTGACCGACTTCTCCCTCAAACACCGCGTGACGGTGCACTACACCGGCTCCTTCGAGGACGGTGAGGTGTTCGACACCACCATCGGCCGCACCCCCCTCACCTACGTGGAGGGCAACCACGAGGTCGTGCCCGGATTCGAGGTCGCCGTACTCGGCATGGAGCCGGGCGAGAAGAAAACCGTGCGCCTCGAGCCCAAGGACGCCTACGGCGAGCACGATCCGCGTCTGCTCTACACGATGCCCACCATCGAGATCCCCAACTACGAGGACCTCATCCCGGGCCAGCTCATCTACCTCATGAACGGCGAGGGCTACCAGCAGCTCGCCCGCGTGATCCGCGTGGCGGACGACGCCGACACGCTGTTCGACTTCAACCACCCCATGGCCGGCCACACGCTCACCTTCGAGCTCGAGCTGCTGAGCCGCGAACCCTACACCGGCGAGGAGGCATAGGATGAGCACGGAGAACCAGGCCCTGCCCGGCGTGTCCTGCCCCGGCTGTCCGCACCGTGCCGCCTACATCGCCTGCAAGGAGGCCCTGGGTCGCGGGCGCGGCCGCGTCATCTGCGGCAACGCCGGCTGCGCGAACGTCGGCCCCATGCACCCCGCCGCCACCGCCTGTCCCGGTGGCGAGGAGGCACTGCTCGACCGGTACAAGGTCGCGGTGCCGACGGGTGGGACGTCGGAGGAGCCGGCGTGCGAGGCGGTCATCCATTTCATCCCCGATGCCGACCTTGCAGCAGAGAACGCCGCCGAGGTGCTTCACTCACTGCCCGCCGAGGGACACGTCACCGTCCTCGCCGTGCTCGCCTCGAGCAAGGAGTTCCTCACGGTCGGCGCCCTCGAAGCGCTCGCCGCACGAGCCCTCGAACTCGGATGCGACGACGCGGCGATCGTCGACCCCTTTGACAGCCAGAAGAGCTCGGACGTGCTTCACGGGGCCCTCGCGCGGCCCGGCGTCCATGCCGTCGTGTTCGCCTCCCCCTGCGCCCAGCTGCAGCGCGGCGAGTTCCAGGCCGAACCCGTCGAGATCGACCAGTACGCATGCACGAGCTGCCATCGCTGCCAGCAAATCACCGGCTGCCCCGCCATTGCATTCACGCCGCCGATCTTCCGCATCGACCGCGATGCCTGCGCCGGATGCGACCTGTGCGTCGAATACTGCCGCACCAACGTCATCTACTCCCCGCGCAGCCGCATGACGCCCGAGCAGCGCAGCCGCGCACGCTACGCCGCCGCCAACCAGCAATAGGCACCATCACGACAGGAGCTCCCATGAGCATCACCTCCAACATCGCCACCACAGCCGCCGGCATCGCCCGCTGGGGCCTCCGCTCCGTCCTGCACCGCAGCGGCGGCGCCCTGCCCGGCAAAATCGGCCTGGCGATCGATCCGGAGCTCATCGCCCACCTCGCCGACCTGCTCGACGCGAGCGTCGTCGTCACCGGCACCAACGGCAAGACCACCACGACTAACCTTATCGCCGACGCCGTGAGCGCAAGCGGTCTCACCTGCGTGTGCAACCGCGCGGGAAACAACATGGAGACCGGCATCACCGGCGCGCTGCTCGAGGCCAGTTCCGAGCGCCGTCGCACCGCGGGCACCGTGCGAGTGGGCGTATTCGAGTGCGACGAGCTCTACACGGTCCGCGTGCTGCCGCGCCTCAAGCCCACGCACTTCGTACTACTCAACCTGTTCCGCGACCAGCTTGACCGCTACGGCGAGATCGACCACACGCAGGATGCGATCGCCGGCGCCCTGGCCTCCTCGCCCGAGACCGTCCTCATCTTCAACGCCGACGATCCCTTGTGCACCGCCATCGCCGACCGTGTGCCCAACCCGCGCGTGCCGCTCGGCATCCAGGGAGCCACGGGAACTGAGACATCACGCATGGCCGAGTCGCGCTTTTGCGCCAAGTGCAATGCGGCGCTCGAATACGAATACCTGCAGTATGGCCAGCTCGGCGCCTACCGCTGCCCCGCATGCGGCTGGGAGCGCCCCAAACTCGAGGCATGGACGCACGACGTCTCCCTCTCCGGGGACGGCTACTCGTTCTGCCTGCATTTACCGGGCAATACGGCAGACCCCGCCCGCGAGCTCACCCTTACCACCGCCTACAACGGCCTCTACATGGTGTACAACATCATGGCCGCCTGCACCGCTGCCTGCGCCCTGGGCGCCAGCCCCTCGCGCTTCCAGGACGTGCTCGACGCCTACGTCCCCACGGGCGGGCGCATGACGCGCTGGCGGGCCATAGGCCGCACGGTGGCGAGCGATCTCGCCAAGAACCCGGTCGGCTTCGACCGTCAAATTCAGCAGATCAAAGCCTCGAATGGCCGTCTCATGGCCTTTTTCCTGAACGATGCCGAAGCCGACGGTCGCGATGTCTCCTGGATTTGGGACGTCGACTTCGAGTGCCTTGCCGAAGCTCCGGGGATTCGCGCCTTTGTGGGCGGTTCGCGTGCCAACGACCTGCAGGTCCGCCTCAAATACGCCGGCATCGACGCCCCGATTGTGGAAAGCGTCGAACAGGCACTCGCATCCGTCACCGACGAGCCCGCCGAAGATGATTTCTTCGCCGTCGCCAACTACACGGCGTTCCCGCCTGTTGTAGCCGATCTCAAGCGCCTGAGCTCGGAAGATGCGAGCATCACGGCGCCCCAGGTCGACCAGACCGCGCACGGCGAGCAGGCAGCAATCGCCACAGGCGATGAGCTTCCCGCACCCGCCGTCCTCGACCGACCACTTCGCATCGTCCACCTCTACCCAGATGCCCTGAACCTGTATGGCGATGGCGGCAACGCCATGGTCGTCGAGCGACGCTGCGCATGGCGCGGCATTCCCGCCCAAATCGACAACGTTCACATGGGCGATGAGCTCGACCTCGCAACCGCCGACATCATCTTGATCGGCGGCGGCGCCGACCGCGACCAGCTCGCCGTCGCCCATGAGTTGCGTTCGCGGCGCGACGAGCTCAGCGCCTACGTCGAGGACGACGGCGTCATGCTCGCCATCTGCGGTAGCTACCAGCTCCTCGGCCGCTCCTACTACATGGGCGATGACAAGATCGAGGGCCTAGGCATCATCGCAGCCGACACCGTCCGCGGCGACGGGCGCCTGACCGGCAACGTCGCAGTCAAAACCGAGCTTTCAAGTGACCCGTTCGTCGGCTTTGAAAACCACGGCGGCCGTACGTTCCTCGATGAGTGCGAGCACCCACTGGGCGTCTCGACGGTTCCCGGTACGGGCAACAACGGCAAAGACGGGCTCGAAGGTTGCCTGCATCGCAACCTGATCGGTACCTACCTGCATGGTCCCGCGCTCTCCAAGAACCCCGACCTCGCCGACTGGCTCATCGAGCGAGCGCTCGAACGCCGCCTCTCTGCCGGCGACGCACAGGCAGAAGCCCTGTTGCCGCTGTCCCCGCTCAATGACGATCGAGAGCTCTCGGCCCGCGCGGCCGCGATGAAGCTGCTGCCCTAAGGAACGCTCGGCACCACCGCCCGCGCGACACCTCGACTCGAACGCAATCGGCCCCCATGTAATCATGGGGGCCGATTCATTCATATCGATCGCGCGATGGGCGCTTTTATTTCACCACGCGCGCCACGGTGCAGCCCAAGCGCGCTCCGACTGCGACCTTAACCGCATCGGGAACCACAAAAGGGATCACCGCGATGGCGAGCGCCCCCGCAAGGTCGAGGTTCATGAGCGCCATGAGCTGGACGGTTCCGCACACATACGAAACGAGCACGAGCGCTGCCGCGCACGTGAGCGCGCGCGGATACGCCCCGATCCTGCCATCGAGCACTTTTGCCAACGCGCCCGCCAGCGCGCAGCCCAGGACAAAGCCCCACAAAAACCCGCCCGTCGGACCGGCGAGCGCGCCGATGCCGCCGTTGAAGCCCGCAAAAACAGGCAGGCCCACCGCACCGAGCACAACATAGGCCAACACCGTGAACACCGAGGTCGCCGGGTCGAGCACGGCCGGCACCATGGCAAGCACCAACGTCTGCAGCGTGAAGGGCACAGGGCCGATCGGCACCATCACCTGAGCCGACACCGCCAACAACGCCGCCATAACGCCCGCACGGGCAACGCGTTTCGCTTCCATCCCGGGACCCCCTTATGCAAAGGACCCGCCCGGCGCGAAGCCGAGCGGGTCCGGACACAGCAATGGTGCCCCCAACGGGATTCGAACCCGTGATATCCACCTTGAAAGGGTGGCGTCCTAGGCCGCTAGACGATGGGGACAGCGCGCTAGAGTATAGCAGAGACCTTAGACGTAGAACAAGACGTCATCGTAGGTCGGGACCGGCCAATAATCAGCCGCCACAATCTCCTCCATGGCGTCCACCGCGGCGCGCAGGTCGGCCATAACGGGAGCGACCTCGTGCGCATAGCAATTGGCCTGCAACTGACCATCGCTGATGCCCTCAGCCTTGGCGTGAACCTCATCGAGACGGGCGATGGACTCATTGATGGCGGTGATGCCGTCGCACAGCTCGTTCAACGTCGCCTGCTCATAAGCCATGGCGGCCTCGGCCCCCGCAGCGCGAATGGTCTCGAGACCCTTTGCGACCTTGGTGGCATACGCGGTGATGACCGGACGGTACGTACGACGGGCCTCGCGCACCATCGTCGTCGCCTCGATGTTCATGAGCTTGTTGTACTTCTCGAGCTTCACCTCGTAGCGGCAGACGGCCTCGGCCTCGGTGAGCACGCCCATCTCGCTGAAGAGTTTGATGTTCTTCTCGGCGACGAACGCGGGCAGCGCGTCGGCGGTTGTGCGGTAGTTGCACAGACCGCGGCGCTCGGCTTCCTGCTCCCATGCCTCGGAATAACCATCGCCCGAGAACAGGATGCGGCGATGCGCGCGCAGATGCTCGGCGCAGTAGGCCAGCGCGGCCTCCTGGAACGAATCGGCGGGCACGCCCTCGAGCGCATCGGCGAAATCGCGCAGAGATTCGGCGACCGCCGTATCGAGCACAGTGTTCGCATCGGAGACGTTGGCCTCCGACCCCACGGCACGGAACTCGAACTTGTTGTTCGTGAAGGCAAAGGGGCTCGTGCGGTTACGGTCGGTGTTGTCCTGCTCAAGGTTGGGCAGGATGACCGTGCCGAAGGTGAGCGTGTCGGTGGTGGCATGGACGCTCGCCTCGCCATCCATGATCATCTCGACGACCTCGGTGAGCTGATCGCCCAAGAAGATGGACACGATCGCCGGCGGGGCCTCGTTGGCGCCCAGGCGATGATCGTTGCCACAGCTCGCGGCACTGGCGCGCAGGAGGTCCTGATATTTGTCCACTGCCTCGATCACGGCGGTGAGGAAGACGATGAACTGCAGGTTCTCCAGCGGCGTGTCGCCGGGCTCGAGCAGGTTCTCATCGGCAGTGCCGAGCGACCAGTTGTTGTGCTTGCCCGAGCCGTTGATGCCCTCAAACGGCTTCTCGTGCAGCAGGCACACCAGGTCGTGGCGGCTGGCGATGAGCTTCATCTTCTCCATCATGAGCAGGTTGTTGTCCACCGAGGCGTTGAGCTCGGAGTACACGGGCGCAAGCTCATGTTGGCAGGGCGCGACCTCGTTGTGCTTGGTCTTGGACGGAATGCCCAAAGCCCATAGCTCGTCGTCGAGATCCTTCATGTAAGCCGAGACGGTGGGACGAATCGCGCCAAAATAATGCTCCTCGAGCTCCTGGCCCTTGGCGGGGGCGGCACCGAACAACGTCCTGCCGCAAATGACCAGGTCGCGGCGCTTACGATATGCGTCCTTCTTGATGAGGAAATACTCCTGCTCGTCACCCACATAAGGCACCACGCGCTTCGGGTGCTTGCCAAAGAGGGCGAGCACGCGCTTGGCCTGCTCGTCCAGCACCGTCATCGAACGCAGCAGCGGGGTCTTCTTGTCGAGCGCCTCGCCTGTGTAGGAGCAAAACGCGGTGGGGATGCACAGGACATCGTCCTTGATGAACGCCGGGCTCGTAGCGTCCCAGGCGGTGTAGCCGCGGGCCTCGAACGTGGCGCGCAGGCCGCCGTTGGGGAAGCTCGACGCATCGGACTCGCCCTTGATCAGGGCCTTACCGGAGAACTTGGTAATGGCGGTGCCGTCGTGGTTGGGCTCGAGAAAGCTATCGTGCTTCTCGCTCGTGATGCCCGAAAGCGGCTGGAACCAGTGAGCGTAATGCGTGGCGCCCTTGGAGATAGCCCATTCCTTCATGGCATGGGCCACGGCGTTCGCCACGTCCAAATCAAGCGGCTCACCGCCCTCGATGGTGGCGGCGAGTTTTTTGTACACGTCCTTGGGGAGCCACTTCTTCATGACGTCTTCGGAGAAAACCATCGTGCCGAAGCGTTCGGTAAGGTCGGCCATGTGCATCCTTTCGCATACAAGGGCGCGGTCGGGGCGCCGGGTCCTGGGGCCCGCCCGCAGGTCGCGCCGATTGCCGGACGCGACCGCGTGGCGGTGAAAGCGCTAGTTCTTCAAAGAGTTCATGGGGGCGGGGAAACGACCGCCGCGGTGCGCGAACACCGTGCCGGCATGGCTGTTCACCGGCATGACCGGAGCACGGCCGAACAGTCCGCCGTAATCGACGGACTCACCGACGCCCTTGCCGATCGCCGGAATGATACGCACGGCAGTGGTCTTGTTGTTGATGACACCGATGGCCATCTCGTCGGCGATGATGCCGGCGATGGTCTCCACGTCCGTATCGCCGGGAACCGCGATCATGTCGAGGCCCACCGAGCAGACGCACGTCATGGCCTCGAGCTTTTCGAGGGAGAGGGCTCCGGCCTCGGCGGCCTCGATCATGCCGGCGTCCTCGGACACCGGGATGAAGGCGCCGGACAGGCCGCCCACGCTTGAGCTCGCCATGACGCCGCCCTTCTTCACGCAGTCGTTGAGCAGGGCGAGGGCAGCGGTCGTACCGGGGCCGCCGCACTGGCCCACGCCGATGATCTCGAGAATGCGGGCCACAGAATCTCCCACGGCGGGCGTGGGGGCGAGCGACAGATCAACGATGCCCTTCTCGACACCCAGGCGACGCGAGGCCTCGCGGCTCATGAGTTCGCCAGCACGGGTGATCTTGAAGGCGGTCTGCTTGATACGCTCCGCGACCTGCATCACATCGGCATCGGCCGGCAGTTCCTCGAGCGCGGCGGCCATAACGCCCGGCCCCGAAACACCGACGTTGATCACGGCATCGGCCTCACCGGATCCGTGCACGGCACCCGCCATGAACGGCGAGTCCTCAACCATGTTCGCAAAGCAAACGAATTTGGAAGCGCCCACGCACTCGCGGTCGGCGGTGAGCTTAGCCGCGTCGATGATGGTCTGGGCGGCCATGAGGACCGCATCCATATTGATGCCGGCGCGCAGCGTCGCCACGTTGACGCTCGAGCACACGCGGCTCGTCTCGGCGAGGGCGCGCGGAATGCACTTCATGAGACGACGATCCGCATCGCCAATGCCCTTGTGCACCAGCGCCGAGTAGCCGCCCAGATAATCAATGCCGAGCGTCTCCGCGGCCCGATCGAGAGCATGGGCAAGCGGGACGAGGTCCTCGTCAGGACAGGCGGATGCGATCTGGGCAACCGGGGTAACCGCCACGCGCTTGTTGACGATCGGAATGCCGTATTCGCGCTCAAGCCCCTCTGCAGTCTCGACAAGGTGCTCGGCAGTGCGCGTCACATGGTCGTACACCTTCGTGCACATGCGCTCCAAGTTATCATCCGCGCAGCCCATGAGCGAGATGCCCATGGTGATCGTGCGGATGTCCAAATTGTGCTCTGAGACCATACCGCGCGTCTCGGCTATCTCCTGGGGCGTGATGGACATGGCGGCTCCTTTGGCGAATATCATGCTTGCACGTGTTCAACCATTCTAGCGTTCCCGAACCCGCCATGCCGCCCCCATACCTCACGAAACATAAGAAGTGACATGACCCTTCAGGCGGTCCGCGCCCCCTCCCCGATCACCGTCGTGAGAGCCTCGTGGAGGCGTATCCCCCGGCACCGTGCGCGCTTGCCGACGTGCCTCCACTGCGCTATCGTTTACCTGCTGAAATCATTACCTCCGCAGAAAGCGAGCGAATACATGGCTCTCACCGGCAAGCAGGTCCGCCAGCTCCGCGCCCTCGCGCACCACCTCAACCCCGTCGTCCATATCGGCAAGGCCGACGTGACCGACGCCATCGCCAAGCAGGCCGAGGAAGCGCTCGACGCCCACGAGCTCATCAAGTGCTCCGTCCAGGACGGCAGCCTGCTCTCCTGCCGTGAGGCGGCCGACCAGCTCGCCGAGCTTGTGGGTGCCGAGGTCGTCCAGGTTATCGGCCACCGTTTCTCCCTGTATCGTGCGAGCAGCCGTAAGGACATCGAGCACATCAAGCTCGGTTAAGATGCTGCCTGCGGCGGGCCGTACAAACACCCCGCCCTCGCCATCTCTCACTCACCAGGAGGCGCGCCATCGGGTGCGCCTCCTTTTTCTCATCGCAATCAAAGCATGGTCTGCATCCCCGATCGACCGATGATCGACTCATAGGTCATCCTCGTCTCCTCCTCAGGTATCGATCCAAGCTCCTGCTCGAGCAGATGCAGATGGTTGTTGTAAAGCTCCACGATCTCCCTGCGCCTTCCCGTCTTGTCGTAAATCCTCATGGCGCACCTGATGACGTCCTCGCGCAAGGGCGCTTGTCGCAGTGCCGCCTCCACGAGCCAGGATGCCGACGGCAAATCGTCCATCTCAAGGGCGGCCTCGATTCCGCGCACCATGCAATCTGCGAACTTCATCTGATAGACGCGGCGAACTCGCAGGTAATACGATGTGTTACCACTCTCCGGGACATAAAGGGGGCCTTTGTATATCTCTTCGATCTTCAGACATGTCTCGATAATCTCACGCGATGAGGTTCCCGTCCTCCTCAGAAGCACGTCGCGTGCAAGCGCGTCGAAACACGCGGTATCCGACACAACGTATTCCATGTTCAACGCAACCCCCTCGCCTTGCGTGAGAACATATTGCGGCCCATCCGCATGCTGCCCAAACGCAGCGCGAAGCGAACTCAGCGAAGAATACATGGACTCCCGCGCATGCTTGTAGTCCTTATCTGGCCACATCTCTTCCATGATCACCTGGCGACCCACGAAGTTGCCCCCGGCAAGCGCGAGACGTGCTGCGATCACGCACGCCTTCTTCCTTCGCCAAAGCGCATCGGTGAGCGTATGGCCGTTGCGCATCGCCTGAAATCCACCGAACAAGCTGATCGTTACCCGGCCCAGCCGTTGACCCGATTCGACCGACGCCACGTCGAACAGGGCCGGCGCCCCCGCATCTGAGCGCTTCCCTTCCGGCGCGGCCTCACTGAAGCCCTCGGGCAGCATGCGCGCCAAGGGCATCGCACGCTCCCCGGCCGCCCTGATGAGCTGACGTGCCCGCGCGCGCATTCCCTCATCAAGCAGAAGCGGACGACGCAGGGAGCACCATGCCGATAGCTCGGGAAGCCGAGAAGTCGCCGAGAGCAGCATTGCGACGGTCCAGGCATCCACGACCGTGCACTCGCCCTCCCCCGCATCGAGCTCGTCAGCCTCCTCGTTAAGCACGACATGTGAGGAATTGAGCAAATGCGCGGCACACTCCAAGAAGCTCGCCCAGGCCAAAACGAAGCTTTGATCGGGGGTTGCGAGCTTCTTCACCTGTTGGGCGCGGAACTGAGCACTCACGATCTGCCCGACCGCCAGATCTTGCCAGCCCTCACCGACTAGGCAATACAGCTGCATGGCGAAATCGGAGCACCGAACGGAAGCCGTTCCCCCGTCAACGAACGCGCGCTCGTCCACCACGGGCAAACCCGCCATCAAACGACAGGTCGAGCCAACCACGCGGACATATGACGCAATTGGGTCGAGATGTCGTCCCGACAATAATCGGGCCACTTCCTGCAGGTGACTATCAAGCGCACGAGCATCTCCCACATCGCCCTTGAATGCGTCGAGAAGAATTCGATCGCACGCGAGGAGGACTCCCGGTATCGAGATACCCTTCGCGCCGAGGAAAGCCTCATTGATTCCCATGCCCTCATCGATGCTCACCGCACCGTCTCCGGCCATGATGCACTTCTGCACACGGACATGGAGCTCCAGTTGCTGTGATGCCACCGTCTCGCAATCATGCCCCTTCCCATGATTCAGGTCAGGAAGCGCCACGCCCGCGCAATCGCTCCAAACTGCGGCCATGGCCGTCGATTCACGCCAAGCACTCGGACTCACCTCATCCAGAATCTCCGACGAGCGCCTGCGCAGCTCCGCCGCCATGATTCGGGCAGCCCGGTAATCCCCGCGCTCCAGGGCGCACAGGTACAGGGCCAGAACAACGCCTACTCGAATCGAGCAAACCGCAGCACCGCCCATACGTTCCACCAGCGCTGTCAGAAACGCCCCATTGCCGCTCAGGGCACACGCCGTGGGATATTCGGCGATGAGCGCCGTCGCATCCCCCTCTCGCTCGAACATGCGCATCAACGCAACGGCTCCGTCGATATTGCCCACTTCCAACATCATCTTCGCCGCGCGGACCGCATACAGCGGGCGCGCGTGGACGAGTTCGCATTTCAGTTCAGAAAACGGGACTCCGCGGTTTGACATGCATCGGTACGCGTCGCCCTTCGCATCGAACCCGAAAATCGGATACTCCCGAGCAAGGCGAAGCCAACTGTCCTTACGCACACGCATGCCCGCGCGATCGAAATCTCGAATGCTGCCAAAACCGCTCATGATGAGCAGGCACACGGTCCGATACAGGGAATCCCTGCTCCTCCTCAATTCGCATACGACGCCTCGATACAACTCGACTGTCGCGTTTTCAAAGGCATCCGACATCTCGTCGATCGACGTCGCATCTCCCAACATCGCCACAAGCCGCGGGACCCCCTGAGTCAGCCCGTACACATCCAACCCGCTCGCAATCGAAAGTTTGCGTGCCCACGCCGGATATTCACGGGGTTTCACCAACAGCGACTGGGCCGTAATCTTGTACGAATCCCCCATGGCCGCCACAAACGCCCTGTTGCTCGGTCGGCAGGTCACCACTATTTCGAAGCCTTCACCCCTCATGGAGCGCAGCAGGCCGACCATCGCCTCGATGCCGTGTTCTTGCAGCGTCGTCAGGTTGTCGAGCGCGATAAGCGGCCTCATGCGGGGATCGAGATCCTCCGACAGTCGCTTGACCGACTCATACGCCTGCACCTCGTCGAGGCCCTCCAGGTCCAGCATGCGGGCTGACCCTCTCTCAACGCACGACCGCACTTCTGCGACGCGCTGAACAAGTAATGTCGTCTTGCCAAAGCCATCCGGTGCGACAATCACCGTGATGCCGGCTTCCTCTCCTTGTGTCCTCAGATCTCGAAGCAAGCGCTCGCGGTGCACCAAGCGCTCCACGGGCACGACCGGGCCGCTCTCGTGAGCCGGTCCGTCCACATGCACCTCTCGATCCCTTTCTTCTCGCTCAACCATCTTCCTTCCCTTCACCTGATTGCGAGCATTGCCCCCACGATAATGGCCGTCATTCGTCATCCATCGTTACGTGCTCGCATTTTTTACTGCCCCATCAGCTATGGGTCAGATAAATCGGGATTCGGGTCACAACATGCTCTCCCCCTCTCCTTCCCCCCTCTCGATCACCTGCTGTCCATAGCCAATATTTGACCAGGTACGATGTATTAATGAGCATATGCCCGACTGTTCTGCGAAAGATGGAAGTTCTGCCAGTGTTGATAATTATTCTGCCAGCGGATAAATCTGGTCAGATTGTTTCAAGTATTTTACAGACCCCCATTATCGGCTTGCAATTAAATAAAAAAGCGACCCCCGAAACGGGGGTCGCAATCTCATCGATATGTCAGCGGGCGCTTACTTGCACAGGGAAAGAGCGGCCTCGTCGGCGATGACCACGCAGTTGGGGTGCAGCTGCAGGATGGAAGCGGGGCAGGAAGGCTGAATGGGCCCGAAGCACATGTCGTGCACGGCCTGGGCCTTCTTCTCACCGTTGGCGACGACGAGCACCATATAAGCGTTCATGATCGTCTGGATGCCCATGGTATAGGCCTGACGGGGCACATCCTCGATGTTGTCGAACAGGCGGCTGTTCGCCTCGATCGTGCTCTCGGTCAGATCGACGCAGTGCGTGCCCTTGGAGAAGCAGGTGTCGGGCTCATTGAAGCCGATGTGGCCGTTATTGCCGATACCGAGGAGCTGCAGATCCGGGTAACCGGCCTCCTCGACAATGCGGTCGTACTCGGAGCAGGCGGCCTCGGCATCGGGGTCGGAGCCATCCGGCACATGGGTGTTGGCCTGGTCGATGTTGATGTGATCGAACAGGTTCTCCTTCATGAAGTAGTGATAGCTCTGCGGGTCGTCGTGCGACAGGCCGCGGTACTCATCCAGGTTGTACGTGCTGACCTGGGAGAAATCAAGGTCGCCGGCCTCGTATGCCTTGATGAGGTTCTGATAGGTCCCAATGGGCGTGGAACCGGTGGCCAGGCCGAGAACGCAAGCGGGGTCCATAACGACCTGCGCGGCGATGATGTTCGCCGCCTTACGGCTCATGTCCTCATAGTCGGTGGCGTGAATGATACGCATGAAGCGCTCCTTTTCTCCGAGAGTTCATCTCGGTCCATGCGGGCCTCGTCGGCCGCAACCAACGTGAGACGCGCACCGTCCAGGGCGAGGGCGCGCACAGTTCGAAGCCCCGCGGTGTCGAGGCCCCTGCCCGTCCACAGCGATTCGGGAGAGAATATGCCCGAACGTATCTATATTCGCCGCTCGCATTAAGAAATGCAAGGCCCCCGGAAGCACCGGGGGCCTTGCGCGAAATCGTCTATTTAGACTATCGGGAACGTGCGACCAAGAGCTGACCGAGCTCTTCGACATCCTCACCGACATTGCCTTTGATGCTGGCAAACTCGGCGGAATTGCAGATGAGGATCGGCACGGTCAAATCGTAGCCCTCATTGGAGATGGCCTCGCGATCGAACTCGATGAGCACGTCACCGCGCTTCACGATATCACCGACGGCGGCATTCACCTTGAAATGCCTGCCATCGAGCTTGACCGTCTCCAGGCCGACATGAATGAGCACGTCGAGCCCCTCCACCGTATGCACGGCGACGGCATGACCCGTGGGGAAGATCGCCTCGATTTTGCCATCGGACGGAGCGACCACGCGATCGCCCGTCGGCACCATAGCAACACCCTGGCCAAGCAGGCCCTTGGCAAACATCTGGTCCTCGACCTCTGAAAGCGGAATCACATAGCCGGCCAGCGGGGCAGCGAGAACCGTGGTGCGGGCGCCAACACCCAAAGTTTTGAAGAAGCTGGTGAACATCAAACCCCCTGCAATAATCAGCACGCATCATTCTATCGCGAAGAGACGCGAACGAACAAACGGTCCGACTAAGGCAGTTCGCGCTTCACAACTTCGACGATGGAATCGACGGCGTCCTGAGCCTCCTGCTGGGTCTCGGCCTCGGCCATAACGCGCACGAGCGGCTCGGTGCCGGAGGTGCGGACCAGGATACGGCCGCGATCGCCCAGCTTCTCCTCGGCAGCTCGCACGGCCTCCCACACCGGCTCGCAGGAATCGAGCTCTGCCTTGCGCTCGCTGCGCACGTTCACGAGTACCTGCGGGAAGATCTTCACCGGGGCGCACAGCTGCGAGAGCGTCTCACGCTCGGCGCGCAGGACCTCCATGATGCGCAGGGAGGTCATGATGCCATCTCCCGTGGTCTCGATATCGCCGAAGATGATATGACCGGACTGCTCGCCACCGAGACTGTAACCGTTCTCACGCATGCAGGCGGTAACGTATTTGTCGCCGACGGCAGTCGTCTCGTAGCTCAGATTTGCACGATCGAAGGCCTTGAACAGACCGAGGTTGCTCATGACCGTGGGGACAACGGTGCCAGCGGCGAGGCGACCGTGCTTGTGCAGGTAGGTGCCGCACACATACAGGATCAGGTCGCCGTCGACCAGGTTGCCACGCTCATCCACGGCCAGGCAACGGTCGGCATCGCCATCGTAGGCAAAGCCGACATCCAGGCCCTGCTCCACAACGTGGCGACGCAGGCGATCGATATGGGTGGAGCCGCAATCCACGTTGATGTTGAAACCGTCAGGCGCATTGCTGATCACGCGGACATCGGCGCCGAGGGCGTCGAAGACGGGCTTGGCCACCGAGGACGCGGAGCCGTTGGCGCAGTCCAGGCCGATCTTCATACCCTGGAGGGAGAAGTTTGCGCTCGCGATGAGATGGGCGATGTAACGGTTGCGGCCCTGCATGTAGTCGACGGTGCAGCCGATCTCATCACCGGTGGCGAAGGGAACCTCGCTCTTGCCGTCGATGTAATCCTCGATGAGCTCGAGCACCTCCTCATCCATCTTGCAACCGGCGCCGTTCATGAGCTTGATGCCATTGTCGGAATACGGGTTGTGGCTCGCCGAGATCATGATGCCGCAGTCAAAGCACCCGTCGATCGTCTCGTATGCAACGCCCGGCGTAGGGATGACGTGCAGCATGTACGCATCGGCGCCGGATGCGACCAGACCGGAGACCAAGCCGGATTCGAACATGTAGCTCGAACGGCGGGTATCCTTACCCACGACCACGCGGGCCTTGCGGCCCTGGCGCGCACCGTAATACCAGCCGACGAAACGGCCGATCTTATAAGCATGCTCAACGGTGAGCGCGACGCCCGCCTCTCCGCGGAAACCATCGGTGCCGAAATATTTCATAGCGTATCCCTTCGATATCACTCGCCCATCGCGTGGGCGGTTCACGTGTATAACGCAACTCACCATGGTACAAAAAACGGGCCTGCCGAGAAACTCGACAGGCCCGAATCCATAGCGGAAACGTCTTGCGACAGATTAGCGCTTGGAGAACTGAGGCGCGCGACGGGCCTTCTTGAGGCCGCACTTCTTGCGCTCGACGACGCGGGCGTCGCGGGTGAGGAAACCAGCGCGCTTGAGGTCGGCACGGTAGTCGCCAGCCTCGAGAAGAGCGCGGGCGATACCCAGACGCAGGGCGCCGGACTGACCGGTGATGCCGCCACCATCGCACAGGGCGATGACGTCGAAGGAACCGAGGGTGTCGGTCACCTTGAACGGGGCGAGGGCATCCTCAACGAGCTGATGACGGCCGAAGTACTCCTCGGCGTCACGCTTGTTGATGGTCACCTTACCGGTGCCGGGGACGATACGGACACGAGCAACGGCATTCTTGCGACGGCCGGTGCCGTAGTAAACAACGGTGTTCTCAGCCATCTTTTAGCCCTCCAGCTCGATCTTAACGGGGTTCTGAGCAGCGTGCGGATGCTCGGTGCCAGCGTAGACCTTGAGCTTGGTCAGCTGCTTGCGGCCGAGGGTCGTCTTGGGGAGCATGCCGCGAACAGCGCGCTCGATGACCTTCTCCGGGTGCTTCTCCATAGCCTGGCGGAAGGACTCCGCCTTGAGGCCGCCATTGTAGCCGGAGTGACGGTAGTAGGTCTTGTGGTCGGCCTTGTTACCGGTAAGCTGGACCTTATCGGCGTTGATGACAACCACGAAGTCACCACAGTCGGAGTTGGGCGTGAACTGGGGCTTGTTCTTGCCGCGCAGAATCTTGGCAACCTGGGCAGCGAGACGGCCCAGCGTGGCGCCCTCGGCATCGATGAGGACCCAGTTGCGGGTAACCTCACCCTGCTTGGCGTAGTGAGTCGACTTAAGAATCACTTTTCCTCCATGTACAGTACGTGTCTTAACAGAGTTTCACGGGGCTCTGGAAAGTAACCTGTCAATAATAACCCCTATATGCGGCAAGTCAAACGTTTTCCGCCGCCTGTGCAGAACTTCTGCACAGGCGGCGGTCGGTTTGATCTGTTGTGAGGAAAAGGCCCTCATGCGGGCCGTGGCCCCTAACGTCCGACGAACTCCCGTATCTCGCCCAAACGGTGCTTGGCCTCCTGACGACCCTGGATATAGAGATTCAGCAACTTCTCGGTATCGTGCTCGACATGGGCTACCTCGACTGGGACCGGCGGGGCAAGGACGAGGGCGCGGCCGGCGCGCTCATATTCCCAGATGTGCTCGCGCTGCTCGTAATACCGCTCGTGACGGTTCTCCATGGCTTCGAGCAAATAGGGGTACCCGGCGTACGCGGCGCGGGCAGCGCCCATCAGCCCGTACGGGCTCTTCTGGTAGGACCGATCCTGCGTGAGCACTACGATCGCGCGGTCGAAACCCGCATCCTCGAGCACATGCTCGACTGGGACCGAATCCGCAGTACCACCGTCGAGGTAGAGATGCCCATCGATCTCGACAGGCTTGGTCACCAAGGGAAGCGAGGTCGAAGCACGCACGGCATCGATGTCCAAGGTCGCATCCCGAACGGGCAGGTACGCCGCAGTACCGAATACAATGTCCGTCGCGCAGGCGTACATCTCCATGGGATTGGCAAAAAACGCCTCGTTGTCAAACGGATCGAGGCGGTCTTGCACATCGTTCAGGATGAAATCGTACCCGACCATCGAGCCCGTGGTCACGAGCGACTGGGCGCCCATGTAGCGAGGATCGTTGCAGAATGCGAGGTTGACGCGATTAACGCGCCCGATCTGACGGCTCTTATAGTTCAAGCCGTTAAGCGCTCCGGCAGACGTGCCGTAGCATGCCGCAACCTCGACGCCGTTTTCCATGAGAACGTCGAGCACACCCGCGGTGAACTCACCGCGAAAGCTACCGCCCTCCAAAACGATTGCGACCTTCCCAGCGTTTTTCGCCTTGTCCTGCATCGGAGCTCCTTTCATCCTGAAGCCCTTGTACCCCATGGGCACAGGAACATGAACGAATGTCCATCCAAAATTTGAGCTCCGCGGGTCGTGGTTTCCCGATCGTGCTTCTTCCGTGGTACACTTTCCAACTACGGATTTGTGCCTCGGGCGCAATCCGCGTACTTTGACAGGTCGTTGCCGCTTGCGGCACCAGAAAGAGGATTCGCCCTCGACCGACATGGCGCGAATTGCGCTGATGAATGGTCTGAACTTGAGCGAATCCCAACGACCACCCAAAAGGGGGCAACTGGTTTCGACACGATAGTTCTGAGAGAGGAAGCAGGCCGTGGTCTCCTCGCCACGTTAAACAGGGGTACTGTCAAAGTGAATTGACAAGAATTCTTCTTTTGAGCCCCAGCTGGCTCTCGCTGCTTAATATATAGCGGCGCGTCAACCCGGTGATTTCCCCGACACCGGCGCGACGTCATTTTAGGGGAACGCTCCTTGGCACGTAATCGGTATGGCCAAGGCTAAGACTGAACCGGTTGGGACGCCGCGAGCGTGTCGCTCCGCGCAACGCGTCCGAGACTAAATGAGTGACTGAGCCTGGAGATGCCGATCAGGGAACTTTCGTGGACCGGAGTTCGATTCTCCGTGCCTCCACCATAAGAGACACCGCTGGCAGCAACTGCGCTGCCAGCGGTTTTTTCTTGCGAACCGCACCGGAAGCCCGGATCCCACGAGACCGTTAGCTCAGGCTCGCACGCAGCAGCTCATTGAAGAGCTTGGGGTTGCCCTTGCCCCGGCTCGCCTTCATGCATTGGCCCACTAAAAACCCGATGACCTTCTGGTTGCCGTCGCGATACTGCTGGGCTTGGTCCGCGCATGCTGCGAGCACCTCGTCCACGATGGGCTGCAACGCACCGGCATCGCTCACCTGGCGCATGCCACGCTCATCCACGATCTTCTCGGGGTCGTCACCGCTTGCCGCCATGGCCTCGAACACCTCGTGCGCCTGGTTACTCGAAATCGCATCGGAAGCGAGCAACTTGGCAAGCGAGGCCACCTGCGCCGGCGCGATACCGCTCTCCCCCAGTGCCACTCCGGAAGCCTTGAGATATGCAGCCAGCTCATTCACTACGAGGTTCGCGACCGTCTGGGCTGCCTTGCCGGAAAGGCCCGCGGCGGCATCCTCGAAGAACGCGGCCGTCACGGGGTCCCCGGCCAGCTGCTCGGCGTCGGCGCGCTTGACGCCGAACTCGCGCTCGATGCGATCGCGCTTGGCATCCGGCAGCTCGGGCAGCTCCGCACGACAATGCTCGATAAACTCGTCGGACAGGTCGAACGGCTCCAGGTCGGGATCGGGGAACAGTCGGTAGTCGTCCGCGGTCTCCTTCACGCGCATCACCACGGTGCGTTTGCGGGAAGGCTCCCAATGGCGCGTCTCCTGGTAGATCGTCCCACCGCTTTCCAGCACCTCCGCCTGACGGCAGATCTCGTAAGCCAAGCCGTCGTGCAGGGCCTTGAAGCTGTTGAGGTTCTTGAGCTCCGTCTTAGTTCCCAAGCCCGTCTCCCCGCGACGGCGCAGGCTCACATTGCCATCGCAGCGCATGGAGCCCTTCTCCATCGAGCAATCCGAGATACCGATGGTCAGGAAGATGCGGCGCAGCTTCTCCATGAACAGGCGCGCCTCTTCGGGCGTGCGCAGGTCGGGCTCGGTGACGAGCTCGATGAGCGGGGTGCCGCAGCGGTTATAGTCCACGAGGCTCTCCGCGGCGCCGCCGATGCGGCCCTCGGCACCACCCACGTGCACCATCTTGGCGGCATCCTCCTCCATGTGGATGCGCAGGATGCGGATGGGCACGCTGTAGGAACCATCCGCGCGCCGCTCCGGCACAGCCAGGCCGGCCGTATCGTAGGAGCCCATGCCCCCAAGCGCAGCGTCGGAAACCTCTGCGCCCTCGGGCAGCCCATCGGCCATCTGGCGCGAGAGGCCCACGGCGTTCGCACTCGCGCTCGCCAGGCTCTTCGCCTCGTTCTCGCCGAACGCGCACTCAGGACGCTCGGCAGCACCGCGGCCGGAGACTTCCAGATCCAGACGGCCGTGCATGCAAAACGCCACGGGACCCTGAGTGGTCTGGAAGTTCTTGGCCATATCGGGATAGAAGTAATGCTTGCGATAGAACATCGAGTGCTTTTGGATCGCGCAGTTCGTGGCGAGACCCGCCTTCACGATGCTTTCGATGGCACGGCGGTTGGGCACGGGCAGCGCGCCGGGCATGCCGAGGCATACGGGGCACACGTGCGTGTTCGGCGCGTCGTCATGGCTGAGCTTGCAACCGCAAAACATCTTGGTCTCGAGCGTCGTGAGCTCGGTGTGGATCTCCAGGCCGATGACGGCCTCCCAGTCCTTCAGGACTTCGCTGAGCTCCTTCATGCGAGCTCACCTCCCTTCTCGGCGAACGCGGGGGCGACGGGCAGGACCGAAGCGGCGCCCGCCTCCGTCGCGGCGCGCTCGACGGCGCGAGCAAAGGACAGCAGGCGCGCGTCGTCGAACGGCTTGCCGACCAGCTGGGCCGCAACGGGCATGCCCGAATCTTCGCCCAAGCCCATCGGCACCGTGACGCCACCGTTGCCGGCGATGTTGATCGAGATGGTGAACAGGTCCGACAGATACATCTGCGTGGGATCTGACAGCTCCCCGAACTTGAAGGCGGCCGTCGGACTCGCCGGCATGAGGATCGCATCGACCTGCTCAAACGCACGGGCGTAGTCACTGGTGATGAGCGTGCGGGCCTTCTGCGCGGCGAAGTAGTACTTGTCGTAGACGCCCGAGGACAGCAGGTAGGCGCCGAGCAGCTGACGGCGCTTGGCCTCGGCGCCAAAGCCGTGCGCACGGCTCTTGGCGCTTTGCTCGGCCAGATTCGCGCAACCGGGCTCCTGATATCCGTAGCGGACACCGTCGAAGCGAGCGAGATTGGAGAACGCCTCGGCGGGTCCGATCACGTAGTAGGCGGCGATCGCCGCATCGAGGTGCGGCAAATCGACCTCGACGAGCTCGGCGCCCTGATCGGCGAGTGAGCGGGCGGCGCGCTCCGCGGCGTGTTTCACCTCGGGCGCAAGACCCGCGGCCTCCATGAACGCCGGGACAATGCCCACGCGCCTGCCCGCGACTCCATCCTCGAGATGTGCGGCAAAGGAGGCCTCGACATCGCGGCTCGTACCGTCGTATGCATCGCGACCGCCGGACACGAGCGCATCCAGGGAGAGCGCGACGTCGGCAGTCGTACGGCCGAACGGGCCGACCTGGTCAAGCGAAGATCCGAACGCCACCACACCGTAACGCGACACGATTCCATATGTGGGCTTCATACCAACCACGCCGCAAAGCGCTGCAGGCTGGCGAATCGAACCGCCGGTATCCGATCCCAGGGAAAGTGTTGCCATGCCCGCGGCGACCGCCGCGGCCGAACCTCCGGAGGAGCCGCCGGGAACGCGCTCGAGGTCCCATGGGTTGTTCGTACGGTGAAACGCCGAGCTCTCCGTGGAGGAGCCGAACGCGAACTCGTCCATATTGGCCTTGCCGAGTGGTACGCAGCCCGCGTCGAGCATGCGCTGGACGCACGTGGCGGTATAGGGCGACTCGTAGTTCTCCAGCATACGGGAGGCGCAGGTGGTACGCGTGCCCAACATGTTCATGTTGTCCTTGATGGCGAGGGGCACGCCGGCCAGCGGCGGCAGAGGCTCGCCGGCGGCGCGGAGCGCGTCCACACAAGCGGCGGCGCCAAGAGCCACCTCAGGCGTGACCTGAAGAAATGCCCGGACATCCGACTCGCGCGCATCGATGGCGGACAACGCCGCGCGGGTCACCTCGACGGCGCTGAACCCTCCCGCTCGCACACCCGCGGCGATATCCGCGGCGGTGAGAGAGTCGATGAATGTCGCCATTAGCGCTCACCCCCATCGCCCATGATCGAGGGCACGCGGAACTGGCCGTCACGCGCAGAGGCGGCGTTGGACAGAGCCTCTTCGATGCCGAGGGCACGGCCCTCATCGGCTTGATCGGGCCGCATCACATTCGCAATGCCGCCGTCCGGGTGAAACGTCGGCTCGACGTCCTCGGCCGCATAATCCAGTATGGGCTCGAGCATGGCCACGGCGTCGTTCAAGTACGACGTCATCGCGGCGAGCTCGGCCCCATCGAGCGCGATGGTCGCGTAATCGGCGATCGTGCGCACGTCGTCTTCGGTCAGTACCGCCATGTGCGCTCCTTTCGGTTCTTCCGTGCAATCGCTCCATTATAGACAAACGGGGCACTCCACTTACATGGAGTGCCCCGCATACAGGACCGAAATACAGGTCGGCAGCGCGACGATGGACGCATTTCACCATGCATCGGCTTTAAGCTACTTTGCCACCTTGTTTTACTCTGCCGAGCCGGGCATCGAGCGCACCTCGTCCCCACGCCTCGCACCGACAGAGACTCCTTAGAACACCATGAGGCCGATGCTAAGCATGATGGGCATGGTGAGCAGGGACAACAGGGTCGATGAAGACACCAGCCCCGCCCCGAACCGATAGTCCCTGTTGAACATCTGCGGGAAGATTGCGGTCACCGTGCCGCTCGGAGCCGCGAACGCGATGAGCAACGTGAGCTTGATGGGGGTGGAAAGCGGCATGACCCACAAAATCGCGACAATGATCAGGGGCACGACGACCAGGCGAATGGAGTGCGTGAGGTACAGATTCTTGTTGCGTAGGATGCTGCGCAGGTCCGCCTGTGCCAGATAGCTACCGAGCACGATCATGGCCAGTCCCGTGTTGAGACCGGAAAGCCCCGAAGCCGTGGCCTTTGCGATGCCGTCAAGCTCGATCGATGCGAAGAACAGCGCAACACCTACAAACACCGCGATGATCGCGGGATTCGAGAGAATCCGCTTAGGCGACACCTCGCCTTTGTCCTGCGAGATGAGCCAGATGCCGTACGTGAACGTGATGGGAATCTGCGCGGCGATGCACGCGGAAACGTAGAAGACGTACTCCTCACCCAACACGGCCTGCACGAGTGGGATACCCATAAAGCCCATGTTGGAAATCATGATGCCCATCTGCGAGATGCGTTGGCGGTCGCGATACACCAGCCAGCCGATCGCCGCCGACCCCAGCGTGAACAGAACCGTGAGCAGCATGCACAGACCGCCCGCGACGAGCTTCTCGGCATCGAAGGTCGTTGCGAACGCCGTGATCGTGATGGCGGGACCGGCCACGTACAGGGCGACGTTTGCCATCTGAGCAGCACCCTGGTTATCCAGGCGCTTCGTCTTGAATAGAACGATTCCCACCGCCATCATCAAAAACATCGCCACGGTCTGGTTGATCATGATCGGCATGGTCTGCGTTATCGACATCTCTATGTGCTCCCCCATCCTGCCAAAGCCGCCATCGAAAGGCCATTCCTCACCAGATACCGCAGGACGGCCAAACGACTCGAATGCTACGTCAACCCCCGAGCTTCGCTACGCCAAATCCTCGCCGTTGCTCGCGACGACCTTCTTGTAGTAGACGAAGCTGTCTTTCTTGAGGCGCTTGCCCGTGCCGTTGCCCTCGTTGTCGCGGTCGACGTACACGAAGCCGTAACGCTTCTTCATCTCGCCGGTACCTGCGGACACGATGTCGATGGGGCCCCACCAGGTGTAGCCCATGATCTCACAGCCGTCCTCGACGGCGTCGGCCATAGCCTCGATATGATCGCGCAGGTAATCGATGCGATACGTGTCGTGGATGGAGCCGTCGTCCTCGACGGTGTCGACGGCACCCAGGCCGTTCTCCACGATGAACAGGGGCTTTTGGTAGCGGTCCCACAGCTCGTTGCAGGTGTAGCGCAGACCCATCGGGTCCATCTGCCAGCCCCACTCGGACGCCTTGAGATAGGGGTTCTCGTGGCCGACACCACCCGCAGTGGAAAACACCTGTGAGTCGCCGTCGGAGAACGCGGACGTGCGGTAGTAGCTGAAGCCGAGGTAATCACAGGTGTTCTCGGCGATGAGCTCGAGGTCGCCGGGCTCGATGGAGAGCTCGACGCCGCAATCGCGCATCATCTTCCAGCCGTAACCGGGATAGCTGCCGCGCAGCATGACGTCGCCGAAGAACAGCGAGCGGCGGCGGGCGTTATAGGCCGCCATGACGTCCTCGGGCTTGCAGGTGCCCGGGTAGATATTGGAAAGCGAGAGCATGCAGCCGATCTGGGCATCGGGCAGCATCTCGTGGCAGAGCTTGACCGTCTTGGCGTTCGATACGAAGACATGGTGCGCGGCCTGGAAGGCGACCGGCATGAAGTCGTCCATGCCGCGCACGTCCATGCCGGCGGCAAGGTAGGGCGCCTTGAAGATGTTGTTGATCTCGTTGAAGGTGAGCCAGTACTTCACCTGATCGCCGAAGTTCTCAAAGCAGGCGCGCGCGAACTTGTCGAAGATGTCAATCATCTCGCGCGAGGCCCAGCTGTTGTACTTCTTGGTGAGCGCGAGCGGGGTCTCGTAGTGGCTCATGGTCACAAGCGGCTCCATGCCGAGCTCGTGCATGGTGTCGAACAGGTCGCGGTAAAAGTCGATACCGGCCTGCAACGGCTCGTCCTCCTCACCCGTGGGGAAGAGGCGCGCCCAGTTGATGGACGTACGGAAAACGGTAAAGCCCATTTCGGCCATAAGCTTGAGGTCGTCTTTGTACGTGTGATAGAAGTCGATGGCCTCATGGCTCGGGTAGTACTTGGCCGGGTCGACCTCCAGCTCGTAGTCGATGTAGCGTGTGGGGCCGCACTGGGTCACGTCCGTGATGGACAGGCCCTTGCCGTCCTCCCGGTACGCCCCTTCCGCCTGATTCGCGGCGATGGCGCCGCCCCACATAAAGTCCTTCGGGAATCTGCTCATGTTCGATGCTCCTTTAACCCGGGATACGGTCTCGTCGAGTATCGGCCAGATGCCCGAGGACGCTCAATACAGAAGGGCCAACTGGATACTTCTTTTCGTTTTCCGCCTTGATTTGCTCTAAAATATGAAACGTTCTGATACTTTTTGAGAGGCCAATTATGGATGTTTTGAGAGCCATGCGCGAAGCTACGGACTTCACCCCATCCGAGCAACAGCTCGCCCAGACGATCATGGCCTTAGGCGCGAGGCTGCAAGGGCAGTCCATCAAGGAGCTCGCCGGCATGGCGTCCGTCTCCATCGCCAGCGTCCACCGGTTTTGCAAGAAACTCGGACTCGAGGGATTCAAAGAACTGAAGGTCGAATGCGCCCGGGCCGAGGCGAGCCACGCATCGGATCACGCGCCCGTCGACATCAACTTCCCCTTTAAGGCGGACGAGGACGCCTCGACCATCGCAACGCGCATGGGAGCCCTGTATGAAACCACCATCACCGACACGCTCGACCTGCTCAATCTAAATGAAATCGACACATCCGCCCAGCTCATAGCCAATGCGGAGCACGTCGATATCTACGCCCACTCGCACAACGTCCACCCCGCGCAGATGTTCGAGGAGCGCTTGCTCTCGATTGGAAAACCCGTCAGCTGCCCGCTCACCTGGGAACGCGAGATACGCTGCGCGCTCGGATCAGACGAGACCCACGTCGCGCTCGTCATCTCCTACTCAGGGCTCTCCAGAAACATCCGCGAACTCCTCCCTGTGCTACACAAACGTCGGGTCCCCGTCATATTCGTGGGTTCGCCCGCCGTACGCCGCCGCAATCCTGGGCTCGCCGCTTACCTGTTCGTGAGCGACCGCGAGCACCTGCAGAACCGTATCACCCAGTTCTCCAGCCACATCGCGGTGCAATTCGTGCTCGACACCCTGTTCAGCTGCGTTTTTGCCCGAAATTACGATTGCAACCGCGCATTTTTGACCGAGACCCTCCCCTACACGATGCTCGGCAGCCATCACCCCAGCGCTTTGAGCGACCGCTGAATTTATGATATGAATTGACACGTCTTGCAGCGCGCGATTTCATCCACTCGCGCCTATGAAAGGATGTGCCAATGGCAACGATGCAGCTTCCCGATTCGTTCCTGTGGGGCGGTGCCACCTCCGACTTCCAGTGCGAGGGTGGCTTCGGCGAGGGCGGGCGCGGCCTGCTCACCCGCGACTTCGAGACCGACGGCAGCGTTGACACCCCGCGGCAGCTCACCCTCAAGATGGCCGATGGCAGCCGCGGTTCGGTGAACTCCAGCTTCTTCCTCTGCCAGCCCATCCCCGAGGGCGCCGAACCCTGCATCTACGATGACCAGTACTATCCGAGCCACCAGGGTGTCGACTTCTACCACCACTGGAAAGAAGACATCGCCCTCATGGCAGAGATGGGCTTTGGCGTGTACCGCTTCTCCATCACCTGGAGCCGCATCTTCCCTACCGGTGATGAGGAGACCCCAAACGAGGAAGGCGTCCAGTTCTACGTCGACGTCGTGGACGAACTGCTCGCTCACGGCATCCAACCGCTCATCACCATCTGCCACGACGAGCTGCCCGCACACCTTGCCAAGACCTACGGCGGCTGGGAGAGCCGCCATGTGATCGACTGCTACCTCAAGCTCTGCCGCGTGCTGTTCGAACGCATCGGCACCAAGTGCAAGTACTGGCTCACCTTCAACGAGATCAACGCCATCGCCGGCTACATTGCCACCGGTTCCCGCAAGACCGACGAGCAGACCCATTACCAGTGCATCCACCACATGTTCGTGGCAAGCGCCCTGGCCGTGAAGATGGGCCACGAGATGATGCCCGGCTCCATGTTCGGCACCATGTACGCCAGCTCCGAGATCTACCCCGCCACGTGCAAACCCGAAGACCAGCTTCGCCGCATGCAGTGCCGCCACGAGACCCAACTGTTCTCCGACGTCATGGCAATGGGCTACTACCCCTACTATGCGCAGGACATCTTCCGCCGCAAGGGCGTCAAGCTCGTCATGGAGCCCGACGATGAGGAGATCCTCATGGAGGGCCAGCTCGACTACGTGACGTTCAGCTACTACCGCTCCGCCGTGGTCGATGCCGAAAGTCCGCTTCTGCGCATGGGTGGCAAACCCGAGAACCCCTACCTCAAAATCACCCCGTGGGGTTGGCAGATCGATCCCATCGGTTTGCGCTACGTCATGAATGAGATCTACGACCGCTACCGCAAGCCGATCTTCATCGTGGAAAACGGCCTGGGCGCCATCGACGAGATGCTGCCGGGCGGCACCGTGGACGACACCTATCGCATCGAGTACCTCACCGAGCACCTGCGCGAGATGGCTAAGGCCATCTGTATCGACGGCGTCGAGTGCCTCGGCTACACCATGTGGGGATGCTTCGACCTCGTGAGCCTGTCCACCGGCGAGATGAAGAAGCGCTACGGCTTTGTCTACGTCGATATGGACGACAAGGGCAACGGCACACTCAAGCGCTCCAAGAAGAAATCCTTCGACTGGTTCAAGCGGGTCTGCGAGACCAACGGCACCAACCTGTGGGACGGCGTCGACATCGACGAAGTCATCGCCGGCGCGTAGGCGCGGCGCGACCGCCTCTGATGCATAAGGGCCCCAAGACTTCCTTCGGCCACGTCGGATTTACGCGTGGCCGAAGGATGTCCCGGGGCCCATCTTTTCTCTGCCTCGAATCGTGCGCTATCGGCTCAGTCTACGCCCGTGCGCGCCGCTTCTCTCGCAGCCATTCGGTAAATTGCTCGACATGATCCCACGAGGCGTCCTTCACCACATCGATCACCGCGGAGGAGATCGTCACCGTGATGAGCGAAAAGGCGATCTTCACCACCGGAATATAGGTGAGCGAGAGGGCGAGCACCGAGAGGTCGGTGAACAGGTAGCAGCGGCCCACGCGCCAACCGGTGATTTTGGAGATCGAGAGCGCCAGGGCGTCGTCACCGCCGGCCGAGGCGCCCTGGCGAATCACCAGGCCCACGCCCACGCCCACGAACAACGCGCCAAGCACGGCGGCGAGCAGCGGATTGTCGGTAAGGTTGGGCAGCATGTGCGGCATGGACTCCCAAAGGCGGTAAAAGCCCGCGACCGCGACGGTCGCCACAGCGGACCAGCCCAAAAAGCCACCGCCCAGGACCTTGAGCGCCACCGCATACGACAGGCAGTCGAGCACCGGCGACACGATCGACGGCGGAATGCCGAACCAATGGTTGCCGAACAGCACGAGGCCGATGATCCCGCCCTCGGTGATGCCCGTGACGTTATGGATGTTGTGGACTCCGAACGTGAAGATGGCCGAACCAATGAGGATGATGGCTATGCGCTTAACGAAGTCGAGGGGCCGCAGGCCCGCGATGAGGAACTTGGCGGGTCCGTCCGAAATCGCCGCTCCATCCGAGGCATCCGGGATGCTCGGCCCACCCGAAGCACCCGTCCCATCCGAGGCGTCCGGCTCGCCCGAGGTCTCACCCGGGTCAGCCGAGCTCATACAGTCGGGCTCACCCGACTCCTCGTCGGCATTCGAGATTTCCAGGTCAGTGTGGTGCTGCGTGTCCTCGCGCGGCATAAATATCACGTCTCCTAAGTGAATAGCGTGTATTACCAGCCTATCCGAGGTCTTTCGACGCGGCAAGACGAGCCCACGACGGCATCAAAGCCATGCACGCCTTCTCCACAAACAGAAACTTTTTAATACCAGTTCCCACACGCCGCATCCGGCCGGTCATCGTGACGCATTTCGGATGCGGTATTCGGAAACACGCTCCATACCTACCAGCGACTCGATCTCCCTGCCCCGCAAAACGAGGATCGCAAGCGGCACCACGGCCACCAGCACCCCGGCGGCAACAAGGGTTCCCTGCACACCCATGACATGAGCGAGAGCGGGTGCGCAGAGCAGCGGGATGGCCCCCGCAAGGTTGTTGCCCGCGCCCATGGCGGCGTTCACGCGCCCGATACGGTCGAGCGGCGTGTGAATCTGGACCAGCGTGTCCTTAATGGGGCCGAACGCCGAAAATGCGACACCGAGGATGAACTGCCCCGCGCACGCCACGAGCACATGCGGGGTTGCGACGTACAGCAGGCTCCCGGCCCCCGTGACGAACAGCACGACGAGCAGGGCACGGACGTTCACGAAACGCGGCGGCAGAACGCCGGCGATCGCCGCGCCCAACAGCCCACCGACTCCCGCGAGGGCGGAAAGCCAGCCCATCCAAGAGGCGCCCACCTTGAGCACATCCCGGTAGAACAGAGATTCGAGGGGGTCGAAAGCGCCGTAACCCATGAACGAGAGCATGGTCGCCCAGAACAGCAGAGTAAGGACCCTGCTGCCGAAAATCGCCGAGAAGCCCGCGGAGACCGAACCGCTCGGGGTGTCGGAGCCCTCCCCCGCACAGCTTGACTCAAGCTCAGGCTCCCGCAAAGCCTCGATGCCCCATCCGGGAATGAGCGAGATGGCGGCGCACGCGACCATGAAGAGGAACACCGCCTGCGTGGGTGCGACGAGCGCGATCGCGCCACCAGCGATAGGACCGATGACGATCGCGAGGTTGCCCGTCAACGTCACGAGCGCGTTGATTCGCTTGAGCTCGTCAAGGTCAGCAGTGAAATACGCCGGGAACGCACGGGGCACCGTGTCGGCGATTCCCCAAGTCATGCCGAAGACCGCCGCGCCGAGAAACACGCCCGCGATGCTCGTCCCCACCACCTGATACAACAGGCCGCTCAAAATCAAGCCGAATGACGCCAATCGGAAGAACACGCGCGGCCCGATCCTATCGAGGAGAGCTCCGCCTCGGATTTGGCCGATCACGATGCACAAATTGAGCAGTCCCACGGCAATGGCGTTATCGCCCACACCTGCGCCCATGGAGAAGGTCAGGGTGCCCATCACCCCGATGAAATAGCTGCACATGGCGCCGAGGTACAGGAAAAAGCGGGCCGCGATGAACCGGCGTATCTGATGCGTCAGCTGCGGTGTGGCGAAAGACAAACCGCGACGCCCCCGTTCGATCGAGCCCTTCTTCATGCTCCCCCTCCTCTTGCACTTTAGTGCACTAGTGTATCAAAGCGATATACCAGGCACATTCGCGACCGCTCAATTGGAAACCGATGCAAACTGCGCAATTTGTACCTGTCCCCAATTGACCAATTGCCCTGTCGAAGCGCGGTTCGGGTACCATAGGTTCATACTTAGGCTGACACCCCATACGATCACCCGAAAGGCGCGCATGGCCCGCGAACTACACGACGGCTTTGGCCGCGGCATCAACTACCTGCGCATCTCCGTGACGGATAAATGCAACTTCCGCTGCGTGTACTGCATGCCCGAGACGGGCGTGCCCGCGCGTGCCCACGGCGAGCTGCTCACCGCCGAGGAGATTGCCCGCTTCGTGCGTATCGTGGCGCAGGAGGGCATCACGCGCGTCCGTCTCACCGGCGGCGAACCGCTCGTCTCCCGTCGCATCGTGCCGCTCATTGAGGAAATCCGCTCGATTTCCGGGATCGAGGACATCTCCCTCACCACCAACGGCGCCCTGCTGCCGCGCATGGCGGCCGACCTGCGCGCAGCAGGCCTGGATCGCGTCAACATCTCGCTCGATACGCTCGACCCCGCACGGTTCTCCCAAATCACGCGTCTCGGCCGCGTCGAGCAGGCGCTCGCCGGCATCGACGCCGCGCTCGAATACGGCTTCACACCGGTCAAGGTGAACACCGTCGTCGTACGTCGTATGGACCAAGACGTACTCGACCTCGCGCGCCTGTCCGTCGACCGTCCGGTCCATGTACGGTTTATCGAGTACATGCCCATCGGCGGTGGTCAGGGCGCATCCGCCAAAGACCCGAACAGCGGCCACGGGCTCGACCCGCACTGCGGAGCCGGAGCGGCTGGAACCGGCGGCGCGCTCAACCCCGACCTGTGGGATGCAAGCGATGTGGTCCCCTCCGCTGAGTTGCGCAAACGTATCTCCTCCGAGGCCGCCGCAGCGGGTCTCGGCGCACTCGAGCCCGTGCGAGATGGCGGGCCGCTCGGCGCCGGCCCCGCGCGCTACTGGGCCTTCCCCAACGCGGCCGGCACCGTCGGGTTCATCTCGGCCATGTCCAACCATTTCTGCGAGTCGTGCAACCGCCTGCGTCTCACCGCCGACGGAACGATTCGCCCCTGCCTGTTCTCCGATGCCGAATATCCCGTACGCGAGGCCCTGCGTTCCGGCGATGAAGACGCGGTCCGCGCCATCTACCGCAATGCCATCGCCCGCAAACCCCGCCAACACGATGACATCGACGGCACCCAGCGATTCATGTCGCAGATTGGAGGGTGATCCCCATGACCACTCACATCCCCGATAAACCCGAGCGCCCGCGCACCCTCGGTCGTACCGTGCACGAGAAGTACCCCGCTGCCGTTGTGGGCGAGGCATCCACGCTCACCCTCGTCGAGGGGGGCGAGCGCGGAGGCGCGCCAGGCCCCACCGAGTCGGAGCACACGACGAACTCCCCCGCCTCCTCCGGCGAGCGCGACGCCTACCGCGACGATCTCACCCATGTCGACGAGCACGGCGACGTGCGCATGGTCGATGTGGGAGACAAGCAGGTCACCAAGCGCATCGCGATTGCCGAGGGCACCATCCTCATGCACCCCGAGACCCAGGCCATGGTGCTCGAGGACCGCGCCAAAAAGGGCGATGTCCTCGCATGCGCACGCGTCGCCGGCATCATGGCGAGCAAGCGCACGAGCGACCTCATCCCCATGTGCCACCCGCTCAACATCACCAAGGCGAAAGTCGAGATCGAGCCCATCTCGTCCTCTGCGGTCGCGGCCCCCGGCTGGGCGCCTGCGCGCGAAGATCATCGCGTAGGCTTCCACGTGCTCGCCACCTGCGGAGTCACGGGCGTCACCGGCATCGAGATGGAGGCGCTCACGGCCGCCTCGACCGCCTGCCTCACCATCTACGACATGTGCAAGGCGGTCGACCGCGGTATGGAGATCGTCGATGTCCGCCTGCTGCGGAAGGAAGGCGGGCGCTCCGGCCTCTGGGAACGAGACGGGGAACACGCCCATACCGGCGAGGTCGATGCCGAGGCAAAGGAAGCCGAGATCATCGCCGCCGAACTCCCCTCCCCGCTTCCCGGCGGGCCGCGCACGGGCACGCCGGCACCCGCCGTCGCCTTTGTGGGATACCAGAACGCCGGCAAGACCACACTGGTGGAGAAGGTCATTTCCCGCCTCGCACAGCGCGGCGTCCGCGTCGGCTCCATCAAGCACCACGGGCACAAGGGCTTCGACATCGATCAGCCCGGCAAGGATTCCTGGCGCCATGCGCAGGCGGGCAGCCGCCATGTGGGCCTGATCTCGCCGGACATGTACGCCGAATACTCCCGCACGACCGAAGAGGTGCCCGTGCTGGACATGCTCACGCGCTACACCGATGTGGATACCGTCATCGTCGAGGGTTACAAGGCCGCTGGCCTGCCGAGCATCGTGGTCGCTCGCTCGGGCATCGACCGCATGCGCGGGCGCGATTCCTTCGAGCTCATCAACGACGACACGATCGCCGTCGCCTGCAACGATGTGGTGGCGCGCGATTTCCGCACCCGAGCGGTCAAGCAGGCCCGCGCTGCCGCAGAGGAAGCCGGGCGCGTCTTCTCCGAGGCAGACGTTCATCTGCCGCCATTCCTCGACATCAACGACTCGGCTGCCATTGCGAGCTTTGTCTACGACTACGTGCAAAAGGCGCGTTAAGCCATATCGCGACGGACGCGTCGCACCGCTTTATGCGCATCGGGGCCCACTCATGCGGGCCCCGATTTTCATCTATTCGATCATCACGCGACCACGCTGGGCCCGAAGCGTCTGCAGGATGTGCTTGGGCACGGCGTGGAACTCGCAGCGGCCAATGACCGCACTCGCCGCCGCCTTGGCCTCGGGGCTACCGTTAGCCGTCGCGTATGAATGGCGGAAGCGACGCAACATGACCAGGTCGTTGCCACCATCGCCGTACACAGCGATCTCATCCTCCTCGATACCGTAGTGTCGGCCGAGCCAAGCGATCGAGGCCCCCTTATTGCAATCCTTGTCCGTGATCTCGAACATCACGGGATCGAACGGCGCATTGACCACCGTGTCGGCATGGTCGGCCAAAAACGCCTTGAGCTCGCGCTCAAGCTCGCCACTCGTCACGCGGCAGTTGATCTTGCACACATCATGGGAGAGGATCGAGCTGATCGATTGGTCGAAGAACTGCTCCTCGTGCGTTCCTCCCCGGGCACGCATACCGCGCATCACGATGCGACGGAACAGGTTGTCCCGACGAAACCCCTCTTGGTGCATCTCAAAGCTGCCGCTCGAGAACATGCCGTCGGGCGTGCAGCAATCGAAGCAGATCTGCGGGAAAGAACGGATCAGTTCCTCCACAAACGCAGGATCGACCGTGAAGGTCTTGAGCAGCTCGCCGTTCCTCCCGCGGATGATCGAGCCGTTCGCGCAGACCGCGTCGACCTTGAGGCCCGTGAACCCATGCTCGCCGGCGGGCAAGAGGGAACGGCCCGTTGCGGGCACCACATGAGCTCCCTGGGCAATGGCCTCCTGTATCGCACCGCGGATTGTGCGGTCCGCCTCATGCAGACCGTTGAGCAGAGTGCCGTCCAAATCGCTCGCAAACAGCTTGATCATGCGCGTCGTCCTCTCGCTGAGTTTGTCCGCGCATCATTCTACCGCTCTGATCTACACCTGTGGCACCTCGCCCGTAGCGAGGATCCGCTCCAAGGCCTCCTCGTCGAGCACGGGAACGCCCAGACTCTCGGCCTTGGTGAGCTTGGAGCCCGCTTTGGGGCCTGCGACCAGGTAGCTCGTCTTTTTAGACACGGATCCCGAGACCTTGGCGCCGAGGAGCTTGAGGGCCGCACCCGCCTCGTCGCGCGTACGGTTGACGAGCGTGCCGGTGAGCACGAAGGTGAGGCCGTCGAGCGGCTGCTCCGCCGCCAGGTCGGCATCGACGCCGGTCTCTTGGGCCGCCTGCGCCACCGCCGCACCCAAGTTCTCCTCGAGCGCGAGGCCCGCCTCGCGCAGGCGCTGCAGGACCTCGAGGTTCTCGGGCACGGAGAGGAACTCGCGCACCGACGCCGCGATCTTGGGCCCGATACCCTCACAGGCAGCGATGTCCTCCTCGGATGCGGCTGCCAGCGCATCGATGGTAAGGAAGCGTTGCGCCAGGACCTCGGCGACGGACTTGCCCACATGACGGATGCCGAGGGCGAACAGCACGCGTGAGAGCGGCTGGGCCTTGGAACGGACGAGCTCGTCCATCACCTTGCCGGCGATGGTGTGACCGACCTTGATGGGGTCACCCGCGGCCACGCCCTTCTTCTTGTCATCCTTAGCGTAGGTGCGGCCCGTGTCGAGCGCGGCGATGGCGTCGGCATCGAGCGTGTAGAAATCGGCGACATCGCACAGCAGGCCTGCCTCGATCATCTTGTCGATGAGCTCGTCTCCCAGGCCGTCCACGTCCATGCAGCCGCGACTCACCCAGTGGATGAGGCGCTCCTTGAGCTGCGCGGGGCAATCAAGGGACACACATCGGTACGCCACCTCGTCACCCTCGTGCACCACGGGGCTGCCGCAGGCGGGGCAAGCCTCGGGCATGTCCCACTCAACCGCGTCGGCGGGGCGCTTGTCCAGCACCGGACCAACGACCTCAGGGATCACGTCGCCGGCCTTGTGGACGATGATGGTATCGCCTACGCGCACATCCTTGCGGCGAATCTCGTCGAGATTGTGCAGAGTTGCGCGGGCGATGGTGGAACCAGCCACCGTGACGGGGTCGAACTCGGCAACCGGGGTGAGCACGCCGGTACGCCCCACCTGGATGCGAATCTCACGCAGAACGGTGGTCTTCTCCTCCGGCGGGAACTTGAAGGCGATCGCCCAGCGCGGTGCGCGGGCGGTGAAGCCGAGGTCGGCCTGCTGGTCGAACCCATCGACCTTCACAACCACACCGTCGATGTCGTAATCCAAGTCTCCGCGGTGCGCGAGTGCATCGGCGCAAAAGGCGTGGACCTCCGCGGGCGAGGTGCAGCGCGCCACGGATGCGTTGACGGAAAAACCCGCCTCGCGCAGCCAGTCCAGGAACGCATGCTGGGAGTCCACATGCAAGGGCGCCGTGTCGGCGATCGAATAGATGAAGCTGGCAAGGCTGCGCGTCGCGGTGACCTTGGGGTCCTTCTGGCGCAGACTGCCCGCGGCGGCGTTGCGGGGGTTGGCGAAGGGCTCGCGACCCTCGGCGTCGGCCTCAGCGTTGAGGCGGGCGAAGCTGCCCTTGGGCATGTAGACCTCGCCGCGGACCTCGATGGGAGTTCCGCGGTCAGCCCCCATGTGGGCCAACGCGGCCTCGGAGAGGTGCATGGGCACGTCTTTGATGGTGCGCACGTTGAGCGAAACGTCCTCGCCCGTCGTGCCGTCGCCGCGTGTGGCGGCGCGCACGAAGGAACCGTTCTGATAGGTGATGGCCACGCCGAGGCCGTCAATCTTGAGCTCACAGGTGTATGCCACGCGCCCCGCACCGAGCGCCTCCTCCGTACGGGCGAGCCACTCGTCGAGCTCCTCGAGATTCATGGCGTCGTCCATGGAATACATGCGCGCCATATGCGTGACAGGCGTGAACTGCTCGGACACATAACCGCCCACACGCTGGGTGTAGGAGTCGGGGGTGACGAGCTCGGGATGGGCCGCCTCGATCTGCTGGAGCTCGACCAGCAGCTTGTCGAAGGCGGCATCCGTGATCTCGGGCGCATCGAGAGCGTAGTAGCGATAGGCGTGGTAATCGAGCAGGTGGCGCAGCTCGGCCGCGCGCGCTGCGGCCTGAGCGCGGACGTCCTGCGGAGACTCGGCAATCGCCGAAGCGCCATCCGTCCGAACGCCGCTATCCGCCGCCATATCGCCAAACAAGCTCTGCTGCTCCGTCACGTGGGCCTCCCCGATAGTCAAATCTCAACCACTACAGAGTACCATCGCGCGCGGATGCTTTCCCTCCTCCGCATACCGATAACGGAATAACGGGTCGCCACCCAGCGGTGAATTCCAGTTCACCCGCTTAAAGCATCGGCATCTGGATACAAACCGTGCAAATGCGTGCGCATTGCCAAATGTACCTGCGCAATCCCGCGCACGCCGGCTTCTGAGGAGAGAGGAACCATCATGAAGCAGCTCAACGAGAAGGTCGCCGTCGTCACCGGTGCCGGCCAGGGCATCGGCAAGGGCATTGCCCTGTGCCTGGCCAAGCGCGGCGTCAAGGTCATCGCCACCGGCCGTCGCCTCGAGCCCATCGAGGCCACCATCGCCGAGATCCGTGAGCTCGGCGGCGAGGGCTTTGCCATGACCTGCGACTCCGCCGACCGCGACCGCGTCTTCGAGGTCGTTGCGAAGGCCGTCGAGACCTACGGCTCCATCGACGTCATCGTCAACAACGGCCAGGCCATCGTCCCCTCCCAGCCCGTCGAGGACACCGAATACGACAACATGCTCAAAGCCTGGGAGTCCGGTGTGATCGGCTCCCTCAACTATATGCAGGCCGCCTTCCCTCACATGAAGGAGCAGCACGAGGGTCGCATCATCAACTTCGCCTCCGCCACCGGTATGTTCGGCATCGCCGGCCAGCTCGCCTACGGCTCCAACAAGGAGGCCCTGCGCGGTCTGACCAAGATCGCCGCCAAGGAGTGGGGCCAGTACGGTATCACCGTCAACGTTGTGCTGCCCGGCGCCGAGTCCCCGGCTGCCAAGGCCTGGGCCGAGAAGTTCCCGGAGGAGTACGCCAAGCAGGTCAATCTCAACCCGATGAAACGCTTCGGCGACCCCGAGATGGACATCGCGCCCGTCATCGCCTTCCTCGCCGGTCCTGACTCCTGCTACTTCTCCGGCCAGAGCGTCATCGTGGACGGCGCCAACAGCATCATGCCGTAAGGGGCAATCCCAACCGCAGTGATCCACATGCCCGCAATGAGCCACCGAGCTCCACACGGGATTCGGGCCATCTTGCATAGGCGCCGTGCGCATTGTCGCGTACGGCGCCTAATTTGTTACGTATGAACCTATACACGGCGCCGCATCACGCCAGCTTCAAAGCGATCAGAAGGACGAAGGTCCACGCAATAGCACCGAACGAAAGCACGGTGGTCACCAATGTCCAATGTGGCAGCAGCCAGCGCCATACGAACGTCTGTGGCAGCGCCGCGCCGGGCTCATACCCCTCCAAAAAGGCCGCGACATCTACGACACTCTCAAGGTTGTGCTCAATCTTGATCCCCTGCATTTTCCACGAGGCAACGATACTCGCAATCCAAATTGTCGTATGTACGATGTTTTCCGCGTCGGAGATCGCATACGCCTGATTGGAGGAAAGGAACTTGTGCGCGATCGATGTGACGACGATGCCCACGAGTATCTCTAACATCCAGAGGAAATCGAGCGCAATTGCGACCGTGATTGTTCTTCGATCGCGCGCGGTTTGGCGCAGGTACTCCTCCGAACGTTCGTCCAAAAGCGCGTCCAACGTGATGCCAAACGCAGCGGAAAGGCGCTTGAGACTCTCGGCGTCCGGTAACGTGCGCCCCTTTTCCCAGTTGATTACCGTCTGACGCGACACGAGCACGAGCTCGGCCAGGCGCGCTTGCGACATGCCCGCACCCTCGCGAAGGCCTCGGATTCGCTTGGCGAGCGGACTAGTAAGCCCGCTAGAATTCACGTCCGGCCCATCGTGCTTAGCGCAATCGATGCCAGGATCTTCCGAACGCGTCTGCTGTGCGACAACGTTTTCCTGCCACATCGCGGCCTCCCCATCATCATGGTTGGGACTCCATGCGCTGAGTGTACACCCGCCTAAACCTCGACCTTGCAATTCACCTCGGAAACCCTTGTCTATTCCCTTTAACACATGCCTTGAGCTGGTATTACCTTAAACCACATCGATCTCTAAGCGTACGCGACGGCAATCAACGCGGCGGCAAGTAGCACGATATAGAACGTATAAAACGCCGGCAGGCTGGTGAGGAGCACTCGATAGAACCATGTGGCCGGCGGTTCCTTCCCTTTCGGATAGCCCTCGACGAACATCATGATGCTGATGGCGTCTCCCAAATCTTGGCCTGAGGCGATGCTGCGAAACCTCTTCGCGATCGGCATGGAGGCAAAACAAAGCACCACCCTCATCCCGCTGAGCACCAAACGGAACTCTCCGCTTCCAGGTGCTCGCAAAAAAGAGGAATACAAGAAAGCGAGCAAGAGCTCAAGTGCAAAAATAGCGCCAAGCGCAGCAAGGCAATGTGTCAACTGACGGCGGGCTTCGGCGGTTTCTTCCAGCATGTCGGGCAACTCATCGCCCAAAAGCCTGTCAACCGTGGTGTTGAGGGCTTTGGCAACGAGCTGCAGACTCTGCACATCGGGCAACGTGTTCCCGCGCTCCCAATTACCCACACTTTGACGCGTGACGTATGCGGTGGTGGCCAGCTCGGACTGCGTCAATCCCGCCGCTTCCCGCAAGATGCGGATGCGCGACCCGACCTTCGATGCGATATTCATCTCTCGCCCCCATTCCACATGGGCCAAACAGGCAAGCAGCTTCTTGACGAACAGCCACGACCCCCCGGGGGAACGCAATGCGACGCCCCCCCTGCTGATGCCGCAATTCTACCCACTGCTACCGACTGGATCGACAATCGCGATGCAAAAGCCTCTTTGCATCCGCGCGCTCTCGCCCTTTCCATGGCGTCGCTGCAGCTTGTGAACGACTAATCGTTCATAAACTGCGGATGAGACAGCGAATCGGCATAAAAATGGAGGATATGAACGATTCAGTCGTTCATATCCTCCAAAAGGTGCCAGTGAGACGCAAACGATGCCGGTAGTGTCAGGACAACGGAAGATGACAGGGCGACAATACCTCAGCGCCTTCTCGGCGGTGAGGACATCACATCCCATCGCGGCCTGTCGTCCACCTCAATTTAGGGACTGTCCCTCAATTGAGGTTCACCAGCCAAGGAATGCCATTCGGCGAGACTACTCTCCGTCAGCAGCGGACTCGGCGGCGGAAACCTCAGCGGCCTCCTCGGCGGCAAGCGCCGCCTTGTACTCACGCCACTCGGTGTACTTCTGCACACCAGCGCAGATGGACAGCACGAGAGCGGCGGGAACGGCGATAAAACCGATCACGACCATGGGCGCCACGGTGTAGAACACAGATTCGAACATGGCTTAAACCCCCTTAGGCGAACAGGCCGCCGGCGATACCGGCGACACCGGTGAACGCCAGCGCCATGAGCGACGCGGTCACAAGCGTGATGGGCAGACCGCGCAGGGCGGCGGGAACCAGACGCTCGTCGATACGGCTGCGCACGAAGGCGAAGAGCACGACGGCAAGCAGAACACCCAGGCCCGCACCGACGGACGCGCCCAGGGCGGCATCCCACGTCAGGGTCTCGGCCACGGCGGCGTTGCCGAGCGCCACTGCCAGCACGGCGGCGTTGCATGCCACGATCGGGCACACGTGCAGCAGGCGCTCGCGCTCGGCAGCGGTCTTGCCGGAGCCGAGCACCGTGGCCGTGACCACGATCGCGGTCCAGCTCACGAGCACGTAAGCGAGCGGCGCGAGGAACGTGACGCCCCAAGGCTGCAGAAGCTGCGTGTACAGAGGCCAACCCAGGGCGCCCGCCACGGCGGTGGCGATGGCGATCATGGCACCGAAGCGCCAAGAGTCCTGCGGGCGAGCCGCAACCAAGATCACAGACACCATGCCGATGAGCTGGGCGAACACCAGGTTGTTATCGAGAGCGGCGGTAAACAACGCGTTCAGGAACGCCATTAGCGCTCACCTCCCTTTAGGGAAGTCGCATCGGCATCGGCGCCCTTGGCGCACATCTGCTCGATGGACTGGACGAACACGGCCACGAGTGCCAACACCAGCAGTGAGCCGGTGGGCTTGCCAAAGGCGGCGATCGGCGAGGCGGCGAGCTCGCCCATGGTGAGGCCGAAGACCTGACCGGTGGTGAGCATGCCGTTGATGAAGCCGACGAACACCAGGGTGGCGAGCACCATGGCGGCGGCGAAAGCGGCGGTGGCGAGCGGGGACTTGGCGGGCGCGACCACCAGGCCGTCGCCGGCGATCCACGCCACAACGATCGCGTTCACGGCAACGAGCGGCAGGTAGATGCCAAGCGCCTCGAACACGACGGGGTTGATGACGCGCACGCCGAAGCCGAGCAGCGTCACGACGGTGACGCTCACCATGAGCATCACCACGGTACGCGACCACGTGCCGGTAAAAGCGCGCAGCACGGGCGCGATAAGCGCCATCACGAGGATGGCGATGGCGGTCACAGCGCCGATGATAAGGCCGTTCTCGAGCGAAGTCGCGGCGAAGAGCCCCGGCAGGGCACCGGCGACCACCAGGAACGTGGGCGTGTGAACCATCTTGGAGATGCGAGCGTCCTGCTCGCGCACGATGTTCTCGTTCAGAGCCATTAGTTGCCTCCCATCTGGGCGTAGGCGGCAAAGGCGATATTCAGGCAGTCGACCACGGCACGCGAGGTGAACGTAGCGCCGGAGACGGCGTCGACGTGGGTCTGACCAGCGCCGGCCTCGTCGACCGTAAGCTCACCGGCGGCAGGTGCCCCGGCAAAACCGCCGAAGTACTCCTCGGTGAACGCATTGGTGCCGATGCCGTCGGTCTCGTCCTCGGCCACGACCTGGATACCGGCCACGGTGCCGTCGGCGTTGATGCCGACCATGAGCTCGACATCGCCGTGATAACCCTGTGCGGAGGTCACGTCGAAGACCCACGCGCCGGTATCGGCCTTGTACACGGAGTTCAGGCCCTCGACCGCGGGCGCGGACTGGGACTCGAATGACGTGGCATCCGGGAACAGCAGCTTGCGCTGCGCGCCGCCCTTGGCCTCGTCGAGCGCGAGGTCGGACGCGGCGAAGGCCCCCGCGAGGCCGTGGTGGACGCCGGCCGTCACGCCCGCGCACAGCAGGGCGACGACAAGGACGGCAAAGGCAGAGAAGATGGCGCCGTTGCGACGACGGGCCATCGGGCACTTGTTAGACGAGGGCATGCTTCACACCTCCAGCGGGCTGAGGACGCGTGTAGCGGTCGATCAGCGGGGTGAACATGTTCATGAACAGGATGGAGAACGCCACGCCCTCGGGGGCGGCGGCGAACAGGCGCACGAGCGCGGTGATGACGCCGCAGCCGATGCCGAAGATGATCTTGCCCTTCGGCGTCATGGGCGTGGTGGTGTAGTCGGTGGCCATGTAGAAGGCGCCGAGGGCGAGGCCGCCGGAGAGCACCTGGTAGATGGCGTCCTGACCGGCAAACCCGGTGATGGCGGCGACCGTGGCGATGAACGGCACGGTGGCCCAGGCGTCGACGACGCGCATCACGAGCAGGAACACATAGCCGGCGAGCAGCGTGATGATGCAGGTCTCGCCGAGCGCGCCAGCGTGCAGGCCGAACATCATGTCCATGTAGCTGTACGGCGCATCGCCGGCGGCGTTCATGGCCAGCGGGGTGGCACCGGTGATGGCGTCGAGCGGACGACCCATGATGTCGGGGTAGGCGCCGAGCGCGATGGGCATGGCGAGCATGACGAACACGCGGGCAGCGACGGCAGGGTTGGCGAAGTTGCAACCGATGCCGCCAAAGAGCATCTTCACCACGGCGATGGCGAACACGGTGCCCAGGATCGCGGGGAAATAGCCGCAATCGGCCGGCAGCGTGAAGGCGAAGAGCATGGCGGTGACCACGCAGGACAGATCGCCGGCGGTGCTCTCGCGGTTCATGAGGCGGCAGCACACATGCTCAGTCACGAGCGCCGTGGCGACGCACACCAGAACGAGCAGCGGGGCGCCGAGACCGTACAGGAACACGGAAGCCACGAGCGTGGGCAAAAGCGACAGGCACACCATGCCCATGATCCACTGCGTGGAGCCCTTGCCGTGGAAGTGAGGCGAGGCCTCGTTGATGAGGTTCATGGATTTACGCCTCCTTCTTCTCGGACGGGGCGGTCAGGCGAGCGACCTCGCCGCGATAGACGGCCTTGCCCTCGCGGATGGACGCGGTGATGCGGCGATGGGCCGGGCACACATAGGCGCAGGAACCGCACTCCATGCAGTTCATGACGGCGAGCTCGTCGAGCGCGACCACGTCATGGCTGCGAGAGGCGGAATCGAGCGCGAACGGCTCGAGGGCCAGCGGGCATGCGCGCACGCAGCGGCCGCAGCGGATGCAGGCGGTCTCGTCCGGAAGGACGGCGGCGTCATGCAGGGCCACGATGGCGTTGTTGGCCTTGAGGATCGGGCAGTCGATGTTCGTGATGGTGCGACCCATCATGGGGCCGCCCATGATGATCTTCTTCGGCTCCTTGACCATGCCGCCCGTCGCCTCGATGACGTCGCGGACGCTCATGCCGAGCGGGATGCGATAGTTGCCCGGATTGGCGATGCAGTCACCGGTGACCGTGACGGTCTTGCAGGTGAGGGGCATGCCGTAGCGGAAGTACTGCTCCACGCGGGAAATGGTGGTGACGTTGACCACGAGGCAGCCCACGTCGATGGGCAGGCCGCCGGCGGGTACGTCGCGCCCGGTCGTGGCCTTGATGAGCACCTTCTCGCCACCGGCGGGGTACTTGGTCGGGATCTCCATGACCTCGATGCGGTCCTCGCGGCCCTTCTCCTTGACCACGCGCTTGAGCTCGAGGATGGCCTCGGGCTTGTTGTCCTCGACGCCGATCACGGCGGCGGGGATCTCGAGCGCCTCGATGGTGCGGAACACGCCGTCGATCACTCGCTCGGAGTGCTCCATCATCTGACGGTAGTCGCTCGTGATGTAGGGCTCGCACTCCATGGCGTTGACCACGAGGAACTCGAAGCTCTTGCCCTCGGGGGCGCGCATCTTGAACCACGTGGGGAACGAGGCGCCACCCAGGCCGACCATGCCGGAGTCACGCACGCAGGCGATGAACTCCTCCTTGTTCGAATAGGTCGGCGGCTTGAGCGCGGGATCGGACTCCATCTTGCCGTCGGAGACGATCTCCACCACGGGTGCGGTGGCGCCCGTGGGCAGCTGCTCGGTGGCGACCTTGGTCACCGTGCCGGAGACGCTCGCGTGGATGGGCGAACCCAGGCCGTTCACCTGGCCGATCAGCGTGCCTACATATACATGATCGCCCTCGCTCACCACCGGGCTCGCCGGCGCGCCGATGTGCATGTTCAGCGGAATGAGCACTCGCTCGGGCGGAGTGATGGACGTGCAGGCAAAGTCCCGCATGTCCTTGCACTGAGGCGGATGCACACCGCCCCTTGTCTTGTGCAGAGAAAACATTGGCTTCCCTCCCATATTTCCCCCAACTGTGCGCGGCCGCGCATAAAACGCGGCCGCGACGCATATCAGGTCAAAATTGTAGCGGGTTTCACCACGATATAGACTGCCAAATGACAGATTTCTGCAGCTTGAAGCGTTTTATCGCCATCCTGAGAAAAAATGCGCACGCAAAAACAAGGCCGCCCCGGCACGCAAAACGAACCGAGGCGGCCTTTGCACCGCAAAATATGACAGTGGCGAATAGCTGGGAAGACGGTCTTTGCTAGAACCCGATACCGTGCCCTGAGAGCGCTCCGTACAGCAGGATGCCCGTCGCGGCGACGAACACCACGCCCTGGACGATGGCGTTGCGGCCGGCGCGGGTAAAGGTGATGGCTGCCATGGTGAGGTCGTCGCCGTACTTACGGGCCTGCTTGAGACCCATCGCGACGGTCGCCGCGCTGATCATGAAGCCCATGACGGGCAGAAAGAGCAGCTCGCCCTTGCTGCCGTAGCGAAGAACCTCGCCCGCGGCGTTGACCTTCATGGGCACCTGGTCGCCCAGCTCGGGGAAGGCCATGAGGACCATGAGCACGGGGACGAAGGCGATCATGAGGGCCAACAGGGCCTTCATGCCGGCGGATTTACCGTAAGAGAACATAGTGCACCTTTCAAAGATGAGCCGCCTCGTGGCGGCATTCGGAATCACATCGCGAAGGCCGCCGAGGTCTCCCCCGGCGGCCTTGAGCATCTACACGTTGAAGCGGAAGTGGACCACGTCGCCGTCCTGCATGATGTAGTCCTTGCCCTCCATGCGCAGGCGGCCGGCCTCCTTAGCGCCCTTCTCGCCGCCGAGGGCGACGTAGTCTTCGAACGCGATGGTCTCGGCCTTGATGAAGCCGCGCTCGAAATCGGTGTGGATCACGCCGGCGGCCTGCGGGGCCGTGGCGCCCTGGCGAACCGTCCAAGCGCGGACCTCGACCTCACCGGCGGTGAAGAAGCTCTGCAGGCCGAGCAGCCTGTATGCGGCCTGGGCCAGAACCTCGAGGCCGGAGCGCTCAAGCCCCAGATCAGCCAGGAACTCGGCGGCTTCCTCGGGATCGAGCTCGGAGAGCTCCGCCTCGACCTTGGCGCAGATGGGAATGGGCTTGACGCCGTCGATGGGATCGAGGTCCTCGGTGAGCATGTCCTCGTCGACATTGGCAACGTAGAGCATCGGCTTCATGGTCAGCAGGAACAGGCCCTTGGCGGCAGCGCGCTCCTCATCGGTCATCTCCATCGTGATGGCACGGTTGCCCTCGTTCAGCCACTCAACCAGACGCTTTGCCACCGCGAGCTTGGGGGCGAGCTCGGCGTCGCGCTTGGCCTCCTTCTCGAGCTTGGGAAGCTGCTTTTCGAGCGTCTGGATATCGGCCAGGATGAGCTCGGTCATGATGGTCTCGGCATCGCTCGCCGGGTCGACGAACTCGCCCGTGTGATTGGCCTCGCGCATGACATCCGGGTCCTTGAAGTAACGGACCACCTGGCAGATGGCATCGCACTCGCGGATGTTGGCCAGGAACTGGTTGCCCAGGCCCGCGCCCTCGGCGGCGGCGCCCTTCACCAGGCCGGCGATGTCGACGAACTCGACGGTGGCCGGGAGGATGCGCGCGGGGTTCACGATCTTTGCGAGCGCGTTCAGACGGTCGTCCGGCACGTCGACGATGCCGACGTTCGGGTCGATCGTGGCGAAGGGATAGTTCGCGGCCAGGCCGCCCTTCTTGGTGAGAGCGGTGAACAGCGTGGACTTGCCCACGTTGGGCAGACCGACGATTCCGATGGAAAGTGCCATGGGTTTCCTTTACTCAAAGCTCAGCGCCGCAAGCGCTGCGTATACGTAAACCTTGCCATTATAGACCGATAAATGAAAACGGGATTCCATTCATATCTACAGACTATTAGAGCGCCACTACTTCTGGCATATCTTTATTCTCAAGCAGTTTGAGCTGATAGGTCATTTCCAAATCCAACCAAAAACGTGGTGTGGTGCCCAAAGCCCGACTGAGCAGCCATGCCATCTCGGGCGTTATCGCCCTCCGCCCATGTACGATGTCAGATATCGCCGACTGCGGTTTACCGATGGCTTTCGCCAGTCTGTACTGACTAATTCCAAGCGGCTGCAGGAATTCCTCAAGCAGAATCTCCCCAGGCGTGGAAATAATCTCGTCAATGGTAGTCACAGAACTCAACCTCCCTCGCCTCCCCGTCTTTCCAGACAAAGCAAAGGCGCCATTGGGCATTCACCCTAATGCTATATTGCCCCTCTCTCGAACCGCGCAATTTCTCGAGTCGGTTGCCCGGCGGAACACGCAAGTCTTGCAACGTACTCGCAGCATCCAGCATCTGCAGCTTTCGAAACAGCACACGTTCAATACCAGCGGGAAGCTTGCAGAAATCACAGTCGGTTGGGTGCTCCCAAAATGCCTGCAAATCCGAGTTACGAAACCGCATGCTTCTCACCATACTTCCGTCTAGTAGAAGTATTACTGTATGCCAGAAGTAAGTCAAGCCAGAGCCACTCAGTCCGTACTCCCACCATCCTCTGGTTCATCAATTATAGAACACATGTTCGTGTTTGAAAACCAAAGACTCTGTTACTGCAAACGGTGAACCGATCTCGATAACTGCGTGCCGCTGGACGAGCACGTCGATGCGCGCGTACGGCGCCCCCCTCATTTGCACCCGTGAAAATTGCCTATGAGATTCCCCCGTTTGACCGACCCGAAAAGAAGATTCCCATAGACAATCCCCAACACACCATAGGCAATTCCCCCTGTGGCGTAGTCAATTCTCGCAAGGCATGGTCGATCCTCGAATTGATACAACGAACCCTCCACCGCGAAAAGCGACGGAGGGTTCGTCAACTTGAAAAGATGAGGTCCACGCGGGCGGCAACTCCGCAGTCAGGGAATCCGACGCCAGATGACGATCGCCCTACTCTACGATTAAGGGAGGTCAACTCTCTTTAGTCTGCGAGTTTTTCGATCTGGTCGAGCGCCTTGCCGAGCTTCTGCTTGACCTCGGCCTTGGCCTCCGCGTACTCCGCCTTGGCCTCTGCGGCGAGCTTGGCCTTGCGCTCGGCTTCCGGATCGGGAACAACGAGCTCGGCTCCATCGCGCTCGACCATCTTGAGGGCATGGTCGGAGCAGACCTCGGCGCACAGGCCGCAGCCGATGCAATACGTCGGCTCGATGGCGAGCTTACCGCCGTCGAGCAGGTCGCAGGCGAAGGTCGGGCACGCCTCGACACACGCGCCACACATCGTGCACTTGTCGTGGTCGAATTCGGGGAACTGCACGCGCACGTTCTCAGCAAGCTCGGGATGCTGTTGCAGCGTGGAGAGCATGAGCTGGCGCCCCTGCGTGAGGATGCGGCGACGCTTCTGCGTGGTCACGCCGCAGGCGCTGTTCAGCGTCTTCTCCAGCGCGCTCACGCGGCTCGAGTGTTCACGGATGCGCTGCGTCACGCTGGCGACGGCAGCCGTGGCAGGCGTGAGTTTGGACACCGTGAGGCCCGTCTGTCGCACGATCTTGTCCATGAACTCCTTGCGCTCGTACTCGCGACGCTTGTTGCACTTGAGGTCGCGCGGCTCGACCTCGAGGCCCATACCGCGGCCGGCCCACTCCTCGGCCTCGCCGATGGCCTCGCCGAGCATTTCCTCACCGCAGGTGTTGCGGCAGTTGGCGCAGATATCCAGCGGCAGATACACGCTCACGTTGGGGAAGTCGGTCAGGATGGAGAACCAGGTCTCGCGCGTCACGTCGCCGACGCACGCCACAAGCACCTCATTCTCGCGCGGGATGCGCTTGAGGGCGCGCGTGCAGGTGACATACGCGGTCTCATGCGCGGTGGCGGCACGGGCCACGGCGTCGTAGACCTTCTTGGGCTGCAGGCGCGGGCTCACGAAAGCCTCGGTGGGACAGGCGGCGACGCACAGGCCGCACTTGCGGCAGCTGTCCAGAACGTCGATCGCGCCGTCCTCGATCTCGATCGCGTTCACCGGGCATACGTCCATGCACGCATGGCAGCTGCTCTTCTCGGATTTGCAGGCCAGGCACGGAATGCAGTTGACGCGCGGACGTTCCTTGTAATCGGCGGGATTCCAATGCGGCTTGCTCTCGTCCACGGTGCCCAGCAGCGCGTCCGTGATGCCCCCAAAGGGATTCTTGAGGGCGTCGACGCCCTTGCTGATCTCGATGATGTCGTCGAACATATCGTGCTGCTCGGCCATGCGAACTCCCTTATCGCGCCCAGGCAAGCGCGCAGATGCGAAGCGCCCGCGATGGCGGGCGCATGTGAACCGTTAGCTGACTATTGTACCGATGCCGCGGCGGCCATGTGTGAAGACCCGACGGGGCTACTCGGCGTGTCCGGCCTTCGGCTGCCCCTCGTGGCTGGCGACGTGGAACGGATAAACCACGAGCTCCAGACCGAGCAGCAGGACATGATGGCCCAGGTTGGCAATGGGCGCGAGCAGCAGCATGGTGCCGAGCACAAGCTCGAAAATTCCGGAGGCGAGCGGAGCGACCCACTTGTGCCCGGCGGAATGCGCCTTCAGGGACTCGTCGATCTCTGCCGCGGCGTTCTCCAGACCCAGCAGGCCCCACATCACGGCGATGACGTTGAGCGACTCATGCGTGTTGAGCAGCGTGACGATGCCGAGCACGATCATGACAACGTCCGTACCCACGGTGATCTTGCCGGGATTCGAGTTGCGCTCCAGGATGTCCGTCACGATATCTGCCGCGCCGACGAACAGCATAACGCCGCCGAGGAGGTGCGGGAGATGCTCGGCCACGGGCTCGGGCATGACAAGGCACGCCACACCGAGGATGGGCAGGAGCAATGTGGCCACAAAGGCGACTTTGCCCGGGATTTTCTGACCCTTGGGATTGCGGTCGATTTCGATCTGCGACATGCGTGGAGCCTTTCGTGCAAAATGCCCGCCTCGCGTGAGGCGGGCATGCCCTATTCACGTGGCGTTTATACCCACGACAAGCAACTCCAAGCAGGCGTCAGTTATTCTTCGCACGGTCGCGATTGTAATTTATGAGACAACCGGCCTTCACAATGGCGCGTTCCTCGGACGTCATGTCGGCGACGAACAACTCAATCTGCTCGACCTCGCCATTCGCACGCACGACCCACGCGGCAATCGCATCCATCGCGCCCTCGAGCGCGGAGCGAATGCCCGGCACATACACGTAATCCCCCACCTCGAACGTGGGCTCGCCCTTCATCTGGAAGGGAACCATGCCCCAGTTCATCACGTTGGAGCGATAGCGCTTGGTGGCGTACTCGCGCGTGATGTTGGCCAGGCCGCCCAGCACGCGCTGGCAGCTGGCGGCCTGCTCACGTGCAGATCCGTCGCCGGGCTTGACCGCATAGATGGTCGACCCGATCTCCACGGACGCCGGGTCGCCCGCACCGGGCGCTCCGGCGGAGACGAGCCTATCGAACACGCCGGCGACCTCGGCAGGCACAGCACCCCCGAGACGCTGCGCCTCAAGCGCGGCCACGGCCTTGGCGCGACCCACGTATTCCGGGTCGCGGCGGCTCAGCGTGAACTCGGCGAGGCCCAGCGGGTTGGAACGATACGAGCTCGTCTCGCCCGAGGGGATCAACTCATCGGTGGTGGTCACGTCGTCCATGATCTTGGAGGCGACGCGCAGCAGGATATTCTCGGCGAGCGGCTCCATGTCCGGCCAGTCCTTGATATTGGGGCCGTACACCAGGTCGCGCTCACCCTCGGCGGCGCCGAACCCCTGATACACGCGGTGCTCGTACGCGCTTGCGTCGAAATGGTACGACACGCGCTCATCCCAAACATCCTCGGGCAGATCGGTCGCAGCGGTCAGCACGCCGCCCGCGGCCGCGGTTGCGGCAATGGAGCGCGCGTCCATGAGAGCAACGCCCGTGAGCTGGCCATTTCCGGGCTTAGAACCCTCGCGGTTGGGGAAGTTGCGGGTGGTGTGGCGAATCGACAGGCCGTTGTTGGCCGGCGTGTCGCCCGCGCCGAAGCACGGACCGCAGAACGCCGTGCGCACGATCGCACCGGCCTGCATGAGGTCGAATGCGGCACCATTGCTCGCCATCTCCAGGAACACGGGCTGGGAGCTGGGGTACACCGAGAGCGCGAACTCACCATTGCCGCAGGTCTTGCCCTTGAGTACGCGAGCGGCCTGCATCACATTGGTGAAATTGCCGCCCGAACAACCCGCGATGACGCCCTGCTGCACCTGCAGGCGACCGTCCGGACGGATCTTGTCCAGCAGGGACAGCGACGCGCGGCCACCACCCACCTCGGCGGCGCGGAGTTCGACCTCGTGCAGGATATCCTCGAGGTTGGCGTTGAGCTCCTCGATGGCGTAGGCGTTCGAGGGGTGGAACGGCAGCGCGATCATGGGGCGCACCGCGGAGAGGTCGACGCGCACGCACCCATCGTAGTAGGCGACGGGGGCAGGATTGAGCTCGCGGTAGTCCGCCTCGCGTCCGTGCTCGGCAAGATAGGAGCGCGTATCCTCGTCCGTGCGCCAAATGGAGGTGAGGCACGTCGTCTCGGTGGTCATGACATCCACGCCGTTGCGATAATCGGTCGGCATGCTCGCCACACCGGGACCGACGAACTCCATGACCGCGTTCTTCACATAGCCGCAGTCGAACACCGCGCGGATGATGGCGAGCGCGATGTCCTGCGGGCCAACGCCGGGCACCGGCGCGCCCTCGAGATACACTGCCACCACGCGGGGATAGGCCACATCGTAGGTGTCGCGCAGCAGCTGCTTGACCAGCTCGCCACCGCCCTCGCCGATAGCCATCGTGCCCAGGGCGCCATAGCGGGTGTGGGAGTCGGTACCGAGGATCATCTTGCCGCAGCCGGCCTGCATCTCGCGCATGTACTGGTGGATGACGGCGATGTGCGGCGGGACAAAGATGCCGCCGTACTTCTTTGCGGCGGACAGGCCGAAGACGTGATCGTCCTCGTTGATGGTGCCGCCCACGGCGCACAGGGTGTTGTGGCAGTTGGTGAGTACATAGGGCACGGGGAACTCGGTCATTCCCGAGGCCTTGGCCGTCTGGATCACGCCCACATAGGTGATGTCATGGCTGGCGAGTGCATCGAAGCGCAGGCGCAGGCGGTCCATGTCGCCGCTCGTGTTGTGCTCGGCAAGGATCCCATAGGCAATGGTCCCCTCGCGGGCGGCATCCGGGTTGGGAAGCTGGGGGGCGTCTTGCATGGCCCCGGACACGACCTCCTCGGAGATGATCGTCTTCCCATCCACGAGATAAACGCCACCGTTATACAGCTTCACAGGCTCTGCCATGCGCTTGCCACCCCATCCTGGTCATCGGGTCTCGTCTCCCGCGACCATGGGCGCGCGGGTACTTTATCTCGTTGCAGTATACCCGAGCCGCACAAACAGGCCTAGCGCGCAGCCCTGCCCAGCAAATAGATCATCCCAAAGAAGAGGGCGGCGGAGGCCGCAAGGCACCCGATCATGCCAAAGGCTTGGTCGAAGAGGCCCTTCACGCCGCGAGGGCGTGTCTCGTCATCGAGAGCATAGGGGTTGTACTCGTACGGATTGCGGGCATTCATCGATTGCCTCCTTATCGGCCTGCGGGCGGGCAGCCCTTTTGTTCTTGACTGCATCATCCGCCACCTGCGAAAACAGCACCATCGATTTGGCTTACGGACGCCTTGCGCTTTTGTAAGGAAGATTTCGAAATACTGAAGACGGACGGACTCGCAATACGAACATCTGTTTGCTTCTGTGGTAGACTGAGGGGCACATTCGATGAGCCGGGGAGGTGGACCATGAGGCCGATGAACGGAGGCAAGCCCGCTGCGCGCGAGCTCATAGACCGCATCATGTCGAGCGAACGCCTGCAAAGCAGCTCGCATTTCTCCGAGCGCGTGTATGAGAGCGAACCGATCCTCACCACCGGCCGCCAAATGGCGAACTACCTCCCCGAGCGCTATCGCGAAATGAAGGCCATCACCCGCTGGGAGGCCAATGCGAACGGTGGCGGACGATGGCTCTCCGAAGCCGAGCTGTTCTACCGTCAGGCGCGCTTCATGGAGGACTTCGAGGACGACTGCCCTTATCCGGGCACGTTCAATTCGTATTTCCCCACCTACAATGCGATGAGCGACCGTCAATTGCGCGGGTATTTCACCTGGCGCGCGGCGGTGCGCCGGGGCGACGTCCAAGAGTCGTGCCTCTCCTTCGCCTATGTATACCTCTACGAGCTCATCTGCGGGATTGGCATCACTAGCCCGATGGACGGCTTCCAAAAACTCAATTCGTTTTGGCAGACGTACCGCGCCTTCTCGCCCGAAATCGACCGTTACGTCCATGTGTGGCTGCAAGACTACGTTGTCTACCACGCCCTGCCCCAAAACCTGCTCGAGTCGAGCAAGACGCTCGTCTTTGATCGGGCGCTTATCACGTTGGCGCATGTCGAATGGCAACTGAGAACGGACCTTGCCGACCCCAAGCGGCAACGGCGCAAGAAGGGCGTCTCGGCAATGCCCTTACCATGCAATGCCGCAAGCGAAGACGAGCTGTTCGCCGCCATCGACACGCTCTCGACCTATCGCGTCACCGGAAGCCGCCTGTTCAAAGTCGAGCCCGAAGCGCTGCGCCACGTATGCTGCGCGGTCTATGTCCGCTTGAGCGAATACTATCTAAAACATCGCATGTACAGCCTTACGGAAAGCTGGTTCGGAGGAATGCTCACGACGCCCTACACCATGTTCGGGTCCGCGGTGTTCTTCGATCCTGTCACCCACCCGGATGCGGATTACGAATTCAACGAGGCCCATAGCTACCGTTGCGACCGGGGAATGTGGACCTGCAAGCGATTTCCAGGGGGCCTCTCCCGCAATGCCAAGCTCGGTCAGGCGATGCGCGCCGTCGACCGGATGTTGCGCGAAGCACTCGGCTTTGAACACCCGCTCAAAGAGCAAAAGAGCGTCCCAAAGTACCTTATGGGCTTTATCTCCGATGAGATTGAAGCATGGACGTCGTGGCGCAGCGCACATGCGCCCAGGCATATCGACATCGACCTCTCGCGTCTTTCAAGCATCCGCGACGCCGCGGCCATCACACGCGAGGCGCTTCTCATCGAGGAGGAGCGAGAAGGGACGGGGGCCTTGCTCGACGCCGCCGACGGCACAACGGCCAGCGCTGCCGTCCCGACGCTCGAAATGGGAAACTCGACTACAGATGAGCGGATGACGAAGCAGCCGGCGCCAGTGACCACGCCGGAGGAGGGTTCTGGGCGGGCGTTCGCTCCGACAGAGGATCCAACACCGGAGCCCATTGCCGGCGCGGGGCCGACGAACGGCCTTTCCCCTGCCGCCGCCGCTTATCTGCGCGCACTCGTCGAAGGGGACGAAGGCGCCGCCGATGCCGTCATCAAACGGGCTTCTGTCTCGGAGGACATCTTGGTCGACACCATCAACGAGGCCCTTTTCGAGCTCGTTGGGGACACCGTGGTCGAATACGGGCCAAATGGACCCGAGTTGATCGACGATTACCGCGAAGACGTGGAAGGATTTCTGAACCATGAGTAGCCAGCCAGCCGCACCGCGCGTCCCCAAGCGCGTCGCCGCCGTGATCTTGAACTCCCTCAAGGGAGGCGTTGTCCCGCGCATCGGTCTGCCCTACATCACCGTCGGTCGCGAAGTCGAGATTCAGGCCCTTCTCACCGATCTTGCGCTCATCTCCGACGGAGGGGCGAGCTTCCGCTTCCTGGTAGGCCGATACGGCGCGGGCAAGAGCTTCCTTCTGCAGACCATCCGCACCCACGCCATGGGCGAGGGCTTCGTGGTCGCCGACGCCGACCTCTCCCCCGAGCGTCGCCTGCAAGGCGGCCAGGGACAGGGCCTCGCCACCTATCGTGAGCTCATCCGCAACCTCTCCACCAAAACGCGACCCGAGGGCGGGGCGCTCACCCTGATCCTCGACAAATGGGTCGCCAACATTCAGGCGGAAGAGGAGGCCGCGGCGGCGGGCCGCTCAACGGGCACGGGGCTGCGCGAGCAATTTGCCAACCTCGAAGAGATGGTTCACGGATTCGAATTCACGCGCGTTCTGGGCATGTACCGGGCAGCCTGCGCCCAAGGCGATGACGAGATGAAGAGCCGCGCCGTCAAATGGCTGCGCGGCGAGTACCGCACCAAGACGGAAGCCCGAGCAGAGCTGGGGATAAGCACCATCATCGATGATGACTCCTGGTACGACTGCATCAAGCTGTTCGCGCGCTTTCTCACCGGAGCGGGCTACCGGGGCATGCTCATCCTCATCGACGAGTTGGTCAACCTGTACAAGATCCCCAACGCCATCACACGTCAATACAACTACGAGAAGATCTTGCAGATGTATAACGACACGCTGCAGGGCAAAGCCCAGCATCTTGGCATCATCATGGGCGGCACACCGACTTCCATCGAAGACCGCAGGCGTGGCGTGTTCTCTTACGAGGCGCTGCGCAGCCGTCTCACGCAGGGGCGTTTCGCTCGCGAGGGGATGCGCGACATGCTCGCCCCCATCATCAGGCTGCAGCCGCTCACCTATGAGGAACTGCTCGTGCTCATTGAAAAGCTCGCGCAAATCCATGCCGGATATTTTGGCTACGAAGGCGATCTGGACGAGGAGGATCTGGCGGACTTCCTCAAAATCGAGTTCGGCCGCGTGGGTGCCGACACGCACCTCACGCCGCGTGAAGTCATCCGCGATTTCATCGAGCTGTTGGACATCATGTGCCAGAACCCCGACGTCACCCTCAAAGACCTGCTCAACGGAGAAGGCGGGTCGGACGGCGGCTGCACATTCCTCTCAACATCCGCAAACGGCTCCGCCACCGGCGACGATGCGCCTTTCGCCGAGTTCACCATTTAGGATCAGCCGTAACGCCTGATCGCGCGCTGCACGCAGGCGCGCTCGTAGACGATGTTTGTAACCAAAAAACGCCCGGCACCACTATCGAGGTGTCGGGCGTTTGCCGATTCGAGCTGAATCGCATCGAACTGCGAGGGCCTACGCCTCCGCTCGGGAGACGGCGCGCTTCACGCCCAGCAAGATGAGCACGATGCTCACGCCGAGCACGATATGGCCGAGACCGGCAATACCGGAAATCGCCGCATCCATACCGTGAGCAAGCTCAATGCCGAGCACCTGCGGAATGCCGCGCACCACGAGCATCGCCGCGGTGGCGTTGAGACCGATGTGATACGCCGTCACGGCGCGGCTCACTTTGGAATCGGTGATGTGCAGGGCGTTCTCAAGCAACACAAGCAAGAGAAAGACGATCATGCCCAACGCAAAGTAATGAGTGTGGACGAACGCGAGGGTCGTTGCCCCCTCGAAACCATTGAACTTTGTGAACTCACGGAAGAACACGCCTCCCACCATGGCGAGAATCGCGTAAATCAAAGCACTGTTGGCATACTTCTTCATGACAGTTCCTTTCAATCGCTCCCAATTGTTTCTTATTCTATTGCATATATGACATGAACCCCGGAGATCTTCGTTCAGCCGAGGTCCACGCCTACTCGGCACGCGTTATGCCCATCGCCCGCCCATCTCAACGCGAAACGACCGCCCGCGACCATGGTTTAGCGGAACGAACGCAAGCGCTCTTTTGCCTCAACGGAAATGCGCCGACTCTCGCAGGCCTTTTGGATTGCCTTGCGGCGCGTCCATTCATCAAGCAGCGCGCATTCATCCCGACGTTCCACATACGGCCATGCCGCCATTGGCTGCCTGACCAGTGCCTCCGCGAAGTACCATGCCCGCATCATGTCAACGTAGTAGGCGTCCGATTCTGGCTCGGGGCGCTCGGGCGAACCTGGCATGCGCGCAGCCGCAACCATCGCCGGAAACCTCGACTCGAACAGGTCGTCCAAAAACAGACGCATGAGAACTCCGATGCCGAAGCGCACGGTGAAACCGTGCTCCGAGCCCATCCAACGCCGCACGCACTCCAGCGTTCGGGCAGGCTGCTCGGCCAGCACTCGCACTGGCAGCTGGTCACATGTCGCCCAATTGTCTACATGCGGCAAAAACAAGTCATACAGCTCAACCACCCGCTCGTACTCGCGTTCCATTCCGATGGCAAACGCGTGGACTTGATTCTCCTCAAACAGGGCATGCGGAAGGGAGCGCATATAGTCCGATGCATCGTCGCGTCGATACAGTTCGCGAGTAATCTTTCGCAACTGCGGCGTGCGAACGCCAACAAGCCGACGGGGATCGACCGTAGGAACGAGCGGCCTCATGAATGCGGCGTAGTTGGGGTCCACGTAGTTTGCCAAACTCCTGCGAACGAATTCGGCAGCGGTGTCCTCGCCAAAACCTGGAAGCTCACGCCGCAGTACGTCCTCAAGCGGCTCATGCTTGGACCGCTCCAGAAGCTTGTCTTTTTGCTCACGGGAAAGCTGCTTGAAGTGAGCCTCCGCGCTCATCGCACGAGTTTTCGAGTAAAACCGGGCCTGAGCGACAAGGCTAACGGGCGCATGGGATTTAGTGTACTTGGCACCGCGGCCCGACTGATGGGCCGCCAAGCGCGCCTGAACATCAGTCGCATACCCGGTATAAAGGCTTCCGTCGCCGCAGGCGAGCACATACATGTAGTGATCGAATGGCGACATCGGACCCCTTTCTTGAACTCCATCCCCAGCAGAACGGGCGCTCCCACGCCCCAGCAACACTAGTCTAACTGCCTCGGCTCTAAGCAGCTCGTTTGCACGGATGACGACTGCTACGATAAACGGGCCCACCGGCTTTATGCAGCCCCCACATGGAAGATTCTCTATGCGCTCGATACTCATGGTTGGCAACAGCCTAACCTCAGCCAACAACATGCCCCAGACGCTCGAGTCCATCTTGGGTGCCGAGGTCGTCGCCATTACGCGCGGCGGAGCGCGGTTGGCGGAGTTTTCGAATGAGAAAACCCGAACAGGGCAGCGTGTGCGGGAAGCACTTTCATCTGGAGGCTTTGACCTGGTCATAATGCAAGACATGAGCCACCTCGCCGCAACGAATCCGGAGGCGCATGTGCGCTCCGTTGCGGCGATGAGCAAGTTGGCCAGGAGTCATGACGCCTCTCCGCTCCTGTATGGCACCTGGGGATATCTGGTCGGATGCCCTCGTCTCGAAAAACTTGGGATGACCGCGGAAAAGATGTGCAAGCTCATGAGCGCAGGGGGCCAGCAGGCGGCAGATGTAGCTTGCGTGCCGCTGATCGACATGGCGAGCGTAGCCGCCCGATATGAGAAGCCAGAAGATCTCTACGCTGCAGACGGGATTCATCCAAGCAAAGCCGGATCCCTGCTCATTGCGAACCGTATTACAGACCTTGTTGAAGATTTACTTGCCTCTAGATGAGGCCCGCGCGCTCTTTGGAGCGCCGGGCGTCGTGCGTTTTCGCAATCGTGGTCAAAATGCCCTGATGGTGCGCTGACTTGACGCCGGGGTGGGCGCAAAAACCTTATACATTTCTCAAATGACGGTCATCTGTTCATTATCTTTTCTCCTCAGCCCTATCCGGAGATCGAAATGAGGGAGAAATGCCGGGCACCGCGGGTTTCGCAGTCGTTTTCCGGCTTCCTTTAGCGCACAATCAGGGTATTTTGACCAAACTCAGAAAAACGAACGGCCACCAGCAGGCGAAAAACGCGATTTTCAGCCGATACGTTTTTTGCTCTGCATAGACACCGGCAATTACCTGCGGCGATTCGATAGCCCGTGTATAACCCCACTCGCCCTTCTATGTGACAAAGTCACAATCATTTCCTGATATGCTGAAATCGAACAAAGCCAAGAGAAAGGCACGACATGAACCGTCGTACATTCCTAATCGCTGCTTCTCTCACAGGCGTTACCGCGCTCGCCGGGCTCACCGGCTGCTTTGGCGCGGCCGCCGGCAGCAACGGCAGCAATGCTGCGAATGGCAGCAGCAACTCTAGCTCCTACCAGCAGGTTGACGCCGAAACCGCAAAAGAGCTCATGGATACCGAGGACGATTACGTCATCCTCGACGCTCGCACGCAGGCCGAGTACGACGAAGGCCACATCCCCGACGCCATCCTCATCCCGCACGACACCGTGGCAACCGCCGCCGAGGACGCACTGCCCGACAAGGACCAGCTCATCCTCGTATACTGCCGCAGCGGCAATCGCAGCAAGCAGGCCTCGCAAACACTCGTGGACCTCGGCTACACCAATGTCGTCGAGTTCGGGGGCATCAACAGCTGGCCCTACGAGGTCGAATAGCGGCCGCCCGCCGGGCTCGACCGCACCCCGATTTTACCAAGCAAAACACCCTTAAAAACAGATGGGGGCGCGGCCAGATTTCCCTGGTCGCACCCCCTTTCCCACATCTGCCGATCTACAGCTTTCGCGTCGTGCAGTTCGTCAGGTGCTTCGTGTCGCCGATGACCAACCTCTCGGTCTCCTCATCCCAATTGAAGTAAATCCGGATGAATTGCGGGCTGTTCGGATCTCCCACACTCGAACAGATATGCGGCTCGATAAACAGCCTCCGTCCCTGATACTCATCCTTGCGCTCACGCATAAACTTGGAGTTCGCCCTGGTCTGCGGCCCTTCGCCACGTGCGAACTTAAACCGCGACCGACTGTTGAACTCACCGATCTTATCCGCGGCGCCATCGCGATACAGCGGGTACAAAACCGTGCACATACTATGCAAGGCGCTCCAAAATGCCCTGGGTTCGTACCTGCAATCCTCCAACGATGCCCATCCGCGCTCGCTAAAATCTATCCGGTCGGGAAATGCCGAAACGAACAGCCTGGCAATAGCCGGGATAGTGAGCTCAGAAGTATCCGCCATCGCCGTCGCAGCGCCATCCTCTGCCGCGTTGCCGCCTTGCGAGCCGAGCGCATGCTCGAGCCAGGCGATGCGCGCCTCGAGATCATGGTTCGTCTGCCTGCTTTGCCTCAGCTCCTCGCGCATGGCATCGCACTCGTCCTCGGCAAGGCGCGCGAGGCCCTCGGCTTCATCGAGCATCTCTTTGACCTGATCGAGCGCCATATCTTGAATCTGCTCGGCACGGCGCTTGAACGCAAGCTCCTTTCCGGCATTGCGATTGAGCCGATTGACGTCCTCGATGCGGACCGAGGTGTCGCGCGCGAGCACGTCCTCGGCGAGCGCACGGCGCAAGATGGCCATGTAGTGCTCCGCCCCTTGCTCGCGGATATCCGCAGCGGAAAAGAACCGGTGGTTGAAACCATCCCCCACAATGCCGAAGTGCGGATGAGGAGCGTACACGCGAACGGCTCCCCCGTAGCATCGTAGCGACTCGTCCTCGAACTCCGCGTTGAGCACGTCCATGGCGCTGCAATCCACGGTGTAGTACACGGTCGCGTTGGGACCGAGCTGAGACGCAAGCGCCTCGGGATCGATCAGGCACTCGCCAGCGCGGGTGGGGCTGATCACGATGGCGGGGGCTTCGCGATAGGGATTCGCGAGACGCTCGTGAATACCGGGGGCATCGGAGCATGAGAATTCAACCGGGGCGAGCCCGAACTCACATCCGTCTATCGTGCAAACGAGCCTATCGTTTTCCAGCATACTGGCGATCAACTTGGGCACGTTCGGCTTTGGCGCAGGTTGCAGCGGACCGATGTAGCCCGGCATGTCGCTGAACATCGTGATGATCGAGACGGTGCCGCGGTCGACCGAATGACCTTCGAACCCGACCTCGGTTATCCAGCGGCGCGGGGCGCAGCCGGGCGCCCTCTGGTCCTCCACATGCTGGCACGCCCATGTCTGGGCAAACTCGCCGTGATGAAGCGCGGCGTAGAGCCTGACGCTGCCATCTGGGGATTCGAGCATTTCACCGCTTTTGAGCTTGCTCCAAAAGCGCATCTCCTGGGGCAGGGAGTATCCGTCACGGCGGGCCTTGCGCAATGACCAGTCGCGTACGCTCAGAACGAGAGACCACAGGACATCCTCGCCTTGAGGCGCCTCTATTTCGAACCTCGCCTTGAAGAACATCGTGCGATCGAGATCGATCATAGTGCTCCTTCCCAGCCCTTACGTGATATCGACCACGCGCAGCGACTCGCCGTCGACGGTGAACGCCACGTCGAGCCCCGCGTAGGCCAAATGATACACGCGCTCGGGCTCGTGCTTGCTGCCGGCGCGGCGCGGGTCCTGGCGCAGCACCTCGATGAGACCTGCAAGCTTGGGCGAGGGGATGATCTTGCGCAGCTCGGCGGGGAAATCGACCTCGAGCTCCCGCCATGGCGCGCGGTCGATCCAGCCGCCCGTGGCATCGGGATGGCTGTCGGCGAAGGGGATGTAGGGCTTGATGTCGAAAATCGGCGTGCCGTCGCGCAAGTCCGCGGCGAGCACGTGAATCACGGGGGCGCCGTCGACGATCTCGACGCGATCGAGCTTCACGCAGGTCAGACCGATGGGATTGGGCCGAAAGGGGCTGCGCGTGGCAAAGACGCCGCGACGTTCGGAGCCGCCCAGACGGGGCGGGCGCACGGTGGGGGTCCACTTCGCCGTGGTACCGGGCTTGCTGGCAGTCGCCGCATCCGTGGCGATATCGGCCGCCGTTCCACCGGGCGTGCCGTTTTCGAACTCCCAGAGCAGCCACAGATGGCTGAACTCCTCCAAGCCCGCCACGGCCTGCGGCAGTGCGAACTCGGGCTCGAACACGATGCGCCCCTGCAGATGCGGAGCCAAGAAGCTGTTGCGCGGAATGCCAAACTTCTGTGGCAGGTCCGTCTCGATATGCGCGATGGGCGTCATTTCCATGGCGCCCCCTACCCGTGGAACCGCGCGACGGGAGCCAGGGGCTCGGTGCGGAACACGCGCTCGACCGCCGCCTCGTACTCCTCGACCTTGCGGGCCTTGCGCACCGCGCGATGGACCGCCATAGGGTCGGTAAAAGCGCACTTGGCGTAGAACCACCACTCCTTCATGCGGAAGACCGCATTGCCGCCGATCTCGTCGAGATAAGCGGCATATAGCTTGTCGTGGAACTGTCTGAGTTCGTCCGCGCTCGCAGCCGGGCCGCCGGCGAGCATGCGCGCGAGGGCCGGATTGGCGAGCAACCCGCGGCCGAGCATCACATGACGGGTCCGCGGATGCGCCTCCATGAGCACATCCATGTCCTCCGTGCCAAAGATGTCGCCGTTGTAGGCCACCGGGAAGGGTGCACGCGCGAGCGTCTCGCCATACGGCTCCCAGCGCGGTTTGCCCTGGTAGCGATCCTTCTGCACACGCGGATGCACGATGAGTTCCACGAGCGGCAGGCTGCAATACAGCTCGAGGATGCGCTCGTACTCGGCATCGTCCTCCAGGCCCAGGCGCGTCTTGACCGAGACGGGCAGCGGAGAGCGGTCGCACACATCTCGCAAAAACACCTCGAGCTCGTCGAGGTTGCGCAAAAAGCCGGAGCCCTTGCCCTTGGAAACCACCGTGCCCGAGGGACAGCCCAGGTTGAGGTTGACCTCCGCATAGCCCAGCTCGGCCAGTTCGCGTGCGGCCCACACGAACTCGTCCGCGTTCTTGGTGAGCAGCTGCGGAATGACGTTCAGGCCCTCGTTGTTGGCAGGGTCGATCTCCTTAAACGCCTTGCCGCCAAACGAGTTTCCCACGCGCGGCGGGGCGAGAAACGGCGTGTAGTAGCGGTCGAGAGCGCCAAAACACTCAGCGTGCACGCGGCGGAATGTGTGCCCCGTGATCCCCTCCATGGGGGCGAGCGAGTAGATCATCTAGCGATCCTCCCACGGGGTGATGACCAGCTTGAGGCAACCGTCCTCGTGCGCCTCGAACGCGCGATAGGCCTCCACGATGTCGTTGAGCGGATAGCGGCCCGAGATGAGGCAGCTCGCGTCGATGCACCCCTCCTGCACCAGGCGCATGGTCTCGCCCATGTTGCACGCATCCACGCCGCCCGTCTTGAAGACGAGGTTCTTGCCGTACATCTCGTGCAACGGCAGCGTTTGCGGGCCCTCATACATGGCGGAGAGCACCACCACGCCATGCGGGCGGGCGATGCGCCAGGCCATCTCGAAGGTGTTGGAGCCACCGGCCGCCTCGATCACGCTGTCGGCGCCGCGGTTGCTGGAGAGTTCGCGCACCGCGGCCTCGACGGCGGCGAGATCCATGTCGCTCGCGTCGATTACGGCATCGGCCAAGCCGCGCTCACGGGCGAGGGCGAGGCGCGCGGGGTCGATGTCGATCGCGATGATGGTGGCAGGCTCGTGCAGGCGGGCGCACATCATGGTGGTGAGGCCGACCGGGCCGGCGCCGATCACGGCCACCGTGGAGCCGGGCTCGATCTCGGCGATGCTCGCACCCCAGTGGCCCGTGGCCACAATGTCGCCCAGGAAGAGGGCATCCTCGTCGGTCACGTCCGCGGGGATGGGCGCACAGGTGTGGCCCGCATGGGCCACGCGCACGAGCTCGGCTTGGCAACCGTCCTCGCAGCAACCGAGCTCCCAACCGCCTTCCACGCAGTTGTTGACCCAGCCGCGCTCGCAGTAGAAGCACTCGCCGCAGAAGGTCTCGCAGCTCACGGCCACGCGGTCGCCGGGTTTGAGGGCGTGCACGCCCTCCCCCACCTGCTCGACAACGCCCACGAACTCGTGGCCGAGCACCGTATTCGGCGTGGCACGCGGCACGGCGCCGTGAATGATGTGCAGGTCGCTCGTGCAGATGGTCGAGCACGTGACGCGGATAATGGCGTCGGTGGGCAATTGCAGCTGCGGCTCGGGGCGATCCTCGAGCGCGATATGTCCGTTGCCGTCGTGTACCAGGGCTTTCATGGGGGTCTCCTTATCGCTTGTTCGCCCGCAATGATACGCGATTCGGGAGACTCGTGACATGCCGCCGGCAACGTCCGCCTGCAGGTTTCGTCCTTAAAAATGTTGGACTTCACATTTTTAAGGACATAAAAGTGTTGAGTTCAACATTTTTCTGGACGAAATGCCGAGCGCAGCAAGTCTTCGCATAATTTTGCGATTCATGCAGTTCGAAGAATTATGCGAATCGCTTTAAGAGTGAGGGGCCAGCTAAGCGATGTTGAACGATAGGCGCCGAGCGAATTTTGCAGCAGCTGCTGCAAAATTGATCATGCCGAGGGCTTGACCCACCAGTCCACGTCAACGCTGCATTCAACTTCTATCGGCTCGGGATGGAGATCCGGCATGGAACTTGCCGCGCCATTCGGGGTCGCGGAGGCGTCGGCACAAGCCACGCGCCAGAAACAGGAGTCCCCGCTACGGTTGTAGCGAATCTCCTTTACGCCGGCGAGCTCCGTCCCGGCCGCAGTTGCGAGCGCCTCGGCACTCAGCCGGGCCTTCGCGACTGCGGCGCCTATCAGGCGCCGCTCCTCGGCGTCTTCGTCGCTAAGCTCGAAATGCAGATTCACCCGCGCCGTTGAGACTCGGCTTGCGAGCGCCGCCCAAATGGCGGCGATATCGTGAACCTCCCGCTCGACCTTGAGCGTCGCGGAGCAATAGTACTCGTAACCCGTGACGACGGCGCGACGACCGGATGTACATACGTAGGAGGAATACCCATCGAACCCCAGCGCATCGGCAATGCCAAAGGGCTCGAGCGCGCGGATCACGCGATCTTGCTCCGCAGCAAAATCATCGGCGCACTCCTGCTGGGTCTCGCACTTCTTACCAAAGCGCAGTGTGAAAACCGCGAGATCCGGATCGACCTTGTCTTCCGCCGTTGCGCTCACCTTGACGACTGCGAGGTTCTCAGACATATGTACCGACCATCCTTCCCTGATGCGGCCCTTGGACTGCCAACTGAGCCTCCATGTTGATAGGGCGATTAAAGCACCGCGTGAGGACATAGCTCCGCGACGGCGACCTGCTGGCCACCAAGTGCGCTTGGATCTGCCGAACCGCGCCTGCGGGCAGGTGTTTTCGCAACACCATTGCAAGTGCACGGCGGTGAGCTCGAAAAGGCCAGCCAAAGAAGCGGCCGGCGCCACTTCACATAGCAGACCTTCTCGGGAAACGCTCCGTCCGCCTGAATGTGGTACGCAATCTTCGATATGAGGCTGAACGCTTGAAGGTCGATACCGCTGGAGTCGCGGTGCGTCGTATTCGAGCAGTTGCGCACCGAGAGCGCACCCGCCTCCATGAGCTCATAGAAGTCTACGTTCTCGGCCAAGCCTTGGAGCGGGATGCCTTGAGGATAGCGCTTCGTTCGCACAATCTTGCGTGCCGTGGCAATGGGTTCGAATTCGATGTAGATCTCGCCGTCGAGCGTGGGAGCATCATCCTTGCGATTCCAGTTCTCGCATTCGTAGGCATAGAGCGCGGCGATGCCGTCGCTGTCGACGAGAACCGCCCTGCCGGCGTATCCAAAGCTCACGATGGTGCCTCCAACCATCCACATCCGTTCAGATCATATTAAGCTCTACTCCTACGTGCCACATATAGATTGCCTGGGCTTCGACACAGTCGCGTCGCCATGAAGGATCAGTCACCCCCGGTGGAGGGGCTCATAAAGACCGTATGAGTTCCTCGTATCTCGCAGATAATTCCTTCATCGACCTTGGTGCAAGTAGCCACACCCTGAGATACGGTTCGCACCGCCGCCGTATATCGATCGCCGAAAAGATCAATCCAAATCGATTCATCCACAACAAATGACGAAGCTCCCTGATTGACCGATTCCGTCAATTGCCCATCATCCACTTTTACCAACATAAAGGACAAGGAGCCTTTCAGCTCTTTGTCAAGCAAATCAAGCTTCTGCACAAAGCGACGTAAAGAGTCGGCAAAAACACTGGTTATATACGACTCATCAACAATTGGATTGATTTCAAAGAACTGACAGACGCGATAAAGTGCCTCGAAAAAGGTTGCTTGGTCTTCCCATGCCTCCTGAACATCCAGGTCTGCAAATGTGCAATACGTAGCATCGTCGGCATCCCCATTCGGATCACACATCCCCAGTCTCTTTGTCGCAGACAATTCCGCAAGAAAACGTGCGCCCTTAAGGGCGGATTTTACAGTGCAGCCCTCATAATGCGGCCTTATGTCAACTTGAATGGCGGGTCGAACGGCAGCGGAATCTAAATCGATTGGATATTCGAACTTCATGATAATCGGGCATCCATCCTGCCCCTCGTTCGAGCGAACACCGACCTCAGCACCGCACCTCACCGTCTTCAGATTAATATAGAGCGACAAGGGCCGCTCTTCTGCATCTCCCGAGAACAAAAGAAGCGGAGTAGGCGGCTGGCCAGAAATAGAGTGGCAAGCGACGGACTCACACTCACCTGGATCATCAGGGAAATTGATGAGCGGCTTCAGCACCACATCACTCGACGAAAGCGTGAAAGGCGTTCCATCATGGTAGAGCGCCTCAAGTGCATCTCTGCCCTTTTGCGATTTTGATTCAAGCTTCAATATCGGAACCTCTACGGTCACGTTCGGACGAACCTCATAAATCGTCGTCAGGTCGTCCCCGTCAGCAATCACCCTCACCGAAAGGCGATCATCTAGAACGAGATTGTTCAGCCTCCTCATGCCATTTTGAATCATCTCTATAGGCCTATTTCCATCGAGAAGGCTAATCGCCTCAAGCTGGTCTTGAGTGTCGGGAAAATACCTCTTCCTAACCTCCGGCGTCTCGATAAGCAGCGCCTTTACTTCGGAACCAGCAACGTATTTGATTTCGACATCAGGATGCTTCGCGCACAACGCTTCCAACGCCTTGACAGCAGCAGGCGTTGGGTCGGCAGAGCACATCAAGACCCACTGAAAAGCGCTTCTTTTCTCAAGAGCGTCTTTAAACGACTTTTCTATCTGTTTTGCCTGCTTCGAACCCCATCCGTCTCGAAAAAACTTGAATTGGAAGACAACGGAAGGATTCTCGTATGTGCCAATAAAGGCGTCAATCCCCTCATCGCCACCACGCCCGTTGACCGTTTTAACTGGATGGCCCTTGGCGTGTATCAGCGCGAAACACAGCTCTTCCCATTTGTCTGGATCAAGCGAGTTAAAATTGTATTCGTCTTTCAGTTCTCCCATTGTTCTCCAAGAGACCTATCATGCAGAGCCCAACAAAGCTCGGGCAGTTCTTTATTATCCGAGGCATGCAGAGTCGTATCCCACTGCACCACACAACGCACGGTTACCTATTTGCGTGATCGGCAACCGACAGAATGAAGTCAGCCATATTGGTCGCGGCGTTCACCGCCAACCGCGCATGGTAATCCGCAATGTTCAACCGGCTAGAACCCAACCCATGAGCGTCACCGTTCTTGTTGCGCATTTCCGACACAGCGGAGACGATTTTCTCCAAGCCAGAAAGCAGCATATTAACCCGCCTGTCCATGCTGGCATCGCCATGCATGCCATAAAGGGATTTAACGTGCTTGTACAGTTTTCCAATGTCTCCAGTCTCGCTAGACTTCTCCCCTTTCTGTTCAATTACGTAAATGAATACTTCTTCAAGCAGTGTTCGCGCCTTTGTTGTGGCACTGTCGAATTCGCCTTTATCTATATCCGCTTGTGCACGATCAGCGATATCCCTAACATAATTTCTATCGATTGCGCTTATCGAGGGGGTCGCAACCTTCAGAGCAGACCCTCTATCTACAACAACATATATCCCACCGCAGACACGAAGCTCATGACCCCCAAAATACAGTTCCCCATTGATCAATTCAACAGCGCCGTTAACTATCTCTTCGTGCTGGATCGCAATTTCATCAGGACTGAGCCCCCTCAATGCATCGACAAACTGTTCAAGAGAGAAAAGGTACGATAGGGCATCTGAAGCCCTGTCCTTTTCAATGCAATAATCCAGAAGCTCCTCAACGTACATCCACCTGCTCAAAGAGCCATACTCGACTGGATCACCAAATGTATTTAGAATCTGAACAATCCTTGGACCAGAGAGGTAGGGCATAGACAACTCCCTACCGTCAATCTTTGATACAAAGTGTTCATCGCCGTCGAGAATGTCATAAATCCTCCTTCGCTTGAGCAGTTTATAATTCTCCTTCGACATGGAAACCGCCCCCTCGCTATGTAAAATCTGGCGTTGTCATTTTCTAAGCAGGCAAAGGGGCATTGCAGGATGGTCTCTCTCCATCCTGCAATCACCTGCCCCGATCGAGTCCTACTTAAACTTCTCCACCAGCAGCTGTCCGATCGCATTCATCATGGCCCGATACTTGGCACCGTCCTCAAACAAGCTCGTGAAGGAATCGGTGTTCTCCACGTAAGCTTTGCGCGCCTCCTCGTCAAAGACCTTGGGCAGCAGACTCGACTCAAAGACCTGCCTCCCGTCGCGACGGATGGTGTCAGCCACCTGCGGATTGTCGGCGATTCGCTTCCAAAGCGTGTCAATCACAACCCTATCGCCCTCGGTAAAGTTGCCCGACCACTGCTCGTTGAACTTGTCGACTAGCACCTGCAGCGGATCGCGTTTCCTGTCGGGAACAACGGCCTTGGCGCTGCCGCCAGGCTCCAGAACACCCCCGCCAGCTTCAAGCGAGATGCTGCCCTCAAACTCGCGCTTGAGCTTATAGAAACGCATCTCGACCTTGTCATCCACAGCCTCAACGGGAATCTTCTCGACCTTGAGCAGGTGGCGCAGATAACTCAGGTACACGTACTCCTTGTGCAGCTCACGGTCGAACATACGCACGATCTGGGTGATGTAGGTGTACCACTTGCAAAAGCTACGAACCTTGCGCCTGACCTGATAGCGAGCGTCGTCATCCAAATCGTTATAGCGTGCAACTGCCGGCTTTAAAACACTCGCAAGCCTGCCTTGAACATTGTCCCGAACCTTTCCCTTTTCACCCGAAAAGACAATATCTGCCGCAGCCTCGATGTCAGACTCATCGTAGAGCCCATATCCGCGAATATCCGCCTGCACCTGATACAAAAGATCCGTATTGATCTGCTCGGTCAGTGACGTCTCTGTATAGAAGCGTTCGAAAGCCTTCTTGATGTCCTCGGGATCGTTAACAAAGTCGAGGATATACGTATCCTTCTTATCGGGATGGATTCGGTTGACGCGGCAAAGAGTCTGAACAGCCTTCACATCCTTGAGTTTCTTATCTACCACCAATGTATGCAGCAGAGGCTCATCGAACCCGGTCTGATACTTCTCGGCGACCACGAGCACATCACCGTAGTTATGAAACTCGGCCTTTGTCTGGCTCTCGGCAACACGCTGGCCGTCGTGGCCGACGTTAAGAGATTGCTCAGTATATTCAGGGCCATCTGGGCCATCGGCGGGATCGCTGATAGCCCCGGAAAAGGCCACCAGTACCTCCATGTCGTCATAGCCCTTCTTCTGCATATATCGCTTGATCTCGTGGTAATAGCGAACCGTGGCAAGGCGCGACGCCGTAACGACCATCATCTTGCCTTTGCCCTTGATCTTCGTGCGCGTAACGGTCCGGAACGTCTCCACAATGAGCTCCGCCTTTTGCCCAAGGGCATACGGGTGCAGCTCTTTGTACTTACGAAGCAGCTTGAGCGTGGGGCTGCTCGGCACATCGGGGTTGTCGGGCACCGTGCGCGCCAGCTCAACGGCTTCGGAATAGCTCACATAGCTGGCCAGGGGGTCCATGATGAACCCCTCTTCGACGGCTTGGCGCATAGAATAGATATGGAACGGATGAAACGAGCCGTCGGGCAATTCATTACCAAACATCTCGAGCGTCTGCTCCTTGGGCGTAGCGGTAAAGGCCACAAACGTCAGATTCTTATGACGGCCGTGGCTCGCGAGCTCAGCGGCAAGCTCGTCCTCCCAATCCGCCGCCGCGCCTTCCGCCTCCGCCTCGATTTCGGCGTACTCCTCAAGTGCGTCGCGCTTATCAGCAAGGGCGGTCTTGAGCTTAAGCGCGCTTGTTCCCGTCTGGGACGAATGGGCCTCGTCCACGATGACGGCAAAGCGCTTGCCCTCGCTCTCCACCTGCTCGTAAATCACAGGAAACTTCTGCAGGGTCGAAACGATCAGGCGGGCCCCGTCATTGATGGCATCCCGCAGGTCGCCCGAAGTCTTATCTTTGCCGATGGTCACAACCGAGCCAACAGCGTGATCAAAGCCGGAAATTGTCTCTTGGAGCTGGCTGTCAAGCACGCGGCGATCGGTAACCACCACAACGGAATCAAAAAGCGGTTTGTCGTCCACGAACAAAGACGCCAAGCGATAGGCCGTCCAGGCAATGCTATTTGATTTGCCCGACCCCGCCGAATGCTGGATGAGATAGTTCTTGCCCGACCCATTCTTGCGAACGTCCGCAACCACCCTGCGCACAGAATCAAGCTGGTGGTAGCGAGGGAAGATGATGCGCTGCCTCTTGCGCCTGACCTCGCACCCGCGCGCGTCGACCTCCGTCTCCTCCTTGACTTCCAGATGGAGGAACTTGTGGATAATATCGAGCAGGCTGTCCTTTTGAAGTGCCACCTCCCATAGATGGCTCACGGCGTAGCCCTCGGGATTTGAAGGATTTCCGGCTCCGCCATCATTTCCCGCCCCCGCGGAGCCCTGGTTGAAAGGCAAGAAGTGAGTCTTTTCGTCCTCAAGCCTCGTGGTCATACGAACGTCTTCTAAATCCACGGCAAAGAATGCCATCATGCGCGTATTGAACTTAAGGCAGCGGCACCGTGAATCGCGATCATCGCTCCACTGCCGCATCGCGTCCTCAACGTCCTGTCCGGTGAACTGGTCCTTGAGCTCTATGCCCACCACCGGAATGCCGTTGATATCCAGCACCATATCAATGGTCTGGTTGCCCGTTGGAGCAAAGTGGAATTGACGAATGCAGCGACAGACGTTCTTGGAGTAACGTCCGGCTGCACTCTCGTTCAGCCCGCTCTCCGGCTGGAAAAACGCAACCTTAAACGCAATGCCACGATGCTTAAAACCATGTTTGAGCACCGCAACCATGCCCAAACGGTCCACGGCATCGTCAAAGACCTTGACGAACTTGGCAACAGGGTCCGAATTGCACATGCGCTCAAAACGTTCCCATGCCTTGGGCTGGGTAGACTGGATGAAATTGACCAGAGTAACGGCATCCAGAGCGCGCTCGCGATGCGCCATGTAGCCGCCATTAACCATCTGGTAGCTACCATCATCAATGGCAAGGAGCGAATGCCGATCATCACACTTGAGGTAACCGCCCTCGGGTGAACACAGGAATGCCTCGATATCTTCCTCGAGATTCCTTTCCTTGGTCTGCGCAACCATTGTCACACCTCCCGTTTACCGGTGACGACTTCGTAGATGAGCGATTGTTTGTACGCCTTGAGATCGAAAATGATGGCTTGCTTGACTGCTATGGCAGAGTCAACCTGGGAGCACCTATCATCCAGGTATTCCGCGATGCGGCGCTGCTCGTCGAGGACGGGCAGAGCGAACGGCAGATTGCCGATCTTCTTCCAACTCAAGTTGCACGAACGCACGCGGATGCCGTCAGAGAGCGCCATGTAAACGTCGCGGTAGGCCAGCCCCCTCATGTAATACATCAGGAAGCGCTTGTTCTGATCGGAATCCATGACGTTGAGCACGGGCGATGCCTTACCGCGGGAATCGCTGATGCCGATGGAGCCCGCAAAGCCGTCCATGCCGTGGACAACGAGATCTCCGGGTTCGACCCCTTGATACCCGATTTCCTTAAGTGCGACGGTAAATCCCTCTGTCCTACGGTTCTCCCGCAGGGTAACCTCTCCGTCCCGGAAGCAGGTGACGACGCCGTCGCCCGCCTCCACGGGGCGCTGCAAGAGCCTCAGGATCCGCTTGCCCGGAACGACGTCCCATCCCGCGGGAACATCGCCGAGCCACTCAACGCCGCTGTCCACCATAGCCGCGCGCTCATCGAGCCCCTTAGTAACCGCCTGGAAAATCACCGAATTCTTATACGCCTTATATTCTTCTATAGATTGCTCGGCGGCGGAGATGGCGCGGTCGATCTCGGCGCATTTCTCATCCAGGTAGTCCACAATGCGGCGCTGCTCTTCCTCGCCAGGCCACGGCAGTCTAATATACCGAGCCTCCTGCCACTTGAGACCCTGACGCACGCCAGCTCCCATGCCATAAAAGCCCTTGCGCAAATCGTACGCGTGTAAGGCGTAATATATGAATCGGGAACGAAATGCATCGTGCGGGCGAACCGTCACATATGCCGAAGTGATGATGCCGCGCTCCGTCGCCCTGCCCACCCTTAGGCTTTTCTGGTCGTTCTGCAGGTCGGTAAATCTAAGAACGATGTCATTGGGCTGGATAATGTTGTAGGTCTCGAAGCTTGCCGGCAATAAACCGTCCACTGCATTGATATCGCGCCTCCTGATCTTGCCGTAACTCAAGCTGAGGAGATTATTCTCGGCCAGACCTTCATTTGGAGCCTTCACCACCTCCGCAAGTTGACCCACTTGGCGAATCTCCCACCCTGCCGGAACCTCACCAAGCCACTCAACGCCGCTGTCCCTCATCTCGCTCATCGTTACCGCACCTCACCGAAAAGCGCCTCGAGACTCTTTTCGAGCGTCTTCTCGTGCTCAAGGATTCTTTTGGCGATCTCGTCTGCCGGCTCGAGCTCTGCGCACTTGTAGAACACACGCGTGAACGGAATGGTATAACCCACCTTGGTCTTCTTCCTATCAACCCATGCATGCTTGTTGTACGGGCGCACCTCGCGCTCAATGTACGCATCGATATCCTGGTTGAGGGGGATATCCTCGGTGTCCGTCTTCGCCTTATCGGCCTGCATCTTGCCGCGAGTATTGAGAATCGGCTCACCGTGCTCGTCAACGACCGGGCTCTCCACGGTCACACGGTTAAATCCAAACTCGACCGTCTCCATCAGGCGAGTCTCGACACACACCTTCTGCCCGTTGGCGCCCACCGCCTCCCAGTTGCCGTCGCGGTACTCGGCATATGCCTGCACAATCAAGTCGCGGCAAGCCTTGGTGATGTCATTCTTTTTATCGCCAATACCCTTGCGGCGCTTCTCAAAACACTTCGAAGCATCAATGAGCAGCACGCGATCACGGTGCTCCGGGGCCTTTGCCTTGCTGAAAATCCAGATGTATGTAGCGATCCCCGTGTTGTAGAACGAGTCACATGGCAACTGCACAATGGCATCAAGCCAATCGTTCTCCAACACATAGCGGCGAATGCTGTCCTCGCCGCTACCGGGCTTGCCCTTGTAAAGGGGGCTCGCATCCTGAATGATCGCCATCACGCCATCGTCCTTGAGCTTGGCCAGGCCATTGAGCACGAACAGCATCTGCCCATCGCCCTTGGCAGGAAGCTTCTCCACGGGAAAGCGCCCACCGCCGGCAGACTTGAACTCTTTCTCCACAACGGTAGCCTGCGGATTCCACGGATCACCGAACGGCGGGTTTGAAATGCAGTAGTCGAACTTAAAGCCCTCGAACTTATCGGCCGAAAGTGTATCGCCAAAGCGCATGTTCGTGTCATCCTCGCCGCGAATGAGCGCGCTCGCCTTTGCAATGCCGAATGTGAAGGGATTGAATTCCTGGCCATAGCACGTCACACGAGCATCGGCGTCCAACTGGCAGAGACGCTCCTCTGTGCAGCCGAGCATCTGCGATGTTCCCATGGTCTGGTCGTACACCGTCTTGGTAATGTGGTCCCCATCAAAGACGTGCGGATCTGCTTGGATGAGTAGATCGGTCATAAGGTAAACGATGTCACGGCTCGTGAAGTGGGCGCCAGCGTCCTCGTCATAGGACTCGGAGAATCGCTGAATGAGGTTCTCAAAGATGTAACCCATATCGACAGCCGTTATCTTGCTGGGCGACATATCGGCTTGAGGCTTGCAGAAATCACAAACCAGCTGATACAGCAACGGGGCGTCCGGATCGCACAAGCGCTCGACCTGATCGGAGAAGTTCATGCGCGCAAGGATGTCTTGCACGTTGTCCGAGAACCCGTTGATGTAATCCTTGAAGTTGTCCTCGATGTTCTCCGGATCGGCCTTAAGGGTCTCGAAGGTGAACTTTGACGTGTTGTAAAACGGATAACCAGAGGCCTCGCGCAGAAAGCCGTCCTTTACCACAAACGCCTTGTATTTCTCCGCAGCCGCGATCACGGCATCGTGCGTGGGGGCAAGGCAGTCGTGGAAGCGCTTGATAACCGTCATGGGCAAGATAACCAAACCATACTCATGCGGCTTATAGGGTCCGCGCAGAGTATCCGCGGCGCTCCAAATGAGGGACGCCTTTTCCTGAATGTTGGCGCCGACGGCCCTGATAAGATCGTCGCTATTGGGCATTACCGTTCCTCCTTCTCAAACGGGCCCGATCATCAGGCCCGTCATTCAATCTAGCTCAAAATGCCAGCAATTTGCTCATCGAGGGTTTCTATGGCCTCCCGAGCGGAGCGCATGTCGCTCAGAATCTCATCCACCGAGCGCACCTCATCCAGCGCCGCCGCGTAGTCAACGATCTCCCCGTAGGCGGAATAGCAGAGACTGCTGCCATTGGCGAGAATCTCCTCGCGTTCGACAATGGTCGCCACCAGCGGAATCTCCTCGCGCTGCTCGACTGTCTTGACCAGCCAATCGATGCCCGCCTCGGTTATCTCGCAGCGGCCTCGTCCCTTGGAAACAAGGCCCTTGCCGTCAAGCTCCTTGCTATCACAATCGACGATGAACACGCCGCCCCTATTTGGACGGGCAGTAAGAACCAGCAACGCACTCTTTACACCAGATCCGGGCACGCAGCCGCCCGGTAGCTCGATGACGGTCTGCAGGCGCCCATCCTGGACCAGCATGCGACGCAGCGCCTGCCGAGTCCTTTGCTGCTGGAACAAGAAACCCGTCGAAACATGCAGGATTGCCACGCCATCTTCCGTAAGCGAATCGAGCGCCTTTAGGACGCAGAAGTCCTCCACGCTAACCGCTCGCGGCGCTTCCTCACCCGTGGCGTGGGCAACCATTTCCCTTGCGTATCCCCCATCGCCCACCTCGGACATACGAAGCCTCGTGCCAAGCGGCGGTGCCACGAAAACGCGCTCTGCTGGTGCCGTCGCAGAAGTCGCCTTGAGAACATCCCCGTTTGCGATGTCGCTGTTCTTGGTAGGATCTGCAAAGAAGCAAGCGATCTTAGCCCGCATGACAGCCGAAGCATCGATATCTCTTCCACAAGCCGAAGCCGCACCCTTGGAGAGCGCCGTAGCGAGATAGACGCCGTTGCCACATGCGAGGTCGAGCACGGTCTTTCTCTCAACATCCGCGAGGCTTGTAGCGAGATTCGCTATCGACAAAGACGTAGCGTGCTCGCCCCTGCGTTTGCTCCAAGAGTCGGAGCCATATTCCTCGGCAAGCACGGACCAAATAGTCGATGCTGTTTTACCCTCGCCCCTCTCCATCAAGCTGAGCCCGGAAGAGGCGAGCATTTGGGCCCACATCGTTATCGCGCCGGACAGGTCGCGCTCGCGAAACTCAATCCCTCGCAAATTAGGAAGGACGCAGCCGTGCGCACGCAATTCCGCATAGTAGTCCACAAAGCCCGCCGCTACGTACTCATTGCCGATGCACGTCTCGACCTCATCAATTGAGAACCTGTCATCGAAGTCGATGACACCGAGCTCGACAATATTGCGCGACACGTACGAGCAGTACAACATGAACTGTTCGAGGTCATAGATATCAACTAGGCCCAGTCGGCGCATCTCGCTTTCATATCCTTGGAGCAGCAGGCGCAGCTTGGGCACGAAGTCGGAGCCATCGACGGTGGAGAACGTAGCGGATGCAAACTTAAAGCCAATCTTCTTGCGCATGATTATCGGCCCTCTCCCCAGATGGAGTCTGACATCTGGCTAACAATAAGCTCCTCATCCAGCTCAATGAGCCTCGTGTATTGACGCCTCCGCTCTTGCACCGCCTGGAAAAGCAACGCAAGCTCCTGCTGTCGCTCCAGAGGTGGCAATGGGACCTCGATTTCCGCCACCGCCCGACGCTTGAGCATTGCCATGGCGGTGCTCTGTCCCGTGCTCACGGCCTGCAAAACTGCATTGGTCTGAGGCATGCCCAAGAACATGGAAAGATACTGCATGTCGACGGCCGCATCTGGCTTCTTGCGAAGGATCATGACAGACGAGGTGACAAGAATCCCTTCGTGGTCCTTATCGATATATGCTGAGTCATATGGTGTTGAGAGCTTGATAACGACATCGCCCTCGCGAGTGAAGTGCTCTTTGTTGATCTCGCCCACCTCCTCGGTGACGAGCTCGTCGTCGACGATGGAGCCGCCTTGCAGGGAGCGAGGGGGAAGGGCTCTGACGCTCCGTGCTTCGCCGCCCTCGGGTATCTTCCTGGCTCGGGCCATCGGGGCGCCAGTCTTGATATGGCAGAGCTCTTCCAGATTTGCATACTCAATGCTCATGTTGAAATCCTATCGGAGTGGTACACCTGTTGGTATACTGTGGCTTGGCTTGGAGCTCGTCCCTACTGGGACGGGCCCTTTTTGTTTGTGTGGGTTGGTGTTACCGAAACGGCGCGCTCCTTTCTTCCGCACTCCCCCTCTTCATCTCTTGCCTCCTATCATGATTCACCTATGTATTTGGACTCTTAATAGTCTGTCCAAATCGCTCTGGACAGTAATATATTTAGAATTGCTCTATTGGTCAAGTATGCGGTTAGAAATTGTCCAAATCCTTTTGGACAATTAAATCTAATGTACGGACCTTTCCTTACTCACCACATAGACACATTCGTATACAGCTCGTCCCAGTGAGATAATACGAAGCATGAGATTCGCAACGGGAAAGGCCGTCACCATGAACGCTTGGATGATTCGCGCGGGGCGCGGGGGAACGTTCGCAACCGATTGGGTCGAGAACAGCATCATCGGCATTGGCTGGGACTTCGATGGTCTGGACATCGCCAACATGGACCGCGACCAGATCAGGGCTGCATATGCCGCGGCGCACCCCGCCGAGAGCAAGCAGAAGGTCGCGACCAGCGTTGGGCAGGTATTCCGTTTTGCCCATTCCATGGAGCAGGGGTCGACCGTCGTCATGTACGACCCCGCCGAACGCCTCTACCATATCGGCGTCATCTCCGGCCCCTGCTCACCCGTGCCGGAGCCCGAAGGCATAACCTACACGCGTGCCGTCACTTGGAACAAAACTGCTCTACGCGACGTGCTCTCGCAGTCTTCCAAGAACTCGCTTGGCGGAATTCAGACCATTTTCGCCATCTCGGCCGAGGTAATGGCCGACCTGGAATCGGCAGCCTCCCATAAGCGCCCGGCGGCGGGCGGCGGGCTCGCCTGCAACCCCGACGAGTCAGCCCAAGATTCAAGCGACGACTCCTCTAGTGACGACGAGGCGCTCACCGCCACATACGACAACGGCATCGAGCTCATCAAGGACCGCGTGAGTCAACTCGGTTGGGAGGACATGGAGCGTCTGGTGGCGGGCATGCTCAAGGCGATGGGTTATTGCGCCCGCGTGACACCCAAGGGCCCCGATGGTGGACGCGACGTGATCGCCTCCCCCGACGCGCTGGGACTCGAGTCTCCACGCATCGTGGCGGAGGTAAAGCACCGCAAGGGAGCCATGGGCGCACCCGCAGTGCGCTCGTTCATCGGCGGGCTTCGCGCGGGCGATCGCGGGCTCTACGTCTCCACCGGGAGCTTCACCAAGGAGGCCCGCTACGAGGCCGACCGCGCCAACGTGCCCGTACGCCTGCTCGACCTCGATTCCTTTGTTCGCCATTACGTCGAGGTCTACGACAAGACCGACGACGAGACCCGCAGCATTCTCCCGCTCACCCGCATCTGGTGGCCGGCGTAGCGAGCCGCCCCACGGGGAATTTGGACACGCGGCCTCCTCGGCGCATCCTCGTCGCGCCTAAAGTATCCTCGCCAATGCTCAAGTATCTTCGCCAAATCGCCTATACTTGTCGAAGATACTACGTAGATGGCGAGGATACTTTGACCCAATTCGACTACAACCGAGCACTCAGCAGCCTTATGACCCCCAAGGTCGTCTCCGCTCTTGGGAGTATCCGCGAGCACAAGGGTAAGACCTCCCTGCTCTCCATCGCTCACCCCGACCACTTCGCCGCTTTGGTGGAAGTTGCCAAGATTCAAAGTACGAGCGCATCGAATAGAATCGAGAACATCTCGACCTCCGACAGGCGCCTGCGCGAGCTCATGCTCAAAAAGGCCGAACCCAGAAACCGCGATGAGCGCGAAATCGCCGGCTACCGCTACGTTTTGGACCTCATCCACGAAAGCCATGATGACATCCCGATCACCCCTGGCGTGATCTTGCAGCTCCACCGTGACCTGTACCGCTATTCGGGCGATTCCCATGCGGGCACATGGAAGGATTCGGACAATGTGATCGCTGAGCGCACCGCGCAAGGCGAACTCGTCGCGCGCTTTGTTCCCACGCCCGCCGTCATGACACCCGACGCTGTCGAGGCCATCTGCAACGAATACCGCGAGCAGATAGATGCCCGAACGCACGACCCCCTGCTCGTGTCCCTTGTGTTCGCGTTCGATTTTGTGAGCATCCATCCGTTCAACGACGGCAACGGGCGCATGAGCAGGCTGCTCACGCTGCTGCTCATGTACCGCTCCGGTTACGACGTTGGAAAGTTCGTCTCGATCGAGAAGGAAATCGAACGCACAAAAGAGACGTACTACGAAGCCCTTGCCGTAAGCTCGCAAGGCTGGCGGGAAGGAAAGAGCGACTACGCGCCCTTCGTCACCTACATGCTCGGCATCATTGACGCCTGTTACCGAGAGCTCGCCAACAGGCTCCCCCTCGTGGGCGCCCCCGCGGACAACGAGGAGGCTATTCGCGCCTTCTTCGACCGGCTGATCGGCTCGGCCACAAAGCGGGAGATCATTGACGCCAATCCCGGGATGAGTCAGCGCACGCTGGAGCGCATCCTCTCGAAGCTGCAGCAAGAAGGCGTGATCGAGAAGATCGGCGCCGCACGATCAACCGCATACCAGCGGCGATAGGGCACTACAACGGCGAAAAGCACCGATAGCGGAGGGCGGAGATATCCGGCAGACTACTTATAAAAACTGATATCCCCGTGGAAGTAGGCCTTCCAACGTTCGCAGATTTCACCGTGGTTCGCGAGAATGAAGTCCATCACGTTCGCAAGGTCTTTCTTATTGAGCTTGCTGCCGTTGCTCGCGAGCACACAGCCGCTATTGCGCGTCAGCCAAATCTTGGTTGCCCCTGCGGTCGGACGGCCCTTCGCCACGTGAACATGCACGGGCTCACCGTCCTCACCCGTCCAGAAGAAGATGGCGAAACCCTGGAAGAGGAAGAGCCTAGGCATATTCCCTCGACACCTCACGTGCGAGCCTCAGGATCAGTTGCGCATTGTTATGGACAAAGGAGTCTAGACGGGCGATGTCGGCATCGTCGAATCCCTCTATCTCCGACCACTCAAACGCGGGAAGCGTGCACATAGCGGAATCAAAGCCCAAGTCGACGGGCCGCTCGATAGAAACCTGCACCTCGCCACTATCGAGGACGTTGGAGAACGCCAGCTGCGTCCCATCCTCGAGCTCCGCATAGTTGTAGAACATTACGCACCTCCATGGCTGCCCTTCCGCCAGATTATACCCGCGCCAGGCCATTCGCACTTTAAGGGGCAAGGCGATGTTGCGCAGACGCTAGCCTGATTTCCGAGCTCAGGAAAAGTACGTGTACCCTCGACGCACGAACTTCTGTTCGATGGATTTCGATTGGACGAGACCCAACACGAGCTGGGCTATGCTACGGTATTCATCTATATGGCTACAAAGACGCAAAAGGGAACCACCGAGAGAGCGAGCATGGCAAAGAACACCGCAAACTATGGCAACGACAGCATCCGTCAGCTCAAGGACGAGGAGCGCGTACGCCTGCGCCCCGCCGTCATCTTCGGCTCGGACGGGCTCGACGGCTGCGCGCACGCCGCCTTCGAGATCCTGTCCAACGCCGTCGACGAGGCGCGCCAGGGCTACGGTAAACTGATCACCCTTACCGCCTTCCGCGACGGCTCCATCCAGGTCGAGGACAACGGCCGCGGCTGCCCGCTCGATTGGAACCCGTCCGAGAAGCGCTTCAACTGGGAGCTCGTCTTCTGCGAGCTCTACGCCGGCGGCAAGTACAACAACAACGAGGGCGGCGACTACGACTTCTCGCTGGGCACCAACGGCCTGGGCTCCTGCGCGACCCAGTACGCCTCCGAGTACATGGACGTCACGGTCTTGCGCGACGGCAACAAGTACTCCCTGCACTTCAAGAAGGGCAAGGTTGTCGGTACCAAGAAGAAGGCGCTCGAAATCGAGCCCTCTAACGAGGACCGCACCGGCACCACCATCAAGTGGCGCCCAGACCTGGAGGTCTTCACCTCGATCAGCATCCCGCACGATTGGTACCGCGAAACCATGCGCCGTCAGGCCGTGGTCAACGCCAACGTAACCTTCCGCCTGCGCATAGAGGGCGACGACGGCGAATTCGCCGAAGAGGACTTCTGCTATCCCAAGGGCATCGAGGACTACGTGCTCGAGAAGGTGGGGGCCGACTACCTCACCGAGCCCTTCTTCATCGAGGCGGAGCGCCGCGGCCGCGACCGTGAGGATCTGCCCGACTACAACGTCAAGATCACGGCCTGCCTATGCTTCTCGCGCACCTTCCAGATGCAGGAGTACTACCACAACTCCTCATGGCTCGAGAACGGCGGCTCGCCCGAGAAGGCGGCCCGCAGCGCGCTTACCAGCGCGATCGACGCCTACATCAAGGGCCAGGGCAAGTACAACAAAAACGAGAGCTCCATCAAGTGGCAGGACGTCCAGGACTGCCTGGTGCTGGTGACCAACTGCTTCTCCACCCAGACGTCGTACGAGAACCAGACCAAGAAGGCCATCAACAACCGCTTCATCCAGCAGTCCATGACGGCGTTCTTCAAGGAGCGCCTCTCGACCTACCTAATCGAGAACAAAGACGCCGCCAACAAGATCATGGAGCAGGTCCTCATCAACAAGCGCTCGCGCGAGAACGCCGAGAAGACCCGCCAGAGCATCAAGACAAACCTGCAGCAGAAGACCGACATGGCCAACCGCGTGCAGAAGTTCATCGACTGCCGCTCCAAGGACAAGACCCGTCGCGAGGTCTACATCGTAGAGGGCGACTCGGCGGCGGGCGCCATCCGCACCTCGCGCGATGCCGAGTTCCAGGGCGTCATGCCCGTCCGCGGCAAGATCCTCAACTGCCTGAAGGAGGACTACCCGCGCATCTTCAAGTCCGATGTCATCATGGACCTCATGCGCGTGCTGGGCTGCGGCGTGGAAATCAAGGACAAGCGCATCAAGAACCTGGGCGCCTTTGATCTGGACAACCTCAACTGGAGCAAGGTCATCATCTGTACGGACGCCGACGTGGACGGCTACCACATCCGCACGCTCATCCTGACGATGCTCTACCGCCTGGTGCCCACGCTCATCGACGAGGGCTACGTCTACATCGCCGAGTCGCCACTCTACGAGATCAACTGCAAGGAGAAGACCTACTTCGCCTACACCGAGCTCGAGAAGAACGCCATCCTGGCCGAGATCGGCGACCAGAAGTGCTCCATCAACCGCTCCAAGGGTCTTGGTGAGAACGACCCGGACATGATGTGGCTCACCACCATGAACCCCGAGACGCGCCGCCTGATCAAGGTAGAGCCCGAAGACGTGGCCAAGATGGAGTCCATGTTCAATCTGCTGCTGGGCAACGACGAGGCCGGCCGCAAGCGCCATATCGCAGAGCACGGCAAGGAGTATCTCGACCAGCTGGACCTGCAGTAAGGTCTGGAGCCCGCACTCGGGCGGCACCGCCCGTAACGAAGCACAACGGCCCCCAAGAAGCACCAAGAGGACATCGTGGCAAAGAAGAAAACCAACACCCAGAGCAAGAAGAAGCAGGTCAACACCGACAACGTCATCGGCCTGCACTCGGAGGTCACGGCGCAGCCCATCACGGAGACGCTCGAGACCAACTACATGCCCTACGCCATGAGCACCAACGTCTCGCGCGCGTTCCCCGAGATCGACGGCTTCAAGCCCTCGCATCGCAAGCTGCTCTACACCATGTACAAGATGGGCCTGCTCAAGGGCGACCGCCAGAAGAGCGCCAACATCGTGGGCCAGACCATGAAGCTCAACCCGCACGGCGACGCCGCCATCTACGAGACGATGGTCCGCCTCGCCACGGGCAACGAGGCGCTGCTCGCTCCCTTCGTCGAGTCCAAGGGCAACTTTGGTAAGTACTACTCGGGCGACCTGACCTATGCCGCCTCGCGTTACACCGAGGCCAAGCTCTCCCCCATCTGCGCCGAGATCTTCAAGGACATCGACAAGGACCCGGTCGACTTCGTCGACAGCTACGACGGCGCCATGAAGGAGCCGCGCCTGCTGCCCACCACGTTCCCCAACATCCTGGTCTCGGCCAACAAGGGCATCGGCGTGGCCATGGCTTCCGACATCTGCGGCTTCAACCTCAACGAGGTCTGTACCGCCACCATGCACTTCCTCGAGGACCCCAGCTGCGACCTGCTCGAGTACATGCCCATGCCCGATTTCTCCACCGGCGGCGAAATCATCTACCGCCGCGAGGAGATGGAGCGCATCATCGAGACGGGCCTGGGCAGCTTCCAGATCCGCTCGCGCTGGCGTTGGGTCCCCGAAGAGCGCATCATCGAGGTCTACGAGATCCCCTACACCACCAAGACCGACGTCATCATCGACCGCATCATCAAGCTCTCCAAGGAGGGCAAGGTGCGCGAGATCGCCGACATCCGCGACGAGACCGACCTCTCCGGCCTGCGCATCGCCATCGACCTCAAGCGCGGCGTGGACCCCGAGAAGCTCATGGCCAAGTTGTACCGCACCACCACGCTGCAGGACTCGTTCTCGTGCAACTTCAACGTTCTGGTGGACGGCTACCCGCGCGTCATGGGCGTGCGCCAGATCCTGCATGAGTGGGTTGCGTGGCGCGTCCAGTCCACGCGCCGCCGCGTGAACTTCGACCTGGGCAAGAAGTCCGAGCGCCTGCACCTGCTGCACGGTCTGGAGGCCATCTTGCTCGACATCGACAAGGCCATCGCCATCATCCGCGGCACCAAACTCGAGGCCGAGGTCGTCCCCAACCTGATGAGCGGATTTGACATCGACGAGACCCAGGCCGAGTTCGTGGCCGAGCTCAAGCTGCGCAACATCAACGAGGAGTACATCCTCAACCGCACCAAGGACATCGCCAAACTCGAGGCCGAGATCGCCGAGCTGGAGGAGATCCTCTCAAGCGAGGAGAACATCAAGAAGGTCATTTCCGACGAGCTGGCCGCGGTCAACAAGAAGTACGTCATGCCGCGCCGCACGGGCAGGATCGAGCCGTCCGATGTCATCGAGGTGAGCCTGGAGCCCGAGGTCGAGGAGTACCCGGTCACCATCATGCTCTCGCGCGAGGGCTACCTCAAAAAGATGACCGACCGCGTGCTGCGCAAGGGCGCGGCGCTCAAGTACAAAGACGGCGACGAGCCCTTCATCGAGTTCCCGTCCGCCAACACGCACGAGCTGTTGGTGTTCACTAACAAGAGCCAGGTGTACAAGTGCAAGGTCGCTGCGTTTGAGGACACCAAGTCCGCGCAGCTGGGTGCGTACCTGCCCACCGACCTGGAGATGGACCCCGACGAGAGCGTGATCTGGGTCATCGACCCCGAGGATTACAAGGCCGACGTGCTGTTCGTCTTCGAGAACGGGCGCGCGGTGCGCGTCGCGCTTGCCGGCTACGTCACCAAGACCAACCGCAAACGCCTCAAGAACGCCATCTACGGTGGGTCCAAGCTGCTGTATGCGCAGGTGCTCAAGGAGGATCGCGACGTCGCGCTGGTCTCGAGCGACTACCGTCTGATGAACTTCAACACATCGCTGCTCAAGACCAAGACGACCACCAACACGCAGGGCGTTCAGGCCTTCACGGCCAAGAAGGGACGCGTCATCACCACCGTGAGCACGGCCGAGGAGGTGTTGGGCGCCGGCGTCTCCGCGGAGAAGTTCACCGCGCAGAGCCTGCCGTGCGCCGGCGCGCTCATGAAGGACGACGACATGCCGAGCCTGTTCGACTAAGGCAAGAACACCCGCACTAAACGCAGAAGAGTCTCAAACCTAAGGGCAAAGAACAACATAAGGCTCACATCATCCGACTCGACGGGCTTCCGCATCTCGCGCGGAGCCCGTCGAGCTGCGCATATCAGGCGCCCACGCTTCCCGCGCTTTACCATAGATGCCGCATCGACCAGGTCAGAGCCGCCCTAAAACGCGCTCCCGCTACTTCCGGGCAGAGGGGTCGAGCTTTTTCGTACTTGTTTTCGGTTTTGCCGAGTAACAGGCGAAATCACACGCACAAAACGCCTGGTCACGGAGCCGCGGTCGACTCGTATACTCGGCATTTTCGGAATCTAGTACGAAAAAGCTCGACCCCTCTGCACTATCCCGCCCCCAAACGCCATATCGTCGCAAAGTGCCACGCCTCAACTCCCTTTGCATTTCCCAGTTCGCTGCACATTTCACAACCCACGCTCAAAGTGGGAACCATGCCTGCTCGGGATTCCCCGTCTCCAATCCAGGAAGAGCTGATGTCATCGAAAGGTTGCCCAGAGGTTGCCAAAAAAGATAAGCCCCCGACCTCTCCGCAGGTCAGGGGCTTGAACGGTGCCGTTTCTCGCTATTCCCACTCGGTGGTTATAGTTTTGCCGTCTCGTCACTCCAGTTGCACCCAGTTTTCGGCGGCATCTCGAAGTGAGTGCCGCTGAATGACGCGACGTCGCGTTTCATCGGCTTCGGGGACAAAAGCTGGGACAACTTCAAAAACCATTTTCAAACTCAGAGTATTGAGTTTTTATTTTTGTCCCAAGGGGCACGGAGAGCCGCCTTTGGAGGCTCGATATCGCCGAAAAACGCCCGTTTTGAAACTCAACCGCCTTTGAGCCTGCAAACCACCAGCTTCAACAGTAAGTGAGTCGACGCGGGTGGCTTACGAGCCGTTCACAAAACCGCAGGCCACAGGTCTTTGTCAACGATAAGCAAAGTGAATAGTCTCAGGTGGCTTGCCCATGAGTTGGCGTAAGCCTGTTTAGCAAAAGGCTAATCGGACACGACAGGCCGCCCGCATGGCGACGGCGTTTCCCGTGCGGGCACAAACAGCCCTGCGTGCCCTGTCGCGCGATATCCCAATGCGACGTTCAGAACCCTACCCGCCAAGCAGCCACCTCGCGAAATTCAGCACGAGCACGCCCTCCCGGGTATGGGGCTCATGCCTCGTGCGAGTGATGAGAATCTTCGGGAATGCATCCCCGATGGATAGAATCGGCGCAATCTCCCTCTCGAGCGTCGAATCGGCGCCGATATCGTCGCTCACATACACTTTCCTTCCCGGTTTCGAAACTTGGAAGGCAGTATGCGCAAGGATGCGTCGAGGTGCGATCCCAGTCGTACCATGCCAGCAGAGATGTCGAGGCACATTCGTTCATGCTGCAATGCGGGCATCGGAGATGAAAAACAGCCCGTCGGGTAGTCATGGGCGTGCGGGAGCCCGCATCAGTAACCTGCCTCCTCGGTTGTCCCTTCTTTGCATGGTCGTCTACATAAAGGAGGAACCAGCCATGCAGATCAGCATGCTTGCCCTTCTTGGGTCACGGACCGGGGAGGCGAGGGCCTCCGTCGGGACCGCCCCGAGCAACCGGCATATCCAAGGAATGACAAGGCTCGATCGCTGTGCTGGTCAGGATGCCGAAGCGGGCCGTCCGCCAATCGGAATGCGGGTCAGGATGCTGCAACGTGATTCCAGCTGCAGGATACGGCTCCTTTGCGGTTGCCGCAAAACCTGCTGGCAACATTCTTACTATCCGAATGATGTACGCATCCCTTGGGATCGTTTCGCCTGACCAGGGCCATCTTCAGCGCCTCATCGGCCAGCTCGGCAGGCGCCTCTTCCACGCGTAATAGCCCTGGCGGGTCACCTATGCAACCATAGATACAAAAGGAATCGAATGGCCAGAGAGGACTGCGCTTACCGATGGTCGATTCTTGACAGGCAAACTCAAGCCTCGTTAATATTACATGGTTTGCCAGACCGAATTAACAAAGGAGGGGTGTCGTGGTTGGTCTTTTCCGCACGTGGATGAGCGCCTAGAAAGCGGCGCTGTTGTGGCGTCGCGCTGTTTTTCTGCACGCCATTTCACGATTGGACATAACCATGATATTTGAAACCTCTCGGGGCAGGTCTGCTCTGCTGTGCCATTCATGGCAATTCAAGCTTTGTTTCGTATGGGGCGGCGAGCTCGTTTCGACATTGACGAGTTCGATTCTCCAAATGGGTCTTATTTGGCATCTCGCCCTCACGACAGGGTCGTCTTCTCTCCTCTCCTTAGCATCGCTGGCAGGCTTTCTGCCGATTGCTTTGTTCGGAATCCTTGCGGGCGCCGTTGTCGACAGACTGCCTTTGAAACGTGTCCTCATCGGCGCCGACCTCTTCATTGCCGCGGTGGGTGCCGCCTTGGCGATTGCCTCGTTGGCCGGCAGCTTACCTGCATGGCTAATTCTCATCACCCTGTTTCTCCGTGCAGTTGGTACTTCGTTCTACACGCCAGCCTCCCAATCTCTCACGCCCCATCTCGCCCCACCGGAGCATCTCGTTCGCCTATCGGGGGTGACTCAGGCGATTCAGTCCGGCGGATACATTCTTGGCGCCGCGCTTGCAGCAGTGATTTATCCCGTGGCGGGTATTACCGCTATGATTGTCCTCGACGTGCTGGGAGCGCTTTTCGCTTCTTTAGCCATCCTCGCCGCACAGATAGACGCAGGGAGCCTCGACGAAGCCGACCGCAGCTTGTCCTTTTCCAATAAGGTTCGAGAGCTCTTCTCTGAGATTTCGGACGGCTACAAGCTGATTAGGGGGTACAGGGGGCTGTTCGCCCTTCTTTGGTGCGGGTTCGTCTTCGCTTTCGCGTTCTCTCCGCTCGCGGCATTGTTCCCAATAATGACCTTGGGGCATTTTGGCGGTAGCACGGGGGATGCCGCTTTGGTGGAAATCCTTTTTTCTGCAGGCATGCTGGCTGGGTCCGGTATCTTGGCGGTTACGGGAGGGTTCCGCAATAGGTCGTTCACCATGGTCGCCGCGATTGCCGGCTTCGGCATTGCCGCAATCGTATCCGGATCGCTCGGCCCGTCATTGTTCGCTGCTTTCCTGCCGGTGAGCTTTCTTATGGGCGCATGCTCCCCGTTGTACGCGGGAACCCAGACTGCCCTTATGCAGGAGCAGATACCTCCTGAGTACCTAGGCCGCGTTTTCGGCCTCTACGGAACCATCATGGCTTGGGCCATGCCCATGGGCCTCGCAGCCCCCTCCGTTTTTGCGGATCTGCTTGGAGCTCCGTTATGGTTCGTCGGCTCTGGAGCGACCATGGTACTGCTTGCGATGGCTATGCTGCTTGCTCCGAGCGTCCGAAACGTGGGGAAAAGAGATACCGGGCAGATTCAATAGCCCAAGTATTCGAAAAAAAGAGGCAGCAGCCATCGGTTCAAGCGTCAGCCTTCAAGCCCTTGCGACGACGAGGTATTGCACTGACATCCCACATCGCGCTCCTTATTCGTCGCCAACTATCATTTTCGGATTTGCCGGCTTGCGCAAGGCCAAAACGCTCGCGCCGGCAATTGGGCAAAGGCGAAAAATCGACGTGAGCAATCTTTTTTGGCATGGCTGCGCTTCCAGTAAAACGCTAATACACAAAAGGCGGTTCAACCTATGGAACTCATAGTCAAAGCTAAAGACATCTTTTTGGAATATGCCGGCCGCGATATCCTAGATATCGAAGAGTTGGAAATCTACTCCTACGATCGCATCGGCTTGGTGGGAGACAATGGCGCAGGCAAAACCAGCCTGCTTAAAATTCTGAGCGGCAATCTTACCATTGCGGACGCCGACGTCAGGCGTTTCGGCAGCATTGCCCTCATCGGCCAACTCGATGAACTCGACCTTGATGCGGCTCAGGGCAGTGGTGAGATGCTCTCCCGTCTCAACGTCGCCGGAGTGGCGCAGGAGACGATGAGCGGCGGAGAGGAGACACGCGCCAAGATTGCCTCTGCGCTCTCCCAGCAGGCAAGCGCGATCTTTGCTGATGAGCCTACGAGCCACCTCGACCAAGACGGCATCAGTCTTCTCGTCGGACAACTCAAGGCATTTGATGGAGCCCTGCTCATTGTGAGCCATGACCGTTATTTTCTCGATCAGGTAGTGGACAAGATCTGGGAGCTCAAAGACGGCGGTATTTCCGAATTCTGGGGTGACTACTCCGACTATCTGCGACAGAAAGAAGAAGAGCGCAAAGTTCAGGCGGCTCGATACGAAGAGGCGATGCGCGAGCGCGAGCGCCTTGAAGCCGCCATCGAAAAACAACGGAAAAAAGCACGGCAGGTCGACGCCAAGCAGAAGGGCGCAAAGAAAAGCAACGAGAATGCAGGTCGATTGGGACATCAGAAAGCAACCGGCACCAAACAGAAGAGGATGTACCAGGCGGCTAAGAACATGGAGAAGCGCCTCGAAGCGCTCGAAGGGATTGAGGCCCCTGACAGCATTCGCACCGTGCGGTTCCGCCAGAGCAAGGCCCTGGAACTGCATAGTAAATTTCCCATCTCGGCAGACGATTTCAACTTGAGCTTCGGCAACTGCATGCTCTATGACCACGCGAAATTCGAGATACCGCTCGGTGCCAAAGTGGCCATCACCGGTGGCAACGGTACAGGAAAGACCAGCCTGCTGAAGGCAATCGCTCGACGCGCCGACGGTATCAACATCTCTCCCAAGGCAGAGATCGGTTACTTCGAGCAAACAGGCTACAAGTTCGACGCCCGTCAGTCTGCGATCTCGTTCATGCAGGATGGTTGCGAGTACAGCATGACCGAAATCCGAAGCATCCTCGCCTCTATGGGAATCGGACCGCGTGACCTGGCAAAGGACGTTGGCGTTCTCTCGGGAGGCGAAGTCATCAAGCTGCTGCTCGCGAAGATGCTGCTGGGCAGATACAACATCTTGCTCATGGACGAGCCTGGAAATTACCTGGACATCAAGAGCGCCGAAGCCCTCGAGCAGATGATGAGCGCCTATGCCGGAACGATAGTGTTCGTCTCCCACGATAAGAGGCTGGTCGAGAACGTCGCAGACATTATTTACGAAATAAAGGACACCAAGCTAGTCAAAATCTTTCAGCGCGAATAGCCCTAAATGAGCAAGAAATAATCCCCGAACGGAGACAAGGGAGTAAAACGGCAAAGAAAGAGCCTCCGTCCCAACGCAGGGAACGGAGGCTCTTTAATCGCTTTTACTCATCTCCGTCGCTGGTGGCTTTGTCATGACTCTCGTACGAAACGAAACTCAGCGGCATAGTGCGGCACTCAAAATCGCAGGTCAGAACCCTGTCGTCCTACTCCCACTCGATGGTCGCCGGGGGCTTTGAGGTGATATCGTACGCCACGCGGTTGATGCCGGGAACCTCGGCCACGATGCGGCCGGAGATGCGCGCGAGCACCTCGTAGGGCAGGCGCGCCCAGTCGGCGGTCATGGCGTCGCTGGACTCCACGGCACGCAGGATCACGGGGCGCGCGTAGGTACGCTCGTCGCCCATCACGCCCACGGACTTGATATCGGGCAGCACGCAGAAGTACTGCCAGCAAGAATGCTCGCTATTGCGCTCGCCGGTCTGCTCGAACAGGCGCACATTGTACGCATCCAGCTCCTCACGCACGATAGCGTCGGCATTCTTCAGGATCTCGAGCTTCTCGGGGCTCACCGCTCCGATGATGCGGATGGCCAGACCCGGGCCCGGGAACGGCTGGCGGTACACGATGTGCTCGGGCAGACCCAGTGCCAAGCCCAGCTCGCGGACCTCGTCCTTAAAGAAGTGGTCCAGCGGCTCGATGAGGTCGAAGTGCACGCCCTCGGGGAACGGGATGAGGTTGTGGTGGCTCTTGATGGTGGCCGTCTTGCCGCCCGTCTTGCGCGCGCCGCTCTCGATGATGTCGGGGTAGATGGTGCCCTGGGCCAGGTACTTCACCGGACGGCCATCTTGCTCGAGCTCCTTGGCCACGGCGAAGAACTCGTTCCAGAACTGCGTGCCGATGATGCGGCGCTTCTCCTCGGGGTCGGTCACGCCGTCGAGCAGCGCGGCGTAGCGTGCTTCCGCATGCACGTGCACGAAGTCGACGTCGAACTGCTTGGTGAAGACCTCCTCAACCTGCTCGGGCTCGCCCTTGCGGAGCAGCCCGTGGTTGATGAACACGCAGGTCATCTGGCGCCCCACGGCGCGGGCGCCCAGCGCTGCCACCACGGACGAATCCACGCCGCCGGAGAGCGCCAGGATCACGCGGTCCTCGCCCACGGCCGCGCGGAACTCGTCCGTCATGGTCTCGACCAGGTTGTCCATGGTCCACGTGGCCTCAAGGTCGCAGATGTCGAACAGAAAGTTCTTGAGCAGTTGCTGGCCGTACTCGGTGTGCTTGACCTCGGGGTGGAACTGCGTGGTGTAGATACGACGCTCGGCGTTTTCCATAGCGGCGACCGGGCACACGGAGGTGCGCGCCGTCACGGCAAAGCCCTCGGGCACGGCAGACACGGCGTCGCGGTGGCTCATCCACACGGTCTGCTCGAGCGGGGTGGCGTTGAAAAGCCTGCTCTCTCGGTCGCGCTCGATGGTGGCAGGGCCGTACTCGCCAATTTCGGAGTGGCCCACCTCGCCGCCGAGCGCCACGGCGGTCACCTGATGGCCGTAGCAGAAGCCCAGAATGGGCAGGCCCAGCTCGTAGATGGCCGGATCGACCGTCGGGGCGTCCTCGGCGTACACGGACGCGGGGCCGCCGGAGAGGATCAGTGCGGAGGGCGCTATATCGCGCACCTCGTCGGCCGTGATGTCACACGGCACGATCTCCGAATACACATGCAGGTCGCGCACGCGACGGGCGATGAGCTGCGCATACTGCGCGCCAAAGTCGAATACCAGCACCTTCTGCTGAATCTGCTCAGATGCGTTCTGGGCCATGAAGCCTCCCAACCATGCCGCTGCCCTGCAGCGGCAACACGTGTCAGATAATTGGTACATCATACTCGCCGAGCTGCGCATACGCAGAAATCCTACAGGGATTTTGGCCTACAATATCTCGATGTCGCCTCGAAGCGCACCGACCGCCCTCCATAAGGGCGCCCCGCCGCGCATCGGACGTGCCCACAAAAGGCCGCAAGCTATGAGACGGGGCACCCGCAGGGACTGCAGAGCAAAGGAGCCCGCATGAAGCACATCCTCTTGATCGCCACCGGCGGCACCATCGCCTCCGCCGAGGACGGCAATGGCCTCTCCCCCGCTCTCACCGGCGAGGAGCTCGCCCGCAGCGTGCCCGAGATCGAAGGCGTCTGCGAACTCGACATCGTGCAGCCCATGAACATCGACAGCACCAATATGCGCCCCGCCGACTGGCTGCGCATCGCCGAGGTCATCCGCGAGAACTACGACGCGCACGACGGCTTCGTGGTCCTGCACGGCACCGACACCATGTCCTACACCGCGGCGGCGCTCTCCTACCTCATCCAGGACAGCCCCAAGCCCATCGTGCTCACCGGCTCGCAGCAACCCATGGGCAATCCCTTCACCGACGCGAAGATCAACCTGTACCAAAGCCTCGTGTACGCCGCATCCGACCGCTCGCGCGACGTGTCCATCGTCTTCGGCGGCTACGCGATCGCCGGCACGCGCGCCCGCAAACAGCGCACCATGAGCTTCAACGCGTTCAACAGCATCAACTACCCCGTGCTGGCCTACCTGCGCCAGGACAAGATCATCCGCAGCGGGTCGGTCGCCGTGTCCGCCGGACTGGCCGAGGGCGATTGCACCGAGTCCGCCGCGGCGGGCGACGTGGGCGGCAACGCCGCAGCGCCCCGTTTCTACACCGAGCTCAACAGCCGCGTGTGCGCCCTCAAGCTCACGCCCGGTCTCACGCCCGACATCTTCCGTCTGCTCAAACCCGATTACGACGCCGTGATCCTCGAGACCTTCGGCATGGGCGGCGTGCCCGAGCGGGGTGCCGACGGTGCTTCCTATCAGGAGGCCATCTTTGACTGGGTCGATTCCGGCCGCACCGTGGTCATGACCACGCAGGTGCCCGAGGAAGGCCTGGACCTGGGCGTATATGAGGTCGGCCGCGCATATGCAGAGCACCCCGGCATCCTCAAGGGCGGTGACATGACCACCGAGGCGCTCGTGGCCAAGACCATGTGGGCGCTCGGACAGACGCGCGATGCCGACGAGCTGCAGCGCCTGTTCTACCGCCCCATCAACCACGACCGCGTGGACGAATGGTAAGCCGCGCGGAGTAGCACGACGGCGGCACGAAGCGGCGACTTACACGCGCATCGCCACGGCCGCGTTCAACGCATGCACGAGGCCGCTCATCTCGCGAGGGAAAAACGTCCGCTCCGCCGTCATCGCGGCGTCGATTCCGGCTCCGTTGAGGGAGAGCGCCCTGCCCGCGCTCATCATGGCCTCGCAATCCCTCGGCGTGACGGCGATCACCACGGCGTGCTCCAACGTCGTGCCCCGCTGCACGCAAAAACGCGCCAGAGCCTCCGCGCGGGCCGCAGCCACCGTGAACGGAGCATCGGGTTCGCTCGCGGGGCCCTCATCATCCGCAAGGACAGTCGCAGGGATTCCGTGCTCGGCAAGCTGCGCACGCACGGGCTCGGCGAGCTCATGCGTGAACACCGCAATCGCGTAGCCCGCATCGCGCGCCCATCGCAGAGCGTCCAGCTCGCGCTCAGAGAGCGGGCCCCCGTCAACGCCAAAGGCCAGCACCGACGGCGTGGGCAAAAACCGCCCTCCCCGTACGACCTCAAACGCCCGCTCTTTTGCCCTCGACATGGCTGCACCTCCGCTCAACGAGTTTTCCTACTTATCCCCCAACACGCCGGCATCCCACCCGCGCGCTGAGTTTTCTTGGAATCGCTATGGGTAATGACCAGTTTGTAAAGCGCGCTTTACATCTTAGCGCTTCGCCGCGGGCATGCTCGAACCATGAATGCGACCGCGCGACAGAGACTGGGCGAGAACCTCATCGCCATCCGCAAGACCTCGGGTTTGACCAAGGTCGACTTCGCCTTGCAGCTTGGCATCAGCCGCGTGCTTCTTGACCTCATCGAAAGCGGCAACAGCAACCTCAAGCTCTCCACCCTCGAGCAAATCGCCGAACGCCTCGGCGTCCAGCCCTGGGAGCTCATCCGGTAAAGAAAAGGCGGGCACCTCCTCGGCACCCGCCCAAATTGTTGCAATTTACACCTGTCCCCAATTGCACCGGGGCAGGGCGTTAGCGCAGGGCGCCGCCCATGTACTCCTCGAGGTAGCGGAAGAACTCCTCGCGGCTCATGCCGGTTCCGGCACCGGGGCCGTCGGACGTGTCCTCCTGCTCGGCCTGCAGGGCCTCATCCGACCCGAGAGTCACCTTGACCTCGGTTTCATCCTTGCCGCGCACGACCGTCAAGGTCACCTCGTCACCCACCTCATGCTCACGCAAGGCGATGATCAGGCCGTCCGCCGAGGCGATGCCCTCGCCGTCGACGGCGGTGACGATGTCGCCCTTCTGGATACCAGCCTGGGCAGCCGGACCTTCGGCGGTGACCTCCGCCACATATGCGCCGTTATCGACCGCCAGCTCGTTCGTGCGGGCGTTGTAGGCATTCACGCTCATCAGGGAAACACCCAAGTACGGATGGACCGGGGTCTCGCCATCGATGATCTGGTTGGCGATGTTGATGGCGTAGTTCACCGGGATCGCAAAGCCAACGCCCGAACTGGAGCCAGAATAGGACTCGATGACCGAGTTGATGCCGATGAGATGACCCTTATCGTTGACGAGCGCACCGCCGGAGTTGCCGGGGTTGATGGCCGCATCGGTCTGGATCATGTTCGCGTAGATGGACGTACCGCTCGCGCTCTGCAGGGCAGTGGAACGGTAGAGCGCAGAGACGATGCCCGTGGACACGGACTGCTCGTTGCCGAAGGGGCTGCCGATGGCCATGACCCACTCACCCACCGCGATGTCGTCGGAATCGCCGACCTCGATGGGAGTGAGCTTGGCGCTCGTGGGATCCTTGAGGCGAATGACCGCCAGGTCGCTGGACTCGTCCGCGCCGACGAGCTCCGCCTCGTAGCTGTTGCCGTCGTCGGTGTTCACCACAAGTGCGGTCGCACCCTGAACGACGTGGTGATTCGTAAGGATGTTGCCGTCGGTGTCCAAAATCACGCCACTGCCGATACCGCCGGAGTTCTCATCCTCGCCCTGAGCGGTGATGGACACGACGGAGGGCAGCGCCTTTGCCGCCACGGCCTCGGACAGCGTGGTGTCCTCGGGGTTGATATCGATCGTCTGCGGGGTGCCGGAGGTGCCGGCAGTCTCGACGTTCGAATCGGTGATGCGGAACGCGCCGGACATGACGAGCGCGATGACCAACACCGCACCGACCACCAGGCCGGCGAAGGACGCTAGGAAGATGGGGAGCTTCTTGCTCTTGGTCTTGACCACGGTGCGGGTCTCAGTGCGCGTGGACGCATGGGCCTGCGCGCCCTGACCGGCGACGTGCTGACCCTGGGAATACGAGTAATCCGCTGGGGGGACCTGGCGGGTGGAGTCGGCGGCGGTGGGGTTACCGGGATCGACGGGGATGTGCGCCGTGGTATGGGCGCTTGCATTGCCGGACGCAGCACCTGCGGGCTCGACGGGCGTCGGCTCGACCTCGAGACGCGGCTGCGAGGACGGGCGCTGCTCCGATCCAAGGCCCTCGGGGCGCTGAGGGGTCTTTTCTTCACTCATGAACGGTCCTTTCAACGTCTTCATTCTCCAACGTTGTACCCCAAAAGCGCAGCTCCGCTCAGCACGAGCGACGGAGCTTAATCAAGTTGTAAGTTGCGTTAAGAATTTCTCAAGCGTCTTGTTCTGGGGCCCTGTCCGCATCGCGACATTGCAAACCCCATCGCAATGTGCGCAATTTGTACCTGGCACCAATTGAGACGTGGCGCCGGCTGAGGCTACTCCTTGAAGAGATAGCCGACGCCGCGAACGGTGGTGATATGCGCGGCGATAAGGGGGCCGACCTTGCTGCGGATACGGCGGATGTGGACGTCCACGGTACGGGTGCCGCCGCAGTACTCGAAGCCCCATACGCGATGCAACAGGACCTCTCGGCTGTACGCGCGATTGGGATGCGTGGCCAAAAAGCTCAGCAGCGAATACTCCATGAGCGTGAGGTCGACAGGCTCGCCATCGAGCGATACCTGGTAGGTGGCAAGGTTGATGGTGAGGTTATCCACGGTGAGCACTTCATCGACCGGAGCAGCCTCGCACTCGCCCAAAAGCTGGCGTGCGCGGACCTCAAGCTCGGCCTCTCCCGCACCCGAACAGATGAAATCGGCACGGACCTGGGAGGGAAGGCGCATCTCGGCGATATCTTCCTCGTCGACAACCAGCAGCATGGGCGCGCCGCCGCGCGATTCGAGCCACTTGGCCATGGCGTCCACACGATCGGGGCGAACGCCGTCGGCGTCGAGAACCAACAGGTCGAAGTCGTGCGCCGCGGCAGGCGAATCGGGCGTGGCAACGTGCACCTCGACGCCGAGAGACGTCGAGAGCGTCCTGATGAAGTCATGCAGCCGCGTTGTGCGGGCCATGAACAGCACTGTCTTTTCCGCCATGAGCTCACCTCCGTAGGCGTCATCTTATCAAAACGGCGTGCGCCTCGAATCGCACGGGATGCTTACGAGTTGGCCAGGTAGTGCCTGAGCTCCCACTCGGTGACCGTCGAATTGAAACGCTCCCATTCCGCGCGCTTCTTCTTGAGGAAGAACGAGTGGATGTGCTCACCCAGGGCGTCCTTCATGAAATCGGAGCTCTCGAACACATCAAGCGCCTCGTCGAGATTGCTCGGCAGGGGCTCGATGCCGCGGGCGCGCAACTCGGACTCCGGCAAGCGCAGCAGCTCGGAGGTTGCCTCCTCGGGCAGTTCGAGCCCGCGCTTGATACCGTCCAGGCCAGCGGCAAGCGTCACCGTGTTCACCAGATACGGGTTTGCCATCGGGTCGGGGCTGCGGAGCTCGATACGGGCCGCAGCCTGCTTACCGGGCTTGTAGATGGGCACGCGGATCATGGCGGCGCGGTTGCGCATGCCCCAGGTGGCAAAGCGCGGGCCGTTGCCCGCACCGGCGGACAGGCGCTTGTAGGAGTTCACCGTGGGGTTGGTGATGGCGCTGATCTCGGACGCATGGGCGAGGATGCCGGCCATGTAGCTCTTAGCGATCGGCGACAGGTGGTTTTGCGAATCGTCGCCCCAGAACACGTTGTTGCCCTCGCGGTCGAACAGCGACTGGTGCAAAAACATCGCCGAGGATGAGCCCTTGGCGATGGGCTTGGGCATGAAGCTCGCATGGATGCCGGCCTCGTAGGCGCACGTGCGGATCACGTGCTTGGCCGTCATGATCGCATCGGACATGGTGAGGGCCTCGGCATGGCGCATCGAGATACCGTGCTGCGAGTGTCCGGAGCTGTGGAAGGTGTACTCGATGGGGATGCTCATCTTCTCGAGCATGAGCACTGTGGAGCGGCGCAAGTCGCGGGCGGAGTCGGACGGCGAGAGGTCGAAATAGCCCACGGCGTCCAGCGGCTCGGGGGTGTGCTCGTCGGGGAAGTAGTAAAACTCCAGCTCGGCACCGACGTTCATGATGTAGCCGAGCTTTTCGGCACGATAGAACATGCGGCGCAGGCACTCTCGGGAATCGCCGGCGAACCGCTGGCGATCGGGGGTGCACACGTCGCAGAAAATGCGGGCCGCGCCGTCGTGCGTGGGACGCCAGGGCAGGATCTGGAAGGTCGAGGGGTCGGGGAAAGCCAGCATGTCCGCTTCGTCGGGCGTGGTGAAGCCCTCGATGGCCGAGCCATCGAAGCCGATGCCCTCCTCAAACGCGACCTCAAGGTCCTCCGGGCTGATGGCGAAGCTCTTGAGGCGGCCGAGCACATCGGTGAACCACAGGCGGATGAAGCGGATATCGCGCTCCTCGACGGTGCGCAGGACAAAGTCGATGTACTGCTGCTGATCCATTGCCAGACCTTTCACAAAGCACGGTTGTTGCGACTTCCCATAGTCGCACACGTATGTTTCAACGCGGTTACGCCTCATTTGGGGACAGGTACTAATTGGGACTTTCACCGCGGCCAAGCACGGGTCGCGCCGCCCGCCCTCCATGGGCCGAAATGGCTCATTTTGTACCTGTCCCCAATTGGCGTGCTAGGGGCGCTCGTCGAGGATGCCGGTACGGTAGGCCTCGAGCAGGGCCCGCAGGTCGCTGATCTGCTCGCGAATCTGCACGCCCGTGTCGGTGTCGCTCACCATGCGACGGCGCTCGGCCACATCGAAGCGGTCGGTCTCGCTCACGATATCGGCGTTGCGCGTGAGCACGGCCTCGACGCTCTCGAACGCCTGGTGCGCCTTGAGACGGCACCCGCGCGAGCTCGAGATGAGGGTGTAACCGGCAATCCCCGTCTTGGGGTGATACGCGCTGCAAAAACCGCCGTCGATCACAAGCAGGCGCCCGTTCGCGCGAATGGGCTGCTCGCCCTCGGCCGTGTGGACGGGCGTGTGCCCGTTCACGATATGCCCCGAACCCGCGGACACGCCGAACTCCGCCATGATGGCATCGCACGTCGCCTCGTCCTTGGTCAGCTCGAAATAGGGATCCATGGGCTCGGTCCAGCAATCCGGATCGTCAATGTAGGAGCGCTCGAAGGTCTTGACCAAACGGCCACTCGCCGGGGACTTCATGCCGATCCAGAGGTACCACATCCAGTCGAGCGAATCCTCGTCGCGCTCGCGCCAGGCACGACGCGCGATCTCATCGCAAAAGTCGAGGTAATCGCTGCCGCTGCGCCAGGTGCTCAGGCAGTTCATGCTCGAGAACGTGCCGTCCTCGTTCAGCGGGACGCAACCGTGGAACAGCAGGTTGTGATTGCGCACCAGGTACATGGAACCGTGGCTGTAGAGGAACTCGATATGGCGGCGCAGGTGGTCGGCGCTCGTGAACTCCGCCACGAGCTTCTCGACGATCCGCGCCTCCTCGGGCGTGAGCTCATAGGGATGCTCCGGGTCGAGCGTGGGGAAATCGCGCGTGGCGAGCTCGCGTACCGTGCCGTCGTACAGCTCGACGGTCCCCGCCTCGACGTCGATGCGCTCGAGCAGCAACCGGTCGTGCATGTCGAAGCTCCCGTGGCGCATGATGATCTGCCCCTCGAGCTTGAACAGCAAGACGTTCACGGCCTTCACCAGCGGTGTGAGCTTGGCAGCCAAACCGATCGCGCCATCGGGAACCGGCTCGTAGGTGCGCTCGGCAAACGCCACGAGCTCGCGCAGGGAGATGCCGTAGTCGTTTTCCAAGATCTCGAAATTGCCATAGCGCAAGTTATTGCGCAGGACCGTGATGATGCACGCGGGCTGACCGGCGGCCGCCCCCATCCACAGCAGGTCGTGATTGCCCCACTGGATGTCCAGCGAGTGGTACTCCATCAGGCGATCCATGATCTTGGAGGCCCCGCCGCCGCGGTCGAAGATATCGCCCACCAGATGCAGATGGTCGATGACCAAGCGCTTGATGAGATCGGACAGCGAGCAGATAAAGTCCTCGCCCGCATCGGTCTCCAGGATCGAAGCGATGATGCGCTCGTGATAGCGCACGCGGTAGTTGTTCTCATCGGGGTGCGTGTGCAGCAGCTCGTCGATGATGTAGGCGTAATCGCGCGGGATTGCCTTGCGGACCTTGGAGCGCGTGTAACGGCTGGACAGGGAGCGCGCCACCACTAGCAGGCGCTCGAGCATGACCTTGTACCAGCTCGGCGTCGCGATGTGTTGCAGATGCGCGAGCGCGAGCTTCTCATGCGGGTAGTAGATGAGAGTGCACAGGTCGCCCTTTTCCTCCTCGGAGAGCTCGTCGCCAAAGATATCGTCCACGTGCTCGCGCACCACGCCCGAGCAGTTGTTGAGGATATGCAAGAATGCCTCGTATTCACCGTGCAGGTCGCTCATGAAATGCTCGGTGCCCTTGGGCAGGTTGAGGATTGCCTGCAAGTTGATGATCTCGGTGAACACCGATTGCTGCGTGGGAAGTTGCTCCGAGAGCAGTCGCAGGTACTTGAGAGATTGGTCGGCGCGGGCGATCATGGCGCTGCGCCTCCTTTCTGCTGGACGGCAGACATGTGTTTTCAGATTACCACTCCCCGCCGATTCGCTCCCAAGGGCCAATCGGGGACAGGCGCGAAATTGCGCATGGACGCGAAAAAGCCCCCGCGATGAACGGGGGCTTTCGAGAGTTGTGCATATGACGCGGAGAAACGGCACTCCCAATGCGAGAGGGCCCGAGGTTCACCTCCCCCCAACCGAGATGTTCTTCGAAAGGCGGTCGGCAATGGAATCGGCACCCTCACAGGCCGGGCACGACGAGCGCTTGGAAGTCGCGCAGCTCGTGCATGATCCACCGCATGACCCGGCGCTCGCGCAATCGCCGCACGTGCCCTTTTTACGCACGCGAACAACCACAAGAACAAATGCAATTGCAATAATACTCAGAATTATGAAATCTATGGGTCCCATTATGCATTATTTCCTTTACGCGTTGAGTTCATGAAATCAAAATGTCGACTTTTGGCAACTTCATTCTCGCCAACGCGATCATATTCCCCGGCGAACGCGGCAAAACACGAGATTCGCCCCTCGTAAAATGCCCCGCTACTCCCGAACCTCGATTTGATGTTACCAAAAGTCGACTGAATGACATCGGGACCTCGACGCTCGGCGCGCCTAGTTCCCCATCGCAGGTTGAGCGGCGGAATCTGCTGCTTCATCGTCCCAGGCATAGCTCGGCATGGGGCGCAGCAGCTGGAAGACGATCGCAACCGCGAACGCCGCCGCAACGATGGTCCACACGCTGAACACGCCCTGGGCGGCCAAGTAAAACTGGTTGATCATGAGACCGACCACCCAAGCGAAGCCGCACTCGTAGGCCAGCGCGATGGCCGTCCACTTGCCCGAATTCATCTGGGCTCGAATGGTGCCCATGGCCGCAAAGCACGGCGCGCACAGCAGGTTGAAGGCACCGAACGCGGCGATGGCGCCGGCGCTGGGGAACAGCGCTGCGAACGCGGCCCACAGGCTCGGATCGGTCTCGGTGGCGTCCACCAGATGCAGCAGCGAGGCCGCGGTGGACATGACGTTCTCCTTGGCGACCAGGCCCGTGACGGACATCGCCGTGGCCTGCCAGGAATCAAAGCCCAGCGGCGCGAACATCCAGCTCACGGAACCGGCGACAGTCGCGAGCAGCGAGTAGTCGGTGAACTCCGAAGGCGTGCCCTCCATGGACGGAAGGTAGCCGAAGGAACCCTCGAACATGCCAAAGCTGGACAGGAACCACACGACGATGGTCGAGGCGAAAATGATGGTGAATGCCTTCTTGATATAGGCGCCCACGCGCTCCCACACATGCAGCGCCCAGCTGCGCAGAGACGGCATGTGGTAAGCGGGAAGCTCCATCACGAACGGCGTGGGACGGCCTGCGAACAGGCGGGTCTTCTTGAGCATGATGCCCGAGACGATGACCGCGAACACACCGAGGAAGTAGAACAGCGGGGCGATCCAGCTTGCCTCGGCATCGCCGATCAGCGCGCCCATGACCAGCGCAATGACCGGGAGCTTGGCGCCACAGGGAATGAACGTGGTGGTCATGACCGTCATGCGACGATCCTTCTCGTTCTCGATCGTCTTGGTGGCGAGCACGCCGGGAACACCGCAGCCCGTGGATACGAGCATGGGAATGAACGACTTGCCCGACAGGCCAAAGCGACGGAAGACGCGGTCCATGACGAACGCCACGCGCACCATGTAACCGCAGTCCTCGAGGAAGGACAGCAGCACGAACAGCACGAACATCTGCGGAATGAATCCAAGGACGGCGCCTACGCCGGCGACGATGCCGTCGCACACCAGGGAGATGACCATATCGGACGCGCCGGCGGCGGTGAGCCAGCCCTCAAAGAGCGCGGGGACGGACGGCATGGCGTTACCGAAGAACTCCCAGCCCTCACCGAAGAGATTGTCGTTCACCCAGTCGGTCATGGCGGTACCGAAGGTCGAAATGGCGAGGTAGTACACGGCGAACATGATGGCGGCGAAGATCGGCAGTCCGAGCCAGCGATTGGTCACGATGCGGTCGATCTTCTCGGAGGTGCTCATGCGAGCGGGGGCCCGGTGCAGGCTGCCGTCGACGATGTGCGCGATGAGGCCGTAACGCTCACCGGTGATGATCGACTCGGCGTCGTCGTCGCAATCGCGCTCGCACGCGGAGACGAGCTCCTCCACGCGAGATGCGGCCTCGCGCGAAAGGTTGAGCTCGGCGGTCGCCTCGGCATCGCGCTCGAAGAGCTTAACGGCGAAGTAACGACGGCGAACAGGGTCAATGGAAGCCGGAATCAGGGCCTCGACCTGGTCGAGCACATCTTCGATCGAACGGTCGAATGTATGATGCGGACCCGCGGCGTCTGCGGCGGCGACGGTCTTTGCCGCGCCCCCCTTGACGCGCCCTGCGGCCTTGCGCGCCGCCGCGATGAGTCCATCGACGCCCTCGTTCTTGAGCGCCGAGATCATCACGACCGGACAACCCAGGCTCTTCTCGAGCGCGGCGATATCGATCTTGTCGCCATTCTTCTCAACCAGATCAGCCATGTTAAGCGCCACCACCACGGGCAGGCCCGTCTCGATGACCTGCAGCGCGAGATAGAGGTTGCGCTCCAGATTGGTGGCGTCGAGCACCTGAATCACGACGTCGGGCTCGCCGCCCATGAGGTAGTCGCGGCTCACGCGCTCCTCGGGGCTGTAGGGAGACAGCGAATAGATTCCGGGCAGGTCCGTGATGAGCACACCCTTGTCGCGCGACAGGGGCGCCTCCTTCTTCTCGACCGTGACGCCGGGCCAGTTGCCCACATAGCCGTTGGCACCGGTGATCAGGTTGAACAGTGTCGTCTTGCCGCAATTGGGGTTACCGGCAAGCGCGATGTGCAGTATTGGATTCGCCATGCGATCCTTCTTTTCTCTTGGCTTTGAAACGTGCTCGTTGCTGAGTCGGGCCGCGATCGAAATGCCACCTGACATCTCATATATGTTAGATTCGGCTAACTCTACCTGTAGAAATATGCCCGTTGCGGCGCCTTAGGCGACCTCAACGATGGCGGCCTCCTCCTTGCGAATGGACAACTCATAGCCGCGTACGGTGATCTCGACCGGGTCACCCAGCGGAGCGACCTTCACGACCTTGAACGGCGTGCCCTTGATGAGGCCCAAATCCATGAGGTGACGACGCAGCGCACCTTCACCATGGAGCTTGACGATGGTGGCGCTCTCCCCCACCTTCACATCTGCCAGCGATTTCATGCTTCCCCCTTTCTGCAGATCAAAGAACACCCCATGTGTCCTCGCACCCCGGCCCACGCACGAACCATGCCGACACGACTCAGTGTGCCGACACCGCACCTCAGTGAACAACGAGCGGGTGCGCAGCTTTGCCTAGGCGGCCATGATGTGCTGCGCGACCTTGGAATCCAAGCCAAACCGCGCGCCCTTTACGAGCACGATGACGTTGGACGCCGAGGAGGAGACGACGTGCACCTCGGCACCGTCGACAAAGCCGATCTCCTGCAGATGGCGTTTCATGTCCTCGTTGCCGCGCACTCGGCAGACCGTGACAGTCTCGCCCGCGCGGAACAGAGACAGCGGCATAGCCGAACCATGTTTCTGCATGACAAAGCACCTCCTGTGGAATGTTCACCTATGTAAACTAACACAGTGCGAGCACATTATGTCTGAGAAGTTTGCCAAGCGCTACATTTTTCACGATACAGAAGCGGCCTCCCACCCGGTTCAGATAGGAGGCCGCTTCCCACGCGCTTGCCCCGAAAGCACAGCTGGGAGCTTCCTCCCGCTTGCTCCGAGACCCAAATGGGGGCCGCTTTTCTCTCGTCCACTCCGAAAGGACGACGTCCTAGCCCAGAAGGGACAGAAGACGGCGCTTGTTCTCAAGGAATCCCTCGGTCAACGCATATGCATTGCGCTCAGAACGCAAGCATTCGATACGCACCGAGCCAACAATGCCCGTCGGCTCACCTGCCTGCGGGTTTCCGCGCATGACGAACACTTCATCGGCGAGCGTAAGCGCCTCGTCGATGTCGTGGGTTACCACGAGCGCCGTGGTGCCCATGCGCTCCACGACGTCAAGGAACCACGTGTGCATGTCCGCCTTGGTAAAGGCGTCGAGTGCCGAGAACGGCTCATCGAGCAGCATGAAATCCTGCGAGAAAAGATAGCTCCGCAGCAAGGCGGCTCGCTGGCGCATACCGCCCGAAAGCTCACTTGGCCAGCGGCGCTCGGTGCCCTCCAAGCCGAAGACCCCAAAGAGCTCGGCTGCACGCGAGCGGGCCTCCTCAACCGGCACACCGCGCAGCACCAGAGGCAACGACACGTTGTCGATGATGCGCTTATGCTGCAAGAGCAGGTCTTTTTGCAGCATGTACGACAAGCGACCGGGACGACCGGTAATATCCTCGTCATCCAACAGCACACGGCCGGCGCGCGGCGACGCGAGGCCCGAGATCACATGAAACAACGTGGTCTTGCCGCACCCAGAGGGACCGAGCAGGCAGGCGATCTCACCGGACTCGACATCGAACGTCACGTCGCGAAGTACGTCGACCTCGCCGAACCCCTGTGAAATACCCTGTATCTCAAGCCGTGCCATCGCGATGAGCACCTTCCCGAACAAAGTGTACGTTTTGGGGATAGTTTCCCCTTATTTTTCGTGGCACGGACCCAAGCGGTCTCTTGCCAACTGGGGTTTTGCTGCGGCGATATTCCGACAACGCGCAAAACGCCGCAAAACCTTCCCCAAAACGTACACTTATATTTTTTGACACCCTGACTGACTAGTTTGCGCCTCGGTTAGCCCTGGAACTTATCGGTCATGCCCGCGCCGGGCTCGATCGGATCGGCGAAACCCTGGTCGCTCACCCACTCGAAGAAGGCGTCCCAACGCTTCTGGTCGATCTCGCCCCAAGTCTCGGCATCCGCCTGATACTGCTCGGCGAGGTAGGTCTGGCTCGCCACCACGAGCTCCTCCTCGAGCTCGGGTGCGGCCTTGAGCAGAACCTCGGCCGCGCCCTTCGGGTCGGCGATGCAATCCTCGTACCCGCGACGAGTGGCATCCATAAAGGCCTGGACCATTTCGGCGTCGTCCTCGATCACGCCGTTGTTTGCGATGATGACCGGCGTGTAGAAGTCAAAGACGGGATCGATATCGGCAAAGGCGAAGTAATTGGTATCGAGGCCCGCGAGCTTGCACTTCTCGCCCGCCCATGCCCAGTAGATCCAGATGGAGTCGACCTGATCGGTGGATAGCGCGGTCACCTCGTCGGTAACGGTAGAGGGGATCATCTCGACCTGGGAGAAGTCGCCACCGTCCGCCTCGACGCAATGCTCGATCATACCCTGCTCGATGGGCAGCTCCCACGTCGCGTAGGTGTGGCCGGCCATCTCGGCGGGGCTCGTGATGCCCTTGTCCTTCATGCTGATGATGCCGGAGGTGTTGTGCTGGATGATCGCGGCAACAGCGGTCACGGGCATCGGGTCGGAGCCAGAAACGTAGGAGGCCATGGTGTCCTGGAAGGTCACGCCGAACTCGGCGTCACCGGCGGCGACCAGGGCATCGGCGCCGTTCTCGGGAGCCTGGACGATTTCGACCTCGAGGCCGGCCTCCTTGTAGTAACCACGCTCGGCTGCGACATACACGCCGGTGTGGTTCGTGTTGGGGGTCCAGTCCAGGGCGAAGGTGACCTTGCGCAGCTTGGTATCGCCAGATGCGGCGGATCCGGCAGGCTTTTCGGCGCCGCCGCAACCGCTGAGCGCCGCGGCGCCGATCAGCCCGGCGCCTGCGACACCAGCACTCAACAGCGAACGGCGAGACAGCATGCGACCGGTCATCTTGGTGGTCATCGTGTTCTTATGCATGGATATCTCCTTTTTAACTGGGGGCAACGCCCCCGAACCTTGTATAAAATCCCCGGGGCACAGCCTATAGACAGCCCACAGGCCGCAGCCCGTATATGGCCCATAGATTCAACCTGCATGCAATCCATAGGTTCAACCTGCATGCAATCCGCAGGCTCAACCTGCAGGTGCTCGGATATGCGACACGGCTATCGCTCAGAGTCGCTCCGGCGCTCCCAAGGCATGGCGATGCGACGAACGGCGTCGACCGCCCACATGAGCACGAGGCTCAAGCCCGAGATCAAAAAGATCACCGCGAACATCTTGTCGAACGAATACGCCTTGCGCACGCGCGTCATGTACACACCAAGACCCGAAAATCCGCCGAGCCATTCCGCAATCACAGCGCCCACAATCGCGTAAGCGGCAGAGATCTTGAGCCCGGAAAAGAACTGCGGCATCGCGGCGGGCAGCTTCACGTGACGCAAAATCTGCAGGCGCGTGGCACCCATGGCACGCATGAGGTCGATCTCGTCGGGGTCGACGGAACGCAGACCCTCGAGCATTCCCACCGTGATGGGGAAGAACGTCGCCACCACGATGAGCACCACCTTGGGCAACATGCCGTAACCGAACCACAGCACCAAAAGCGGCGCGATGGCGACGGTCGGAATGGTCTGCGTAAGCACGACGATGGGATAGAACGCGCGGTAAAGCAGGTCGAAGCGGTCCATGGCGAGCGCCGCGATGAATCCGAGGGCGACACCGGCGGCAAGGCCCAGCCCGGCCTCGGCAAGCGAGGTCGCAGCGTGCCCGATGAGCAGAGGCCAATCCCCTACGAGCGCCTGCACCACGCGAATCGGACTCGGCAGCATGAACGGGGGCACGAGACCGGCCGAACATACCAGCTGCCAGATCGCCAGCAGCGCAAGAATCGTCAGCGGGGCGACGAGTCGCGACGTAACACGCGAAGAAGCGGGAACGTTACGCATCGTTCTCGTGGTACTTGGAAATCTTCTCCTCGGTGGTGAGGACGCCCTCCTCGGGTGCGAAGAAGATCTTGACGTAGGTTGCCACCTCGGGTGCACCGGCCTCGACGCAGATGCGGTTCACACCTGCCACGACCTCCATGCACAGGTCGTACTCGCCCTGAATGGTGGTCTCGAACGGACCAACGTAGGCGTCGGGGAACTTGGTCTGAATGTAGGCGATCGCCTCGTCGACGATGCGGCAGACCTCGTCGTTGCCGCCGACGCGCTGGGGCAGGACCTGAATCGCGACGCTTGCTTCCATGAGCTTCCTTTCCGAGGCCACAAAAAAGCGGGCCCCTCGTTTTCCGTAGGGGCCCGCTCTCACATCATGACGTCCGCCTATTTCAAAGCGTCCGCGTCGATCAAAGCAAGGCTGCTCGATCCCTACGCCGGCATTACCCGGATCAGGTTACGGGTCGAGCGAAGGTTCGCTCCTCTCAGCCGGGCCATTTCCCAGCTCCCCAATACGTCATTCAGTATACGGCAACGAGGATGCGCGTGCGGCACAATCACCGAAAAGCGCTACGGCGAAAAATAATGCCGGCGCCAATCACAGCGGCCATGAGCACGCACAGAACCGCAAGGTAAAGCATGAGGCCGTCGGGTGTCACGGTGTTCTCCAGAACGACGATGGACGTATGCAGCAACATCGAGGCCCCCTTTCGCCTGCCCGCACAAGCGCGAACGGCCGCGCGGGGAGTCGCCACCGGCGCGGGCCAATTCAGCAGTTTTAACATACCGCGCAGGTATCAGGACCAGGTAAACAGCCGGTCAGCATAAGAAAACGCCGCCCGCCAAAGCGGACGGCGTCATGTTGATTTGCATGCAGGCTCGCAACCCAAGCCTTAATTCAGAACCTCAATTTAGGGACTGTCCCTAAATTGAGGTCGTGGACTGCAAGGCCACTTACTCCAGGCGCAGGCCAACTTCCTTGAGCTGAGCCATGCTCACCTCGGACGGCGCGGCGGACATGAGGTCGCTGCCGCTGCTCGTCTTGGGGAACGCCATGACGTCGCGGATGGAGTCGGTGCCGGCCAGAAGCATGCACACACGGTCGAGGCCGAGCGCGAAGCCGCCCATGGGCGGAGCGCCGAACTCGAGGGCCTCCATGAGGAAGCCGAACTGGGCGCGGGCGCGCTCCTCGGAAAAGCCCATGAACTCGAGCATCTTGAGCTGGAGCTCGGCGTCGTGGATGCGCATGCCGCCACCGCCGGCCTCGAAGCCATCCATGACAAAGTCGTAGGTGCACGAACCCATCCTGAGCGGATCCTCATCGAGCAGGTGCAGCTCGTCGAGATGCGGCAGGGTGAAGGGCTGGTGCTCGGCCTCGTAGCGCTGACCCTCCTCATCCCAATGGAACAGCGGGAAGTTCACGACCCAGAGGAACTCGTGGCCCTCGCGCGGAACATTGAGCGCGTCGGCCATGTGCGAACGCATACCGCCGAGGATGCCGTTGGCCTCCAAGCGGGGACCGGCGGCGAACATGACGAGGTCACCGGGCTCGACGTCGCAACGACGACGCAGCTCCTCCATCTCCTCGTCGGTGAAGAATTTCACGATCGGGCTGTTCACGGAGCCGTCCTCACGGAAGGCAATCCAGGCGAGGCCCTTGGCGCCGAAGGTCGCGGCGACCTTGGCAAGCTTGTCGATCTGAGCACGGGGCCAGGCGCCGGCGCCCTTGGCGTTGATGGCCTTGACCACATGGCCCTCGGTGGTTGCAGCGCTTGCGAACACCTTGAACGCGGACTCGGTGAACACGTCGGTCAGGTCGACGAGTTCCATGCCGTAACGGGTGTCGGGCTTATCGGAGCCATAGGTGTCCATGGCATCCCAGTAGGACAGGCGACACAGCGGCGTGGGCATCTCCACACCCACGCGGGCGAAGGCGTCGGACAGCACGTCCTCGAGCTGGGCCATGACGTCGTCCTGCTCGACAAAGCTCATCTCGATGTCGACCTGGGTGAACTCGGGCTGGCGGTCGGCGCGCAGATCCTCGTCACGGAAGCACTTGGCAACCTGGTAGTAGCGCTCGACGCCGCCGACCATGAGAAGCTGCTTGAGCAGCTGCGGGGACTGCGGCAGGGCGTAGAAGCTGCCGGGCTGCAGGCGGCTCGGCACCACGAAGTCGCGCGCACCTTCGGGCGTGGACTTGAACAGGGCCGGTGTCTCGACCTCGGTAAAGGCGCGGTCGTGCAGCGCGGAGCGGATGGCAAAGGTGAAGTCGGAGCGCAGGCGAAGGCGAGCGGCCATCTCGGGACGGCGGAGGTCCAGGTAGCGATAGCGCAGGCGCGTGTCCTCGGCGGTCTCGATGCCGTCCTCGATCTGGAACGGCGGGGTCTTGGAGCGGTTGAGCACGGTGGCGTGGTCGATGAGGACCTCGATCTCGCCGGTTGCGAGCTTGGGGTTCACCGCGTCCTCGCCACGGTAGCGCACGACGCCGTGCACGCAGATGGGCCACTCGGGACGCATGGTCTCGGCGATCTTGAAGGCATCGCCATCGGAATGCTCGGGGTCGAAGTTGATCTGCGTGATACCCTCGCGATCACGCAGGTCGCAGAAGATCAGGCCGCCGTGGTCGCGGCGACGGCTCACCCAACCGGTGAGGGTAACCTCCTCGCCGATGTTGGCGGCGCGAAGCTCACCGCAGGTGTGGGTGTGCATGCAGTGCATGTTGGCGGGGTTGGTGGCAGGCGTCTCGGCCATAAGCCCTCCTCGTGATCTGTGCCGCCCCGTGCCGTAAGCGGGCGACTGGTGTACAGACTGCCGTGGCGCGTAGACAGCGCGGCTCGGCATATCGCGCGCACGCCGAAACTCGGCACCCGCAGCGCGATAACTCACTAGGATAGCGGAAAGCCGGGCACTTTATCATAGAAGAGCGCCCGGCTTACGTTGTCTTAACAGGTTCGCAACCCGAACTCGGCACGAACTCGCCTACAGCTAGAGGCCCACGGCTTTGGTCGCCACGACTCTACCTATGCATCCCTCGGCTTTGCCTTTGCCTCCCCGGATTTTGCCTATGAAAAAATGCCGCTCAGGACCCCTGAACGGCATAATTCCATAGGCAATGTGAAGCAGGTGGCCTGCGAGGGCAACGGGTCCGCGGAGCCAACGTGCACCTGTGAGGGCAACGGGCCCGCGAAACCAGCACGTGCACCTGCGAGGGCAACGGGTCCGTGAAGCCAGCACGCACCTGCGAAGGCGACAGACCTTACCCGGTGTTCTGCAGACCGGCGGAGACGCCGGTGACGGTCTCCAGAACCAGGCTCATGAACTCGGCCTTGGCCTCCTCGGACAGCTCGTCCTGGTTGGCGCGAACCTCGCGCAGCGCGCGAACCTGCGCGAGCGACAGCGCGTCCACGAACGGGTTGCGCACACGCACGGCCTGACCGAGCACGCGACGATGCTCGAGCGGCCACGCGTCGCCCACGATGCGCAGCACCCAGGAACGCGTGAGCATCATCTCGTCAAAGACCTTGTCGGCCAGGTCGGCGCGATCGCCGAGCGCAAGATACATCTTGGCGATGCGGTTGTCCGTCTTGGCGATCGACATCTCGATGTTGTCGATGAACGTGTTGAACAGCGGCCACTCGCGGTAGGCGCGCTGCAAAAGCTCCAAGTCGCCCAGCTTCTCGCAGGCGGTGCCCAGGCCGTACCACGCGGCCAAGTTGATGCGGGCCTGGCTCCAGGAGAACACCCACGGGATCGTGCGCAGGTCGTCGAGGGACTTGGCGCCCAAGCCTCGCTTGGCCGGACGGCTGCCGATGGGTAGCAGGCCGACCTCGGTCAGCGGCGTCACGCAGGAGAACCACGGCGTGAACTCCTCGGTGTTCAGCAGGTCGAGGTAGCGCTCATGACTGGCCTCGTTCAGCGTGGCGGCCATCTCGGCATAGCGCGCGGTCATCTCGGTGTTCGTACGCTCCACGGAAGGCGCGGAGTTGAGCAGGGTCGCCGCGGCAACGGACTCCACATGGCGCTGCGCCAGCGCAGGATTGCCATAGCGGGCAAAGATAACCTCGCCCTGCTCCGTGACCTTGAAGAAGCAGTTGACCGAGCCGGCGGGCTGGGCGAGCACCGCGCGGTTGGCGGGACCGCCGCCACGGCCAACGGCGCCGCCGCGGCCGTGCATGAGCACCAGGTCGATATCGTGCTTCTCGGCCCACGCGACAATCCGCTCCTCGGCGGAGTGCAGGGCGAGCGTGGCGGTAGTGGGGCCAGCGTCCTTGGAGGAGTCGGAGTAGCCGAGCATGACCTCCATGCGACGACCGGACTCGGCAAGGCGCTTCTGCACCGCGGGGATGGCGAGCATCTCCTCGAGCACGTCGACGCAGCCCTCGAGGTCCTCGAGCTGCTCGAACAGCGGGATCACGTCGAGGGTCGGGACGTCCTCGGCATGCGCGAACGCCAGGTTCGCGAGCTCATAGACATCGGCCACGTGGCTCGCGCTCTTGGTGAACGAAATGATGTAGCGACGGGCCATCTTCTGGCCGAAGCGCTTCTGGATGGACCCGATGGCACGGAACGTGTCGAGCACCTCGCGCGTCATGGGGGCGAGCTCGCCGTGAATACCGTGCTCGCGGATATCGGCGAGCGCGCGGCTGTGGACCACGGAGTGCTGACGGAACTCCATTTCCACCATGTGGAAGCCGAAGGTCTCGACCTGCCATATGAGGGTCTGGACCGGGCCGTACGCGGCGCGTCGGGCACCCGCGGCGGCCAGTGAGCGCTGGACCACGCGCAGGTCCTCGAGGAACTCCTCGGCGGTGCGGTACATGGTGTCGGCGTTGCGCGTCACCGTGGCGTCCAGGCGGGCGGCCATCACGAGCATCACGGCGCGATGCGGCTCAGAGTTGGAGATCTCGCGGGCGCGCTCGGTGAGCACCTCGCTCATCTCGACCTGATGGCTCCACAGGTTGAGCAGCTCATCCGAGGGCTGCGTATGCGCTGCCTCGAGCGTGAGGTTGCGACCCACGCGACGGCACTTGTCCGCGAGCTTGGAAATCATGTGGGTGGCGTACTTGGCGGCCACCTGACGGCTCACCTTGGCGGTGACGTTGGGGTTGCCGTCGCGGTCGGAGCCAATCCAGCTGCCGGGATGGAAGAACGCCGGGCACACGGGCGGGACCGTGCCCGCGACCTCGCCCAGGACCCAGTCGTCGAAGCGACGGTAGATCACGGGAATGGTGTCGAACAGCGTGCTGTCGAAGATGTCGATGATGGTGTCGGCTTCCTCGACGGGCGTGGGCTTCTTGAGGGCGATGGGGCTCGTGCGCACGAGGGCGTCGATCTCCTGCAGCATGTGGCGCTCGTTCTCCACCAGGTCGGAGCCGCCCATGTAGGGACGCTCCTCAAGCAGGCGGGCGATGCGGCGGATCTTGCCTTCGACGGCCTTGCGACGCGCCTCGGTGGGGTGTGCGGTAAAAACCGGGTGGAACTCCAGGCGGGAAAGCAGCTCGGTGGCCTTGGCGCCGCCGACCTCCTCGTTGAGTTGATGGAACGCCACGGTGAGGGCATTCGCAGGGTCGACCGCATCCTCGGTGGACACATTGCGCTCGCGCTCGCGCAGCTGTGCCACGCGATAGTTCTCCTCGGACAGGTTGGCGAGGTGGAAGAACGCGGTAAACGCGCGGACGATGACCTGGGCCTGATCCATGGGCAGGGCGTCGATGAGCGCCACAGCGTCGCGGAAGGCACATGCAGAGGGCGTGTCGCTCGCGGGCATGCCCTGGGCGTCCACGGCCTCGCCATCGGCCTCGGCGCCGGGGTCGCCGGCGTTGGCGCGGATCACGTTCATCATGAGCTCGTCGAAGACATCGAGCACCTTCGCGTCATACTCACGCAGGACGCGACGCTCGAGACGCAGGAACAGCGCGAGGTTGTCGCGGAGCTCGGCGGGGATGTCGATATCGGACAGGACCTCGACGGCGGCCGCCAGGTCGGTCAGGTCGATGCGGCGGGTGCCGGACATCACGTCGGCGACCATGTCACCGGTGATGAAGTCTCCGAGCCGCTGCTCTGCAGACGTATTCTCTGCCACGCTACCTCCTTAGATGCAGGCACGGACGCTCCCAGGGGGCCCGTGCGACCGCACTATTATAGGCGGGCAACGCGTCACCTACCACCTACTTTAGTCTGATAGAGTTCCTCTCCCGCTTTTCAACAAATAATCGGCAGGCGGCGTGTATGTCCCGACGGATGGGCGTACTCGCGCCAAAAAACGGCGGGGCACTCGCCCCGCCGCAACCATGCGATTCGACTTTCGCGCTACAGCCCCGTTTCGCGCTACAGCCCCGCGATGACCTCGGCAGCGCTGGCGCGCTCGATCAGGTTCTCCTCATGCGTGGCCATGTTGCGCAGCTTGACCTTACCGGCAGCCAACTCGTCGCCACCGACGATCACGATGTGCGAGGCGTTGAGCTTATCGGCGAGCTTGAACTGGGCCTTCAATGACTTGCCCTGGTAATCGCACTCGGTGCGGACCCCGCGACCGCGAAGCTCGAGCGCAAGCGCGAAGACCTCGTCCCTCAGATCGGCACCGGCGTTGGCAACGAACACGCAGCGATCGGCATCGCAATCCATCTCCTTGCCGAACGCCTCGAGGGCGAGCACGGCGCGCTCGAAGCCGACCGCAAAGCCAACGCCCGGCGTAGGCTTGCCGCCCTCGAGCTCAACCAGACCGTCATAACGGCCACCGCCGCCGATGGAGCCAACGCCCGCGCCCGGGGCCTCGACCTCGAAGACGGTGCGGGTGTAGTAGTCGAGGCCGCGGACGAGCGTGGGATCCTCGACGTAGGCGATACCCGCCGCGTCCAGATACTGCTTGACCTGCGCATAGTGCTCGCGACACTCGTCGCACAGAGAATCCGGCATGAGCGGGGCGCCCTGCATGATCTCGTGGCAATGCGGGTTCTTGCAGTCGAAGGCGCGCAGCGGGTTGAGCTCCGCGCGCTCGCGGCACTCGTCGCACATCTCATCCTCATGGTCGAGGATGAACTGGCGCACGGCCTCGCGATATGCGGGGCGGCACGCCGGGTCGCCCATGGAGTTGATCAGCAGGCGAAGCTGGGAGAGGTCGAATCCAAGACGCTCGTAGAAACGCATGAGCATGATGATGCACTCGGCGTCGGCCGCGGGGTCGGGCGCGCCCAACCACTCGATGCCGACCTGGTGGAACTGGCGCAAACGCCCCTTCTGGGGACGCTCGCCGCGGAACATCGCCTCGGCGTACCACGCCTTGAACGGAGCGGAGCCCTGCGGCACCAGGTTGTTCTCCACCACCGCGCGGACAACGCCAGCGGTTCCCTCGGGTCGCAGGGCGAGGCGCTGCTTGGCCTTGAGCTTCGCATCGGTGCCCTCCGCGAGGACGCGCTCGAAATTAGCGCCGGAAAAGACGCGGAACATCTCCTTGCGGACCACGTCGGTGGACTGGCCGATGCCGTGCACGAACACGTCGAGCTGCTCGATCGCCGGGGTCTCGATGGGCTCGAACCCAAACGGCCCGAACACCTCCGCTGCAACCTGCTGCATCCTCTGCCAGGCGCGCATGTCGCGCCCGATGAGATCCTTGGTGCCCTCGGCCTTCTGTGCCTGCATGTGGCCTCTCCTTCGCATATCCCCCGGCATCCGCCGGGCGGTACATCGTCAATCTCTCCATTATAGGGGCAGATACGGATGTGCCCCGACATTTTCCACGCGTTATACTTCGTTTTGGCAAAGTGCGTCGCCGAACCTCGCCGCGACCCGCGCGCCGTCTTACGCTCAACTCCCGCACGTATGAAGGGGCAGGACATGCACCAGTTCCGCAACGATTACTCCGAGGGTGCCGCACCCGAAATGCTCGAGGCGCTCATCCGCACCAACGGCGAACAGGCGCCCGGCTACGGCACCGATTCGCACTGCGAGCACGCCGCTGAGCTGATTCGCGCGGCATGCGGCCAGTCCGATGCCTTCGTGCAGTTCATCCCCGGCGGCACCGCCGCCAACGCCGTGTGCATCTCCGCCTTCACCGAGGACTTCGAGGGCCCGATCCTCGCCGCCGATGCGCACCCTACCGCGCATGAGACCGGTGCGATCGAGGCCTGCGGCCGACGCATCCTCGCCACGAACGACGCCCTGGGCGTGCTGACCCCTGCCGAGGTTGAGCGCGTGTACCACGCCTCGATTGCCGGCGGCTGCCACTGCACGCGCCCGGCCATGCTCTACTTCTCCAACACCTCCGAGCTCGGCCACGTGTACACCCGCGCCGAGTTCGACGCGCTGTGCGATGTGGCCGAGGAACTCGATCTTGCCGTGTACGTCGACGGCGCGCGCATGGCCAGCGCACTCGCCGCGCCCGGCGGCGACCTCACCCTCGAGCACTTGGCCGCACGCGCCGATGCGTTCACGCTGGGCGGCACCAAAGCCGGCATGCTCTTTGGCGAGGCGCTCGTGGTGAGCCCGCGCTCCAAGCGCGGACGGCGTGCCATCGACCGCATCCCCTACCTCACAAAGCGCGGCGGACACATGACCGCCAAGGGGCGCCTCATGGGCGTGCAGTACACCGCGGCATTCACGCGCGGCGAAGACGGGTCGCTGCCCTATTTCGCCCACGCTGCAAGTGCGAACGAATGCGCTTGCATGCTCGCCCACGGCCTTGAGGACGCAGGGTTCGAGCCGCACGTGCACACCAACGGCAACCAGCAGTTCTTCTGGTTTGACTCCGACGACGCCGTCCGCATCGTCGAGGCATGCGGTGCCGAGGTCACACCCGCTGTGGATCCCGCGGGTCGCGACCGCATCCTGCTGCGCTTCGTGACGAGCTGGGCATGCCGCCCCGAGCATGTCGATGAGCTGCTGGAGTTTGTCCGAGGATTGTAAAAACAACTGAGCGCGAGCGTTTCGGCCTCGCGCAACGCAAAAGATAGGCGCCCGGAGACGGGCGCCTTTTCTCATCTACTTCTTGGGGAACCACTTTCGCAGGAAGCTGAAGTGCGTCTCGGACAGCACGATCGACAGGAAGATCAGCACAAAACCGAAGATCAGCTTGCCGGTGAGCACCTCGCCCGCCATGAGGACGGAGAACAGCACGCCCGAGGGGCTCTCGAGCGAGAGCAGCAGCGAGCCAGTCGCCGGCGGCACGTGCGAAAGCGCCTGATTCTGCAGCAGCAGGCCGATGGTGGTGCACACCACGGCGAGGAACACGAGCTGGCCGATGATCTCGGGCGTCCACTGCTCGGCGGGGACGCGGGGCTCGAAGGCGGTGGTCGCCGCGAGCGAGAACAAGCCCACGAACAGGAACATCCACGAGGTCAGGACGCTGACGTCGCGCGTGCGGCCGATATGGCCCACAACCGCCATATCCACGGCGAAGAACACGGCGCCCACGAGCGTCATGAGGTCGCCCATCTGGATGCTGAAGTTGTCGAGCGCGACGAAGCCCACGCCCACCAGGCACAGCAGCGCAGAGGCGATATGCCACTTGGTGACGCGCTCCTTGAACAGGATGAGCGCGATGAACGGCACCAGGATGCAGTAGGTTCCGGTGAGGAACGCGTTCTTGCCCGGGGTGGTGTCGACCAGGCCGAGCGTCTGCGCGGCATAGGCCGACCAGATCACGCAACCCATGAGCACGCCGAACCCAAGGTACTCGCGGTTGAAATGAGCCTTGATGCGCTTGTGGAAGATGATGAACATGATGACCGCCGACAGCAGGAAACGGCAGGCCAAAAGCATGAACGTGGGGACCGTATCCAGCACGGTCTTCATGGTCAGGAAGGAATAGCCCCAGATGAGCGCCATCGCGACGAGCATGAGCTTCCAAAACAGCGGTGAGCGGGCGCCGGCGCCTCTAAGCTCACCCGGAGCGCGGTCCTCGGGCGGGACCGGCACGGCGTCCTTGCTTGCGAACGGATCGTTCTCCTCGATACCGGCAGTGGTCTTTGCCACCTGCTCCTCAATCACGGTCTTCAATTGAGCCCACGCCTCGCTTTCTCCCTCATAACGCACACCGGACCTGCAGGCACAGGCGTATTTCCAGGTGCCACCCTTATGCGCGCGCTTCATCGCGCGCACGTCCTCTATAGTTTTGACGGTGGTGATGTCATCCCCACGCTCGCGATCGATGCTGGTCATCCCGGCTCCCTCGCGCACCCGAGCGTGGTGTCCGCACCCCATAGGCGCCACTCGGCATCACATAGTTCTAGCGTCGGCCCCCCGACTTTAGAAACATTACCATACGCTTTACCTGCAGCTCAACGCACCACGCTAAAGCGCTGGCTCGATATATGTGAAAACGACGGGCCATCGTTCGCGCTGGAGCCGTGTGGCTAGGCGCAAACCTTAGCTCAGCATTCCGCGTATGTGACAGAGGTCTCGGGAAACGGCGTCACCGGAGGCTGGTCCGCACGGTGCTCGCCGATCATCTTTTCCATCCAAATCATGTTGTACCAACGGCCGCCCTTGAACCCACACTGGTAGAACTCCCCCACCAAGCGGTATCCCATATGCTCGTGAAAATGCTGGCTGTTGCGGGTAAGCGTCTCGTCGTCCTCGCCATCCGGCACGGCGATGCAGGCATACATGTTGAGAACGCCCTGCGCACGCAGCAGAAGTTCGAGCATGTCGTGCAGGGCGCGGCCGATCCCCTCGCCCGCGTGACCCTGCGCCACGTAAATCGAGGTCTCGACTGCCCAATCGTAGGCGGGCCTGCCCTTGAAGGTTCCCGTGTAGGCGTACCCCACCAGGCGCCCGTCGAGCTCGGCAACCAGATAGGGGTAGAACTCCATGGTCTTGCGCATGCGCTCGGCAAACTCCGCGGGCGTGGGCGGGACGTACTCGAAGGTGATCGCCGTCTCACGTACGTACGGCTCGTATATGGCAGCCAGCTCCTCGGCATCCTCGATGCGTGCCAGCCTAACCCTCACGTCTCCGCTCATGGCCGTCCCCTCTCAAATCGTTTTCGTCCATCTTATCCCAGGCGTCGCCCCCGCTGCCGACTGCCATACGCGGCCGACAAGGCGTGCCCATACGGAAAGGCCGGCATGGAAACCACGCCGGCCCTTTCGATGGGAGCAAGTTGTTACCGCGAATTAGGCGCGGCCGCAGGAGCCGAGGTTCTCCATACGAACCTTGACGATCTTGGTGATCTCGGCCATACCAGCCTGACCCGGGTTCTTGGGGTCGAAGTTGTTGGGGTTCTCAGCCATGTAGGCCATGTAGCCCTTGGTGTAGGCCTGACGCAGCTCGGTGGCGTAGTTCACCTTGCAGATGCCGTTCTTGACGGCCTCGGCGACCTGCTCGTCCGGCACACCGGAGGTGCCGTGCAGAACCAGCGGCACGTCGACGGCGGCACGGATGGCCTTCACGACGTCCTGGTCGATGTGGGGCTCCTCGGTGTACACGCCGTGAGCGGTGCCCACGCCGATGGCCAGAGAGGTGCAGCCGGTGCGCTCGACGAACTCCTTGGCCTCGACCGGGTCGGTGTAGGGGGACTCGCCCTCGACCTCGACGTCGTCCTCCTTGCCGCCAACCTTGCCGAGCTCAGCCTCGACCGGCACGCCCATGCAGGCGCCAGCGTCGGCAACGGACTTGGTGAGGGCGATGTTGTCCTCGAAGGACTCGTGGGAGCCATCGATCATGACGGAGGTGTAGCCAGTGCGAAGGGCCTTCATGCAGCGATCGTAGCCATCGCCGTGATCGAGGTGCAGGGCCACGGGCACGGAAGCGCGCTCAGCGGCGGCCTTGACCATACCGTAGAAGTAATCGAGACCGGTCTTCTTGATGGTGCCAGAGGTGGTCTGCATGATGACGGGGGACTTGGTCTCCTCGGCGGCGGCCAGGACGGCCATGACGAACTCGAGGTTCTCGACGTTGAAGGCGCCGACGGCGTAGTGGTTCTTCTGCGCGTCGAGCAGCATCTCCTTGGTGGTTACGAGCATGAGCGATCGCTCCCTTCTCGGCCCCGGTTCACCCGTGGGCACCTGCCATACCGCCGGCACCGATACCGACGTAATTGCTGCATCCATTGTACAAAAGCGGCAGCTCACGTGCTGCGCTATTCACGCAGGGTCGGCGCGTCCGCACATGCCCATCAGAAGAGAAACGAAAGATTCGCCCATCCTCGCGCATTTCGTCATATTTGCGTTCATGATGAAACGAAAGAGAAACAAACTCTTTTTGTTTCTCAAAAAGAAAATAATGCAAAATGGACTCAACACATTTTGCACACGATTGACGAGGGGGCTTCCATGTCCGCATCCGCATCCCGCACGTTCGCCGAGGAGCGTCGCACGGCCATCATGGATATGCTCGAGCACAGCGCCTCCGTGCAAGTCGCCGACATCGCGCGGGCTTTCGGCGTCTCGACCGTCACGGCCCGCGGCGACCTTGATGCGCTCGCCGCCGCCGGCAAACTCAGGCGCACGCACGGCGGGGCCGTCTCGCTGCACAAGACCCTGACCGTTTCGGTCCAAGACCAGCGCGTCAACGTGAATGTCGATGCCAAGCAGTCCATCGCTCGCGCCGCCCTTGAGCTGGTGCGCGATGGCGACACCGTGTTCGTCGATTCGGGCACCACGGCCCTCGAGTTCGTACGCATGCTGGACATGCGAACGGGCATCACGGTCATCACCGCAGATATCACCATCGCCGACTTCATCGACGAGAGCCTCCCCTCGGTCGATGTCATCATGCTCGGCGGCGAGCTCCGCAAGGGCCACCGGTACCTCTTTGGGCCGCTCACCATGGCGGCAATCGCCACCATTCACGCCGACCTCGCGGTGATCTGCCCGGGCGCATTCGTCGCAGGGCGCGGCTTTGTGACCGACTTCCCCCAAATGGCGGAAATTAAGCAGGCCGCGATGAGCGCCGCGAGCCATTCCGTCGCTCTCATGGACGCCAGCAAGCTCACCTCCCGCGGAACGTATTGTTTCGCCCCCATCCACGCGGTCGACCACATCGTCATCGATAAAGACGAAGAGGGCACCCTCTCGGATGCCCTCGACAAACTGCCGAACGACGCCAAGCGCCCTCAGCTTATAGTCACCACTGAACAGTAGCGGGTTTTCCAGGTGCCCGAGGTTGCCGTGAAAGAGGAGGGCGCACGCCTTGCATGCGGCGCCCGACGATTGAACGGCAAGATCGAATACCTGGGAAGGCCGACTAGAGCTCGGTGACCTCAACGGCGTTGTAGACCTCGTCCCAACGCTCGATGACCAGGTGGCCGGTCTGCGGGTCCATGGCGTTGAGCTTGCCGCAGGTGTTGGCCGTCTTGAGCACGGTCACGTCGTCGGCGCCGGCGGCGATGGCATGCGCGAAGCCGGCGATGGTGGAGTCACCGGAGCCGGTGGCGTTCACGGCCGGGATCGGCGGAGTCACGGCGCGGTAGATCTTATCGCCGTGGAAGGCAAAGGAGCCGGCGGCGCCCATGGACACGACGACCCACGGAATACCGGCGAAGCGCTCGTCGGCCTTGAGGGCGGCGGCCAGATCGGTGACCTGCTCGGGCGTGTAGCTGGTGCCGAGCAGAGCGTTGATCTCGGTGAGGTTGGGCTTCACGAGCGTGGGCTTGACCTCGGCCTCGAGGGCGGCGTCAAGCGATGCGCCGGAGGTGTCGAGCAGCACGGGAACGTTGTGCTTGGCGGCCTCGGCGACCATGCCGGCGTAGAAATCCGCGGGGACGCCCTTGGGCAGGGAGCCGGAGATGGTCACGCAATCGGCCTTGGCAACGAGCTCGGCGAACTTGGCAGAGAAAGCAGCGAGCTCCTCGGCGGAAATCTCGGGGCCGCTCTCGAGCAGCTCGGTCTGATTGCCCTCATGCAGGATGTTCAGGCAGATGCGGGTCTCGCCGGCGATGGGCGTGAAGTCGTGGTTGATGCCATCCGCATCCATCAGAGAGCCCATGTAGGCACCCATGTGGCCGCCGAGCAGGCCCGTGGCAACGACGTCATCGCCGAGCTGGCACAGGACGCGGCTCACGTTCAGACCCTTACCACCGGCGGTCTTCTTCGGCGCGACGCGGTTCACGTCGTCGACGATCAGCTTGTCCAGCTGATACGCCGTATCGATGGCGGGATTCATGGTGACGGTCAGGATCATGGTTCCTCCTTACGTACGCGGACTCGGCCGTCCGCGCGATTACCCCTACAACATCTCGGTATGATGGCCGCAAGAGCGGCGATAAATAGCTTTCACCACGCTCCCCATTCTACCGCTCCGCACCATTCCAGTGCTTGATTCTCGCTGGTCGGAACGTGCATCATGGCGATTTGGAGCAGCGCTGGCGCAAGCAAACGAAAGGCCCGACGCCCATCGAACGGCCGCGCAAGCGCTATTCGGGCGCACCCGCGTTTTTGCCAAGCGTCGCATCCATGACGCGCTCGACGTGCTCACGGTATGCCGCCGCCTTCTCGTGATCGCCCTTGTTCTCATATTGCACGGCAAGCAGCTGACAAAGCATGACCTCGTCGGACGGAGTCGCCTTCTCAAGCGCATGCTCCATCTCTGGAATATAGGCGCTCGATTTCTTGAGGAAGATATCGTACGTGCGCCTGTTCACACGGGCCGCCTCTTTACCGCCGTGCTTCTCGATGTACTTGAGCGCCTCCTTGGCCTTGCGCTTGTCCTCGACGTCCACATAGAAGTTGAACGCCTTCACCGTCAGAGCGAGACGTTGCTCATCATTCATCTTGAGCTTAGCCATCTGCTCGATGGTCCGCTCCGTCTGCTCAGCGTCACTCAACGCCATCGTCGCGTTTAAACGCAGGAAAAGCACGTTGTACTTTGGATACAGGATGCTCGTGAGCGGGCGGTCGACCAACTTGAGATAGCTTTCAAAATCGCCCTTGGCAAGGTAAGTCTCGAGCTTTCCGATGGTCGTCCGCTTTTTGACCTCCATGTAGACCGTGAACACGAGTACCGCAGCCACCATGACCATGCCGATGGTTTTCATATCCATGTACCTTGACCTCCAGATCGATCGACCGGACCCCGACCATACGAAAGGCGCCACCCCAAACGAGGTGGCGCTTCTCAAGACATACGCGTCTAAAGGTGTCCTCACGTGTAGTTTACGCCGTGTAGACGCTCTCGCCGCCGAGATAGGTCTCGACGAGGGACAGGTCGTGGTTGAGGACGACGAAGTCGGCATTGCGGCCGGGGCGGATGGAACCGCACTCGTCGGCGATGTCGTTGGCCTCGGCGGGAGCCTGGGTGGCCATGTAGACGGCCTCGGCCTTGGTGGCGATGCCCCACTCATAGACGTTCTTGACGGCGTCCTTCATGTTGAGGATGGAGCCGGCCAGAGAGCCGCCGTCCTTCAGGCGGGCGGTGCCACCGGCAACGACAACGGGCAGCTCGCCCAGGAAATAGTCGCCATCGGGCATGCCACCGGCGCACATGCAGTCGGTGATGAGCGCGACGTGCTCATGACCCTTGGCGTGCATCACGATGCCCGCAGAGATGGGGTTGACGTGATGGCCATCGCAGATGAGCTCGGAGAAGGACTTATCCTGGCTGGAAAGGGCGGCGCCCACCATGCCGGGCTCGCGGTGATGCAGGCCGCTCATGCCGTTATAAGTGTGGACGAAGACCTTGGCGCCCGCGTCCAGGCAGGCCTGAGCCTGCTCGCAGGTGGCGGCGGAGTGACCGAGGGCCACGACGACGCCGGACTTGACAGCCTCAGCGGTGAACTCGACGGCACCGTCGTACTCGGGAGCGACGGCGATCTTCTTGACGAGGCCGTGCGCGGCGGCCTGCCAGGCGTTCAGCTTCTCCATAGTGGGGGCGGAGAGGTAAGCCGGGTTCTGGGCGCCCTTGTACTTCTCGGTGAAGAAGGGGCCCTCGAGGAAGATGCCCTGGATGCGGGCGTGCGGCGTCTCGTCGCCAGCCTCGACGTACTCGGCAACGGAGGCGCAGGCGCGCTCGAGCTGCTCGGTGCTCGCGGTGAGCGTGGTGGGCAGGTAGCTGGTCACGCCGTTGCGCAGGATGCCACGGGACACGATAGCGACGCTCTCGGACTCGCAGTCCATGATGTCATGATCGTCGAAGCCGTGGATATGGGTGTCGACGTAGCCAGGAGCGATCTCGTGACCGGAGTAGTCGCGGATCTCGCAGTCGGGGGCCTCGGTCACATACTCGCCGAAGACACCGTCCTCGACCATGAGGTAACCGCCGCGCGCAACGCGAGTGGGCAGATAGAAGGCATCGGCCTTGATTGCATAAGTGCTCATGTGTTCTCCTAACACGATATTGATGCACGCACTGGGCTTGTACCCAGAAAGCAACGAACGAGCAGCAAGAAAAGCGCCCGCCCGTCCTTGCAGACCGGGAGGGCGCCTTCAATTCGGAATTCCGAGAGCTATTAGGCCTCGAAGGGGTGGATGGTCACGCCCTTGACGACGCGGTTCACAGTGCCGGACGGAGACGGGGTGTCCGGGGTGTTGCCCACGCGCACGGAGTTGAGCAGGGAGATGACCTGAGCGACCATGACGAACGGCAGGGCCAGGTAGCCCTCGGGCAGAGCCTCACCGGCGAGGGTGAAAGAGGTGCCGTCGAACTTGGTGGCGCCGTCCTGCTGGATGGCGATGGTCTTGGCGGCGATCTGGTCGCCGTTGATCTCGTTCAGGATGTCGAGGTCATACTGACGGGTGTACTCGTCGTTGTTCATGTACACGAACACGATGGTCTTGTCGTCGACGAAGGACTTCGGCCCGTGACGGTAACCCATGCAGGAGTCCCAAGAAGTGGCAACGAGGCCGTGAGCAAGCTCGAGGATCTTGAGCTGAGCCTCCTGAGCCAGACCCACGAAGGAGCCGGAACCCAGGTAGGTCACGCGGTTGAAGTCACCGGAGAGGAACTCGGCGATCTCGGACTCGCGAGCGACGACGTCCTCGCCCAGCTTGGCGGCAGCCTCGACCCAAGCGATCTTCTGCTCGAGGGAAGCGGTGTCGAAGATGAGGGTGGAGAGCAGGGTCATGCAGCTGTAGGAGCCGGTCATGGCGAAGCCCTTGTCGTTGGCGCGCGGGATGAGCAGCGTGAGCTGATCGGCGTCGCCCTCGGACTCGACGGCGAGCTTACCCTCGGGAGCGCAGGTGATGTTGATGAACTTGACGTTCTTCACGAAGGTCTTGGCAACCTGAACGGCGGCCAGGGACTCAGGGCTGTTGCCGGAACGGGCGAAGGAGACGACCACGGTGGGCTCGTCGGGGTTCAGGAAGTCGCGAGGAGCGGACACGATGTCGGTGGTCGCGATGGGCTTGAAGTCGTACAGCTTGGTGTCGCCAGCGTGACGCAGGTAGGGAGCGCAGGTGTCGCCGACGTAGTCGGAGGTGCCGGCGCCGGTGAACACGACGGAGAGGCGACCCTCGCCCATGGCGCGAGCCTCGGCCAGGAAGGACTCGATGGCCTCGAGGTTCTCCTTGTAGATGTTCAGAGTGTCAAGCCACAGCTCGGGCTGCTGCTTGATCTCGGTGGTGGTGTTGAAGCCACCAATCTCGTTGAGCTGGTCAGTCGTCATCTCGAACATTAATACCACTCCTTTTGACTTGTGGTTTTACAAGCTGCTTTCATTATAAGTTGGTTATCTGGTTATAACCAGTAGTTCTCGACTTCACGTGTTGGACACAATTGACGATTCACTGCCTGAGCAGTTGAGGACCCTGCCGGGAAAGAGACGGTTCTCACTCCCCCGCAATCCCCTCAACTGCCCACGCACGAGCTACTCGCTGCGACGGTGCTGGACCCTGTACTTGAACTGGTCGGCACGGGCGACCGACAACGTATACTCGACGATCTCGTTCGAGCTGTTATAGGTGGTTCGAACCAGATCGAGCACGGGAGAGCCCTCGGAGATGTCCAAGAGGTGGGCATCGGCAGGGCGGGCGATGCTCGCGAAGAACTCCTCCTCCGCGACGCTGATCTTCTCGTGGTAGTCCTTCTCGATCACGTCATAGAGCGGCTTGCACTCAAGCTGGGGACGCTTGAGGGACAGGAACTTGCGAACGGGCAGGTAGGAACGCTCGACCATCATCGGCATGCCATCCGCGGAACGAAGGCGCTTGAGCTTGAAGAGCTTCTCGCCAAGGCGGACGCCCATATGCTCGGCAAGGTTCTTATCGGCCTCAACATCGCAGAATTCGAGGATGGTGGTCACCGGATCGCGACCCAACTCGCGCATCTGCTCGGTAAAGCTGTAAGACTGCATGAGGTTAGTGGTCTGGGCGGAGCGATCGGCCACGAACGTGCCGCGACCATGCTGTCGAACGATCAGGCCCAAACGCTCGAGCTCCTGCAGGGCAAGGCGAACCGTCGTACGGGACAGGCCATAGCGTTCGGAGAGCTCGCGCTCCGAGGAGATCATGTCCCCGGCGTGGTACTCGTGCTCGATTTTATCGGCGAGGATATCAACGAGCTGGTCATACAGGGGCTGCTTGCGCGCCGTGGCTGCCATGAGCTTCGCCTCCGATGCTACTAAGGACTTGCCGGCCGACGGGATGCCGATCCCGGGCAGACGAATTGAAGTGACGGGAAAAGTTAGAAAAAACCCGGCGTGAGTACGAAGCCCACGCCGGGTTTGCAGGCGCATCTGGGGGAGATTGCACCTCAACAGTCAGCTGGAATTACCAGAGACCAGTCCACCAGGTGAGGCCGAACCACTCGTTGAGCGGCAGGGCGCCGAGGATGCCGATGATCAGCATCAGAACGATACCCTTGATGGGGGTGAAGTTCTTCTTGGCGAACAGGAAGTACAGCAGCATGACGAGCGCCAGAGGAACGAGCTTGGGCATGACGGTGTCAAGCGTGTCGGCCACGGAGAAGGAAACCGGGGTCTCGGTAACCTCAGCGTAGGTCACGGTGCTCATGCCGTTGCCCATGTCGACGATGCCGGTCTCGACGGCGTTGCCATCAGCGTCGGCAGCGGTGAGGGGGTTGCCCTCGAGGTCGGTAAGACCAAGGGTGCCGGGCTCAGCGGTCTCGGTGTCGAGCTCAGACTCGAAGTTGACAGCGTCCTCGTTGGAAACCACAACGGTGTGAGCGGCGAGGCCACGGGTGGTGCCGTTCGGGATGTTGAGGTTGATCTGGGTGCCACCCATGTTGACCGTCAGGGCGCCAACCACGAAGCAGCCCATGATGGCGGCAGCGCGGGTGAAGGCCTGCATGTTGGCGGTCAGGGAGTCGATGGCGGAGGTGCCCATCTTGTAAGCCCAGTTCATGAGGCCGAAGCGGCAGGCGAACAGGGCGGCGTGGAAGACCACGAGGAAGATGAGCGGGGCGATGATGTTGCCCTCGATGGCCATGTTCGAGGTGATGCCGGCCGTGATCGGCACGAGCGTCAGCCAGAACAGGGCGTCACCGATGCCGCCCAGCGGGGAGGCAGCGGAAATACGCACGGAGCGGATGGTCTGGGTATCGACCTTGTTCTGCTCGAGGGAGAGAACGATACCCATGACGAAGGTGACCAGGAACGGGTGCGTGTTGATGAAGTCCAGGTTGTGGTACATCGACGCGGCGAGGTCGTTCTTGTTGGTGTGAACCTTCTCGAGGCCGGGGACCATGGCGAACAGCCAGCCACCGGACTGCATGGTCTCGTAGTTGAACGAGGACTGGAGCCAGTAGGAGCGCCAGACCATGCGGTTGAGCGTCTTCTTATCGACGTTCGGCGCAGGAGTGAGATCCTCGTACTGCGCGGGGACGACAAACTCATTAGATGCCATCGCTCATATCACCTCCGTCAAAAGAAGCGCCCTTGAGCTCGGTCTGCTGCTGGAAGTCCCAGAAGGCGAGGCCGAAGCCAATGATGGCCATGATCAGAAGCTCAGGCTTGGCGAGCGCGGGGATGCCGTGCACGATGGTGGTGAGACCAAAGCCGAGCAGGAAGAAGGCCCACATGTCGCGGGACATCATGATCTTCAGCAGGATCGCGAAGCCGACGAACTTCATCATGCCACCAGCGGCGGACAGACCGGCGTTGAGCCATGCGGGGATGGCGGAGACGACAGCCTGGCCGGCGGTGAGGCCACCGACGAAGAACAGGGTGACGATCGCGGCGAAGATGAGGCCGAGGATGATCTCGGACACGACGGTCAGCTTGGTGATGGCCTTGGTGTCAGCCTTCACAGCCGCGGCGCGGAAGGACTCCATCATCGGGGCACGAAGGGTGAAGAACAGGGTCACACCGTACTGGCCGAGCAGGGCGAACGGAATCGCGGTCGCAACGGCGACGTTGGGATCCATCTCGAGGGTGCAGGCAAAGACGGCTGCCATGATGCCACCAATAACTGCGTTCGGCGGCTGAGCACCACCAATAGGCATGTTACCAATGGTCATGAGCTGGTAGGTACCACCAACCACGAGGCCGGTCTGCACATCGCCGAGGATAGCGCCGATGATCGGGCCGGTGACGATGGGCTGGTACAGGGACTCCGTAAAGTCGAACTGGTCGATAGCGGCAACGAAGGTCACCAGGAAGACCAGGGCGATCTGAAGGAAATTCACGTCCATCTTTTGCTCCTCCTTTCAAATGTACTTTCTCGTACGAGATTTACGACCGGGATGATTTCATCCCGTATACAAACAAACTGGTTCGCTAAACCCCCAAATTACGCGAACAGCTTGTTGGTATCCTCAACGGGCGTGCTGGGCACACGCTGGATGGAGAGCTCGACGCCATGCTCCTGAAGCTTGCGGAAGCACTCCACGTCGTCGTCGTTGACGGCGACGGTGGTAGCGACCTGACGCTTGCCCTCGGCCATGTGCATGTTGCCGATGTTGAGCTTCTTGATCGGCACGCCGCCCTCGACGAGCTTGAGCGCGTCCTGAGGAGAGTCGAGCACGATGAAGATCTTCTGGGCCGGGGAGGCCTTGTGAATCACGTCGATGGTCTTCTGGATGGAGAAGAAGCGGGTCTGAACACCGGTGGGAGCAGCCATCTTCATGAGGTTCTGGCGCATGGTGTTCGTGGAGACCTCGTCGTTGGCAACGAGGATGAGGTTGGAACCCAGGGTGGAGTTCCACTGGGTGGCAACCTGACCGTGGATCAGTCGATTGTCGATACGGGTGAGAAGGATATTGGGCTCTGCCATTGCGATCCGTCCTTTCGTATTCGCGTACTGGCCTTTACTACCTAAGGGATTGAGCCTCTTATCGGCGAGGCTTGATCTCTTTAAGCTACTTGACGATCTCTTGGATCGCGTAGCGGGAGACGTCGAGCGTCGCGCCGGAGCGGACCTTGACCTCGACAACGTCACCGTTGACGCTCTTCACGTCGCCGAAGATGCCGCCGCCGAACATCACACGCTGGCCGGGTGCCAGGTCGGTGTGGATGTGTTCGAAGTACTTGACCTTCTTCTTCATGTTGGCCTTGGACCAGATGAAGTAGACGACGCCCATGACCGCCATGATGAGCAGCAGGGCGACGGAGGAGGCGAGAACGTTCTGCCCGAAGTTCTCCATTAGATGCCGTCCTCGGCGGTGTCCTCGTCAGCGGCGCCCATGACGGAAGCCAGGGACTGACGGGTGACGGCCTGCTGGCCCACGGTGACGGCCTGCTCGGCGAGAGCGGTCACGTCGGTGGCGCCATTGCGGGCGAAGAGCAGCTCGATGATCATAGGAAGATTGGAGCCGGTCACGATCTCGAGCTTGTCGACATCGTTGGCGATCATCATGGACTGGTTGAAGGGAGTGCCGCCGAGCAGGTCGACGAAGACGATAACGCCCTCCTCGCACTCGCCGCGCATCTTGGTGATGGCGGCACGGAGGTCGTCACCATAGGTGGCAGCCTGGGAACCCTCGAAGGGAACGATCTCGAACGCCTCCTGATCACCAGCGACCATATCGAGCGCGCTCTTGATGCCATTGGCGAAGTTGCCATGACCAGTCAAAATAAAGCCGACCATTAATCCTTCTTTCCTGTTCCCACCGCGTAATTTGGTGCGGTACTGGTAGTAACCACGTAACAAGTCGTTATTCACTATACCAGTTGTGAATGTTCTGTTTCCGAAATTTCGGGTTTTTCTGGTTTCGAACCGTTTATCGGTAAAAAGCGACCGTTCATCCCTTCTGGTTGTGCTCAACTGCTTATTCGCTACCGTTTAACGCCCTGTAAGCGTTTGCGCAGGTTCTCTGCTTCCAGCGTGTTCGCCCGTAAACCTGCTGGCTAAATGTGCCACTGGTTATACAATTATGAAGATTTGAATTGATTGGTATCTATTTTCAGGTAGCCGGTTTGACTCGTTTTAATACCAGTTGCCTCAATTGATTCATCCACCTGCGGTTCGCGCGCTCATGCACTCGTAACCGCCGTGGACACGGGCCCGCACGCCCAACCACGCCAACCCGCTCATCACGAAAGGCCCGACCATGGATCCAAGAACGGTCATCCTCTACAGGTCCAAGCACCACGGCAACACCAAGAAGCTCGTCGACGCCCTGGTCGCCGCCCACCCCGAGATCGACACCATCGATGTTGCGACGCTCGGCAAGGAGGAGTATCCCGACCTCTCCCCCTACCACATCATCATCGTCGGCTCCGGTATTTATTACACCAAGTTCGACAAGGACGTCCTGCGCGTATGCGACCATTGCCTGCGCGACGGCGACAACGTGATCGGCCTCATGACCTACGGCGGCGCCGCCAAGTTCAACGGCGGCGACCTCGACGGCGTGTGCCGCATGAAGATGGCCACCCTCATGTGCACCTACGGCTGCCCTGGCTTCGACACCTTCGGTCCATACAAGTTCGTGGGCGGCATGAACAAGGGACGCCCCAACCAAGAGGACATCGATGGGGCCGTCGAGTTCTACGACAAGTTCCTCGCCGATTACGGTGAGATCTTGGTCGAAGAGCGCCTGAAGCGCGACAAGCGCGACGCCTTCAACGCCGCACATCCCGCCGGCGGCCTCTTCACCAATCTCAAGCGCAGCGCCAAGAAGATCGCCAAACGCGTTAAGGGCGACAACGGTAAGGCCACCGATGAGAAGACCGCCGCGCCCGCCGCGACGGATACGCCGAGCGCAACTGACGAGCCCAGTACTTCCGAAAACCAGTAAGCACTCAAAAAATAACCAGCACCCTGTCGGGCGCACAAACTTGAACCGCCTCCCATCTCTCATGATCACGAGATGGGAGGCGGTTCGTCTTCCGGGCCCCAGCGATATCCGCAGCCCGTTTTCGCATTTCAAGGAGTATGGTAGAAGGCAGCAGATAGGCGCGGGCGCCGAAGCGCCCCTCGAAAAGCAAGGCGGATACCATGCCCAAGACCAGAGCACAGCAAATCATGGCCCACAAAGAGCACCGCGATGCCGACCAGATCACCGCGGCGATTCAAGACATCGCCGCCGAGTTCGAGCCCTACATCATCAAGCAGCGCCGCCACTTCCATAAACACCCCGAGCTGAGCCTTCAGGAGGTGCGGACCACTTCCGATATCGCCGGCCAACTCGACGCCATGAACATCCCCTACGAGCAGCCGCTCGAGACCGGCCTCGTTGCGACTTTGCGCGGAACCGCGCCGGACGCCTATCGCGAGGACGGCACGCCGCGCCGACGCCTGCTCATGCGCGCCGACATCGACGCACTGCCCGTCACCGAGCGCACCGACGACGAATTCGCGAGCGTCAACGAAGGTTGCATGCACGCCTGCGGCCACGATTGCCATATCGCCATGATGCTCGGCGCCCTGCAGGTCCTGCGCCACATGACCGACGACATCCACGGCGAGATCCGCGTTGTGTTCCAGCCTTCCGAGGAGAACGGCTCCGGCGGACGCATGATGTGCGAGGCCGGCGTATGCGAGGGTGTCGACGGCGCGTTTGCCATGCACATCTGGAGCGAGGTAGACGCGGGCACCATCAGCTGCGAACCCGGTCCGCGCATGGCCAACACCGATTGGTTCCGCGTGGACGTGCACGGCACGTCCTGCCACGGCGCCATGCCGCAACGCGGCAGCGACGCCGTGATGGTCGCCGCCGAAATCGTGAATGCGCTGCAGACCATCGTGAGCCGCGAGCTCTCCCCCTACGAGCCCGCCGTGGTCACCGTGGGCAAGCTCCACGCCGGTAGCGCACGCAACGTCATTGCCGGCGAGGCCCACATGGAGGGCACCGTGCGTACCTATTCCACGGCGACCCACGAGCTCATGCCCGCGCTCATCGAACGCATCGCGGTGCATATCGCGCAGGCTCATGGCGCCGAAGCCGAGCTCTCCGACTACACCATCGCCAACTACAAGGTCGAAAACGAACCCGCCGCAAGTGAGCGCTGCCGCCAGGCGGTCCTCAAAACGCTCGGGTCCGAGGGCGTTGGCAGCTACCGCGGCACCATGTCGGGAGAGGACTTCTCCGAATACCTGCGCCGAGTTCCGGGCGTACTGGCGTTCGTGGGCTGCCGCAACCCGCAGATCGGGGCGACGTTCGCCCAGCATTCGTGCTTCTTCAAGGTAGACGAATCGGTTCTCGCCAAGGGCTCCATGGTCGCCGCCCAATACGCCATCGACTTCCTGTCCGAGCCCACGCAGGAGGAGCTGGACGGACCGCTCGTGACGCGTGTAGCCGAAACGAACCCGCAGCTCGCCGAGACGTTGCGCGGCGCGCGCAGCAAGACGGTCGGCGCGCACAACGCCTTGCGCGACGCACGCGAAGCCCGAGCCGCCGCCGCACGCGAGATCCACGAGGCGCGCCACGGATCTGACGCGCGCAACGGCAAGTAGCGGCGGGCAGCGGCAAGTAGCGGCATCGTACATATCAAGAAAAGGCCCTCGGGACTCCCGAGGGCCTTTTTCGATGAGCGATATACCGCTGTTTACCGACTGACTAACCTAATGCGACGTCGAGCACCATCATGACCACGAAGCCCGCGATGACCCCCAACGTACCGATGTTCGAATGCTCCCCAAGATGCGCCTCGGGAATCAGCTCTTCAACGACGACGTAGATCATCGCACCAGCGGCAAAGGCGAGCATCCAAGGCATGAACGGCGTGATTTGCGAACTCACCAGCACCACGAGAATGCCGAAAATCGGTTCGACAATACCGGACAGGCTGCCCATCACAAACGCCTTACCTCGACTCATCCCCTCGCGTCGCAATGGCAGGGAAATCGCCGCGCCCTCGGGAAAGTTCTGCAAGCCCATGCCGATAGCAAGCGCCATCGCCATGCCGAGATACGCCGTCCGTTCAGGGCCCGAGCTCTGGCCCGCCATCGCGAACAACAGGCCAACGCTCATTCCCTCCGGAATGTTGTGCAAGGTCACAGCCGAAACGAGCAGCGTGGTGCGTTTCCAACTCGTCTTGACGCCTTCGGGGTCATCGCCCTCCATATGAAGATGGGGCAGAAAAGTGTCGAGCGCCATGAGGAACGCCACCCCGAGCAAGAAACCACCCGCCGCCGAGATCCAGCCGACCTGGCCGAGCTCTTCGGCCTGCTCGATGGCAGGGTTGAGCAATGACCAGACGCTCGCAGCGATCATGACGCCCGCGGCGAACCCGAGGAAGATGCGGTGGGTGACGGCGCGGTCCTTGCGGAAGAAGAACACCACGGCCGAGCCGGCTGTGGTCATGAGCCAGGTGAAGCCGCAGCCCATCGCGGCCCATATGAGAGATTGCATAAGATTGGCGTCGATTTGCATACGATTTCGCCTCCTTTTCGTACGTTTTCCAATTTCTGGTCAAAATACCCTAATTGTGCGCCGACCATGCAGTCCGCCCCCAACAAAACCCCTGGATTCGATTGAGCGATTGCGGGGTACACACGACGAACGCCTCCATGCGGGACATGTGCCCGAAGCGCACCCTTGCGCGACCTGCGGATTCATCAAACCAGCGGCTATACATGTTTTCGCTCCCGTCACCGATCGGCGCACTATCAACCCTTTTTGACCACTTCTTCCAAAACGAACGGTTGGGTATAAGAAATTACCGTCAAAAGGAGGGACCATGCTCACCATCACTACCACCAACAACCTCGACGGCTACGAGGTGGTCGAATACCTCGGAATCGTCACTGGCGAGGCCGTGAGCGGCATCAACATGTTCCGCGATATCGGTGCCGGGCTGCGCAACGTGTTCGGCGGGCGATCTGCAGGATATGAAGACGAAATGGCCCAGGCGCGCGAGGAGGTCCTGCGCGAGATGTCGCAGCGCGCCGAGGCGCTCGGCGCCAACGCAGTCATTGGCGCGAACGTGGGGTACGAGACCTTTGCCGAGATGATCATGACCACCGCTTGCGGCACCGCAGTACGCGTGCGCCGAACGTCATAATCACCCCGCTCACTCTCGCGCCCTGCCCGTTCTCGTCGAAACGGGCACGCAGGGCGCCGTGATCCCCATCGCACACGAGCACGCAGAACGGCCGCGATTTCCATCGCACATAAAAACCCGGACCATCCAGAACCGCTATCGGCCGGATGATCCGGGTTTTAAGGTTAGAGATGCAGGTCAAATCAGGGCACAGGGCAAAACGCAGAGCAGGGCAACATCCAAGTCCGGGCATGTCCATGTGGAACGATTTGCCTGTTGGGCAACTTAAACCAGCTTGCCCTGGCAGTGGTCGCACATGTGCTGAATGAGCTCGGCAGGCCACTCGACAAAGTCGCGCTTGCGCGGCTTGAGCTCGCCGTCGACCAGCTCGTCGTAAGCGACCTTGATCTTGACGAAACGGGTCACCCTGACGGAACCCTCGCGGGTGAGGCAGCTCTCCTCAGCCTTGAAGGCACCCATGCCAAACAGGACCTTGGGGTTGTACATCACGAGCGTGTTGCCCTCGTCGTCGGCCAGGGCGCAGATGGCCTTGGTCACGCCGATCTGATTGGCAGCCAGGCAGGCGGCGTCCTCGATGGACAGCAAGGTATCCACCAGGTCCTGCGCGATCTCCGCGTCGGCGGCGGTGGCGGGCTCACACGGGGTGGAGAGGATGGCCTCGTCCTTCACGAGCTCCTTGATCATGGGCGCTCCTTTCTCATATGGGCGCAGCAAATCCTCGCCCATTCATTTCTTTCACCTGCGGAACTATACCAGATGCCCATCAAGGCCCGCGCCGTATCGCCGTAGAACGAACTAAACTGATGAGAACGCAGACAATGGCCGCATATACATGCGGAGCAACGAGGGAGGAAGCGCCATGAAAGTCATGCTCGTCAACGGAAGCCCACACAAGAACGGCTGCACTCACCGCGCGCTTGCCGAAGTCGCCGCGACGCTTGATGCGCACGGAATCGAAAGCGAGATCTTCTGGATCGGCGCCAAGCCCGCCGCCGGCTGCATGGCGTGCGGACGCTGCCGCGAAACCGGCGCCTGCATCTTCGACGATGCCGTCAACGAGTTTCGCGTGCTTGCCGAGCAGGCGGACGGATTTGTCTTCGGCGCGCCCGTCCACTATGCCCACGCCGCCAGCTCCCTCATGGGCTTCATGGACCGCCTGTTCTACTCCAACGGCAAAGCGGGCGCGCCCGACGTATTGAGCTTCAAGCCCGCCGCAGCCATCGCGTCTGCCCGACGCGCCGGCACCACAGCCGCCCTCGACGACATGCAGAAGTTCTTCACCATCTCGAACATGCCGATTGTGAGCTCTCGCTACTGGAACATGGTCCATGGATGCACGCCCGAAGAGGTCGAACAGGACCAGGAGGGGCTGTGGACGATGAGACAGCTCGGGCGCAACATGGCCTGGCTGCTCAAATCCCTCGAGGCGGGGCGCGAGGCCGGAATCGGCCTACCCGATCGGGAAGCCGGGTCCTTCACGAGCTTCATCCGATAAACCGGCACGGAAAGGGGCGGCGCATCCAATGTGGTGCGCCGCCCCTTTATCAAGGTTCGCATCTGCTGGGATGATACTCGTCTAGCCGAGCTCAATCGAATCGGCACCGTCGATGCGGACGTTCGTATCGTAAAACGCCGTGAGCGCCTCGATGGCAAGGTCAACATCGCGGGCCCCGGCCGTCTCCATGCACGAATGCATAGAGAGCTGGGCACACCCGACATCGACTCCATGCACGCTCACCTGCATGTTCGAAATATTGCCGAGCGTGGAGCCACCAGCTTTGTCGCTGCGGTTCGCAAACGCCTGATGCGGAATCTCGGCGTCGTCGAGCACGGCGGTGAACGCGGCACGGCTGAAGGCGTCGGTGCAATAGTGCTGGTTGGCCGCCTCCTTCACCACGATGCCGCCGTTCATCTGCGGAGCATGGAGGCTATCGGCGAGCTCGGGATGCGCGGGATGCTGTGCATGTGCGTTGTCGCAGCTCACGAGCATGGAAGCGGAGAGCGCGCGGACGTACTCCTCGGGGCCGAAGCCCAAGGCGGCGTTCACGCGGGAAAGGGTGTCGACCAAAAGCGTCGATGCAGCACCCTGCTTGGTTTCCGAGCCGACCTCCTCGTTGTCGAAACACGCATAGACCGAGACGGCATGCTCGTTCCCGCCGTTCATAAAGGCGACAAGCGAAGTGTAAGCGCACATGAGGTCGTCGAGGCGGGGCGAGGAAATGAACTCGCCGGTGACACCCCACACACGGCCGCGCTCGCGGTTGACCAGGAACAGGTCGCGCGACACGATCTGGGCGGGATCGATTTCGAGGGCATCGGCCACGATCATGTCGAGCGAACCATTCGCCAAGTCGCCCGCGGAGAGCAGCGGGAACAAATCGCTTGCGCGATTGGGGGCGAAGCCCTTGTTCACGCCGCCGTCCATGTGGATTGCAAGGCTCGGGATAAGCGCGACATCTCGATTGAGGGCCACGAGACGGCTCTCGATACGCGCGCCCTCTCGCACCAACACGCGTCCAGCGAGCGAAAGCGGGCGGTCGAACCAGGTGTAGTCCATCATGCCGCCGTAGGCCTCGGTGTCCAAGCGCACATAACCGGCGGGACCTTCGAGCTCGCCATTCGACTTTACCTTGAAGCAGGGGGAGTCGGAATGCGAGGCCGTGAGTTGGAAGTGGTACGGGGCACTGTCACCGGCCGATCCGGCGACGACATCGATGGATCCGGCGGCGCCTTCGGCGGCTTTGGCAACATCGGAGGCAAAAGCCGGAGCGACCACACGCTCGCCCACGCGCCAAGCCACGACACTCGATCCGTTGCGCTGCGTGTAGTACGCGCCTCCCGGGCGCACCTCCCATGCGGCGCCCTCGCTCAGGTAAGTGAAACCAGCCTCATCCAAGCGCGCGCGAATAGCCGCGGCGCTGTGAAACATCGTGGGGCTCTCGGCGATGAAGTCGAGCAGGTCCTCGGCTGCCGTCGTGGCCGGGGCTGCGGCTTTTGTGGCAAAAGACATATGCGCTCCTGTTCGTGACACATGGTTCCGCTTGGCTTATTCGACAAAATCTTACCGCATGCGGGCGCGGCGCCGCACACCGCCCGGCCGCTCCGCCCGTTTGCCAGTTTGCCCTTGCTAACTGTTTGCTTTTTTGTATCATTTCAAGTGCTGACACGTTTTACCTCAAAGGAGTCACCATGACCACCGCCTCCACCCCTAAGACCGTCGCCGTTGTTGGCTGCACGCACGCCGGCACGTTCGCCGCTCAGTCGATCCTCACCGCGCACCCGGATTGGACCGTGCACGTCTTCGAGCGCAACGACACCCTGTCGTTCCTCTCCTGCGGCATCGCGCTGTGGGTCGGCGGTCACGTAAGCGACCCCAACCGCATGTTCTACTCCTCCCCCGCAGCTCTCACCGAGCTCGGCGCGCAAATGCACATGCAGCACGATGTGCTTTCCGTCGATGTCGCTGGCAAGTCCCTCGTGGCGCGCGACCTCACCAGCGGCGAGGAGTCGACCTACGTTTTTGACAAGCTCGTCGTCACGACTGGCTCCAAGCCCGTCACCCCGCCCATCCCCGGTCTGGCCGAGGGCCTTGAAGATGGTCGTGTGATGCTGTGCAAGAACTGGGACCACGGCAAGGCCATCAAGGAGAACGCCATGCAGGCGGATTCCGTCGCCGTGATCGGCGCGGGATACATCGGCGCCGAGCTCGTCGAGCAGTTCAGCGAGGCCGGGGTGCGCGCCACCCTCATCGACGGCCTCGATCGCGCACTCGCCAAAAACTTCGATGCGCCCATCACCGAGCAGGTCGAAGCTGTGTACGCCGAGCACGGCGTGGAACTCGCACTGGGCCAGATGGTCACTGAGTTCCGTCTGAACGAGAGCGGCACTGGCGTCACCGTCGTGACCACCGCCGGTGAATACGATGTCGACTACGCCATCATGGGCGCCGGCTTCCTTCCCCGCACCGATCTGTTCGAGGGCCAGCTCGAAACCCTTCCCAACGGCGCCATCAAAACCGACGAGTACATGCGCGCATTCCCGGCCGGCAGCACCGAGGCCAGCTCCGACATCCTCGCCGCCGGCGACTCCTGCACCGTGCTCTACAACCCTACCGGCACCTATGACTACATCCCGCTGGCCACCAACGCCGTGCGCCAGGCCCTGCTCGTGGCTGCCAATATCGAAGAGCCCATGCAGAAGTACATGGGCACGCAGGCAACCAGCGCCGTGCAGCTCTATGACCTGTCCCTTGCGGCGAGCGGTCTCACCCAGGCAGGTGCCGAGGCCCGCGACGTGAACACCCGCTCCACTACCATCGTCCAGGACTACCGTCCCGATTTCATGCTCACCACCACGCCGGTTACCGCGACCCTCACCTGGGATCCCGAGACCCATCGCGTGCTGGGCGCCCAATTCCTGTGCCGCCACGACGTGGCCGAGGCAGCAAATGCGATTTCCATCGCCATCCAGGCGCGTTTCACCATCGATCAGCTCGCCAACGTCGACCTGTTCTTCCAGCCCAACTTCTGCCAGCCGGTGAACTTCATCGGCGCCGTGGCCATGCAAGCCGTGGCCGAGCAGGACGCCTGCTAACCCGTTGCTCGGAACAACATATATCCGCTTAAGGGGCGCCGATCACACCTTCGGTGCCCCTTCCTTTTGTGACATCGGCAATCTCGACAGCGCGTCCGGTGCCCGACGCCAATAGACCTTCTGACAGTAAAGCCTCTTGCAGGTAAAACCACCATCTCAATCCCGCCAAACGAAATCCCACGCTTTCGAAAGATCAAGAACGGCACGATCGTCCGTCTGGAAAAATGGCGCAGATCCCCTCGGGCCACATCTTCTGGCCGCTATGCATCCGCTAGGCAAAAATAGCCCAATTGATGCACTTCTTCAGCACGCCGTTTTCAATTCGTCGACTTTTGGTAATTACTTATCGCTTCCTCGAGATATAAGGCCCATTTGGATGCACACGACCAGGTGTCTTACGCGCCAGAATGCGTTGCCACCGGCCAGTCTGGAAAACTAATTACCAAAAGTCGATGAATTGACTTCAATCGCCCTTGCGCAATCCGACTCCCCCTTTGGGTACAAGCTCATTCATCGAGGGAGGGGGTATTTAATGGAACAGGTGATTTGCGGCGCCAGCGCCTTTGAGCTTTATCGAATCCCACCCCAGGTCACACTGCTGCTCCCAGAGTTTCCCCGTTTTTCGACGCGCCGGCAACGCAGCGCCATCTCCCGGTCGAACGACCTGGGTCCTTGGCTAAATCTTCCAATACACACCCTGTGCGACAGCCCGTCAGCCCGAACACGGTCTTCGGCAATCAAGGACCACGTCTGGAGCGGGGGCCTCCCGAGTTCAGCTATCTGGGAAAACAACGAAGTCGGTGTTCAGTACACCTCGCCGCTCATGACGTTGCTCACCTTGGCGCCGCTCGTCTCGGTGCACCGTCTCACCATGGCCGCTTACGAACTCTGCGGGACATTCACCGTCTACGCGCCCACCAAAGAAATGCAGCACGAGCTCGACCGCTTGCGCAATCAGCGCCTCGTATGGCCGGGAGGATGGCGACAAGTGTATGACCACGTGGGCAAACCGACGTCTCTTTGGCACCGCGACCCGCTCGTGACGCTTCATGAGCTTCGCGGGTTCTGCGAGGAAAGCAAGGGCATGCACGGCCATCGCCAGTTTTGCCAGGCCGCACGCGCGGTCACGGGCGTTACGGCGTCTCCCCTCGAAGTGCAAGCATCCATGCTGTTGAACCTTACGCGACGACGCGGCGGCGAAGGGCTAGGGCCCATCGTCAACAACCACCCCATCACGCTGAACCGCGACGCCCGCATCCTCGCCGGCCAATCAACCTGCTACGCCGACATCCTTTTCCCCGAAAACGACATCCATCCGACAATCGATATCGAGCTTCAGGGCCATATGGTTCACGATGGGGGCCGAGCGGGCGGAATAGACTCCAACCGCATGCTCGGCCTCAAGCGCATGGGTATCGAGGTCATCATGGTGACAGCCGAGCAACTCTATAACCCCGGGAGGTTCCATCGTCTGTCGGCCCACTTGTCGTCGTTGCTCGGAAAACGGCGGAAGGCGAAATCGGCGGGCATGGAAGCCGCCGAGCGCGACCTAAGGTGCGAGGTCCTTTCGAACTGGGAACAGCTGGTTCGCTGAGTTCTCACGGGATCCCGCGTACTCCATCTCGCGCTCTGCTCGTGCGTTGACCTCGGCGAAGACACGACTGAAAAATTCCTCATCGAGCAGGCGGTACGCAGCGCCGGTGACCGGGTGATTGGTGCGCACGGTCTCATGGGCGATGGCGCAGGTCGCAGATACCGACGCCGCATCGATCTCGTACTGAGGAAACGCCGCCGCGACCTCGATGAGCTGTGGCGTAAGACGCGGCATGAGATCGAGTTCGAGAGACTTGCCGAACAGGTCGAAATCGCCCTGCTTCTTGATACGGAAATCCCGACTGGGCTGCTCGCCACGCGCATCAAGCAAATCGCTCACGGCCTGGTTCCATGTGCAGTCGGCAAGCAGGTGAACCCATGTGCCGAGCACCATGTCGAACAGGGAGCGTCGCAGCTCATCGCGGCTCAACGCGCGTCGGGAGGTCGCGAACGCGTCACGCTGGCACGCGGCAGTTTGGGCCACATCGAAATCCCACTCGAACGTCGGCGTGTGCGCGGGAGAAACGTGGGCGACCTCGGCCGCCAGGGAGGCCGGGGCGTGCCAGGGCAGCGCCGGGGCGTGCTTCCCGGCGTCCGCGAAACCGGAGGCACCGGAGGCAGAACCGGGCGCCCCGAAACCTCCCCCCGTTGCGCAATCGTCGCCGAACGCATCCAGCAACCCGCACTCGCGCGCGAGCGGCAGCACGTACGCATCGAAGAACTCGCCCGCACGCGGTTTTGGGATGTGCTCGGGCTTGGCGAAATGCGTCACGCGATACGGAACGGGCCGCACCACGCCGGGCACCATGTAACCCACGTAGATATCGGGAATCAAGTTTCCGAAGAGAAACGCATTGCCGTCGCGCACAGCGCGCGCAACGGAGCCGCCGCCCTTGAGCAGCCGCTCCGCATGCGCGATATGTATGTTCCAGCTAGGCACTAGCTGCGGACCTCGCCGCCGGTGGCCTTGCACACCTTCGTCACCAGCTTGGAGTGAGCGCGCTCGACCTCCTCGCTCGTAAGGGTGTGGTCGTCGGCGCGATAGGTGAGCGCGAAGGCCATGGACTTCTTGCCAGCACCCACGCGCACCGGGTCGCGGTACACGTCGAACAGGCGCACGCCCACGAGCAGCTTGCCGCCGGCGGAGCGCAGGCGGCGCTCCAGGTCCTCGCAAGTCACGTCGTCGTCAACAACGATGGCAAGATCGTGCTCGACGCTCGGAAACTGGGAGAACTCGCGATAGGCCTCCTGAGCGCCGGCACCCTTGATCAGCGCCTCGAGATTCAGCTCAAAGGCCACCACGGGGATATCGATGCCGTAGACGTCGCGCGCATCGGGATGGATCTCACCGACCCAGCCGAGAACCGTACCGCCGGAGAGCACCTCGGCGCCGCGGCCGGGCTGCAGGAACGCATAGTCGTCGCCGTCGGCGGGGCGGAATCGGACCTTAGGCGTGCGCAGCTGGGAGAGCAGCTCCTCAACAACGCCCTTGCCGTCGAAGAAACGAAGCGGCATGGGCTTGTAATTCCAGGTCACATCGCCCATGGAGCCGGAAAGCACGCCCGCCACGGACTCGCGCTCCTTCGGCGCGCTGGCGTTCTCGCGGCCGAAGAACAGCGTGCCAATCTCATACAGCTGCACGTTTGCGGTGCTGTGCTTGATGTTGTACTCGACGGACTGCAGCAAGCCTGGGATGAGCGAGCGGCGCATCTCGGTCTGCTCGGCCACCAGCGGGTTCATGATCTCGACCGGGCATCCACGGCCCTCGTCCGTCATGCCGATACGCTCGAGGTCGCCGGGGGCGGCGAAGGAGAAATTCATGGTCTCGTTGAGGCCGCAGGCGCGCAGGATCTGGCCGACCTTGCGGGTGAGCTGCTGCTCGCGAGTGAGGCCGCCGATGTGGTTTTTGGCCGCCGGGATGGTGGCCTCGACGCGATCCATGCCCCACAGACGCAGGACCTCTTCGATCAGGTCGATCTCACGGGTGAGGTCGGGGCGGAACGTGGCGGGCATAACCGCGAACACGCGCGCATCCCCCTCCCCCTCGGCCTCGACGGAGCAGCCGAGACGCGTAAGCGCCGTCTCGATGAAAGAGGGCTCGATCGCGGCGCCGCACAGCTCGTGCACGCGGGAAAGGCGCAGGCTGATGGGAGCGAGCTGCTTGGGCGCGGGATAGACGTCCACGCAACCCGGGGCAACCTTGCCGCCGGCAAGCTGCTCGATGAGGGCGCAGGCGATGTTGGCAACATCCACGCACCCGGTCTCGTCGACCTGACGCTCGAAGCGGATGGAGGCGTCGGAGATCAGCGCGAGGTCGCGGCTGGTGTGGGAGGTGCGGCCGGCGTTGAAGCAGGCGCTCTCCACCAGCACGTCGACGGTGGCGTCGGTAACCTCGGACTCCATGCCGCCCATGACACCCGCAAGCGCGACCGGGGTGGCGCCGGCCTCGCCGGTGGCGATGAGGCCCATGCCCGCGGAGAGCGTGCGCTCCACGTCGTCGAGGGTGCGGAAGACCTCACCCTCACGCGCCGCGCGCACGGCCACGGTGCGCTTGCCGCCCTTCTCCTCGAATGCGTTGAGGTCGAAGGCGTGCAGCGGCTGGCCGGTGAACATCATCACGTAGTTGGTGATGTCCACGACGTTGTTGTGCGTGCGGATGCCGCAGGAATTGAGGCGCTGGACGAGCCACTCGGGCGAGGGGCCGACCTTCACATCGCGCACCACGCGGGCGACGTAGCGATCGCACAGGCCCTCGTCGATGAGCTCGACCGAGACGGTCTCGGCGGTCGGGGCGCCGGACTCGGCGGCGACGGCGGGCAGGTCGACGTGGAAGTCGCGGTCGTAGATGGCGCCGACCTCGCGCGCGATGCCGATCATGGAGAGGCAGTCGGCGCGGTTCGGAGTGATCTCGCAGTCAAGCACCGTATCGGACGTGCCCACGTACTGGGCAAACGGCATGCCGATGGGCGCATCCTCGGGAAGGATCATGATGCCCTCGTGATCGGCGGAGAGGCCAAGCTCACGCGCGGAGCAATTCATGCCCATGGACACGACGCCGCGCAGCTTGCCCTTCTTGATCTTGATGTCGCCGGGGAGCTCCGCGCCGATCATCGCGGTCACGATGCGGTCGCCCTCGTTGAAGTTCTGTGCGCCGCACACGATCTGCAGGGGCTCCGGGTTGCCCTCGGCGTCCACGTTGTTGGTGCCCACGTCGACCATGGTGACCCACAGGTGATCGGAATCGGGGTGGGCCTCCTTGGAGAGGACCTTGGCCGTCACGATGCGATCGAAGGACTCGCCCACCGTCTCGATGGCCTCGACCTCGGTGCCGGTGCGGATGAACTCACGGGAAAGCTCGGAGGGGTCCTCCGGCAGCTCGACCATGCTCTTCAGCCAGTCGTAAGAAACTTTCATCTCAAACCTCTTCTATAAGCACCTCAATTTAGGGACAGTCCCCAAATTGAGGTCTCGAACATCTTCTTAGAACTGATTCAGGAAACGCATGTCGCCGGTGACCAGCGTGCGCAGGTCGGGCAAGTCGTAGCGGAGCGCCGCGATGCGCTCGACGCCGGCGCCAAAGGCGAAGCCGGAGTAGACCTCGGGATCGATGCCGCAGTTGCGCAGGACGTTGGGGTCGACCATGCCGCAGCCCAAGATCTCGATCCAACCGGAATGCTTGCAGAAGGGGCAACCCTCGCCACCGCACACGCCGCAGCTCACGTCGACCTCGCAGGAGGGCTCGGTGAACGGGAAGAAGTGCGGGCGGTAGCGCGTGGCACGGTCCTCGCCGAACATGCACTTCACGAAGTAATCGAGCGTGCCCTTGAGGTCGCCGAAGGTGATGCCCTTATCCACAACGAGGCCCTCGATCTGATGAAACTGGGGCAGGTGGCAGGCATCGGCCGTATCGGGGCGATACACACGGCCCGGGGCGATCATGTAGATGGGCGGCTCCTGGGCCTCCATGGTGTGCACCTGCACGCCGGAGGTCTGGGTGCGCAGCAGCACGTCGGACTCGCCGTGGGCGTGCTCCTCGGGGTGCGCCGCGGTGCCGGGGGCATTGTCCTTCACGTAGAAGGTGTCGCGCGCGGAACGGCTCGGGTGATCGAGCGGCGCGTTCAGCGCGGTGAAGTTATACCAGCTGGATTCGACCTGCGGGCCGGCCTCGACCGTATAGCCGATACCGCAGAAGACGTCCTCGATCTCCTCGATGATCTGGTTGATGAGGTGCGCATGGCCGATCTGCGGACGGGCACCGGGCAGCGTGATGTCAACGGCCTCCGTGGCCATGAGTTCGCGCACGGCGGCGCGCTTGAGGTCCTTCATGCGACCGTCGAGCAGGGTCTCGGCCATACGGCGCATCTCGTTTGCGCGCTTGCCGAGCACCGGACGCTCCTCGGGCTCGATCTTGCCCATCATGCGCATGAGGCCGGTGATCTCGCCCTTGCGGCCCATAAGCGCCACGCGGGCGGCCTCGAGCTTCTCGGTCGTCTCGGCGCTCTCGATCATCTCGCGGGCTCGCTGCTCGAGCTCCTCAAGCTCGTCGATCAAGCTCATCTGTTCCCCTCTCGTCCATCGGCGCCATATCGGCGCCACGTTGTTCCATAGAAAAATCCGCCCTTGGGATCGTGCGATCGCTCGCACTCCCAAGGACGGATGAGATTCCGCGGTACCACCTTGATTGGCCGCCGGTTGTCTGCCCGGCGAACCCTCTTTTGCCCGATGTCGCGCGGGCGCGCGGCTTCCCTACTCAGCATGTGCAATCGGGGACGGGTGCAAATTGCACATCGCGCCCCGGCGCCCGCCGTTCAGGTCGCAGCTCGGGAGTGAACTCGGGGCTCCTCGCCGCGGGTGGGCTCGCAGCCGGTGGCCCTCCCTCTCTTTGCGGCGATGCGGTGAGGCCCGACCTCTCCGTCAACGCAGTGGCCAAGATGATAGCATACCTGCGCTTCCCTACGCGATCGACAGCTCATGAACCTCGTCGTACTTGCCACCCATGCAGATCTTCGCCGTGCCGCGATCGAGGTTGTACACCACGGACCACTGCGTTTGGAAAACCTCGCCGTTGTCCTTGATCTTCACCTCGCGGCTCACGCTCTGAAGCGTATCCATGGCCTGCTGCTCATCCATGACGCCATCTACCGCCTCGAGCGCGCCCATCACGGTGGCGTAACGGTCCTCGCCACCTCCGAAGTCATACTCACCGGGCGTGAGCAGGAAGTTCGTTGCCGCCATGTACGTCTTCCCCTCGGCGGGCACGCCGGCCGTCGTGGTGGTAATGTCCACGCGGTCGGTCCGCTGGTCGGTCGCCTCGGTGTCGATGAGCAAAACGCCCACGGCCAGGCCCTTCTCGTTCACACCGTCGAGCGGCGCGAAAGGCGCCGCCAGCGACACGATGCTCGATGCAAGATCATCGGGCAGCTTGTCCTCACCGTATCCGATGAACGCGAGATTCACCATCGACAGCGACGCATAACCGTCCTCGGGGTTCGTGCGGACCATCATGCCGGGCGAGAACTCCAGGTCGAAATTGCGGCCGAAGACCGCGTCGCCCGAAGGCGTTTCCGCGTTGAACGTCGAGCAGGCGAGATTGGGCAGCTCGATCTCAATTGGTAGGCCCTTGAGCAGTCGGCCCACCACAAAGTCGATAAGCTCGGCGTCATTGGATGCTCCCCCTTGTTCCAAAAACTCGTCGATGCCGTAGTCGCCGGCGTAGTCCATGGTGTACAGCGGGTACTCATCGATCTTCTTGATGCTGTTGAGCGTCTTGAGCTCGTTTCCGAACAGCGTGAAAACGGCGATACCGACCAGCAGGCACGCAACGACAATGAAGCCCGCCACGCCGAGAGCGATGCGCTTCATAATGCTCAGCGCGCGCCCCGTGCCATCGTTAGAATTGCTCATAGATCCCCCTCAGACAGGTTATTCCAACGAGCAAGGGATTCTAACTCACATATCTGACATTATTTTAATTTTTGTCGTTTATCTTACTCACTTCATAATGCTGTACGTTTTGAGCTAATCGGCGAGGGGCGGCGGGTTTCGCAGCCGACAGTGCTACGGGCAATGGCGCCAGGCCGTTTGCGCATCATTGGCCGCCCGGGAAAGTGTGTAATCGGGGACGGGTGGGTACACTCATGGGCAATGACCGCGAAGCACGAAAAGGAGGCCTCATGCCCGAGACCAACTCCGCCGAGCTCACCGCGCGCCTCGATGCGCTCGAGAACAAGCTCTGGACCCGCTCCTACCTCATGAAGATCGCCGAGTTCGACGGCGCCACCATCGCCCCCGAGAACGGCGCAGCCGCGCGCGGCGAGGCCATGGCGGCCCTCGCCGGCGAGCATCACGAATTCCTCACCAGCAATGACGCCGTCGCCCTTGTGAGCGAGCTCGAGCAGGGCGTCGCCGCAGGCGAGATCGGCGACCCCAAGCTCGTCGCCCAGATCCGCACGCTCGCGCGCGATCAGCGCGAGGCCCTCGCCCTCCCCACCGAGGAAGTCGAGGCGTGGAGCCGCCTCACCTGCGAGGCTGACGCCGTGTGGCACAAAGCGAAGGTCGCCGACGACTGGGCGAGCTTCGAGCCCTATATCGACCGCATCGTCGCCTCACTCAAGCGCCAGGCCGCCTATCTCGACGACACGCGCGACCCCTATGACGTCTGGCTCGACCAATACGAGCGCGGCATGGACTCCGCCGCATTCGACCACTTCTTCGGCCAGGTGCGCGAGACGGTCGTGCCGCTCGTCCAGGCAATCGGCGAGCGCGGCGAGCAGCCCGAGGCGCCCTTCCTCACCGCGCACGTGGACGACGCCACCCAGCGCGCGCTGTCCTTCGACCTGATGCGCCTCGTCGGCCTGAACGACACCGACACCTGCCTCGCCTTTACGGAGCATCCCTTCTCCGAGGGCTTCTCGGTGGGCGACGCCCGCGTGGCGACCCACATCTACGAGGACAACCTGATGTCCAACGTTTACTCGATCATCCACGAGGCGGGTCACGCCGCCTACGAGCTGGGTGTCGATCCGGCCTACGCGCGCACGTGCCTCGAGGGCGGCACCTCCATGGGCATCCACGAGAGCCAGAGCCGCTTCTTCGAGAACACCGTCGGCCGCAGCCGCGCGTTCATGACCCCGCTGCTCGGGCTGCTCCGCCGCCATGTCCCCGAGGTCTATAACGGCGTGACCGAGGACGAACTGTACCGCGCGGTCAACATCGCGACCCCGTCCCTCATCCGCACCGAGGCCGACGAGCTCACCTATCCGCTGCACATCATGATCCGCTACGAGATCGAGCGCCTGCTGTTCTCCGGCGAGGCGACCGCCAAGGACGTGCCCGGCCTGTGGGCCGACCTCACCCGCAAGTACCTCGGCCTCGAAGTTCCCAACAACGCCATGGGCGCACTGCAGGACACGCACTGGAGCGGCGGCAGCTTTGGCTACTTCCCCACGTACGCACTCGGCTCCGCCTACGACGCGCAGTACGTTCCGGCCATGGAGCGCGACGGCATCGACCTCGAGGGCGCCTGCGCCTCGGGCGACCTCGCCCCGGTGCGCGCCTGGCTGGGCGACAAGGTCTGGCGCTGGGGCCGCGGCAAGGACGCCCCCGAGATCATCGAGGCCGCCTGCGGGGCACCCTTCGACGCCACGTTCTTCTGCGACTACCTCGCCAAGAAGTTCGGCGACCTGTACCAGCTGTAAAGCGCGCGTAAGCCACAGGCAGGATATGCCGTCCCGCCCGCGGCGACAGGCCCGCCAACGCAAAGGCGCCCGGCTCGAATCGATATCGAGCCGGGCGCCTCTTTTTCATTCGATCAAACGATATGCAGCGGTCGGTCAACCTACACCGTGAGGAACACCATGGCGATGATCAAGGCGAAGCCGATCAAGTCCGTCGGGGCGAACACGGTGCCCAGCACAAGCGCGCTCGTGACGGTGGCCGAAACGGGTTCGACCGTGCCGATCAGGCTCGCGCGCACGCTGCCAATATCCTTAACGCCCTGCATATACAGGTTGTACGCCAAGAACGAACCAACCACGATGAGTATCGCCAACGCGAGCCAGCCGGGGGCATCGAACGCCGGCACGTTTTCCCACGGACGCACGAACGCCGAGATCACCAGGCCGGAAACGAACATCGCCGATCCGGTCACGATGGACGAGCCGTAGATCGGCAGAATCTTGGTCGGAACGATCGACATGCAGGCGGCGCCGATCGCCGAAATGAGGCCGACGGCAAGGCCCGCGGGCGGGATCACGAGCGTGGTGGGGTCGCCACCCGTGGCAATGAGGAACGCGCCCGCAAAGGCCAGCACCACGCCGGCGAGCTCGCGTCGACGCGGAAGGCGATGCGTGACGATGCAGGTGTATACCATGATGATGACGAGCTGCAGGCACTGCATGACCGTCGCCGTTCCCGCATTGGTCAGGCGGATGGCGAGCAGGTAGAAAAACGAATTTCCAAACACGCCGAACGCCGTGAACACCGCCATGGTCGCCAAGTTGCGAGGGTTCTTGAGCAACTGTATAAAGCGGGCGCGATCGAACAGAACGATCACCACCATGAACATCGCGCCGGCAAGCAGTTGGCGGATGCTCAGCAACCAGATGGTGTCGATTTGGTAATGGGCGAACAGGTAGCTCGCCGACGTTCCCGAGAAGCCCCAGAAAATACCACCCAAAAGCGTGGCCACCACGCCGACGATCAGGCGACGCGCCTCACGATCGTTCAGGCGCTCGCGAACCGTGCGGCGACGAGCGCGCGAAGCGGCGTCGGCATCGGCGCCCGGCTTGATGGACGAAGCGAGGCCCATGCGCTCACGCTCGTTCTCGCGAGATTCCAACTGCTCCTCTGTCATGCACATCCCCCATCGAATCCGACTCCCCGACAACGATACCGCAAGCGACCGGAAAACGTGAGCGTGCGCCGAGTGGGTATACTGGGCGCAGCAATCAACCTCCATAAAGGAGCCCCCATGAACCAACCCACTCCCGCGTGCGAGCGCGCCGCCACCACTCTGCCGCTCGGATCGACCGTCTCCGGCTTCACCGTCACCAGCAAAAAGACTCTGGCCGAGCTCGATGCCGACGCCTACGTGCTGCACCACCGCGCCTCCGGCGCCCGACTGCTCTATCTCGCATGCGAGGACGAGAACAAGGCGTTCTCCATCGCATTCAAAACGCCGCCCACCGACGACACGGGCGTCTTTCACATCCTCGAGCACTCGGTGCTGTGCGGCTCTGCGAAATTCCCGGTGAAAGAGCCGTTCGTGGACCTCATCAAGAGCTCCATGCAGACGTTCCTGAACGCCATGACCTACCCCGACAAAACCGTCTATCCCGTCGCGTCCACCAACGAGCAGGACCTGCTCAACCTCATGGACGTCTACATGGACGCGGTGCTCAACCCCGCCATCTATACCAAGCGGGCGATTTTCGAGCAGGAGGGCTGGCACTACGAACTCGACGTCCCCGAGGGCGCGCCGCTCGCGGCGGGCGCCCTGCGCTACAACGGCGTGGTTTTCAACGAGATGAAAGGCGCGCTCTCCGATCCGATGAGCGTCCTCGACGACGCGGTCAACCGCGCGCTGTTCCCCGACACCGCCTACGCCTGCGAATCGGGCGGCGACCCGCGCGCCATCCCGCAGCTCACCTACGAGCAGTTCCTCGACACGCATGCGCGCCATTACAACCTCGCGAACAGCTATATCGTGCTCTACGGTGACATGGAGGTCGAACGCGAGCTCGCATTCCTGGATGAGCGCTATCTGGGTGACGGGCCCCGTCTGCGCGACGAGGCCGAGCGTGCCCGTGCGCTGCAGGCCGCTCGCGATGCCGAGGCCGACGCGACGTCCGGCTCCCATTCGACCGATGGCGCCGCAACGAAGGGCGAGCCCAACCCACTCGTGCGCCAAGACCCCCTCGTCTGCGATTACGAACGCGTCGAGATGGCCACCACACCGGACAACGCGCTGGTGGGCATGGCCTACGTGATCGGTGATGCGGCCGACCGCAAACGCCTTGTGGCCGCCGACGTTCTCATCGACGCGCTCATGGGCGCCAACGAGGCCCCCGTGAAGAAGGCCATCCTCGCAGCCGGCCTGGGCGGCAACGTGGTGAGCTACACCTCCGGCGATCTTTTGCAGCCGCACACGCTCATCATCCTGCAGAATGCAAAACCCGAAGTCGCGCGCGAGTTCCGCCGCGTCATCGAGGACGAATGCCTCCGCCTGGTGAAGGAGGGCATCCCGCGCGAGCGCCTCGCGGCCATCCTCGCCAACGAGGAGTTCGACCTGCGCCAGCGCGACTACGGCTACGCCGATGGCGTCGCGCTCGCCTGCGACGCGCTCGGCACCTGGCTCTACGACGACGCCGACGAGGCCGCCACGCGCGGCATCGAGTACGGCCCCATCTACGAGGAGCTCAATCGCGAACTCGACGGAACCTACTTCGAGGACCTGCTGCGTAAGCTCGTCCTCGAGAGCGAGCATCGTGCGCTCGTCGAGCTCGTCCCCGTGGCCGACGACGCCGCGGCCTCGCGCGAGGAGGAGGCCGAGCTCGCCGCGGCCAAGGCGGCCATGGACGATGCCGATCTCCAGCACATCGTCGAAGACGTCGCCGCCCTGCGCGAGCGCCAGGAGGCCGAGGATGTGCCCGAGGCCCGCGCCACCTTGCCGCGCCTGCACGTGAGCGACATCGGCCCCGCCCGTCCGGAGCCGCAGCTCGTCATTGACAAGCAGACGCCCATCCCCTGCCTGCGCCACGACTTGCCCACCCACCAGCTCGCCTACGCGCTCACTTACTTTGACCTCTCCCACCTCTCCTTTGCCGAGCTGCCGTATGTGACCGTGCTCACGCGCCTCATGAACCAACTCGCCACCGAGCGCATGACCGCCGGCGAACTCGACAGCTACGTGTGCGCCAACCTCGGCTTCCTCTCCTTCACAACCGAAGTCGCCACGCAGCCCAACTGGAAGCTCGCGCACCCGCGCCTGCTCGTGTCGGCCGGCGCGCTATCCGAGAAGATGGACGCACTCGCGCGCATCCCGCGCGAGGTCTGGTCCGAAACGGTCTTTGAGGACACTGAGCGGATGCGCGATGTCCTCACGCAGACGCGCATCGGCATGGAGCAGAGCTTCCTCATGAACGGCCACAGCGCCGCGCTCGCCCGCGCCATGTCTTACGGTTCGCCGGCCGCCGTGCTCACCCAGCAGCTCTCCGGCGTCGACTTCTACCTGTTCCTGCGCGATTTGCTCGACAACTTCGACGATCGCAAAGAGGGCCTGTGCGAGACCCTGCGCGAACTGCAGGCCCGCATCTTCACCTCGACCGGCGCCGTTGCGAGCTTCACCGGAAGCGACGAGGATTATCGACGCTACTGGAACGCCGCCGGCGATTTGGGCCTCAGCCCCCGCACCGCGGCCACCAAGGAACTCTATGTACCCTGGCCCGAGGACAAGCGCGAGGCCTTCATCATCCCGAGCGACGTCACCTACCTCGCACGCGCCTGCGACCCACGCACGCTCGAAATCGAGACCGACGGCACCTGGAGCGTCGCCTCCAGCGCGCTTTCGTACGACTACCTGTGGAACGAGATCCGCGTGAAGGGCGGGGCCTACGGCTGTGGTTTCCGCTCCCCCAGCCCGCGCCATGCGAGCTTCTACACCTATCGCGACCCCGCCATCGACCCGTCCCTCGCCCGCATCGAGGCCGCAGGCGATTGGCTCGCCTCGTTCGACCCGGACGCCGACACCTTCGAGGGCTTCATCGTGAGCTGCGTCTCGGGCATGGACGCGCCGCTCAAGCCCTATGCACTCACCAAGCGCCGCAACGCCGAATACTTTTGCAAGACACCGAGCGGCAAGCGCGCCGAGCGCCGCCAGCAGATGCTCGAATCCACGCCCGACGCCCTGCGCGCGCTGGCTGCGGACATCTCGCGCATCGCACGCGAAGCGCCCGCCTGCGTGTTTGCCGGACGCGACGCGATTGAGGCGAGTGAGGTGGACTGGAACGTCGTCGAGCTCATGGGAACCGACGACGATGAGTAGAATCGGGATCGGGGCGGCCGACGGATTCGCCCCGACTCTTGAGCCCGCGCATATCACGCACGCGATCGATCCGGTCTTTAACGACCGTTCGCGCGTGCTCGTGCTCGGAACGATGCCGTCTCCGCGCTCGCGCGAAGTCGGGTTCTACTACGGTCATCCCCAAAATCGCTTTTGGCGTGTGATGGAGCGGATCTACGACCTTAAGGACCGCATGCTCGTCGACAACGACGCACGGCGCACCTTCCTGCTCGCCAACGGCATCGCCTTATGGGATGTCCTTGCGGCATGCGACATCGCGGGGGCAAGCGATGCGAGCATCGCCAACCCCGTGCCCAACGACCTCACGCGGATTCTCGATGCCGCGCCCATCGAAACCGTGTGCACCACCGGCGGTAAAGCTTCCCAGCTCTGCCGCCGGTTCAACGGGCGAATGCTCGAAGCCCGCGGCATCACCCGCGTCGACCTGCCCTCAACCAGCCCCGCCAATGCGCGCATGCGCCTGGACGACCTGGTTGCGGCCTACCAAGACGCCGGCGTGTTCGGACGGAGCTGAGCTCGAAGTCGGGCTTTGCGATAACGCGACATCGCAAAGCCCGACGCCCGCGCGGTAGAATGAAACGATGAGACGTTGAGAGGAATCGCGCCATGGCAACTGCAAAACAAACGAACAAGACCGATGCCGCATCCACTGCCGCGAGCACGCGAGGTGAAGCCGCACAGGCCATCCTCGATCGCAAGGGCGACGTGAGGCGCGCTGCGGTCCAAACGCGCCAGGAGCTGCGCCCCGCCGCCCGCTCCAACAAATCGCGCGAAATCTGCAACCGGCTCATCGAAGAGCTTCGTTCCAGCGGTATCAAGGGAAAGAACGGGCAGCCGCCAACCCTGGCCGTCTACGCCGCCCTGCGTTACGAGGTCGACCTTGACCGCTTCATCCGCGGCGCCTATGCCTACGGATACCGCATCGTATTCCCGTGCATGATTCCCAACGCAGCGTCCGGCGCCATGTGCATGCGCTCCGTCTCCTGCAACAACTACCTTGGCGGCAACGTGCCGTTCATCGTCGACCCGCGCAAGCCCTGGGGCCCGGCAGTCACCGAGGAGCATCAGACCCTCACCAGCACGCGCGCCGGCGCCACGCGACGCTTCATTCCCTCACGCGTAAAGGGCAGCGTTCCACCCAAGGATGACACGCGCTTCCCCGTCGTACCGCCGTCGGAGATCGACTTCGCGATCGTCCCCGCCGTCGCCTTCGACGCACAGGGCAATCGCCTGGGCTACGGCCGTGGCACCTATGACCGCTATCTGCCTCAGCTGCGCGAGGACTGCCAGGTACTCGGCGTCGCGTTTGCCGAGCAGGAAGTCGAGCAGGTCCCCCGCGACGAACACGATTGCTCAATCGCGCGGTTCATCACCGCATAGACGCTTGCATGTGACGCGCCCGCTCGCGCTCACCCATGCAAGCGCGCGGGCACATCACACGGACGCATGGGTGAGCATGGGCGCGTAACATGGGCGCGCACATTATTTTCGTTTCCATTTTTCCGGCAGGCGGATATCCACATGTCCACCTTGCGCAAAGAAAATGATCGTCAAAACTAAGAGCACACCGGGCAGCAACTTAAAGGCACCCGCGAGGACAAAGCCCAGCGCTGACAACACAAATGAGATGATCGCCGCCGCCACAAGCAAAGCGGCGATGAGATGTAAAAGGCGCACGGTGCTTCCCCATCCGGGTTTTCCTAACCCATATCTGACCATATAACTGCAGGTAGAGTACCATATCACGAGTTGATTATTATCTCAGCCCTGTTATCGTTGATCCATGGACGCGATCATTTGCGACATATCGGCCTGGGAGTACTGGCGCACGCCGCCAGCCCTGCGCAATGTCGAAATCCCAGTCGACATCGCCCGTGCAAAAAAGCCCGACGGGCTCGGACTAGAATGGCTCTCAGAGATACCGCGCCTGAACATTCGCCCTTTTGACGCTAGCATTCGCGAAAGACTTCTCACCGACCTCAAGGGCGTGACGAAGCCCGTGCACATTATGCTTCCCGAATCCACGCGGTACTCCTCCGATTTCATAGTCGCACACCGCGTTCCTCGGGACCTGCCCTCGTCATGTGTCGTTGATCTTGGCAACAATCTAGGCGTTCTCTCTCCCTCCTACCTGCTCGTCAAAGCCCCGCGCAAAACCGACCCGATCGCCCTCGCGCTCGCCATGTTCGAAGCTTGCGGCATATACGCCGTCTCTCCGACGAACGAGCGCATGGCCTTTGCTTTTGACCTGCTCAGACGGGAGGGCGGACTTAAAGAGAATGGGCCACTCAACCCCGATGTCAAAATCTGCGAATACTACGACGCCGACGGCAAGCGAACCTCTTTCCTCGATAGCGAAGGAGAGCAGCTCCCCTGGAGCATCTGCCTCCCTTCAGGCAAAATGACGTCAAACCTTTGGAAGCGCCCGCCGCTCACGTCGCTCGAACAACTTACCGAGTTTTCAGCCAGCCTTCAGGGAAAAGCAAGCAATCGCACGGTATCACGGGCATTGAGCCTCGCCTTGGATGGATCTGCCTCGCCACTCGAATCAAAAATCGCCCTGTTTCTTACCGCTGATATGCGTTTTGGCGGTGAAGGCTGGCCCAAACCGCAGCTCAACCAACGTATCAACTTCGATACCGCGGCGCTCAAGCTGGCCTATCAAGGCCATTGCATTGTTGACCAGCTGTATCCAAGCACCATGGGCGTTGTCGAGGTAAACGGCGAGGGCTTTCATTCGGACGACCTGACGTTCAAAAAGGAGACCGGCCGCACCGCGGCGCTCGAGAGCATGGGCTATAGCGTTGTCTCTTTCACCTATGATCAAGTCTCGGATTTGGAAAAGTACGACTCGCTCATCGAACAACGCGCGGAGGCACTCGGGCTGAAACTCGCAAATCGAACCGCAAGCTTCCTCGATCGCCGAAATGCGCTCCACGGAAAGCTGTTTCCCGCATCGAAGTAGCGCGCAGGAAGCCCCTGGGCGAATCCAGAAGTCACGAAAATCATAAGTGTACGTTTTGGGGAACGTTTTGCGCTCTTTTCATCAAGCTGACGCGCTGGCGCCAACAAAACCGCAGGTCGCGAAAAGCCAGTCGCGAAGCAAAGAGCCTCAGAGAACAAAAACCTTCCCCAAAACGTACACTTATATTTTTTGACGCCCTATTTTGCTTCGAATCAAGGGGTGCGGGGGCCGGCGGGCCCACATGCTGATCGCCGCCACAGCTCCCGTGGTCAACATGGCGATATCCAATATCCCCCCAAACGCTTCCAGAGAATTCACAATCACAGCTTGCACCTCCCTATTCAACTGCATAAACACCTGCTGTCGATATTCCAACGACCGTTTCCACTTGCCTCTTACGGCAGCTCCCGACCGGCAAAGACGACGGGAAGGGGCTCTGTCGAGCCCTTTCCCGTCTCGATGGCACAATCAACGTAAATGTCACCGCTGCCATCTCACAGCGCGTATGCACTGCGAACGGTCAACACCTGCACTTTGCACATGCACACATCGCACGGCCAGCTTGCGCGATACCGTTAATGCGCGTGCCTCACGCGTATCGCATCGGACACGATCCCCTTGCTCATGAAATACGTGACCATGAAGTAGCCGCCATAACACAACAGGAAGATCGCACAGGTTGCAGCTACCGTCATGCCGATCGAAATACCGCCGAACAGCGCCACGATCTCGATGACAACGTGCAGCGCCACCATCGAATGTGCGACGCCCATAATCAGCGGGAACACAAAGAACACCGCCTGCTGCGCCAACATCGAACGCACGATTTCGTGACGAGAAGTACCCAGCTCGGAAAGGATGCGGCAGTTCTTACCGGAATCGGCGACGCTCGAAAGCTGCTGGATGGTGAGGATGGCTGCACAGGCAATGACCAGGACAAATCCGATATAGATCGCCAGATAGCTGATCAAGCCGTTCATCGTGTTCGTGCCCTCGTAATTCTGGATGCGCGTCATCTCCATGCCCCACAAACCGACCTCGCGGCCATTCGCGTCGCACAGGTCCGGCGCCCACCCGCGGTCGGCGCGCACGTAGCCCTCGGTCTCCTCGTACGTGAGGCCTTCGCGATAATCGCCCAGAAGGTAGCTCGCGTACAGGGGCAGGTTCGCGCGCTCAGCAACCGCATCGGGGACGATGATCGTGCCGGAATTGCTGCCCATGCTCGAATCGGCGAACGTGCTGGCATCCTCATCGACCTCTTTGGCCCTTGGGTGCAACGTCACATCGCCAAACGGAATGGCAACGTCCTCGCGCATGGCCGCGTCGTACACCTTGTTCACCGTCTCGCCCATATCGGACGTGAGCAGGTACCCATCCGAACCCAAATCAACCTCGCCCAGCCCGCGGAACGCGCGGTAACGGTTGTAGTCGCTCTCCTTCATGACCTGCAGGCCCATAACGTTTGAATTCGCGCTCCCGGTACCGACCGGCAGCGGCATGTCGACCGCCTCGCACAGCTGATTGAGCGTGACGAGGGGCTCGCTTCCCCCTCGAGGCGTGGAATCGTACCCCTCGACCTGCACGCGCTTGCCGAGGATGCCATCGAGGTCGAACGCCTCCTCGTTGGCAAGGCCGGGGTTCACACGGTCGCCCTTGCTCAGCTCCACAATGTCGAACGGTTCCTCCGCGATCCCCATGGGACGATCGGAATCGTAGCTGTTCTCCAGCGTTCTCTCGCCGTAGTAAATCACGATGCGCGAGTAATCCGCGGGGTTGTTGCGCTCCACGCTCGTGTTCATGACATTGGCGATGGACATACCACCTGTGACGCTCGTGATCGCGAGGAACAGAATCATCGAGATCATGGCCATGGAGAAGCTGACCGTGTTCACCTTGGCAGAGAGCTGGCGCAGTGTGAACATGTTGAGCCCGCGCCAATACAGACCCTTCGCGCCCTGAAGCATCTTGAGCAGGAAACCCGAAAGCCCGAAGAAGAACAGGATCGTTCCCGCCACCACGATACCCGTCGTGAGCGCGAACTGGTTCATGGCCGCGTCCATCTCGGCGGCGGGCGCATCCACCGGAAGGCCGTCGCGCAGCAGGCGGTAGTACGCAACGCCGATCAAGATCACGCCCAGCACGAATACCACAGCAGACAGCATCGGGCTACGAGTCTTGATGGCCTCGTTCTGACGACCGGCGCTCATGAGGTCGATGATGCTCGTCCGACCCACCACGAGCAGGTTGAAGGCAAGCGTCACCAGGAAGATAACGAACAGGCACCCCACCGTGAGCGTGAACGCCTGCATGGAGAAGAAGAAATGGAAGTTCGCGATCTGCGTCTTGAAAATCGACGCCGTGAAGAACGTCATGAGCTGGGAGACCCCGACGCCGAACAAAATGCCCAGCACGAGCGCCGCACCGGAAACGATGGCCGTCTCGAGGGCCATGACGCGGGCCACCTGTCCGCGACTCATGCCGAGCACCTGGTAGAGGCCGAACTCCTTCTTGCGGCGCTTCATGATGAAGCCGTTCGCATACACCATCAAAAAGCCCATGACGGCGGCGAGGAAGAGCGTCAGCCCCGAGAAGATGCCGCCGAGCAACTGGGACAGCGCCTCTTCCATGGAAACGAAATCGACCTGAATGGATATGGTGTTGAACGCATAGAACACCGATACGGCAAGTGTGAGCGTGAGGAGATAGACCAGGTAGTCCTTGCCCGCACGGCGCACATTGCCCCAAGCGAGCTTACAGAGCATCGGAGCCCTCCCCTCCCATCATGGCGACGACCTCCATGATGCGGTCGAAGAACTCGCGCCTCGGGCTGTCTCCGCGGCGAAGCTCGGTGAAAATGCGGCCGTCGCGGATGAACAGGACGCGGTTGGTATAGCTCGCGGCGAAGCTGTCGTGCGTGACCATGAGGACGGTCGCCTGGTACTGGCGGTTCATGGCCTCGATGCTCTCGAGCAGCAGGCGGGCGTTCTTGGAATCGAGGGCGCCGGTGGGCTCATCGGCCAAGATGATGGCCGGGTCGGTCACCAGGGCGCGGGCAGCGGCCACGCGCTGCTGCTGGCCGCCGGACATCTGATACGGATACTTGTCGAGCACCCCGGCAATATCCAAGCGCTGCGCGACCTGCTCCACCCGGGCAAGCGTCTCCTTGGCGGGAACGCGGGCGATGGTGAGCGGGAGCGCGATGTTCTCGCGGGCCGTCAGCGTATCGAGCAAATTGGAGTTCTGGAAAATGAAACCCAGCTGCTCGCGACGGAAACGCGTGAGCTTGGCGTGCTTCATGCGCGTGACGTCGGCGCCGTTGATGACCACGTTGCCGCTCGTCACGGTATCGATGGTGGACACGCAGTTGAGCAGGGTGGACTTGCCAGATCCCGAGGCACCCATGATGCCCACGAACTCGCCCTTGTCCACCGCAAAGGACACATCGGCCAACGCGCGCGTCACGTTGTTGCGGCTGCCGTACACCTTCTCGACGTGATTGACCTCGAGCACGGGCACGCCCGCTCGCACGGCGGCACCGCCGGCGGCGCTCACGCCCGGGACCTGGGGATCCGCCATATGGGCGCCGTTCTTACCAAATGCCATCTCAATCATTCCTTTCACAAGCTCTCGATGCGAGGCGAACTTATCGGCCGACCATGGCGAGCAGCGCGAGCATAACGCCCGCGAGCACCGCCATCACGCACAGCCATACGGTCATCTCGACCTGGGACATGCTCGCGTTGACCATCGCCGCGTCACCCTGAACGAGCTCGGGAGCGAACTGCGTGTTCATGGATTTCATCGTAATCTCCTTTTCTCGCTGCGCCACGCGGCACCTCGCTTCTTCGACCCCTATACTGGCAGGGCGCCCCATTGGCAACCATCGATTTGACTTACGAGCCGGTTGCATTGTTGTAAGGTTGCCCGTACGGCGCGCGACGATTACGAGAAGACGAGGTGGCAGCATGAAGACCGTCCGTGTGGCAGCTGGGATCATCCAGCGCGACAACGAGGTCCTGGCCGTGCAGCGCGGCTACGGCGAGATGGACGGGCTGTGGGAATTCCCCGGAGGCAAGATTGACACAAGCGAGACCCCCGAGGAGGCCTGCCGACGCGAGCTGCTCGAAGAACTGAACGTGCGCATCACGAGCCTGCAGGACTTCTATACGCTCGAATACGATTACCCCGACTTCCACCTCTCCATGAACTGCTTCCTGTGCCACCTGGACGAGGAGAGCGGCGAGCCCGCGCGCAACGATCGCCAGCGCGATATGCGCTGGGTGCACAAGAGCTCGTTGGCGACCCTCGAATGGATGCCCGCCGACATCGAGCTCGTCAACATGCTCGTGCGCATGGGCGAGGAAAAGGAGCAGGCGCTGGTGAAGCGCCGCGCAGCCGTGCGCAAGTCCATGCAGGGCAACAAGCGCCGCGACACCAAGCCCGAGCTCCTCGTGCGGCAGCGTCTGAGGGCGGCCGGCCTCACCGGTTACCGGCTCGACTGGGCCAAAGCACCAGGCCGGCCCGACATCGCCTTCCCCGGGCGCAAGATCGCCATCTTCGTCAACGGGTGTTACTGGCACCGTTGCCCACACTGCAACCCCAGCATGCCGAGCAAGAACGTCGAGTTTTGGGAGGCAAAGTTCCGTCGCAACGTCGAGCGGGACGCCCGCGCCCTCGCCGAGCTCGAAGAGCTGGGATGGTGCGCCATCACCATATGGGAATGCGAGCTCAAGCGCGACCGTATCGACGAAACCATGGCCCGCGTGATCGAAACGGTGCGCCCGATCCAAGCCCTCACCGAGTAAGGAGCCCCATGCATATCGGAATGTTTCAAGCCGAGGAATTCGGCGACCTGCAGCGTCTGGTGGACGGTCTGTTCACGGGGCGCGAGACGATCGATCGCCTCGACCTCATCGTCCAGGCCGAGATCTTGGACCTTGCACCCGACCTGCTCGAGATCGTGAACCTCGTGCCGCCGGGAACCTACGATCGCACTCGCCTGTGCGACCAGATCAACTCCGCGCTCGCCGCCCACGGCTGGGGCGCCACGTACGGCACGGTGGAATAGACGCCCCGAACAAAGCATGAGGCCTCAATGTAGGGCCTCAATGTAGGGACAGTCCCCAAATTGAGGCGCCCGCTATCCCCAGCATCGCCTGCTATTCCCAGCATCACCCGCGATCTCCAACATAAAAAAGGGGCGAGTCTCCCCGCCCCTCTCGTTATTTCGCGTGGCCTCATCCGCCGCACCGCTGCCAGGGCCACACCTCAATTTAGGGACTGTCCCTAAATTGAGGTTTCGGGGTCCGCCTTCTTTTTGCACACCGCGCTCATAAACGCCATGCCAAGAACGGCCGCACTCACCGACCCAACCAGAATGGCGGCCTTCGCAGCCAGGACCTCGTACGGCTCAGCCGGGAAGGCCAGGCCGGCGATGAGGATGGACATCGTGAATCCGATACCGCCCAGAATGCCCACACCCAGGATATGAGCTCCCGTCACGTTCTTGGGCATGTCGGCGATACCGCTGCGTACCAGCAGGAACGTCACACCCACAATACCCAACGGCTTGCCCAGCAGCATGCCAAAGTACGTACCCATGGCAACGGGGTCGAGCGCGAGCTGGACCAAATCGACGCCGACGAGACGCACCTGCGCATTCACGAAGGCGAAGATCGGCAGGATGATGAAGTTCACAGGCGTGTGGATCATGCGCTCCAGGCGGACCAGCGGCGGGGACACGCGGTGCATCACGCGCTCGGCGCCAAAGGTGGCGCTGGTGAAGTCGTGCTGGTCGAGGATGTGCGCATCGTCATCGTAGCTGTCGACCATGTCGGGCATGTAGCCGCGCAGCCAATCGGTCAGGTTGTTCAGGCGAATCCCGGAACGCGCGGGGATGGCAAAGGCGAGGATCACGCCGGCCAGCGTGGCGTGCACGCCGGACTGGAACAGGCAGAACCACAGAACCAGGCCTCCAGCCATATACGGAGCAAGGCGGAAATGCTGCGTCTTGTTGAGCCAGAACAGCACGACCGTCACCACGACGGCGCACCCAAGCCAGAACAGATTGGGCGCGTGGCCGTAGAAGATCGCGATCGCCGCAATGGAAATCAAGTCGTCGGCAATGGCGAGCGTGGAAAAGAAGACGCGGACACCGGCCGGAACGCGATCGCCAAGCAGCGAGAGCACGCCCAGGGCGAACGCGATATCGGTCGCCATGGGAATCGCCCAGCCATGCATCGCGCCGCCCTTGTTGAACAGTGCGTAGATGATGGCGGGCATGACCACGCCGCCCACCGCGGCGAGCATGGGGAGCAGGGCCTGACGCGGACGACGCAACTCGCCGACGGTCATCTCGTACTTGAGCTCGATGCCCACAAGCAGGAAGAAAATCGCCATGAGGAAGTCGTTGACGAAGACCTCGACCGAAATCGCCACGGTGAACTCACCGATGCCCACGTGGATCGGCTCCATCAAGAAATGATGGATCGCCTCATAGGCATCCGTGTTCGCGCAGATCACGGCGGCGATGGCGGCAAGCACCATCACGGCGGCGGCAACGGTGCCGTTCTCAAAAATGCGCTCCCACGTGTCGTGGCGCTCGATGCGCTTCCTCTGCTTCTCGGTAAACAGCTGCTCGCGTGCGTCCATGGCGCTCCTTGTCTCTTCACTACGCGCATGCCAAGGCGCGCCCCTCGCGAGACGGCCCCATGCGCGCATGGGTACGAAAAAAGCGGCCGCACCACATGCGTGATACGAACCGCTTTTCTATCAAACACGTATGGTCCTATGGTACCCAACGGTTACGTGCGCCTAAAACGAGCGGAGGGTCGGCTACAGACCGAATCCAAAACTCGGCGACAAATGTAAGCGTTATGTTTACCGAGCCGTTAGTTGGCGGCCAGGATGGGTGCAGCGACCTGCTTCTTGCGGGAGAGCACGCCGGGCATCCACACGCCCTCGGCCACATCCTCGATCTCGAGGCCCTTCTGCGCGGTCGCGGTGTCGCCCTCGAGCAGGACCTGGGAGCCCTCCTCCATGATGTCGGTGATGCACAGCACGATGCCATCGGCGACCTTCTCGGCCTGGTAGGCGCGCATGGCCTCGCGGATCTCGCCGATCATTCCGAGCGCGCGGGACTTATCAACCGTCTCGTACTGACCGATGAGGAGCTTGGTGCCGGCGACCTCGAACATCTTGATGTCGTTGCCGACCATCTGCTCGGCGGTGAAAGAACCGGACGGACGGGTGAGGAAGACCTCCATGCCGAACTTGACCGGATCGACGCCGAGCTGCTCGCCGAGCTTGGCGGCGATGGCTGCGTCCACAGCGGTGGCGGTGGGGCTCTTGAGCATGAGGGTGTCGGTCATCATAGCGGAGAGCAGGAGCTTAGCCTGCGTATCCGTGGGCTCGACGCCCATGACCTCGAACAGCTTGGCCACGATGGAGCAAGAGGAGCCCCAGGGCAGCGCCACGATGTGCAGCGGGGCAGCGGTGGTGAAGTCGCCGAAGCGATGGTGGTCGACCACGCCGAAGATGGTGGCGTTCTCGAGGCCGGCGACGGACTGGCCGGGCTCGTTGTGGTCGGTGAGGATGACGAGCTGCGGCTCAGCGCCCTCCTCGGCGGGCTCGATGGCGTCGATCAGCGTCGGAGCGGGCACGCCGGCGTCCTCGAGGAGCTTGGCGGACTCGGCGGGCAGCGGGCCCAAGCAGCAGGCGGTATAGGTGTTGCCCTGGTACTCGAGCTGGTTGAGCAGCTGGGACAGGACGACGGTGGACATGATGGCGTCGTTGTCGGGGTTCTGGTGACCGAACACGAGGACGTTGGCCATGGGGTTCCTCCCTTGTTGCGAATACATAGATACAGCTATTGTAGCGCGCGAACGGCGCCGTGATGTCGTTGCAAGCGCGGTATCATACGTGCGGAATACGGACACCCCGCCCCCGCCTCGAGAGCTTGCCGCGGACGTGAAACCGCCATCGGGGGCATGCCCGCTCGCAAGTCCGCATCACGAGCGGCATCTTGTCGGCCGATTCTCCCGAATCCCGCCGCTCGTGATGCGGACTTCACCCTAAAGATTGGACCCCCATGCTCGCCGACTACCACGTGCACTCCGAATTCTCCGACGACTCCGTCTTTCCCGTGAACGACGTCTGCGCCCTCGCCATCGAGCGCGGCATCGACGAGATCTGCTTCACCGACCATGTGGACTTTGAGATCCGTCCCGACTGGGACGAGTACCGCGCCGACCCCAGCTGCGCACCTATCATCGAGGGGCAGCCGTCCATCAACGTAGATTACGAACGCTATTTCCCCACGATCGCCGAGGCTCGCGACCGTTTTGCGGGCGAGCTCACCGTGAAGACGGGCATGGAGTTCGGCGTGCAATCGCACACGATCGGGCGCTTCGACGAGCTGTTCGAGCGCTTTACCGGCGAATGGGACTTTACCATCCTGTCCATTCACCAGGTGGGCAACCAGGAATTCTGGAACGGCACGTTCCAGCAGGGCCGCACGCAGGACGAGTACAACATGGGGTATTACGAGGAGATGCTACGCGTGGTGCAGCGCTTCGACCATTGGTCGGTCCTCGGGCACCTCGACCTCATCAAGCGCTATGACCAGGCCGGCCCCTGGCCGGACGAGAATGCACGCGACATCGTGGCCGAGATCTTGGAGGACGCCATCCGCCGCGGCAAGGGCATCGAGCTCAACACGTCGTCCATCCGCTACGGACTCGCCGACCTCACCCCAAGCACCGAACTACTGCGCCTGTACCGCGACCTGGGCGGACGTATCCTCACGATCGGCAGCGACTCGCACAAGCCCGAGCACCTCGGCGCGCACATCCCCATGATGCGCGAGCGCCTGAAGGATATCGGATTCACCGAGTTCTGCACCTTCCAGGACATGGAGCCCATGTTCCACAGGCTGTAGCGCGGCCCATCCACGAAATCACACCCAGCATCTCGACCAACCCGCCCGGAGTCCTCATGGCGTCCCTCCTTCTTCCCGTCATCTACCTCACATTCATCTCACTCGGCCTCCCGGACTCGCTGCTGGGCACCGCATGGCCCGTCATGCACGTCGACCTTGGCGCGCCCGTGGCAGCGCAGAGCCTCATCTCGATCATCATCTCCTGCTGCACGATCGTTTCCTCGCTACTCACCGCGCGGCTTGTGCATCGTCTGGGCACTGGGCGCCTCACCGCGCTCTCCGTGGCGCTCACCGCCGCTGCCATCCTGGGCTTCTCAACCACGAACGCGTTTTGGCAGCTTTGCCTCATTGCAGTCCCATACGGCCTGGGAGCCGGCGCCATCGATGCGGCGCTCAACAACTACGTCGCACTCAACTACGGCGCGCGCCACATGAGCTGGTTGCACTGCTGCTGGGGTATCGGAGCGAGCGTCGGCCCACTCGTGATGGGCTGGGCGCTCGGCGAGCGCATGGGCTGGCCTGGCGGCTACCTCGCCATCGGCGCGGTGCAAGTCGCCATCACCGTGGTGCTGCTGCTCTCGATTCCCCTGTGGAAGCGGGCGGACAGCGCTGACTCCGCGGGCGAGGGCGAAAGCAAGAGCGGAGCCGAGGACGGGGAGAAGAACAGCACCCCCACGAATCGAGAGTTGCTCAATCTCCCGGGTGCTCGGGCGGCAATCGGCTCCTTCGGCACGTATTGCGCACTCGAGGGGTCCATCGGGCTTTGGATCGCCAGCTACCTCACCATGGCGCGCGGAATCGACGCTTCCACCGCGGCATCGATCGTGGCCCAGTTCTATCTCGGCATCACACTCGGGCGCCTCATCTCGGGCTTTATCGCCCAGTGGCTGACAAGCGAGAACCAGATCCGCCTTGGCCAGGCACTCGTTGCCGCCGGGTTGACCGGTCTCATCATGCTCGATGGTCCCCTCGCGGCCGGTGCCTGCGTCCTTGTTGCCGGACTCGGATGCGCGCCCATTTACCCCAGCATCGTGGCTCTCACGCCCAGACGCTTCGGCCAGCGCGCCTCCCAGGGACTGGTCAGCCTGCAGATGGCCTGCGCATACGCCGGTTCCATGCTCGTCCCGCCGATCTTTGGCCTGGTCGCAGGCGCGGGCGGATCGCCGCTCATTCCGTTCATGGCGCTCGCGCTCCTGGCGACAAACGTTTTTCTCGCCGAACGCGCCGCGAGATGCTGAGAGCTGCGCGCGGTCGGAGGCTGTGCGCAGTCGGAGGTCGCGCGCGAGCGAACGCCATGCTCGGCCGGAGGCCGCACGCGCCTGGACACCACGCGGCTGAAGGCTGTGCGCATCCGAACGCTGTGCACGATTGGAAGCCTTGCGTGCCCGAGCGCCACGCGCGCCTGGAGGCTGTGCACGATTGGAGCTTATGAACGATTCGCCGCACGTCGATTTTTGAGAGCAATTAAAACTGCAGCTCAGGGCATGTGCAAAAATGGAGCTTATGAATGAATCGTTCATAAGCTCCAAAACGTGACAAGAAAACCGTTCATAACCTCCAGCTGCTCGCAACCGCAATGGCAACGCGACTGCAGCCGAAGGCCTACACCTCGCGAGCAGCAGCTCGCAGGGCCACGTATGCCGCACCAAAGATGCCCGCATCATTGCCGAGCTCCGCGACCTCGATGGAGGTTCCACGGCTCACCCTGAACGCGCGGGCGGCGTACTTCTCGCGCAGGGAATCCAGGAACATATCGGCCGAAGCGGACGCGCCGCCGCCAAGCACGTAAACCTCGGGGTCCACAACGGCGGAGATAATCTGCAAACCGAGCGAGAGATAGTCCATGGTGACATCGATCGCGGCGAGCGCCGCCTCGTCACCCGCACGAGCCGCGTCGAAGACGGAACGCGAATCGCTCGGACCCACCAGCTCGACAGGCTCGACGCCGCCCTGCTCGCATACATGCAGGTAGTTGTTGACCACGCCGGAAGCCGAGGCGTACTGCTCCAGACATCCGCGCAGACCGCATCCGCACGCGCGCTCCTCGCCCGGGTTTACGCAGATGTGCCCGATCTCGCCACCGGCACCGAACGCGCCGTCGATGACATCTCCGTTCACCACCACGCCGCCGCCGAGGCCCGTTCCGATGGTCACCATGACCATGCTACGGTGCCCCTGCGCGCTGCCGCGCCAGACCTCACCCATCGCCGCCGCGTTCGCATCGTTCACATAGCGAACCAGCGCATGAGGGCAGCGCGCCTCGAGCGCCTCCTTGAGTGCCGGGGCGTCGATCTCGATGTTGGCCGCCATGGTGATCACACCGCTTGCGGGCACCGGACAAGGCACCGCCAAACCGATGCCTCGCACGAACAGCATGGGCTGCTGCACCGCGCCCATAAGCTGCTCGATGCCGCCAACCACGGCAGCGTAGCCCTCGTCGCATGCCAACGAGGGCGTGGGGACGCTCGTCTTGCCGAGCAGGTCGCCCTCCTCGTCGAACAAGCCGAGCTTGACGGAGGTGCCTCCGACGTCGACGCCGATGTAGTACTGCTTGTTCTCCGCCATGAGATCTCCTTTCACGCCCCCCAAACCGAACTGAGGCGACTGTATTGCTTCCGCTCTCGACTATACCTAGCATCGCGCGGCGTGCGCGCCACAACCCAGCAGACGGTCCTGAAACCTATTCGACGGCAGAGGAGCGGATGCCCGACACAGCAACGCCGACGACCATGCCCACCAGCGCCGGCACGACCCAATTCATGCCAAGGTCGGCGAAGGGCATCGCATCGAAGGGCAACCACGCGCCCGCGAAGAACGCATCGCGCAGAGCAGTGGCAACGCTCACCACGCCCGTGAAGCCCACAACCCACGGCCACACGCGGGGAACGAGGTCGCACCCTTTGTGCATCATCCCCATGAGCACGATCACGATCGCCACGGGATACAGCGCGTTCAACAACGGGACCGAGAACGCCAGAATCGCATCGAGGCCCACATTGGAAACGGCGCAGGAGAACACGGCGAAACCCAAGGCCCACATGCGATAGGGAACGCGCGGAAACGCCTCGGCGAAATACGTGCCGCAGCAGCTGATGAGGCCAATGCACACGTTCAGACAAGCGAGCAGGAAAATCGCAGCGACAACCACCGTTCCCATGGAGCCGAAGTGCAAGGTGGCCGAAGCCGTCAGGATCGCGGCGCCGTTAGTCGCATCCGGCATGGCTGGGGCCATATTCAGGCCCACCACGGCCAGGCCGCAGTAGATGAGACCCATGAGCAAACCGGCAAACACGCCTGCGCGCGAGACCTCGCGCGTGAGACCCGCATCATCGGTCACGCCGAGCTCGCGGATATTCGTCGCGATGATGATGCCGAAGGTGAGCGACGCAAGCAGGTCCATGGTCTGATAGCCCGTCTGAAAACCCGCCATGACCGCATGGCCCTCATACGCGTCGTGCGTCGCGCGGGCGGCGTCCACGGGATTGAGCAGCGCGGCGCACACCACGGCCACGATCAGCACGATAAGCGCGGGACCGGTGATGCGCCCCAGCAGCTTGGTGAGCGCACTGGGGTGCATGGCCAGCAGGTAGGCTACGGCAAAGAACGCCACCGAGAACACGAGGCGCGCCACTTCAAGCGAGATACCGGCGGGAAGCAGCGGCTGCAACATCTCAAAAGAGGTCGACGAGGTGCGCGGGATGGCCAAGCACGGTCCGATCGCGAGGTAGATGGCGGCGACGAACACGCTCGAGAACACCGGGTGCACACGCGAGGCGAGGTCGCGAATCGTACCGGCAAGGCCGACGGCGATGATGCCGAGCATGGGCAGGCCGATTCCGGTGACGAGAAAACCGATCATAGCGGGTACGACGGCGTCGCCCGCCTGCAGGCCGAGTAGGGGCGGGATAATGAGGTTGCCCGCCCCGAAGAACATAGAGAACAAGGTGACGCCCACGAACAGGGACTGCCGGGACGTGAGTTTTGCGCTCGTCATGTGCGCCTCCCTCCGGATCGTCGTTTCCGTAATGGGAGACACTGTATCAGAGTGGAGTGCCTATCCGCTAGACGAGTTTGACGATGGGGGCGAATCCCTTCATGAGCTTCTTCGTCTGGCCGGAACGCTCGAACTGGACCTCGATCATATCTCCGGCGGCGGAGATGACCGTACCGGGGCCGAACGTCTTGTGGCTCACGCGGTCGCCGGCGACGAACGTCGTGGCAGCGGCCTCAACATCCACCTTGCGCTCGACCGTTGCCGAGACGGCGCTCTTCTTGGGGCGCGGGGCGCCGGAGCCAAACGTTGCCGGCTTGCGCGATGCCGCCCCCCTATCGGAACCCGCCGTTCCCACACGGCCGGCATCCGGGCTGATAGCCGTACGGCGCTGCGTACCCGGCGTGGAGCGCGTGTAAGAACCGAACACGCGGCCACCGTACATGTCCGAGCCCTGACCCGAGCCAAAGGTTCCACGGCGGTCGCCGCGCTTCTCCCAGCCGGTGCCCTCGAACCCGGAAGAACCGATTCCGGAGAACTCGATGTTCTCGGCGGGAATCTCGTTCACAAAGCGCGAACGCGGGTTTGCCTGCGTGGAACCGTAGGTGCGGCGCGTGGCGGCGTAGGTGAGGAACAGACGCTTGCGTGCGCGCGTGATGGCAACGTAGGCCAGGCGGCGCTCCTCCTCCAGCTTTGCCGGGTCGTCGTCTGACCAGCCGGCGACGTGCGGGAAGATGCCCTCCTCCATGCCTGCCACGAACACCGCGGGGAACTCCAGGCCCTTGGCGGAGTGGACCGTCATCATGGTGATGGCGTGGCTCTCCCCCGCCAGGGCGTCCAGATCGCTACGCAGGGCCAGCCACTCGAGCAGGGCCGGCAGGGCCTTGCAGGCGAGCGGGCCGTACATGCGCTCGACCTCGACTGCGGCGAGAGCGGCGGCATTTGGAGCGGGGGCGGGCGCCATAGCGGGGCTCGCCAATGCATCGGACAGCGCGCTCGTGGCAGCGGTCATCGCGGCGCCCATCGGCATCGCGGTACCGGCAGGCGCGGGGACAGCCTCAGGCACGTCCGCCACGCCGGCGGCGCGCAGCTCCTCGAGGCTCTCGAGCGTGCCCTCGATGTCCTCGTGCGTCTCCTCGAATTCAGCGGCGACGCCCAGGAACTCCTGAATGTTCTCGGCTCGGGACTCGGCTTCCATGGTGCCCTCGGCGCGGAACGCCTGCACCAGGCCGCTCTTGTCCACGATCATCTCGACGACGTCCTTGAGCTCGCCGTCCATGCGGCGCCCCTCGCGCACGATGTTCACAAAGTCGCCGAGGGCATGACGCACCTTGGCGGAGAACATGCCCGTCTCGGCGATGGCGAGCTCGCATGCCTGGAAGAACGAGCAGGCATTCATGCGGGCCAGGTCCTCGATCTTGCCGATGGAGGTTGAGCCGATGCCGCGACGCGGGGTGTTGATGACGCGCTTGACGCTCATCTCGTCCGCAGGGTTCACGATCATCTTGAGATACGCCATGACATCGCGGATCTCGGCGCGGTCGAAGAATCGCGTGCCGCCCACGATCTTGTAGGGCACGCCGGCGCGCAGGAACATATCTTCCAAGATACGGGACTGCGCGTTCGTACGGTAGAAGACGGCCATGTCGTCATAGCTGGTACCGGAGGCACGCAGCTTCTCGATCTCGGAGGCGATCCAGCGCCCCTCGTCACGCTCGTCGCTCGCCTGATAGGCCTGGATCTTCTCGCCGTCGCCCAAATCGGTGAACAGGCGCTTCTCCTTGCGCTGCGAGTTGTTGCGCACCACGGCGTTGGCGGCGGCCAGAATATGGCCGGTCGAACGGTAATTCTGCTCGAGTTTGACCACCTTTGCCTGCTTGAAGTCCTTCTCGAAGTCGAGGATGTTCGAGATATCGGCGCCGCGCCACGAGTAAATCGACTGATCGTCGTCGCCCACGACCATGAGGTTCTGGTACTTGGCGGCGAGCAGGTTGGCGATCTCGTACTGGACATGGTTGGTGTCCTGGTACTCGTCGACGCTGATGTAGCGAAAGCGCTCCTGGTACTTCTCGAGCACCTCGGGGCGGGTGCGCAGCAGCTCGAGCGTGCGCACAAGCAGGTCGTCGAAGTCCATGGCGTTCGCAGCACGCAGACGGCGCTCCAGCTCCAGGTACACCTGGGCGGCCTTCTGCTCCTGCGGTGAGCTCGCTTTCTCGATGAACTCCTCCGGGCCGACCATGGCGTTTTTGGCCGTGGAGATCTTGGAGCGGATCATGTTGATGGGGTACTGCTTTTGCTCGATGCCCAGGTGGGTCATGATCTCGCGCACCATGCGGCGGGAATCGTCATCGTCGTAGATGGTGAACTGGCCGGTGTAGCCGAGCAGGTCGGCATCCTCGCGCAGCATACGCACGCACATGGCATGGAAGGTGCACACCCACATACCGCGCATGCCGCCGTCGGGCAGCATGGCGGAGAGGCGCTCGCGCATCTCGGCCGCGGCCTTGTTGGTGAACGTGATGGCGAGAATCTGCCAGGGGCGAATGCCCAGGTCGCCGATCATGCGGGCGATACGGAACGTGAGCACGCGCGTCTTGCCCGATCCAGCGCCGGCGAGCACGAGCAGCGGGCCCTCGGTGGTAAGGACCGCCTCGCGCTGGGCGGGATTGAGCGTGTCGATGTCGACGAGGGGACGCGCCGGGGCGGCGACGTTCGGGGTCGCCGCGTGCGCCGGGACGGCGGGAACGTGCGACGGGGCTGAGGCCGGGGCGGCGACGGGGGCCGCGGGCTCATAGTCCACGGGGATGTAATCGGCGGGGACCTCGACATGGTCGGGCGTCGCGCCATATGCGTCGAGCGGCACGAGGTCGGGCTCGGGGATCGGAACGGGAGCGGGGGCGTCCCAGAGGCCAGGCTGATTCGACATACACTCTCTCCAAAACACACGAGGGCCGGCACAAGGCCGGCCTTCAATTTGATCTCATTCAGTATACCGAGGCGTGCGGATAGAAACGCCCAAGGCGAGCGGATGAACCCCTTCTCCGCAAGAGGGACCACGCGCAGGCAATTTGCGGCCCGTGCAAAAATGCAGCTTATGAACGATTGGAGCTTATGAACGATTTTGATTTTGCCTCACGGTGCGGCCCATCAAAAGCCCAGGTAGAAAGCGTGCAAAATCGCAGCTTATGAACGAATCGTTCATAAGCTGCAAAAATTGCCAGCGAAATCGTGCATAAGTTCCAAGGGCCCTGCGCGTCCGTCGCAGGCCGCAGGCCGCAAGCCGCACGCCCGCCGCAGGCCGCGCGTCCGCCGCAGGTCGCAGGCCGCACGCCCGCCCCGTCGCGATCGCGCTCCCGTCACAGGCCGCAGCCCCCTGCCACCGCAGCGTGCTTACGCGCCGACGCGGGTCACGTCGTAGGGCGTGGTCTGATACACGTAGTAGTTGAGCCAGTTGGTGTAGAGCAACTGGGCCTGAGCGCGCCACGAGCACAGCGGCTCGCGTGTGGGATCGTCGTCGGGGAAATAGTTCACCGGCACATCCGGGTCGATTCCGGCACGCACGTCGCGCTCGTACTCAAGGCGCAGCGTGTCGGCGTCGTACTCGGGATGACCGAACACGAAGAAGCGGCGACTGTCCACGCTCTTCACCAGATAGAGACCGGCCTCATCGGATGTGGCAATGACCTCGAGCTCGGAGTGCGCGCGCACGGCGTCCTCATCCACGCCGGTATAGCGCGAGTGAACGGCAAAGAAGCGGTCGTCCAGACCGCGGACGAGCGGGGAACTCGGCTTTTCCAAACGATGCTCGTACACGCCGGAAAGCTTGGCGGGCAGCACATGCTTGTCGATGCCGTAATGATGGAAGAGCCCCGCCTGCGCGCCCCAGCAGATATGCAGCGTGGAGTGCACGTTGGTGGTGGACCAGTCCATGATGTCCACCAGCTCGTCCCAATAATCGACATCGGAGAAGTCGAGCTGCTCGACGGGCGCGCCCGTGATGATCAGCCCGTCGAAGCGCTCGTCGCGCACCTCATCGAACGTGCGGTAAAAGGTCTCCAGATGCTCATGGGAGACGTTCTTGGCCTCGTGGCTGCGCGTGCGCAGCAGCTCGACTTCGATCTGCAACGGCGTGTTCGAGAGTTTCCGCATGATCTGCGTCTCGGTTGCGATCTTGGTCGGCATAAGGTTCAAGATCAACACGCGCAGTGGACGGATGTCCTGATGCAGCGCGCGATACTCGGTCATGACAAAGATGTTCTCGCTCTCGAGCGCCGCGGTCGCGGGCAGGGCGTCGGGGATGCGGATGGGCATGGGGCCTCCTTTATCGCGGTCACCCCATGGTACGACAAACGGCGCCTACGCGACGAGCGGCATCATGGCGATGATCAACGCGAAGCCCGCAAGGTCGGTCGGCGAGAACACCACGCCGATCCACAGGGCGCTCAGCACCGTGGCGGAGATGGGCTCGACCGTGGAGAGCATCGCCGTCTTGAGCGAGCCGATCTCGCGCACGCCCTGCATGTAGAACAGATACGAGCACCAGGTGCCCAGGACCACGAGCGCGGCGAACACCACCCAGCACGACATGTCGAAAGTGGCGGCCGCCCGCCCCCAATCGGGCACGAAGGGCGCGGTGGCGAGACCCACCGTCAACATGGCCCAACCGTTGACCGCCGCGACGCCGTACCGGGCCAGGATGCGGCGGGGAAACACCGCCAGGCCCGCACCGCCGAGGGCGGCGAGCAGGCCGAATGCGAGACCCGCCGGGGGAAGCGCCATCCGAGAGGGGTCTCCGCCGGTGGTTATGAGGAACGTGCCGCCCAATGCCAGGACCATGCCGATGACCTCGCGCCGCTTGGGCGCACGGCGGCCGACCACGCACGCGACCGCCGCGACAGGCAGGAGCTGCAGGCTCTGCAGGACCGTTGCCGTGGCGGAATTGGTCGCCTGGATGGCCATGAGATAGGAGAACTGGTTGAGGAACAACCCACCGCCCGTAAAGAGCAGCAAGTCGCGCACGGCCGATTTGTCGCGCAGGAGCTCGATGGGCCGGCGATCGCCACGCGCGGCGGAGAGCATCAGGAACAAAATGCCCGCGAGGACCATGCGGACGCTCATCACCCACATGGGGTCGATACCGCTGGAGCGGAACAGATAGCTCACGGCCGTGCCGGAAAAACCCCACAGGGCCCCGCCCGTCAGGGCATACGCCATGCCGCGCAGGTTCATGTGATACGACCCGGCGCGCGATGCAGCGCCGGTGTGCGCCTCCGCCATCATCCATCCCTCCGTCTTCGGCAACAAAATCGTCAATCGCCACCCATCATGTCATATCGCCCATCTCATGCGAGCGCCGATATGCGCACTCCCCCTGCACTACACGCGATTCCCACTTTCCCGTGTCGCCCGGGACCCGTGCAGGGCAATGCGCCCGGCCCGAACGCATCGTTCAAGCCGGGCGACTCCATACCCCGGAAGTGCCTGGGGGAAGCACTCGGGGCGTCATATGGCCTCTCTTAGGCGAGGAATCCGAAGAACGCGCCGACCAGGGCGATCGCGATCGTCATGAGAAGGATGCCCGTCGCCTTCATGCCCTTCTTGAGGCAGCCGTACATGAGGAACACGTACAGCAGGGAGAGCAGGGAGGGGAAGATCTGATCGAGATACGACTGCATCTCGAAGGTGGTCTCGCCGATAGTCATCGCCAGCGGCGTGGAGAGGGCGACCATACTCGCGCTCATGCCGCCGATGACCATGAGGCCGACGATCGTGGCGCCCTTGCTGAGCTTCTGCAGGATCGCCCCGCCGCGAGCACCCTCGACAAGGCTGGTGCCCGACTTGTAACCGACCATGGTCAGGAAGTAACGGATGATGATATGGGGGATGTTGAAGATCAGGAGGAACAGGATCGGACCCAGGGGGCTGCCCTGCTGGCACAAGGAGATGCCTATGCCACTCGCGATGATGCGCAGCGTGCCCTGGAAGAACGAGTCGCCGATGCCCGCGAAGGGACCCATGAGACCGACCTTGACGTTGTTGATGATCGAGGTGTCGAACTCTGGGTTCTCGCTCGCCTCGCGCTCGAGCGCCGCCGCCACGCCGGAGATGGCGCCCACCACGTGGGGCGTGGTGTTGAAGATCGCCATGTGGCGCGTGAGCGCCGCGGCGCGCTCCTCTTTGGTATGCCAGAACCGCTTGATGGCGGGCCACATGGCGAGGGCGAAGCCCAGACCCTGCTGGCGCTCGTAGTTGTAGCAGTTCTCCAGGAAGAAGGAGTTGAGGAACAGCTCCTTCACGAGCTTCTTGTCGTCAGTGGAAAGCGTGGTCTTCTCGCTACTCATCGAACAGGTCATCTCCCTCGTCAACAGCGGCAGTCTGAGTGCCCGCGGAACCGTTTTCATACGCCACGATGAACGCGACGCCGACGCCGATGATGGTGATGGCCATGATCGGCAGCTTGAGATATGCGAAGAGCACGAATCCGAGCAGGAAATAGATGAAGTTACGACCGTTCATCATGGGCTGGAGCAGCAGCGCGAAGCCCACGGCGGGGATCATGCCGCCCGCAAGGGTCAGTCCGCTCATGATGACCGGCGGGATCGCCTCGACGAACGAGGTGACCGCGGGGGCGCCGAGCAGCACCGCGACGAAACCGACCAGGAAGTACATGCCGCTCTGAAGCATGAGGCCGCCGAAGTTGAGGGCGTGCATGCCGCGGACGTTCGCATCGGCGGCGAGCTTCATCGCGAAGTCCATGAACCAGCTTCGAACGATGAAGAGGGCGACCTTGATGGACTGAGCAAGGATGGAGATGGGCAGGGCCAGGGCCAGGGCGGTCTCGGTGCCCTTGCCGGAAATGATGGCAAATGCGGTGCCCAGGCCGGCACCCACGATGACGTCCGGCGGAACCGCGGCGCCGATCTGCATGGCGCCCATGAACACCAGCTCGAGGCTGGCGCCGACGACGAGACCCGTCGCCAGGTCGCCCAAGACAAGGCCGACCAGCGGCGCCACGACGAGCGGGCGCATGACCATGCACGTTCCGCCCATCTTCTCGAGGGTCCAAGCGATGGCCATGACCAAACCGACCATGATCGCTTCGTACATAGGAACTCCTTCCCCTTTACTTCCGGCGAACCGGATTGATACTTGATGTCTGATGCTTGGATTAGAACTTCTCGCGCAGATGCTTGTAGGACTGCGCCGTCGTCGAGGGGACCTCTTGGACCTCGATTTCGATGCCCATGGCGTCGATGTCGTCGAGAGCCGCCACGTCCTCATCGCTCACATACACCATGCGGGAGAACAGGCGCTTGCCGTCTCCGGATGCCATACCGCCCAAATTGACGAGCGGACGGTCGGGAATGAGGTCGAGGAGCCGCTTGACCGTCTCCGGGTCGGGGCAGACCACGAATACGCGCATGCTCTCCAGACGGGGGTTCTTGAGCAACTCCGCGGCATCCTCGACAGTGCGCACGGCGAGCTTGACGCCCTCGGGGCAGCACATCTTCATGATCTGCTTGCGCATCGGGTCGTTCGCCGCCGCATCGCTCGCGATGACGATCGCGTTGAAATCGAGCTTCGACTTCCAGCTGAATGCAACCTGACCGTGCAAAAGCCTGTCGTCGATTCGGATTCTCTGAATCATGGATATATCCTTTCCCATTCAGGCGCGAAACGCCTACAGTTCCTTCGAGATGTACGCGCTGATGCCCGCATTGAGCCTGCGCGTGAGGTCCCGCCCGTGGTCATCTGCGAGGCGATATGCGAGCACCTGCGCGAACGTGAGGTGCTCCAAGGCACCGAACAGCTCACTCGCCTCCTCGAACACGAAGTCCCGCGACCCCGTGCCGACACCGCCCACCAAGGCGCAGAAGCCGATCTTCTCGTTCAGGAACGTCGCGATCGCACGGGCCTTGTCGGCGTCGACCCCCTTTCGCGCGAAGATGAGGTACGCGCCCGAAGCGTCGAAGGCGTTTTGCGGACCGTGGATGATCTCCTCGAGCTCGAAGCTGCGCGTGACCATCGGCACCATCTCCATCGCCTTGATATCCGCCTCGCGGGCGACCGCCCACAAGTCGTCGGCACCGGCGCACATCAGGTAGTCGGCGCGCATGAGGGAGAAGCGATGAAGGTCGTACCAGGCGAGCGCGCGATCCATTCGCTCGGGCATGACGCCGATGACGGACAGAATCTCATCGTCCATCTGAGACGCACCGGCCTCCGAAACGGCCCCCGATTCGATCCCCATCGAGATGGCGAGCTGCCAGCAGCTCAGAATCGTCGTGCAAACGCCGACCGTCCGATAGAGGAACCGCTCCTCGCCGCACCCCATCTCGATTGCGACATCGGAAGCCGCGGCGATGGGTGATTCGACGTCCGCGGTAATCGAGCACACCGTGCAGCCCGCCTCATGCAGCTTCTCAACCGCCTCGTACACAAGGCGCGTCGCACCACCCTGGCTGATGACGACATACAGCGCATCGCGGTCGAAAGAAGTCGTGTACGAGGTGAACTGGTTCGGGAACACGGGCTGCGCCTCGATGCCCAAGCGATCGAACAGCGGGCAGGCGGCAAGCGCCCCGTTGTAAGAGGATCCGCTGCCGATGAAGACCACGCGCTTATACCCGCGTCCGGCGATCACATCCATGAGCGAGTCCATGCGCTCGCTTCGAGACCGCACCATCGACTCAAGGATCGGCGGAATCGAGGCGATTGAATCCAAAAACGTCAATGCTCCTCCTTGCCACTATCAGATATCAGGACAACGCGAGACGTTTCTCGCGTTGCTGGTGATATTGATAGAACAATTTAATTCTATTTGCAATGACATATTCTTGGATTGTCGGTTTATTGTCATGTTTTATCGGTAAGCGGTAGCACGGCGCGGGCTATTCGGACGACCAAGCACCCCCAATCTGCCGATACATTTCACTTTTCCTGGGCTTTTTGACGACCTGCATCTCAAGACCTTCGCGCTTGATACCGCTATCCACCGGTTTTAAGCCATTTATCGGCAGCTCAGATAATGTGAACCCCCTACATCGCATTCTCGTCTACCATATAAGACGTTTAGGAGGATTTGTCATGTCAAAGATTTCAAAATACCAAGTCGTCGAGCGCGCCATACGAGATGCCATCATCGACGGAACCCTCAAGGTCGGCGATCAGCTCATGACCGAAGAGGAGCTCTGCGCGCGCTTCGGTTTTTCCCGCACGACCATCGGCAAGGCACTCGACAACCTCCGCGCACACGGCTATATCGAACGCGTCGCCGGACGAGGGACGTTCGTCAAAGCGGCGCATGTGGAAAAACAGGCCGGAAGCTCAAGCAGCTTCACCGAGGACATGGCGTCCATCGGTCTCAAGGCCGGCGCGAAACTCATATCGTATGAAGTGCTTCGCGCGCGCGACATGCCCGAGATCGCAAAGCATCTGCACGCCGACGAGAACGAGCTCATACACCACTTTGTTCGCCTGCGCACGGGCGACGAGCGTCCCGTCGCGATCGGCTACACCTACATCCGCGGAAGCGTCATCCCCGCGGTCGACATCGAAAGCCTCGACGGCTCCTTCTACGCATATGTTCGCTCCCTGGGAATAGAGATACACCCCGCCGAGCAGGTGCGCATTTGCGCGGTCCTGCCGAGCGAGGAGCAGCTCGAGCTCCTCGAAGCGAGGGAGATCGCCCTTCTTAGATCCTCGCATGTCAACTGCGCCGTAAAAGACGGGTCGACGGCGCCCTTCGAATACACGGAGACCTATTACAACAGCGACATGTTCTCGTTCACCGCGCAAAACCCCCAGGCGACCGCCACCCCCCAGTGGTGACGGCGGCGGGGCCGCCCCGAACGGCCCCGCCTCAGCTCGGGGCGGCCCCTACCGCACGCTCGCCTCGTAATCGGCGATCGCGGCCAGGAAGGCCTCCCCGTATGCGTCGGCCTTTTTCTCGCCGATGCCGCTGACCTCGAGCAGCTCCTCTCGCGTGGCCGGTCTCTTGCGACACATGCCGCGCAATGTGGCATCCGAGCAGATGATGTACGCGGGAACCTGATGCTCGTCGGCGAGCTCCCGGCGCAGATCGCGCAGCTCCTCGAACAGCTCGGCATCATCGCCCACGCGCGAGCGGGCATCCAGCGCCGCCTCCTCACGCACCAAATCGACGGCGCGCCGTGCACGGCTGGCCGACTTGGTCTTCGAGGCGCGCTTTTTCACGGTGAAGGTAAACTCGCCCGCATGCTGCGGAGCCAGGGCCTCATCGGCGCGAGGGCCGAGGCCCACCACCGGGAAGCGCCCCTGCGACTGCACCAGGTACCCGCAGCCCACCAACTGATCCACGACCTCCTTGATGCGCTTGAGAGGGACCTCACCCACGGCGCCGTACCCGGGAGCGTCGAACAAGTTGAACTGCCGGATCTTCTCGGTATTCGCACCATGCAGCACATCGGCAACGAGCGCCTTGCCAAAACGCCCACCCGTCGCGGCGACCATCCGCAGGGCGGCGAGCGCGACGTCCGTCACATCCTCGACCTCGTAGCGCGTCAGGCAGTTAGAGCAGTTTCCGCACCCCTCAGATGACGAGGCCCCGCCGGTCTCGATGCCGAGAGCCCCCTCGTCGCCAAAATACCGCAGGATATAGGCGCGCAGGCAACCGGTCGTTTGGCAATAGCCCTCCATCTGGGCGAGCAGGCGATAACGGTTCTGACGCGCGAACTCGCGCTCCTCCGGGCTCAACGTGTCGTCCGGCACATCCTTCTCGATGAAAAAGCGACGCAGGCTGAAATCATGCCCGTTCCAAAGCAGATAGCACGCCGCCGGGTCACCGTCGCGCCCCGCGCGGCCCGCCTCCTGGTAATACGCCTCGATGCTCTCCGGCACGTTGTGGTGGATCACGTAGCGAACGTTCGGCTTGTCGATGCCCATGCCAAAGGCGTTCGTAGCGACCATGAGCGGCGCGGCGTCGGCGATGAAAGCCGCCTGCTCGGAAGCGCGGTCCTGTTGCCCCATGCCCGCGTGGTACCGCGCAACCCGGATGCCGTGCGGCCCCAAAACACGGCCGAGCTCGTCGGAGAGCTCGTCCACCGCCTTGCGCGTCGCGCAGTACACGATGCCGCTCTCGTCCTTGTGGGCGAGCGCATAATCGCGGATCCAGGTCGCCTTGGCCTTGTCGCCCATCTCCTCCACGTTGAAGGAGAGGTTCGCACGGTCGAAGCCGGTCACCACCGACTGTGGCGAATGAAGCCCGAGCATCTCGGAGATGTCGTCGCGCACACGGTTCGTCGCCGTGGCCGTAAAAGCCGCCACCACGGGGCGCTGGGGCAGCGCGTTGATGAAGTCGGCGATCGCAAGATAGGAGGGTCTGAAATCCTGGCCCCATTGGGATATGCAGTGTGCCTCATCGACCGCGATCGGGGGCAGACCCAACCCACCGGGCCGGACCAGGCGCTGGGCGAATTCGACGAATCGAGGATCGGACAGGCGCTCGGGCGCCACGTACATGATCTGATACCAGCCCTCTGAAGCGCGCTTGAGCACCGTGTTCTGTTGAGCGGGCGTGAGCGAGGAATTGAGGTAGCTCGGTCGGGCGCCGACTTCCTTGAGCGCGCGGACCTGATCGCCCATGAGCGAGACGAGGGGCGAGATGACCAGGGTGAGCCCCTGCAGCATGAGGGCCGGGACCTGATAGCAAATGGATTTGCCCGCGCCCGTGGGCATAACGCCCAACGCGTCCTCACCGGAGAGGATGGCAGAAACCATCCGCTCCTGACCCGGACGGAAGGAGTCGTAGCCAAAGTACTGTTTGAGCGTCTGCTTTGCCCCGTCTATCACGCGCCGCACCTTTCGCTTTCGATACCGCACACGATGATAGCCGAGAGCGCGTGATACAATCGGCCCACACTTTTATCCAATCCCCACCTCGAAGGAGCTGCCGTGGCAAACGCCGTCGACGCACTCACCGATCGCGCGCTCGAACTCGCGCGCCTCACGATCGTCCGCCGCATCATCACCGCGGTTGCCGTCACGGTCTCGGCGCTCATCCAGACATTCCTGATCCAGGCGTTTGTTCAGCCCGCCGACCTGCTGCCGAGCGGCTTCACCGGCGTGGCGGTCCTCGTCGACCGCATCACCGCGCTCGGCGGCGTGCACATCGATACCTCGCTCGGCATGCTCGCACTCAACATCCCCGTCGCCGCCATGTGCTGGAGCGGTATCAGCCGACGCTTCGTGCTGTTCTCCATGGCGCAGGTCGCCCTGTCCTCGCTGTTCCTCAACGTCTTCAACTTCGGCCCGTTTTTGGGCGACAAGATCATGCTCATCATCTTCGGCGGCGTGGTCTCGGGCCTGTCCATCGCCATCGCCCTCAAGGCCGGCGCCTCAACGGGCGGCACCGACTTTATCGCCCTGTGGGTCTCCAATCACACGGGCAAGACCATCTGGGGAGCCATCTTCGCCTTCAATTGCCTCATCCTGGTGATCTTCGGCCAAATGTTCGGCTGGGACAATGCCGCGTACTCCATCGTGTTTCAGTTCATCTCGACTAAGACGATCGACAGCTTCTACCATCGCTACGACCGCGTGACGCTGCAAATCACGACGCGCCTGGCGGACGAGGTCATGACCGCCTACGTCAACCACTTCCAGCACGGCATCAGCTGCGCCGAGGTCGTCGGTGGATATAGCCGCGACAGGATGTACCTGCTTCACACCGTCGTATCGACCTATGAGAGCCAAGACATCATCAAGCTCGTATGCGACGTCGACCCCGGCGCCGTGATCAACGTGTTCCACACGCTCAACTTCGTGGGCGGCTGGTGGGGCGGCCACGTGGACGAGCCGCTGCCCACCGCGGTACCCGACCCGGACAAGCCCGCCCGCCTGCTGTCCAAGCAAGCCCGCCGCCAGGAGCAGTCCGGCCTGCAGCAGGACGACGGCCGCTAGCCCAACGGCAAATCGCCCCGAATCAATTGCCTGCCCCGATTGGTCTCCGTCTCAATTGGGGACAGGCACCAATTGAGACACATCCCCGAACGAGGCACTAGTCGTCGTCTCCCGAGGAGCCGAGCTGGATGAGGATATCCAGCGCCGCCTGAACGGGCCCGATGCCGCCGTTGGAGACATCTGCATTGATGCCGCGCCCGATACCGCTGCCATTGCCCGCACCGATCTTATATGGGACCGTGAACTTGCGCGTCTTGGGAAAAGCGATGGCACCCAACTTGGTGCGCAGCTCGAATGCAACGTCCTTGGGCACGTCCACACCCTGGTACGTGAGCTTGCCCGCGATGAGCGACACGCTCTCGAGCCCGAGCCTGTCGGATCGAATACGGATACGCGTGCGGTCGAACAGATTCTGCGCGGCCTCGGGCAGCGCCCCGAACGCCTCCTCGCACTCCTGCTGCAGCGCGTCCACCTGCTCGAGCATATCGGCCGCAGCGAGCTTTCGATACACCAGTACGCGGCGGTCGACCGCCGGAACGTACTCCTCTGCCAGGAAAAAGTCGGCCGGCAGGTTGATGGCGACGCCCGCCTGCTCCACGTCCGCGCCACCTTCGCCGCGCGCCTCCGCCACGGCAGCCCCAAGCATCTGCGTGAACAGGTCGAAGCCCACACTCGAAAGATTACCGTGCTGCTCGGCACCGACGAGCGAACCCGCACCGCGGATCTCCAAGTCTCGCATGGCGATGCGCATACCGCTGCCCAGGTCCTGGAACTCGGAGAGAGCGGTGAGGCGCGCCGTGGCCTCCTCGGTGAGGGGCAGCTCGCCCGGGAACATGAAATACGCGTATGCCTGGGTGGCCGAACGACCGACGCGACCCTTGAGCTGATAGAGCTGCGCCAAGCCCAAGCGCTGTGAATCCTCGATGATGAGGGTGTTTGCGCTCGAGTTGTCGATTCCGCTCTCCACGATGGTGGTGGCGATGAGCACATCGATCTTCTTGGTGGCGAACTGCACCATCACATCCTCGACCTCGCGCGGGCTCATCTTACCGTGTGCCACGCCGATACGCGCCTCCGGCGCCGCCTCGAGCACGCGTTCGACGGCGTCGTCGATGGTCTTCACGCGGTTGGACACGTAGTAGACCTGGCCGCCACGCCCAATCTCCAGACGAATAGCCGCGCTCACCACATCCGGGTCGTACTCACCCACATGCACAGCAACCGGGCGGCGCCCGGTAGGCGGCGTGGTGATGAGACTCATGTCGCGCACCCCGCTCATGGCCATCTGCATGGTGCGTGGGATGGGTGTTGCAGAAAGCGTGAGCACGTCGATCTGCTCGCGCATATTTTTGAGCTGCTCCTTGTGTTGGACGCCGAAACGCTGCTCCTCGTCGATAATGACCAGGCCGAGCTCGTGCGGGTTGACGTCGGCCGAGAGCAGGCGGTGCGTGCCGATGAGCACGTCGACTTTACCCTCGGCAAACGCGGCCAGCGCGCGGCGCTGCTGCGCGGGCGTGCGGAAACGCGAAAGCACCTCGACCTCCACGCCAAAGGGCGCGAAGCGCTCGAAGAACGTCTCGTAATGCTGCTGGGCGAGAATCGTCGTGGGGCACAGGACCATGACCTGACGCCCACCGTCTACGCATTTGAACGCGGCGCGCAGGGCGACTTCGGTCTTTCCAAAACCCACGTCACCGCAAAGCAGGCGATCCATGGGCCTGGTCGACTCCATGTCGGACTTGATGTCGGCAATGGCATCGAGCTGGTCGCGCGTCTCGTCGTACGGGAAGCTCTCCTCCATCTCGATCTGGCTCGCGCTGTCCGCCCCAAAGGCGAAGCCCGTGATGGAGCTGCGGCGCGTATACAGATCGACCAGGTCGAACGCGAGCTTCTTGGCGCTCTTGCGGGCCTTGGTGGTGGCACGACTCCAGTCGGCGGTGTTGAGGCGTGTGAGACGCGGGTTGTCGCCGTCGGGACCGACGTAGCGCGTGATACGGTCGACCTGCTCGAGCGGCACGTACAGCTTGTCGCCGCCCGCATACTCCAGCATGAAATAATCGCGCTCCTTGCCGCCCACCTCCTGGCGAACGATCTCGGAGAACAATGCGATACCGTGCGTGGCGTGAACCACGTAGTCACCAGGCTTGAACGGGAACGTCACCTCGGTGATGTCCACGCGGCGACGTGGGCGACCGCGCTTGCCATCCATGCGCGAATTGAGGTCGGCCAGACTGAACACAGCCAAATGAGCCGAGGGTACCACCACGCCGGACGGAATGGGGATGTCGACAAAAGTCACGCGACCGCGCGTGATGGTGGGCACGGCCACGGAGCCCTCCTCGAGGCCGCGTGCGTTGAGCGCATCGACATCTCGCTTGAGCAGGGAGACGGTCACGTCAGATCCCACATGGCCCGCGTTTTCCGGCGCCGCCTGCAGCGACTCCTCGAACGGGACGGAGATATCGGTGAACGAGAGCTCCATCGACTCGCGCGCTCCACGATCGGGGATGGCGAACACGCAGGCATAGCGGTTGTTCACGACCTCCTGGATACGACTGACGAATCGGTTGTCGGAGCCCGCCAACGCCGGCTGCTCGATCTTGAGCTCAGCCGTGACCTGGCCGCCGGCGCGGATGAGGCTCACGTAATTCAGGCGCTGCTGCCGACCGAAATCAAGTTCCTGGGGGCGAACGTAGAGGCCGTCCAAACGCGTGACCTTCGCATCGGCGGCACGGCGCTCAAGATCCTCGTACGCACGCGTGCAATCGTCGAATAACGACCGCGGCTCGGAAAGGATCACGAGCGCATCGCGGTGCACGTGCGCGAGCGGGCTCACCGTGCCCCCGTACATCAGCGGCAAGAACCGCTCGAGCTCAGGTGTGACCACGCGCGCCTGCACGAGCTCGAGCAGCGCCGCAAGCTCCGTGTCATTCTGCGCGGGAAGATAAAGCGCCTCCGAGATGCGTTTCACCGCGTCATCGGTGAGGGCGAGCTCGCGAACGGGGCTTATCTCGACCGACTCCTCATCGCCGATCGTCTGGCCGGTCGACGCCACCATGAGGCGGATGCGGTCGATCTCATCGCCGAAGAACTCGATACGCACCGGGGCCGTGGATTGGGCGGCCCAGATTTCGACGGTATCGCCCTGCACGCGGAAGAGACCGGGGGCATCCGCCGCGTCGGCACGCGTGTACCCCATGCCCACCAGGCGGGCAGGTACCTGCTCGAACGGAATCTCCTCCCCCACCGAAAAGACGGCCGATTGCCAATAACGGCTCTCGAGCGGCGGGACGCAGCGCAGTAGCGAACGCGCCGAGGCGACCATGATGCACGATTCGCCCTGGGCAACCCGCGACATGGCGGCACAGCGAGCGGCGACCACCGCATCGTCCGGCTCGCTGCTCTTCCAGGGATAATCCTTGCGCTCGGGAAAACGGGCCACGTGCTCCGCGCCCACATACGCCGCAAGCGAACGGGCCGCCCGGTCTGCCGCCTCCTCGCCCGAAACGATATACACCGTGGGACGCGGGGCGCGGGCAAACTGCGCCGCGACCGCAAGGGTGCGGCCGGATTGGGAAATCGCAAGCGTGGCATCTTCGCCAGCGGCCAGGGCCGCCTCGATGTCCTGAAGCGCTTCCGCGGTGTAGAGCTGCGCGGCTATGCGGTGAATAAGCATGAAGGGTGCCTCTCAACAAATCTCAATGGGCTATCCCAGTTTGGCGCTTGGGCAGATGTCGGCCAGCGGGCACTCGCCGCACAGGGGCTTGCGGGCGTCGCAGATCTCGCGCCCCAGCATGATCCACTGGTGGTTCACGTCGTTCCAATACTCGCGCGGCAAAATCTTGAGCAGGTCCTGCTCGGTTTTGAGCGGCTCCTTCTCATGCGTTTTGGGCGAGAGCTTAAGACGGTGGGCGACGCGGTTCACGTGCGTGTCCACCGCAATGCCATCGACGATTCCGTAACCGACGTTCAAAACGATGTTGGCCGTCTTGCGCCCCACGCCCGGAAGCTTGACGAGCTCCTTCATCTCGTTGGGAACCACGCCGTCGTAATCGGCCACGATCATCTGCGCGCACGCGATGCAGTGCTTGGCCTTGGTCTTGTAAAAGCCGAGCGACTTGATGACGTCGGAAAGCTCCTCGTATGTCGCCCCGGCCATCTGCTCTGGCGTGGGCCAACGGCGAAACAACTCAGGCGTCACCTTATTGATCTGGGCATCTGTCGTCTGTGCAGAGAGCAGAACGGCGATGACCAATCTGAACGGCGTTTCATGGTCCAGGAAGCACTCAACCGGGCCATAGCGCTCGTTGAGCCTACGACATGTCTCGATCGCGCGCTCGCGCTTGGCCGCATTCGTCTCACGTGGCATGATTCGTGCACGCTCCTTGCTTACTCTTCGTCGTCCGCTACGTCGCTGGATACATCCGAGATCTCGAGCAGCTCGGCAGCCAGGGCGTCATCCTCCATCGCGGTGACGCTCTTGAGCTTGCGCTCAATCACATTCGTACGCGTGTTGATGATGCCGTCGACGGTCTTTCCCGCCGTTTCGATCTGCTTGAGCGCACGGCGCAATTCCGCCTGGTATTTGGGAAACTCGGCCTTTACGGCGCTCAGGACCTTCTGAATCTCATCTGCCCTGCGCTGGAAAGCGAACGTCTGATAGCTCATCTGCAGGCTGTTCAAAATCACCGCCATGGTCGAAGGCCCGGCGACGTTCACCTGATAATCACGTTGCAAGCACTCGATGAGGCCGGGACGATCGACCACCTCGGCGTACAGGCCCTCGAACGGCAGGAACATGACGGCGAAATTCGTAGTCTCGGGCACGCTCAGGTACTTGGAGGAGATGTCCTTCGCCTCCGCCTTGATCACCTGCTCGAGGGTTCGGCGCGCTGCCGCCACACCCTCCGCATCGCCCGCCTCGACGGCGTCGCGCAAATGCTCATACGTATCCCCCGGGAATTTCGAGTCGATGGGCAGCCAAATGGGATCACCGCCCTCGACGGGCAGCTTGACCGCAAACTCCACGCGCTCCGTGCTGCCCGGCTTCGTGGCAACGTTCTCGGCGTATTGGTCAGGCGTAAGAATGTCCCGTAAAATCGCACCGAGCTGGACTTCGCCCAAGATGCCGCGCGTTTTCACATTCGAGAGCACGCGCTTGAGATCGCCCACCCCCGAGGCGATGTTCTGCATGTCGCCAAGACCGCGATACACCGCCTCGAGCTGGCTGCTCACCTGTTTGAACGAAGCCCCGAGACGGTCGTTGAGGGTGGTGGCGAGCTTCTCATCCACCGTGGCCCTGATCGCCTCGAGCTTGAGCTCGTTATCCCGACGAATAGCGCTGAGCTGCACGTCGACGGTCTCACGGACCTTGTCCAGGCGCTGCTCCACCGCTCCGCGATTCTGCTCGAGATTCTGCGCGATTTCACGACGTGCCTCGTCTGCCTTGGAACTCACCTGATCGATCGCACGCACCTGCGAGTCGAAATGCTGCTGCTCGATGATCGAGGTGCTGGCCGCCTGATTGAGCGTCGCCTGCGACGTCGTGAGCACCTGGGAGAGCGCGGACTGAACAGAGACGAGCGCCTCATTTGCGCGCGCCATCTGCTCGCTCGCCTCATCCATGCGCGCACGGCTGCGCTCGAGCTCGCGATGTGCACGCACTTGCATCACAATCGCCGTGGCCGCGCACACCGCAGCCGCAACGGAAGCCAACGCCGCAACCAGTTCCATGCCCATGCCATTGCCCTCACTCAAACGGCCAAATGCCCCACGAGGCGCCGACCGACCTGACATTCTCCCAAACCATCTTAAAGCAGTCGGCGAGCGCTTCCACGACTTCCTCGGGGCTGGCCCCACTCAACACGAACGTCAGCGCGTAGGAGGCGATGAACACCGCCACCAGAAGGACGGGCACGATCAAGATGAGCGCAAGGGTTCGAAGCACGGCCAGCACCCGGCGCCTGCGAACTCGCCTGCGTTCGAAGGCCAGCTCAGCCTGATACTCTTCATAAGCGACAGAGTGTGGCGAATCGTCCAAAACGGCACAAACCGCTTGGGATCCAATAGATTTCCGCTGCTCAATAAAAAGGTCCATGCAAAGCCCTCCTCCTTGGGAAGGACGCACATGGATCGGATCTCTTAGCATTGCGCGGCCGGCGTCCGGAGTCAAGACCCGTTCGCCGACCGCGCTCACCTATCACCCGTGCGGTGTCACCGCAACAGCCCGATCAATCACCTAGGACCGGCGAAGCCTTTGCATCAAGCCGGCAAACGCCGTGCTCAGGCCAAGCGCCAAAGCCCCAGGGCCATCGGCATTGAAGCATCGCCCGTCGAGGGCAAACCGTTGGCGGGCTTACCGTTCGTGCCGGGCGCTTCCTCCGGCATATCGAGCTCGGCATCCGGCTGAGACTGCTCGCCTTCGGGTCGCTGAGGCTTCTCGGAGCCGTCGAGAGCGCCACCCTGGCCTCCAGCGCCTCCTTGACCATTGTCGGGACTATCGCCGCCCTGGCCGGCTCCGCCATCCGTGCTGCCGCCGCCGTCGGACCCATCGCCACCGTTGCCGCCGCCGTTGCCATTGCCGCCCTGATTGCCATCATTGCCATCGCCGCCATCGGGACCAGGAAGCTCGGGGCCGGGCTCGGCGGGGCCCAAATCGACCTGGACCGCATCCGATGTCACCGCGTCGAGGCCGGGCAGACCCTTCACGCGCGCAAAGGCATAGTACTTCTCGCCCGACATCAGGCTCGTGAACACCGGGTCGGTCGTCCACGTGTTGAGCGGGTTGCCCTGAACCGAGGGCTCGTCTCCCAGAAGCACCGGAGCCTCCATGGGAGGATTGGGCGAATCGCACAGCGCGTACTCAATCCGGTGCTCCAACCCCTCAACGCCCGAAACCGTCGCGCTCAAGCGCAGCGAATCCCCGCCGATCTTCTCGACCGAGACCTCCACCTGCACGTTCGCCGGCGAGACCGTCACCGCAAGCGGGACGCTGAGCTGGCGCGCCTCAGCGCTCGAACCCGTCGCACGGTACGTCACCGTCGCCATGGCCTCATGCGTGCCGGCCGCGATGCCCGCAACCGGGGAAATCTTCCAGCTCGAATCGGTCCCTTCGGGAGCCACCGCGGAATTGCCCTTCGTCACGGCAAACGCATCGGAATCAACGGTGACGGACTCGATAGTCACCTCGGCCTTGCTCGTGTTGACCAGCTCGATGGGCAGGGCCTCCACAGGCTGGCCGACTTCCATCGGCTTGAAGCGCAGCGGCTCGGCCTCCAGACCCGGCTCATGGACCTCGTAAAAATCAAAGAGCGTCGCGCTGAAGTAGATGTCTGTCAGGTGAATCTTGAAGTAGCGACCGCGTACCGGACCGTTCTTGAACGCAAACTCCGCGCTCAGCCTCTCATCGCTCCATTCGGACGGCCTCGTATCCGTGCCTCCCCTCCAGCTGTAGCCCTCGACCTCGGTGAATTGCGCGACATCGACCGGCTCGCCCGTCGGCAGGCCCGTATCGGGGGCCGCCAAGACCGTCACCCTCATGTTTTTGCCCCAGCGGGGAATGCCGTTGGTGTTGATGCCCTTCGGCCTCCAGTAGGTGAGCGAACTAATCTCGCGCTCATGACCCAAATCGATCACGATCCATGCGTCGGGACTGCTCTCCGTCTTCGTGATCCAAAACTCGTTACCCGGGCCGTAATATCCGTCGATGACGCGGTTCGCCATCGCCGCGCCGTCGCGCGAAGACGAATACGAGTTCACGGCCATCTCCTCGTACGACACGAAACTCGCATCGCGCTCGCCGGCGGTAAAGGAGAACGTCACGGCCTCGGAAGCCGCCGACATTCCCGTTGCGGGGCGGCGCACCTCGACCGTGCGATTTCCCTTGTACGTACGCCCGATATCAAAAGGCTCCCACGTTCCGCCGTCGACGCGCATCTGCAGCCCCTCGACAACCTTGCCGTCCTGGAAGTAGATGCGGTTGGCGCGATCGTTGCCCTCGATCATGATGCGACCGAGCTCGCGCTTGGAAATATCGATGGAGTTGACCACATTCGCACCGATGAGCTGGATCTTGATGTCGTTCTCGGCCGTGATCGACTCGAGCTGATCACCCGTGAGCTGGACCTCGGTTTCGCCGGCGGTCAGCTGCGTCCAGGAGGAGCCTCCGTCCAAGCTGTACTTCCAAGCAACGCCACCGCCGCGCAGGTGCTCGCCCAGGCGGATCTTTCCGCCGTGCTCGCCATCATAGGAGAACAGCGCCACCGCACCATCGGAGCGGCCCATGAGAGCATGGGCGATGCTCACGCATGCATCGCGGTTGACGGTCTGCTCCTTTGTCACCTGAGTGGCTTTTTGCAGCGCATCCATGCGGATCGCGTCCAGTGCCACCAGGTGCTTGTTTTCGGTGCGACGGTTGATCTCCTTGATGAGATCGTGCATCGGCAGCGGATGGAACTTCAAGTCCCCCGCGAGCCCGGAGGCGAATGCCGCCCATTCCTCGGCAACAGCGCCGCGCTTCACCATAAGATCGACCTGCCCGCAAATGGCATCGTAGTTGATGGCCTGCGCAGCCCGCGCCGCATTCATCGCCTCTTCCTGGGCAACGGCGTCGCCGTCAAAGCTCGCAGCCACCAGGCGCGCCTCGTAGCTGCGACGATACGCCTCCGCATCCGCCAGCGCCTCCTGGGCGTACAGGGCGTAACCGCCGCGGAAATCATAGGTGGAGGTACGGCCCCAATCGCCCATCCAATGTGCGACGTCGGCGTTCCGGCTCCGCCCAAAACCCGACACGTCATTTTGGACACGATACGTGGGCACCATCTTGCCCGACGCGTCCTGACGCAGCTCGTACGTGAGCGTCGCCGCATGGCCGGGCTGCCCCACCACGAATGAGGGGACGCCCACCATGCCGTTGAGATTGGCGAACGTCTTTGCAAGGGCGCCGCACACGCCGCCCTTCTCAAACGCCATCCACAGGCGGTGGTACCTCGTCTTTTCCTGCGTGGCACCGGGGACCTTTGAAGTTTCGCCGCAGCCGATGTGGTAGGGATCGGTCGGCTTCTGATTGGGGAAGTTCGGATCATCATAGGCGAGGCGATACTTCTCCTGCCAACCGCCCTGCCACGTTGTAAGAGCACCGCCATCCGTTCCGGTGGAGGACTTGATCTCGGTCACAGGGCCGGTGAACTTCGCATCATCGTAAAAATCGGCGTAGCTATACCCGCCGTTGTTGGTGAAATCGCCCTTGTACGACACATACGAATACGCATTCAGGCGACTGTCCTCATGCTCGGCGTTGGGATAGCGATGCAGCGAGTAGTTGGCCAGCCAGGCGAGCTCCTCGTCTGGGATCTGGTTCTCGAACACATAGCGCATGGTTTCGACCGGCAGCCCGTCGAAGAGCTCCTTCTGGAAGCGATATCGGCTGTCCGCGCGAAAGACCTTGATCATGTTGTAGCGCACGAGCGGATCGGATACGAAACCCGGGTCGCCCGTCCACAGGCGCGCGCGACCCGAAACGTCGAGCGAGGCGGCGATCATCATGCGCAGGAAAACGTCGGCGTCGGCACCGGTCAGATCCGCACCATAGGCCTTACGCAAATCGCGCAGAATACCGAGGGACTGAATGTAGTCGGCCGGAAGCGCCGCGGCGTTCCGCCTATTCGTATGAACCTTGCCGCCCAGGATGTAATGACGCAACGCAGAAAGATCGCCCATCAGCCAGTCGACGAGTTCGGCATTGGCCGAATTCTTCTCGCAAAACTCGCGGAGCTGCTGCTCGCCCGCGCGGTTGACGAGCTCCCGCTGCAAAAGCAGACGCTCCGCAGCCTCATCCAACGTGCCCTCGGCGGCACGGGCCGCAAGATCGCGCGCACTACCGAGCTTGCGGATCTGCCCATCCAGGCTCGCAAGCGACTGAACCGCACTCACCGGCGCCGCATGAGCGGCGACGGGCGGCGTCGCCATGGAGATTGCCACCGATGCCGTGACGATACCGGCAGCCACGGCTGCCGCTTTGATCGCACTCGTCGCCGTGCGGGGCGCATTCACATAACGGGTAGTTGCGAGATGGGTCTCGCGGGGGCGCTGGTCGATCATGGCCATGGCGCACTCCTTTTATGCTGCGTGTATGGTACCCGCCCATTTTACCCTAGCAACCTGGTGGGGAATATGTTTTTCCCGCCGCGAAATCGCCCATCACGAATAAGCCCCCGCGATCGCTCGATCACGGGGGCTCTTTTCGCTTGCGATACGCGAGGCGCTTCGATCCTAGTAGTTGACGACCTGCTCCTCAAAATAGGCCTGCGGATGGGCGCACACGGGGCACATCTCCGGCGCGGTGGGGCCGACATGCAGATGACCGCAGTTCAGGCACTTCCAGACTTTCACGCCCTCGCGAGTAAAGACCTCGCCCTTCTCAACGCGCTCGGCAAGCTTGTTGTAGCGCTCCTCATGGGCCTTCTCAACAGCGCCGACGCCGCGGAACTTGGCGGCGATGGCCGTAAAGCCCTCTTCCTCGGCGGTCTTGGCGAACTCATCGTACATGGTGGTCCACTCGTAGTTCTCGCCCGCCGCCGCGTCGCGCAGGTTCTCCAGCGTGCTCGGAATATCGCCGCCGTGCAGCTCCTTGAACCACAGCTTGGCGTGCTCGGCCTCGTTCAGGGCCGTCTCCATGAAGATGTTGGAAATCTGAACGAAACCCTCCTTCTTAGCCTTGGAGGAGTAGTAACGATACTTGGTATGCGCCTGAGACTCGCCGGCGAATGCGGCCTCGAGGTTCTTCTTGGTCTGCGACTGCTCGAAATCCATGAGTTCCTCCCTCGGTGGTGCAACACAGGCACGGCGCCGCGGCTGCACCACATCCGCGACCCGATGACGGGCCGGCCCCTATCGAGAAACCGTCCCAATGAGGTAGTTATACCCCAATTCCACGATGCCTCAATCAGGCGATGCGCCAAACCCCTTCGTTTTCACAGCAGAACCCCTCGCGTTCCAGATCCGAGAGAATGGACTCGACCAGCTCACGCTCCACCGGAGCTCGGCCTGCATCGCGCTCGGAGGCGCAAAGCGCCGCGTGCACGGACGGGGCATCCATCCCCTCCCCGAGCTCGCCCGCCGCGAGAAGCATGCGCACGATCTCAGCGCGTTTCTGACGACGGGACCCCTCGAACTTCGACTGGCGCGTATACGCCTTAGCGCGTCGAGAGGGGTTGGGAACGGTCTTTTTGAGGTACGCACCGTAATCGAGCATCGCGTAATACCAAGAACGGGGTGTATCGTCTTCGTCCTGAGGAACGGCGTAAACGCCCAGAGCCCCGCCATCGACGTCGATCGATGTTTCGAACGAATCCAGCCCCGCCGGGCAGGTCGCCTCGACGATGGGAACAAGCTCCCTGTCGGGCACAGACGGCACGTCGGGAAAGAGGTGGTGCAGCACCACGGTCCTCACGTTCGTCTCGAGGTACACCCCGGGCAGATCGAAGGCGAACGCCCGAATCCCCTGCGCCGTCGCAGGTCCGATACCGGGCAGGGCGACGAGCTCCTTCACTTCAGTGGGGAAGACGCCGTCGTAATCGAACGCGATTTGCTCGGCCGCCGCCTTGAGCGCCAACGCACGGCGGTTGTAACCCATGCCCTGCCACGCCGCCAACACCTCGGCAGTGCCGGCTTCGGCGAGGGCGAACACGCTCGGGAACCGATCCAGCCATTCGACCCAACGGGCCTCCACGCGCGCCACCTGCGTTTGCTGCAACATGACCTCGGACAGCCATATCTCATACGGGTCGCGCGTGCGGCGCCACGGAAGGTCGCGATACAGACGAACCCCTTCCGTCCTCACAAGCGTACGGAAGGGGTTCATGTCCATGCGTGCTCCTTAAGGGCGAGCAGCTTACTTGCCGCACACCTTCCCACACGACGCGTACTCGACAAAGCGGTCGCGGTCGGTGAATTTAACGTCAACAGCGGGATATTGACGGTGATTGACGACATCGTCAAGCGTCACGGAATCGAGGTAGTCGCGCAGCAGCTCCTGAGCACCGACCCAGATGGGGTGATAGCAGCAGCACTCCATGCGCGGGCACATGCCCTCCTCGGCGGTGCAGTCGTTCATGACGAGCGGGCCCTGCACGGCCTCGACGATCTGGCGAATGGTAATCTCGGACGGCTCGAGGCGCAAGCGCATACCGCCGCGCACGCCACGCAGGCTCTCCACGATGCCGGCCTGAACCAGACCGTGCTGGATCGAACGAGCGAAGGAATACGGGACATCCACCGCCTCGGCGGCGGTACGGACCGACAGAAGGCTCTCGTTACCTTCGGCAAGCATTGCCAGCATTCGGAGGGCGTAATCGGTTTTGCGGGAGATATCCATCTCAATAAACTCCTTGCTGGGCTTCACGCCACTCGGCCGCAGGTTAAACACAATCAGTATGAATATGGGTGGGCCTGAGAAGACCCCCTATCAATTTATATCAAATCTGTTCATCTACTATACAACGTTTGACGAAAAACGTCCTTTTGGGAACTCATGTACTTTTAGATGCATATCTAACGCAAAAAGCCCCGTCAGAAGACGAGGCTTTAATTGCGATGGCGGGAAGTACGGGGCTCGAACCCGCGACCTCCGACGTGACAGGCCGGCGCTCTAACCAAACTGAGCTAACTCCCCAGGCAGGCAATTCGCTTGTGCTCTTTGCTGCGGGGATTAGTATACACAGAGAACGACAACGGACGCAAGAACTTTTTCAAAAAAATTTTCTCGTTGCCCAATGACTGTAAAACCGCAGGTCAGATGCAGTACAGTTCGCCTTAAACAGGCTTCTTCGCGCCGACGAGCGAAAAAACTTTTTCTCCAAGCCCATCGCCCATCCAAGGAAAAGGGCTGCGCACATGCGCAGCCCCTCCCTACAAATCGATGATCTCGGCCGAGAGAACTCGGCCCGCCTCCACCATCAAACGCGCGATGGTGGGCCCGCGCATACCGCGTGGCAATGAAGCCGAACCCGGGTTGATCACCAAGCAGCCGTCAAGGCGCTCGATCATGGCGCGGTGCGTGTGACCGCACACGGCCACGTCGACGTCGTCCAAGGGCAGCCGCTCGCGGAAGTGCGACACAGCGAAGCGCAGGCCCTCGTACGTGAACTCGTTCAAGCGAACGACCTCGGAGCCGTACGCGTAAAAGCCGTCATTGTTGCCGAGCACGCCGCGAATGGCAGGCACGCTCACCTCAAGCTCGGCCCAATTGGACTCCGAAGTGACATCCCCCGCATGGATCAGCAGGTCGCACCCGTCGATCTCGCGCTTGAGCTCCGGTGCGAGATAGCCGTGCGTATCCGAGACGATGTCGATGCGGCGCGCCATTACAGGTTCAACGCCTTCTTGAGCGGAACCACACGGCGGCGACTCACGGGGATGCGCTCGTCCACGCCGCTCACGCCGAGCTGGATGGCGCCGGAAGGCACGGTCTCGACATCTTCGACGTTGACGAGGTTCACGATATAGCGACGATGCACGCGGAAGAAGCCGAACTCGCCCAACTTGGACTCGAACTGCGCGAGCGAGGTGGTGGACAGGTAGCGATCATCCTCCGTGAAGATGCAGGAGTAATCGTCCTTGGCCATGATGAAGCGGATCTGGTCGACAGGGATGAGGACCTTGCGACCGCCCTTTTCCACCGGGATGCGCTCGATGTTGGTGGGCTTGGCCGCGGGCTCGGCCGGCACCGGCTTGGCGCGGGCGATGACCTTCTCGATCGCGCGGTCCAAGCGGGCCTCCTCGACCGGCTTCATGAGATAGTCGACCGCATCCACGTCGAACGCCTCGACCGCATGTTCGCTGTAGGCGGTCACGAATACAATCGCAGGCGGATTCTTGAGCTTGTAGAGGGCCTCGGCAAGCTGCAGACCCGACGCTCCGGGCATCGAGATATCCAGGAACACGACGTCGACCCTCGTCCCCATGAGCATCTCGATGGCGGAGCGGACGCTCGACGCCTCGGTGATGGAGCCGATCTTGCCCGTCTGCTCCAAGAGGAAACGCAGCTCAGAGCGCGCAGGGGCCTCGTCATCGACGATCATCGCACGTAGCATATAAATCGATTACCTTTCATTCCTATAGATGGGACCCGGCGCAGACGCCGTCCGTACGGTCTCGTACCCATTCTACCCCTCGTCGTACATACTACCCTCAAGATCGAGATGCAGACGAACGGCGGTTCCATGTCCGGGCTCGGACTCGACGCTCGTGCGCGAGTTGGGCCCGTAGAAGCGCTTGATGCGCTCAGATATGTTGTGCATGGCAACGCCCGCGCCACCGCCCTGGGGCGCATTGGGGTCGGGGGGCGTCACCGATTGGTCGAACAAGCGCATGGCGGTCTGCTCGTCCATGCCCACGCCATCGTCGGCGACCTCGATGGACACCGCGCGGTCCCCCGCCATGGCCACGGTGATGGAAATACCGAGCGGCCCCTCATCGGGCATGGCATGGCGCACGGCGTTCTCCACCAGCGGCTGGATGACGAACGCGGGGATCTGCATGTCCTCCGCGTCCTCGTCCACGTTGGCGGTCACGACGATACGGTCCTCGCCAAAGCGAGCCTTCTCGAACTTCAGATAACGCAGCGTCTGGGCGATCTCTCGCTTGACGGGAATGAGTTGACCGGAGTTCTCGAGCGTGGCGCGATAGAACTGGGAGAACTCGCGCAGGAGCTCGCGAGCTCGCAGGGGCTCGGTACGGGTGAGCGCCGCGATGGTGTTCAGCGTGTTGAACAGGAAATGCGGATTGATCTGGGCTTGCAGCGCACGGATCTCGGCGCGGGCGGTGAGCTCGGACTGGCGCTCGAGCTCATGCACCGTGAGCTGGGTGGAAAGCAGCTCGGCAAAACCCGATGCCAGCGCATACTGGGTGCGGTTGACGTGGCGCGGGGAGCGGAAATAGAACTTGAGCGTTCCCACGGCCTGCCCGCGCACCATGAGCGGCGCGATGATGCCCGCCGGGATGTGGCGGCGGCGTCCTTGCTCGCCGCGCACGTCCATCACGTTGGTGAAGGACTGGGCGATGCCGTGATCGATGACATAGCGCGTGGCGGGGGTGTGAATGGACGACCCCGCCGGAAAATCCTCAGAGAGCTCGCCCACGCAAGCGAGGACGACCTCGCGGTCGGTGACGGCGATGGTCATCGCACGGGTATGCGGCAGCAGGCGGCGGCAGATCTGCTCGGCGCTCTCGGGCGTGAGGCCGCAGGTGATGTCCTCGAGCATCTCGGACGCGACGGCAAGCGTCTGCTCGGTGTACTGGGAGCGCAACGTGTCAGGCGTGAGGAACGCGTAGATGAACGCGAGGACCAAGATCACAAGCAGCGTGAGCGCCGCGAGGGTCGTGATCGATTCGACACCCGTGAGGATAGCGTAGCCGAACAGGCAGACCAGCACGAAAATCGCCATCGCGCTCAACAGGCGCATGGCGGAAAGCGCATCGACAGGGGCCAGGCCGCGCGCACCGGCGGCGATTCGGGCACTCGCCCGCGTATCTTGCTTGTTCATTAAGGCTCCAACAGGGCACGCAGCCCCTCGTCGCCCGCGAGACCTGCCACGATACTCGGCCAGAAGCTCACAAAGCGCAGATAATCATCTTGATGCACGCGCGCATGCTCGCGCGCCTCGTCTATCCCATGGCGATAGATGCGCCAATATCCGCGATGCTCACGGGTGAACAGGGCGCGGACCAGCGCGGTCTTGCGCACGCGGTCGTCCAGCCCATCCGAGATCCACGGACCCGGATAAGGCATGAGCGAGGCGGCCGTGACCGATGTGATGTCGGGTCGGCGCGCGGCGCTGGCGAGCTTGGCGCGCTCGTAGTACCAACGGTACACGTTTTGCATGAATCGCGGCGCATGCTCGGCCTGGTGGGGTGGCAGATGCTTGACCACCCAGGCGTTGTCGAACCACACGTCCATACCGGCAAGGCGCATGTTGAACAGGAAGTCCAGGTCCTCACCGCGGGTGATGAACGGGTCGAAGGACACGCGGCGAAACGCCCGCGCGTGCACGACAAAGCAACCGCCGCACACGTAATTCGAACGCGAGATGCGCGTGCCCGAAAGGGCGCGCTCCATCCAACGGTTGAACTCGATGCGCTTGGTCCACCAGCGATTGGTGAGACCGTTCTTCTTCGTGGTGTCGGCCAGGGGCGAGCCAGCCTCGTTGTAAAAGTAGCCGCTCTTGGCGAGGATGGGCAGGCGCTGGCGCGTCTCATGCCCCAAGCCGTACAGGGCCTTCTCCAAGAAATCGGGGGCGAGCACCACTTCGTCGTCGTCCAAGAACACCACGGCGTCATGGCCAAGAATGGCGGCGCAGACCAAACCCATGTTGCGGATGGCGCCGTAGCCGCGCAGGGACACGCCCTCGCCACGCACCTTGGGCGCGATCGCGGCGACACGGTCCATGATGACCGAGGCCTCGCGGTTGGTGACGAGCGTCACCTCGAGTGAGGGATGGTCCTCGATGATTCCGCGGACGCGCTCGGCGATGCGCTCCGTGAGCTGCTGGGGGCAGACGAGCAGCACGATGATGCGGCCGATGTTCCTGACCTGCTCGAGGGAAGCCAGGCAGCGATCGAGCTCGGGGCGCGCGGAGCCCACCTCGGAAGCGTGATCATACGCCCCCGGCGATTCGAGATCGGCGGAATCGCCCGCCCAATAGCTCGGTATCACGATGGTTGGATTCATGCGCCCTCCCCTCGGCCAACATCTCGAGCGGAAGCGCCTGTAATCGCGCGCCGATTCGCGGCGCGCGGTGCGAGCGAACTCCCGCAGCTATTACCTGTTTGTACCCGTTTGCGCGAGTTCACGCTTGATAAGCGGCGTTTTTGCCAGCGAACGGGCAAGCGGATACCCCAACAGATACATGATAACCGCTTCACCCAGCCCCGTGGTCACCAACCCGAAGAGATACATAAGCGGATAGGTACCATCTAGCGAGATGGACGTGAAGGGAATGGTGTAAAAGCCGATCCCCTGCAGCAGCAGAGGAAGATACGCCGGAACGATGAGGGCGTTGGCCAGCACCGGGCCCATGAGCGCGATCGCCGGGCGGCGGCGCAGCTTCCAGGTGAAGGACGCGCCAACGAATGTGGCGAGGGAGCCGAACACCACATCGAGCATGCCGAGCATGCCCGTACCGGACAGGGCGATGTTGGCGATATTGGCGATGGCGCAGCCCAGGGTAAGCCCTGGAACGGCCGCAGGCGTGAACAGGGCCAAGACGCACAGGGCTTCGCTCACGCGGAACTGGATCGGGCCCCAGGCGAGACTGCCCAAAAACATCACCGTGACAAGCGTGGCGGCGGCATACACGGCCGCAATCATGCCCACGCGCGCGATGTAATGCGTGTCACGCGAGCGCACGGGAGCCTCACCCGTCATGACGGAAGGGGCGTTCTTACTGTTCTGTTCCATGTTCTTCATCACCTTCAAAGAATCGGAGGGCTTTGCTGTTGCTCGCAAAGCCCTCCGCAAAGGTGACCGATGTCATCCCCCGAACCGGACGGCGCGAGGCACAGGCAGGCACTTAGACGCGCGCCTCCTGCATGCGGGAGAGCTTTACTAGCATGACCAAACCCACTACCAGCAAGATCCCGATGGAAAGCACTCCTAAAGAAGGATCGTGCGTGAGCGAGGTCACGACAGATACTAGCAGAGTGCCCATGACGGATGCGTAACGTCCGAAAATATCAAAGAAGCCGTAATACTCGTTGGAGCGCTCCTTGGGGATGAGGCGCCCGAAGTAGCTGCGAGAAAGCGCCTGAACGCCGCCCTGGAACATGCCCACCATGATGGCCAGGATCCAAAACTCCACAGCGGACTTGAGGAAGAAGGCGGCAAACAGCACGATGCCCACATAGGCCGCCACCGCGACGATGATCATGCGCAAGGTGCCCACGCGGCCGGCGAGCTTTCCGTAGATGATCGCCGAGGGGAAAGCCACGAACTGCGTGACGAGAAGCGCCAGTACGAGCTGGGTGGAGTCGATGCCAAGAGCGGCTCCGTAGCTGGTGGCCATGGAGATGACCGTGTGGACGCCGTCGATGTAGAAGAAGAACGCGACCATGAAGACGAGCAGCACGCGGTCGTGCATGATGCTGCGCATGGTATCGGCCAGGCCCTTGAACGTGTTCTTGATGTTGTGGGCCACGCCGTTCACGCCCTCGTCGCGCTCCTTGCCAAAGCGCTGCTGATACGTGCGCAGCAGCGGAATGGTGAAGGCGAGCCACCACAGGGCGGTGATGATGAAGCAGATGCGCGTGCAGGTGAGGGTATCCAGGCCGAGTATGCCCGGGCCGGCGAAGATCAGGGCGATGCACACCATGAACGGGATGGTGGAGCCAACGTAGCCCCAGGCAAAACCGGAGCTCGACACCGCATCCATGCGCTCATCGGTGGTGACGTCGGTGAGCATGGCGTCGTAAAACGTCATCGACGAGTTGAGGCCGATGGTGCACAGCACATACACCACCAAGAACGGCAGCGCCCCCATGGGGATGGCCTCGACCATGCACAAGATGACGCCGGTGAAGAAAAAGCCCGTGAAGAACTTGATCTTATTGCCCGCATAATCGGCCAGCGAACCCAGGATGGGCATGAGCAGGGCCACCACGAGCGAGGCGACCGTCTGGGCATTGGCCCAGGCGGTCACCAGCTCCGCCGGGTGCGCGCCGGTGTTGATGGCGTTGAAGTAGATGGGCACGACAGCGGTGTTCAGCAAGACGAGGGCGGAATTGCCCACGTCGTACATAACCCAGTTGCGCTCCATCTTGGTGTATTTGAGTGCCATGACAGCGGCCCTCCCCGTCGGTTTCCTAACGCTGCTTTAAGCAAGTATCGTAATGATACGGCACGCCGCGTTAAGGCTCGGTAAGTATTCGGCCAAACGGTCGCAAGGCAGCGCAACGGGCCTCACTTGGGGTCTCACTTGGGGACAAGTACAAACTGCAACTACTGGGCGAATTGACTGCTGTAAAGCGTGGCGTAGAACCCTCCCGCAGCGAGAAGCTCGTCATGCGTGCCGCTCTCGACGATGCGGCCGTCCCTCATGACCAAAATGCAATCGGCGTTTCGGATCGTGCTCAGGCGATGCGCGACCACAAAGCTCGTACGGCCCTTCATAAGCTCATCGAACGCGGCTTGGACCTGGAGCTCGGTACGCGTATCGATGGAACTCGTAGCCTCATCGAGCAGCAGTATCGCCGGGTCGGCAAGCATGACGCGAGCGATGCACAGCAGCTGTCGCTGACCTTGCGACAGCGAGCCGCCATCCTCGGGAAGCACCGTGTCGTAGCCATGGGGCAGAGCGCGCACGAACGCGTCGGCATGAGCGCGACGGGCGGCCCGCTCGACCTCCTCGCGCGTGGCGCTCGGACAGCCGTAGGCTATGTTGTCGCGCACGGTGCCCTCGAACAGCCAGCTATCCTGCAGCACCATGCCGAACGACCGGCGCAGGCTCTCGCGGGTGTACAACTCGATGGGCACCCCATCGATGCGAATCTCGCCCGCGTCCACGTCGTAAAAGCGCAGGAGCAGATTTATGAGAGTCGTCTTGCCGCACCCAGTGGGGCCTACAAGCGCCATACGCATGCCAGGGCGCGCGTGCAGGCAGATGTCTCGCAGCACGGGATGCTCTTCGACGTAGGAAAAATCAACATGGTCAAACACGACATCGCCCGCCGCAGCAGCCGGGCCTGCCGTATGCACGTCCAACTCGACCGCATCTTCCGCATCCGGCACGTCCTCAACGGCATCAAGCAGCGTGAAGACACGGCGCGCCGAGGCATATGCGCCCTGAATCTGCGTCACCACCGCCGAGATTTCGTTGAACGGCTTGGTGTACTGGTTCGCATAGGACAGGAAGATCTGGACCTCGCCCACAGTAAGCGGGGCGGGGAAGCCGGTGATCACGCCGACGAACCCCGCCACGGCCACTGCAGCGTAGATGATGTTGTTTACAAAGCGGGTTCCCGGATTGGAGAGCGAGCTTAAAAACTGCGCGCGCTCGCCCGCCGTATAGAGCTCGCTGTTGATGGCCGAGAACCCCTCACATGCCCGGTCGCCATACGCAAACGCGCTCACCAGGCGCTGTGCCCCGACGTACTCTTCGATATACGCCGAAAGCCCACCCTGGATGCGCATCTGCGCAGTGAAGCTCTTGCCCGACAAGCGCGCCATGGCACTAGCCGCGAGCATGGAAAACGGAGTTGCGAGCACCACCACGAGCGCCATGGGCAGCGAAGTCGCCAGCATGAAAACAAGGGTCGCGAGCACGGTAACCACGCCGTTGAAGAGCTGGTTCAACCCCTGGAGCAGGCCGTCACCCACCTGGTCGACATCATTGACCACGCGTGAAATGAGGTCGCCATGGGCATGCGAATCCACGAGCGACAACGGGACCCGCGTGAGCTTGTCGTTGGCCTCGACGCGCAGGTCGCGCACGGTAACATAAGACACGCGGTTCACGCACACGCCCTGCAGCCACTGCAGCAAGGCGCCCGCAACAACCACCGTCGCGAGCTCGATCAGCAGCGGAATGAGCGCGACAAAATCAACCCGGCCCGCGCCCAGAATCATGTCGATGCCGCGGCCGATGAGAATCGGCGTGTAGAGCTGCAGCACCACGCTCGCCGCCGAGCTTGCAAACGCGGCAACCAGCGTCATTCGGTGCGGACGAACATATGCCAGTAAGCGACGCGTGACCTGAGCCGCCGACATCCTTGCGCCCGAAACCGGGTCGCGATCGGGGCCGGACGGCCCCTTCATCTCATTCAGACTTTCGTTGCCGGCAACTGCGGCAGTGATGGTAGCCGCGCCGGCCGTGGATGCGTACGGATTAGGCATGAGACGTCGCCCCCTCCCCAATCCCAAGTTGGGACGCACAGATTTCGCGGTAGATATCGCAGCTGCCCAGCAGCTCTTCATGCGTGCCCACGCCCACGGCCGAACCATGCCGCATCACGCAGATGAGGTCGGCGTCACGCACCGAGGACACGCGCTGACTCACAATTACCGTGGTCGGGTCCCCGCACGGCGCGCCCTTCGCGCACGCGAGCCCCCTAATCGCCGCGCGTAGGGAGGCATCGGTCTTGAAGTCGAGTGCCGAAGCCGAATCATCCATGACGATGATCCGAGGGCTGCCCACCAGCGCGCGGGCGATGGTCAGGCGTTGCCGCTGCCCGCCCGAGAAATTCTTGCCGCCCGCCTCAACCGGCGCGTCGAGCCCCTGGGGAAGCGCGGCCACAAACTCGCGCGCCTGCGCCGTCTCAAGTGCGGACCACAGATCGGCGTCCGTGGCGGAAGGATCGCGCCACGTCAGGTTCGAGCGTATCGTCCCACTCACCAACTCGGCCTTCTGCGGCACAAAGCCCACCTGGCGGCGAAGCGCATCAAGGTCCCAGGCCCGTACATCACGTCCAAGCACCTCGACGGAGCCGCTCGTCACTTCGTGAAGACGCGGAACGAGGCTCACGAGTGTTGATTTGCCCGAGCCGGTGCCTCCAATGATCCCGAGCGTCCCGCCCCGAGGCAATTCAAGCGTCACATGATCGACGGCGTTCACCATGCTCCCGGGATACGCGAAGCTGGCATCGCGCAGGGCGATGGCGAATTCCGCACGCTCATCCGGCTCAGTCGCCGCATCGGCCCCCGAACGAATTCCCGGCTCGCAGTCGAGCACCTCCAGGATGCGCCCGGCGCTCGCGCCCGCCTTGGTGAACACCACCACCAGGTTGGCGACATAGACGATCGACAGCAAAGTCTGCGTCATGTAGTTGACGAACGCCATCACCTCGCCCTGCGTGAGAGCGCCGACATTCACCTGCAGACCTCCCACCCACAGAATCGCGCAGATGGCGAGATTCATCACGAGAAACGTCGCGGGGTTGAGCACACAGGAGAGCTTTCCAACGGCGATGGCAATGTCTGCCTGCTCATCCGCCGCACGACGGAAGCGCTCGCGCTCGTGACTCTCCCGTACAAATGCGCGCACGACACGAACGCCCGACAGACCCTCGCGCGTAACCAGGCCGATGCGATCGAGCTTTTGCTGCATGCGCTTGAAATACGGGACGCAGCGGGCCATCACGAGCCAGAAGATGCCGCCGATGAGTGGCATTGAGATAAAGAAGATGATGCTCAGCTTCGCGTCGATGGCCATCGCGGCGATCATCGAACCCACCGAGAGCAGCGGCCAACGCGTGAGCTGGCGCACGCCCAAAGCGATGGCAAGCTGAACCTGATTGACGTCGTTGGTGATACGGGTGATGAGCGATGGCGTACCGAAACGGTCGATCTCGGCATAGGACAGGGCATTGACGCGCTCGAACAAGGCGTTTCGCATGTCGGTTCCCATGCCCTGTGAAGCACGAGACGCCATTTTTTGGCAGACAAGCGTAAAAACGAAGCCCGCGCACGCCATGAGCACAAGCAAACCGCCGTATGCGAGCACGGCCTCCACACTGCGGCCGCCCACTCCGCGGTCGATCATCCGCATCACCACGAGAGGGGTGATCAGGTCGAACACGACCTCGATCAGCTTGCTGAGGGGCCCGAGGATGCACTCGAGGCGAAAGGGCTTACAGAATCGCTTAAGCAGTTCGATCATGCAGGACATTCCCAAATCGAAGGCGTTTCCATCCAAGGAGGCCCGGTCAAACGCCAACACGGGCCAACGCCCCGTATTCTACTCTGCCGATTATCAGCTCCCGATTAATTGCCTGTGAAAATACGTCGCACCCAACAAGGCGTACATGGCAGGTGCACGGGCGCACATAGCAGACACCAAGGCGCACACGGCAGGCGCGCGGGCTCTCGAGCAGCGAATGCCATCCAATAGGGGGTCTGTTTTTATTCGTTTTTCCGGAAGTGGTCAAAATACCCTGATAGTGCGCCGAAAAGAAGGGCCTCAAAGCCGTGCATAAAAATGGATTCGTCCGAAACCTGGCATTTTGCTCAACTGTCAACGCAAGCGCTCGGCAATATGGCCCCCTCGGTAGACCATTGCCCTCCTTTTCGAGCTTCCGGCCAATTCTGGAAGCGAAATTCAGCGCACAATCAGGGTATTTTGACCACAACGCCGAAAACGCACGAAGTGATTTCCGTCATTCGCAAAAACTTATTCATTGTGCATGGCGAAACATTGATTTTTATTCATTTGCGGAAAACGAGGGCCGTAGGGCGACAATGACGCCCAGATCAGACACGCGCCAGGTGGGACGCAACGCTCTCCAGCGCCCCCGACGGCCAGCATCGTTGAATGGGCGTACGCATCGAGCATCGCGCGCGTCGGGCACCGAATCAGGGCATGAAAAAAGCCCCATTGCTGGGGCTCTCTCAATCAGTGGTGCGGGCGAAAGGACTTGAACCTTCACGGGGTTGCCCCCATATGGACCTGAACCATACGCGTCTGCCAATTCCGCCACGCCCGCGTGATTTCCAATAATAGTGAAAGACGCGAGGACGGGCAAGAACTTTTTTTTCATTTTTTCTCACCGGGCGCTTCGATACAACCCCCAACCGCGCCGGCAGGCCACGCGAGCGCATCGATTGCCAGGGATGCCCCCTATGAACGTGGCCACATTCTGAGCGAGTGCGAACAGGGCAGCAGGCGGCACCCGCGCATGGTACACTTCTCCCCTATGGAGGCGTGGCGGAATTGGCATACGCAGGAGACTTAAAATCTTCGGCCTTCGGGATTGTGGGTTCGAGTCCCACCGCCTCTACCATGATGAAAAAGCCCTCCGGCTACGGAGGGCTTACTTGTTTACCAACTGGATAGCTCGATTACAAACTGAATAGCTCGGTTACCAACTTGATAGCTCGGGAATCCGACCGATGGCGGTGCGACCGCTTACAGCTGCCTCGTAAATCGTTGCCGCCGCACCTGCAAGCAGGCTGTTCTCACTCACCGTCAGGCGACCGTACCCGCCGGCGCGCATGAGCTCGCGCACTACGATCGCACCCGCCAAGATCACCGGCGCGCGCTTGGCCTGGATGCCCGGAAGCTGCGCAATTTGCTCAACGGTGAGGCTTCTCATCCGATCGATACCGTCCTCGACCTGCTCGATCGTCAAATCTCGCAGATGCACGAAATGCGAATCGTACACCGCGAGCTCGTGGACCATCGCAACAAGCGTGGTCACGGTGCCGCCCACGGCGACAAGCCGCTCCGGGCGGTTGGCAAGTCCCGCCCAATAGGGCTCGAACTGCGCGCGCGCCCATGCCGCGGCCTTGTCCAACTCGTCGGCACTCGGCGGAACACTTGAGAAGAAGCGCTCAGTCACACGACGGCATCCGATGTTGAGCGACTCGGCGCAATCGAGCTCCAGGCCCCCATCGGATGCGCGCCCAACCACCAGCTCCGTCGACCCGCCGCCGGAATCGGCCACGGCAATGCGCTCTCCTGCAAAGTCGTGCGCAACGCCGTAAAACGTCAAGCGCGCCTCAACCTCACCAGGGATGACCTGCGGAACAAGCCCGAGATCTCGTAAGCGATCCAGCAGCTCATTGCCATTGGACACATCGCGGGCAGCGCTCGTCAGCGTGCAGCACATGTGTTGAGCACCGAACTCTCGCGCCTCGCGGACGAATTCGGCGCAGGCCTGCACAACGCGGTCGATCGCGGCGGGGGCAAAGACACCGGCAGCGTCCACCCGCTCACCCAGATCGGTAATGATGGTGCGCTTGGTCGATGCCGTGATTTGACCGTTGCTCATCTCGGCGCACAGCAAACGAGAGGACACCGTTCCCAAGTCGATAGCGGCGATCTTCACCGTGCTCACTCCTTCTCCCCCGTCGAGACCACGGCCATGCCCTTCGCGCCGTCAAACCCGAAAAGCACGTCGAGCACCTTCCAATACCAGGGGGAGTTCTCCAACACGGCGCGCTCGGCGGCCTCGACCTCCGCAGAGGTCATCGGCTTTTTCGAAGGGTCGACCGCAGCGGCGCTCGACCCGGTCTTGTCCTTGTTCGCAGCGTCGGCACCCTTCAGCGGCTGGGCATCCTTATCCGCTTCGGCTTTGGCGGGGTCCTCGGCAGACGCCTCGCCCGAAGCGCCCTCGCCCTCCTCGGCGGGCTTGCTAGGATCGACCACAACCGGATTGCCCTCGCTGTCCAAGCCCTCGACGGTGATGGTCTGCTCGCCGGGCATTACCATGCCCAAGTCTTTGCGCGCCGTGTCCTCGATGCCCTCCTGGGACATGAGGCTGCCAACCTCGTCGCCGAGAGTCTCGTTGTACTCCTTGCGAATCGCGGTCTGCTCCTCGAGGATCATCACCGTGCGACGCGCGATGTAGAAATCCTTTACCGGGCCGTAAATCCCCACCAGCACCAGCGCGACCACAGCGCCATAAAAGAGATAGCGGCGCGGGCCGGTGGTCAGGGCGTAGAGCCACCGCACCACCGCGTTGTCCGAAGCGTAGCGCATGAGATCCTGTTGGGCCGGGCGCGGCGCCTTGCCGCCTTTCGCGCGCGGGGAGCCGTTCGCAACCGGAGCGCCGGCAACCGACTTACGCGTGGAGCGCGGGGCGGTCGCGGCCTGTTTGCGAGCGGCGCGGCGCTCCTGCTTCTCGCGCTTGACCACATCGCTACCGCGGGCTGAGCGTTTGTGCGGCTTGGACGGGGCCGCTGCGGCAGCGGCGGCAGCGGCGGACAGATCACCGGTCTTATCGGGATCGCCCATGCGGGCGGAAGATGCTTTGTTCGAAGAAGAGATAGCCATGGGCGCCTTGTGTGATTGAAGGTGTATGTGCGCTTATGCGCTGTCCATTATCGCACGGCGCGCCCTGGCAGGGGTGCAGGCTTTGTGGTTGCTGCGACGGAGCACGTTCGGCGGGACGCGCGCCCCGCCAAAGTCACCGCTCCAGCGGGGCGGCGAGGGAGCGCCTGCGGGTGCAACCGCGCAGGGTTCACCCGCCGCCCGTATCAAGCGGTCGCGCCTCCATACAAGAGACGAGCTAATAGAAAGAGAAACTAATAGAGGGCAAGCTCGACCAGCGCAAAAAGCGTCTCGCACGAGGAGTCGTCGCGCTTAATGCCCATGAGCATCGCCGCCCACACGAATTCGGCCACCTTGCCCATGTCGATCTCGGCGCGGGCGCGCTCCGAGATCGCCGCATCGCGCTCAAACGCATGGCGCACGGTGAGCTGGATGTCCTGTAGGCAGGCACGCTCGGCCTCGGCGGCGCGCTGACGCGTGCGACCATCGGCCACACCCGCGTCCCGCAGCCATGCGCTTCGAAAACCACGCAGTGATTCCGCGAGCGTCCCCGTGAGCTTGCGGCAATAATCTAACGCCGAACCCGCCTCGCGGGCGCACTGGTCCAGGTCCGCTCCGCTCAGCGCCTCTCGCCAAAAACGCCTCAGCACCTCGGTGCGCAATTCGGCGATGTCGGGGATGTGGTTGTACATGGTTCCAGTTGCCACACCACACGCTTCGGCGACCGCGCGAACGCTCAAGGAGGAAAGGCCCTCCCGTTGGGCTTTCTCGTACGCGACGTCGATGATCTGCTCTTTGGTAATGGCTTTCCTATTCCCCATGACGGGCTCCTTTCCTCACGTTTCCCAGGCATCGCCCGACCGCACCCCTTATGACAGGCAATTCCGCCAGCTGAACAAGCTCGTGAAACGTTCAGGGTGAATCCGGAAATCGGCCGTTGTTTCTTGCCCGACCCTTCCTCGAACCCTAACATGAACATTGTTCAGATGAACGTTGTTCATATTATATGCGAACAACGCGCATTTTACTCGTGGAAAGGAAGGACGTATGTCCCCCATGCTCATGTTCGCCAGCCTCGCCATCACAGGCGCACTCGTCCTCTACACCATCGGCGTCTTCAAAGAACGGGCCGACGGAAGCCTGCGCGGGTCGCACGTCATCTTGTTCTGGATCGGTCTGGCCTGTGACACCACCGGCACCACCCTGATGTCCATCATGGCCCGCACCAGCGCCGAGGCCGCCCCCGCGATCCACGGCATCACCGGGCTCGCCGCGATCCTGCTCATGCTCTTCCATGCCGGCTGGGCGACGCTCGTCTATTTTCAGGGCAAGCGCGGTGGTGCTGCCGCCCTCAAACGCGAGCGCACCTTCCATCGCCTGAGCGCCGCCGTATGGGTCGCCTGGCTCGTACCCTATGTCATCGGCATGCTCGTCGGCATCCCCATGATCAAGCTCGGCACGGTCCCTGCCGTAATTGCGAGCCTCGTGGTAGCGGCCATCGCCGCCACGCTCGTGTTCCGTCCGGCCAAGCTTTCCTAAGGCGTGCACGTTCCGGACGCCCCGTCCCATCTATTCGTCAGGAGGCACATCATGAAATACCTGAGCGTTCACAAGAACACGCTGCTGCTCATCGCCAGCATCGTCTGGCTCGCGGCCGGCGTGAACATCGCCCGCATCGGCCTCGAGGCCTACGCCGCCGGACACCTCACCTTGCTCAACGTCGTCCTGAGCGCGGTTGTGGGCATCGTGTTCTGGTCCTTCATTTTCGGCAAACTCGTGGTGAAGCACACCGCACGCATCACCGGCTATGAGGAGGAACGTCATTTCTTCCTCAAGTTCTTCGATGTACCGGCCTTTGTGATCATGGCGGTCATGATGACGGGCGGAATTTCGATCCGCGCGTTCGGCCTCGCCCCCGAAGGGTTCATCGCGGTGTTCTACACCGGCCTCGGGTGCGCGCTGGCGCTCGCCGGCCTGCGCTTCGCCCGCATGTGGCTACGCGAGGTCCGCGTTACCCGCGCTTGACCTTGTCCCACAGCGAATTGAGCTGCTCGGTCGTAAGAGACTCCAGGGCAACCCCACCCTCATAGGCGGCGTTTTCCATCGCGGCCCAACGCCCGCGGAACTTCGCCGTGCTCGCACGCAGCGCGCTCTCGGCGTCGATACCCTCCTTGCGGGCCACGTTCACCAATGCGAAGAGCAGGTCACCGAACTCGAGCTCGCGCTCGGCAGTGCCGGGCACCTCCGCCTCAAACTCCGCGCGCTCCTCGGCCACTTTGTCCCATACGTCTGCGACGGTCTCCCACTCAAAGCCCGCAGAAGCCGCCTTGCGCGAGACCTTCTGAGCCTCCATGAGCGCCGGTAACGACCGCGGAACGCCCTCGAGCAGGCCCTCTGGACGCTCGCCGGCCTCCGCCGCATCGGCGTCCTTGGCGCCCTTCTCGGCAAGCTTGACGCTGTCCCAAATGGCGAGCACCTCGTCGGCGGAATCGGCGCTGCGTTCTCCAAACACATGAGGGTGGCGACGGATGAGCTTGTCGTTGATGTCGCGTGCGACGTCGGCCATCGTAAAGGCGCCGGCGTCTGCCGCGATCTGGGCGTGCAACACCACTTGCATGAGCACATCTCCGAGCTCCTCGCGCAAGTGCGCCTCATCGCCGGCTTCGATGCAGTCCAGCGCCTCGTAGGCCTCCTCAATCATGTTCTTGCCGATGCTCTCGTGGGTCTGTTTGCGATCCCAAGGGCAACCATCGGGCTGGCGCAGGCGCCAGATCGTCTCAACGAGGGATTGCATCTCCTCGCGCGCGTCGGAAAGCGTCGAGGCGTCGCGCGTGATGCTCGCCAGACTCGACGACCCGGTCTCGGTCCATGAACCCATGTCTTATGCTCCTTCGCTCTGACGTCTCAATTGGGGACAGGTACAAATTGAGATTAGTCCAGGGTGATGTGGCGGAAGGCCTCGTCGATAGGAAGCCCGCTCTCGTAGATGCCGCAGCTGTTCGACCCGTCCTTGGGAATCGATACGCTGCCGGGGTTGAACAGCCACAGGCCGGGATGGCCCGCGCTCTCCTCATTCACCTTGATATGCGTGTGGCCGAACAGCAACGCCGAACCTGCCGGGAGCTGTGGCACGCGATCCGTGCTGTTGTGCTTGCCCGCGCCAAAAATATGCCCATGAGTGCAGAACAGCTCGCGGCCGTCGTTGTCCAAAACCACGGCACTGTCGGACATGCAGGGGAAGGCGAGCACCATCTGATCGACCTCGGCCTCGCAATTGCCGCGCACGGCGATGAGGCGCCCGGTCGCGGCCAGACCGTTGAGCAGCTCGATTACGCGTTTGGGAGCGTAATCGCGCGGGAGGTCGTTACGCGGGCCGTGGTAGAGCAAGTCGCCCAAGAGCAGCACGCGGTCGGGCCGCTCGCACTCGATGACCTCCATCAGGCGCTCGGTCCAGTACGCCGACCCGTGGATGTCAGAGGCGATGACGAATTTCATGGTGAATCCTCTCCGCGCGGACGTGCGCCGCGCCGATGCGGGCCCTAGCCGAGGGCCGCGCCCATCACGGTTGCCAGCGAAACGCCAGCCGCCCGAGCCGCCGCGGCACAATCCTCGTACTCGGGAGTCGCGCGCTCGGTCCCATCGGGCAGCATGGCGATCTTTACGGAGATGGGGCCGAACGCGGTGTGGCGCACCTCGAGGCGACGCGGCAGCACCGTGCGGTCCATGATGCAACGACGGATACCGAGTGTGCTCGTCTCGCGGAAAACCACGGCCTCGATGGCCACAGCCTCCTGCGGCTCACACAGAACTTGCAGCTCGTAGGCGGGGCGGCCCTTCTTGGCAACGACCGGCACCCAATGGACCTCGCGCGCACCGGCCTCGGACAGCCGCTCGGCGGCGTAAGCCATCTGCTCGGGTGTCATGTCATCCAGATCGCACTCGAGCTTGCATACCGTGGTCGGGGGCTGCGTCTCGCTCGAGAGGGGTGCGGGCCGAGACGAGGGCAGGGGCTCGGCAAGGGTATCTTCGCCCTCGGCACCGCGGTGCCCGCGAGGCGATGGGGCCGCGGGCCCACTCAGCGGCTCGATCAGCATCGCCCGAAGGATGGACGGCCGTTCGTAGGCGCGCTTGCCGGCACCGAGGCCCACGCTCGCCACGACGTAACGCTCCGGAAGCACGAACTCGGGGTTGAGCGCCGCCACCAGGGCGGCGCCCGTGGGTGTTACCAACTCACCCTCGACCTCGCAAGGAGCAAGCGGCAGACCGTGCGCGCGGCACACGCCCACCGTCGCCGGAACCGGCACGGGCATGACACCGTGCTGGCAGCGCACGGTTCCGCGCCCCTCGACGAGTACGGGCACGATTGCGCGCTCGATGCCAATCAGATCGACGAGAACCGCCACCGCCACGATATCCGCGATCGAATCGACCGCGCCCACCTCGTGGAAGTGCACCTGCTCGACCGGCAGGCCGTGGGCTTCGGCCTCAGCCTCGGCGAGAATGCCAAAGGCGCGGCGGGCGAATGCGGCGGCCCCGGGAGTGAGCGGAGCGGCCTCGATGATGGCGAGGATGTCGGCGAGGTTGCGATGGGCGTGGTCGTGGGCGCCGTCTCCCGCATGATCGTGAGCATGGCCGTGGGCGTGGTCGTGGGCGTGGCCGGCATGGTGGTGATGACCCCCATGGCGGTGGCCGTCGCAATGGTCGTGGCCGCACCCGCCCTCCCGGCCGTGGATGTGGCCGTGGCCACCCTCGCACGCATGCTCGTGCCCATGCAGGTACGCCATGTCGTGGTCGTGGTTCTCATGCGCCTCGTCCAGCACCACATTGAAGTCCAGGCACGAAATGCCCGCCTTGGGCACACGTCCCACCTCGAGGGAGAATCCCTCGACCGGCAGAGCCGCCAGCGCCGCGCGCACGGCTCGCTCGGCCGCCTCCGAGTCCTCGGCCGCATCGATCAAGGCAGCAACGAGCATATCACCCGCGACGCCGGCCTGGCAGTCGAGCCACAACGTGCGGCCGTGGCCAGCGGCGTTGCCAGCGGTGCCATCCGCCGATGAGGACATCCCCTTCTCATTCACCATGTAGCTTATGCCTCCCTACCAGGCAGATGATTGATGAGCGAAGCTTGGAACCCAGCTCCAAACCCGTTGTCGATGTTCACGACGGATACGCCGCTCGCGCAGCTGTTCAACATGGCGAGCAGCGCGGTCACACCCTCGAAGTTCGCACCGTAGCCCACACTCGTGGGCACCGCGATCACCGGGCACCGCGCCAGACCGCCAACCACGCTCGGCAGCGCCCCCTCCATGCCAGCGACAGCGATGATCACCTGCGCGCGGGAGATCTCCTCGACATGCGCGAGCAGGCGATGAATCCCCGCCACGCCCACGTCATGTACCGCGTGCACGCGATTGCCCAAAAAGCGGGCGGTAAGCGCTGCCTCCTCGGCGACGGGCAAATCGCTCGTCCCGGCGGTAAGCACCAAGATCTCGCCGTTGCCATCGGGCCCGGGCAGGCCGCCGACCACGCCGCAGCGCGCCGTCTCGTCATACGCGAACGCGCAGCCAAGGTCCTTGAGCTCGGCGGCCTTTGCCGCATCGAGCCGCGTGATGAGGACGCGCTCCTGGCCGTTCGCGCGCATCGCCTCGACGATGCCCGCTATCTGAACGGCCGTTTTGCCCGCGCCGTAGATGACCTCGGAGACGCCCGTGCGACCGGCCCGCTCGTCATCAACGCACGCGTAGCCCAGATCGATCACAGAAGCGCCTCCGCCCAGGCGTCCTCCTTGAAGCCCGTCAAAACGACGTTGTCCGCAACGATCAGGGGGCGCTTGACCAGCATGCCGTCGGTGGCGAGCAGCTCATAGGCCTCCTCGTCCGTCATGCCGGCGTCGAGCTTGGCCTTGATGGCGAGCTCGCGGTACTTCATGCCGCTCGTGTTGAAGAAGCGGCGCAGCGGCAGGCCGGAGCGCTCGTGCCACTCCGCCAGCTCCGCCGCCGTGGGATTATCCTCGACGATATGGCGATCGACGTACTCGACGCCATGCTCATCCAGCCATTTCTTTGCCTTTTTGCAGGTAGTGCACTTGGGATATTCGATAAACAGGACGGCCATGAGGGCTCTCCTCTCGTGTTGGGTGCCAAACTTCTAACAGCGTACCCAACCCGTATAATGGCAAGCATGAGAAACTCAGCTGACATATCCGATAGCGGACGACGCGCGGCGCCCGCGGCGCCGACCTCGCCCGGACGGCGCGCCGCGCTCTACGGCGTGCTCACTGCCGCCGCACTCGTATGCGGCTACCTCGAACTGCTCATCCCCCTGCCCGTCACCGTACCCGGCGTGAAGCTGGGCCTGGGCAACATCGTGATCCTCATGGCGCTCGAGCGTCTGGGCGCAAAAGCGGGGCTCTTCCTCATGTTCATCAAGGTCATCGCCTCGACGCTGCTGTTCGCCAACCTGCAGATGCTCGTCTTTTCCCTAGCGGGCGGCGTGCTGTCGTGGGCCGTCATGGCACTCGCCGTGCGCAGCGGGGCCTTTTCCACCGTCGCCACATCGGTGCTCGGCGGACTCGCCCATAACGCGGGGCAGCTCGCCGCCGTCGCCGTGCTGCTTTCCGGCCGCGTCGCGCTCGTGAACATGCCCGTGCTCGCCGTGTCCGGCGTACTGTGCGGAGCCGCCGTGGGCGTTGCCGCCCGGCTCGTCCTGCGCGCACTGCCTCAGGAGGCATTCCATGGATAAGGCAAAGGACACGCCGATCTCGCGGCGCAGCCTCATACGTGGCAGCGCCTGCTCGGTCCTCGCGCTGGCGCTCTCCGGATGCACGCAGCCCAGAACCGACGCCTCCGCCGCAAAGCCGGTCACCGGATCGACCTTCGCCTTCGACACCTATTGCACGTTCGGCGTCTACGGCGACGACGCCGCACCCGCGCGCCTGGCCGACGCATGCGCGCACTTCGACGCGCTGTTCGATCTCTACGACGAGAAGTCCGACATCGCCCGCATCAACGCGGCGGCAGGCGAGGCGGTTCGCGTGCACGCCGACACCATCGACCTCCTGCTCGCCGCCAAAACGTATTGCGAGCAGGCGGACGGTCTGTTCGACGTCACGATCGGCGCGGTTTCCACGCTCTGGGATTTCACCGAGGGCGTACGCCCGGCACCCGAGGCGATCGCCGGCGCCCTGCCCCACGTGGATTGGCGCTGCATCGAGATTGACGAGGAAGCGCTCACCGCGCGCCTCGCCGACCCGCAGGCCAAGCTCGACTTGGGCGGCATCGCCAAGGGATACGTGGCCGACCGCCTCTGTGACCTGCTACGCGACGAGACGAGCGCCACCGGCGCCGTGCTCTCGCTCGGCGGCAATATCGCGCTGTTTGGGGAGAAGCCGAACGGCGAACCCTGGGAAACCGGCGTCCGCGATCCCAACGACCCGGGCGGCGACACCGTGGTGGGCACCGCACGCGTCCAGGGAGGGTCGCTGGTGACGAGCGGCCTGTACGAGCGCGTGTTCGAACAAGACGGCGTCACGTACTGGCACATCCTCGACCCGCGCACCGGCGAGCCCGTCCAGACCGACGTGGCAAGCGTCACCGTGCTCAGCCCATCCTCGACAGCCGCCGACGCGCTCTCGACCACCCTGTTCGTGGCCGGCAGCCGCCGCGGCACCGAGCTCGCCGACGCGCTCGAGGACACGGCGGCGTACTTCATCCTGCAAGACGGCCGGACCGTCGAGTCCACCCGCTGGCAAGAGCTCACGAACTTCTCGTCTCAAATGGGACGTTAGAACTCGCCGATCATGCGGACCTCGGGCTCGAGGTCGACGCCGAACCGGGACTTCACCTCGGACTGCACATGCTCGATGAGACCGAGCACGTCCTTCGCGCTCGCGCGGCCCGTGTTGACCACGAACCCGCAATGCTTCTCACTCACCTGTGCATCGCCCACACGCGCGCCGCGCAGGCCCGCGTCCATGATGAGCTTGCCGGCGAAATACCCCTCGGGGCGTTTGAACGTAGAGCCCGCGCTCGCCATCTCGAGCGGCTGCTTTTCCTCGCGACGGCGCTGGTAGTCGTCCATGGCGGCGCGGATCATGCCCTCGGATGCGGGCGAGAGCTTGAACGTGGCGGAGATCACGATGAGACCGTCGTCGTGCACGCGGCTCTTGCGGTAGCCGAGGTTGAGGTCGCGCGCCTCGAGCGTGACCACGGATCCGCGGTTGCCGTGCTTGCTCGGCACGTACACGCGCACGGACTCGAGCACCTCGCCCGTCGTGCCATCGTAGGCGCCGGCGTTCATGAAGCAGGCGCCGCCCACGGTGGCAGGGATGCCCCACAGCGACTCCATGCCGGAGAGGCCCTCGTCAGCAACGGCGAGCGCCACGTCGCGCAGCAGCGCGCCCGCCTCGGCCGTCACGCGCCAATGGGACGCGTCGACCTCGATGCCCGCAAAGTTGTCGCGCAGCAATACGACGACGCCGCGGATACCGCGGTCGCCCACCAGCAAATCGGAGCCGTTGCCCACGATCGTCACGGGCACGCCGCCCGCGTAGCAAGTGTCCAGCACGCGCACGAGGGCATCCGCCGTGCGCGGCGTGACCAACACGTCGGCCGGTCCGCCGATCTTGAACGTGGTGTGCTCGCTCATAGGCTCGGTCATCAGGACGTTGTCCTCGCCCGCAACCTGCGCCAGAACGCACAGCATCTCTTCGCTCACATACTCATGCTCGTGCATCGGGATACCTCCCCCGTGTAGAAAACAAGTCTGGCCCCACTATACCCGAGCAGCCGTTGCGCCACGCAAAAAGGCGCGTTATAGTCGTTTTTGTTTCAGGGCGGGGTGCAATTCCCCACCGGCGGTAAATGCACGGCAAGACCCTTTGCCAGGCGCATGAGCCCGCGAGCCGCGAAGCGCGGCCGACCCGGTGCGATTCCGGGGCCGACGGTATAGTCCGGATGGAAGAAACGGAAGGTCTTTCCATGAACAACGCTATCGATACCCGCAAGATCGCGCTCGCCGCACTCTTCACCGCCGCCTCGCTCATCCTGAGCCTGGTGCAGATTCCCATCTTCCCCATCGCCCCGTGGCTCATGTATGACCCGTCGGGCATCGTCTGCCTCATCGCCGCGCTCGCCTTCGGGCCCAAGCTCGGTGCGGCCGTCGCCATCATCTCCTGGCTGCCCCGCGTCTTCCTCGACCCGTTCGGCGCGCCTATGGGCATGCTCTCCACCTGCGCGTTCATCATTCCCGCAGCCATCATTTACCTCAAGGGCGAGCGCTCCCGCAAGGCGTCCGTCGCTGGCATGGTCGTGGGTGCGGCGCTCTCCATCGCCGTCTCGTGCGCCATGAACCTCGTGGTGACGCCGCTGTACACCGCCATCGCCGTCGAGGATGTCGCCGCCATGATCGTCCCCGTGCTACTCCCCTTCAACACGCTGAAGATGGTCATCAACGTCACGGCCGGCCAGGTGCTCCTCGCCCCGTGCATGAACGTTCTCAAGGCGCGCAAGGGCGCATAGCGATGACCGAGGTGACCGAAGCAGCCACAGCAGCCGAGCCGGCGCCCCCGTCCGCGGACTCCACAACCCCGTCCGCGCGCCCCACAAGCCGCCCACGGCCCGCGAAACCGCACATCGAGCTGCACGGCGTCCATGTTTCGTACCCCGGCGCTCCCAATGAGGCGCTCACCGGCATCGACCTTCAAATCCCCGCAGGGCAATACGTGTGCATTCTGGGCGGCAACGGCTCGGGCAAATCGACCTTGTTGCAGCTCATGAACGCGCTGGCACTTCCGAGCGCGGGCGAGGTCCGCGTGTTCGGTGTGAACACCTCCGAGGAGGGCGCGCCCCTCGCGATCAGGAGCCGATGCGCAAGCGTGTTCCAGCATCCCGAAGACCAGATGGTCACGAGCATCGTCGCCGACGACGTCGCGTTCGGCCCCGAGAACCTCTGCGTCCCCCAGCCCGAAATCGCGAGTCGGGTCGACGCCTCGCTCGAGGCCGTCTGCATGTCCGAACACGCCCTAAGCGACCCCGCCGACCTGTCCGGCGGCCAGACCCAGCGCGTCGCCATCGCCGGCGCGCTCGCCATGGAACCAAAGATCCTGCTGCTCGACGAGCCCTGCGCCATGCTCGACACCCAGGGCCGTTCCAGCATCCGCACCATCGTGAATGCCCTTCGCAAACGCGGCATCACCATCGTGCATGTGACGCACTTCATGGAAGACGCCCTGGATGCCGACCGCGTACTCGTCCTCGAACAGGGACGCATCGCGTTCGACGGGACCGCCGCGGAGGCGTTCGCATGCGCCGAGCGAGTGCAGGCCCTGCACCTCGAAGCTCCTCGTAAACCCGCGGAAATCTTGAGAGTCGCCGCCGCTCGTGTGGTCGCGCCAACATCCGGGGACCCCAGCGTCACGTTCGACCGCGTATCGTTCTCCTACGCTGCCGCACACAACCCGCGCAGGCGCCGGGGACTCTTCGGCGGGCGCAATCGCGCTGAGGGAAGCGTCGCTACACCACTCGCCCTCGAAGATCTCTCCTTCCAGGCATTCCCCGGAACGCTCACCGCGCTCGTCGGCCAGACGGGTTCGGGCAAATCGACCACCGCCGAACTCGCGTGCGCGCTCAAGCTCCCGCTTGCCGGAACCGTCCGCATCTGCGGCGTGGACACCGCGGACCTGGACCACCGCTCGGACATCCGCCGGCATGTCGGGTACGTCTCCCAGCTGCCCGAGCGCCAGCTGTTCGCCGAGACAGTCTTCGACGACGTTGCCTTTGGCCCGCGCAACATGCACATGTCCGAAGACGAGGTGCGCTCGCGCGTGTGCGAGGCGCTCGCTTCGGTCAACCTCACCCCGACCGACGAGCTGCTCGCGCGCTCGCCGTTCTCGCTGTCCGGCGGCCAGCAGCGCAGCGTCGCACTCGCAGGCGTGCTGGCCATGCGCCAGGATGTCCTCGTGCTCGACGAGCCCATGGCCGGCCTCGACCCCGATGGACGCCGGCACGTGCGGGGCCTGCTGCGCGCCCTCAAGCGCGCGGGGAGCACGCTCATCATGGTCACCCACAGCATGGAAGACGTCGCCGAGCTCGCCGACCACGTGATCGTCCTCGAACGAGGACGCGCCCTCCTGTCGGGCTCTCCCGCGGAGGTCCTCCCCACCCTGCTCGATTCCGAGGGGGTGAGCCCCCATGGCGATTCGCGCTAGCATCGGCCAGTATTACTCGGCCGACTCCCCCATTCACCGCCTGGACCCGCGCGTCAAGCTCATGGGCACCCTCGCCTTTATGGTGAGCTGCTTCTTCGTCGACTCCGTGGAAACGCTGCTCCTGGCGGGCGCCGCGGCGTTCACCGCCATCGCACTGGCACGCGTGCCGCTCCGCCGTCTGCTCGCCCAAATCAGGCCCATCGCGCTGTTCCTCGTCATCACCTCGGTGATCAACTTGTTCCTGGTACAAACTGGGCCCATCGCGCTCCAGCTGGGACCCGTCGTCATCCACGCGGACGGCGTGTCGGCCGCGGTTCTCTACACCGTGCGCTTCTTCCTGCTGCTTTTGGGCGGATCGCTGCTCACGCTCACAACCACCCCGGTCGCCCTCGCCGACGCCGCCGAGAAGCTGCTCGCCCCGCTCGAGCGCGCGGGCGTCCCTGTGCGCCAGGGCACGCTCGTGCTCTCCATCGCACTGCGCTTCGTGCCCACGCTCTCTCAGGAGGCGGAGAACATCGTCGCCGCCCAGACCGCTCGCGGGACCGATCTTGAGAACAAGGGCGCCCTGGCCTACGCGCGCGCCTGCGTACCGCTCATCGTCCCGCTGTTCGCCAGCGCCCTGCGCCATGCCGACAACCTCGGCCGCGCGATGGACGCCCGCTGCTACACCGGAGGCGCCCGCACACACTACCACGTGATGAAGCTCGATCCGCGACGCGACGGCGCCGCCTGCCTTGCGCTCGCCCTATATCTGGCCGCCCTCGTGGCGCTGCGCCTCGCATAGCCCCGTCGCACGGTCGCTCTGGGCAACACCCGAACGGGTCTTCATCAAATAGACGCGCAACGTCCATCTTGAGACGCCGCCTGTGCGGTATCCTTAATCCGCATATGTGACACCACAACACACGCAAAATGGAGCTATCTATGTCACACACCGCCAAGAGCACGCAGCGCACCCATGGTGCCGCGGCTCACGTCTCCCCTTCGCTTTCTCGCCGAGCGCTGGTCGCGTCCGCACTCGCGGCCGCAAGCTCGGCCGTGCTTTTCGGGCTTCCCGCCCGCGCACACGCCGCCCGCGCAACGCAGGCAACCATCGACGCCCTCGCCACCGCCGAGGAAAAACTCGCCGCCGTCGAGGCCGAGCTCGATAAGCTCGCCGCCGACTTCGAGGCCCTCAGCCATGAGCAGGACCGCACCGTCTCCCAAATCGAGGAGGTCCAAGCCCAGCTCGACGAGACGCAGGCGCAGATCGACGAAAAGCAGGCCGAGCTCGAGGGCAAGCAGGACGTCCTGTCCCGCCGCGTGTCCAACAGTTACAAAGACGGCGGCACCAGCATGCTGACGCTGCTCATGGCCGCCGACTCCTTCGACGACCTCCTCTCCAACAGCCACTACATCGAGAAGGTCAACGACGCCGACAAGCAGGTCATCGGCGAGATCCAGGCGATCCGCGCCGAGCTCGAGCAGCACAAGTCGACGCTCGAATCCCAAAAGGCCGACCTCGAGGCGCTCAAGGAGCAACAGGCCCAGCAGCTCTCCGTGATGCAGGCCAAGCAGGCAGAGGTCCAGCAGCTCGTTGACGGCCTCTCGTCCGACGTGAGGGACCTCATCGCCAAGCGCGATGCCGAATACCTCGCCGCCGTTGCGGAAGAGGAGCGCCAAAAGGCCGAGCAGGACAAGTTCCAGCAGGGTGCCGGCGGCTCCTACGTCCCCAGCACGGGTCACGTCTCGGGGCCGGTCAAGTCCCTGGAACGCGTCCTCTCCGCATGCCACGCCGTCCCGAGCCCCGGCAACGGCCTGTGCGCCATGTGGGTCTCCCGCGTTTTCGCTTCCGCTGGCTTTGGCTATGTGGGCGGCAACGCGAACGACATGTATAACCGCTACTGCACGAGCTCCGACCGCGGTTCCCTGAAGCCCGGCATGATCATCGCCTCGCCCACGCATCCCCACACCTCCGCCGGCCGCATCTACGGCCATGTGGGAATCTACGTGGGCAACGGCACGGTCATGGACAACGTCGGCTTCATCCGCTCCATCGGCGTGGACGAATGGATCGCCTACTACGGTGTCACGGTCACCCCGCGCTGGGGCTGGATCGGCGGCTGGGTCCTCGGTTAAATCACCCCTCAAGCCGCTGCGGTATACTTTTCGAACATCCCCATGAAAGGAGCAATCGCATGACTCAGGCCCTCGCTGCGCAGGACACCTGCGTCCTCGTCACCGGAGGCGCCGGCTTCATCGGCTCTCACACCGTCGTCGAGCTGCTCGAACGCGGGTACCAGGTCGTCATCGTCGATGATCTCTCCAACGCCTCCGCCAAGGTGGAGGATCGCATCAAGACCATCGTCGGCCCCGAGGCGTCCGCGAACCTCACCCTCTATGTCGCCGACGTCAACGACCGCGAGGCCCTCACCCGCATCTTCGACGCGCACCGCATCGACCGCGTGATCCACTTCGCCGGCTACAAGGCCGTGGGCGAGTCCGTGGCCAAGCCCATCGAGTACTACAGCAACAACATCGGCAACACGCTCACGCTCGTCGACGTCATGCGCGAGCACGACTGCAAGTCGATCATCTTCTCCAGCTCCGCCACCGTCTACGGTGACCCGGACAGCCTGCCGCTGACCGAGGAGAGCCCCAAGAAGCCGGCCACCAACCCCTACGGTTGGACCAAGTGGATGATCGAGCAGATGCTCACCGACCTCCACACCGCAGACCCCGAGTGGAACGTCGTGCTGCTGCGCTACTTCAATCCCATCGGCGCCCACGCCAGCGGCCTCATGGGCGAGGACCCCAAGGGCATCCCGAACAACCTGCTGCCCTACGTCGCGCAGACCGCCATCGGCAAGCGCGAGGCCGTCCACGTCTTTGGCGACGACTACCCCACCCCCGACGGCACCGGCGTGCGCGACTACATCCACGTCTGCGACCTGGCCTCCGGCCACGCAGCCGCACTTGCCTGGATGAACGGCCGCGAGGGCGTCGAGGTGTTCAACCTGGGCACCGGCCGCGGCACCTCCGTGCTCGAGATCATCCGCGCCTTCGGCGAGGCTTGCGGGCACGAGGTCCCCTACGTCATCGACCCGCGCCGCCCCGGCGACGTGGCCGAGAACTACGCCGATTGCTCCAAGGCTCGCGACCTCATGGGCTGGAAGGCCCAGTACGGCATCGACGACATGTGCCGCGATGCCTGGAACTGGCAGTCCCACAACCCCAACGGCTACGAGGGATAGCGGCCATTCAAGGCGCGACGACCCGTCCCACCTCGGCGTCGATCGAGCGGATGTGACGTCACACGCAACCATAGGAATCCCGTGCGGGGCGGTCTCGACCGCCCCGTTTTGCTAGCATTGTCCGAGAGAGAACTTCCATGGAAAGGGCTGCACATGAGCGATATGACCGGGCACGCGGGCGAGAGCTTCGTCGCGTATCTGAAAGACAGGCTCCCGCTGATCGAACGCGCCCTGCACGAGGCCGACGCCGTGGCGATGGGCCGCGATGACGCCCCCACGGACGACCTCGACCGCTACCTGTACGCCCCGCTTGCGCACTTCACCGCGGGCGGCGGAAAGCGCGTGCGCCCCGTGCTGGCGCTGCTCGGAGCCGAAGCCGTGGGTGGCCGCGCCGATCAGGCGCTCTCGTGCGGTGTCGCCATCGAGCTGTTCCAAAGTGCCGCCCTCATCCACGACGACATCGCCGATGCGAGCGAACTGCGCCGCGGCGAGCCTTGCCTGTATCGCACCGAGGGGCTCGGCCTCGCCATCAATGCCGGCGACCTCGCCCTCACCCGCGTGTTCGAGATCGTGCTCGCTGATGGGTCGCTGCCCGCAGAGCGCCGGCTGTGCGTGCTCGAGGAGCTTGTACGCATGGAACGTCACACGCTCGAGGGCCAAGCGCTCGACCTCGGCTGGGCGCGCGACGGCCGCTGGGACGTCACGAGCGATGATTACCTCTACATGATCGACGGCAAAACAGCCTGGTACACCGTGGCTAGCCCCCTGTACGCAGGAGCGCTCGCCGCCGGCGCCGAGCCGGACGCGGTGCGCGGCCTCATCGAGGTCGGCCTGCCCGCGGGACTCGCCTTCCAACTGCAAGACGACCTGCTGAACCTGGTGGGCGATGCCGACGCACAGGGCAAGGACTTCCGCAGCGACATCACGGAGGGCAAGCGCACCCTCGCGGTGGTTTGGGCACTCGAGCATCTCGGCGGCGCGGAGCGCTCGGAGCTTGTCGAACTGCTGGAATCCGCCACAACCGACACCTCGGAACTTGCTCGAGCCGTCGAGCTCATCGAGCTGGGCGGCGGCATTGACAAGTGTCGCGGACTCGCCGCCGAAAAGACCGCCGAAGCCCAGAAGCGCGCCCGCGAGCTCGCCGAACGCGGCGTCATCACCACCGAGGCGGCCGAGCTGCTCGTTTCCATGGCGGATTTCTTCATCAATCGCCGCGCGTAAGGGGCCGCGCTCGGCCAAAAACATCAAAACCTTCCCCAAAACGTACACTTATTTAGCGTTTGCCCAGGATTTCGAAAAATAGGTGTACGTTTTGGGGAAGGTTTTGCGCTTGAATGCGGTGCTTGGCGCCTCTCACCGCGTGCGGCTGCGCAGGCGACGATACATCAGGCCGCCCACCGCCAAGAGAAGCGCCGACGCCACCAGCGTGCATGCGACCAGCGGCCAATTGCCGGAGCCGACCGCAGACGCCGTGATTGTCGAGGTCACGATGGAGGGGATACGCCCAAACGTGGCGATCAGGACGACCGGGAGAAAGCGCATGTTCGTCAGCCCGGCAAAATACGTCAGGAAATCCTTGGGCGTGCCGGGAATCAGGAACACGATGAGCATGATGAGCTCAAGGCGCTTGGCGCTCTTCAGCCAAGAGAAGCGGTCGAACAGCGACCGATCGAAAAACAGTCCGACGAGCTTCCAGCCCCAGCGACGAGTCGCCCAGTAAATCGCCGACGTCGCCAAACCCGAAGCAACCAGGCATAGGGCCGTGCCCTCCCAGAAGCCAAACGCATATCCACTGGCGAGCTCGACTGGTTCACCGGGCAAAAACGCCAAGAGCACCTGCACGATATTGATGCCGAGCATCGTCAGCCGACTGGCGAAAGCATGATCCGCCACGAACGCGCGAACGGCGCGCGCATCGGCGAGCCAGGCAAGCAGTCCGGGGAGATATTCCCAGCAGAGGAGCGCAGTGGCGGCGGCAGCCGCGACCAAGCCGATGAGCACGCGACGGCGCAGGGCCTTGCGGCGAAGCTTGATTCCCATGTCCTCGTCAAGGGGCTCACAGGTCTTAGCAGCCGCGGTGGAACGCGCCTCCTCGACGGCATCCGGCGCGGCTTCGGCGCGATCGCGCTTCCAAGCCTCAGCCAGCTTCTTGACGTCCAGCTTGCGCGCCGCACCGCCACATGCCACAGGCTGCTGCGGAAGCAGGGCGTTCATCTCCATGGGAGTCTCGCCCTCGGTCTGCATTCTCATCATCGCGGCACCTCCTACGTTCCGTGCGAGTTAAGTGTCACAAGGGGGTGTCTACGTTTTGTCGACCAGCGATGACAATTACGTAAGCCTTGGGTGTTCCTAAGTAATTCTTTACGGATGGCATGGATTGCCCCGCTATGCGAAAGCCCCCATCTATGGAAGGGCCTCGCCGCGGGAGCCACCCTCAGCCTTGGCGCCCCCGGCGTGGGAGCCAACTTCAGCCTTGGCGCCCCCGGCGTGGGGACCGCCCGCGCCTCTCTAGAAAACGCTCTCCCTGTCGAGCCGGACATCGAACGTCGCGATGACCCGCGCGCCGCCCGACTCCGCGTTCGCGAGGGCAATTCGGCCTCCGTGAAGTCCGCATAAGACGCTCGACACATTGAGACCCAGGCCAAAGTGCTCCGCCGATTTATTCTCGCTGAAGAACGGGTCGCATCCGCGCCTGAGCGCCTCGGGGGTAAATCCGGGGCCGTCGTCGGTGACAACAACGGTGAGGACGCCCGCATCGACCATCATGTCGAATGCCACGCGCGTCGATGCATGCACGCAAGCATTGCTCAGCAGATTGTCGAGCACCTCCTCCACCAAGGGAAGGTCGAGGAAGAGGGGAGGCGCAGCGGGACGACCGTCCGCCGCGGAGGCCGACCCGCCAATCGCATCGGGCGCCGGCATGACAGCCGTCTCGGTCGCCGACGCGGCAGCCGCCGTGCCCGTAGATGGCAATTCCAGCTTCAGACCACCACCGCGTGCGGCGATAACCCCAGATACATGGCGGTCCAGCTCCTCACGCAGGTCATCAAGCGCAAGCGACTCGCGTTCGACCGGACGGTCCTCAAGCTTGGTGAGGCCGCCCATCGAAGTCGCATATCGCTCAAGTCGCGCGACCTGGGAAGAAAGTGCGTCGAGCGCGTCCACATCCAACGTGTCCCCGCGACGCAGACGCATCTGAGCCATCTCCACCGTCCCCTTGAGCACGGTGATGGGCGTGCGCAGGTCATGCGCGAACGCCGCATTGAGGCGCCGCCGCGACTCGGCCGTGCGCCACAGTTCGCGCTGGACCTCGAGCAGCGATGCGCGCATGTGCTCGAGCGTCTCCGACAAGCGCCCCAACTCGCGACCGCGAACGGTGCCAATGGCAAAATCCAAGTCCTGCTCGGCGATACGGTCGGCCGCGCCGGCGAGTTCGGCCAGCGGCCCGGCAATGTGCACGCGGTAGAAGCGGCGGAACGTGAGCAGGCCCAGGCCGCCGTATGCGAGGACGGGCGCAAGTCCCGTGGCAAGCGTGAGGATCCACGGCATCAAGCTCGCGGGAGGCTGCGATGCCGCATAGTAAGCCGTATTCGAAACCAATCCCTCGCCGAACGTCTCCTCGAGATCCGCCCCGGTCATCGACTCGAACAACTCGACGCTCTGCGCACGGCCCTTGCGGCTCAACTCGTCATATCGGGCGAGATTGTCCGCGGAGATCGTGCTGTTCACCTCCAGAATATCCTCCTGCGGATACCCCTCGTTGTAATTCAGCCCCCAATCGTATAGCTGGACCTGGCCGCTGCGGACCAGGCCCACGGTTGCATACAACGAGCTGATAGTGCGTCCGCCATCCGGGACATAATCGCTTCCAGTCCCCCAATCGCCCGTCGCGATAAAAACCGCATACGGCCCGTCGCCTGGCAAGTCGAGCTCTGAGGCGGGCAGCAGCTCCCGTGTGTTGGGGTCATAGATATACGGGCCTGAATCGATTGGGCCGCGTTGGGTCAAGCCGTTGTCGAGCGTCACCTCAAGCTCGTAGTACCCGTTGTTCCAGGCTGAGAGCACCTCGATAAGCCCGAGCGACGCGACGGTCGCAACCACAAGGTACACGGCCAAATACACCGTGAACGTCACGCCGAGCGGACGCGTGCGCCACCACACGTGCAAGCGCTCGCGCCTGGGAAGCCGCTTCAGGGCCTCGCGCTCACGGGCGCGGGCCTCGCGGCGCTCGGCGCACCGGGCGCGGCGCTCGGCACGGTGAGCGCGACGTTCGCGGCGTTCTTCATCGCCCCTGATCACTTGGCCACCCACTTGTAGCCCACGCCCCACACCGTCTCGATGGGATCATCGGCCACGCCGGCGGCGGCAAGCTTGTTACGAATGCGGCGCACATGCTCGCGCACCTGCGACGGATCGCCCGCGGCGTCCCAACCCCACACGCGCTCGTAGATGGCATCGCGGTCGAACACCTGGCCCGGCCGCTTGCTGAGCAACGCGACGATGTCGAATTCAAGCTTGGTGAGGTCGACGTACGTGCGGGAGGGGCAGGCGCCGGCACCTCCCGCGATCGACCCCTCCAACGCATCGGAGATCTTTGCATGGGAGCCCTCCGAACCGGGCTTTTCCACGCCGACGCCCTTCACGGCCCCGTCGCCTGGCTCACCAGTGACGGGGCGCACCTCAACCGTGCGCTGCTTGTAGTCAATCGTGAGCTCCCGGAAGAACCGGACCGCGTTCTCACGTTCGCGCACGCGCCCCTCACGTGCCATGTGCGCGGCCACGCGACGCCCGAGCACCTCGAGCGAGAACGGCTTCATCACGTAGTCGTCGGCACCGGCTGCGAAACCGTCGAGCTGGTCGACATCCTCGACGCGCGCGGTCAAAAAGATGATCGGGCAGCTCAGATGCTCGCGCACGCGGCGGCATACCTCGAAACCATCCATGCCGGGCATGTTCACGTCCAACAACATGATGTCTGGGGCTGCGCCGACCGAGGCCGCCGTGAGCGCCTCGGGACCGCTGTTCGCACATGTGACGTCGTAACCCTCCATGCGGAAGTACTCGGCGAGCATATTCGCGATATCGACCTCGTCATCGACGACCAGCATGCGCATGGCGCTCTCCCCCATCTTCGCCCGGACCTCACATCAGGGCATCATCTCATCATTTCCCTTCCGCCATTTTCCTCCATATCTGTCTACGATTTGTCGATATGGATAAAATGTCATTCCACCGTATGGGGAACCGGTCAGTTTCGATTCGATCAGAACAACAAGTTATTAGACGCCCTGTTATTAGCTCTTTTTTACACCTATCTACCTGCAGTTTTCTAAAACTTGTTTAATTATAGGGAGAGGCAATCTGACAGACAATTTATTATTTGACCCCTCCATGAAAGGGGATTGCATGAGAACGATCGTCGTTGGGGACATGCATCAGAAGCAGCGTCTGATTTTACCCATCGTGGATGGCACCACGAGGCTCCTCGGGGCCAAAAGGGTCGTGCTGCTCGGGGATTACTGCGACGACTGGAGCCCCGACAGGGAAACGACCGATGCGAGGCGCCTGGTTGAGGGGCTGGAACATCAGGCAGATTGGGTCGATCGCACGCGTGGGCGCGGGATACAGGTCGATGTCCTGCTCGGAAACCACGATATGCAGTATCTCATCGAGCGGCAGGGGCCGGGCACCAATCTGAACTGCATCATCCCCGTCCAACGGCTGCTCATGCAGATGAATGTGCGCATGGCCGCCGTCGTTGACGGATGGCTCGCCACACACGCCGGACTTACCAGCCAATTCGCCGACATCGTGCTCGAGATCGGCGAGGAGGCAGCGCGTTCCGCCGAGCCCCCGTACACCGCCGATCCCCCATACACCGCTGAGTCGCTTTCCGATATCCTCAACGCCCTGTTCGACCGCGCGCTGACCGAGATGTCCGAGCACGGCGACGACGAGGGGCTCTTGCTGCTCAACCTTTGCGGCCCCGGCAGGGGCGGCGCGTGCATTCCCGGGCCCCTATGGGCATCGACCAGCGAGCTGGCGATTCTCGGGATGCCGCACCTCAACCAGATCATCGGGCACACGCCCGTCGATTCCGTACGGAAACTCGAGGAGCAGGGGTTCCGCGGCGAACGATACGTTGCCTGCGACACGTTCTCGACCAGCTTCGATTTCCGCCCGCTTGGCGACGGGAGCATCCTGCTCGTCGACGACGAGACGCACGAGATGCGAGCTGTGACGCCCGAGGAAGTAGACTGCGATTGGGCAGGGGCGCGCTGATGAAATGCGCCCGGCGCGACCGGCGAAGTAAAGGAGATGCCATGGGAAATGCATCAAGTCCCACATTCCGAGAGTTTCTCAATCTGCTTATTTCCGTCACCCCGGAACCGGCGCTGAAGACCGATGAATTCAAAGCCGCGTGGGACGCGGCAGCGAAAGAGCTTGATGAAATAATCGATAAGCTCAAAGGGAATGAGGGCGATGCGGGTCTCATCGATGAGCGCGACGCCAAGGTGCGCAGGCTCATCGCATTGATCCGAACAGACCTCCGCGACAGCTATCTTTTTAATGACACAGAACTTCAAAAGCAAGCTGGCAGCACCGCGCTCAGCGATTATGAGCGTTTCCTCGAAACGGATTCCGCAACGCAATCAAAGTACGCCGGCCATAACTGCGATGGAATTGCGTGGGGTGCACAGAGCGAGATACTTCCTCCTCCCGTCACCAGCAGAAGCATGGAATTCCCCAGCGGCGCTATCGACGGCCACCCCTATGCCAGCTGCTGGGACCACGCCATCACGAACCTCATTTGCAAGACCTGGGGATACTCAAAAATGTCGTACCTGAAAACGCCGTGTGCCGACAAGCTCGTTTCAGGACGTACCTATAAACCAAAAGACAAGAGCATCTTTCTCGCACTCATGCTTGGAGTCCACAAATCTCCTGGGGCCAATTGGCTCAACGTCGGAGCTAGCGATGTGATGCAGGAATACGTCACCTTGTATCGTGCCCAGCAGGCTGAACGAGAGGCGGCCTCCCCACCGTCATCGTAAGAAGTCGGTATGAGCTTATGAACAATTGCCGAGGGACGGCTTGGAAATGCCCGGCGTTTCCGCAGGTAGATCGGCGTGCAAAAATGGAGCTTATGAACGGACCGTTCATAAGCTCCTATTTCTGCCGGAAAAATCGTTCATATCCCCAGGATGCGCATCACGGAGCGCACCCGAAAGGCCCGTTACCGAGATGCGCTCCCTGAGATGCACCCCTGGAGGAAGCCATGGGGTCTCAGGAGTTGCAGCGGGCCGCACGCAGCCGGTCCGTCGACGGCCTCGTTATTTAAGCTCCGGCCAGTAATCCTTGTTTGCCTCGATCATGTCGTCGAGGACCTCCTTGGCGACCTTGATGGAAGGGACGGTCTTGTTAAGCGCGAACGCCTTCAGGACCTTCTCGTACGACCCCTCGATGCAACCCTCGACCAGCAGTTTCTCGCAATTGACCTGCTGCATCATGAGGCCCTGCTGGAACAGCGGGATCTCGTCGCGCGAGATGACCTCGGGGCCGTTCTTGCCGATGTAGGCGGGCAGCTCGACCATGGCGTCGTAGGGCATGTTGGGAATCGCGCCCTTGTTCTGGCAAATCACCAGGAAGCGCGCCTTGGTGTCGTTCTTGAGAGCGAGCGCCAGATCGGCGATCCAGTCACCGTGACTACCCGCGTAGAAGATGCTCTCATCGATTTCGCCGGTCGCCTCGTAGCGGTCGATGCCCTCGAACAGGCTCTTCTCGCGGCCGTCCATGACCTCATTCGCGCGGGTGCGCTCGGGGTCTGAGTGCTCGACGAACTCCTTCTGCTGCAGGTAGTAGTTGAGGTAGGTGTTGGGCAGGTACTCCGGGAAGAGCTCCATGATCTCGTAGACGCCCTTCCACACGTAGTACCAGCTGCCCTTGGTGTGGCGGTTCTGCTCGGCGCCACTCTCGCCGCCGTCCTTCTTCACGCCGGCCATGGCACCCTGCTTTGCAGCGTTCTTCACATAGCTGTCGGGCAACAGGATCTCGTGCTCCATGATGTAATCACGCAGCTCGGGCAGGATCTCCTCGCCCTTGCAGCGGATCGAAGTGAACCATCCGAAGTGATTGAGCCCAAAGTAATCGTACTCGACGTCGCGCTTGTCGATCTGGAGCGCCTCGCACACCACGTCGATGATGGCGATGGGCATGTCGCAGATATTGATGATGCGCGCATCCGGGCGCAACACGCGGCACGCCTCGGACACGATCGCCGCGGGGTTGGAGTAGTTGAGGATCCAATAGTCGTCCTTTGCGTACTTCTCCACCAAATCGATCAGCTCGACCATGGGGAAGATCGTGCGCATGCCATAGGCCATGCCGCCACACCCGCACGTCTCCTGTCCCACGCAGCCGTGGCGCAGCGGGATCTTCTCGTCCTGCTCGCGCATGGCGTACTTGCCCACGCGCATCTGGGCGAACACGAAGCTGGCGTCGGTAAACGCCTCCTTCGGATCCGTCGTGACGGTGAGCTTGATGTCGGTGCCGAGATCCTCGTGCAAGATCCAATCGACCAGGACGCCCACCTTGCGCTGGCGCTCCCCGTCGATGTCGTACAGGCGGATCTCGTCGACCTCGAGCTCCTCGCGGCGCAGGGCGATCGACTTGACGATGCCGGGCGTGAAGGTGGATCCGCCACCTGCCAGGGTGATAATCATGATGCATCCTTTCTCATATGCGAAAAAACGGGACAAACGCGCTTGCCTTGAGGATTCCCGGCGCGTGACGCGCCGAGCGGGCGGGGACGGGCGGGCTTGCGCACCCGCCCCCGCGCATGGCGCCGCCCGCAAGCGCAAACGGCGCGTTTGGGGGTTACATGCCCTCCAGGGCATCCTCGACCTGGCCGCGCACGCGAGCGACCTCCATGCCGAAGATGATCTGGATGTCATTGCCGTTGCGGACGATGCCGCTGTTCTTCATGTGGTTGATGAGGTCCTCATCGATGAGAGACTCGTCGGCCACATTTACGCGAAGGCGAGTGAAGCAATTCTCGGTGGACTGGATGTTGGCCTTCCCGCCGAGGCCGGCGATGAGGTCGAGGATCGGATCGGCGTCACCGGAAGCCAGCCCCGCGGAATCGCCGGCGACCGTCTGCGCGGGCTGAGAGCCCGTGGTGGAAGAGTCACCAGAAGCGTTGGACTCGCGAGAATCGCCCGCCGCGACGGCGCCCTCCGTCCGAGCCGCCTCGGCGGCGAGCTCGGGCTCGCCCTCCTCACCCTCGCGGCCGGGGGTGTGCAGGTGCAGCTTCTTGATGAGCACCGAGAACACGACGAAGTACAGGACCGCGTTGGCGACGCCCAGGACGAGCATCATGGGCCAGTTGGTCTTCTCGACGCCGAGCACCAGGTTACTCACCACGATGTTGATGATACCGCCCTGCACGGAGGCGGGGATGCTCAGGACCTTGAGCAGAACGAGGCTGATGCCGGACAGAATCGAGTGGACCACGAACAGCACAGGGGCAGCGAACACGAACAGGAAGTCCATCGGCTCGGTGATGCAGGTGAGGAGCGCGGTGATCATGAGGGGCAGGATAACGGCGCGGGTCTTGTCCTTGTTGGACTTATAGGCCGTGAAGATGAAGGCGGCGCCGATGCCCAGGTAGGGCCACAGGTTGTTGAAGGCGTAGCCGTTGTAGTAGGTGCTGTCGGAGAACGGGACGCCAGGCATGCCCATCTCGGCGACGCGGATCGGGTAGGCGCCGGCGATCACCGTCTCGCCCAGGGCGAGCGTGCCGCCCATGTCGGAGAACTGGAACGGGGCGTACACGAGATGATGAAGTCCGAGCGGGACGAGTAGCTTGTTGAGCGCGCCGTAGATGAACAGACCGATGTTGCCGCTCTGCTGGATCATGCCCGCCACCGAGGCGATGGCGCCCTGCACGGGAGGCCATGCGACGCAGGCGAGGGCACCCAGGCCGAGGGACACGCAGATCATAATGAGGAACGGGAAGCGAACGCCCGAGAACATCGACAGGGCGATGGGGAACTGCTTGCCGCCGAACTTGTTGAACACCCAACCGGCGATGCAGCCCAAGATGATGCCGCCGAACACGCCCATGTCGAGAACCTGGATGCCCAGGACCTCGCTCTGACCCGTGCCGATGAGGCCGAGCTGGCCGGGCTCGGCGAGCATGCCCATGGCCTCGAGGGTGATGTTGTTGGCATTCAGGAACAGGAAGAAGGACATGAGACCGATGAGCGTCGCATGGCCCTTGTCCTTCTTGGCCATCGCGCCGGCGATACCAGCGCAGAAAATCACCGCGAGGTTGTTCACGATGAACATCAAGCTGTTGTAGATGATCTTGCCCATGGTGGCGAAGAACGGCAGTTGCAGGAAGGGGACCATCGAGGTGATGGTCTGATTGGTGAGGAGGATTCCCAAGATCAGCACGGTGCCCGCCACGGACAGGTACATCAGCGGCTGGACGATTGACTTGGAAAACACCTCCAGCGAACTCTTCAGCTTATTTGCCATTGCCTTACGCTCCTTTCTGTTGGTCGCCCGCTGCGACAGACGACTCCCCCGACGCGTCCGCATGCGGGGCGTGTACGAGATTTGCGATGTGGTACACCAGATATCCCTTCTCGGCATCGCTCACGACGCAGCCATACTCCTGCTCGATATGCGCGCCGATGCGCTCGGTGCACTCAAGCGCATCAGGGTACTGGTCTTTACCCAAGTGGAATAGGAAGGTGTCCTCGGACTGCGCGATGCTCTTGTCGAGCACGCGCTGGGAGAAGAACTGAAGGTGGCGCAAAAAGCGCTCGTATTGGACGCTACCCTCGTCATACGTGAGCCCAAAAGTTTCGGACACGGTATCGAGGATGCCGTTGATCATCTTGATTGAAAGCATCAAATGGTCGGTACGTTGCTTCATCGTCGCGTTCACGATGTGCAGGGCGATGAAGCCGACCTCGCCCTCGGACACCTCGATGCCGAGGTGCGCGCGAATGATCTCGCGCGCCTTGAGGGCGAGCGCGAATTCGTCTTTGTAGAAGCGCTTGATCTCGAACAGGAGCGGGTTGTCGCAGGCGACACCCGTCCGCTCGCGCTCGAGCGCCATCGAGATGTGATCCGTCAGGGCGATGAGCACGTTGTCGTCGATCGGGGCCTTCGATTCGCGGCGCAGCATCTCGACGATCTCCTCGGCGATGAGCAGATACTCGGCGGGGATGCCCTTGATGAGGCGCTCCAGGCGCGTCAGCTGGTCGGGGTCGTCGAGGGTGAAGACCTTGTCAACGGATGCGGGGTCGAGCTCGTCTCCGCGCTTGCGGCCGAATGCGATCCCCCTGCCGACGGCGATCCTCTCGGCGCCGGCATCGTCGACCATCGCGACGTTGTTGTTGTAGATGCGTTTGATAACCACGGCTATGACCTCGGTTCGAGCAACCGGCTAGCGAATCAGGGAGAGGACGACGTCGCCGCGCGCGACGGCGCCAGCAGGGCACTTGGCCAATGAGAGGTCTGAACCAAGCTCGGTGACGACCATCATCGTCGTGTCCTCGAAACCGGCGGCCGCGATCTTCTCTCGATCAAACTCAACGAGAATCTGGCCCGCCTCGACGCGATCGCCCTGAGCGATGCGAGCGATAAAGCCATCGCCCTTCATGTCTACCGTATCGATGCCGATATGGAGCATGACCCCCATGCCGGCTTCGTCCTTGATAGCGAGCGCGTGGCCCGTCGGGAACAAGGCCTCCACCGTTCCAGAAATAGGCGCAACGAGGACACCCTCGCTCGGCACAATGGCGATACCGTCGCCCATGGCCTTGCCCGCAAAGACGGGATCGTTCACCTCAGAGATGTCCATCACGGTGCCGGATACTGGGCAGAGAACCGTCGCAACGGGGGTGGCCTGAGGGGATGCTTCGGCCGTGCGACCGTCCTCAGTCGCCGGCTGCTCGACCTCAGATGTCTTACCGCCAAACAAGTTCGAAAGGAAACCCATTTCGTAATCACTCCTCGTGTTGCCGCATCGCGGCATGAAAAAAGACCGGACCGAAACTGTGCGGTTGCGCAAGAATGCCGCCACTGGGCGGCGCTTGGCACTGCAAGAGTTTGGTCAGGCCCACGAAGCGCGTCGAGGTAACCTTCCTCATTTCTTGTTGCGGTTTGGAGTATAAGAATCCCCCGCGAGCCGCGTCAAGCCGCAGCACCGAGATGGGGCCTTCATGCAACCGTGAACGGTAGCTATTTTATGGTAAACGGTCATTCGTTTGCAGAGCCGCATTCAAAAGATCGGACCGGAAGCCCCTCTTGGCTCCTTGGGAACCGCAGGCTGACGAGCCCTCAACGAAGCAACGCGACGCGACGCGCAGCCATCAGGAACCATGTGCGGTTGAAACCCGTGCGCAATCGAGAGCTTATGAACGATTGGAGGATATGAACGATTGCAAAAATCGCACTCATGAGTCCATGACGTTTTCCCAGGTAGAGAGCTGTACAAAAATGGAGCTTATGAACGAATCGTTCATAAGCTCCTATTTCTGCCGGCAAAATCGTTCATATCCTCAAGGGACATGGCGGCACGACGGCGATGCCGCGCGGAAACGCGATGCGATGCCTTGCTACTCGGCGGCAGCGCCACCGAAGACGGCGCCCTCGACGTCATCATGCGCGACAACGGAAGCACCCTCGGTATCGATCGGGCCGAAATCCTCGGCCCCGCACTCGGCGCCGTTCGCCGCGGCACCCAAACTAGCACCGGCGCCATCGCCCGTAGCGGCCTCCCCGCGCAGGCTGCCAACCAGGCTTGCGAGCGCGGCAACCGTGCCCGGGAAGTCCGGCGGCGTCTGATCGGCGTGCAGATACGCCCAGTTCATCATGAAGGAAGCGGAAGAGAGCGCACCGACGGCAAGTGCGTCATCAGGGCAGGAGATCTCAACGTCAAACAGACGGTCATCGCCCATCACGCCACGCGTGCGACCGCTGGAAATACCGCCGGCAAGCCCCGTCTCGTTCATGATCTCGACTGTGAGGTGCTCGAGCAGGTGGGCAAGCTCCGTATGGCCCATGCAGTCCTGGAACTTGGAACCAGCATCGCCCAGGCACATATGCTCGGCGATGGCGGGGGCGAGATAATACACACGGGCGGTCGCCTCAACGTCCTCAGACGTCATGAGGGGCATGCCAGGGTTCACAAGCACGCGGGCGGTCAGCTTTTTGGGTCCCACCGTGACCTTGAGAATGTTGAACAAATCGGCCATGGCCTTACCTTTCTCATCGGCGCCCGAACGGCGCTGATCGACTACATCGCTACGGAGCGACATCCGCGCACCCCGCGCACGCGCTCGCTCGGCATCCGGGTGCCAGTGCGGTTCACTCGCCTTGCGGCTCGCGCCCCACCGGAAACGCGTCGCCCCTACTCGCTCTTCTCGGGCTGGTACTCGGGCGTGAGATCATCCGGCGAGATGTTCGCGCCCGCTCGCACCGAACGGGAGCGCGTGGCGTTCTCCTGCACGTGCTCGCGAATCGCGCGCTCGACTCCGGACCGAACGTCCGCGGCGCGCTCCTCCTCGGAGGGCTTGGGCTCCTCGAGAGGCGCAATCACGCGAATGAGCGAGATGCGCTGCCCGCGCATGGACTGCACCTTGAACTTGTACCCATCGGACTCGAAAACCTCGCCAATATCGGGCAGGGAGTCGCAAAGGTCGAGGATCCAGCCGGCGATGGTCTCGTACTCGTCGCTCTCCTCGATGGGCCAGCCGAGCTCGATCGCGTCATCGCACGGGAAGCGGCCATCGACCAGCCACTCGCGCTTGGAGAGACGCGTGAGGTACTTGTTGTCGGGGTCGAACTCGTCCTCGATCTCGCCGACGATCTCCTCGACGATGTCCTCGATGGTGATGATGCCGGCAGTGCCACCGTATTCATCAACCACCACGACGATCTGGTCGTGCGCCGTCTGCATCTCGGAGAGCAGAGGCAAGATGTCCTTGGTGTCGGGGATAAAGGTGGCGTCGCGCATGAACTCGGACACGGGGCGATCGCCCTCGCCGCCCATGACGGGGCCGATCAGGTCCTTGATGTGGGCGATGCCGACCACGCCGTCCTGATCCTCGTGGAACACCGGCATACGGGAGAAGCCCGTCTGGCGCATGAGGTTCATGACCTCGGTGACCGTCTGGATATCCTCGGCCATGGTCACGTCGACGCGCGGCACCATGACCTCGCGCGCGGAGGCGTCACCCAGGTCGAACACCTCATGGATGATGCGCTTCTCCTCGTCGAGCAGGGTGTCCTGCTCGTTGATCATGTAGCGGATCTCCTCCTCGGAAACGTTCTGCCGGTCGTCGGCGTTCTTGATGCGCAAGATGCGGGCGAGACCGTCGGCGGAGGCCTGCGTCAGCCAGACGAGCGGGCGGGCGACCTTCTGGAACACCGTGAGCGGTTTGGCGACGCGCTTGGCCATGCCCTCGGCATCGGCCAGGGCGATGCGCTTGGGAACAAGCTCGCCCACAACAATCGAGAGGTAGGACACGGCGAGCGTGATGAGCACGGGCGCGAGGCCGGGAGCGACCATGGTCAGCGCATCGATGCCGAAGCTCGACAGCCACTGCGCGAGCGGGTCGGACAGGTTGGTGGACGCGACCGCGGAAGACGCAAAGCCCACGAGCGTGATCGCAACCTGAATGGTGGCGAGGAAGTTGCCGGAGTTGGCCGCGAGCTCGGCGGCGCGGGCGGCGCGGCGGTCGCCTCCTTCCGCCTCGTGGTCGAGCACGGCACGCTTGGCCGTGGTAAGGGCCATCTCCGACATGGAGAAGTAGCCGTTGACGATGGTGAGGACGAGCGTGGTGATGATACTGATGGTGATGTCCATGGGGACGGGTTCAAACCTCCTGGGTAGGTGTATGGCGCGAGCAATGTGTAATTGGGGACGGGTGCGAATTGCACATCGCACGATGCACGCAAATCGATGTGTAATTTGCACCCGTCCCTCATTACACATCCGAGGATTTACGCACCAGAAGCTAGATCACGAAGAGGACCACCGCCAAGAATTGCAGCACGCTGCCGGCAAGAACCCACAGGTGGAAAATACTGTGCATATAGCGAATCTTCTTGAGAACGTAAAACACCGCTCCGACGGTGTAGCACACGCCGCCCACAGCGAGCAGAACGAGCGCGGTGGGATGCAGTGCGGCGACAAGCTGCGGCAAGCGGAAGACGACGAGCCAACCCATCGCGACGTAGATTACAGCGGCGAGCCAATGGGGCTGGCGCTCGCGCATGAACGCCTCGAACAGCACGCCCGCGATTGCGATCGCCCACACGGCGATGCACAGCGGGATACCGCCGGCATCGGCCAGCGTGATGAGGCAAAACGGAGTGTACGTGCCCGCGATGAGCAGGTAAATGCAGCTATGGTCGATCACGCGAAAGACGCGCTTGGCAGCCGGGACGGCAATGGCGTGATACAGCGTCGATGCAAGATATTCGAGGATGAGCGCGATGCCGAAAATGATCGCACTGGCGAGCGACGCCGGATGGGCCCCATGCATGGCCGCCTTCACGACCATGACGACGAGCGCGGCGATGCCGAGGGCGACGCCTATGCCGTGCGTGATGGAGTTCGCGATTTCCTCACCCAGCGTGTACTGGGGCACCAAGTGACGCTTGACCGTACGAGCCGCCGCCTTGACCGGCGCTCCGACGGTGGCGACCGCCTCCTTTGCGGTCGAACCGGCGGCATGCAGCAAGCGCTGCGCCCGCGATGCCGCGTCGGCGCGCGCTATGGGAACAGGGGCAGCCGCGACATCGGGTCGCGGCGAGGGACTGTCACTCGCGTCAGGCATGGTCTCAGATCGTCCTCCAAAAATAGCTACATTGCTCGTTACTATAGCAAAATGACGTGGTACGCGCGAGGAAGCGCACCACGTCACCCATGTCTATGAAGACTCGCCACAAACCGCGCGCGGGCGCGCGGCGCCGGCTCATCACGCCAGGCCGAGCTGCTTTTTAACACCGGTCGCACGCCTGCGGCTGACCGGGATGCTCGCGTCCGTCCGGCCGAGCTTGAGCTGCATGAGGCCGCTCGGCTTGAGCACCTCGACATCGCGGACGTCGTCGATGTTCACCAGGAAGCTGCGGTGCACGCGCAGGAACCCCTCATTTGCCAGACGGCGCTCCAAAACCGAGATGGAATCATTGACCAGGTAGGTGCCGGCCTCCGTATGAGCGGAGGCGTAGTCGGCGCGGGCCTCGATATAGGCGATGTCGGTCACGGGGATGTAGGTGCGCTTGCCGTTGCGCTCGCCCTGGATGCGGCGCACGGGCTCGGCCACCGCCGGCCGGCGGGCGTTGAGGGCGTTCTCGACCTTGTCGAGCGCCTTCTCAAGGCGGTCCTGCTCAACCGGCTTGAGCACGTAGTCCGCCGCGTCGAGCTCGAACGCCTCCGCCGCGTACTCGGAAAACGCCGTCACGAACACGATCACCGGGGGCTTCTTCAGCTTTTGCAACGTATCTGCGAGCTGAACACCGCTCGTGCCGGGCATTTGAATGTCGAGGAACAGCACCTCGGGACCAAAGGCCAAGATCTTCTCGACCGCCTCCGTCGCCCCGCCGGCCTCCTCGATGCGTCCGACGCGGCCGTCCTGCTTGAGCAGGTAGTTCAACTCAGCGCGAATCGGCGGCTCGTCATCGACAATCAAAACACGCCATGCCTGGTCGGCCATGCCATCTCCCTTGTCCCATGGGCTCTGCGCCCAACACGTCATCCAATCAAATCGGCCGCGACGCGCAACCGTATGTCGCGCACAGTCAGGACCTTAGTGTAACGCGGGCGCAGGGCACGGCGCGCCCGCATCGACCCGCAAGACGCGCTGTGCCGCGGGCCGAACCGCCGTCACCTGGCAGAGGGAAGCGCCGTCCCCTCCGGCTCGTGAGGTTCGCCGATCAGGTCGACCGTCACGCGCGTTCCCACGCCCTCCTGCGATTCGACGTGGATGCCCGATTCCGCGCCAAAGAAGAAGTGTATGCGCATGAGCACGTTGACGAGGGCCAAGCCGCCGCCGCGCTTGAGCGAGCCGTCCGCCGTAGTGGGAGCGTCCCTCCTGCTCATGGACTCGAGCTTGGCCTCGACGCACTCGCCGTCCTCCTCGGTGCAACCACACGAGCACATATCGTCCTCATCGCGCTTCACGTCGAGCAGGTGGGCGAGCGTCTCCTCGTTCATGCCGATGCCATCGTCCTCGACAACGATCTGGATACCGTCATCCGTCTCAAGGGAGGAAAGCTTGATGGACAACGGCTCGACCTCGCGCATCGCATGCTTGATGCAGTTCTCGAGCAGCGGCTGCAAGATGAACGGCGGGACGCGGCAATCGAGGGTGAACGGGTCGAAGTCGACTGAAAGCTTGAGACGGCCGTCGCCGTAACGCGCCTGCATGAGGTTGATGTAGCGCATGCCCTGATCGAGCTCGTTCTCGAGCGAGGTAAGCGCATCGGAGTTCGACAGCGTCTGGCGATAGTAGTTCGAGAAGTCGATGAGCAGCGAGCGCGCCTTCTCCGGCTCCGTTCGCACCAGCGACACGATGGTGCCGATGGTGTTGAACAGGAAGTGCGGATCGACCTGGGACTGCAACGCGCGCAGTTCCATGCGGGCGCTCAGGTCTTCCTGGCGCTCGAGCTCGAAGCTCGCCAGCTGTGTGGAGATCAGCTCGGCAAAGCCCGTGGCGAGCGCAGTCTGGCGCGCGTCGATGTCGCTGTAGCGCGGATAGTACAGCTCGAAGGTCCCCATGCAGCGATCGCGGACGATGAGCGGCGCTGTGATGCCGGCCTGCAGGCGCGGGAAGAAATACGGCTCATCGGGACCGGACGTCTCGCGCGCAAAAACCTCCATGCGTTCGTTCTCGATGACGCGCAGCGTGCTCTCGAGGACGACCGGCGTACCTGTGGGGCAGCGGTCCGAATCCTCGCCCCAACTCGCGATGACCGCCGTGCCGTCGGTAATGCAGATCGCCGAGGCCAGGGTCTCGGGCAGGATCAACTTGCAAGCGCCCAGCGTCGCCTCGGGCGCCAGACCGTGACGGATGTAGGCGAAAATCTTGCTCGCAATGCCAAGCGTTCGGTCGGTCGCGGAGAGCGAGAAATCATCGGGCGCGACGAACACGTATGCAAAGAAGAAGCACAGCAAGACGAGGCCGGCGATGGTAATGACCGCAGGGACCGGGTTAGGGTTGGCCACGAATTCGAGGGCCAGCAGGCCGAGCAGCATCGGGACGCACAGGATGAGGCCGCGCAGCGCCCAACTCTGGGCGACGCGGAAGAATTTCGTCTGATTCCAACGGGCAAACGGCCGCCGCACGCAAACACCTACCTTTTTAATATTCATCGCACGCGCTCCATGATACCAATCGGCCGAAAAAAGCGCCCACCCCGAATAGCGGGATGGGCGCTCGTGTCGTCCCCCTGGAGCGGCGCCCTGCCCCGCCCCGGGTAAACGTGGGGACTCCCCGGCCCCTCCACGACGCCGCTTCTCTGTCTGATGCGAAGCCGCTACGCCTGGAGGCAGAGCCAGGGAGCCCTATGGGAGTAACTCAGTTACTCGGAGTACTTGTTGCCCTCACCGAAGGTGCCGGCGTCGACAATCCAGCCGTCCTTCATGATGACGTCCATGTTGTCAACGTTGAGGGTGTGGATGTCAGCGGCGACATCGCCGTTGACGACCAGCAGGTCGGCGCACTTGCCGGCCTCGAGGGAACCGGTCTCGTCCTCGATGTGGCACATCTTGGCACCGTTCAAGGTGGCGCAGGTGATGGTCTCGACCGGGGTGAAGCCGATCTTGTCCACGAACTCGTACATCTCCTCGATGGAGCAAGTGCCGTAAGGAGTGACGAAGGAGAAGGAGTCGGAACCGATGGTCATCACGACGCCGCGCTTCTTGGCCTCGCGCAGGCAGTCGTAGTTGCGCTGGAGCTCCTTCTCGACGAGGGTGCCCTCGTACTTGTCATGCAGCTCGGGCACGTAGACCGGCGGATAGGTGGAGTACCAGGTGGGCAGGAAGGCGATCGTCGGGGTGAAGAAGGTGCCCTGCTCGGCCATGAGGTCCATGGTGCGCTCGTCGATGTCGAAGCCGTGAATCAGCTGCTCGCAGCCAAAGCGGACGGAATCGTAGGCAGCGGCGTGGTTGTTGTAGCAGTGACTCCACACCGGGATGCCGACCATCTTGGCCTCGTCGATGACGGCCTTGATCTCCTCGGAGCAGTAGTGCTGGTCGCGGCCGGAGTCCCAGCGCCAGATGCCACCGCCGGTAGCCCAGATCTTGATGGCGTCGGGGTTCTCACGCAGGCGACGACGAACGGCCTTGCGCAGATCCCACGGACCGTCGACCTGGTCGCCCCAAGGATGGGACTCTTTGTTCTCGAGCTGGCTGCAGTGGTGGGAGTCACCGTGGCCGGCGGTGCGGCAGAAGCCGAGGCCGGTGGCGAGGACTCGAGGACCCTTGAAGACGCCTTTCTCGATGCAGTCGCGGACCTGGATGCCGAAGCGGCCGATCTCGCACACGGTGGTCAGACCGTGGGTGAGGCAGTCGTAGGCCTGCTTGACGGCGACGGCCTGCTTCTCGAGAAGCGGCTGCATGACCCAGTCGGTGTCATCGTCGGTGAGGTTGCCGGAGAAGTGCAGGTGAGTGTCGATGAGGCCGGGCATGACGGTCTTACCGGCAGCGTCGATGACCTCGTAGCCCTCAGGGGTGTCCTGGTGGGCGCCGGCGTACTCGATCTTGCCGTTCTCGTCGACGAGAACCAGGGAGTTCTCGACCGGCTCGGCGCCGGTGCCGTCGATGAGCTTGCCTCCGACGATTGCATACTTCTTACCCATGTTGTTCCTCCTTATTGGAACTTTTGGATTGGCTAGTGGCACCCGGCCACGCGGGGTACGTGCGCGGCCGGGCATGCCGCAAGAGAGGAGAGACGCGGCGGGTATGCCGCGATGGAACGCGGAGCTCGGTGCACCTTGTTCCATGGTGGGGTCGGCGCCGGGGCGCTCTCCCCTGGGGATCGGTGTGGACCCCCCGGAATGCGGCGGGCGCGTCGTGTCGTGCGCCCGCCGACGAAGGGGTTTCGCTACTTCTTGGCGCGAGCCTTGGTGGCGAACATGAGGATCAGGCCAACGACCAGCCAGCCGAGCACGATGGACCACTCAACCATGTTGAGGGAGGCCGGGCTGAAGGGCAGGACGAGCAGGCCGATGATCACGGCGCCGGCCAGGATGGCCAGGAAGATGCCGAACTTGCCGCCAGGGACCTTGTAGGGACGAGGCAGGTCGGGCTCGGTGTAGCGCATCTTCAGGCACGCAAGGGCGACCATGGTGCAGGAGAAGATGAACGCCAGGGCGGACACGTTGGTCAGCGGGATGAGCATGTTCTTGCCCAGGAACGGACCGATGACGGTGATGACACCGAGGACCACGCAAGCGAGCTTGGGGGCGCCGGACTTCTCATCAACCTCGGCGAACTTCTCGGGGAGCTGACCCTTGCGGCCCATGGCGAGCATGATGCGGGAGGTAGCGCCGTAGAAGGAGTTCATGGGACCCATGGGCCCGAGGGTGGCGATGACGAGCATGGCCACGTACAGGATCATGTTGATGTTCTTCAGGCAGGCCAGAGCGGGGACGGGCTGAGCCACGAACTCGTTCCAGGGGAGGATGGTGCCGAAGGAGTAGATGCAGACCATGTAGAAGCCACCGGCGGCCAGGAGGGCCAGGGTGATGATCTTGCCGAACTTGTTCCAGTTCAGACCCTCAGCGGCCTCCTCGGCCTGCTGCGGGATGGTGTCGAAGCCCGCATAGAAGAACGGGGTCAGCACCAGGACCGAGACGATACCTGCGAGCAGGTTGGTGGACTCGGTCTCGGCGACACCGCCGCCAGCGCCGGCGACCTGGGAGAACACAGGCATGGCGTTGTTGGGGGAGCCGGTTATGATGGAGACGCCCATGGCGAGCAGCATGCCGCAGAGCAGGGCCTTGGTGAGGAAGGCCTGCAGCTTGGCAGCGGAGCTGGCGCCGCGGAAGTTCAGGAAGACCACGTAGCCGGCGAAGGCAAGCGCGATCAGCGTCGGGAACAGGTAGACGTCTGCACCGAGGATGGTGTAGAGCTTGACGGCGCGGAGCCACTCAAGACCAGGCAGGCTGCCGAACATGTCCGAGACCAGCGTGGAGATGGCGATTGCCTCCCACGGGCACAGAATGCCGTTGCCCAGAGCCAGGAGCCAGCCGGTGATGTAGGACACCGTGTGACCGAAGGTGCGGTCGACGTACTCCACGATACCGCCGGAAACCGGGATGGCGGCCGTAAGCTCGCCAAACACCGCTCCGATGGGCACCAAGGCGATGGCGCCCAAGAGGAATGCGATCATAGCGGGGACAGGACCGCCGCCAACGACCATCCAGTCGCCGACCTGCAGGACCCAACCGGTACCGATGATGGCGCCGAAGCCGATGGTGAAGAAGTTCCACAGCGACAGCGTCTTCTTCATGCCGCCCTGATCGGCAGCAGAAGCGTTGGTTTCCGCCATAGCACGCCTCCTTTCTTTTGTTTGGGGCCGACGTTTCCACTCGTCGACCCGCCCCCTCGCGCTCGCCGGTTTGGCGGGCGCCTTTTCCACGTCCTGAAGAATATTGCCAACCGATGTGAAGGTTTGCGGTCAGTCGACGTTCGGAATGTCATCGCAGACGAACGGGCGCCGTTCTCCGACTAACGGTCGTTGCGCGAAAGAGCGGCCGCGCCCGATTTTCCGTTCACCGCTCAAATCGACCAGTCGCGGAAGTGGGGTTCGCCACCACCAAAGTAGGTTATAAGGCGAGCGGCCCTTCGCAGCGCCCCGGCCCGATCGCACCCGGACGCACGGCTGCCCAGCTGTTTATATTTGGGCTGGTAGAATGTACTTCGTTTGTTTTCGATGGCGTTTGAGCCGTCTCGATCCGGGAGGCACCGATGGACGACCGATACCGCGGGGACGACCCCCGTCGCTCCGTGCGCCTTGCATCCTCCGCGAATAACGGGCCCACGCGCGACCGCGCTCCCCTGCCGCTCGGCGTCAACGAGCGGACGCGCGGCGTGGGATCGCGCCCGATGAACGGCAACGGAGTTCGCTCGAGCAGCGGCGGCGCCCCGCATCCCGAGTTCCGTCCTCCCGCGCGGGCAGCGGCCAACGCCCCTGTGTATCGCGGCCCCCGCACGCCGCGCTCGCAGAGCCCCCACGCCCCGCGCCCACAAGGCGATCGGGACCCGCGCCCCATGCGCCGGGACCCCTACGCCCGCGATTCCCGCGTCGGACGGGCGTATCCCGACCCACAGGCGCGCGCAACGGGTAGGCCCTCTTCCGGTGGCCGCGCGCAAAACCAACCATCTCGCGACGCCGGTCAACGCCGAACCCTCAACGGAAGCTACGCCCACACGCCCTCACGTCACCGCTCAAGCGGAGGCCGGGGTCCGCGCGCGGGATACGTAGGCGGGCCTTTGCGTGGGGGCCGCAATACCGGCCGCATCTTCTCGCGTCCCACGTGGCGATCCGTGCTGTTCAGCCCGCGCGGAATCGCCGTGCTCTTGGTTATCGCGGTGATTGGTGCGGGAGGCCTTGGCATCAACGCCAAAATCCAACGAGACAAAGCGGAGGAAGCCGCGCGCATCGAGGCGAAGAAGGAAAAGGAGCGCCTCGCCAAGCAGACGGTCAACCCGTTCAAGCTCGGGCCCACCGCCATCCCCGTCTCCACGCCGCGCTCGCAATGGACGGCGGGCACAATGCCGCATCTCTATCAAACCGACCCGCTCTGGGCGAACAAGCCTTACGCCGGAAGCAACATCCGCATCGCCGGCTGCGGCCCCACGAGCCTTTCCATGGTCTACACATACCTGACGGGCAAGACCGATCTCGATCCAGTCGCCATGGCCTCGTTTGCCGAGGAGCACAACTTCGCCCCCACCGGTGCGACCGAATGGCGCTTCATGACCGACGGTGCCGCCGCCATCGGATTGAGATCGACCCCCGTGGCCCCTTCGCGCGCGAGCATCGCATCCGCGTTGGATGCCGGCATGCCGATCATCTGCTGCCTCACGCCCGGCGACTTCACCACAGTCGGGCATTTCCTTGTCATCAAGGGCATGGACAGCCGCGGCATGGTCGAAATCCATGACCCCAACAGCCCCTACAACAGCGCAAGACGCTGGCCGATCAGCCAGGTTCTCCCGCAAATCGAAGCGCTCTGGGCCTTCTCGCTCTAAGGCCATACAAATAGACGCCCCGGGGCAGTAAGCCGGGGCGTCTGGGAGGGGGAGGCTCTGTAAGCGTCACGCGCGATGCAGCAGCCACACGCGGCGACGGAAATCATCGGACGCCCGGCCGGCTCGAAGCGGCAGCCGGGCGCCTGACGACATAGGGGGCACTAACCGACGATGCGGGTACCGGAGAGGCCGGCCATGGTCTCGGCAGCCTTGTCCAGGGCGCCGATGATGCAGGTGCGGCCCTTGCGGGAGCGAGCGAACTTGATGGCGGCGCGGACCTTGGGCTCCATGGAACCCTTGCCGAACTGGCCCTCGTCAGCGAGCTTCTCGGCCTCGTCGGCGGTGAGCTCCTCGAGCTCCTGCTGATCGGGCTTACCGAAGTTGATGGCGACGTGCTCGACGGCGGTCAGGAGGAACAGGACGTCGGCGGAGCAGTCCTCAGCGAGGAGCTCGCCACCCATGTCCTTGTCGATGACGGCGGCGACGCCCTTGTAGCAGCCCTTGTTCTCGTAGTCGCGGACGACGGGGATGCCGCCGCCACCGCAAGCGATGACGATGAACTCGTTATCGAGGAGGTTGAGGATGGAGTCGGCCTCGACGATCTTCTTGGGTTCCGGGGAAGCCACGACGCGACGCCAGCCACGGCCAGAGTCCTCGACGAAGGTCATCTCGGGGTTCTCGGCCATGATCTCCTTGGCCTGCTCCTCGGTGTAGAAGGGGCCGATGGGCTTGGTGGGGTTGGCGAAGGCGGGATCGTCCGGGTCGACCTCGATCTGGGTGACGACGGAGGCGGCGTGCCAACGCTTATAGCGCTTGTGCATCTCGCGGCCGATGCCCTGCTGCAGGTGATAGCCGATGTAGCCCTGGGACATGGCGCCGCACTCGGGAAGGTCCATGGAGGGGGTGCCGATGGCGTCGTGAGCAGCGGCGAAGGCGTTCTGAATCATGCCGACCTGCGGGCCGTTACCGTGGGTGATGATGATCTCATTGCCCTGCTCGATGAGGCCGAGCAGCGCGTGGGCGGCGTGGCCGACCTTCTCGATCTGCTCTTCAGGGGTGTTGCCGAGGGCGTTGCCGCCGAGGGCGACGACGATGCGATCGGGCTTGCCAAGGGGCTTGGACATAACTGCCTCTTTTCTTCTCGTTTTGCTGGTAACAAATATTCACCAGCTGACGTACTTTATGCAATATACCCTCCCAAGCACAATCGATTAACAATGATTTCGACTGTCTTGGTGAACGGACGATAATTGGCGATAAACGTTATATCCCAAGGATATAGGCATAGTTTGACCACATTGCTCAAACGGTTTTGCACGCCTTAAATCTGTATACCTATCCTGCCGATTTGGCTTGTCTATTCATCTCTATACAAGATTCTGCGCGAATATGCGTACCTGTTATTGCAATGGAGTGACGTCCGATCTGACAGGCCCCGCAGCAGTCGCGAGGCCGAGCGCGAACGTAGGGCCGGGGACGAGGGCGAGCGCGGGGCCGGGGGCAGGGGCGGGCTCTGGGCTGAGCGCGGGGCCGGGGGCGGAGCTGGGCCGGGGCAGGCCCGGCCCCTCGAGATGCAACGTAAGTCACGTTTGGCGCATCAAAAACGTGACTTTGGTTACACCTCGGGCCCCGGCGCAACGGCGGCGGCCGCACCTCGGGCCCTGGCTCAACGGCGGCGGCCGCACCTCGGGCCCTGGCTCAACGGCGGCGGCTGCACCTCGGGCCCCGGCTCAACGGCGACGGCCGCATCTCTACTCAAAACAAAAGCGCCCCCGCCGAACATCTCGACGGGGGCGCACAAATCGCTCTGTGCTACAAAGCGCAGCTCTCGAAGACTACTCCTCGTTATAGAGGGTCTTGAGCTTGACGAGGTGCTTGTAGCGATCCATGGCGGCAGCCTCGTTGGCGGCGAAGAGCTCCTCGGCGCGCTCGGGGAACGCGGCGGTCAGGCTCGCGTAGCGGGCCTCGTTCATGAGGAACTCCTGGTAACCGCCGGCCGGCTCCTTGGAGTCGAGGGCGAACTTCTTGCCCTCGGGGGCAGCCGGGTTGTAGCGGAACAGGTTCCAGTAACCGCAGTCCACGGCCTTCTTCATCTCGGCCTGGCAGTTCTGCATACCGCCCTTCTTGATGGAGTGCATCTCGCAGGGGCTGTAGCCGATGATGATGGACGGACCGTCGTAGGCCTCGGCCTCGTGGATTGCCTTGAGGGTCTGAGCCGGGTTGGCGCCCATGGCGACCTGTGCCACGTACACGTAGCCGTAGCTCATCGCGATCTCGGCGAGGCTCTTCTTCTTGATGTTCTTGCCCGCGGCGGCGAACTGGGCAACCTGGCCCAGGTTAGAGGCCTTGGAGGCCTGGCCGCCGGTGTTGGAGTACACCTCGGTGTCGAACACGAAGACGTTGACGTTGTTGCCGGAGGCCAGGACGTGGTCCAGACCGCCGAAGCCGATATCGTAGGCCCAACCGTCGCCGCCGAAGATCCAGAAGGACTTCTTGGTGAGGTACGCCTTGTCGGCCAGGATCGCCTTGGCCTTATCGCAACCGCAAGCCTCGAGCTGCTCGATGTAGGCGGCAGCCGCGGTCTTGGAAGCCTCGGCGTCGTCGCGGGAGTCGATCCAAGCCTGAGCGGCGGCCCTCAGCTCGTCGGTCGCGCAGTCGGAAGCCATGAGCTCCTCGGTCTGGGCGACGAGCTTGCCCTGAACGGCCTTGTAACCGAGCTCGAGACCGAGACCGTGCTCGGCGTTGTCCTCGAACAGGGAGTTGTTCCACGCCGGGCCATGGCCGTTCTTGTCGGTGCAGAACGGGGAGGTCGCGGCCGGGTTGCCCCAAATGGAGGAGCAGCCGGTGGCGTTGGAGATGAACATGCGGTCGCCGCAAACCTGGGTCACCAGGCGAGCGTAGGCCGTCTCGGCGCAGCCGGCGCAGGAGCCGGAGAACTCAAGCAGAGGCTGCTTGAACTGGCTGGACTTGACGTTGTTGCCGATGAGCTCGGGCTTCTCGGCGACGTTGGCCACGCAGTAATCGAAGGTCTTCTGCTCCACGAGCTCGCCCTCGGCGGGAACCATGGTGAGCGCGTCCTTGGGGCAGACCTTGGCGCAGTTGGTGCAGCCCATGCAGTCGAGCGGGCTGACGGCGATGGCGAACTTGTAGCCGGTGTCCTTGGGGATCTTCACATCCAGCATGCGCATGGTCTCGGGCGCCTCGGCGACCTCGGCCTCGTTGAGCGCGAAGGGACGGATGGTGGCATGCGGGCAGACGTAGGCGCACTGGTTGCACTGGATGCACTTGGTCTCATCCCAGTGCGGGACCATGACGGCCACGCCGCGCTTTTCGAACTGGGAGGCGCCCAGCTCGAACTGACCGTCGGCGCAATCCTTGAACGCGGAGACGGGCAGGGAGTCGCCGTCCATGCGGGCGATGGGCTCCATGAGCTCCTTGACCTGCTTGGCGATGGCGCTCTTCTCCTCGTCGGAGAGGACGGAGGCGGGAGCGGCGTCGGTGGCGTCGGCCCAGTCGGCCGGGACGTCGAACTTCACAAAGGCAGTGGCGCCGGCATCGATGGCCTTGTGGTTGGCCTCGACGATGGCCTCGCCCTTCTTGGCATAGGACTTGGTGGCCGCTTCCTTCATGTAGCGGATCGCGTCCTCCTGCGGCAGCACGCCGGCCAGGGCGAAGAACGCGGACTGCAGCACCGTGTTGGTGCGCTTGCCCATGCCCACCTTGGCGGCCAGGTCGATGGCGTCGATCAGGTAGACGTTGATGTTGTTCTGGGCGATGTAGCGCTTGGCGTTGGCCGGCATGTGGGAGGCAAACTCCTCGGGCGTCCACTGGCAGTTGACCAGGAACGTGCCGCCGGGCTTGACGTCGCGGACCATCTTGAAGCCCTTGATGATGTAGCTCGGGTTGTGGCAGGCCACGAAGTCGGCCTTGTTCACGTAGTACGGCGAGCGAATCGGGGAGTCACCGAAGCGCAGGTGCGAGGTGGTCACGCCGCCGGTCTTCTTGGAGTCGTACTGGAAGTAGGCCTGGACGTACTTGTCCGTGTGATCGCCGATGATCTTGATCGAGTTCTTGTTGGCGCCAACGGTGCCGTCGCCGCCGAGGCCCCAGAACTTGCACTCGATGGTGCCCTCGGCCGCCGTGTTGGGGGCGTCCGGATCCATGGGCAGGGACAGGCCGGTGAGGTCGTCCTCGATGCCGATGGTGAACTCGCGCTTGGGCGCGTCGGACTTGAGTTCCTCGAAAACCGCGAAGGCAGCCGCCGGGGGCTCGTCCTTGGAGCCGAGGCCGTAACGGCCGCCGGTCACCACGAGGTCGGAGCGACCGGCCTCGTACAGGGCGGAGACGACGTCCTGGTACAGCGGCTCGCCGATGGAGCCGGGCTCCTTGGTGCGGTCGAGCACGGCGACCTTCTTGACGGTCGCGGGCAGCGCGGCCACGAAGTCCTCGACGGACCACGGACGGTACAGGCGGACCTTGACCAGGCCGACCTTCTCACCATGGGCGTTCAGGTAGTCGATGACCTCCTCGAGCGTATCGCAGAAGGAGCCCATGCACACGACCACGCGGTCCGCGTCATCGGCGCCGTAGTAGTCGAACAGATGATAGCTGGTGCCGAGCTTGGCGTTCACCTTGTCCATATAGGACTGAACGATGGCGGGCAGCGCGTTGTACGTGCCGTTGCAGGCCTCGCGGTGCTGGAAGAAGATGTCGCCGTTTTCATGGCTGCCGCGGGCCGCGGGATGCTCGGGGTTGAGCGCGTGGTCGCGGAACGCCTGGACGGCGTCCATGTCGCACATGTCCTTGAGGTCCTCGTAATCCCACACGGCGACCTTCTGGATCTCGTGCGAGGTGCGGAAGCCGTCGAAGAAATTGACGAACGGCGTCTTGCCGGTGAGCGCGGCGAGGTGGGCGACGGGCGAAAGGTCCATGACCTCCTGGACGTTGCCCTCGGCGAGCATGGCGAAACCGGTCTGGCGGCAGGCCATGACGTCGGAGTGATCGCCGAAGATGTTGAGCGCGTGGGTGGCGACGGTACGGGCCGAGACGTGGAAGACGCTCGGCAGGCCCTCGCCCGCGATCTTGTACATGTTCGGGATCATGAGCAGAAGACCCTGCGATGCCGTGTAGGTGGTGGTGAGGGCACCAGCGCCCAGGGAGCCATGCACGGCGCCGGCGGCGCCGGCCTCGGACTCCATCTCGACCACGTTCACGGGCGTGCCGAAGATGTTCTTCTTGCCCTGAGCGGCCCACTGGTCGACATGGTCGGCCATGGGGCTGGACGGCGTGATGGGATAGATTCCCGCCACCTCGGTGTACGCGTACGAAACGTACGCGGCGGCCTCGTTGCCGTCCATAGATTTGAACTTGCGATCTGCCATATACCCCTCTCCTCTCGAACTAGGTATATAAGGCGCCGGGGCCAGGCGGACCCCGGGTTATATATGAGAACGGCCCCGCGCGGGGCGCCAAGCGCGACCCGGAGGCGGTCCTTCCCATAGGTGGTGCGCGCGGCATGACGAATCGACGCGGAACTACGCACGCGTCCTCATTGTACCCCGCTCGGCGACGCGAATGCCGACAATCGGGGTTCATCGGCAAACGTTTTACCCAGATAAATTCGCAGGTCATCGAGCAGCTTGAACAACGCCTGGCGACGCTTGCGAACGGGGCCTCCCCAAGCCAGGCCCCCTATCAAAATTGTTGCTCAACATTTTGTCCGCACGGGCGCATACGGTAGAGACATCGGATTCTATGGACAGGAGGAGCCATGGGAAACTCGAATGCAACGCCGGCGGCCCAGGCCGGCATGACCGCCGCCGAAGCGCGCGCGGCGGTGCACGCCCGCAGGGAGGCTCTCGCCCGCGCCGAACGCAGGCATCGGGAGTGCTGGGATGAGACGGAGCGCATCTCCAACCTGCGCGAGCGCCTGTGCGATCTCAAGCGGGAGGATCGGGCGCGCCAGATCGCCAGCCTCCAGCTGGACGCCGAGGGCGCAGAGCCCGGATGCGAGGTCAGCGCCGTATGCGACCGCGTGGCCGAGGAGGCCGCAGCCCTCGAACCCCCGTGCACCGAGCCCCACGCCGAGCAATGCCGCTGCCCCAGATCCACCACCTACCGCGAGCTGCGTCGCCGCATCGCCTACCTCAAGAGCGCCGTGACCCAGACGGACCTGCAGGCGGCGTTTTTCGACCTGTACTCCGCGGAGCTCGAGATGGACAAGGCCCGTGCAGAGCTGTTCTGCCTGCTCAGGGACCTGCCGGAACGCATCGTGCAAGAGATTGGCGAACAGGTGCCCACGCAGGAAGATTTCGACGAGTTGCCCAACGCCTGGGGTATTGCCGCTGTCGAGAACCACATGCGCGGAGAGGGCCCTGCCGACGAGCCGGATCCAGTCGACCAGCTCAATTACCGTAGGTGGCTCGTCGAGCTCTCCCAGGGAGCGCTCGACTATTCCGGCCACCTCGAACATGAGATGGCCCGTCATCGCATCGAGCTCGAGGTGCTCGAGCAGCAGGCTGCGACCGTCGATTTCTTCGAGGGAGACGAGCTCGAGCAGATCGCCCAGGCAGCGGTGCTGCAAAAAGCGCGCATCGACGCATGCCGAGAGCAGCTCGATGAGCTCGCCTCCGCCGCCGGCGCACTCGACAAGCGCATGGAGGCATCCGAGGCGGAGCTGCAGCGCTTTCTCGGCAGAGAGGAGTAGGGTCGGGCCCTTCGGCGGGCCAGCCGGCGATGTGCCGCTAGCGCGCCATCTCGGCCGCACCCTCCACTAGGACGAACGTCGTACGCGAACCCAAACGGACCTCATCGCCGGGATGTATCTCCACGGCTTCGTCTTTTGCGATGCGCACCAGGGCCGAGCCGTCGCCGTCGACCACCACGGTCCCGTTGCTGGAGCCAAGATCGCTCAGCATCCAGCGTCCCAAACCGGCATCGGCGGCCTCGTACCACACGCGCGCATGATGGGCCGAAACGTCTCCGGCCACGTCGGTGATATCCTCCGCACCCGTGGCCAATGCGCCGATCTCGGCCCCGGCCGAACCGGACGAGACCCAATACGGTTCGCTGGCGATGACCCCATCCACGATGCGCACAAACCCGAGCACGCGCGGCAGCACAAGATCGACCTGCGTCTTCTTGGGATCGAGAGAGACCGGGCAGGATGTGGGCGTGCCGAGCCTGCCGCCCATCAGGCAGCGGATGTACTCTGTGGTGTAATCGACCGCTCGGCCAACGTTGGCCGAGCACCCCGCCGCCACGAGCAGGACCAAGGCAGCCTCGGCGCGCTCCCCCACCGTGTAACCCTCGCCATCGCGCACGCGGGCCAAGGCGTTGCGGTAGAGGCGCACGTCATCATGGCTCGCCTCCAGCGCACGCACCATGGGTTCGCCCGCCTCGCCGCACACCATGTCGAGAATCTCCGCGCAGGTGCGCGAGCCCGAACGGCTGGTGCGCAGGCGGTTCATCACGCGCTGCGCCGCAACACCGTAATCGCGGAACAGCCGCTCCTGAGACGCATCGGCCGGGGCGTGCACCACAAAGCGCGACACCCAGCTTCGATCGGACGAACGGCTCTGCGGGCTGCGCCCATCGGCAAGCGGTCGTTCGGACAAGATCATCGAGGCCAGCTCCTTATGGCTGATCCCCCCAAATCGCTTGAGTATGTCGAACAGGGCCCCGCAGGGCGTCTGCTCATTCGCGCGCTTCAGCGGCATCTGGGACCTCCGTATCCTCGGGCAGGGAGGCGTGGGCATCGGACCCCTCCCCCATAATCGAACGTTGCGCCGCCATATGCGGCAAGCCGGCGACGGGCGCGCCGAAGGGCCGTGGCAAGGCCGTGGTGGCGTACTCGAGCACAAGCGGGCACCACGCCGCCGCAACCGCCAGGAACAGCGCAGCGAACAGTGGGGACCTTCCGATCACGCCCAAGAACGAGACGTGCGAGACGAGCGCGAACACAAGCGCCGAGCCCGCCGCCAGGGCGAGCGTCCCGCGCACGAAGCCCGCGCGCGTGCCACCGGCCCGAGCGCGCCCCGCCAGGGCGCAGACCGCCGGGAAGGCGAGCGTGAGCCCCACGAGCACGGCGGGAACCTCCCCGCGGGCCGCGAGGGACCCCAAGCGGAACAGGACCGTTACCCCGTCAAGCAGCAAGGCGGTCACGCAGATCATCGTGACGAGTGCGGCGCCGGACAAAGCCATGCCCACCACGCCGATCAGGCGGTTCACCGCGTACGGGGACCGGCCCTCGCGACGACGCACCTCGCCCCGGCACGGAATCAAGCGCTCGCCACGCAGAGCACGCCGAACATTTTGGGCATAGCGCGCGCAAAACGCCGAGAGAGCGTCACGCAGGACCTCCGCCGAGGGCCGCGCCTCTTGTCCCGGTGCGAACGCGGGGGCGAGCACCTCGGTGAGCTGGCCATCGACGCGATCGAGAGCGCGTTTGAACTCGAGCTCGTCGTGCGCATCGGTCACATCCAGCGAGACCCCCGTCGCAACCGCCGCGACCTCGGGTTCGAACATGAGCACATCGCCCAAATGGAACGCCGCGTGATGCGCGGCCACGAGCGGGCGCGGGGGCTCGTCCATCTTGATGCGGTAGAGCGACTCGCCCGCTCGACCCTCGAGCTCGAAGGGCGGCAGGCCGCAGGCCAGCTCGAAGATGACGCTCGCTGCGGCGTAGACGTCGATCTTCTCGGATTTGCGCAGCTCGACGAGATTGGGCAGGTCGCCCGTGAGCATCTCGGGCGGGGCGTAATCGGGCGTTGCGCGCCGCAGCGTCGCATAGCGCATGGTGTAACCCGGAGCCCCCATGGGATCGAGGTGCACGGAGGAGCCGAAGTCGATCAGGCAGAGGTCGAAGGCGCCGTCGGCCGCCTGCTCGGTGACCGACAGGTGCGCTGTTCGCACAAGGATGTTCGACGGAGATATGTCACGGTGGACGAAACCGTCCCCCACCAGGTCGAGACGCGTGAGCAAGTCGGCCAGATCGCGGCCGATGCGGGCGGCGACGAGCGGCGCGACTCGACCGGCCTCGTCAACCGAGAGCATGCGCGCAGCCACACTGAGCGTCACGCCCTCAACCCACTCCATGACGATCGCGGGGGCATCCCCGATGTGCGCGAAACCGAACAGGCGCGGGAAGCCCTTGAAACCGGAAAGCGATCGATGGCTCTCGTATTCAGCGCGAAACGCCGTGTGCGCGAGGTCGACGCGAGCCGCAAAGGACGCATCGTCCTCGTGCTCGGCGCGAACCGGCGTATTCAGGGTCTTGAGCGCGCAGGTCTCGCCAAGGGCGTTCGTCGCGCGCACGACAGTGCCCAATCCGCCACGGCGGGCGGAGGAGTCGTCCACGAACAGAATGCCAAAACGGCGGTGATATGTCTCGCGCTCGGGCTCCGCCATACGGAAGGGCTCCTCAAAGCCCTCGAGGCGCACCATGCGCGCGCCGCGGACATAACCGCTGGGATACGGCGGTGTGGAACGGTTCGGATCGGCGCCCGAGCGAGCGGGCGCCTCATGGGACGGGCCGACCTCCGCGGGCCCAAGCGGCTCGGTGGTGCGCGGGGTCATATCCTCGGCTGACGCGCTCATAGGCTGAACCTCCCGTACACCTGCTGGAATTCGGCGAGCTCCGCGCCCTGGGCTCGACGGATGGCATCGATGCCCGTGTTGACGGTATCGGGGTTGCCCGCATATTGCCATGAACTGTGAACGACCCCGGCATAGGTTGCCAGCAAGCGATACATCCTGATGAGATCGCCCTGCGCCGCCTTGTACCGCGAATCGTTTGCGACCAGAATCTCGTCACGCACATGCATGTACTCGTTGACCAGACGGTCTCGCACGCTCGCAGCCTGCGCCGCTCGGGTACCGCACGTGCCCGCGTCCGCCATGCAATCGTTGTTGAAAGCGGCGGTGATGCCATTGATCTCGCCCACATATCCGCTGATGCGGCCGGCCGAGGCGCTCAAAGCGTTGTAGAACTGCCGCTCCTGCTCCTCCGTGACCGCGGGCTCCGTGGGGACCTCCGCCGGCGGGGCGGGGTCGGGAGCGGGAGTCGACGTGCCGCCCGCATTGCCGTGCGAGCCGCCAGGTGCATTGGAGCCAGCGCCCGCACCGGTCGAGCCCGACGCGCCGGGCGCCGAGGACGCACCGGAAGCTCCGCCGCCCACAACACCGGAGATAACCTGCTCGAAGGCCACGCCGCCCAGCGTGAGACCGCCGGCGTGACCATCCTCAGACGAAGTGGAACCATCCGCGGCCGCCTCGCCGGCCTGCGCCCCGCCATCGGAACCCGCACCCTGCGAAGCGCCGCCGACAAGGGCGCCGGACCCGAACAGCCCCTCGACAAACGCATCGGCGAAGCCTCGCTCCTCGGTGCGCTGCGCGACCTGGATCAACGACGGCAATGAGGCGGCATAGGTGACGACGCCTAGGCCAAGCAGGGCGAATGAAAAGGTGACGAGTCCCACCAGGCGAGGAGGCAGCGCCGTGCGACGCAGGCGCCTGCGCGATGTGTCGAAGATGCGCATCGCAACTCCTCTCGCGACGGACGGGGCGCTAGAGCGCGCGACGCGCCTCGATGGCACGCCCAAGGGTTAACTCGTCTGCATATTCGAGGTCGCCGCCCACGGGCAGGCCGCTCGCCAGCCGCGTGACGGTGATACCGAGCGGCTTGATGGTGCGCGCCAGATAGCTTGCGGTGGTCTCTCCCTCGATGTTGGGGTTTGTGGCGATGATGACCTCCTCGACCTCCTCCGTGCCCAGGCGGGCGAGCAGCTCCCGCACGTGGAGCTGCTCGGGACCGATCTTGTCCATGGGGCTGATCACGCCGCCGAGCACGTGGTACAGGCCGCGATAGCTGCCCGTGCGCTCGATTGCCGAGACGTCGCGGGGCTCCCCCACCACGCAGATGCGACCGCGATCGCGCGAGGAGTCCTCGCAGATCGCGCATTCATCGCCCGTCGCGTAGTTGAAGCAGCGACTGCAGAAATGGACCTCGCTCTTCACCATGAGAATGGCGTCCGCCAAGCGGCGCGCCTCCTCGGCGTCGGCCTCGAGAAGGTGATAGGCGATACGCTGAGCGCTCTTGGGACCGATGCCCGGAAGGCGGCCCAGCTCATCGAGAAGGATTTGTAGACTGCGGTCGGCGCTCATGCGCGTTTGCCCTCCCAAAATGGCGCGACAGGCAACACATGTGTAATTGGGGACGTACCCCAATTACACATGCCCGGCTAAACGAAGCGGTCGAGATGAAATCTCTTGGATTTAGAACGGCATACCGGGCATGCCGACGCCCATGCCACCGGTGGCGGCGCTCATGCGCTTGTTGGCGATCTCTGCCACACCGCGGTAGGCCTCGTTCACAGCGGCCACGATCATGTCCTGGAGCATATCGACGTCCTCGGGGTCGAGCGCGTCCGGGTCGATGGTCACGGACTGGAGCTGCATGTTGCCATCCACAGTGACCTTGACCATGCCGCCGCCGGCACTGGCGTCGACGGTGACCTCGTTCATGGACTCCTGGGCCTCGGCGAGCTTCTTCTGCATCTGCTGGGCCTGCTTCATGAGCTGCTGCATGTTGATTCCGGCCATGGGTTCTCCTCACTAGTAAAGCCTGCGGTTTAACAGGCGGGTCATTCCAAGGGGCATGGTACCACGTGGGGCGGACACAAGCGCATATCTCCCCTGTACGGAAGAGGGTTTATGGGCGCTCCGCCCCGCGAACGGCTGATGCCGCGCGAGGCGGATGTGGGGGCGCGAGCAGGGTCGTCCCAAGCCGGCGCCATGCTATTTGAAGGTCACGTTGCCCCAAACATGCCGGCGCCATGTTATTTGAAGGTCACGTTGCCCCAGATGTTCTGAAGCACCTCTTTGGGGTCGACCGGAGCATCGTCGGCGGCGGTCTCGCCCAGATCGGGAGCCGGAGCGGACGCAGGGGCCGCGGCGGGCGCAGAGGCCGGTGCCGATACGGGAGCGCCGGCGGGGGCCGACGCCTTGGACGCCTCGGTGGGCGCGGGAGCCGGAGCCGGGGCAGCTGCAGGCGAAGGTACCGGGACATCGAACGGCGGAACCTCGGCGTCGTCATCGTACGACGCGATGAACGCATCGTCATAAGGCGGCATGTCGTCTTCCCACGCCTTGCGATCGGCCTCTATGTCACGCTCCGAGAGGACCGTGGGGCCGCTAGCGTGATCGGCGACGGGCGCCGCGGGGGCCGGCGTCGCGGCGGCGGGGGCGGAAACGGCCGACTGGGATTGCGTCGGCGCCGGAGAAGGAGTTGCGGGGGCAGAGGTCGTAGCGCGGGGCGCCGCGGAGGCCGCAGCGCCCATCGGGGCGGCCGAGGTCGCCGAGACCGGAGCGGTCTGGGGGGCGGTGGAAGCCGCGGGGACCGACGTCGCGGGACGCGTGGGCGCGGAAGCAGCCGTCGCGGCGGGCCGAGCCGGCGCGGCGGGTTGAGCCGGCGCGGCGGGGGCACCGACCGGAGCGCCGTCCATCACGTACTCAACGGAGCGCTTGCCAAAGACCTCGCAGATAACAGGCATCACCAGGGCGTTGCTGTCCGGGCGGCTGATCATCTTGAGAGCGAAGTTGGAGCCCTTGGGGAACGCGACCACGAGGGTCTCGCCATCGTCGCTCACAGCGCGGGAGCTTTGCAGCAAGCCGCCGCGCGACGGCTGGACCGCGGCGATCTTCTTCACCGTCTCGACCCAACGGCGCTGCAGCTCGGCGTCGTCGGCGGAGGCGGGCGTCACCGCGCACGAGCTCATCGCCGGCGTGGCACCCGCCGGCACTGTTACGGGGGCAGCGGGCTTTTGGGCGCGCGCGGACGGAGCGGGGGCCGAGGCGCGCACGGGGGCGGAAGCCGGTTCCGGGGCCTGCGCGGGGGCAGCAGAGGTGACCGGGCGCGCGGGCGGCTCCTGCACCTGCGCCGGAACCGCAGCGCCCACGGAGGCCGGGGCGCTCGTCGGGGCCGCCGCGCGCGCAGGCGCCGGGGCGCTTGCGGAGGTAGAAGCGCTCGCCAGGGGCACCGCGCGCGCAGATACCGGCGCAGGCGCGGCCTTACGAGCCTCCTGGGGCGCGGGCGCGGCCTTCGACCGCGTTGCCGACGCGAGCTGCTCGGCCGACATCGGCGCACTCGGCACGCCGGAGGCGATCTGGGCCTCGAGGCGGGCGATGCGCTCGGCGAGCGCCTCGAGCGTCAGATCGGATTCGGGGCGGGCCAGGCGCGTGCAGGCGATCTCGAGCACCAGGCGCGGATCGGTTGCGTTGCGCATCTCCAGCGCGGCGTCATCCAGCACGGTCAACGCGCGAGAAAGGCGGTCGGCCCCCTCGAACAGGCGAGCCTCCTCGACGAGCGCGGCCACCTCCTCGGGCGTCCCATCGAACAGCTCGGCGCGAGGGCCCGCGATCGCGGCCGTGTATACGTCACGGATGTGCGCGATCAGGTCGCGCGTGAGCTCCTGCAGGTCATTGCCCTCGTCAACCTGAGCCCGAATGAGGCCGAACAGGCCCACGGTGTCGCGCACCGCCATCTTGCAGGCAAACTCGGACAGCACCGTGGACGCCACCTCGCCCAGCAGGGCGCGCGCGTCGTCGATGCGCACCGAGCCGTCGCCGAAGACCGAGAGCTGCTCCAACGTGGATAGGGCGTCGCGCATGCCGCCGCGGGCGTGGCGCGCCACAACCTCCAGCGCCTCCTCATCGAAGGCGAAGCCCTCTTGCTCGCAGATGTAGCGCAGACGGCCGATGATGTCGTCGTTCGAAATGCGGTGGAAGTCGAAGCGCTGGCAGCGCGACAGGATCGTCTCCAGAATCTTTTGCGGATCGGTGGTGCACAGGACGAAGATGACGTGACTCGGCGGCTCCTCGAGCGTCTTGAGCAGGGCGTTGAACGCCTGCGTCGTGAGCATGTGGACCTCGTCGATGATGTAGACCTTGTAGGCACCGCGCACCGGGGCGAAGCTCACTGAGTTGATGATCTCCTCGCGCACATTGTCCACACCCGTGCGAGACGCGGCGTCGAGCTCGTAAACATCCGGATGCGTGCCCTCGGCGATCGCCGTGCACTCAGGGCAGGTACCGTCGGGGTTGCAGCCGGTCGCACCCGCCGCGCGGGCGCCCTCGGCCTTCTCGCACAGCAGCGCCTTGGCGAGGATGCGCGCCATGGTGGTCTTGCCCGTACCGCGCGGGCCGCAGAACAGGTACGCGTGGCTCAGGCGGCCCTCGGCCACCGCATGCTCCAGCGTTGAGACGATATGCTGCTGGCCCACGACGCTCTCGAACGTAAGCGGGCGGTACTTCCTATAGAGCGACTCCATGGGGAATTCCTCCTACAATCCGCGCTCGACCAGGCGGCGGTCGATGTCCTTCAGGGTCATGCGCGTGGCGAACAGCTGGCGATACGTCGCCGTCTTGACCTTGTTCTCGGCGCGCAGAACGTCCATGCGCGTGCCGACCTCGGCGAGCTCCGCACGAATGCCCCGTGCGAACGCATCGTATGCCGCGAGCCGCTCGGAATCGTCCACGGGGCGCCCGGCGCCGCTCGCACCGTTCGCAAGTCGCCCGGAATCGCACCCGAGACCCTCGGCGCTGTTCGCAAGTCGCTCGGAATCGTCCATATGCCCCTTCACCACCTTCGTCGCACACCCCTCATCGCGCACACCCTTCATCGCGCGCGTGAATAATCGTGCCCACCATCATAGCGTCTCGCGTGGCCCCACGTCCGCGGTGCCAACCCGCACGGATGCGCTCCGACGACGGTCGCTGACAACGGAAACCGAAACCGACTCGCAGAAAATGGTCGTAAATTGCCAGGCTGCCGCAGAGCAGCAGATTGCGACCAGATTTCTCGGCATCCGGTCTGGAAAATGGTCGAGAATTGCCACGCTATCGCAAAGTAGCAGATTGCGACCTTCCCCAAGTCCTTTCGGGCTGGATTGTGGTCGGGAATTGCCAGGCTGCTACAAAATGGCAGATTGCGACCGTTTTTATCGGCGTCTTACCGGATAAATGGTCGGGAATTGCTACGCTGTCGCAAAGAGGCAATTCCCGACCATTTTCGGGCCCAGCATCAGCAGATTCGGACCCTCCGCCGTTTTCTGGCTCCGTTCCTGCTCCGTTCTGGCTCCGCCGAATCCCGCACCGGCCGCAAGCCCCCCCCGAGCCAGCCGCCGGCCCCGCACCCGCCGCCGGCCCCGCACCCGCCGCCGGCCCCGGCCACACCGGCCCCATACTGCCCCCCCCGAACCGTCGCTGCGCCCCGACCGTTGCCGCATCCCGGCCCGCACGGATGCGTGCCGACGACGGTCGCTGAAAACGGCGCACACGGACACCGTGGTAAAATGGGCCGAAACTACACTTGGCTTCGGCCGGAAACGAACTTTAAACGCACGAGGATGGCCATGCCGATCTTCCCCTTCAACATACCCGACCCGCAACAGCGGGAAAAACCCTCGCAATCCAATCACGCGAGCGACCCGCGCACGGCATCGCAATCCAATCACGCGGGCGACCCGCGCACGGCATCGCGCTCCAATCACGCGAGCGGCCCGCGCCTGGCATCGCGCTCCATGTGGCGCCGGCCCGCATCCCCCAACGGCCCCGCCGCCGTGCCCAGCCCAGCGCAACCAGCCGGGCCCGCCCTGTTTGCATCCCAGGCCCCGCACGGGGGCCGGTCCCCCATCGCTCCGCCGCCCGCCGCCGGCTCGGCAGCGTCGTCCCTGCTCAAGCGCTATCGTCCGCTCGAGACGCGCGCCGCGGGCGGCTTTGGCAGCGTCGAAATCTGCCTTGACTCCCGCCTGCAGCGACGCGTGGCCATCAAGCGCATGCCCCTGGCATCGCCCGATGCACGAACCCCACTCGAAACCACCGCCACCGCGCTCGCCGAAGCCCGCACGGCCAGCATGCTGCAGCACCCCAATATCGTGCAGGTCATCGACTTCACCTACGACAGCGCCCACGCCTACCTGGTCATGGAATACGTGGACGGCATGACGCTCGAGGAGTTCCTCCAACAGGTCGAGGGCCACTCCCTCACCTACGACGAGGCGGCCTGCATCGCCGACGCCCTGGTCCAGGCCCTGTCCTTCGCGCACGAGAACGGCGTGCTCCATCTCGACATCAAACCCGCCAACGTCCTGATCGACCGCAACGGCCACGTCAAGCTGGCCGACTTCGGCATGGCCATGCTCGCCAGCGCCGCGGGCTTTGGCGGCGCGCGAGGCGGCACCATCGGCTATATGCCCCCCGAGCAGCTCAACGGCGAGCAGGTTGACGAGCGCAGCGACATCTTCGCCTTGGCCGCGGTCCTCTACGAGTCCCTCTGCGCCACGGCGCCCTTCCGCGCCGGCACCCCCGCCGACTCCCTCGACCGCATCATCCGCGGAGTCCTCTACCCAAGCGACCTGCTGCCCGATATCCCGGAAGCCGCCGAGCAGGCCTTGCTCGATGCGCTCTCCCCCAGCCCGTACGACCGCATGCCGAGCGTGGCGGAATTCGGAGACGCCTTCCTGGCCCGCCTGGGCAATCCGCGCGAAGGCCGCAAGAGCCTTGCGCGGATCATCACCCGTCTCACCTCCGACGATACCGAAGACGCCCTCGACCCGACCGACGGCCGCGGCGAGCGCGTATGGGAGCTCGACCCGGACGAGGGCTATCTGGGCAGCCGCTTCCCCCGCGCACGCGAATATGCGCTCGGCGCCGTCACAGGCGTGGCGGTCGCAGCCGTATCGTGGGCGCTTTTGGGCGACCTGCAGGTAGGCGAAGCAGCGGTCCGCGCCATCACCGCGGCGGGCATCGGCGTGGGAGCGGGCATCGCGCCGCAAATCGGGTCGGCCCTCGCCCTTGCCGGATGGCTCATGCTCATCGTCAACTCAACACCCCTGTTCGAGGTGTTGCCGCTGGCCGTTTTGGCATTCTGCCTCATGGCCGCCTGGTGGTTCGTATGGGGCCGCCTGCATCCGGCCGCGTCGACCGTCCTCGTGACCTACGTCGCCCTTGGCCTAGCCACCGGTGACGCCATGATCCTCGCACCCGTATCCGCCGTGATCGGAGGCTTTTTCCTCACCCCGAGCGTGGCTGCCGCCGCCTCCGGTGCCGGAGCCGCCTTCGCGCAGCTCCTCGTGACCTCGCACCTGCAGGCCGGGACCCTGGATTCGCTCGACGCCCTCATGACGCTCGCAACCCCGGCGTTTCTCGTCCCCGCAGTAGGCGCCTCCCTCATCGCGGCTGGGACCTCCTGGGCGCTAACGCGGACATGGGAGAACCGCAAAAAGGGACGTCCCGCATACCCGCTCACCGTCCTCTACCTGCTCATCCCGTTGTGCGCTGTCGCATGCCGCTATCTTGCGCACCCTATGGAAATTAGCGCGGTGGCCCCCGCCGACGCGGCCGTGGCCCTGGGCCTGGGCGGCCTATCCTCTATACTTGTTTGGCTATGCATATTTGCTCTCGGTTATAAGCGAGATTTTTCGGAAGGTGATCGTTCGTGAACTTCCTGAACATATTTGAAGACCGCGTCGCCGGGATCTTCGGCGCGGCGCAGGCGCCCTTCTCCTTCAAGAAGCTCGCCAAGCAGGCGGCCCGCGAGATGGAGGACCAGACCCTGGTCATCAACGGCGTTAACACCGCCCCCGCCCTCTACACCGTGCTCATCGCCGCCGATGACGATCAGCTCCTGGCGCCCTATTACTCCCAGCTCGCCGGCGAGGTCACCGAGTTCGTGCGCGCCCAGGCCGAGAAGAAGCGCTACCGCTTCGTGGGCACCCCGCTCGTCCGCTTCATGATCGACCCGTCGCTCAAGCCGGGTAAGTTCTCCGTGTTCGCCGAGAACGTCGACGCCCCCACCCTCGCCCGTCTTTACGAGGAGGAGCGCGCCTATCTCAAGGGCGCGTCCGGCAAGGCCACGCCCGCGCCGGCGCCCATGCCCGCCTGCGTGCCCTCTCCCGCCGCCGGCGCCGTGCCGGTGGCGAATCCCGCGCTCGACGCCGCATTCAGCCCCGCGTCCGCGCAGGTCGCCGGTGCCGCCGAGGTCGCCGACCCCTTTGCGCCCGCACCGACGCCCATCCCCGTCCCGCAGACCATGACGCGCGAGCAGCTCGCCGGCATGGGCGGTGCCGCCGCCGCGACCGGCGCGGGCATCGCTGCCGCGGGCGCGGCCCATATGGCGCCCGCAAAGCCCTCCGCCCCCGCCCGTCCGCTCGCCCAACTCGTCGACGTCGTGACCGGCGACACCTATGAGCTCACCTCCGCCCGCGCCACCGTGGGCCGCGAGCGCTCCGTGGCCGACGTCGTCCTGCGCGACCCCAACGTGAGCCGCCGCCACGCCGAGCTGACCTTCACCGGCAGCGACTGGTCCATCGAGGACCTCAATTCCACCAATGGCACCATGGTCAACAACCGCCGCATCACCCGTTGCCCCCTGCGCAACGGCGACGTGCTGACCTTCGGTCTGAGCACCTTCGAGTTTAGGGGTTAGCCTGTGATCGACATCATCCTGTTCGCTGGGCGCATCGTCCTCGTCGCACTGCTCTACATCTTCCTGTTCGCCGTCATGAAGACGGGCGTGGGGCTGGTGCGCGGCCAGCGCCGCGACTCCGCGATCTGGACGATCGATGTCGATAAGGGGCCGCGCGGTATTCGCGGCATCCACATGGACATCCTGGGGCCGGTCATCGTGGGCCGCTCCCCGTCCTCCGATATCTGCGTGAACGAGCCCTTCGTCTCCGCGAGCCACGCGCGCTTCTCCCTCCAGGGTCCCGCGCTCGTGATCGAGGACCTCAACTCGCTCAATGGCACCCTCGTCAACGGCCGCGCGCTGCAGGAACCCGCGACCCTTCGCGAAGGCGATGAGGTCCAGATCGGCGACGTGGTCATGAAGGTGAACCGTCGATGACGCCCGAGCAGGACGACCTGCGCACCACCGGGTACGAATCACAAGCCCAGCACGCTCGACCGGCGGCCCCTGTGGCCCCGGCCTCTGCTATTCCGGCATCGGACGCCCCGGATCCCTGGGCGGCCGATTACGCCAAGTCGGCCCCCATGCCGTCCGCCCACACAGTCCCGGCGCATGCGGCGCCCTCCATCTCGGTCGAAGCCGCCCCGGCGCCCGCGCCCACCCCGGCGCCCGCGCCCGCTCCGGCGCATGCCGCCCCCGGCTCCTTCGAGCCCGAGCCCGAGATTCCCATCCAGTCGATCCCCGATCCGACCGCACCCGTCTCGCCTGAAGACACGGCCGAGATCGACCTCCAAGCCGTGGAGGCCAAGCTCAACGATCCCGGCTCGACCATGGGCTTCGAACCCATCACCGACGACCTGATTGACACCGACGCCACCTTCGACGCCGGCACGTCCTCCATGCTCATGTGGGGTGCTCGCTCCGACGTGGGCTGCGTGCGCAGCCACAACGAGGACTCCTATCTCGCCGCCTCGCCGCTGTTCTGCGTGTGCGACGGCATGGGCGGCCACGCCGCCGGTGAGGTCGCCAGCGCAATCGCCGTCGAGACCATCGCCAAGACCGGCCCCAAGTCGGCCGATGCCGCACAGCTCGCCGCCTCCATCGAGGCGGCCAACGCGGCCATCATCGAGGCGGCCGTGAACGGCGTGGGCAGGCCCGGCATGGGCTGCACCGCCACCGCCGCCTACATCGAGGGCACCACCCTCGCCATCGCGCACGTGGGCGACTCGCGCGCCTACCTGCTGCACGAGGGCACCCTCATCCGCGTCACGCGCGACCACTCCTACGTCGAGGAGCTCGTCGATGCCGGTGAGATCACCGCCGACGAGGCGCGCACGCACCCCAACCGATCCGTCATCACGCGAGCCCTGGGCTCCGATCCGGCGATGTACGCCGACCATTTCACCTTGAACGTCGAGGAGGGCGACCGCCTCATCCTGTGCTCCGATGGCATGTCGGGCATGGTCCCGGACGGCGAGATCGAGCGCATCGCCCAGCAGAGCTCCACCGCGCAGATCTGCACGGACAACCTGGTCGACGCCGCGCTCGCCGCAGGCGGCGGGGACAACGTCACCGTCGTGGTGGTCGACATCACCGATGACGGCCGCGTTCGGGAGGTCGCCCGCAAGCACAAGCGCACGCTGTTTTTCGCCATCGTTGGCCTGCTCATCGCACTCATCGTGGCCGGCGTGGCCTCGTTCATCTCCATCCGCAAGTCCGTCTACCTGGGCGTGAAGGACGATGCGGTCGCCATCTACACCGGCATTCCCGACCCATTCCTCGGACTCAAGCTCAACTGGCTCGAGGATGAGACCTCCATCCAGCTCAAGTACCTCCCCGAGGACACCCAAAACCGTCTGCGCGAGGGTATCCCACAGAAGAACCTCAAGGACGCGCAGGACGCGGTGGAGAACTACCGAGCGCAGATCGACGAGACGCAGACCAAGCTCATCGAGGACGCGCGCGCCATCCAACAGGATCTCACCGGGTCCACGGAGGCGCCGGGCACAAGCCCCGCAGACGCCCTGGCAGGCGGAACGTCCCCGAGCGAATCGCCCGCCGATGCCATTTCACCTTCAACCACGACCGAGGGAGGTGCCGCGTAAATGAGTCGCCGCACGACCGAACTGCTCCTGCTCATAGCCGCCGCGTTCCCCGTCACGCTGCTCTACGCCATGTACGTGGTCACCACGGGCGCCGCGCTCTCCTTCCAGACGCTGGCCGTCCCGCTGGGACTGTTCGCCGCATTCGCCGCGGCCCATATCGGCGTGCGCATCTTCGCACCCGGCGCCGATCCGGCGATCCTGCCCATCGTGTTCACGCTCTCGGGCATCGGCATCACCTTCGTCACGCGCCTGCAGCCCGACGCCTCGCTGGGCCAGGTGATTTACCTGTTCCTGGGCGTGGCCCTCATGGTGGGCACACTCGCCGTGGTGAAGAACCTCGAGGTCGTCAAACGCTACAAATACGTCCTGGGCATCGCCGGCATCATCTTGCTCGTGCTGCCCATGTTCATCGGCACCGAGATCTACGGCTCCAAGCTGTGGATCAAGATCGGCAGCTTCCAGTTCCAGCCCGGTGAGTTCGCCAAGGTCCTCATCGTCTTGTTCCTTGCCGGCTACCTGGCCGAGAACCGCGAGCTGCTGTCCATTTCCAACCGCACCGTGCTCGGCATCAAGTTCCCGCGCCTGCGTCTGCTCTACCCGCTGTTCATCGTGTGGGGCGTCTGCCTGCTCGTCGTTGCGTTCGAACGCGACCTGGGCAGCGCGCTTTTGTTCTACACCATCTTCTTGATCATGCTCTACGTGGCCACGGGCCGCGTGTCCTACGTGATCATCGGCCTTGCGCTGCTCGCCGTCGGTGCATTCGGCATGTACCAGATCATGAGCCACGTGCAGGTCCGCGTGGCCATCTGGCTCGACCCGTTCTCCGACGCGCAGAACCTCGGCTACCAGATCGTCCAGTCGCTGTTCTCCCTGGCAGACGGCGGCCTTACGGGCGTCGGCATCGGCAAGGGCATGGCCGATATCATCCCCGTCGTGGCCTCCGACATGATCTTCGCCGCGATCGGCGAGGAGATGGGCCTGCTCGGCGGCTCCGCCGTGCTGCTGCTGTTCATGCTGTTCGCGGTCCGCGGCCTCACCACCGCCGCACGCGCCAAGTCCGACCTGGCGGCCTTCTCCGCCGCCGGCCTCACCGCGGCCATCTCCTTCCAGGCCTTCACCATTGTGGGCGGCGTGACCAAGCTCATCCCGCTCACCGGCGTTACTCTGCCCTTCATGAGCCAGGGCGGCTCCTCCCTGCTCGCGAGCTTTGTGATCGTGGGCCTGCTGCTGCGCGCCGGCGACGAGGCAACCGGCCGCTCGACCGAGATCGCCAACACGAGCACCGACTTGGCCACCGCCGGCTACCGCACCACCGTGCGCGGCTCCCACATGCGCCGTCCCGCCCTCGACACGCCCGAGAGCGGCCTGCTCGGCCGCGTGGCGCTCGCCAACCGCCTGACCCGCACCGTGTTCCTGTTCACTGCGCTGTTCGCCGTGCTCATCGGCAACATCACCTATATCCAGGTGATCAAGGCGTCCGAGTATCAGGACATGCCGAGCAACAACCACACCATCAACAAGGCGCGCTACATCAAGCGCGGCTCGGTCATCACCGCGGATGGCCTGACGCTCGCCGAGTCCATCCAGCAGGCCGACGGCACGTACGCCCGCTCCTACCCCAACGGCAACCTCGCCGCACACGTGGTGGGCTACTACTCCCAGCAATACGGCACCATGGGCATCGAGAACACGCAAAACGACACGCTCACGGGGTCCAAGGATTACTCGAGCTGGCAAAACGCCCTCAACTCGCTCGCCGGCATCAGCGAGCCGGGCAACTCGGTCCAGCTCACCATCGACTCGCGTATCCAGCGTGCAGCCGAGCAGGCCCTCGCCGGCCGCGTGGGCGCCATCGTCGCCCTCGACCCGCGCAGCGGCGCCGTGCTCGCCTGGGCCAGCGCCCCCACGTTCGACAACACGAACATCCAGGCGGCGATCGAGGCCGCCAACGCCAGCGGCGGTGCGGACACCTCCATGTACGACCGTGCAACCCTCGCGCTCTACACGCCGGGCTCCACCTTCAAGGTGCTCACGCTCGCCTCTGCGCTCGAGAATGGCCTGGCCACGCTCGACACCACCTACGACAGCCCGGGTCGCATGGAGATCGGTGGCGCGGACGTTGTGAGCATCGGCGAGCGCGGTCACGGCACGATCTCGCTGGCCAAGGCCTTCGCGCTCTCGTCCAACACGGTCTTCGGCCAGGTGGCCGACGGCTTGGGCGCCGAGAAGCTCGTGTCCACAGCACGCGCCTTCGGCTACGGACAGCAGCTCGGCCTGGACTTCACCACCGCCGCATCCGTCATGCCCAACCCCGAGGAGATGACCGAGTGGGAGCTCGCCTGGGCGGGCGCCGGCCAGCCCGTCGGCCAGGGTCACACGCCCGGCCCGCAGGCCACTGTGATGCAAAACGCGCTCATGGCCGCCACGATCGCCAACAACGGCATCGCCATGAACCCCTACGTGGTCTCGCAGATCCTCGCCCCCGACGGCACGGTCCTCAAGACCACACGCGGCCGCTCCCTCGGCCAGGCCGTGAGCACCGGAACCGCCGAGCAGGTCAAACAGGCCATGCTCGACGTCGTCCAGAGCGGCACCGGCTCGGCCGCGGCGATCGCGGGCGTGAAGGTGGCCGGTAAGACCGGCACGGCCGAGACCAACAACGCCAACGCGAACTCCACGTTCGTTGGATTTGCCCCCTACGACACCCCCACCGTGGCAATCGCCGTCGTGATCGAACAGAACGCGAAGGGCGAGGAAAGCGCGGCGGCCGTAGGCGGACAGGTCCTGCGCGCGGCGCTCGCGACACAGGGGCTGTAGCAATTCACCGGTACGAGGTAACACTTCCGCCTCCGGCGGATAGATTGATGAGGAGTTAAAGACATGCCAGACGGACAGCGCGTACTTGGAGGAAGGTACCTGCTCAAGGATAAGGTCGGAAACGGTGGCATGGCCAGCGTGTATCGCGCGCAGGACCAGGTGCTCGACCGCACCGTTGCCGTGAAGATCATGCTGCCCCAGTACGCCGGGGACGCCACCTTCGCCGCTCGCTTCAAGCAGGAGGCGCAGGCCGCAGCCGGTCTGCAGAGCCCCTACATCGTGGGCGTGTACGACTGGGGCAAGGACGGCGACACGTACTACATCGTCATGGAGTACCTGCGCGGCACCGACCTCAAGAGCGGCGTGCGCAGCCACGGCGCCCTCGATCCCAAGAAGGTCGCCCAGATCGGCTCTCAGATCTGCGGTGCCCTCTCCGTCGCGCACAAGCATGAGATCATTCACCGCGACATCAAACCGCAAAACATCATGGTGCTGCCCGACGGCAACATCAAGGTGATGGACTTCGGCATCGCGCGAGCCAAGAACAGCCATCTCACGCAGGACAACAACGTCCTGGGTACCGCCCACTACGTCTCCCCCGAGCAGACCCGCGGTCAGGACCTGGGCGCCACGAGCGACATCTATTCCCTCGGCGTGGTCATGTACGAGTGCGCCACCGGCCGCGTGCCCTTCGATGGCGACGATGCCATCTCCGTGGCTCTCAAGCAGGTCAACGAACTGCCCATCCCGCCGAGCCAGGTGAACCCCGGCGTCGACCCAGCACTCGAGCGCATCATCCTCAAGTGCATGGAGAAGGACCCCGCCAACCGCTTCCAAACCGCCGACGAGCTGCGCCAGGTGCTCAACGCCTATGCCGCCGGCCGCGCGGTCGACGTGGCAGAGCCCACGCGCGTGATTGCCGCCCCCATGGGCGTCGGCGGTGCCGAGACCCGCGTGATGAGCGATGCCACCCAGGCCATGGTGCGTCCTGCCGGCACTGCAGGCCCCGGCTCCACCGCTGCCGGCCCGCGCGTCGCCGCGTCCGCGTCCTCTCGCGGTCAGAACAGCTACGATGAGCCCAAGAAGGGCAACGGCGCAAAGATCGCCGCCATTGTGATCGGCGCCATCGTGGTAATCGCCGCCGCCGTCTTCTTTGCCAGCAACCTGTTCGGCGGGTCCGGCGAGATGGTCATCGTTCCCAACGTCATCGACTACACGCAGGAAGAGGCCGAGGACGCGCTCGAAAACGCCGGCTTCAACGTCGAGTACGGCAAGGCCGTGAATGACGATGAGGTCGAAGAGGGCCGCGTCGTCGACCAGACGCCCGACGGCAACAAGGAGGCGCCCGAGGGCTCCACGGTTACGCTGACGCTCTCCAAGGGCCCCGTCCCCGTCAAGGAGACCGAGGTCCCCAACATCACCGGCAAGACCGCCGATGAGGCCGAGGCCCTACTCACCGCCGCCAATCTCAAGGGCCAGGCGCACGAGGAGTCCAACGAGGCCGAGGCCGGCACCGTCTTCAAGCAGGGCAAGAACACCGGCGAGGTTGTTGAGGAGGGCACCGTCATCGAGTACTGGGTGTCCACCGGCCCCGACACCATCGACGTGCCCAACCTCACCGGCAAGACCAAGGAGCAGGCCATCGAGGCGCTCGGCGATAAGCTCAGCTACACCTTCAGCTCCGATTACAGCGCCACCGTCCCCGCCGGCTCCGTGATCAGCTACGAGCCCGGTGGCAGCGTCAAGCCCGGCACCACCATCAAGATCGTGCTGTCCCAGGGTCCCGAGCCGGTCGCCAAGGTCAACGCACCTAACTTTGTGAACGACTCCGCCTCCCACGCCAAGCCGCAGCTCGAGTCGCTCGGCTTCAAGGTCGTGGTGAACGGCCCGGCAGACGGCATCATCGTGAGCCAGTCCGCCTCCGGATCGCTGGATAAGGGCACCACGATCACCCTCACCACGCAGGCGCGCACCGACGCCAACACCGAGGACTAGCAGATCGCGAGAAAAGGCCGCCACGCGAACGAGCGCGTGGCGGCCTTTTTAGTTGCAATGGTGCCCCCGATACGATTCGAACGTACGACACCCGCTTTAGGAGAGCGGTGCTCTATCCCCTGAGCTACGGAGGCATTGCCATGGTTGCGCGACTGGAACATGCCCGACGGAAAGCCCGTCAACGCATACAAAAGCGCGCATGGGATATTCTAGCGGTTTTTGCGGAACAGTGACAGCACGCCGCGTTTGATCACGTCAAAGAAGCTCAGAGAGCGCAAAAGCTTGTCTTCGGGCACATGCTCGCGCATGGCCCGCAACGTGGCCTTATTGTCCCTCGTGGAAAACGAGAACCCGCTTTCACTCCCCTTCACGAAGATCGCGAAGCGCGAGATCTTTTTACCGCCGAACAGCACCGACGCCGCCACGTGGTCGACCTCGGACCAGGGGATCTGGATGAAGTCCTCGGGGTTTTTCTCGTTATAGAACTCGAAGGCGTTGTTGCCGAGCATCACCGAACCATAGGTCGACATCCCATGAAACGACGTGGCCTTCTCCGTGTAGTAGACCGAGCTGTTCTGCGATTGCGCCATCCCTGCATCCTCCTCAAGCGTTTCCCTGCATGTTCGGCCGGAAACGCGCGTGTGTCGAAATCCCGCCAGGCGGTCTTGAAGAAATATACGACTGCGGCGGGAACGCCCGCAAGTACGAAAAAGCCGCGCCGCTGCGAATGGCGAACCATGGCAGCGGCGCGGCTCGAGGCTCAAGCGCCTGAGCGCGCTTGATACCGAAGCGTCTTACATGATGCCGAGCAGGCGGGCAACGATACCCACGGCGAACAGGGCGATGATGATGACGATCGGGGAAACCTTCTTCTTGAGCAGCTGGCAGCACAGGAGCGTGAGGCCCACGGCGGCAAGGCCGGGAATCAGCTGGTCGAGATTGGCCTGGAGCGTGGTCACCTTAGCGACCTCGAGGCCGGTGGGACCGAGCGCCGCGAACTGGCTCAGGGCCTGATGGATGCCCTCAGCACCCGCGGGCAGGCTCGCCCAATCGATGTAGGCGCCGGGGGACTGCTGAACCGTGGAGACGACCGGGGTGAAGGAGATGCTCACCCAGCGCTGCACGAGCGCGCCGATGATGAACATGCCCAGAATGGAGGCACCCTCGGTGATCTTGCCCATAAGACCGCCGGAGAGGTCCTTGGTAATGGAGGTGCCAACCTTATAGCCGAACTCCTGGGTGTACCAAAGGAACGCGATGCGGATGATGTTCCACGCGAAGAAGAACAGCAGCGGGCCCATGATGGAGCCACCGAGGGCCAGGGAAGCGCCGAGCGCGCCGAGGATCGGGCGAAGGGTGAACCAGAAGACGGGGTCGCCGACACCGGCCAGCGGGCCCATCATACCGACCTTCACGCCCTGGATCGCAGCGTCCTCGACCTGAGCGCCGTTGGCGCGGTCCTCCTCAAGAGCGAGGGTGACGCCGATGACGGGAGCGGACACGTACGGATGCGTGTTGTAGAACTCCATGTGACGCTTGAGCGCCGCAATCTGGTCCTCCTTGTTGGAGTAGAGCTTCTTGATCGCGGGGATCATAGCGAAGCACCAGCCGCCGTTCTGCATGCGCTCGTAGTTCCACGAGCCCTGCAGGAACTGATGACGCATGCACACCGACATGCGATCGGACTTGGAAAGCTGAACCTTGTTCTCTGCCATGATGTACGTCCTCCCTTCCTTACTCGTAATCGTTCAGGATATCGCCGAGCGGATCGCCGGTACCGGCAGAGCCGCCGCTGTTCTTGGCCAGGTCCTTGAGGCCGAGGTACAGCAGAGCGAGGGACACGCCGATGACGCCGAGGGCGATGAGCGTGAGCTGCGGGATGGCGGCGAGGACGAAACCGAGCGCGAAGAACGGCCAGACCTCCTTGGTCGCCATCATGTTGATGACCATGGCGTAACCGACGGCGGCGACCATGCCACCGCCGACGGCCATGCCGCCGGACAGCCATGCAGGCATCATGTTGAGCACGTTGGTCACGATCTCGGGCGAGACAAAGCACAGGGCCACAGCCGGGATGGCGATGCGGACGCCCTGCATGAGGATGGCAAGGATCTGCCACATCTCAACGCCCTTGAAGTCGCCCTTCTCGGCGGCAGCGTCCATGGCGTGAACCATGGGGATGGCGAGCGTGCGGCAGAGCATCGTCAGGAACAGGCCGGCCACGGACAGCGGCACGGCGAGCGCGATGGAGGTGGTGATGGCGGTCTGGGAGTCGGCCGCGCCACCGTCGAGTGCAAGCACCATGATGATGGCGGACGCAACGGAAGCCAGGGCCGCATCGGGCGCGATGGCGGCGCCGACGTTCGCCCACCCGAGGGCGATCATCTGCAGGGAGCCGCCGAGCATGACGCCCTCCTGCAGGTGGCCGGTCACGAGACCGATGAGCGTGCAGGCCACGAGCGGCTGGTGGAACTGGAACTCGTCCAGAACACCCTCCATACCGGCCAGCAGCGCGATGATGGCGATCAGAACGATCGAAAGTGCTGACATATTCCCTCCTTTACTGGGCGGCCAGCTCGGACTTGGCCTTCTTGATCATCGCGTCGAAGGACTCGGCGGAATCGGCCGGGACCTTGCGGATATCGAAGGTGATGCCGCGGGCGGCGAGCTTCTCGAGCGTCTCGACATCGTCGTTATCCATGGCGATGGCGTTGGTCACGACGACCTTGCCCACGGAGTGGGCCATCGAGCCGAGGTTGACCTCCTTGATGTCCACGCCGCCCTCGACCGCGCGGAGCAGGTCCTGCGGGGTCTCGAACAGGAGCATGGCCTTGGTGGCGCCGAAACGCGGGTCCTTGGCGACCTCGATCATCTTCTGGACCGGGACGACATGGGCCTTAACTCCGGGAGGCGCGGCCTCCATGATCATGGACTTGCGCAGGTCGTCGTGGGAGACGGCGTCGGACACGACGATGATGCGATCGGGCTTGGTCATCTTGGTCCACGTGGTTGCCACCTGACCGTGGAGCAGACGGGTATCGACACGGGCGAGCACGAACTTGATGTGGCCGTCGCCGAGGACCGTGCCCTCGGGAATGGCGCCCTGATGGGCGGCCGGGGCCGCGGCTGCCGCGGGCTTGGCCTCCACAGGCTCGAGAGACTCGGGCTTGACGCGAACGCCGGCGCGGGCCTCGGAAATGACGTGCTTGGCGATATCGTGGGCCGTCTTGGATGCGTCGAAGCGAGCGGTGTACACCTCGACGAGCATCGGCAGGTTCACGCCAGTCAGGATCGCCCAGCTGGGATGGGCGTCGAACAGACCGCTGATCTGGTTGAAGGGAGTGCCGCCCCACAGATCGACGAGGAACAAGACGTCCTCGGGATCGTCGAAGGAAGCGACCGCCTCTTCCACCTTCTGGCGGAAGTCGTCCGGACCCATGCTCGGCATGAGGGAAACCGTGGCGACGTTGGGCTGATCGCCGAAGACCATCGAACCGGTCATCTTCAGACCCTCTGCCAAGTCACCGTGGCTTGCCAAAACGATACTTACCATCACACAACCTCCTCTGTTGCTACACGTTTTGAACACAACACGTGTAATGGTATGCCGCTCGTCTGCATTAAACAACCCTTCGTCGAACTGCGGGAATAGTGCATATTCGCAGTTAGATGGGTCTTTTATTTAATTTCGTTGTTAACAGAATCCTTATTTTCGCAGCTAGATATCCATGTAAATGCATATATTCGCAAATCGTTTCATTACGCAGTGCATACAAAGACCCCCGGGATACCACTCGGCGAACGGTATCCCGGGGGCCTTGAACGACACCTATCACTTAGCCGCGTCTCAATTGGGGACAGGCACAAATTGAGACACCTCTATAAGCGTGCCCGCGCGACCTGCGACGCGCCGAATGTCTCAATTTGTGCCTGTCCCCAATTGAGACATGGGCGAGGCGGGACGGCCTAGGCGAACTGGCTCCGGTAGAGATCGGCGTAAGGACCGTTCTCCGCGAGCAGCTCCTCATGAGTGCCCTGCTCGATGATGGTGCCGGCGCGCATATGCAAGATCAGATCGGCGTCCACGATGGTACTCAGACGATGCGCGATCACAAAGCTGGTGCGCCCGTGCATGAGCGTCTCCATCGCCTGCACGATGTCGCGCTCCGTGCGTGTATCCACGCTCGACGTCGCCTCGTCCAAAATGAGGATTGCGGGGTTACACAGAATCACGCGCGCGATGGTGAGCAGCTGACGCTGGCCCTGGCTGATGGTCTCAGCATCGTTTTCGATATGCGTGTCGTAACCCTGCGGCATCGTGCGGACAAAGTGGTCCACATGCGCCATCTCGGCCGCGCGCACGATTTCCTCGCGAGTGGCATCGGGACGGCCATAGGCGATGTTCTCGGCGATCGTCCCGTCGAACAGCCATGCATCCTGCAGCACCATGCCAAAGTTCGCGCGCAGGTCCGGACGAGCCATCGCATGGGTGTCCACGCCGTCGAGTTCGATCGAGCCCCCGCCGATTTCGTAAAAACGCATAAGCAGGTTGATGAGCGTGGTCTTGCCGGCGCCGGTGGCGCCCACGATGGCGACCTTCTGCCCGGGTTTCACATGGAACGTCACATCGCGCATAAGCGGCTTTTCCGAATCGTACCCAAAGCGCACACGGCTAAAGTCCACACGCCCTTCCACGGCGGCGGGAAGCTTCGCGGCGACCTCGGGCAGCGGGTCGGGCTCGATTTCCCCCTCATCGAGAATGTCGAACACGCGCTCGACGCTGGCAAGTGCGTTCTGCAGCGTGTTGATGGTGAAGGACAGCTGCGTGAGCGGCTCGGAAGCCTGGTGGATGTACTGGAAGAACGCCTGGAACACGCCGATGGTGATCTGGCCGCCCACGAGCATGCCACCCGCCACCACGGCGATCAGCACCTGGGCCAGGCGGATGATGAAACGGATCAGCGGGCTGATGGCATTGGTGGCAAAGTCCGCGCGGCGGCTGGCACGAGCGAGCTTGTCAGACAGCTCGTGCACCCTCTGCGAGCTCGAACCCTCACGGTTGAAGCTCTTGATGATGAGGCGCCCCGAGTAGGCCTCCTCCACCGTCGCGGTGAGCTCGCCCACATAACGCTGACGCTCGGCGGCGAGCCTGAGCGTCCACTTGGACACGCCCTTGGTGATGAGGGTCGACACAAAGGCGAACACCAAAAAGATCGCCGTGAGCAGCACACTGTAGCACAGCATCATGTAGAGCGCGCCGATGATCGTGCCCACCGCGCTCATGAGCTTGAGCAGGCCGGTCTGCAGCACCTCGGACATCTTGTCCAGGTCGTTCGTGGCACGGCTCACCACCTCACCGGGCTTGTGGCCGTCGTAGAACTTCAACGGCAGGCGGCTGAGCTTCTCGGCGATGCTCCGGCGCAGCGAAAGGTTGAGCTTCTCGGCAAAGCCCGCCATGACAAAGCACTGCACGGAGTACAGCGCGCAGGCGCCCGTCCAAATGCCAAAGTAGATGGCGAGCTCGCGGCCGCCGGTCTCCCAACCCACCGTGAAGGCGCGGCCCTCGGCAAAAGCGGCCTGGATATTGGCCCACAGCACGTCGATCACGCGCGCACTGTACGCCGGCGCGGCAACATGGAAGCCCGTGTACACGAGGATGGCGGCGATCACCACACCGAAACGCCAGCGCTCGCCCGCCGCGGCACGCCATAGACGGCGCACCGTCCCCCAGGTGTCTTTGGGGACCTCGAGCTCCTCCTCAGGGGTGCCGGAGGCATCGGCCATTGCCTGCGCATCGTCGATAGCGCCCTGCTTGCGCTCGCGCTCGAGGCGGGCGTTCTCGGAGAACAGCTCGTCGGAGCCGTCGTCGCGCTTCTTCTTATCCCACGCCATGCTACTCGCCTCCCTTCATCTGACTCTCCGCGATCTCGCGATACACCTCGCAGCCCTCCATGAGCTCCTTGTGCGTGCCCTTGCCCACAATGCGGCCATCCTTGAGCACGACGATCTGGTCGGCATGCAAGATGGTGTTGATGCGCTGGGCGATGATGAGCACGGCGGCGTTGCGCGTCTCGGGCTTGAGCGCGCGGCGCAGAGCTGCATCGGTCTTGAAGTCGAGAGCGGAGAAACTGTCATCGAAGATATAGAGGTCCGCATGCTTCATGAGGGCGCGGGCGATGGCCAAGCGCTGGCGCTGGCCGCCGGAGAAATTCGTGCCGCCCTGGGCAACCGGGGCGTCCAGGCGCTCGGGCAGGCCCCACACAAAGTCGGATTGGGCCACGTCGAGGGCGTGGCGCATCTCGGCCTCGGTCGCGTCGGCACGGCCATCGCGCAAGTTGCTGGCGATGGTGCCCGAGAACAACCAGGCCTTCTGCGGCACATAGGCGATGCGCTCGCGCAGGTCGTGCTGGGTCATGGAGCGCACGTCAACGCCTGAAAAACGCACCGAGCCTTCCGTGACGTCGTGCAGGCGCAGCAACATCTTGGCGATGGTGGACTTGCCCGAACCGGTGGAGCCGATGATCGCGGTGGTCTGGCCGCGACGGCAGGAAAAATCGATATCGTGCAAGGTGTCCTCGTCCGCATCGGGGAAGCGGAAGGAGACATGGTCGAACGTGGCAACCGGGGCGGTATCGGACAGGGAAGCATTGAAGGCTCCGTCCTCGTCCGTCACGGTGACCTCACCCGCCACGGCGGCCTCGCCCGCCGTGGCGGCCTCGCCATTCGACCCCGGCGCCAGCGGCGCGGAGCCCGTGCCGTCGAGGATGCTCGGCTTCTTCTCGATCACCTCGGCACAACGTTGCAGGCACACGATGGCGCGCGGCACCATCAGCGCGACGAACTGCGCCATCATGATGTAGAACATGATGAGCATGGCATACTCGACCACCGCGGAGATGTTGCCGATCTCCATGGCGTGCGCGCCCACGCGGTTGCCTCCGAGCCACATGAGCAGCACCTCGGCGATGTTCATGAGGCAGAAGCTGAAGCAGTCCACGCCCGCGAAGATCCAGTTCACCTTGATCGCTGCATCGGCGTAATCGGTGAACACGCGACCCATGCGGCCCTCCTCGTGGCGCTCTTTGCCAAAAGCGCGGATCACGCGGACGCCGATGATGTTCTCACGCAGGACCACGTTCATGCGGTCGATAAAACCCTGCATCTTCTCGAAGATTGGGGCCGCGCGGCGCACGGCGATCACAGCGAACACCATGACCACGGAGACCACCGCGAGCATCATGGCGCCCATCTGCGCGTCGACGCGGAAGGACAGCACCGTGCCCATGACGCAGATGATGGGAACCGGCAGCATGGCCTGGGCGGCGAGCATGACCGTCTGCTGGATGACGTTCACATCGTTTAAGGTGCGGGTGATCATGGAGCCGGTGCCGAACTCCTCGAAGTCGCCGCCCGAGTAGGTGAGCGAGGCATCGTACACGGCATTGCGGATATCGCGACCCACATAGGAGGCGAGGCGGGCGCACAGGTAATTGCCCAGCAGGGCACCGCCGCTCGCGCAGCAGCACGCAACGAGCATCTTAAGGCCCTGACCGATGATGAAATCTGTGTTCCCGCTGGTCACACCCTGATTGATCATGCCGGCGAGCATGGTGGGGACATACAGCGTGCCAGCTACGTCCAGCAGCAACGCCGCAAGCGTCGCCGCAACGAGGGCCTTATACGGTTTGATGGTTCGCAACAGCAGTCTCATACGCACGTTCCCCTCCCGGCCGCCCCCACGGCCAGACATATGCACCTCAAGTCAATACCAATCCTACCTGAACAACTGGGCATCCTGGGTGGTGACAAACGTCTCAATTTGCGTGGGCCCGCCGATCGGGGGGCGGCGGGAGGCGGGGGTCTGGCAGGGCGTCTGGCGGCGGGAGGCGGGGGTCCGGCGGCGGGAGAAATGGTCGGGATTTGCCAGGCTGTTGCAGCGCGGCAAATCCCGACCACTTTCTGACGGCACTCGGCTGAAAAACGGTCGCGAAACGCCAGGCTGTAGCAGAGTGGCAAATCTCGACCGTTTTGGGAAGCCCAACGGAAGGAAACCCAACAGCAGAAAGTCCACCAGAAGGAAACCCGACAGAAGAAAGGGGCCGCCGGCGGCGACCCCTGCAAGTGCGATGAATTGTTCACGTGGCGTGCGGTTACTCCTCCGCAGGCTCCTCCTCGACGAGCTCCTCAACGGACTCCTCGGCCTCAACGGGCTCGGTGCCGGGATACACCCAGCCTTCCTGGATGGACTCGAAGAACGCGGCCCCATCGGTGAGGTCGTGCACGCTCTTGCCGTCGAGCCAGGGCAGCTCGACCAGCTCGGGAAGGGTGGTGACGAGCTCGGAGCAATCGACGAAACGGCCCTTTTCGTTCAGCTGCTCGCAGTCCTGCACGCGCCAGTACCCGTCCGTGTGGGTGACGTAGTACTCATGCCCATCGACGTCCATGAACACGCGCGTCTTTGAGCGGAGGTAGGACAAAAGCCCTTCGAAATCCAGGGAGATCTCCTGATCAGCCTTCATTCCCATGATTGGCTCCTATCTGTCGGGCACCCGGAGCCCTTTGTCCGGGCGCATGCATAACCGATAGTTCCATCTTTCCCGCCTTATACCTATTTTTCGAGCAGAAGTTGGTAGGCGGTTAGTTTGTTCGAGCAGCGGCATGTATAAGCGTGCGGACATATTGAATAACCCTCTCGAACGGCGGATTGGAGGGCCGCCTCGCAAGTCGATGAGGCGGCGGCGAACCTGGGGGCAGGCGAGCCTACATATCGATCTCGAAGTCCTCGCCTATCACGCGGTTCGTCGCGTCTCGAATCCAGCCGAGCGGATCGGGCAGACCTGCGAGCAGCTCATTTCTACGCGCCAGCTCGTCGGTATAGCCCTTGACCGTGCGCACGGTGCTGTCGCCGTTTTCCCAATGTTCGATAAGCGGCGTCCACGTCGCCTTCGTCACGCGCACGCGGCGCGGAGGGAATGCGGGATCGACATTCGCCTCCTTTTCCGCCGCGGCGTCCTTGGACTCATCGCGGTTCGCGCTCCCCTCCCCCTTTGCCTGGGTCCCGGACGCATCGACGCGCTCGAACACGCAGCTGAAAAGGCCCGACATGATGGTGTCGGGATTGTTGTGATATCCAGAGAGGAAGTCGCCCAAGCCGTAGACCGCGAGCACGTTCTGCCCATCGGGAGCCTCGAGGAGCTCCATGGACTGGATCACGTGCACATGGCTGCCGATCACCAGGTCGACACCGGCATCGACGCACTCCTGGGCCCACTGGCGCTGCGTCTCGCTCGGCTCGTGCTCATACTCGACTCCGGCATGCAGATATACCACCACCGCATCGGCAAAGGCGCGCGAGCGGGCCACATCCTCGCGCATGACCTCGGCGTCATAGGGCACGGCAAAGTAGGCATTAGGCAGGTCTGCCTGGGCGTAGCCGTTTTGACCGTAGCTGTAGGAAAGAAACGCGATGCGCAGGCCGTTGCAACTCACGATGCGCGGGGCCTGTCGGTCGGCCTCGTTGGCAAAGCTGCCGATAGTGAGGAGCTTGTCCCGCAGACCGTTCCAAACGCCCTGGGCATGTTCGATCGCGGGGACCCAGGTGTCGTACGTGTGGTTGCTGTTGGTGTTCACCACATCCCAACCCACCTTTGCCACAACGGGAGCAAGTGCATCAGGCGTGTTGTAGCTGGGATAGCCGTTGTAGCCGTAGCGGTCGGGACCGCCGAGGGTGGTCTCTTGGTTCACGAACGAGATGTCGTAGGAGGCGATCTTCTTCTTGATCTTGCGATAAAAGCCGTCGAAGCCGTACTTCCCGTCGCCCACTGCGCCAGCGGCGGCATCGGCGATGTCGAGGAGATTCTCGTTGAAGAGGTTGTCGCCCACGGCCGAGAAACTTACGCGGCCCTCGCCGGTCTTGGTGGTGCCGAGGTCGAGGTAGCGCGGCGGGTTTTCCGCCTGCGCCGCAACATTCGAACCGGCACCGGAAAGCTGCTCGACCAGTGCGGTGCGCGGAGCACGCCACTCAGCGACCGTCTGGCCTTTAGCCGGGGTGTCCGTATCGTTGCGGGTGTTGGAAAACAGCCCACCGACCGCGGGGACCATGACGAAGGCGAGCAGGGCAACGGCGGCAATGCCGAGAAGCGGGGCCGCCGGGATACGCCGGCGAGCGGACGGCGCGGGGGCCGGGCGGGGCGCGCCACGCGGGGCGGACGTGCGGGCCGTGGCGGGCCGGCGGGTTCCCGCGGGCGGGCGGGGC
>NZ_CABJEU020000001.1:0-131052 GCF_902364775.2 Collinsella intestinalis | reverse complement strand
GCCGTGGCGGGCCGGCGGGTTCCCGCGGGCGGGCGGGTCATGGCGGACCGACCTCGCGGCGCATGACGGTATGTCGGTTTTTGACCTGAGCCCTGTGGCCTCTTCTGCATGGCGTCCTCCCCAACCGACGAGACGGCCGAAGCCGCCAGGTGGTCAAACAATTAGGAATCCGCCCTATTGTCCCAAAGTGCCACGGCGGAATCGGTCCCCAGCCTCAGCGTTTCGGCCACTGGCTCCAATAGGGCGCACGCCACATCTGGACACACCATCCCCGAGGACCCCTGAGCATGGCCTTGCGTTGAAGCCGAACCGTTCAGCAGGAACCCAAAACGGTCGTGATTTGCCACCCTGTCGCAGACTGGCAGATCACGACCGTTTTAGCCCGTTTTAACATGAAAAAATGGTCGGGAAATGCCAGGCTGTATCAGCGTGGCAAATCCCGACCATTTCTCAACCAGGCAGGACGGCGCGTTCGTCGCCAAGCGCCTCAACTTGCAACTGCCCCACAGCTGGACCGACGCAACTGCCCAACAACTGCCCGGCGCGACTACCCCGAAGTTGGACCGGCGCAGCCGCCCCGCAGTTGGACCAGCTCAAATTGTCTCAATCAGTACCTGTCCTCAATTGAGCCCGCCTCACTTGAGCCGAGCCCCCCAATTGGGTCGGCAGCGGCGTCCTTGTTACCAAATCCCGAGAACGCTCTGCATGCCGAGGCTCACACAGGTAATGCCGATCCAGCAGCACAAGCCCATGAAGATCGGCTTGCCGCCCGTCTTCACCAGCTTGACGATGTCGGTGTTGAAGCCGATCGCGGCCATCGCCATCACGATGAAGAACTTCGACAGCGTCTTGATGGGCGCGGTCACCGCCACGGGGAGCGCGAACACGGTGGTAATGACGCTCGCCAATACAAAGAACAGGATGAAGAACGGGAAGATCTTCTTGATGTCAAACGTGCCTGCGGCAGCACCGGTACCCTCGCCCGCCTCGGCGGCGCGCTTGGCCTGACGGACCTGCCAAAATGCAAGGAACAGCGTGATGGGGATAATCGCAAGCGTGCGCGTGAGCTTGACGATGGTGGCGTGATCCAGCGCATTGGAGCCCGGGTGCATGCCGTCCCAGGCAGCTGCGGCGGCGGTGACGGACGACGTATCATTCACAGCCGTGCCGGCGAACAGGCCAAAGCCCTCATTGCTCATGCCGAGCATGGCGCCGAGCGAGGGGAAAATCAGCGCAGCGATGATGTTGAAGAGGAAGATGACGCTGATGGCCTGGGCGATCTCCTCGTCGTCCGCATCGATGACCGGCGCAGTGGCGGCAATTGCGGAGCCGCCGCAGATGGAGGATCCCACACCCACGAGCGTCGAGATCTTCTTGGGGATGTGAAGCGCGCGGCACAGCACAAACGAGATGACCAGCGACGTGGTGATGGTCGAGATGATGATGGGCAGGGAGCTCGCGCCGACCTTGGCGATCTCGCCGAGGTTGAGTCCAAATCCCAGCAGGATGACGGCGTACTGCAGGATCTTCTTCGACGTGTACTTGATGCCCGCGGCAGTGGCCTCGGTCACGTCGGCACGGCGACGCAGCACCAGGCCGAGCGCCATGCCGATGAGGATGGCGAACACCGGACCGCCGATGACCTCGAACTGCTTGCCCAACAGCCAAGCCGGTACCGAAATGATGAGTGCGAGCGCGACTCCGCGCCACAGATCCTTGAAGTCCTTAATCAGCTCCACGTTTCCGCCTTTCCGGGGATTGCCCCGTCGATTCACTGTGTTTCCCAACTCCATCCTATGACCTCGACTTATAATTAGACGCAGTTGATTGATTATCAATGCATCACGATTTCTTATGACTGAGGTGCCATGCTCGATTACCGTACGCACACGTTCCTCGAGGTCTACCGTCAGCACAGCTTCACGCGAGCCGCCGAGGCGCTTCTCATCACGCAGCCGGCCGTCTCCCAGCACGTCCGCCAGCTCGAGGCCCACTACGGATGCGCCCTGTTCACCAAAACGGGACGCGGGGTCGAACCCACACCTGCGGCGGACCTTTTGTACCAGCGCCTTCTGGCGATGGAAAACGACGAGGGACGCTTACGAGCCGAAACCGCCGAACTCGCCGCTCGGCCAACCGGCACCAGCGCTGCCCCACTCATTTTCGGCTGCACGCGCACCATCGCCGACTACGTTGCCCCGCGCCTCATGTCCACGCACCTCGCCGCGCATCCAGACGCAAGCGTGACCCTGCGAGCGGGCAACACGCGCGACCTGGTCTGTGCGCTCGAACGAGGCGAGATCGACTTTGCACTGGTCGAAGGCTCGTTTGATCGCTCGCGTTTTGCATTCGAGACCCTCTCGCGCGAAGCTTACGTCGCCGTGGCGGCACCGAGGGCCGCAGTCTCTCCCGGGACTGCAGGGGTCAAGCGCCACGAGGACACCCCCTCCCGACCCGCCTCGATCCGTCAGCTGCTCGGGCAACGCCTCGTCCTGCGCGAAGCTGGATCGGGCACGCGCGAGATTCTGGAGAAGCATCTTGCCGCACGCGACCTCGCCGTCGAGGATTTCGCCGGACTCGTGGAACTCGAGAGCATCCCCACCATCAAAGCGTGCGTACGCGCGGGAGCGGGCATCTCATTCATGTACCGCGCCGCCGTTGAAGCCGAGCTCGGAGCTGGCGAGCTTCTCGACATCACGCCGGACGATTTCCAGGTCGAGCACGATTTCTGCCTCATCTGGCAACGCGGCAGCCAATACGCCCCGCGATACCGCGCTCTCTGCGCAGCTTGGCGGTCGTAACGGCTCACCCGAAACCCCGGCAAGAGTGTGCCCCCAAAGGAAATCCGGTCGCAATCTGCCTGTTTAACACAGCGGGGCGGATTGCGACCATTTCCGAATGCCGATGGGCCAAGTTATGGTCGGAAAATGCCTCGCTGTGGCAGGCTGGCAAATCCCGACCATTCCCGGAGGTCCTCGGGCGCAAATCCGGTCGCAATCTGCCGCGCTGCAACAGGCTGGCAGGTTGCGACCATTCCCGGACATCGACGGGGCAAGTTATGGTCGGAAAATGCCACGCTGTGGCAGATTGGCAAATCCCGACCATTCCCGGAGGTCCCATCGGGCCAGATTGTCCCCCATTCGATACGCACCGAGATTGAAGCGGTACAATTTGGGGACCGCACACACGCACGCTACCCAGGGAGCAGGCCATGTCTCGCCAAACCACCGTCACCATCACCGACGTCGCCCGTGAGGCGGGCGTCGCGCTGGGCAGCGTCTCAAACGCATTCAACCACCCCGACAAGGTGCGCCCCGAGACGCTCGCGCGCATCCGCGAGGCCGCCGATCGGCTCGGCTATGCGCCCAACCAAAGTGCGCGCATGCTCGCCGGCGGAAAGAACCGCCTGTTCGGCCTCATTCTCCCCAGCCTCGATCACGGCGTCTCGCTGCAAATCGCCAACGGTGCGAACGCCGAGGCGCGCAAACACGGCTATGGCCTGCTCATCGCCACCGCGCAGACCGACGAGGAAATTGCGCACCGCTACCGCGACTACTTCATGGGCACGCAGACCGCGGGCATCCTCATGCAGCCGCCCGCCGTCCTGAACTGGCAGCCTCCCGCGCACCCGCCTCGCATCCCCCTCGCATTCCTCGATATCCAGTGTGACGTCCCGGGCCACTTCGTCGCTGCGGACAACTTCGCCCTCGGCGAACTCCTCGCGCGCCACGCCTTCAAGAGCGGAGCCCAACGCGTCGCGATTATCGGCAAGCCCTCGCTGAACCGCCTCGTTCTGCGCGTCAAGGGCATGGAGCACGCGTTCACGACCGAGTCCGACTGCGCGTTCGAAGTGGTGGAAGAGGGAGCCTGGAACTCCGCGCACGACGGCCTCGACCTGGGCAGGCGCCTGGCCGAACGTCCCGAGGACACGCGCCCGGACTTCATCATCGCCCTCACGGACACCCTTGCGACGGGCGCCATCTCGGGCGTCCGGGCGGCGGGCCTGCGCGTCCCGGGCGACATCCGCGTCGCCGGGTGCGACGGCAACCCCCTGGCGTGGACAGGCCCCGTGCCGCTCACCACAATCGCCCCCATCGGCTATGAGCTCGGTCGCCGCGGCGTGCACCAGCTCATCGCTCAGATCGAGGAGGAACCCGAGCATGAGCCCGAGAACCATCAGGAGCTCGTGCGGCCCTTCCTCCTCGCGCGGGCGAGCACCGGCATGAACCGCTCTGACGACTTCGCCGACCCCGACATCGACATCAGCGGGTACCTGTAACACACTCAGTTTGACCCATCATAAATGCTGCTTCGAGCCGTTCAAAAGGCGTATCGCTGTGGTGATACGCGTCACGCGGGCACATCCCGCGGACGGAACGGGGGGCATGTGCAGCCCCGCATAGGCTGGGAGAGCACTGGGGCCCGAGCGCGCACGCACTCGGGCCCCACTTCACAGAGCACCCCTGGTCACCCTTCTTCGATCAACTCGCAACGGCTACAGATCAAATGCCATCTTTCGCAAGTGTTCGCGCATGTACGGGATGGCAAACGTGACGTAACCATGCCCTGCAGCAGATATAACGCCGGCATCGATCAAGCGCTTTCGATATTTTTGCGCATAGTCCGGCGACTGCTTCATACGCCCCGCAATATCGCTCATGCGCGAGGACCCGTTGTCGCGGGCCATTGCCTGCAAAAACGCAATGTCTTGCCCAGAAAGTGCGGCAAGGGTGGTGCCGCACACGTCGTTCTCAAAGTCATCCTCTGCCGCGCAAATCGCGTTGCGCATGATCTCGTCCGTCAGATCGCCCCCATCAGGAAGGCGAAGCGAGATGTTGTACCCCAAAAGTTGCAGCAGATACGGAGAGCCCTGGGTGGCGCGGGCGAGCCCCCTTACCCGATCGCCGCCGATTCTGACACCCAGCTCCGCAAACGCCCGCTCATAAAACGACTGTACGTCTGAGGTTGCCAGAGGCCCGAGCTCGACCTTGCTCGCACGGTTGAGAAACGTCAGCACGCGATCGTTCAACGTTGCCGAAACCGCCCCAGGCAACCCCGCGAGGACGAGCGCCACGTCCAAACCCTCGCCGATCATCTCCTGATACACCGTAACGAGCTGGCGAACTTCCGGTGAATTCGCCTGAAGCTCATCGATAAGAATGAGGATTCCATGTCCATGTGCGTTGAGCCTCCGAACAAGCTGCGTGAGTTTGAACTGGAAGCTCTTGGTTTCCTGCACCTCACGGCTGAATTCAAGCCCTACAGTGAATCCCAGTGCTCCAAAGCTACCGCTCGACACGCGGGCGCCCGGACGGGGGGCGATCAGCCGTTCGCCCGCCTCTTGCACCTTCTCCACGATGCGCTCGGTCATACCCTCAGACGCCACCGTGGGGGCAGCGACCACATAACCATGCTTCGTCGCAAGCTCGGCCAATTCCCACAGTAAAACAGTTTTGCCGCTTCCACGTTGACCCAACATGACAACCGAACGGTCACGCGATCCGGGAGTCGAAGACAAACCCGTAAGGAGCCTATCGAGAAGCTGATCACGGCCAACAAGATATGACGGACGGTTGCCGAATGCCGGAGAAAAGATTTCACGCCCCATAATTCTCCTTTCCTTTTTTTCCTATTTTTTCCTTTTTTTCCTTTTTGTCAATTACCAGGGATGTCGGTCACCGCTCGGCCTTGAAACGCCGGGGCGTACCGAGGGGATGAACATCCCGATCGCCATCGCGTGATGCAGTTCTGCTGGCGCCGCAATCAAGTTCTGCCGCAGTTTTTGCGCGATCCCGAAGTAGGCGAGAAATCGCCAACCTCATTACCCGCGGGTTTTCCGGCGATCGGAAGCACCCTGCTCCCCAAGGCACCCAAAACTGCGGCAGAACTTAAAACCAGACTCCAAACGGGGGCTATGCGCGGCGAGGCGCCGGCGAATCGTTCACAGCGGCGATCGCGGCGGGCAATTCGTGCAGGGTCGGCAGGACCGCAGTGCACATCTCCTCGATTTCGGGCGTGGGCGCCACGATATCGGGAATCATGAACACGCGGGCGCCCGAGGCGTGACCCGAACGCACTCCGTTGTGCGAATCCTCGATAACGGCGCAAAGCGCGGGATCGCAACCGAGACGCCTGGCAGACTCGACGAAGATGTCCGGGGCCGGCTTTCCGTTCGCGATTTCGTCGCCGCACGTTATGGAATCGAAGTACTTCAACATGTCAAAGCGCTCCAGGCGCGGCAACGCGCGCACGCGAGCGGTAGAGGTGGCAATGGCGAGCGGGAACCCTGCGGCCTTAAGGGCCTCGAGAACCTCGATGGCACCCGGCTTGAGCTCGAGATCGGTCTCAACAAACTTCAGGAACAGCTCAATGTGCAAATCGAACACGCGATTCGCTAAATCGGCGTCGCCACCCAGATACTCGGCCAACATCGCGCGGCATGACTGGGACGGACGGCCGATGAACGCCCGCACCAGGTCGTCCGGGATCTCGATGCCCATCTCATCCGCCGTCGCGGCCCACGCCTTCTGGCCCACGCGCTCGGAATCGACAAGCGTGCCGTCCATATCGAAAAGTATCGCCTGAATGGTTTTCATCCTTCTCTCCTTGATTCGTTCACCGAGGACACCGCAAACGTGTCGATGCTGTGCTCATCGAGCTGCCGGAACGCCAACGCAACCCTTTGAAATTATTGTACTGGGTCGATGGATGCGGCCACTCCTATGAACACAAGGTTTGACATGACGATACCAATTTCCAATAACGCGAAAATGCAAGGGCTCATCGAGCTGCTCCGGTCATTCGGAAGTGTCGCCATAGGGTTCTCGGGCGGTGTGGACAGCACCTTCCTCGCGGCAGTCAGCATCCGCGCGTTGCCGCCGGCCGATGTGCACCTTATTCACCTGGACACGCCCTTTGTAGGCACTCCGGAGCGCGAGTCTTTCGAACGCGAACGGGAGAGGTTCGAGCGCGCGGGGGCTCATGTGGTCGCCATCGAGACAGACCCGCTTGCGGACCCTGATGTTGCCGCCAACCCGGCAGACCGTTGCTACCACTGCAAGCGCCTGGGATTCCAGCGCATCGTGGACGCCGCGTGCGAGCTCGGGGTGCGCGTCGTGCTCGAGGGAAGCAACGCCGATGACGCCGGAGACTATCGCCCCGGCACCCGTGCCGTGCGCGAGCTCGACGTGAGGTCGCCCCTTATGGAAACCGGCTGGTGCAAAGACGAGGAGCGCGAAGTCCTGCACGCCTGGGGATTCGACGTGTGGGACCTCCCCGCCGGCGCCTGCCTGGCGACCCGCATCCCCTGCGGCGAGGAGCTCACCGCCAAGAAGCTGCACACGGTCCGTATGTGCGAGGACTACCTGCACGGCCTCGGCCTGCGCCAAGTTCGCGTCCGCATTGATGGCGGTGTGGCTCGCGTGAGCGTGGGAGCGGGCGAAAGCGTGGGTGCCATCGTCGAAGCGGATGCACCCGCGGGCGCACGCTCCAACGCGGACAGCGAACCCAGCCGCCTCGCCCCCGCGGTCGTGCGGGAGCTCCAAGTGCTCGGCTGCGCAGCCGTGGACCCTGTGGTGCACCCTTATCACCACGGCGAGGGCAACGGGGCCGCATAAGGCACCGGACCAGCGCCGCGCCCGCGACGCCCAACACAGCCCAACCTCATAAAAAAGCACCCCACCTCGCTTGAGATGGGGTGCCAACGGGCCTTTTTGCCTGGGCCGCTACCGCTCCGGCATAGAGCCGTCGCAGCCTCGGCTTGGGGCCGTCACGGCTCCGGGTTGCCCCCGTCACCGTGCCAGCCCACCGCCGCTACTTCTTCTTGCGGCGCGCGGTAAAGCCCGCGCCGATTGCGGCTACGCCCGCAAATGCAGCCGTGAACATGCCCACGAGCGCGTTGTCGCCGGTCTGGACCAGCTTATCGCCGGAGCCGCCGTTGCCGGGATCGGCCGGCTTGACCGGGTCGGCGGGCTTGGGATCCTCGGGCTTGACGAAGACGTTCTGGAAGACCGGTGCCCCGGTTTCGCCCACGGTCCACTCGACCTGGAGCTGACCGTTGCCGTCGTCGGTCACCACGACGTGATAGGTGAACACCGTCTCGTCGTAGGTGATGCCCTCGGCGTCGCCCTTGACCTCGACGATGCGGTAATCATACGTGCCAGGCTCGTCATAGGTGATCGGGTCGAACGCGATGGGAGCGTACCCGCCCTCGGTCAGGGCACCGTTCTTAACCGTCTGAAGGACCTTGCCGTTAGCGTCGCGCAGCTCGAACGTGAACTCACCCTTCTTAAGCTCGCGACCGGTCAGGACCTTGGCGGCGTTGAACGTGATGCTCGTACCGGCGGCCTTGTAGCTGTTGGCAAAGACGATTTCCTTGCCCTCCAGCGCCTTGCCGTCCTTGCTCACAGACCACGTGACACCCAAGGTGCCGCCACCGTTGTCCACGACCTTGGCGGTCACGTCGTACACCGTGGTGTCGTACGTCACGCCGCCTAGGCCGCCATCGACCTCGGCCAGGCGGTAGTGATACTCGCCGGGCGCGTTAAAGCTGATTGCCGGGAAGGCAACCTTGCCGCTGGCGTCGTTCTTGGCGGTGACAACCGTGGGCTCGCCCTCGCCCTGCGAGACGAGCGCGAACTCGAACTCGCCCTCACGCAGGTCACGGCCGTCGAGCGTCTTGGTGATGGCGAAACCGCCCTCGCCTGTCAGCGTGCTATCGAAAGGCTTCACGCTGTAGGTGTTGGTGAAGGTGAAGTCGGTCTTGTTGGACTCCGCCTGCTTGTCGACGGTAAGCGTGCCGTCGCCGTTGTCAGTCACCTTGACCTTGATGGTCTTGGTCGCAACGGGGTCGTTGCTCACGCCGGCAACGCTGCCGGTCTCGGTCACCGTGTAGGTGAAGGTCTTGCTGCGCGGAGCGGAAGCCACCATGGGCTCGTCCGCAGCGTCAGCCTTCGCGGCGCTCTCGTCCTCGGCAGGCTTGGCCTCGGCCTCGGCCGCCACGGCGTCGTCCGCCTTGGCATCGGCCTCAGCGGCCTGGGCGTCGGTCGCGCCAGCAGTCTTGGCGTCTGCGGTATCCGCCCCATCCTCGGCAATCACGAGCTGCTCGGGCTTTGCCGCGGGTGCGCCAAAGACGTTCTCCATGGTGTAGGTGATCTCGCCGAAGGAGATATTGCCAGCGGCGTCGTTGGTCGCCGTGGTCGTTGCGGGCATCGGGGCGCCCTCAGAGCCGGTCAGCGTAAAGGTGAACTTACCCGCGATATCGGGCACCTTGTTGCCAGACTTGACGTCCAGGACCTTGGTGCCGTTGAGGGCGATCGCCTTAGAGCCGCCCTCGACGGTGCCATAGGCGTTCTTGAAGACCATGCCACCCTTGGGGTAGACGACCTCGGCGGAGAGCTTGCCCGCGCGATTGTCGGTCACCTTGACAGTGACGACCTGATTGCCCTGGATGATGCTGATGCCCTTGTCGTTCTTGGCGGCGTCCTCGCTCACGTTGTAGGTGTAGGTGTACACGTCGCCGTCTTTGCCCGCTCGATCGACCGTGGCGAGGCCTGCGGCCACATCGTTGTTGAGCTTCTCGGTGGTGTACTCGATGCCGGTGAAGGTGATCGTGCCGTTCGCGGCGTTGGTGCCAGTGGCCACCACGGCAGCGGGCTCAGCCTGATCCTTCGCATTGGTCACGTTGAAGTGGAACTCGCCCGCAACCATCGGACGGCCCGTGAGCCGCTTGGTGCCCGCAAGCGCCACGCCGCCCTGGCCGCCGACCGTGATGGAGCCGGCTCTGTAGCTGTTGGCAAACCCAATGCTCACCGGGGTGATCTCGGCGCCGCTCGTCCATACGGCGGCTTCCTTGTCGTCGAGGGTCACCGTAACGGACAGCGTACCGTTGCCGTTGTCGGAAACGGCGAAGGTGAGGATGTGGACGGTCTCATCGTACTTGTAACCAGCGACGTCACCCTTAGTTTCACTGACCTCGAAGGTGTAGGTCTCGCCCGCATCCGCGAGCGTGAACTCGAGGTCGCTTGCGACCGGCGTGGTGGCAATGGCCGTGTTGGTGAGCTCACCAATGCCGAGCTCCGCGGCGTTGGTCGCAATGGCCTTGGCATCGCCGAACTTCTCCTTGGTGGCATCGTCGGCCGGGGCCATGGTGAACGCAAAGTCGCCAGCGGCGATCGGGCGACCGGTCAGGGTCTTGACGATTTGAATGCCGTCCTTGCCCGTGGCGCCGTCGCCATCGGGGTTGATCGGCTTGGTCGTGTACCTATTGGTGAACTGGGCCTCGTTGTCCACGACCGTGGTTGCGGACAGGACGCCCTCGCCGTTGTCCTTCAGGGTAACGGTCAACTTCGCCACATGCCCGTCGTAGGCCACGCCGGGAATCGAGCCCTCAGTCTCGCGCACCTCGTACACAAAGGTCTTGGTACGCTCACCGTTCACAACCGGTGCGTCCTTGATGTGGTCGAAGGTGAAGCTGATCGCGCCAAAACCGAACTTAACCGGCTTGTCAGCCGCATTCGTAAGGCCGGTCAGCGTTGCCTCCCGACGCTCCGGCTCAGGGGCGCCATTCAGCGGCGTGATGGTGAAGCTGAAGGTATCATCCGTCTTCCAGTCGCGACCCGTCAGCACCTTGCTGAACAGGCTGGCGGTCGTCACCGGGGAATCCTGCGGAAGAGCCGCAGAGTAGCTATTAATGAATGTTGCGGCTGCACCGTTGGCAGAAATGGTGCCCTCGGCGCCCTCAGCCGTCGCGGCGTAACCATCGGTCGGCTTCTCGCGAACCTCGTAGGTCGCGCCGACGGGCAGACCCTCGATGACGATGGACTGACCGTGCTTCAGCTTGAAGGTTGTGCCCGAACTGAGCGTGCCCTTTTCCTCACCAATCGTATAGGCATAGTTGCCCGTAAGCGTGTTACCCGCCTTGTCCTTCAAATTGACCTTGAAGTCGAACGCCTTCTCGGTGTCGACCGGCGCGTTCGGGTCGTTGGCGGCCTCAACGGTCTTGCTGATGGTCAGCGTGCCGACGGAGGGTTTAGTGTCGGGGTCGGTCGTGTTGGTCTCGACCTTGTTGTCGCCGATCTGGACGGCGGCCTTGTTGCCGATACCCTCCGTGACGGCGCCCTCGTTAACCCTTGCCTGGAAGGTCACCGTGCCAGTCTTACCCGCGGGAACATCCTCAATCGTCCACGTCAGCGTGTTGGCGCGGTTGTCGAAGGAGCCGCTATCGCTCGCGGAGCCGTCGACGTAGGTGAGCCCCTTGGGCAGCACGTCGGTGATAGTCACCGTGGCGGACTCATTGCCCAGGTTCGCGTAGCTCACCGTGTAGGTGAGGACGTCGCCGACCTGGATGTCGCCCTTGTTGTCGTCCGCGGACGTCTTGCCGGGAACGAAGACCTCGGGCTTGGAGGTGGTCTCGTGCTTGTTGTCACCGATCTGGATGTCGGCCTCGTTCACGACGCTGTTGTTGAGCGCATCCTCGGTCACCTCGACCGTGAAGCTCACGGTGCCGGAGGCGTTGGCCTCCTGCTTACCGAGATCCCAGGTCAGGGTCTTGGTGTCGGCGTTGTAGACGCCGCCGTTAGTCGCGGAATCCTTGACGTAGGCCGTGCCGGCAGGAATCACATCGGTGATGGTCACGGCGGCGGGAACAGCCTTACCGGTCTCGTCGACGGCGTCGTTCACCCAGTTGATGGTGTAGACGAGCTTGCTACCGACCTGGACGAGCTGGCCGTCGATCGATGTGCCGGGCTTGCCCTCGGCGGTGACGTCCTTGCCCTGCGCGGGCTTCTTATACGTGTTGGTGAAGGTCATGACCTCGCCCGGGACCTGCAGAACCTCGTCCACGGTCTTGCCGGCGTCGTTCTTGACCTGGGTCAGGACGGAGGTCGCCGTGAACGCATCGCCGTTCGGCTTGACGGTGACGACGAGCTTGTACTCGGCCTTGGAGAAGGTCAGGTTGACGTCAGCGGACGCGCCGGTCTCGACGATTCGGTACTCGTACTCACCGGGCTTGGCGAAGCTGATGCCGCCGAAGCTCACGGGCTGGTTATCGGCGGTCGCCGTGGCGACGTTGCCCACACCCTCGGGCATGGGTGCGCCCACGGTCACTGCCTGAAGCTCGAAGGAGTAGGACTCGTTCGGGAGCCAATCGCGGCCCTTGAGGACCTTCTTGACCTGCAGCGCGCTACCGGTGCCGCCCGGGATCACGATGGGAGCGGGCGTATAGGTATTGGTGAAGGCGGCCTGGGCAGTCTGATTCTTAGCGATTGTACCGTTCATCGTGTCGGCGATTGCGGTAAAGCCATCGACCTCAGTCTCCACGACCTTGTACTTGGCACCCTCGGGCAGGCCCTTGATGGTGATGGACTGGCCATGCGCTAGCTTGATCTGGCCGGCGCCGTTCTCGATAACACCCTTCTTGTCGCCCTCATAGTTGTAGGTGCCGGTAAGCTGCTTGCCCGCGGCATCCGTCAGGGTGACGTCGAAGGTGAACTCGGCAGTCGGCGCGGTCACGCCGGCGATGGCGGACTTGACATGCTTGGAGATAGTCAGACCGCCCGTGCCCATCTTGGTGGACTCGGTATTGGTGCTGATCACGGGGCCGTTCTCTCCCAGCTGGATGCCGGCCTTGTTGTCGACGCCACCCTCGATGGCGGACTCGTTGACCACGCCGGTGAAGGAGACGGAGCCGACGGCGCCGGCCGCGACGTCAGCGAGCGTCCAGGTAAGCGTGTGATTCGCCTCGTCATAGCTCGCGGCGGGTGCGGCCGAGTCGGCCTTATAGGTGATGCCGGCGGGCAGCACGTCGGTGATGGTCACCGTAGCGTTCTTGCCCTCGGTGTTCTTGTAGTTGATGGTGTAGACGACCTCGTCGCCGACCTTGATGGAGCCGCTCTGGCCCTCGGGCTTGGCGACGGTCTTGGTCGGGACGCTGACGGAGACGCCCTGGCTGGCGTGGTTGTTCACCTTGGCGATGTTGGTGACCTCGCCGCGCTTGGCAGCCTCGATGACCTCGTCCGTCACCTTGGCCTGGAACTCGACGATGCCCTGCTGGCCCCTTGCGTTATCGAAGGTCCAGGTGATGGTTCCCGCCTTGGGGTCATACGTGCCGCTGGGCTTGATGGTGCCATCGATGGGCTCCATGCCCGCGGGCAGTTTGTCGACAACGGTCACCTTCTGGTTTTCGCCATCGAGCGTCTCATCATGCGACCACTGGATCTTGAACGTCAGAACATCGCCGACACCGACGAGCTTGCCGTCGAAGAGGGCCTCCCCCTTGTAGACGTGCTTAGCATCCTTGGTGGGGAACGGCGTTGTCTCGACGTTGGACACGTGGCCGTTCACCGTTGCCTGGTTCTCGACGGTGGTCGGGCCCTGCGCAGCGACTTTGACGTCGAAGGTGATGACGACGTCCTGGTCAGCGGTGAGGCCGCTCAGATTCCAGGTGAGGGTGGTACCGGTTGCCGAGGAGCCCTTGACCACGGGCTCGGCGGGCTTGCCGTTCACGAGGGCGCTTCCTACCTGGTACTCCAGACCCTTACCGAGCTCGTCGACGACCGTCGCCTTCGCGTTGGCGCCGTCGGTGTTGTGGAACTTGATCTGATAGGTCAGGAGCGTCTCGCCGGGCTTGACCTCGTCGGGATGCGTCGTCTCGGACTTGCCGGGAACGAACGTCTCGGTGGCGTTGGTGGTCACCTTGTTGTCGCCGATCTGGATGGAGGCCTGGTTCTCGACGGAACCGGTCACCACGGCGTCATCGGTCACGCACACCGTGAGGGTCACCGTACCGGACGCTCCGGCAGGCTGATTGTCGAGCTTCCAGGTGACGGCGCCGTTCTCATGCTTACCGCCCTCGGAGGCGCTGACGTACTCGGTACCGTGCGGGATCTTATCCGTAACGGTTACGTTCGCGGCGACGGGGGCGCCGTTCTTATCCACGGCGTTGTTGACCCAGTCGATGGTGTAGACGAGCGTGTCGCCCACGCCGACGAGCTTGCCGTCGACGGAGGTCTGCGGCTTATCGGCGCCGCTGACGGTGACGTCCTTGGCGTCCTTCTCGTTGAAGTAGACGTTGGTGAAGGTCGCCTTCGCGGGGTCGAGATCTTTGACCTTGGCAGAGAGCTTGCCAGTCGCGGGGTCGTACGTCACCTCGATGGTATAGGTGAACTCATGGCCGTCGTAGGTCATATGGGCAGCGTCGCCCTTGACCTCCTTGATGGTCACCTTATAGGTGCCGGCGGCGGAGAAGCTCATCTCGCCGAAGTCGACGGAGCCATCGGCCTTGTTGGTAGCTGTCTTGGTGGCAGACCATGCGTTGCCGTCGGCATCCTTCACGGTGTCGAGCGAGCCGGCGGTCGCCGTGGTGGCCATCTGGAACTCGAACTCGCCGTCCGCGAGGCCGGTGCCGCGGTCGCCCTTGAGGATCTTGGTCACGGCAGCGTCCTTGATCGCGTCGGGATCGACGACGACGGGCTGCCAGCTATAGGTATATGTATTGGTAAAGGTGTCGTTGTACACCTGCACCTCTGCCTCAAGCTGGCCCTTGAGGTTGTCGGTCACGTTCACCACGATGTCGGCGGCGTTCTTGCTGTAAGTGATACCGGGGATCTTAGCGCCTTCAGCGGGCTCAACCTCGGTGATGGTGTAGTAATACTCGCCGGGCTGCTTAAAGGTGTAACCGCCAAAGTTGAAGGGAACCTTCTCCCCCGCCTTCGTGCCGGGATCCGCGGTCACGTCCACCTCGGCCTTCTGAGCGCCGGGGTCATCGTGGCCACCATCCTTCATAACAAAGTGGAAGGTGTCACCCTCACGCCAATCACGGCCCTCAAGCACCTTATAAAGGTTGAGGTCGTACTTCGTGCCGTCCACCTTAACCGGCTGCGCAGCATACGTATTCGTAAAGTCGAGGGTGACGGCGTCCTTGCCGTCGGCGCTGTCATACGTGCCAACGGTCTCAGAAGCCGCGCCGGGGACGTTCTTGGCGACAGTCGTAACCGTTCCCATGGTGCCGTCGGCGTTATCGACAACCTTGATATCGATCCGGTAAGTCGTCTTGTCATACGTCACGCCGCCGAGCTTTTTGTCGTCGGCAGGAATGTCCTCGCACAGCACGTAGCTGAAGGTCTTGCCGGCGTCAGCCTGCGTAAAATTCAGCTTGTTGAGCTTATTCTCCATCAGGGACGGTACGCCGCTGTCGGCGGGAGCAACCGTCTTGAAGTTTGCTTCCGACGCGTCGAGGCGCTTGGAGGCCTCATCGGCCATCACCGTACCACTGTCAACGCCCTCAATCTTAAAGCCAAACTCGCCGGCCACCTGAGCTCGACCGACCAGCGTCTTGGTGACATCGAGCTTAAAGCCCGTGCCGAAGGTGTGCTCGGCCTTATAGGTATTGGTGAACGCTGCGGCGTCCTTCACGCTGCCGGTGTATTTCACGTCCGCCTTAAGCACGCCATCCACATCGGTCACGACAACCTTGACCTCATGGGTGGTGCGGTCGTACGTCATGCCTGCACCGTCGGCAGGGGCGTTCTCCTTGATGTTGAACTTGTACGTACCGGGCTTGGTGAACGTCACGTTCCCAAACGGCACGTCCTCGGCCTGGCCATTCTTCAGATCCGACACGGAGGCCGTCATCGTTGTAGCGCCCGCGGGGCCGTCAAAGACCACAACGCCGTTCTTCAGCGCGAACGCCGTGGGGTTATCGGCAGCGGAGAGCTCGAACGTGAAGGATTCGCCCTTCTTGGAGTCGCGGCCCACAAGGGTCTTGCGCGCCCTGAGCGGAGCATCGTTGGGATCACTCGGAAGCGTCACGTCCGCCGGGTCGTAGGAGTTGTTGAACTCAGGGGTCTGCCCCTCGGGCAGTGGCTCCTCCTTGTCGCCGTCCACCTTGTAGTAGGAGATGGCAACCTCGACGCGGGCCTGGTCGCCGACACCGTCAAACGTCACCTGGAACTTGGCGCGATAGACCGTCGGGTCGTACGTCATGCCGTTCGCGGTAAAGTTGTTCTCGGCGGTCGCCCCGCGGGGGATGACCTCGCTGATGTCATACGCGTACGTATAGCCCACATGCTCATCACCAAACGTGGCCTGTGCAAGCGGGATCTCCTCGCCCTGGTTCTTCACGAAGAGCACGCCATCGCCATCCGGGTCCGCATCCTCCGGAAGAGGCGCGCCAGGAGTCTTGGACTCGACCTTGAAGGTGAACATATCGCTCTTGAGCGCGGTTCCCTCACCACCGTGATTCGTGTAGCGCTTGTACGCCACCGGTGCGGCACTCGTGGACTTCGCGTTGAACTTGTTGACAAAGACCGCGGTCTTGTTGGAGATCTCCTCAGGCGCGGCAAGGTTGCCGCCCGCATCGTTGGAGACCTTGGTCATCGTGTTGGACGCGACCGTGAGGGTACCATCGCCGTTGTCCTCAACCACAACGGTCACCTTATAGACGGCCTGGCTGTAGGTCACGCCAGGAACCATCGTATCGCCGGCGGGCTTAACCTCGCTGACGGTGTATTCGAACGTGCCAGGGCGGTCGAAGACGATATTGCCAAAGCTGCCGGTGGGGTGCTGCTGGGTCGCAGGCGCGATCTTCACACCGCGGTTATCGGGTCCGTAAATAGAGCCCTTGGGCATGGGATTGCCCGCCTGGACCGCATGAAGCTGGATATCAAAGGCTTCGGCGACCTCCCACTTGTCAAAGACCTTCTGGTACTTCACAAAGTCATCCGACGCAATCGGCTTGGCGGCCACGTCATACGTGTTCTCAAACTTTGCATGGGCAACCTCGTTGGCCGTGATGGTGCCCTTATTGTCCGTAGCGTTCGTCTGGGTAAAGCCCGCCGGAATCTCCTTCTCGGTCACCGTGTACGCGGTATTCGCATCGAGACCGTAGATGGTGAGGGTCTCGTTGTCCTTGAGGGTCTGCTCGCGCTTGCCATCCTTGTTGAACACCATGTCGAAGGCCTCGGAAACAACCTCGCCCTGAGCGTTCTTGACGTCGGCCTTGAGGGTCTTGCCCGCGGCGGAGGGAATGCTGATCTCAAATTTGAACTGCTTGCCCTCGAGCACGCTGGGATCGATGTTCTTGCCAGGCGTGATACGAGCGTCTTTGGTGATGGACAGGGTACCGGGCATCTCAACGGAGAGCTTGCCGTTGTTGCCAAGGTTAACGTTGATTTCGTAGGGGTTGTTGATGTTATCCCAACGCGGGTTGATAACCTCGGTGGCCGTGCCGGTGAGGTTCTCCTCTTTGCCGAGCGTCAGGGCGTCGATGCGCGTCAGGCGCGGGGAGCCGGCCTTGATGAAGTAAGTGCCGTCGGGAGCCTTGCCCCAATACGTCGTAAGCGCATCAAAGTTCGCGCCCTTGAACTGAGTGATCGCCCAGTCCTTTGTGGCGGTCTTGCCGTCCGCGTTCTGCTTGTAGTACGCACGCTTGTAATAGTAGGTCTTGCCCGACTCGGGCTTTTCGCGGAGAGGATTCGCGCACGCGTCGTCGGTGTAGAGCGTCGTGTCCTCGGTGAAGTAGTAGAAGCTGTTGACCTTGGAGGGCACAAAGGTGGCAGTCGTGTTGCCGAGGAGCTTATTGCCTTCGACGTTGGCGCCGTCATAGAGGTTGGAGTAGAAGGCGGTCTTACCACCCTCGTCGCTGTTGTTCTTGATGTATGCGCGCAGTGCGTCATCTGCCGTGCCACTGAGGACCGCGTTACGCACGCCAGGCTTGATGCTCACGCCGTAGAAGATGCGCAGAGGGTAAGCCTCGTCAATCCCCATGTTCGCCGCACCGTCGTTGGACTCAACCTTAAAGTTGCGCAAGGGAATGAGGGACGCGGGGATCTTGACCGTCACGATATCGCCCTTGGCAAGGTCGTTGCTGCGCTTGACCTGGACGACGATGTCCTTCACGTTGCCATCGGGATAAAGGGCGTTGCCGCCCGTTCCCTCGTAGGCATAGGTGTCGACGAAGCCATCGGTCGTCTTCGACTGCAGACTAAACTCCTTATCTGCGAAGATGAGCGTTTTGAATCCGTCCACCTGCATGTACGCGCCAAGCTCATCGGTAAAGGTGATGTAGCCGGACTTGTTGGCCATACCATCGATCGTCTCGGTCGGGGTGCCGGTGCCGCTGTTAATCTCGTTCGAAATCTCCTGGAAGATGCTGTTCAACTCGTCCGCATCTGTTGCGGCCTTGTAGTAGTCGGAGTTTTCGGCGCGGGCACCGAGGTTGTTCCACTTCGTGGCCTTGGGGTAGTTGCTCGACATGGCGTGCATGTAGGCGTTGAAGCAGTTGTTGGTGGTCGCCTCGTCCTTAGACGGGTCGGCTCCTTCGAAAATGCCAATGGAATAAACGGTTGCACCGTCATCCTTCAGCCTCTTGGATCCTGTCACGCCACTGTTCGCCAAATCAGCGTTGAAGTCATCTGTTCCAGCGGGCGCCGGGTTGCCGTCTGTAAAAAAGACCACAACCTTGCGGGCGTCAGTTCGAGGCGCGGCTCTAAATGCAGTGGCAGCCTTCTCCATTGCCTTTCCGGGATAGGTGTCTCCACCCCTGTTCAGCCGCCCCACTGCCTGCTTGATGCCATCCTTAGTGCCGTCGGTACAGGCGGTTAACGACTGCACAATGCTCGCATCGCTTGAGAACGATACGATTGAAACTCGATGCTGCTTTTCGGGGTTCGAAATTGCGCCGTTCGCCTTCGCGGTCGAATCGATAAAACCATATGCGGCATTCTTGAGAGCCGCAAGTCGAGTGGTCCTAGACACTGTCGCGGTGTAGAACTGAATACGACCGGGAGTCGCATCCGATGCGCTCTCCAACGGAGCGACCTTTGCGCCATCAAGCTCCCAATGGTCGAAAGTCTCGATAATGAAACCTGTTGTCTTTCGATCTATTTTTTTGAACTTGCCGTTGGGGAGCTTGGCGTAATAAGTCTTGAAGCCGCTCGTATTGATGCTGTACGTTGGCTCGTACGTCGTAGACGTAATGTTCTCTCCCATCGAACCCGAGACGTCGAGGACGAGGACGATATCGAGCGGCTGCGCCGAAGTCGTGGTCGTGATTGTGTTGGAGGTCGACGAGAGGGCAGACAAGCCGACCAGGAAGTCGGAGTCGTCCTTCTTGATGACAGACTCGATACCGCCGAGAAGCTCCACATCCTCATTGAAGACGCTCTTATCCGTCCAGATGCGGCCGACGTTGGCGGTGTCGTCCTTGGCGACGCCCTCCCACGTCGTAATCGTAGGCTCATCGACGACCACAGTCTTATCGCCCGCAGCCCACGGCGTGGGCTCGGCATCAGCCGGAGCTGCCTTCGCGGCAGGAGCCACCGCCGTCAATGCAAGCGCTGCGCCCAGCATGGCCGAGGGCAGCACCCTGGCCAGGCGCCTTACCGCTGAACGCATGGTACCCCCCCCGTTACACGAGAGCAGCGCTCCGCCGTCATGCGATTCCGCTCACACAACATTCGATCCCCCAATTCACTCGCAACAACAGCTCGTTGGCTACACACAACCGACTCCCATAGGAGTGGCTTTATAAATGTAATGATACTCCATATATTTTGAGCGTGCGCAATTTAAGACACTATTTTGATTGCCATTTGGCGCTTCCCGATGGCGAGGACAGTTAATCAGCTATGTATTTACATTGTGATATGGCCTAATACCTGGAACTTTGCGTTACCTGCCGTCTATATTGATGGGTTTTTAATAACCTGAACAATTTGTAAAGAGTTCGTAAGGATTCGGCGTATGCAAAAAGCCCGGAGGCGAGTGCCCCCGGGCTCCTAAAAATCGGCGATCCGCGCCCGCGCCCCTACAGCGCGCAGGCCGCCTGGCAGCCAGCCTCGATGGCGTCGCGCGATATCGAGGCAGCCTCGCGTCCGTCAGGTGCCATGGGCGGATAAGCCATGCCGGTTTACGCCCAATACGGGATATAGCGCCGGTATTTATCTCCGGCATCCTCGTCTTCGTCCTTGATGAGCCCCTCGTCGCAGCACTCCTTGATCAGACGCGAGATCGCAACGGTATCCTTGCGCGAGTCGCTCAACCCAAAACGCTCACGAAGCGATTGATTGCCCATCGAATCATCGCGCGCATACATGAGGCACGCGTGCCAATACACGGCCTCCCTGCGCTCAGCTTTCTTCATGCGCGAATAGGAGTCGCCAGAATACAACGTCACGCTCGTCCCAAGACCCTCGTCGCTCTCCACCTTGGGGGCGGCCATATGGAATGCCTCGCACGACGCAACCACGATATCCCAGCCACTGCCCTGCTCCTCACACAGGTGCATCTGGCGCAGCAAGCCCGCGAGCGCCGAGTTCCTGCTCTTCAACCAGCAGTGCGCCGAGATTCAAAATGGAATATCGACCATTATCTTGCTTGCGAATGAGATCCTGCTCCTCGAGAAACGGCAAGGCGTCCTCAAGGGCCGTCGGCCTGCGAAGTCCGAGCAGACCGAAATACGCATCGATGTCCAGTTTCGACGGCAGCTCGTCGAACTCCACGTCTCGCTCCGCAACCTTTAGCTCAAAATCCCCCGCCTGCAGGTGCTCCCACAAGCGAGCTTCTTTTGCCGATCCGGGCTGCAGTCGGACCGCGTTACTCCCCTCGCGTATAAACGGGGTCTTGTCAAAACAGACGGGCTGACCCACTGCGGCATCGACCTCAAGAACGACAAACCTCAGGCCATTGCGTTCTATGCAGCGAAACTCGTAGCTGGCGCGCAGCGACAGAAAGAGGCGAAGCCAAATTTGCAGATCTTGATTGCCCTTTCACTTTGCATGGTAAGGGTCGAATTGTATGCCGACGAGCGCATGGGCGTCATCCTCAGCACCCCAGATCTTATAGGCGCGCGGACGGCCCAGATACGCCGCGAGGTTCGCCAGCGCGGAAATATCCCGGCCGATTCTCTCGGGGTCGCTGTTGCGCTCCTTGAATTCAATTCACTCAGTCTCGTTTGGATAACCAATAAGCGAGTAGATAAGTTCCATATCATCCGCTTCGCCCACATCGACCCCCGTTCAGACGATTTGATAACTAGAAGGCAACTAAGAGGCAACTAAAAACGTTACACCAGAATCACAAAACCGCAGGTAGATAACACGGCAGTTTTGCCGCCCACCGCGATTTGTGATTCTGGCGCAACTAAAACTCCCAACGAAGGAGCGATATCAATGAGGTCTGAACCCGACTGGACCAAAAATCAAGCGGCCTCGCCGCAGGAGCAACCAGTGTCCCGAGTGAAACGGATGACCCTTACAGCTCGCAAGCCGCCTTGTAACCGGCCTCGATGGCGTCGCGTAGGTTGCCGCACTGCTTTGAATCACCCAGCACGTGGCAGGCAAAACCCGCCTCGGCCAGTGCGTCGGCGAGCGCGGTGTTGGGACGGTAGCCCAACGCGAGCACCAGGGTGTCGGCGCCCTCGATCACGTGCTCCTCGCCGTCCTTCTCGTAGGAGATGGTGTCCTCGGTCACGCCCGTGAGCTTGGCCTCGGTGAGCACATGGACGCCCTTGTCCAGGATGTGGGTCACGAGCACCGCGCGACCGGCACCGCCCTCGTTGGCGGCGAGCGTCTTGGTCATCTCGATGAGGGTAACGTCGCGGTTGGACGGTGCAAGGTCATTGACCAGCGGGGCCAGGTAGTCGGCCGTCTCGCAGCCCACGGAGCCGCCGCCCACGATGACGATCTTCTTGCCCGGGAACGCGCGGCCGGCCAGCAGGTCGTCGGCGGTCATGACCTGCTTAAAGCCCGTCATAAAGCCGGGGACGATGGGCTCGGCACCATAGGCCAGGACAACCTCGTAGCCCGCGAAGTCGCGCTGGATGTCCTCGGCCGTGAGCTCGACGCCCGTGCGCACGTCCACGCCCGCCTCGGCCAGACGGCTGAACTGGTACTTGATCACGCGGGTAAGCTCCTGCTTCGCCGGCGGGACCGCCGCGATGCGCAGCTGGCCGCCGGGCTGGTCCTGCTTATCCACGAGCACCACGTGGTGACCGCGGCGCGCGGCGATGTAGGCGGCCTCCATGCCGGTGGGGCCGGCGCCAACGACCAGCACGTCCTTCTTCTCAGCGGCCGGCTCGAAGCCCGCCTCGTCGTGCTCGACGTCCGGGTTGACCGTGCAGGAGATGGGCTTGCCGAACATGATGCCGTTCAGGCAGCGCAGACAGCCGATGCAGGGGCGGACCTCCTCGGCGCGGCCCGCGGCGGCCTTGTTGCAGAACTCGGCGTCGCACAGATTGGCGCGGCCCATCATGCAGATGTCGGCGGCGCCGTCCTCGATGAGCTCCTCGGCGATCCAGGCCTCGTTGATACGGCCCACGGTGGCCACGGGGATTTTCACATGCTTCTTGATCTCGCGCGAGAGGGCGGCGTGGCTGGCCTGCTTGGTGCCCGCGGCGGGGATGGCCGAACCGCGCTTGATGGTGGTACCGCCGGAAACATGGATCATGTCGACGCCGGCCTTCTCCAGGCGGCGGGACACGTATATCATGTCGTTGAGCGTGAGGCCGCCATCGGTGTACTCGTCACCGGAGATGCGCACGTCGATGATGAAGTCCCTGCCGCAGCGCTCGCGGACCTCGGCGATGACCTCCAGCAGGAAGCGCATGCGTGCGTCCAGGCTGCCGCCGTACTCGTCGGTGCGCTTGTTGTACTGAGGCGAGAGGAAGCCGCCGAGCATACCGTGGGCGTGCGCCGCGTGGACCTCGACGCCGTCGACGCCGGCTTTCTGCATGCGCTCGGCCGCATCGCCGAACTGGCGGGTGAGTTCGTGGATCTCGTCGATGGTGATGGGACGCGGCGCCTCGCGGGCATAGGACGGGCCCACGAAGGACGGGGCGATGAGGCGCGGCGTGCCGGGCACGTTGAACGCCATGTAGGCGGGGTGGAACAGCTGCGGCATGATCTTGGCGCCGTACTGGTGGACGGCGGCGGCCAGCTTCTCCCAGCCGGGGATGAAGGTGTCGTCATAGCAGCACATGTCGCCGGGCAGGTAGGTATAGGTGGGCTCCACGGTCACGACCTCGGTAATGATGAGGCCCACGCCGCCCTTGGCACGCGCCGTGTAATGGTCGACGAGCGCGTCGGTCACATAGCCGTGATCGGCAAGGTTGGTGGACACGGGCGGCATGAACACGCGGTTCTTGACCTCCTGCGTGCCGACCTTGATGGGGCTGAACAGCATTGGGTAAGCCTGGGATTCCATGAATCTCCCCCTCTTTCGCAAAGAGAAAACAACAAATGTGCGTTTACTGCCGCAAATACTGTAGCGCAAAAGAGGGAGGACGTAGACGGTCCTCCCTCCCGGATGGCTGGGCTTGCACGGCCGAGGCGGCCTGATTTGCGGTTCTGGCGCAACTAAAGAAGTGCGGCATTACTGCGACAAGGGTGCGACATTACTGCGAAATAGGTGCGAAATAGGTGCGAAATAGGTGCGAAGCCTATCGCATAGAATAGTACTGCCCCGGATCGTTGACAGCCGAGCCGTGCCACTCGAGCGGACCGGAAGGACCCGAAATTCCTTTGAGAACGTTCCCGGCCGTGCGGCGAGTGCGCCCGATGTGGTCGGCGAGCTCCCTGGCGGTCACTTTGCCATTCGTAAACGCGAGCCGAACCGCGGCCAACTCGTATTCGTCGAGGGAAGCCAGTCTCTCAGCTGAAAGCTTGTCCTCGAGCGCTTCGCTCCTCCTGACGGTCCGCGCCACGATGTTGTTCTCAAGCGTCAGCTGAACCCTCGTCCCGCCGGGCTCCGTGTATACCGGGTCGTTGAGCAGGGAGTCCTGCATCTCGGTATAGATGCGCTTGACGCCCTCGTTCAACTCTCGAACCCATCCGAATTCGACCAACGTGCGCGCGATGCGCGGGTTGCGCGAGTAGCGGGTGGTCCTCATGTTGTCGAGCGTCACGATGTTCGGGAGCGCCCCCGGGCTGACGATCTCAAGGCGGTCATCAAACATCGAGACCCGGATGTAATCGCCCCGGAACGAGTAGTCGCGATGGGTCACCGCGTTGACGAGCCCCTCAAACCAGGCAAACTCCGGATATTCGGGCACAGTTTGGAATTTCCCGTCGGGCCCCAGGAACTGGAACTCGCGGAGCATGCTCGAGATGAGCTCGTAGGCGCCCTGGATGACCTTGGGCAGCGGCCCGCAGAAGCTTCGTTCCTTCGTGATGTTGAGATGCTCGCCCGTCTCCATCTTGATGCCGTCGTAGCGCAGGACACGGACCCGGGCCTGCGGCATCATCACGGAGGGGTCCTGCGCGAAGAGCAGCGCGCCGGCCACGGTTAGCCTTCCATCGCGCATGAAGCGGCGGCTCCTGAGGACCTGCTCGTCGGGGGCATCGGTTCCCAATATTTCCTTGTACCGGTCAAGCACCTCATGGTCCACGTCGTCCAGAGAGGAATCCTCGATGACCTCGTCCTCGAAGACCCTCTGCCCCTTGTCGTATTCCAGGGCGAGGACCTGTTCACGATTGAGCCTCACGCTCCTATCGTTCTGCCGCAAGAACACCTCGTCATCGCTCGTGCGAGACACGACGCGATTGGTAGACGCCTCGATATCTAGAACTAGGATCGCATCGTCTTCACCAGAGGAATTAACAACAGCGACGCGGCTCCTGTGAACTATTGGACTCGGAGAACACGTTGTCAGCGCAGCGCGCTCAAAATTCTCAATGTCTCGCGCACCGTTTCGCCTGAAGCCCGATATCTCACCATCATCTTCGATTCCAATAACCAACTTGCCGCCACCCGCATTGGCAAATGCGCTGATGTGTTTGGCTATCTCCTTGTCGTCCTTTCGGGCGCTCTTACGGTCAAAGTATTGGCTCTCGGCAAGCACGGAAAAAAGGCTTGGGTCGTTAGCTGCTATCGGCTGCTGCATCGGAATCCCCCATCACCGTTCCAACTAGACTACCTCATACCAATCAAAATACTTTGGATATGAAAAAACCCGGAAGCTTTCAACTTCCGGGTTGCAGTTTCTTGGTCGCGGGGGCAGGATTTGAACCTACGACCTCCGGGTTATGAGCCCGGCGAGCTACCAGACTGCTCCACCCCGCAATGTCTGGACGCACCGTGTGCGCAAGGAGTTATATTACGCAGGCACCCATGCATCTGCAAGGCCGGCGGCGCCTCTCCACAATTCCATCACGCAAACTACTCGACGCACAACCTGCATCGCCGGGCTCATAACCCGGAGGTCGTAGGTTCAGCTCACCCAAAGCCACCAGGCACGCCCGAAGCTGCCATAATACTAAGGTCAATACATTCGCATTGCGCCGACGCTAGGAGACCCATGGCGAACACGTCTCTCACCACGCACGACACGCCCCAGCACGAGTTTTACGCGAGCTGCCCCGAGGGCTTCGAAACCGCACTCGCAGACGAGCTCCGTGGCATGGGGCTGCGCCAGGTCCGCCCGCTCAAGGGCCGCGTGGCGTTTGTCGGCTCCCCCGCCGACGCCGAGCGCGCATGTCTGTGGTCCCGCCTTGCCAGCCGCATCTTTGTGGTGCTCGGCCGCTTCGCCTGCACCGACGCCGAAGACCTGTACGAAGCAACTCGCTCCATAGCCTGGGAACGTATCCTGCGCGCAGGCGCCACTATCGCCGTAACCGCGCGCGGCACCAATGACGAGCTGCGCAATTCCCACTTTGCCGCGCTCCGCGTAAAGGACGCGCTATGCGACCGCATGCTCGAGGTCGAGGGCCGTCGCCCCAACGTCGACACGGACGACCCCGACGCGCGCATCTCCCTCACCCTGCGTGGCAACCGCGCGAGCATCCAGCTCGATCTCTCCGGCGACCCGCTGTTCAAGCGCCTTCCGCGCGAGGCCACGCGAACGCACGCCGCACACGTCCTGCGCCCCGACTACGCGGCGCTCACCTGCGCCCAGGGCAATTGGCAAGAGATCTGCTCGGCCGCACTCACTAATACTAAAGACGCGATGCGCGATGGGGATACCGCCGCGTCGGCCGACGGCAGCGTTCCGGCCAACGGCAGCGCTCTGGCCGGCTCCACCGTCGAGCGCCCCACCCCCACGCTCCCCGTCCTGATCGACGCCTGCTGCGCGGGCGGCGGCGTGGTACTCGAGGCGGCCTCGATCCTGGCCGACCGCGCGCCCGGCCTCGAGCGCCGGAACTGGGGCTTCCAGAGCTGGTCTGAGCACGACGCTGCCACATGGCGCGAACTCATCAACGAGGCCGATCGCCGCGCCGAACTCGCAAAAGGCCGCGTCGCCCGCATCGTCGCCACCGACCCGTCCGGGGACGCCGTCGCCTGCGCGCGCCGCATCCTCAAAGCCGCCGGCCTCGCCGACCGCGTGATCTTTGCCCAACCCGACCTCGACAAGATCTCCCGCAAGCTCATGATGCCCGCATGCTGCGGCGGAGAGCCGCGCGGCTTCGTCTTCCTCGACACCACCGAGACCGCCATTTCCAAGATGTCCCGCGTGCTCGACCTCGCCACGAGCCTGCACGCCGGCGCCTGTGGGGCCGACCCCGTCCGCGCCATGCTGAGCATCATGCCCACCGTGGCCCTCACCCGCGATGACCTGCTCATCCGCACCCTCGGCGAGCCCGCGCGCTCCCTGCGCGTCATGCCGAACAATGAAGAAGCCGAGCTCGCCGTCTTTTCGGCCGCGAACGGCGCAATCACCGCCGGAGAGGGCAACGTGGCCGCCGAGGACTCCGCTCCCGCGGAAGACGCCGTCGAATCCGACGTCGCCCCCTCCCCCGCCACCACCCTCATCGACCTGGGCGACGGCAAGCCCTGCCCCGTCCTCATCCCCGAGTCCGAGCAGTTTGCCCGTCGCCTGCGCAAGGTCGCCAAGCTGCGCCGCAAGTGGGCGCAGCGCGAAGGCGTGACCTGCTACCGCGTCTACGACGCGGACCTGCCCGACTACTCCGCGGCCATCGACCTGTACGAGGGCAGCGCCGCCACCCCGGGCCGCTGGCTCGTCATCGCCGAATACGCCGCACCTCGCGAGGTCGATCCCGCCCTGGCCGAGGCGCGCCTGCTCGACATCCTCACACTCGCCCCACGCATCCTGCAGGTCGACCCCGACAACGTCTTTGCCAAGGCGCGCATCCGCTCGCGTGGCGGCTCTCAGTACGGCAAGCAGGCCGGCGGCTCCAACCCCGGCAAGGGAGGCAAGCCCCGCGGCGGACGCGGCGGCTCGGCATCCAACCGCCCCGGCCAGGGCGCGGGCTCGGGCACCCCGAGCGATATCCGCACCCACAGGCTCCCCCTCATCGAGGAGGGCGGCCTCACCTTCGCCGTCAACTTCAACGATTACCTGGACACCGGCATCTTCCTCGACCACCGCATCACCCGCGGCCTCGTGCGCGAGCACGCCCGCGGCAAGCGCTTCTTCCTCAACCTGTTCGCCTACACCGGCACCGCGACCTGCTATGCGGCCGATGCCGGCGTGGAGGAGACCGTCACCGTCGACCTCTCCAACACCTACCTGGACTGGGCCGAGCGCAACATGGAGCAAAACGGCTTTGTCGGCCCCGACCATCACTACGTGCGCGCCGACGTCATGAGCTGGATCCGCGACATGAGGCAGACCCGCAACCGCTGGGACCTGATTTTCTGCGACCCGCCCACCTTCTCCAACTCCAGCAAGATGGGACACCGTACCTGGGACGTCCAGCGCGACCACGTCGAGCTGCTCGTCGGTTTGTCGCGCCTGCTCTCCCGCGAGGGCGAGGCGATCTTCTCGTGCAACCTGCGCACGTTCCGCCCCGATATCGAGGAGCTTGCGCGCGCCGGCGTGGTCCTCACCGACATCACGGACGAGACCATCCCCGAGGACTTTGCCCGCAACAAGAAGATCCACCATTGCTACTTGGTCAAGCGCTACACGTCCGAGGAGGCCATGCGCCGAATCGGCATGAGCGAGGATGCGATTCGCGAGCGCACGCGCGAGTTGCGCGAGGTCTCCGCGCGAAAACCTGCCGACACAAAGCGTTTTCGCAGGTAGAGGCATATAGCATACGCCCTGCGTACAGCCTATAATGGCTGGAACGTTAGATGGCATGCATATGCCTCTCGGCGCGCTGGGGGAAGGCCGGCGCCGGGTCATCTTCGCCAAGGAGCAATACCGCAATGGCACACTCAACTGAATCATCCGAGCACGGGCACGGTTCTGCCGCGATCCCGGTAAGCATCGGCGCGATGCTCGTCACCCTGGGCGTCGTGTACGGCGACATCGGCACGTCGCCCATGTACGTCACCAAGGCGCTGCTTGCGGGCCAGGGCGGCATCATGACCGTGACCGAGGAGTTCATCCTCGGCGCGCTCTCGCTCGTCATCTGGACGGTCACGTTGCTGACCACCGTCAAGTACGTGCTCGTCTCCCTCAAGGCCGACAACCACGGCGAGGGCGGCATCTTCGCGCTCTACAGCATCGTGCGCAAATACGGCAAATGGCTGATCGTGCCCGCCATGCTCGGCGGCGCCGCGCTTCTGGCCGACGGCATCCTCACCCCTGCGGTGACCATCACCACGGCCATCGAGGGCCTGCGCACCATCCCCGCCGTGCACGACATCATGGGCGACAACCAGATGAACGTCGTGGTCATCACGCTCATCATCGTGTGCCTGCTGTTCGCGGTGCAGCGCGTGGGCACTTCCAAGATCGGCCATGCCTTCGGCCCGGTCATGACGTTTTGGTTCCTGTTCCTCGGCGGCGCGGGTCTCATCTACGTGCTCGGCAACCCTGTTGTCCTACTCGCGTTCAACCCGCTGCGCGGCATCAGCTTCCTGCTGTCTCCCAACAACCATGCCGGCATCATGATCTTGGGTAGCTGCTTCCTCGCCACCACCGGTGCCGAGGCCCTCTACTCCGACATGGGCCACGTCGGCCGCGGCAACATCTACGCCACTTGGCCCTTCGTCAAAATCTGCCTCATCCTGTCCTACCTCGGCCAGGGCGCTTGGCTGCTCGCCAACGCCGGCAACCCCGAGCTCGCCCTCATCGAGGACCTCAACCCGTTCTTCCAGATGCTGCCCGAGATGGTCCGTCCGTTCGGCGTCATCCTCTCCACCTGCGCCGCGATCATCGCAAGCCAGGCGCTCGTGACCGGCGCGTTCTCGCTCGTGTCCGAGGCCAGCCGCCTCGACCTCATGCCCCACATGCAGATCTTCTACCCCGCCGAGACCAAGGGCCAGCTCTACATCCCCATGGTCAACAACGTCATGTGGGTCGGCTGCGTTGTCGTCGTGCTGCTGTTCCAGAGCTCCGCTCACATGGAGGCCGCCTACGGCCTAGCCATCACCATCACGATGATCTGCACCTCCGTGCTGCTCTTCTTCTACCTGCACGGCGTGCGCAAGATGAAGGTCTTCCCCTGGGCCTTCGTCATCTTCTTCGTCGCGCTTGAGGGCTTCTTCTTTGTGTCCTCCCTCACCAAGTTCTTCCATGGCGGCTACTTCACCATCCTGATGGCCGCGCTCATCATGGGCATCATGGTCAGCTGGTACAACGGCAGCCGTGTCGAGCGCCGCCAGTACACGATGCTCCCCGTGCGCAAGTACATCGACCAGCTCGATCGCCTGCGCAACGACTCGCACTACGAGACGCTCTGCGACAACCTGGTCTACCTCACCAACAGCACGTCGACCGACATGCTCGACCGCGACATCCTGTACTCGATCTTCGATAAGCACCCCAAGCGCGCCCGCGCCTACTGGTTCCTGAACGTCGAGGTCACCGATGAGCCGCACACCTTCGAGTACTCCGTCGAGAACTACGGCACCGACTTTGTGTACCGCGTGCACCTCTACCTGGGCTACAAGGTCAACCAGCGCGTGAACGCCTACCTACGCCAGATCGTTTCCGACCTGTCCGCGTCCGGCGAGCTGCCGCCGCAGGTGCACGATTACTCCGTGTACGACAAGCCCGGCGTGATCGGCTCCTTCCGCTTCTGCCTGATCCGCAAGACGCTTGCGCCCGAGTCCGACGTCGAGCAGCGTGAGCGCCACGCCATCGCGATGAAGTACGCGATCCGCCGCTTCGCCGGTTCTCCGGTGCAGTGGTTCGGCCTGGAGAACTCCAGCGTGTTCTACGAGTACGTGCCGCTGTTCACCAAGTTCAAGCCGGTCGACCGCATCGCGCGCGTCGCCGTGGAGGAGCGCTGCTAACGAGCGCCTCCGTTATCGCGCTGAATGCCAAATGGGCCCATCCAATCGGATGGGCCCATTTTGTTTGCACATGCAGATGTCACGCACACCGCCGCCCTTAAGCATCGGTTACGCTTCTTGGCCCATTCTATGGAAACGACGGATACCTGCAGCTTATCGACTAAATCTCGACAATCCGTGGGTAGTATGTTCCCTTGTCGCCTTCCGCGCGTAGCACATGTTTATCAAGGCCGGGTAAGCGCTGTCCAGGATTTGGGTACGCAGCCCGCTTCAACATCCGTTGAGCGAAGAAGAGGTTGTCGTATGTTCACTGCCATCGTATCCATCGCGGGGCTTGTCGCCTCCGCCTACTTGGGCCGTCGGGAGCTCGCCCGTCGCAAGGAATCGGGTGATCGCTCCGGCATGGGCTGGGGCATCACGTTCTGCATCATGCAGGCCATTGCCGTCGCTCTGGGCTTTCTCGGCATGGCGCCCGACGACATCCTCTCCCCCATCATCCTGAACGCCGTGCTCACTGCCTGCGCTTGGGCCTCTTTCGCACGCGACATCACCTGGGCGCATATCGAATCCTACATGCGTTTCGGCGACGAACTTGCCGCCCGCACCTTCCGACCCGACTGCGGCGCATGCGGCAAGTACGATGCGTGTGCGCATCGCATCACCCGCGACGAGGACCTCTCCCGCATCGGTCGCCTGGGCCGCAAGCTGCGCGGCCGCGCGCGCGAGCTCCGCATCGCGCTGCACCGCCCCACCGCGGTCTGCGTGATGCTGCTCTTGCTCGCCGGCCTGTTCGCCCTGCTCGGGCTCGAGATCCCCTCCAACCATGACCTCACCTGGTGCTACCCGCTGTGCATCCTGCTTGAGTGGGCGCTCATCACCGCCGTCATGGTCGGCCTGTTCTATCTGTTCCAGCGTCGCGGCGGCGCCCCGGCGTTCACCGCCTTCCTGTGCTGGGGCATCGGCATGGCGCAGTTCTTCGTCATCACGTTCAAGTCCATGCCCATCCAGCCCGCCGACCTCTCCGCCCTGGGCACCGCTGCCGCAGTGAGCGGCGGCTTCACTTACATCTTTAGCGCGTTCGGCCTGTACGGCATGGCCTTCCTGGCCATCTCCATGCTGCTGTGCTCGCTCGCCGGCGTCTTCCGCCCCGAGCCCGCCAAGCGCAACCGCCGCCTCTTCCTCACCAACCTGCTGATCGGCGCCCTGTGCCTCGTTGGCGTTGGCGCCCACGTCACGCTCATCGACTACTACAACACCCTCAACATCACCGTGTACACCTGGCGCCCGCTCGAGAGCTACTACCGCCAGGGCTTCATCCCCACGTTCATCTCCTCAGCGCAGACCATCAAGCCGCCCGTACCCGAGGACTACGACATGGCCAAGGCCGAGAAGCTCGAGAAGAAGCTCGCCGGCGAGTACGACGAGACCACCGGCAAGACCTGGCAGCGCACCGATGCCGAGACCCAATTCGCCGAGGAAAAGCCCACGGTCATCGCCATCATGAACGAGACGTTCTCGGACCTCTCCATCTACCAGAACATGCATGCCGGCTATAACGGCCCGCAGTTCTTCAAGAACCTCCCCGACGCCCTCTCGCGCGGCACCCTCTACGTGAGCGCGTACGGCGGCGGCACCTGCAACACCGAGTTCGAGTTCCTCACCGGCAACTCCATGTCCTACCTGGGGTCGGGCGTGTACCCCTACACGATCTACGACCTGCTCGACACCAAGAATCTCGCCGAGCAGTTCAAGGACCTGGGCTACACCACCACGGCCATGCACCCCAACCACGGCACCAACTGGAACCGCGAGAACGTCTACTCCGCCTTCGGCTTCGATCGCTTCATGACGATCAGCGACTTCCAAAATGCCGAGAAGCTCCGCGGCATGGTTTCCGACGCCGCCACCTACGACAAGATCCTCGAGATGCTTGAGTCCGATTCCGCGCCTCAGTTCATCTTCGACGTGACCATGCAGAACCACTCCGGCTATGACACCGGCCTGCTCCCGCCCGACAAGCTGAACAACTACCTGATCGACGGCGCGGTAAACAACGAGGTCAACGAGTATCTGTCGCTCATTGAGGAATCCGACCGCGCGCTCAAGGAGTTCGTTGGCAAGCTGCGCAAGCTCGACCGCCCCGTCGTGCTCGTGTTCTTTGGCGACCACCAGCCGTTCTTCCCCGACAAGTACAACAACCGCTGGTTCACCAATGAGGACAAGGCCGAGCACAACATGCGCCTGTGGACCACCGACTACCTCATCTGGGCGAACTACGATGTTGCGGGCAACGACCAGGACAGCCATGTGGACAACCTCTCCACCAACTACCTGGGCACCGAGATGATGAACATCATCGGCGCGCCGCTCAACGACTACCAGAAGGCCCAGCTCACCCTGCGCAGCGCGCTGCCCGCCATCAACACCACCGGCTACCTTGACGCCACCGGCACCATCTACCTGACCAGCGTCAAGGAGGATGAGAACGGCGGGGATGCGCAGACTTCGCTGCAAAAGGCGCTGCAGGCGCGCTCCGAGTACGCCACGATTCAGTACTACGAGCTCTTCGGCGACGGCAAGGATGTGTACACCAAGCTCCGCCAGAGCGCCGCGAACGAGACCGACCCGAACCTCGCGCCCGGTACGACGCAAATCAAGTAACCCGGGCGGAAGGTCGAAAGGCAAGCGCTCGACCCGCTTCTGCATATCATGTCGTCAAAACCCCTGCATGTGATCAAAACATGCAGGGGTTTTGCATACGATTGCCGTCACCGTTTTTCACTTGAGGGACTTTTGGTAATTACTTTCCGACCTTGCCCGGTAGACAGCCCCAACGCCAAAACAAATCCGCAGGTCGGGCTCCCAACTTCTCACCCGCTGCTTCTTGGATTCGATTTCTAATTACCAAAAGTCCCATTCATGAACTTTCCGACGCACCGTACCCCCGCGAAGCGATCAACCAAACCTCAGCCGATGCGCAATCCGATCGAGCACGGCAACGGGCACCTCGGCATGACCCTCCAGATACTCCCGGACCGTTCCGTAGCGCTCGTGCAGATGCTCAAGCGTCAACTCCATCTCAGCGGGAATCGCCTCGAACAGACAACGAGGAGCTCGACGGCACAAAAGTGCCGAAACAGCCACGCGCTGAGCGCGCAACCCCCGCCCGAGATACCGCTGCGTAGCAGCATAGTCCGCAACGATGTCCTCATCCGAGACCCCGGCGAGCCCCAGCAGCAACATCGCCACAACGCCCGTCCGGTCTTTGCCCGCCCGACAATGAAACAGCGTGCAGCCATCCTGCCCAAAGGCGTCAATCGACTCCATCACGCGTCGGATGCTCGAAGCGTGATTGTCAAGTAACCCCTTGTACACCGTCGACATGCGATCCGGCAGTGCGTCGCGAAACTTTCCCGAATTGAGCTGGTCGAGCATCTGAACATGCACGTACGTCACACCGTCTCGGCCGCAGGCATAAGGATCGGGCCAATGACCAACCTCAAAATCGCTGCGCAAATCGACAACACACTTCAGACCCTCTCCGTACTCCCGCAGATATTCATAGTCTCCAGGCGTCAATTTGCGAAGAGACGGACCGCGAAGAAAGATGCCATATGCTGTTTCCCCTTGCGAGCCGTCCTCCGCCCTATACGCATACCCGCCCAAATCGCGCACGTTCCTCACGCGGGCAAGCGGAAGCTGCTGGGGGCCGGCGGAATGAACTGCGGCATCGCGCCGCTCAGTTGCAATTACCATATGCGCCAATCCACCTTGCGAATCGAGGCTCTCATACACTGGATATTGCCATACGGTTTGTACACTACATCGTATCGCTCGGTGTTCGCCACTTGTTTACGCAACGCTTACGGCATCCCGCTCCGCTTCGGGATGCCCGAATAGCCAAAACAAAGGGGCGGATGCCTTTGCACCTGCCCCGCTCTCTCAAGTTGCAGATAGTCCCCAAACTGAAGCCGTTTGGCGTTGGGGACAGTCCCCGAATTGAAGCCGTTTGGCATTGCGCACCCTTACAGGTCGCGCGCTTTGTACACCCGCAAAGAGACCAGCGCGCTCACGACATAGCACGCCACGCCAAAAATCAAAGCTCCCACGGCAAACGACGTCAGGCCCTCAGGCGTTTCCGCGAACGAAAGCGCCTGCTGCATGGCCATAATGGCATCCTCGCCCATAAAGCCGACCACCATGAACGGCGCAACTCCCAAGAACATCATGATGAAGGGCAGCCATTGCGTCGCCTTGGTCTGACCGAATTTGAAGAACACCGGCATGGATACCGATGCAATCACAAACCCCATGGCACTGCAGAACGCAAGGGTGAACACCCCTGTCTGAATCATATCCGCATCGAGGCACACCGCGTTGGCGACCAGCTCGGGAAGCAGTGAAGCCTCGCCCATCCAGGACAGCAGGCACACCACTACGGCAACGAGCAGCGACACGGCCAGCGCAACCGCCACCACGAACAAGTAGCGACCCAGCACCACGTCCCTGCGTGACACAGGCATGGTCAACCTAAACGCAGCCCAATCGTTTTGCTCGTCATAATGACTCGCGCTATTTGACAGGCTGAACATCCCCATCATGAAAATGATGCCCGGCAACGCGGAAGTGCTGCCCTTGCCTGCCGTGAAACACACCGCCATGAACAGGATGGTGAGCGCCAGCTGCCTGAGATATTGCCCGAACACCGCGAGCTCCATCTTGAGCATGCGCATCATCGCGCATCACCGCCTCCCTGGGCGCGGGCACGCGGATGCAGAACCGCGCCCTTGAGGACGAGCGCCATGTAGTCGTCGATCGACACGCGGTCGCATGGGATCTGCGGGAACGCGCGCATGAACTCAAAACGATCGGGAACAAGCACGTCCACACCGTAGTCGTGGTGCAAGACGCGCACTTGCGAAGGAGCCTGGTCGCTCGCCAGCACCTGCTCGACCTCCGTCGCACGGCACCTCGCCACTCCCATGAGATCGCAGATTTCGTCCTTGTCGCAGGCAAACACGATGCGCCCGTCATCGATGCACACCACCGTGTCGGCGATCTTGTCGAGGTCACTCGTAATATGGCTGCTCATCAGAATCGCATGCTGCGGGTTTCCCGCGGCATCCTCCACCGCCACAAACTCGCGCAGCATGTCGAGCACCTCATCGCGCGCCATAGGGTCGAACCCGGCGGTTGCCTCGTCCAAGATGAGCACCTGCGGGTCGTGCGCCAGGGCGCAGGCCAGGCTCAACTTCATGCCCATACCGCGAGACAGCTCTTTGATCGCCTTCTTCGGATCGAGTTTGAACCGATGAAGACACCCTTCGAACACGCGCGCATCCCAATTCCGATACGCGCGCTCCATAAGCTTTCCGACCTCGGCGATCTTGATGTGCGGCGGCATCGAAACGGTGTCGAACACCACGCCGATGCGCTCCTTCACCGCGGTGTCGGCTCCGGACAGCCCGCGCGCGTCGACGCCCAAGATCCGGGCATCTCCCGCATCGATGCCGATGATGCCGAGCAGAGCCTTGATGGTTGTTGATTTACCCGCACCGTTCTGTCCGATAAAGCCCACGATTTGCCCCGGTTCCACCGTGAGGGATACACCCTGCAGCGTGAAGCCGTCGTAATGCTTGGTGATGTTGCGAGCCTCGATAAGAGGTACGCTCACCCGTGATGATGTCATTGCTAGTCGTCACTCTCCAAAAGGGTCCTCATCATCTCAATGAGCTCCTCATCGCCCAAATCGAGCGCCCTACCAGCTTCGATGGCCTGAAGCATGCGCTCTTCAATCTCGCGCAGGCGTTCCTCGCGCAGCATCTCGGCGTTGGCGTCGGCGACGAAACTTCCCTTGCCCTGCACCGTCTCGATAAAGCCTTGCGCCTCCAAGTCCGCGTAGGCGCGCTTGGTGGTGATGGCGCTCACGCGCAGGCTGTTCGCAAGCGCGCGAATCGAGGGGAGCTGCTCGCCCGCCGACAGGTCGCCAGCCATGATCTGACTCTTGACCTGTCGGACGATCTGCTCGTAAATGGGCTGGTTGCTCGAATTCGAAATGATGATTTCCACGAATCACTATCCCTTTCCCGTTTGCGCCTTGGGCGTCCCCGCGGCGCCAAGGTCGCCCCAGACGTCATGGCGCGACCAGACCGAGCATACTGTGTATACTCGATAGGTACAGTATATACACACTTATACACAGTGCAAGATATTTCAGGCCTCAATGAGAGAGGGCGGCAAGACACCCGTCTTGCCGCCCTCCCAGGCAACGCCGTGCGCAACCCGCACTGCTATGTGTAATTTGCACCCGTCCCCAATTGCACACTAAGACAGACGCAAGCCAACCTCCTTGGCGGCGGCGGGCTTATCGAAGTTGCCGTTCGTCGCGGCAGTGAGAGCACCCATCACGCGACCCATGTCCTTCTTGGACGTGGCACCCAGCTCGGCGATCGTCTTCTCGACCAGCGCCACGAGCTCATCGCCGGAAACCTGCTGCGGAAGCAGGCTCTCGAGCACCGCCACCTGCTCGCGCAGATTCTCGGTACGCTCGGCGTTGTTGCCGGCCTTCTCGGACATCTCGAGCGTCTCGCTCGTCTGCTTGAGCGTGCGCTTGATCTGGGCGGTCACCTCTTCCTCGGTGATCTCGTGCGCGCCGCCGCGGGAGGCGGCGTTCTTCAGCTCACCCAGCACCAGGCGCGCAACGCCCAGGCGGACCTTGTCCTTTGCCTTCATGGCGGCGACCATCTCGGCATGCAGCTCTTCGTACGTCATGGGATGCCTCCTCGCATCCGCCTACTTGGCGGAATCGTCCTTCTTCTCAGATGCCTTCTTCATGTCCACGTTGTAGGGCACGTTCTCGGGCATGGGGTTGATCTTGATCTCGGCCTTCTCGGTGTAGTCGGTCAGCCACTCGCCATAGGCCGTGGCCACCGCCTGGGACTCGAGCATGTCGGAAACATATGTGCGAATGCCCTCGGGCACCTCGTCGAGAGAGGTCACGGTCTGGACCTCGAACAGCTCCGTGCACTTGATGATGTGGTAGCCATAGGTGGTCTTCACCAGCCCGCTGACCTGGTCGACGCCGAGCTTGGAAAGGGCGTCCTGATACTCGGGCACAAACGTGGTGAGCTTGTCCCAACCCACATCGCCACCCTTGTCGGCGGAAGAATCCTCAGAGTACTTCTTTGCGGCCTTGGCGAACTCAAGCTCGCCCGCGTTGATCTGGTCGAGCACCTTCTGGGCCTCGGCCTCGACCTTTGCGCGCTCCTCATCGGTAGCGTCCTCGGCGAGCTTGAACAGGATGTGCGAGGAACGGCGGGCGCCGTTGTAGGTGGAGAGGTTCTCGTTGAGGTAGGTAACGACCTCCTCGTCCGAGGGCTTCTCGGCGGGCGCGACCTCGTCCTTGAGCTTCTGCTGGGCCAAGGAGCTCTTGATGTTCTCCAGGTACGTATCCTTGGTAAAACCAACCTGCTCGATCATCTCGACGAAGGCCTTCTCGTCGCCGCCGTAGTTCTTCACGGCGTCCTTCCAGGCTTTGTCGAGGTCCTCCTGGGAGACGGTGATCCCGTACTCCTTCTCGGCCTCGACCAGCAGGTACTGGCGGGCGATACCGTCGATGACGTTCTCGCGATATGACTCGGGCGTAAGGCCCTGGCTCGCGAGATAGGCGGCCCAATCGGCGTCCTTGTCGTAGGAGCCCTTGCGCAGGCTCATGATCTGGTTGGTAACGGTGTCCTCCTTGATGTTGACGCCGTTCACCGTGGCGGCCACACCGCCGGTGAGCTCGTAGGGCTCTTCCTTGTTGACCTCGTTGAGCACGCCGGAGCACGCCATGGCGGTCACAGACAGGAGCATGGCGAGGATGCCGATGACCACGAGCACGATCTTGGCGGTTTTAGAGAGCTTCTCCTTGCGCGCCTCCTTCACCTGGCGCTTTGTGGGAGCCGCCTCGGACTCGGGCTTCTCGCGCTTGATTTTGGCGCTCTTCCTATTCACTGCCATAACGAGGGCCTTCCTTCACTTGTGACGGGCCGCGCGGAGCGGCTCTTGTACACGCATATCGTTGTATTGTCTCACACCGCATCGCCAGGCGCCTCTGCATCGAGTCGGTTTTTGGCATATGAGTGCCGTTCGAACACGCCTGTTTCATGCGAGGACGCCGAGGCCATGAACGAACCATGGCCCCGGCGTCCATCATCGATTGCCTCGACAAGAAGCGCCCGCGCACCCCAAGGGCACGCGGGCGACCTCTCGCTAGACGATGCTACTTGCCGGAGCGGCGGCGCAGCGAAACGAGCTGCAAGGCGCAATGCGAAACGCATTGTGCTCGGCCCGCTACGCGAGCGAACGCACCTCGACCGTGAGGTTCTCGCGCACATGCACACGCCCGTCGGCCAGCATCTGCATGACCTCCGGATACAGTACGTGCTCGATGGCGTGGATGTGCTCCTCGAGCGTGTCCACATCCCAATCCTCCTCGACCACGAGGGCGCGCTGGGCGATGATCGGCCCCATGTCGTACACCGCGTTGGCGATATGCACGGTCACGCCGGTCACCTTGACGCCGCGGTCGAACGCATCCTGGATGCCATGGGCACCTTGGAAGCTCGGCAGCAGCGCGGGATGGATATTGATCACGCGATTGGGGAACGTGGCGAGCAGCGGAGCATGAACCATGCGCATGTAACCGGCCATAACCACATACTCGCAGCCTGCCGCAAGCAGCTCATGGGCAATGACCTCATCCGCCTGGATCGGATCGGCGTAGATCTCCTTGGACAACGTGAGCGTCTGGATGCCCGCCGCCTCGGCGCGCTTAAGGCCAAAGGCAGAGGGACGGCTACCCACAACGAGCTTGATCTCGGCATTGAGCGTACCGGCGTCGATGGCGTCGATGAGCGCCTGCAGGTTGGTGCCGGAACCAGAGAGCAACACGCCGATGGGCAGCGGTGCGCGGTCCTCGCGAGCAAGGGCTGCGCGGACGTCCTGCAGCTCGTTGATATCGGGCATGCCGGAAACACGGGCAGCCGCCGCGACCTCTGCCACGGCGGCGTCCAGGGACTGCTCGTCCTTACTGCTCATCGGTGTACTTCACCTCGCCGGAGCCCGCGATGCAGGTGCCCACGCGGAACGGCTTCTCGCCCATGGCGACGAGGGCCTCGGTCACGGCGGACTCGTCCTCGGCGGAAACGATCAGCATCAGGCCGACACCCATGTTGAAGGTCTTGCAGGCCTCGTTGGGCGTGAGCTCGGCATTCTCGGACACATAGGTAATGACGGCGGGAACATCCCAACCCATCTTGGAGCCATCGCGCTCCACAAGTGCGTCGACATTCGCGGGCAGGGCGCGGTTGAGATTCTCGGTGATGCCGCCACCGGTGATGTGGGCAATGGCGTGAACGTGCTTGCCAGCCTCGCCGCGGAGCAGCTCGAGGATGGGCTTCACGTAGATGCGGGTCGGGGCAAGCAGGCCGTCGGCCAGGGACAGACCAGGCGTGAGCTCGATGGACTCGAGCTCGGCCTTCTTGGCCTCGGCCTCGGGGGTGCCTGGAACGATGCCGTCGACACCGATGACCTTGCGGACCAGCGAGTAGCCGTTGGAGTGGACGCCGGTGGAAGGCAGACCGATGATGACGTCGCCCTCACGCACGTTGGCGGGGTCGATCATCTTGGGGCGATCGACAACACCCACGGTGAAGCCGGCCAGATCGTAGTCGTCCGGACGCATGACGCCGGGATGCTCGGCCATCTCGCCGCCCACGAGCGCACAGCCCGCGAGCTTGCAGCCGTCGGCCACGCCCTTGACGATCTTGGCCATGTGCTCGGCCTCGATATGGCCGATGGCAACGTAATCGAGGAAGAACAGCGGCTCGGCGCCGGAGGCGAGGATGTCGTTCACGCACATGGCAACGAGATCCTGGCCGACCGTCTCGTGGCGGTCGAGAATCTGAGCGAGCACGAGCTTGGTGCCCACGCCGTCAGTTCCGGAGATGAGGATCGGGTCCTCCATGTCTTTGAGCGCGGCGGCGGAGAACAGGCCACCGAAGCCACCGATGCCGCCGATGACCTCGGGGCGGTTGGTCTCCTTGACCATCTGCTTGATCGCGTCGACCGCGCGGCCACCCTCGGCGGTATCGACGCCGGCGTCCTCGTACGTTACGTGCTTGCTCTCGGCCATGTGAGGTTCCTTTCGACCCAGGGAATTCCTAGTACAGCATGATAGCAGGGCCAACGTCTCATTTGGGGGCAGGTACAAATTGAGACGCCGGCGCAGCGCCGCCCCGCCACCCCGGCACGAAAAACGCCCCCGGCGCCGAAGCGCCGAGGGCAGACAAATCGCATGTTGGAACGCGGCTACTCGCCGTGAGCCTCTTCCCAGCTACGGTCCTCGGCCTTGTCGGCAACGCAGTGACCGGTGATGGGCTCGGGTTTGCTGAGGTTGCGCGGCACATAGCCCTCGATGAACTTCTCGCGGCCGAAGCTCTCCGGAATCGCAACCGGGTACTCGCCGGTGAAGCACGCGGTGCAGTAGCCGCCCTTGGGAACGCACTCGAGCAGCGCATCCACGGACAGGAACGCGAGCGTGTCGGCGCCGATGAACTCGCAAACCTCCTCGACGGATTTGGTCGCAGAAATGAGCTGGCTCTGCTCGCCGGTGTCCACGCCGTAGAAGCACGGCCAGATATCCTCCGGGCAGTTGATGCGGATGTGAATCTCCTTGGCGCCGGCCTGACGCAGCATTCGCACGAGCTGGACCATGGTGGTGCCGCGCACGATGGAGTCGTCCACGACCACGATGCGCTTGCCCTCGATCACATCCTTGAGCGGGTTGAGCTTGAGGCGCACGCCCATGGCGCGCAGCTCCTGCGTGGGCTCGATGAAGGTACGGGCCACATAGCGGTTCTTGATGAGGCCGGTACCGTAGGGGATACCGCTCTCAAAGGCGTAACCCTCGGCCGAAGGCAGACCGGAGTCGGGCGTGCCGATGACCATGTCGGCCTCGACCGGGCACTCGAGTGCCAGCTTGCGGCCCATGTCGTAACGGCAGGCGTAGATGGACTTGCCGTCCACGATGGAGTCGGGACGAGCGAAGTAGACCTGCTCGAAGATGCAGTGCGCGCTCTTCTCGGCGGCGGGCACGCCCTGCTCGGACACGAGGCCCTCGGCGCTGATGCGCAGGATCTCGCCGGGGCGGATATCGCGCACATACTCGGCGCCGATGATGTCGAGCGCGCAGGTTTCGGAGGCAACGACCCAACCGGCGGTGGAGGCCACGACCGCGTCGCCCACGAGGTCCTCGGCGGAGGCGGCGTCGCTGGGCATGGCGGAAGCTGCCGCGGCGGCGTCGGCGGCGGCCACGCCCTCGTCGTTGGTCAAGCGGCCGAGCACGAGCGGACGGACGCCGTGCGGATCGCGGAAGGCGTACAGCGCCTCCTCGTTGATGAGTGCCATGGCGTAACCACCGCGGATGAGCTCCATCGTCTTGCGAATGCCCTCGCGCAGATGATGCGTCTCCTGGGTGAAGTAGCCGATGAGCTTGACGGCGACCTCGGAATCGGAGTTCGAGTTGAAGGGCACGCCGAGCTCGATCAGCTGGCGGCGCAGCTCATCGGTGTTCACCAGGGTGCCGTTGTGCGCGAGGGCCACGATGACCTCGCCGATGGTGGAAAGGTGGGGCTGGGACTCCTCCCAGCTCTTGGCGCCGGCGGTGCCGTAACGCACATGGCCGACGGCCAGCTGGCCCTGCAGGGCGTTGATGTCGGCGTTGGAGAACACACGGCTCACCAGGCCGAGGTCCTTGCGGACCATGACCGTGCCGCCGTCGCCCACGGCGATGCCGGCAGACTCCTGGCCACGATGCTGCAGCGCGCGCAGGCCGAAGTAGGTCAGGCGAGCGACGTCGCGATCGGGCGCCCAAACGCCGAACACGCCGCACTCGTCATGCGGGTGGTCGGTGTCGGAATCGAACGCGGTGAATTCGGACAGATCGGCGTCAAAAGACATGCGAGTTCCCCTCTTGGTTGCCATGCACGGCCATACGGTGGAAATTATACGCGCGCAACGTGCGTACCAAATGCACACGCTGAATCGACACGGCTTTGCAATGAAACGCACCCCGGTCTCAACTCGGAGACCTCAATTCAGAGACAGTCCCCAAATTGAGGCCCCAGCGCACCGTGCCGCCGCGAGCAACTTCAAATAGGGCCTCTCCCCAAATCGAGGCTTGGCTGGGCATGGCGGAGTGGTGAAGAGGGCGCGCTTTCGGCGCAAAGCCGTGCACACAAGGCAGACGTTGACCATACAATTGCGTTATCGAACCCGCTATTCAACGAGGTGTTCATGGACGAGCAGACATCCCAGCCGCGCCCCGTCATCGGAGGGACGCGCAAGCACATGGGGGTCGCCACGAGCGACCCGACCTACCTGCCGCCCGTGGATAACCCCAACGCACCCGCATCGGACCGCAAGGCGCGCGTCCCCGTGCGCAAGGTTTCGTACGGCAGCGGGGGCTCCGCCCAAAACGGCATCCCCTCGAGCCAATCGCCCTCGCGCATCCCGGTCACCAGCCCAACGCTGCAGGTCCGCACGCACGAAGGTGGCGGCAATATTTCCCCGAGGCGCAACTACATCTCAACGCCCAAAAAAGGACGCGCCATCTTCACTTCCCGCCAGGACCGTCAACGTAGGCGAATCAAGATCGCCCTCGGAATCATGATCGTTGCCGCAATCGCCCTCGCCCTGTTCTGGTTCTTCGTCCTGCGCTAAGAGATTCGACCATCGCCCATGACCGACATCATGCCCTACATCTATGCCGACAACGCGGCCACCACGCCGCTCTCGCCTCGCGCGCTCGAGGCCATGACGCCCTATCTCACCCACTCGTTCGGCAACCCGAGCGGAATCCACCGCATGGCGCGCGAAGCTGCCGTCGCGCTCGGGGAGGCGCGTGGCACCATGGCCCGCCTCCTTGGCGCCGAGCATGCCGACGAGATTTACTTCACCAGCGGCGGCTCGGAATCCGACAACTGGATCCTGCGCGGAGCCGCACGCCGTTTCCGCGACGCATATGGCGACCGCGCCGTCCCCCACATCGTGACCAGCGCAATCGAGCACCACGCCATCCTGCACTGCTGCCAGGACCTTGAGGCCGAAGGCGTTCGCGTCACATATCTGTCGGTCGACGCGCAAGGCCGCGTTCACCCCTCCGAGCTTGAACGCGCACTTGCAGAGCATGACGCACGCGAGGCGGGAGCCGGCACGAACGCCCCTGCGGCACTCGTTTCAATCATGCTCGCCAACAACGAGGTCGGTACCATCGAACCCGTTCGCAAGCTCGCCGCCATCGCCCACGCGCACGGCGCGCCCTTCCACACCGACGCGGTGCAGGCCGTGGGCCACATCCCCGTCGATGTGCGCGAACTCGACGTCGACGCGCTCTCGCTCTCCGGCCACAAGTTTCATGGGCCGCGCGGCATTGGCGCCCTATACCTGCGCGAAGGCTTTTCCATCCCGCCGCTCATCGCCGGCGGCGCCCAGGAGCGCGGTGAGCGGGCGGGCACCGAGAACCTCGCCGGCATCGTTGGCATGGCAGCGGCACTCGAGGAGGCGTGCGAGCACCTCACGGCCGACATGACACGCATTTCCACCTTGCGCGACGCGCTCATCGGCCATCTCGTGGAGCACGTCGACGGCATCCGGCTCACCGGCGCGCCCATCCCCGCGGGCCTCGACGACCGCCTTCCTTCAATTGCATCCTTCACGTGCGACGACGTCGACGGCGAACTGCTTGTGGTCTTGCTTGACCGAGCAGGCGTTGCGGCCGCCACGGGCTCGGCCTGCTCAACCGGCTCCACCGAACCATCGCACGTCCTCACCGCCATGGGCATCCCCGCCCCAACGGCACGCGGCGCCCTGCGCCTTTCCCTTGCAAGCAACGTCACCGCCGAAGATATCGCCCTGCTCAGCGAGCGCGTTCCCACTTGCATCCGCAAGGCGCGCCTCATCAGCGGAATGCAGTAGGAGCCTCCGCGCCATCAGGCGACGCCATGCCATAAATCGACGCTTGCATAAGGCCATGTGCGCCTTTTCAAGCGATTCTTCCGCCGTTCGACCCCTCCTGGCACACGGGGAGAACACGCCCGTTTTTCGCACAAAAAAGCGGGTCGCCCGCAGATGCAGACGACCCGGCTTCAGTCCCGGCGGATGCGCAAAACGCACCCGTCCCCAATTACACACGGCTGCCTTGCTCCGTGGACCTCAATTTAGGGACAGTCCCTAAATTGAGGCTGGAACGCTAGGACAGCAGCTTGCGGCCATCCTCCTCGATGGCGTCGATGAGCGCATCGGCGGCAGCCGCGTCCTCGCCCTTGGCAAAGATGTACAGCTTGATCTTGGGCTCGGTGCCGGAAGGACGCACGATGGCCTTGTTCCCACCCTCAAGATCGAACTCGATAACGTCGGCCTTGGGCAGACCGTTCACGCATGTGGCGTAATCCACCACGGCCTCGACCTTGGCGCCGGCGATCTCGGCAGGGGCCTCGGCGCGCAGGCCGGCCATGATGCCGGCCATCTTGGCGGCACCATCGGCGCCGGGGTAGCTCAGCGAGACGGTCTTGTTGTGATAGAAGCCGTGCTTCTCGTACAGGGCGCGCATGGCCTGGACCAGGTTCTTGCCCTGCAGCTTGTAGTACTGAGCCATCTGGCAGATGAGCATGGAGGCGTTGACGGCGTCCTTGTCGCGCACATGGTCGCCGGAGAGGTAGCCGTAGCTCTCCTCAAAGCCAAAGATGAAGCGGTCGACCTCGCCGGCGTCGGACAGACCGGTGATGATATCGCCGATGTACTTGAAGCCCGTGAGGCAGCGACGCAGCTCGAACCCGTACTCCTCGGCCAGGGCATCCACCATGGCGGAGGACACGATGGTGGTGACGGCAACCTTGTTGGACAGGTCCTCCCCGCGCTCGGCGCGCATCTTGCAGATGTAGTCGAGCAGCAGAACGCCCATCTCGTTACCGGTCAGCAGCGTGTAATCGTCGCCGTCGGCGCAGGCAACGCCCACGCGGTCGGCATCCGGGTCGGTCGCGAGCAGCAGGTCGGGCTTGACCTCCTGGCACAGGTCGATGCCCTTCTGCATGGCCTCGCGGATCTCGGGGTTGGGATACGGGCAGGTCGGGAAGTCGCCATCCGGGTCGCGCTGCTCGGGAACCACGGTGATGTCGGTCACGCCCACCTTGTTGAGGACGGTGGTGACCGGGATCAAACCGGTGCCGTTGAGCGGGGTGTAGACGAGCTTGAGCGGAGCGTTGGCGATCTGCTCGTCGGTGAGGTTGTTCACCGACTTATCGGCCACGGCGTCGTAATAGGCGTCGAGGACCTCGTCGCCGATCCACTTGACCAGGCCCTGCTCCACAGCCTCATCGAAATCCATGGTCTTGACGTCGTGGAACGGGTCGCAGGCGTTCATGGCCGCGGAGATGGCATCGGCCGCCTCGCTCGTGATCTGGCAGCCATCCGGGCCGTATGCCTTGTAGCCGTTATAAGCAGCCGGATTGTGGCTCGCGGTCATGCAGATACCGCCGGAGCACTCGAGGTAGCGCGTGGCCCACGAGAGCGTAGGCACGGGGGAGATCTTGGGATACACGTACGAAGTCACGCCGTTGGCAGCCAGGATCGCCGCAGTGGTCTTGACGAACAGCTCGCCGTTGTTGCGGCTGTCGCGCGCGATGGCCACGGTGGGGTTCTCGAAGTTCTTCACCAGGTAATCGGCGAAGCCCTGCGTAGCGCGACCGACGGTGTAGATGTTCATGCGGTTGGTACCGGCGCCGAGCGTACCGCGCAGACCGGCGGTGCCGAACGCGAGCTCCTGGAAGAACGCGTCGGTGATCGCCTCCTCGTCGCCCGCCTCCTTCATGGCCTTGAGCTCCGCAAGGAGCTCCTCATCTTTCACATTCTCGATCCAGACGGAGAGAAGCTCGTGCACATCTGCCATGGTGAAACCCTTCCCGATGTTGGTTACGGTGCGGGAGCGCCGCCAGCGCACGAGCGCCCCGCACCTGCATAATACGCCCTCGAGCGGCCTTCGCGACCAAATTCCCGTCTCAACTCAGGATTATTCGGCGAGGGGTCAGAAAGTCTCAATTGGGAACAGGCACCAATTGCAACACTTCGCCCATCGATCCGCCGGCGTCCAGCACCGCCAGCGGCCCCACGCCCGCACACAGGCACAATTTGTGTCTGTCCCCAATTGCGCAATCGCACACGCCGCAACCAGTGCTACCCTGTACCCGTACGCTGGTCCATAAGTCCGCGGAAAGGAAACCGAATCATGACCAAGCTTTATCAGCGCGAAGGCGCGTACATCCCGCGCGTCGCGGCCGTCCACGACATGTGCGGCTACGGCAAATGCTCCCTCGGCGTGGCAATCCCCGTCCTCAGCGCCGCCGGCGTGGACGTCTGCCCCGTCCCCACGGCCCTCTTCAGCGCCCACACCAAATTCCCCGTCTTCCACATGCACGACACCACTTGCATGCTCGAGGCTTACCTCGACGCTTGGCGTGAGGAGAACGTCGATCTCGACGGCGTCTATTCCGGCTTCCTCGGTTCGGCCGAACAGGTCGCCGTCATCCAGCGCCTCTATCGCGAATACCCGAGCGCCCTCCGCATCGTCGACCCCGTCATGGGCGACGGCGGTGTGAAGTATCCCACCTACACCGACGAGCTGTGCGAGGCCATGGCGGCCCTCGTCGACGGCGCCGACGTGCTCACCCCCAATCTCACCGAGGCCTCCATCCTCACCGGCATCCCCTACGAGGGCCAGGACGTCTCCGTCGAATTCGTCCAGAAGAACGCCAGCGCCCTGCTCGACATGGGCGCCAAGACGGTCGTCATCAAGGGCATCGTCCACGGCGATGAGCCCATCATCCGCAACTATCTCGCCAGCGCCACCGAAGGTGACCAGGTCGAGGAAATCTCCAGCGAGCTGCTCCCCTACATGTTGCACGGCACGGGCGACCTGTTCGCCAGCGCCCTCACCGCCGCGATCTACACCGGCCGCACCACGCGCGAAGCGGTTGATTTTGCCGGCGAACTCGTGCGCGACGCCATGCGCATCACCCGTGAGCAGCCTGATTTCGAGATGCGCGGCGTATCCTTCGAGCCCACGCTCGGCAAGGTTGCCGCACTGCTGGCGTAAGCCACGCGGGACGCACGGCCTTCCCATTTCCCCGAACGTAAAAAGGGCATCGACCTTGAGTCGATGCCCTTTCTCATAATCTGCGCGGCAGCCCGGCTATTCAAAGAACAGCGCGGCCTCCTCTTCACGCAAGCGCAGGTCTTCGTCGATCTCGGCCTGCGTGGCGCCCGGGTCCTCGGCCAGCGAGCTTACCGAGTTCACCTGCTTTTGAATCGCCTCGGCCAGATCGTCATCCATGCCGATGATCTTGAGCTCCCAATCGATGTTGGACGGCGTGGCGGACTGCGTCTTGGTCCACACGAAGGTGAGCATCGCTCGACGGGCACCGCGCGCCGGCAAGAAGCCGAACAGGCTATCGTGCTGGAACGCGCCGCTGTCGTCCACAAGGGCGTACACGTTGTAGACCACTCGATTGATCTTCTCGTTGAGCAGGGCGTTCGTCGCCAAAGCCGAGGCCTGGATCTGCGAGTTGGACAGAAGCTCGAGCTCGTTGCGCGAATCGGCATCAACCACGGAAACCTCGATCGTCCCCGTCTTCTCGCTCGCCTCGTTCACCGTGAACTCGCGCGGGAACTGCGTGAAACCGTTGCCCCACTCCACACCGGAGTCCATCGCGTGCGACACCGTCTCGGCGTTCGCGCGGTCGGACAGGTTGGCGGTGTTGAGGCGGCGACTCACCCCGTAGACGATCTGCATGCCGAGAACGAACACGAACACGCCCATGATCACCAGCACGGCCGTGCGAGAGATGGTCTTGCTCACCTGCGAGCCCGAAGGGTCGTCATCGGAAAGCGGGTCGATCGCAGCGCGCTGCGCCTCTTTCTTCGCCGCCCTCTTCTTCGCCCTGCGACTGCCAAAGATGCCGCGAGAGGATTGTTCGCACCCGGGGGCATCGTCGGGATCGAGCACGCCCGATGCGTCGAGCTCGGCGAACAGGTCGCGCGCCTCTTCCGGTGTCATTTCGTGCTTTTTGCCCATCGCCTACCTCACGTCACGCGCTCGCGCGCCTTCGAACTGCATTCGATAGTACCGAGCATACGTGCCGCCACGAGCGAGAAGCTCCTCATGGGTGCCGCGCTCCACAACGCGACCACGCTCCACCGTCGCGATCTCATCCGCGTTTTTGATGGTCGAGAGCCTGTGGGCGATGATGATCGTGGTGCGATCGGCGGCGAGGCGCTCGAGCGATTCCTGCACCGCCTCCTCGCTCTCGTTGTCCAGAGCCGAGGTGGCCTCGTCCAGGATCAAGATCGCCGGATCCTTGAGGAAGACGCGGGCGATTGCCACGCGCTGCTTTTGTCCACCGGACAGGCGGCTGCCGCGCTCGCCCACCACGGTGTCGTAGCCTTCGGGCAAGCTCGCGATGAAGTCGTGGATGTTCGCCTTGCGGGCGGCGTCTTCGATCTCGGCGTTCGTAGCCCCCGGACGGCCGTAGGCGATGTTGTCGCGCAAGGTACCGTCGAACAGGTAAACATCCTGCTGCACCAGACCGATCGCGCTGCGCAGGCTGTGCTGCGTGACATCGCGCACATCCTGACCGTCGATGGTGATCGAGCCGCTCGCAATATCGTAGAAGCGCGGGAGCAGCGCGCAGGTCGTCGACTTGCCGCCACCGGAGGGACCCACCAGTGCGATCGTCTCACCGGGTTTGATGGAGAGGTTCATATGGTCGATCACCGGATGCACCTCGGCACCCGCCTCGGCCGCCTCGCCCTGCTCGTAAGAAAAGCACACGTCGCGATACTCGATCGCGCCCTCCGTCACTTCGAGCGCGCGTGCGCCGGGCTTGTCCTGAACGTCGGGCGCAGTGGCAAGCACCTCGTCCATGCGGCGGAATCCCGCAATGGCCTTTTGGAACATCTCCGTTGAGTTCACAAGCGTCTCGATGGGCCCGGTGAACAGGCTGATGTACAGGGCGAACGTGGCCATATCGACGGCCGTCATCTGACCTTGCGCCACCAGGTACCCGCCGAAGAGCACGATAGTGATGTAGTGCATCGCCGTCATGACGGCGCTGGTCGCCTGATAGCTACCCATCACCTTGTACTGCGCGACCTTCGAATCGAGGTATCGGTCGTTCGCCACGCGGAACTTCGCACGCTCGGTCTCCTCGTTCGCGAAGGACTTCACCACGCGCATGCCCGCCAGGGAGTCCTGAAGCTGCGAATTCACCTCGGAGATCTTGGCGCGGTTATCGGCAAACACGCTGCGCATGTGCAGGTTCTGGCGAACCATGAGCGCCACGAACACAACCGTGACCAGCGTGAGAGCGCCCGCGAGCTCAGGCGAGATGGTGAAGAGGATGGCCAGGGCGCCGATGATCTTGATGCCGCAGATGATAATCCACTCGGGCAGGTGATGCGCGCCCTCGCAGATGTCGAAGAGGTCGTTGACCACGCGACTCATCATGTCGCCCGAGTTATGGGCGTCGAAGTAGGCGAAGCTAAAGCGCTCGTACTGGTCGAACAGGTCCTCGCGCATGCGCGACTCCATACGCGCGCCCATGATGTGCCCCTGTGCGGAGACGAAATAAATGCATGCCGTACGGACGATATACAGTCCCACGAGCCCGAGCCCCAGGAACAGAAGACCGTCCATGATGGCCGCCGCGCCCTCGGTGAACAACCCACCCGTCAGCGCGCGCAGGATAATCGGAAACGCCAGGTCGATCCCCGCATACGTCAACGCGCAGACCGTGTCGGCGATAAACAGCCCCTTCTCGGGCCCGTAATACGAAATGAAGCGTTTGAACATAGGCATCTTTCCTGCAACAGAATTCATTTGCGAGCATATCGGCTCATGTGAGGTAGGCCCCGAGAGGGGTCAAGGGTTTGGGCGATTCCGCGGGAACGAGGACCAGCCCAAACCCTCGACCCCTCTCGGGGCCGGCGGGACGAATTAGAGCCTATGCGAGATCGCATCGCAGGCAAGCGCGCCCACAACGGTCTTGGCGTCCTCGATTTTGCCGTCGAGCACCGCATCAATCAGCTCTGCCAGCGGCACCAGATCCACATTCACGAACTCATCGTCATCGGGATTCGCGCCGCTGAAGGTGAGACCCGTTGCCATGTAGATATGGATGACCTCGTCGCAAAAACCGGGAGTCGTGGCGATGGTGGTGAGGTACTGGATGCGGCCGGCGGAGAACCCGGTCTCCTCGAGCAGCTCGCGCTTGGCGCAATCGAGCGGATCCTCGCCCGGATCGAGCTTGCCCGCGGGAATTTCCACGGTCACGCGGTCGATCGCGGTGCGGTACTGACGCACAAGGACGATCTTGCCCGTCTCCGTCAGCGCGACCACGGCGGCAGCACCGGGGTGGCGCACCAGGTCGCGGCCCGTCACGCGGCCGTTCGGCAGCTCGACCTGCGCGCTGCGTACATCGAGGAACTTGCCGTGCCATGCCTGCTCTTCCGAGATGATGCGCTCGTGGAGCCCGGCGTCGCGCGGGTCGTCGTCACCCAAGATGAGCGTCTTCTCGGCCTCCTCGACTGGCTGCTCCCCCTCGATGACCTCGGCCTCCCCCACGGGTCGCCCGTTCTCGATGACCTCGGCCTCGAATTCCTCGTTATCCATGGCTCTCTCCCTGCCCGCGCATACATGCGCTTTGAAATATGGGGTAGGAACGTCAAAAAACCCGCTGGAAAATCCAAGCGCCTTTCGACATTCCTACCCTCTAAACCAGCATTCGCACAGTCCCCGGCTTCGGCGCGTGAAACCTTTGCGCGGGCGCGGCGCAATCGCGTTTTATGCGTCCCAAGCGTCGCGGCCGCGAAGGGCGCGCAGGCCGATATCGCGGCGAAGGGTCTTGCCCTCAAAGGCGATCTTCTCGCAGGCGGCATACGCCAGGTCGCGGGCAGCCTCGAAGGTCTCGCCGAGCGCGGTCACGTCGAGCACGCGGCCGCCGGAGGTGACAAGCTCGCCATCCTCGTTCACGGCGGTGCCGGCGTGGTACACGGTCACGTTCTCCATGGCCGCGGCATCCTCGATACCGGTGATGACCTTGCCCTTCTCGTACGAACCCGGGTAACCGGCGCTCGTGAGGACCACGGACACGGCCCACTCGTCGCACCACTCGAGCTCGACCTCGTCCAGGCGCTGCTCGGCGCAGGCGAGCATGACCTCGACCAGGTCGCTCTTGAGGCGAGGCATCAGCACCTCGGTCTCGGGGTCGCCAAAGCGGGCGTTGTACTCGATGACCTTGGGGCCCTCAGGCGTGAGCATGAAGCCGCCGTACAGGCAGCCGCGGAAATCGATGCCCTCGCGATTGGCGGCGGCGATGGTCTCGTCCAGGATGCGGCACATCTCTGCGTGCTCCTCGTCTGTGACGATCGGCACGGGGCTGTACACGCCCATGCCACCCGTGTTGGGACCGAGGTCGCCCTCGAGGGCGCGCTTGTGGTCCTGAGAGGTCGCCATGGGACGGACGGTCTTGCCGTCCGTGAAGGCGAGCAGCGTGCACTCGGGACCGGTCAGCATCTCCTCGATGACGACGGTGCTGCCCGCAGCGCCAAACGCACCGTCAAAGCACTCGTGCACGGCCTGCAGGGCCTCGTCGAGAGTAAGGGCCACCACAACGCCCTTGCCGGCGGCCAGGCCATCGGCCTTCACAACCACGGGGGCACCCTGCTCGCGAACGTAAGCGAGGGCGGACTCCTCGTCGGTGAAGGAACCGTAGGCGGCGGTGGGAATGCCAGCGCGGGCCATGAGCTCCTTGGAGAAGCGCTTGGAACCCTCGAGCTGCGCACCCGCGGCACCCGGGCCAAAGCAGGCGATACCGGCCTCGCGCACGGCGTCGGCCACGCCCTTCACGAGCGGGGCCTCGGGGCCGATCACAACCAGGCCGCAACCGGTCTCACGGGCAAAATCCGCAACCGCAGACGGATCCTCGGCGTCGAGGGCGACGTTCTCGCCCAACTCGAGCGTGCCGCCGTTGCCCGGGGCGATGTAGAGCGTGCCGCAGCGCGGGGACTCGGCGAGCTTGGCAGCCAGGGCGTGCTCGCGACCGCCGCTACCCAGCAGCAGGATGTCGATGGTGTTCTCGGTTGCGCTCATGCGTCCTCCTCTAGAGCAAGGCGCCGCCCAACCGGACGGCGCGCTGACTTGGCTGAATTACTTATTCCAGTCGCGAACGATCGTCTGCTCGCGGTCAGGGCCCACGGCCACGAAGCTCACCTTGCAGCCCGCCAGGTTTTCCACGTAGGTCACGTAGTCCTGGGCGGCCTGGGGCAGCTCCTCGAACGTGCGGCACCCAGTGATGTCGCACTTCCAGCCGGGCAGCTCCTCGTACACGGGCACCGCATGGGCGAACGCCGCGGTGTGCTCGGGCACGCTGGTGTAGCGCACGCCGTCGCAGTCGTAGGCGACGCACACCTTGATGGTGTCGAACTCGGAAAGCACGTCGAGCTTGGTGAGCGCGATGTCGGTCAGGCCGTTCACGCGGGTGGCGTAGCGGGCGATCACGCCGTCGAACCAACCGCAACGGCGACGACGGCCGGTGGTCACGCCGTACTCGTGGCCGACCTCGGTGAGGGTGCGGCCCTCGTCGCTCGTCTCATAGTCGAGCTCGGTCGGCATGGGGCCGGAGCCCACGCGCGTGATGTAGGCCTTCATGATGCCCAGCACACGATCGATGTTCTTCATGCCCACGCCGGAACCGGTCACGGCGCCGCCGGCAGTGCAGTTGGAAGAGGTCACGAACGGGTAGGTGCCATGGTCGATGTCGAGCAGTGTCGCCTGGGCGCCCTCGAACAGGATCTCCTTGCCCTCCTCCACGAGGTTGTTGAGCAAAAGGCCCGTCTCGCAGATATAGGGGCGCAGGCGCTCGGCCATGGGCAGATAGGTCTCGCAGATCTGGTCCACGGTGTAAGCAGGCATATCGAAGATGCGCTCGAGCTGCGGGTTCACGCGGGCGAGGGCGATCTCGAGCTTCTCGCGGAAGGTTGCCTCATCCATGAGGTCCTGCATGCGGATGCCGATGCGGGCCATCTTGTCCTGATAGCAAGGGCCGATGCCGCGCTTGGTGGTGCCGATGTTGTTCTTGCCGAGCAGCTCCTCGTACGCGCCGTCGAGATCGACGTGGTAAGGCATGATCACATGGGCGTTGCCGGAGACCTTGAGGTTGGCGGTGGAGATGCCGTCGCCCTCGAACATGTCGATCTCCTCGAGCAGGACAGCGGGATTGACCACGCAGCCGTTGCCGATCACCGACACGCAGTCGGGGTACATGATGCCCGAGGGGACCTGGTGCAGGCCGTACTTCTTATCGCCCACCACGATGGTATGCCCGGCGTTGTTACCGCCCTGGTAGCGGACGACGCAGTCGAACTCGGGTGCGATCAGGTCGCAGATTTTGCCCTTGCCCTCGTCGCCCCACTGGGTACCCACCAACACTGTTGACGGCATGGCCACTCCTCAATTCAATCGCCCGGGCACATCGACCCGGACAGGTCTTCGAACATATCGGACGAGCGTCCGACCGCGGGGTCAAACGACCCAGCCCTCACATTATAGGCGCGAAGCGCCTACCTCGCATTACTCAACCGCGTGTTCGTCAATCTCATAGAACTTGGTCGAGGCGGGCAGGAACATCAGGTCCACGTCGCCAACCGGGCCCGAACGGTTCTTGGCGAGGATCACGCGCGTGATGCCAAAGTCCGGTCGGTCATCGCGCTCGGCCTCCGCCTCGGTGCTCGAGCGGTCGAGCAGCATGATGATGTCGGCGTCCTGCTCGATGGAGCCCGATTCGCGCAGGTCGCTCATCTGCGGGCGCTTGCCGGTACGGCCCTCGAGAGAACGGTTCAGCTGGGAGAGCATGATGACCGGCACGCCGAGCTCCTTGGCCATGATCTTGAGGCCACGGCTCATCTCAGAAACCTCGACGGCGCGGTTGCCGTTGTAGTTCTTACCCGCAGGCGGGTTCACGAGCTGCAGGTAGTCGAGGATGATGACGGCTTTTTCCTTATTGTGGAGCATGCGGCGCGCCTTGGCGCGGATCTCGGTGACCGTCGTACCTGGGGTGTCGTCGATCAAGATGTCCAGACGCCCCAGCTCGTTGATGGCCTCGTTAATGTTGGCCCACTCCTCGGGCGAGATGCGGCCCGTACGGAAGTTGGACATATTCACCATGGCCTGGGCGCAGATGAAGCGCTGCGCGATTTCCTTGCCGGACATCTCCAGAGAGAAGAAGCCCACCGTGTACCCATCCGCGGCGGCGTTGAGGGCCAGGTTCAAAGCGAACGAAGTCTTACCAACGGCAGGACGAGCGCCGATAACGACAAGCTGGCCCTCGCGCAGGCCCATGAGCATGCGATCGAGCGTCGGATAGCCCGTGGGCGCACCATGGACGTCGCCGCCGGCGCGCGCGACCTCCTCGGCCTCCTGATACGCCTCGGCCATAAAGTCGCCGAGTTCGCGATAAGAGCTCTTCACCTCTCGCGCCGTGACGGAAAGCAGCATGGACTCGGCGCGCTCGATTACCTCTTTCGTGTCGATCGGAGCGTCATAGGCCAAAGCGCTGATCTGATTGGTCGCCCCGATGATCTCACGCAGCATGGCGTCACGACGGACGATGCCGGCATGATGCTGCCAGTTGGCGAGCGCGAGCGTGTTTCCCATGAGCTCGAGGACATATGCCTCCCCGCCCACGGCCTCGAGCTTGTCGATGGAGTTCAGATAGTCGATGAGGGAGATGGAGTCGATCGGAATCGAGCTCTCGTACATCGCGCTCATAGCGACGAAAATCGTCTTGTGTGACGGGCGGTAGAAGTCATCGGGCATGAACTCGACGAGGGCCTCCTCGACAACCTCGCCCGAGAGCAGCATGGCGGATAGAACCTTTGCCTCGGCATCGATGTTGTTGGGCAGCCCCTTCAGGGCACCGCGGTCAATCGAGGCAGAGGGCTCCCACCCAAAATCGTCAGCTCCGCTCATCGCACTCCTTTCCTAGCCTCATGGCACACGCGCGCTGCATGGCGCGTCCACCGGGTCCTGGGACACACAATGGTAGGGCATCTGAGACCGAGTTCCCAGCGTCACGACCCCAGGTAGACCGTTTTATCGACGAGAGGCCCAACCCGCTCCAGCTGTTGATAACTCACCGTCTTGAGCTGGGGACAATACGGTTATCAACGTTTTCAACAATGTGAATGACTCGTGAGATTGGAGTTATCCACAGAGATGGGCGTGACCTGCAGGTTTGCAGTGAACGTCCAGCGCTTACTTTTTCTTAATACAGTGTTTACTTGCATGTTTGTTATTTTCGCAGGTAGATGCCTATGTAAAGATCGAACGTCATGTCCTGGGAAATTTCGGGGCAAAGCTGAAGTCACCTGCCTTTCGGCTCGGACAAACTCGCTTATCTGGGTTTTCGACTGTTATCGCAATCGCAGTCTGTGGATTTCTCAATATCTGCCGACATGCACCCAACCCCACCACCAACGTTTCCTGCGAAACCCCCGCGCCGCCCCCTTCTCGAACATAAAATGCACTTTAGCCCAGAACAAGCAAATCCACCCCCTCCAACCAGCAGAAACTGATTCCGATCCTCCTCGCAGCATCACCTCAGGTTTAATCTGTCACTGATGCCCAAATATGCCGCGCGGGCGCCGGACGCGCATTCGAACCTCTCGCCACGTGCTGCGCAGTGGACCTTCTACCGCGCGCGGCTTTCCGTATGGTCTTTCGGTGGCCATGCCCACTTCGTTTACAGGCAGAGCGCCATCTGCTTGTGCCCACAGCCGCTGGCCGCGCGAAAGAACGCCTTTCGACGGATTCCCAACTCTCGGAAACAACGATGATCTTTGAGCGTCTTGCAGCGTAACCCCATCGCTCAACCGCCCATGTCTCCAACTGTGCGCAAATACGACGCCACTTCCTCCCAGCACCTCATCGAAGTCAGAAGAAGCGAACCGCCGGACGAACCGCCCCCTCTAAACGCACGACGGCCCTGCGCAAGCCGAAACTAAACCTCACCTTCAGGTTACGGGACATAGAAAACCTCCCATTTCCTGATGTCCAGAAAATGGGAGGCGATTCACCCATGAGAGGTGCATCCGTTTAAACTGGGAAACCTGGGCGGAATTTAGAAGATGCCCACGATGCAACCGAGAACGCTCAGCGCGAAAATTCCCAAGACAATATAAATGGTCTTCACATTCTTATTGAACAGCCACACGCAGACAAACGTCGCAGCAAGAGGAAGCAGGCCTGGGAAAATCTGGTCGAAAATTGACTGCAGCGCCGTCTCGGTGCCACCCAGGGTAAAGGTAAGCGTGGTGGACAAAGAAACCATGGTTGCAATCATAGCGCCAATCACGGTCATGCCCAAAATGGATGCGCCATACGACAGACGCTCCATCAAGTGCTCCTCTTCTGACTTCTCCAAAAACTGCGCGCCCAGCTTGTAGCCGAACTTGCCAGCAAGAATCTTCGTGATGAAGTGAATAGCGGTGTAGAGAGCAAAGTACAAAAGACTGCCCATAATATTGCCGGTTGAGGCAAGGCTGATGCCAATGCCTGCCGCGATTACCCGAAAGGTCCCCCAGAAGAACGAGTCACCTATACCCGAGAGGGGCCCCATAAGACCGACCTTCAGGTTATTTATGGCCTTAACATCGAAATTGGGATTCGCCGCCGCCTCCTCTTCCATGGCAACCGCAAGAGTCATTACAAACGGAGAGACGTGCGGGGTGATGTTGAACGTCTCGGTATGCCGCTCGAGGGCGGCATAGAAATCGTCATCATTGGGATAAATGCGGCGAAGCGGCTTTTCCAGCGCGTACGCAAAGCCATAGGCCATCATCTTATCAAACGACCAAGACCCCTGAATCGTAAATGAGCGCCAGAAAATGCTGCGATATTCTGCAGGCGTCATGCCGCAGGCCGGCTTCTTCTCCTCAGCGGATGGGTCCATCGCTCGAGTCAACTCTTCGGTCATTAGAAGTCCTCCTCTTCATCAAACTTCATGTTAGAGACCGCGATGAGGGCAAAGCACAAACCCGCAACCGCCACACCGATAACGTCCATCTGAAGGTAAACGACAGCAATGAACCCTAGGAACAGATAGGGCAAGATCTTGTTGTTGGACATGATCTTGATAAGCAGGGCAAGGCCGACACACGACAGAACACCCGCAGCAACATTGAAGCCGTCTAGCACGACCTGCGGAATTGCGTTGAGAGCAGAATTTATTCCGTCGGCTCCGAAGTAGAGCGAAGCAAACACAAGAAGCGCGGAGGGAAGGCCGAGAGAAAGCGGCACCACTGCCAGGTGGAGCAAGTTGGCCTTTTTGAGATTGCGGGCCTCAATTGCGGCCTGAATCTGCGCTCCAGCCCAGCTGCCCGGAACTGCATAGCAGAAGTTGCGCCACATTTGAAGGAACACAGACAGGGGCAGCGCCAGGGCAACAGCAGAGCCTGCGCCCGTGCCCGCATTGATGGCAATCGCGATGCTCAGCGTGCTCGATGCGTAAACCTCAGGCGGCACCGCGCTGCCGACCATAATCGATCCCATGAACATTGCTTCAAGGGCAGCACCCACTGTAACACCGGTGGCCACATCACCCATGATGGCACCAACCAGCATGCCGGTAAACAACGGGCGCGCCATCATACTGGCGCCGAACAACTGCTCGTCTACCGACGCGAGAAACGCGACAATTGCCACGAGGGTAGCTTGGATAAGCATAAAAGTCACCTCTTGCAGTAAAACATTACGTACATTGCTAGATGAGCGTCTCTACAGGGACATTCGCTTCGGTGGGAACTGCCTGACATCCCACTTCCACACCGCGAGCAAGCAGCTCCTTAATCGCCGCAATCTCCTCATCACTTGCATATACCGAGGGCGTGAGCTGACGCCTACCCTCGAGATTCTTCATGTTGCCCAAGTTCACGCTCTCAACAACCGACGACCCTTCTGCAATGCGGAGAGCATCGACAACGCTATCCACCACAACGAGCATTTTGTACTTATCGGTTTTGCCGGAGTTCAGCGCATCAATGGCGTCTTCCACATTTTTCGAAACAAACTTCACGCCCGCAGGCACAGCCATCTTTAACGTGGTGAGGCGGAGCTTATCGTTGCGCACCGCGTCGTTGACAACAAAAATGCAATCGGCGTTAAGGGAGTTCGTCCACGCGAGCGCGACCTGACCGTGAACCAGACGCTCATCAACTCGAAGAAGCTTGATCATTAGTACTCAACCACCCGATAATAGCGGCGGATATCGAGATCGTGGTCACGCACGATCGAGAAGTGGGTGCTCACGCGCTCCAACATTGCCGACATAACGAGCGGCGAGACGAGCGGGCGAATCTTCGGGTCAATGCCATCGAGCTCAAAGGCCTTAGTATCCCAAACCTGCACCTTATCGGTGTGCTGGCGCACAAAGCGCTCCACACGATCGACCAACGAACGGGTCTCGTCCTCGCTCTTAAAAAGCATGAAGCTCATATCCGGATCGGTCATCTCAATGGTGCCGTGGAAGAACTCTGCAGCATGGATGGACTTCGTTGCGATCCATTGCATCTCCTCGAGCACGCACATGGCGAAACAGTACGTCTCGCCCCAAACGTTACCGGAGCCGACACACATGTGAAATGGCGTGTCCTTATGAGCAGTAGCGAAGGCGAGCGCCGTCTCATCTTGCTGCTCGCGCACGGCCTGAAGCACTTCCGGCATCTTGCGAAGCGCCGAGACAAACTCATCGTACTCCGGGAACTCACCGTTATTCCTCATGAAGCGAGCTGCGATGGCGAAATACTGAATGTAGATTTCCTCAACGAGGTTATCATTCGATGCATTGGGGTTCTCAAATACATAGTCAGCGCATTCGGCAAGCGGGCACCCATCTTCACCCACCAGAGCGATAACCTTTGCACCTACAGACTGTGCGTACCGTGCGGCCTCAATAGTCTCGGTAGTAGTTCCAGAAAGCGATGCAGTGATCACCACCGAGTCGGCATTGAGCGACAGCGGCTTGGCCTTGATGAGCTCGGCAGCAATCTCCCAATTCCACGGGATGGTGGAGTGCGTTTTGAGCAGATAGGTCACAGGGCTCGCCATAGAATACGTGCCGCCAGAACCCATAAGATAAAGATTCTTGTATCCCTGATCACAAATTTCATCCACTGCCTTGTTGATTTCTTCAATATTCGAAACGGCCTTTCCCAGCACCTCTCGATAGACAGCCTCGTCGTAACCGACCATGATTCTTCCTTCCTCTCGCCCTTCCTTATGGGCACCAACAGTCTCGTGTTGCAACCACTTGGTAGTATAGATATACCTATTTACATCTCAATGCAACCACTTAGTTGTTTTGGAATACCACTTCTGCCGTGAACGGTCGCTTTCCTTCGGCATTTGGTATATTCATAATGTCAAGTGGTCGAGATGAATGGCACTTCGATGAAACTTACCCACCAAATCGCCCGTAAAGTCCAAAACCGAATCGCTTCCGGGGAATACCCCTGCGGTTCACGCATCCCCTCCGAGCGAATCCTTGCTGATGAGTTCGGCGTCAACCGCGCCACCGTCCACGCCGCCATTGAGCTTCTCGTTTCATCCGGGGGGCTTAAACGCGTTCAGGGCAAAGGAACCTTCGTCATGAACACCGATGTGGATGATGCATCCATCCACTTCAAAGGCATGAGCGAACTGTTACAACGAGCTGGATATGAGCCTTCTTCAAACATCCTGCGCACCCAAATTCGGCCCTCCGGCTACCGGCTTTCCCGCATCTTCGGCATCGACGAGAATGCTGAGGTGTTCCAAATCACTCGCCTGCGCTCCGGCAACTCTCGGCCCATCTCAGTTGAGAACACCTTCACTCTCCCCTCCCTAATCAACGACATTGAACAGGTCGATTTCCAGGTTTATTCGCTATATGATGCTTTCCGTATGAACCACGTTTCGATTACACGTATCGATCAGAAGCTTTCAAGCTCTCGCGCGCGCCAGAGCATTGCGCGCGCCCTGGACACCGAAGACGGATCAGCGATTATGCTCATTCAGATTACCGCCCACAATCAAAACGATCGCGTTGTCGAATTTACTGACGTCACGGTGCTTCCTGATTTTTGCAGATACTACACCGACGCCATCATCAACAACGGCGTATATTCTATTAACTTCCAGGGCGTCTAGGAGCACGCATGCCCAAATTGTTCAATCTGCTCTCAAGTGATGTAGAGGAATACGTTCTTCAATACATCGACGAGCATCATTTAGAAGCGGGTGATCGGCTTCCAACCGAGCGCGCACTTGCGGAAGAGCTCGGCATCACCCGCTCATCACTGCGAAGCGGGCTCCAAGCCCTAGTTGACCAAGGGGTTATCTTCAGTAAACAGGGAAGCGGTTCGTACCTCTGCCAACCGAAGGCAATTCGAACGTTAGCAACTTACTGCTTTCCTCACGCAGACAAGGCACTTGCAAACGCATGTTATACCGCCAGAGCGCTCCGAGATCTCCCTGTCGATTTGCGCTGGCTAACTGACCACCTGTCACTTGGCATTGAGAGCGACGTGGCAAAAACGGATTTGTTTCTGGAGAGCATCAACAACAATATCGTCTCGCTCACCGCAAACGTGCTATCGACACATGCGTGCATGCTGTATTCTGACCTATTCAAATCGACCCATGTTCCACGAGAGCTTACACAGACTCAAAAGGTTCGCATATTCGACAGGCCGAGTGAGTCCATCTCGCATTTACTCAAAACGCATGCATCGGACACGTTGCTCGTTTTGCAGAACAAAATTTACCTTGGGGAACGAAAGATCGCACTCTCATACTCAATATGCGTGGGCACAAGAGTGTCGCTCGTATCCACCACCGCATTACCGGAATAACAAGTGAATTGACCAAAAGTTGGGATAGCCCCCATTAAAGAAACATCACTCTTTAGTCTGAAATCACCTGTACAACGTCCTCAATTCAAGCCAATCCCCTTCCTTTTATCGGAAATAAGAATAAAGGCTTTCCAGACGACCCGATGAGCTGAGGGCATCCCTCAGACGCGCCAAACGTCTGCCCGAAGCGGGGCCACCTTCCAAGGTAGCCATCGTAGCGATTATGCGCCGAAATCTAGAAATCCCAAGCTATCCCAACAGCGTACTGGATGAAGATTCGCCACAAAGCCGGGGCGAACGCTACCGGCCCCAAACAGAACGAATGACAGACGCGGAGTCTGCACCCGAATCCCGATACGAACCGGCAGCACCCGTAAATCGGATAACCCTACGTCCAAAGAAGACCAAGGTTGCAACGCGGATCGTATTCAGGGAGGGATGCCTCATGTCGACAGCCGCACGGCCAGACAGACAATCATCGCCCGAAGACGGCCTTGTTCACAAACGGGCTCATCCGAACTTCCAAACGATCGGAAGGTGCCCGTCCGCCCACTTCAACCCCTGGAATCAAAGAAGCATCACAAATAAAGGGACTGACCCCGGGAGATTCCGGAATCAGCCCCCATAATCAGCCGATTCAAGAACCCCGGCGTTACTCAAATGGCACGGGGCTCATGAGTCGCGTAACTCGAAGCGAGCAAGCTACTCGGCAGCAGCCTCGGTCTCGACCTCGGCGGTCTCCTCAGCGGCGACCTCCTCAGCCTCGACGGTCTCCTCGGCCTGCTCCTCGACGCCCACCAGGACGACGATGGAGGCCTTGATCTCACGGTAGATGGAGATCTCCACCTCGTGGGAACCGGCGACCTTGATCGGCTTGCCAAGCTCAACGCGCTTGCGGTCGATCTCAACGTCGAGCTCGGCCTTGATCGCGTCGGCGATCATGGCAGCGGTGACGGAGCCGAAGAGGACGCCCTCCTCGCCGACCTTGGCGTCGACGGCGACCTTCTGGCCGTCGAGCTTAGCCTTGAGAGCGTTGGCGTCGGCCAGGCGGACAGCCTCACGCTTCTCGATGTTGTTGCGACGCTCCTCGAGCTGCTTCAGGTTGCCCTTGGTAGCAGCAACGGCGAGCTTCTGCGGAATCAGGTAGTTCTCGGCGTAACCCTGAGCGACGTCGATGACGTCACCCTCGCCGCCCTTGCCCTTGATCTCACCAAGCAGAACAACTTTCATGGGTACCCTCCCTACTTCTTCTCGCGAGGACCGCGGGTGGACACCACGGGCACGGCGTACGGCAGAAGAGCCATCTCGCGGGCGCGCTTGATAGCGTTCGCGATGTCGTGCTGATGCTGCGTGCAGGCGCCAGTGACGCGGCGCGGCTTGATCTTGCCGCGATCGGTCATGTACTTGCGAAGGAGCTGAGTATCCTTGTAGTCGATGAACTCAGTGTTCTCCTTGCAGAACTGGCAGTACTTGCGACGCGGCTGACGGGCAGAATAATCATTAGCCATGTCTCAATACCTTTCGTGACGACGGTTCGAGCGAACTCTCACCGTCAATTACACATCCCTTAGAACGGGATGTCCTCATCGTAGACGTCGACCGCAGGGGGAACCGGAGCCGCCATGGGCGCCGGAGCCTGCTGCGGAGCGGGCGCGGGGGCGTAGCCGCCCTGCTGGCCGTAGGACGGGGCGGGGGCGTAACCGCCTGCCTCACCCTGCTGGCCGCGGGACATGAACTCGATCTCATCGACGATGACCTCGAGCTTGCTGCGGCGCTGGCCGTCACGCTCCCAGGAGCTATAACGGAGCTTGCCCTCGATAGCGACCTTCGACCCCTTCGAGAGATAGCGGCTCACGGCCTCCGCACGGGTGCCGAACATCGTGCAGTCCACGAAGTTCGGGTAGTCCTCCCACTCGCCCGTCTGAGGATTGCGACGACGGTCGTTGACCGCCACGCCGAAGCTCAGGACCTGGGTGCCGCTCGCAGTGGCGCGCAGCTCGGGATCGCGGGTGAGATTACCGGAAATGTTGACTCGATTGATGCTCATACGTGTTCACTACCTCTCACGCGGCGTTAATGGGCCGCATCCATACAAATGACCTACTCCTGGTCGTCGCGACGGACGATCATGTGGCGGATCACGGCGTCGGTAATACGAAGCACGCGATCGAGCTCCGCGATGGAAGCCGGGTCTGCATGGAAGTTGATGAGGGTGTAGTCACCTTCGGTGAGCTTGTCGATCTCGTAAGCGAGCTTGCGCTTGCCCCACTCGTCGACGTTGTCGACCTTACCATTGCCCTCGGCGATCGTGTTGTCGATGCGCTTCATCACGGCGAGACGAGTCTCGGGATCGAGGTTGGGGTCAACGAAGAACAGCAGTTCATAAGCCTTCATGTGGTCACCTCCTCTGGACAAACGGCTTCGGGTCGTGAAGGTGCGCCCGAAGCAGGAAAAGACGTGCTAACTATAGCCGAATCTGCACATCTTGCAAGGTGTCCGCTGCCGCACCCCATGACCTCCACATTTTCGAGCACTTCTGCCAGAAGCCCAAACATGTGATCCGCCACGTGATAAGCATGCCACGCCGCCCAGACACAAATCCACTCTCCATCGCACCACGTCTTCTTCGATATCTCGCCTCCGTCCTCCCTCACCTGAAAGACGCAGCGTGCGGGCAACGCGGCCGAAAAGCAAAATGTGCCCCAGCTGCATTTCTCACAAACAAGAAACGCAACTGGGGCACTATGGAAAACGAAGGCTATCCCGAACCTATTCCGTGATGGGGCCGCCGTCCTCATCGCCGGGAGCATCCTCGGTGCTGATCGGCCCGAGCGGAATGGGCTTCTTCTCAACAACCGGAGTGGCGTCGACCTGGGTCTCCTCAACAGCCTCAACTTGAGCCGTCTCGGAAGTCTTCACCTCAGCCTCAGCGGAATCGGTGGGCTCGATAGGCTCGACGGGATCGGAAGAAGCAGCGGAGTCGACGGGCTCAACCGATTCGGAAGAAGCGGCGGAGTCGACGGGCTGGGCGGCATCGGCGGGGGCAGAGGCTACGGAATCGGGCTCTCCAGCCGGCGAGGCCATAGGATCCATCGGTGCGGAGGCGTAAGCCGTGCGAGCACCGTGATGGGGAACATCGTCGGGCAGGGGAGCAGACGAGACACCCCAGCGGTTCACGTCAAAACGTGCGAACCACTGCCCCATCGCATTCACACTCACCAGATTCATCGCCGTCGAGATCACATTGCCCACGAACAGCAGGGCCATCAAAAGCAGCACGAAGAGCAAAACCGGGCCGGCGCCCATGCGCAGGAGCTGGTCGGCCAGGAAGTGCCAGCCGGTCATATAGCCATCCGAAAGCCCAATCACGGCAGTGGCGCTCAGCAGGCCGCCCATCAGCACGAGCATGGCCACCATCGCCACAACGAGCGCGTAGACCGAGGACGCCACGGCCCCGATGAGGGTCACCAGCAGGACCTTGCAAAAGCCGCCGAAGTCGCGAACGACCATCTGGAACAGTCGGTCGAGGCGCCATCCGGCGGAATAGCTGTCGTACAGCGTTCCGCGCAGCGCCGCCGCCTGCAAAAACGTACCGGCGAACACCATGATAACGAGGTCGAGCAAGAAGAACGTCGCCCCGGAAGCCAGGATGACCGAGTTCGCAAGACCGCTGCCGCCCGTGGTCATCGCCATCAGCGCGGCAAGCGAACCAGGAAACAGAATCTGCAGGACCAGGCCGCAGACAAAAGCAAGGGAAATCGTGATGAGGAAAGCGCGGGCACCCGTGGAGATAACCTTGCCATAGTCAACGCCGCGCTGCTTGGGAGCAGATTCCACGCCCCAGGCAGTGAGCCGCGCCCACTCGAGGCCATAGCCGAGCACGGCGATCTGACCCAATATCGGAATCCAGCTGACCAATGTCAGGACGAGCAGCGGTTTAACCCATCCCTTGTCGCGCGTGAGCATCCGCCACGACGACATGAAACCAACTTCACCAGTTTGCATGCGTGCCCCAATTCCTCAGTCTTCGCCATTTGCATGATTGAAGTGTATCCCGATGGGCGAGACATTTTCACCTGCGCGTGCCATCATTAAGCACAGCTTAAGCCGCTCGCAAGAACCCCCTAAGGCGCATGCGCCCCGCACTGGCAGAGTCCGGATTGCCGGGCAAAAGAAGCGCGCCGATAAAACACCCGGCGCCAAGCGCGCCCTCGCGGGTTATGGCCCATGGCCGATATACAAAAAACGAGCCAACCGGGCTCGTTAACGCAATGCATGATGGCGGAGGAGGAGGGATTCGAACCCTCGTACGGGGAGTACCCGTAAACGGTTTTCGAGACCGCCGCATTCAACCACTCTGCCACTCCTCCGTAGGATGTGAAAACGGCACGCGATCCAATTGGATGCGTGCCGCTGAAAGTTCTGGCGGAGAGTCAGGGATTTGAACCCTGGAGACGCTTTTGGCGCCTACACGATTTCCAATCGTGCTCCTTCGGCCACTCGGACAACTCTCCGTGAATGCAGGGGCTATTGTACCGTAAGTTGGGTGGGATGCAACAGTAATTCTTGGAAAAGGGGCCAAAATTGCTCTACTCCCTCCACAACTGCCTCCGCTAAGATGGTTGAGCCAGTTCATTTTCCCAGGGAGGCACCGTGTTTCCGGCCGTACTCGCAGTCACGCAAAGCGCCGTCTCGGCTTCCGTCATCGCATCCGAAAGCGTCGCGATCCCGCTCGCGTTCGAGCTGTTCGCCGTCGTCGTTGCAGCGGCGACGGGCGCACTCACGGCTCGCGAGAACAAGCTCGACCTCGTCGGCGCTATCGGGCTGGCGGTGCTCGTCTCGCTCGGCGGCGGTCTCATCCGTGACGTGATCTTGCAAGAGGGCAACGTCTACATCCTCCGCCAGCCGCTCGCCCTGCCCGTCGCCGTCGCAACGGCCGCGGCGGTGTTCACGTTCCCCGTCATGGTCGAAAAACCCGACCGCCTCGTGGCGGTGCTCGACATCTTCTCCGTCGGCCTGTTCGCCGTCATGGGCGCAGATAAGACGATGCTCTACGGCTACCCCGCCATCACCTGCGTCATGATGGGCTTTTTCACTGCCGTCGGAGGCGGCCTGCTGCGCGACGTCTGCCTTGCCCGCGTGCCCTATATCTTCCAACGCAGCAACCTGTACGCGATCGCGGCGATCGCAGGCGCACTCACCTACATCGTTCTCGTGCAATACCTCGACATTTGGAACATCGCCGCGGCCGTGATAAGCGTCGCCGTCACCATGGCCGTCCGTTGGTGGTCCATCCGCTACAACATCATGAGCCCCACCGAAGTCGATCTGCACAAGCTGCCCGAACCGGTCAAAAAGGTCGCTCGCCCGGTGGTTCGCCCCGTGCGCAAGGCGGCCCAGCACGTGAGCACCAAGACAAGCCGGGCGGCGGAGCAGGCCCGCCTGCGCAAAATCGAGCGTCAGCACAAGCGCGATCGCCAGCGGGAGACCCGTCGCCATCGACGCTAGCCCGACTGGGACCGCCGACGTTAGAACGATCGACCGCCATCATCGGCAGCATGGATGTATCATCGATTTTAGACGCGGTTATCTTTGCCACGGTTTTCTAAGAAGAAGCGGGTCCGTCAACTTCATTTTTGAGCCAGCCGACATACAGCGTGATATCGCCCGCAATTACGCTCTTCTCAGTGCCGAACGGCGCCTGAACGGCATCGGCGAGAAACCAGCCGACAAAGCCAAGACACCACCAATCAGAGAGGCGGCTCTAAGGGGCACTAGATTGCCGTTGAGGCAGCTCGTGTCCTGTTTTTACGCCGCCACCAATCAGCGCCAGCTTAGAACGGGCAGACGGCATCGTCTACATCAAACAACAAACGGGGAACCCGATTCCACCAAGATCTATTTCGACCTTCCCCGCATCTTGACCACGATGCCGGCAACGACGGCAATAACTCCGATCACACCCATGATCACGACCGGAATAGCGGAGTCGTCACCCGTCTTCGGCAGCAGATTCAACGGCGCCAGAACACCCTGCTGGACGGCGGGAGGCGTCGGCTGCATCGGGACGGCCGGCGTGGGCGCCTCAAGCTTCGGCAGCACCGTGTCGGCCTTCTCAATCACCTGCGCGAGGCCGGCATCGGCAAACACGAGGCCGCAGCGATCGCACTCCCAGTACTCGGTATTTCCCTCCGCCTGGGCAGTCGGCTCCACCGCGGGCATATGCTTGACCAGGTGCCCAGGATGCAAAATCACCTGCTCACTCGGCCTGATCGTGTTGCGGCCCTCGGGATCGGCAAAGGACAGCCCACAGCCGTCGCAATGCCAGTACTCGGGACGCCCGTCCACCATGCAGGTCGCCGGCACCTCGGGCACAAAGGAAAGCGCATGTTTGTGCGCGTCCATGCCGCCCAAGACTTCTCCCTCGATCTTGGCCTCGTCGTGCACGACGAACGTTCCTCCGTTTTGGATGACGGGGGTTGTAACGCCCTCCGCGCCTTTCACCGACCCACTCTCCAGCACGACAGACGCTCCGGGTTCGATCACGAGTGCGGGGGCGTCGGGGGTCGGGGCAAAAAGCACGGCCGAATCGGTCGCCGAACCCTCAATGGTGAGCTTGGCGCCCGACTTGACGGTAATCGCCGGCTTGCCCGCCGTACCGCTCAGCCTATGGGCGTACAAATCGATCGACAGCTCCTTACCCGCCGGAACTGTAATCGACTCCTCGACATTGTCTATCAGCACCGCGGTCCGGCCCTTTACCTCAGGATCGCTGCCAATGGCGTCGACGGCCTCCTGCAGCGTATTGAAATTCCAGCCCGAAACCATGATGGGCCCAAGTTCAAAATCGGGGAAGAAATGCGTATCTTCGAGTGCCTGGGGTTCAGCACTGGGCCCAGTCTGCCCGCCATCGGCATAGGCCGGCGAGGGAAACACAGCCGGAACGCACAGCACACCGGCGAGGAGCACGGACGCCATCATCCGCGTCATTCTCGAAAACCTCAAGCTCGACTCCTTCTCTTTCTATCTCTTAGAAGCTCAGCTGCTCAAGACGATCGAACAGGGCGTCGCGGCGGGTGAGGAAGTCCCACGGGTCGAAGATTTCATCAAGCGTCTCGGGCGTTACGGTGCACTCGGGATCGGCCTCCAGGCGAGCACGCAGGTCCGGACCATCCACGGCGGCGTGAACGTCATCCCACACGGCCATGGAGTTGCGCTGCACGATCTTATACGCATCCTCGCGCGAAATACCCGTATCGACCAGGGCGAGCAGCACCTTGGAGGAGTAGATCAGGCCGCGCGTGAGGTCGAGATTGGCCTTCATGCGGGCGGGATACAGGATGAGACCGTCCACAATGCGGATGAGGCAGGTAAGCATGTGATCGAGCGCCATGAAGCTATCCGCCTGGGCAACGCGCTCGGCGGAGCTGTGCGAGATGTCGCGTTCATGCCACAGGGCAACGTTCTCAAACGCCACCTGGGCGTTGGACTTCACCAGGCGAGAGAGGCCGCACACCTTCTCGAGCGTGATGGGATTGCGCTTGTGCGGCATGGCCGAGCTGCCCTTCTGGCCCTTGCGGAACGGCTCCTCCACCTCGAGGGTGTCGGTCTTCTGGAGGCTGCGGATCTCGGTCGCGATGCGGTCACAGGTCGCAGCGGTGGTGGCGAGCACGCCGGCCAGGTAGGCATGGTGATCACGCGAGATGACCTGAGTGGACAGCGGATCGTGCGCCAGACCGAGACGCTCGCAGACATACTCCTCGACGAACGGGTCGATGGAGCTGTAGGTTCCGACCGCTCCGGAGATGGCGCCGACGGCCATGTTCTTGCGCGCATCGACAAGGCGATCAAGGTCGCGCTTAAGCTCCCAGGCCCAGCTGCCGAACTTCATACCGAAGGTCATGGGCTCGGCGTGAACGCCGTGGGTACGGCCGACGCAAAGGGTGTCGCGCTCCTCGAGGGCGCGGCGACGGCAAATCTCTCCCAGTTTGCGAACATCCTCAATAATGAGGTCGCAGGCCTGGGTGAGCATGTAGCACAGAGCGGTGTCACCCAAATCGGAGCTGGTCATGCCGTAGTGGACCCAACGACTGGGCTTGGGCTCGCCCTCGGGGACCTCGGCGTCCACGTGCTCACCCATGTTGGTAAGAAACGCGATGACGTCATGATGGGTGACCGCCTCGATGGCGTCGACCTCGGCCTTATCGAACCCGGCGTGCTCACGAATCCAGACAGCATCCTCCTTGGTGATGCCGCACTGGCCGAGTTCGGCCTGGGCCTCACAGGCGAGCACCTCGATCTCCTGCCAAACGGCGTACTTGTTCTCGAGCGAGAAGATGTGGGCCATCTCAGGACGGGTGTAGCGATCGATCATGACGAGGGCTCCTTTCATGAAAAGAGCCCGACACCTCCACGGTACCGGGCTCTTATGGCTCTCAATGGAGCGGGTAACGGGACTCGAACCCGCGAATGTCAGCTTGGGAAGCTGATGCCTTACCACTTGGCGATACCCGCGTGCGGTTAATCCTACCACGCGCACTCCCGCACAGGCAACCGACGTCTTTGCGCTCTTTCTTTGAATGAAAACGGGCAAAAACGAAGGCCCTGTGAACTGCTCGCCGCATGGCGTCGTCTTGAACTGGGAGACGGCACGAATGGTCAGTTTTTCTCAGCTTCTTACCAACGCGACGACAGACGAATCGAGATGCTCTCGGGATTTCGCATCGTAGCATCGCCCCACGGGCAACGCACCACAAACACAGCCGCCCGCGTTCAACCACGAGACCACGGGAGGGCACGATGATCGACAAGAGGAAGAAACCGACACGCGGGCCGATCGGAGGTGGAAACGCCAAAAGGGGTCGTACGGCAACCGATGGAACCGCGGCGCGGCGGACGCGCGGGCGGCGGACTCATCCCCTACCGGGCGCGACATTCAACGCTAAGGCTCGTACCATTCTCATATTCATCCTCATATCTGCAGCCTTTTGCGCACTCTCGGGTCTCGTGGGACCCTGGTCGCGCAGCGCGTTCGCCGCAGATGGCTACACGCACACATTCCCCAACGGAAATACGGTTGAGGTGCATCCCGACGGGACGGTCACGGGCACTTGCGTGATGTCGGGCAACGCCGTTGTGGGAGGCAAATTCAGCGGAAATGTCACCATGCCGGACGGCGCGAGGTACCCCGCACTCTGTTACGAATTGGTCATCGGGGTGCCGAATCACAGCCTGTACCCGGGCCCCTGCGACGGCTCATATCCTTTTGAGGCAAAGCGAAACCCCAACGGCACGTACTTCGTATTGATCAAAAGCCAAAACGCAGCAGCGGGTGCACCGGGCACTGTGCCAAGCACCTATCCTTACCAGCGCTGCTGCACCAGAGAATGGAAGCTCGTACTCGATGTGGACGTCGAATTCGCCAAGCGCTCCAAAGCGCCGAGCCTGACTGACGGCAACTCAGCATACACGCTGGGCGGGGCTTCCTTCGACATATACGACGTCGCGGATGAGCGCAAGATCACCTCCATCACCATGGATGCCGGCGGCAAGGCCCGCTGCAAGCTCGCCCCTAACAAGAACTATTACGCCGTGGAAACCAAGGCGCCCCAGGGCTACAAGCTGCATCAGGGCCGCATCCCGTTCCACGTGGACCCCAAGGGGGCCACGATCGTATTCGAGGACACACCGGGAACCGTCTCCCTCACCGTTCGCAAACAAGATGCCGCCACCGGCGGCGGAGCACAGAAGGGCCTCTCCCTAAAGGGCGCCCAGTACGAAGTGACTTCCCTGTCGACCCAGGGATGGAAAACGCATATGACAACGGATGAACGCGGCGTCGCCACGGCGACGGGCATCCCCCTGGGCCGCATCTCCGTGGTCGAGACAAAGGCGCCCGAAGGCTATCGGCTCGATCCGACCGTGCACACCTACGAGGTGAACGACGGCCAGCTTGGGACATCGGGCGTGTTTGAACTCTCACCCAAAGATGGCTACGGCGAATTACCCCAGGCATTCGATATCGAAGTGGTGAAATACCTCGAAAGCGGCAACGAGGGCTCCGGATTGCAGAAACCGGGTGCCAAAGTACGCTTTGACATCATCTCAAACTCGACCGGCAAAACCGTCGGCTCCATCACGACCGACGACCGCGGAAGAGCGTCGAGCGCCGGCAGGTGGTTCGGCGAGGGATCGCGCATCGACGGCATCAAGGGCGCCATCCCTTACGACCGAAAAGGATATACCGTCCACGAGGACCCCGGCAGCACGCCCGCGGGCTATCAACCATGCCCCGACTGGGTCATTGGGACCGACCAGATGGCTGACGGAAGCACGTTGCACTACATCGTCGACAATGACTTTGTTGGATCGCGGGTGCAAATCGTGAAATGCGACGCCGCCAACGGTCAGCCCATCCCACTCGAGGGATTCACGTTTCAGGTGCTCGACAAGCATAAGAAACCGATATCCCAGGAGGTTTGGCATCCCAATCATGCGGTGATGAACACTTTCACCACCGACGCCACGGGATGCGTCACGTTGCCCGAGCCACTCGAACCGGGAACCTACTACATCCGGGAAACGAAGGCCGTGAAACCCTATCTGACCAACGGGGACGAAATCGAATTCGATATTGCCGACGACACCGAAACGCAACCGCTGACCGTCGTGCGCATCTCAGACGAACGAGCAACGGGATCGGCGTCAATCGTTAAGCGCTGCTCCGATGACACCTGCCCATGGTGCGAGGAGGGAAACGCAATCGAAGGCGCGCACTTTATCGTGGTCGCCATGGAAGACATCGTGAACCCGAGTGGCTCCGTCGATATGCCCAAGGGTGCGACGGTCGAGCTCGACCCCACCGACGAGAGCGGCGTGGCACGCATCGATGGGCTGCCACTCGGCAGCGGGAGCGCTCGATATGCGTTCATCGAGGTTGAGGCAGCGCCGGGACACACTCTCGACCCCACCCCCATACCCTTCACCCTGAGTTGGGTCGACGCGGAAACACCTGTGGTCGACATCGAAGTGACGCATCAGAACACCCCCACCGAAACCGTCATACATAAGACTGATGCGTCGACGGGGGCGCCCTTGGCCGGAGCATCATTCGATGTCTGGCCTCGGGAACTTGAATTCAAGGAGCAGGTTGAGCCCGAGCGGATGGCCGACGATGGGAATCTGGGGTCGCTGCTGATCACGAACTGCATCGGCGCTCGCGACTGGAAGAATGTCGAGATCCGGCTTGACCAAAAGGTTGACTACGCGCTTGCCAGGGCATCGATCCCCGTCGGCTACTCCTTGCATCTCACCCGAATTTCCGAGAACGGCGAAAAAGAGGTTGAGACTCCTGAAGCCGATGTGACGCGGAGCGCCGAGCGCATAACGCTCGGCGATACGGACGACATGCTGGCGCCCGGCACGTATCGAATCGAGCTGCTTGATGCAGATGGGACGACCGTACACGCCGACTACGAAAAGGAGCTCCGCATCGAAGCGGGCACGTCGCACCTCATCGCCTACACTCCGGGCATACTCGGCATGAAGGGCAGGGTTTCTGTCGAAACGAGGGATATCGAACTCGAATCATATGAGACCGACGACTTTGATCTGGATGGCGATTTGGCCATCATCAGAGACGTTAAACCGGGATCGTATCGGCTAAGCACAACGTCAACCAGCGATGAGAGGCTGAACGCAAAAACGGATGTGGAACTTGTTTTTGGCGAACCGGCGCATGTGCAATGGCGTGAGTCCCAGCTCTATCGCACGGATCACACGCTCGTGCCATATGCCAAGAAATATCTGGATGCGGCGTTTTCCCGTGCAGGCATATCAACGGTGACGGACGAACACGGAGACATGGTCCTAACGCACCTTCCGATGCTGCCGCATGAACTCGACGCGCTCTTCAACCTGATTGCGCTCGAAGAGCAGCAGGATCAGCCCCGGTATATGGTTGGACCGAGCACTCGTGAGGCCGACGAGGAACCGTTGACCTGGTGTGTTCAGGAAATGCATGCGCCCGCCGGATACGTTGTCAACAGAGAGGTTCACACATACGCGACCCAAGTCCTGCCGAACGATGAGGGGGTCACTTCCCCGCGCATCAACATTGCCAACGACTACACCAAAGTCGAAATCACGAAGCGGGCATCTGAAACCGAGGAGCCGCTTGCGGGCGCGCTGCTCGAACTCACGGACGGAGAGGGCAACGTTATCGAAAGTTGGACGAGCACAACGGAGGCCCATCGTATCGAACGGCTCGAACCGGGATCCTACACGCTGACAGAACTCAGGTCTCCTCACACGCACGATCCGGCCGCAGCGCTCACGTTCAACGTGAAACCAACGGCGGACGTCCAGATGGTCTCACTCCACGACAGGCCGATTAGCGTATCGGGCAAAATCGATAAACGTCAGGAGATTGCGAAGCCCGTTGCCCCTGACACGGCAGCGGATGGAGATGGTCTCAATCGCGCAAAGACACGGGAGAGCGAAGACGGTTCGTTCTCATACGCTCTCGACTATAGAAATGACAGTTCGAGCTGGGTGGATGAGTTCACCGTTGAAGACAATCTCGATGCGGCCAAGAACGGCATGGCCGAGCTGACGGGCATCACGACCGGGCGGGCGCACGGCGATTACGACGGCAAGCTGAACGTCTGGTATCGCACGAATCTCGACCGAGAAGCCGACACGGAGGAAAAGAACGCCAATGCAACGCTTGCAGATGGGCACGTGAATCCCTGGCTTGGCGACGCGGCAGTTGCGGACATCGTCGGCGCGGATGGTCGAGTGATGGACTATAAGGGCTGGAGACTGTGGAAGGAGGGGGTCTCAGCCACCGAGAGCACCTTCTTGCCCGTCTCCGACCTGTCCCTTGAATCGGACGAGGCCATCACCGACATCCGTCTCGAGTACGGGTGCGTGAACAAGGACTTTACGTCGAGACCGAGCCAATGGGATGACGCGGACATCAAACATCCGCATGACGATTGGAACCCCGTTCCCCCAGCCCATGGGAAAACGCAAGATGCAGACGGGGAGTCGGCGGACACACACGCGCCAACGCTGATCCATATGCGCGCGCTACCCGCGTACACCGGCGGCAGCTCGATAGACAACCGCGCGCATATTTCGCTCTATCGCAATGGAGGTGGTGAAGGACTTGAAGCCCACGACAGCGACGTCGTCCATCAAGAGGCGGCAAAGGCGCAGACACGTCCAATCATCAGCCTCGATCAGACAGGAGCCGCCCCTTCGCTCAGGACTGCAATCGGCCTCTCCATCGCAAGCATCGTCGCCGCAGGATACGCATGGCAACGAAAGCGCTGGCAAAGCAATCGAACGGCGAGTTCTGCTGGCTTGCGTCCTAAGCGCGATAGCGGGCGCGGGACTCTCAGCAGCCGAGTCACTCGCATCCGTTGAACGGAAGACGAAAGACCTGCGTGAAATGATTCGATTTCAGCCAAAGGCTGAGGAGAGAGGATGCACCGAGTTGGATTGGAGGGCCCTTGCTCAGGTCAACCCCGAAATCGTGGGTTGGATCACGGTTTCCGGCACAAGCATCGACTTGCCCGTTGCCCTGCCGTCGAGGAATAGGCCGCGCGATTGGTACCTCGATCACGACGCATGGGGGAAGCGCAGCGAACTCGGCTGCCCCTACCTCGACGTGAGATGCGAGGAACGAGGGGCGCACCTGCTCGTGTTCGGACACAGACTTGGACGATCGCATCACATGTTCACCGAGCTCGCAAGAGCTCACGAGCAATCCGCCTTCGATGCAATCGGAAACGCAACCTGGAATAGCCGCGCGGGAAGCGAGGTATTCGAACCGGTTCTCTCACTTGTTGTCGACAAAGACGACGCCCTCATACAACGGTTCGAATTCGATTCGCCTTCGGAGCTGCGAAACTGGTTGACCGATTTGCTGGCCCGCTCTGCCGCACATACAGGAAACGTGTCCGACATCGCTCTGGAAGCTCGGCGCGTCCTCACACTTGTGACATGTGCGGAAGCACGGCGCGGCGGGCGGCAACGGACCCTCGTTGTGTTTGCCACTCGATAAGGAATTGCGAACGGCCCCCGATGCAACGAACCCCGGGGTTTCCCCGGGGTTCGTCCTTCGATGATTCGATGTCAGTCCCTTGACGCGGCTCGCGTCTCGAAATCGATTTCGCCCAGCTCTTCGCCCTTCTGCTGTTCAGCCTCGACGCGCTCGGCACGGATGCTCTCGGGCGTCGACCATATGCTGCCCAAGAAGAACGAGAGACCCAGACCGAGTAGAACGGCAACGGTGGCCCCTATGAGATATTGGACCCAATGCTCCTTGATGAACTGAATCACACGTCCCCCTCAGGCATAAACCGTTACGAACGACGGATGACTTCGGTCACCACGTCAGACACGACGGCGACGTTCTCAAGGTCGACGTTATAGGGCTGGTCCTCCTCGGTGCGAGCAAGGGCGAAGCCGGTACCCTCCACACCGCCGATGGTCAGCGAGCGGAGACTCATGTTCATTGCAACCTGAGCATCGGTGGTGACATACGGCATGTCGACCGTGGGGTACTCGTGATGGAAATCGGAGCTCACGCGCTGGACGAGCTTGGTGATGCGCTTATCCCCCTTGAGAACTCGCTCCTCGCCCTCGGTGGAGAGCATCGCAACCTGACCGGCACCGACGCTCTCGAGGTTGATGAGGAACACGCCGCGAAGCTTATCGCGATGGGCATCAAGGAAGGCCTGCATGCCGGCGTTCCCGTTTTCGGAAGCGCCGGTCGCGACGAACCAGATGTCGTGACCGAGCAGCTCGTCGTCACCCATGTCCGCAATGGCCTCGCGCAGCTCATCCTCAGACGCATCGCCGAACGGGGCGGCGCCGCCCTTCCAGTCATCGTCGTCGAAGTTGTCCCAAGAGCCGATATCATGACCGCTACGCTTGGCGTCGAAGGAATCGTCAACACCGAGCCAGTCACTCATGCTGTCCTCGTCCTTCTTTTTGCGACCGAAAAGACGGGACAGGCCTCGGCGCGGCTTCTCGGGCTCGGGAGCCGGAGCACTGATGGTCTCGAATGCGCCCTCGGGAGCGTAGCCCTGCTCGAGCGGAGCGGGGGAGCTGATAACCGTGAACGCGCTGCGGGCCTCAGCGGCCTGCTCGTCGAGAACGGGGGCCGTCACAGAAGGAGCGGCGGGAGCGGGAGCGGCCATGGGAGCGGCGAAAGGATCCACCGGGGTCGCCGACGGATCGGGAAGGTCGAACAGGGATGCGCGGTTGGCGGTCTCGGGCGTGCGGGGCTTGGGCGCCGATGCAGTGCTGGGGACGTTGATCACACGCTGGGGACGGGCGGGGACGGCACGGTTGACCTCGGCCATAAGCGAGTCGACCGTCTCGACCGGCTGCGCGGGCATGGCGACGGTACCGGAAAGGTCGACCGAGCCCTCCTCCGCGGGCATGGCGAACATCTGCGTCGCGCCGTCGGCAGGAGCCTTCTCGGCCGAGCCGTTCGGGGAGGGGGCGACAAAGGTATCTTCGATTGCAGAAGCGTCGCCATCGGAAGCGGAAGCGGCATCGGGGTCAGCAGCATCCTCCATGTCGACACCGGGATCGACGGAGTCACTCTGGGAGCCATCGTCCTCAGCCTCAGGCTGCTCGACCTCGGACTGGTCAACCTCAACCTCGGGCTCGGACTCAGCCTCAGCATTCTCCGCGGCGGGCTCCTCCTCGATGACCTCATACTCGGCCTCGAGGATATAGTCATCTTCCTCGACGGGCGCGAACGCCTCGGCGAAAGCGGCATCGTCCTCAACCTCATCGGCGGACTCGAAAACGTCCTCCTCGACAAACGCCTCCTCGACGTCGTCGATGAGCTCTTCCGCGACTTCCTCGATTACGACGGGCGCCGCCTCTTCAGCCTCGATGGGCTCATGCTCGGTGAATTCAGGAGCCGGGACCACGACGGAGGCAGCCGGGGCATCGCTCTCATACACGAAGGAGCAGGACTCGGGCATCATCCCCAGGGCGCGAATGACATCGGCACCGAAACGGATGTTGCCCTCGGAGTTCACACGGAACGGCGGCTCATCCTCAGCAGCGACGTCCAAATCGAGCTCGACCTGGCCCATCTCGTCTTCGGGGAGCTCATTTGCCACGACCTGCTCGGCGGCGGGCTCGTCGACAGGAGCCTCCTCGGCGCTTTCGACATTCACGACGGCAGTGTGGTCGGGCTCGACGATCTCGAAGACCGCCGTCCCCTGCTCGACGGGCTCCTCCTCGACGACAATCCCCTCGACATCCACGTCTTCGTCGGCGGGATCGGCCTCGGCCAGGTTGACAGCCGTCATCCCGGCCTCGAGCTCGGCGGCGTCCATTGTGGACGTAGAGCCAAAATCGACCGCCTCGGCGGCGTCCTCACCCTCGGGCTGCTCGGTCTGCTCGACCTCCGCGCCTTCGACGATCAGCTCATCCTCGGCGCCCTCCTCCATCTCATGCGGATAGGAAGCCTGGGCAGCGGCAGCGGCCTCTGCAGCGGCGATGGCCTCTTCGAGGATGCGCTGCTGCTCGGCAAAGTACTCGTCGGCCGGCTGATCGGAAGGGAACTCCTCGCCCATCTCGTACGGGGCGACGGCGTCCATGACGCCGAACATGGCCGCGACGGAGGACTTGTTGCACACGGCGCCCGTGGTGTAGGGCAGGAAGAAGCGATTGGCGATGATGGCGATGCCGTTCGCAAGCGGAATCAGGGCGGCCACGATGGCGAGCACCCACAGGACGACCTTTGCCGGATCGGGCAGCGGAAGCATGCGCACGATGGCAAAGATAGCGGGAGCGATCATGCAAGCGGGAAGGAGCTTCACGATGAGCGGACGGTACGCGGCGAAGGGCTCGGAGCTCAGCAGGTCGGCGCGCGGAGAGTCGTAGTGCGCCACGACGACCACCGGACGGTTGCGGGGAGATGCGAGCGGGCCCGTGGCCTTGTGGTAGGCGATGACGTTCTGGCTCAGACCGCCGGAACCGAGGTTGGAAAGAACAGGGCGACCGGAGCGCTCGAGGACGAAGAGAACCGCAGCGGCGACAGCGAGCAGCAGGCCCACAATGCCGGCAGGCCCGCCGATGCCGGCGAGCACGGCGCCGACGAACACCGCGATGCCGAGGCCGGCCTGGACGACCTTCGCCGAACCGCTCGCGCTGAACTCCTGTACCTCGGGCGCGAAACCATGGTCGGAAAAGATCTTCGCGATCACATCCGCGGCGGCGCGCTCCTCCTCGCTGCAAGCAGGGGTGATACCGGTGTTCTGAAGCAGGTGGCTCAGGTATTTCTTCGTATTCGCCATGTGGACTCCACATCGAACTCGTATGCGTGCAAACGCGCTGTAAGGACAACGCGCATGTATAGTCGCAAGTATACCCTTACTTGCGCCCTACCTGCCGAATTTTGGCTTGGCAAGGCCTCTCGAACGGGCGCGTCGCGGACCCTCCACACCAGCTGCCGGCCATTTGTCTTGCACTAAAATGGGTGGGTGGATACATAATTGTGCCCAAAGCAGTATCAAGCTGAAAGGGAAGTACCGCCGTGCACAGCACAACCGCGCACACAAGCGAAACACATCCTGACATGCCGAAGCCGTCCAGGCGGGTCGAGGGCGCGCGCAGGATGCTCAACCTCCTATTCTCATTGCACGTCTCCCCGCGCCCGCTCACGACGAGCGAGATCGTCGATGACCCCGAAATCGGATACCTTGGAAAAAAATCGGCGACGCGCGACAGCCGTTGTAAGGCGTTTAGACGCGACCGAGAGACCCTCGCCGAGCACGGGGTTCACATCCGCGAGGTCCTGCCACGGTCTGCGGGCGGCATCGCGGTAAACGAGGAAAGCGCTTGGGCGATCGACCGCGAGCGAACACATGCCACCCAAGGAGTTCTCTCACCCTATAACGCCGAGGAGATCGTCTGCGCCATCGACCAGATCTTCGAACTCCATGCGGACGACCCGACCCTATGGCCGCTGCAGACGGCGCGCACCAAGCTGTGCGAACTCGCTGGTAGAGACCCGTCGTCACCCGAGCGGGCGGCTGAAGGCAGGACCGACCTGAAATCCATCTGGAACGCGTTCGACCGACTCAAGCCCGTCGAGTTCACCTATCGCGACGCTCGCGGCATCGAGAAGAAGCGCATGGTGGAGACCTACGGCATGTTCACGCATGGAACGCACTCCTACCTTGTCGGATTCGACCACGATGCCGAGGACCTGCGCACCTTCCGCACTGACCGCATCCTCTCCGCGAAGCACGCCCCCGACACGCGCGCTTCCTATGCAATCCCCGCCGAATTCGATGTCACGGGTCACCAATTCCTACCGTTCGACTTCTCTCGAGCGACCCCGAGGCCCTGCACCTTCACGTTCCCTGCGGGGATCGCGGGGGAGGAACTCGCGCTCATCACCCAGGGCAGGGGCGAACTGGCACAAAGCGACGACGCATGGACCTGGGGGATCGCGGTGCGAGACCTCGACGCCGCGGCATCCTTCACCCTCGAGCACGCCAACCTGGGCATGCGGGCGCAGGGCCCCAGCGAGCTCGTCGGGCTGGTTCGCGACCACATTGAAAAGGCGGTGAGCGCACATGAGTAGCGTCAACAAGCGCGCCCTCTCATCCGAAGACCTGATGCAGACCGCGCTCAATCTCATGGAGCGCCTGACGACTGCCTCAAACGCCAGCGTCGACGCCGCGTCATTCGCGCGCGACGCATCCATTTCCCTCGAGCAGACAAATGAGGTTGTCGAACTGCTGCAAGGCGTTGCCGATGAACGTAGCGGATCGCATATAGCCCTCGACTACCAGGATGGGGCGATAACCCTCTCGGGCGACGCAGGCCGTCTGGACCCCGTGCGGCTCACCCCGGCGGAGTCGCTGGCCCTGCGCCGCGTGCTCACGACCTGCAGCATCGGCGACGACGTGCGCGGGCGCGTCGAGACGGCACTGTGTGCCGATCCCGAGACGGACGACGAGACCACGGTCGACAAAACCATGGGTGGCGACCGGCTGCTCGGCGGTTTCTACCCCGTTATATCTGAGGCCATCGCCATCGGCGCGCGTCTCGCCATCTCCTACCGCGCCGGCGACGAATGCGGTCCGAACACGCGCCTGGTCGACCCCAAGCTCATCGAGGTTTCCGGCGACGCCGCGTATCTCGTGGCCTGGAACGTCGAGAAGGACGCCCAGCGCAGTTACCGCCTCGATCGCATCGCGCATGCCGAGCTCACCGACGATTCCGTTGAGCGCCACGATTTCTCCCCGTATTCTGCCGCAGAGAGCCTGCGCGCCCATGGTGCAGACGCGACCTTGCACTTCGTGAACAGCGGCGAGCTCGCATCTCGTGATTGGGAGGGCATCCACCGAGACACCGCGGACGAGCAAGAGGACGGCAGCGTACTGGTCCACATCAGCTACACGTCCGTGCCCTGGCTTTTCTCACAAATCGCGGCCGCGGCGGGAGCCATCGTCATCGAAGGGCCCGAGAGCCTGAAAAACGACTTCAGAACGTGGGCGAAATCACTGCTATAAGCAAATGGGGCGCTCATGTGAACTGCGCCCCAAAACTTGGACGCGTTTAATAGTAACTGCTAGGCGGCGCCCCGGAGGGCCCGCTCCCGGAACTCCACCGGGGTCAGGCCCTTCAACCTGACCTGGCGCCTCACGTGGTTCCAGTGGTGGATGTAGGCCTCGAGGTCGCGCTTGAACTCCTCGAAGTCGTCCCAGTCGCGCCCGCGGAAGAACTCGTCCTTCATGTGGCCGAACAGGCCCTCCGTGCAGGCGTTGTCGAGGCAGTTGCCCTTGCGGGACATGCTCTGGGCGACGCCGAGCCCCCGGAGCCTCCCGGTGAAGGCCCGGTGCTGGTACTGCCAGCCCATGTCCATCTGCATGACGGGCTCCGCGCCCTCCGGCATGGCCTTCGCGAGCCCGTCGAGCATCTCCCTCTGCTGCTCCATGTCCGGCCTCTTCGAGATCGACCACGCCACGATCTCTCGGCTCCCGAAGTCGTAGGCCGGCGCGAGGTACGCCTTCCCGAACGAGCACCTGAACTCCGTGACGTCGGTGCCCATCTTCCGCCAGGGGCCGTCCGCCGCGAAGTCGCGGCCGAGCACGTTCTCGAAGGTCTCGCCGACGACGCCCCTGTAGGAGCTGTACCTGTGGCAGTCGGTCTCGCGGCGGATCCCGCACCTGAGCCCCATCTCGCGCATCATCTTGAGGACCGTCTTGTCGGCTATCCGCTCGCCGTCGACGGCCCTCAGCTCCATCGCTATCTGCCTGTGGCCGACCCCGTTGGGGAGCCTGCCGAAGATCTCGGCGGCCCTGGGGCGCAGTTCGGGCCTGGTGGGCCCCTTGGGGTGCGACAGCGCGTAGTAGTAGGTCGACCCGGGCAGCGACGCCGCCGCCAGCAGGTCGGCCAGGGTGAAGCGCCCCGAAAGCGCGGCTACGGCCGCCGCCCGGTCCCGAGCGGCAAGCCGAGCTCCGCCTTCAGGGCTATCGATTTTTTTTAGGTACGCCACCTGCGCCTCGAGCCTGCGGACCTCGCGCTCGAGCTCCTGCTCGCGGGTCGCCGGCGCGGCCTTCGCGACCGAGCCCCTCGGCCTGCCCTTCGGCTTGGGCCGGAGCGCCTCCGCGCCGCCCTCGCGGTAGAGGCGGCACCAGGCGTCGAGCGGGCTCGAGCTGACGACGCCGAAGCGCGCCATCGCCTCCGCCCTCGCCATCCCGCCGTCGACCACCGCGCGCGCCGCGGCGACCTTGGTCTCGTGGTCGTACGACCTCTTCGTCTTGCCCATGGCCAGCAGACCGTCCCTTCCAACGGCTCGGTACGTCTGCTGCCATTTTCTCACGGCTTTGGGCGGGACGCCCAGTCGACGCGCCGCCGACTTGTAGCCGGCCCCGCGGTCGAAGAGCCCGCAGGCCGCCTCCCTCACGGACCTGTCGTAGACCGTCATGGAAAAGCCTCCCATCTCCAGGACTTTCATTTTCCAGTCCAAGAAATGGGAGGCAGTTCACATGGGCGCCCCATTTATTACGCAATTCCCAATGCGCCGCGCTCTTTAGCGACGCTCATGGCTCTCGCGCCACATCTCCAGATACCTGCCGACCTGACGCACCTCGATCCGCTGATGCGGGGCGGGCAGGGAATTCAGGAACTTCTTTCCGTACCCCTTGCTCACCAGACGCGAATCGGCCAGCACCAGCACGCCGGCGTCTGTCGACGTGCGAATAAGACGGCCGGCAGCCTGCTTCACCTCGAGCACCGCCTCCGGCAATGAGTAACGCGCCCATGCGCGATCCTCGCGGGCACCGCGCTCGCATGAGAGCGGGTCACTCGGGCTGGCGAATGGAAGCTTGGGAATAACAACGCAGCGCAGCGTGTCGCCGGCCGCATCAAACCCCTCCCAAAACGCCTTCAACGCAAACAGCGAGCTCTTCTCATTCGAGAGGAAGCGGTCGCGCAGAATCTTTGCGGAGGTCGTGCGGCGCTGGCAGTCGAGCGCTAGACCACGCTGCGCGAGCCGGGGCTCTACGCGGTCGTACAGTTCCTCCATGTCGCGTCGGTTGGTGAACAGCGTGAGCGTGCTACCGCCCATGGCGATGTGAACATCGACGAGCAAGGTTTCGAGCGCCGAGAGGTACGCGTCGCGGCTGCGCGGGTCGGGCATATCCGATGCCACCACAACCGCCATGTTGCGCTCGAAGTCGTAACTCGAATCGAGATGGACGGAACGAGAGCTCGACGACAAAATACGGTCCAGACCCACGGCGTGTTGGAAATGATCGAAGCTGTCCGAAACCGTCATGGTCGCGGAGGCAAAAATCGCGGTGTGAACCTCCGGCAACCACTCCTCCGCAAGAGCCTCGCCCACATCAAGTCGCTCGGCGGTCAGACATTCGCCGCCCGCCTTGAGACGACGATTGACCTGGCAAGAATATACGTAGTGGTCGTCCGCCCCATCGAGGATGAGCCTAAGGCCATCGCGAAGCTCGCGCATGCGACGCTGCCCGTCCGCGACATCGGTCACCAGGTCGGGCTTCTCCTCGGCCACGGTCTCCACGAGCGACGCCAGGTTCTTGGTCGCCTCATCCAGGGCGTCGAGCGCGGTGCGACCCACCTCCTCAAACCCGGCCCACACCATGGAATCGCGCAAGTCATTGCCAATCCACATGTTCGCGTTGTCGTAGCCGCCCTCGGACCGAGCGGCGCGGGCGAGCTCGCGCACCGCGTCGAACAGCTCGGCCATGGCAAGAGAGGCGCGCTGCGTACTAGAGGACGCCTTCACAGTGAGGCCCATGAACAGTGTTGCCGCGTCGCTCAGCGCCAGGTCACGGGCGATCTTGCCAAGTGCCCCGGCGCGATCGCCTCCCAGACGCTCAAACACCGCACGGCTCTCGTCGGCAGACACTTTGATGGCCCATTGACGACGCGCTTCCGACTCGATGGAATGTGCCTCATCAACCACCCAGTGACGAATGGGAGGCAATATCTTGCCCTCAGCGGCAACGTTGCGGAAGAGCAGGGAGTGATTCGTCACAACCACATCGACACGAGCTGCACGACGGCGCGAGCCGTGGACCATGCATTTATCCGGGTAGAACGGGCACAGGCGGCGCGCGCACTCACGGGAAGACGTGGTGAGGTCGGCCTTGTTCACGCTGCGCCAGCGAATACCCAGCCCATCAAGGTCCCCCGTGGGAGACTGGCAGGCAAACGCATACAGAACGGCGATGGCGGTCAGGGTGTCCGCCGGGTCGCGGTTGGTCTTGATTTCCTGGGCGCGGGCAAGGCGGTCGAGCTTGCGCAGGCAAGGATAGTGATCGTAGCCCTTAAGGGCGCAATAGGTGAGGCCGCCGTCCATCTCACGAGCCAAACGCGGGAGCTCGTGGTAAATCAGCTGGTCGGCGAGGTTGTTCGACTTCGTCGCAATACCGACGGTCACCTTATTCCTTCGGGCGAGCTCCGCCATAGGCACGAGGTAGGCGATCGACTTGCCAACACCGGTACCGGCCTCGATCACGCGGTGCGTTGAGGTGGCGAGCGCATCGCGCACTTCGACGGCCATCTGCACCTGCTCTGAGCGCGGCTCGTATTCGGGATACATTCTGTTGACCAGGCCGCCAGGCGCAAAGCGCTCCTCAATCTCCTCGCGCGAGGGGACCGAAACGCCAACGAGCTCGTCTGCATCCACGCGGGCCGCGGAGCCGATCTCCGCTTCCTCGTAATCCTTGAGAAGCTCGTATCGAGAATCGACAAGGGAGAACACCGCATCGGGTTCCTCAGCGGCCAAGAAGCTGAAAATCGGACGGTACGACCACGGAACGTCCGGATGCATATCCGCCAAGCGGCGCATAAGGCCGGCGGGAAGGTCGGCCAGCCCGCACAGCAGAATGCGCCACACGCCGCACAGTGCCTCAACATCGGCATTTGCGCGATGTGACACGCTCTCGCAGCCAAAGAGCTCAGCCATGACGGCGAGCTTATGCGATGCCAGACGCGGCAGCGCGATGCGGGAGAGTGCGAGCGAGTCGATCCAGATATCGGAAACATCGGCTCCACCTGGAACCTGCTCGATGAACCCGCGGTCGAATGCCGCGTTGTGCGCAACCACGGGACACCCGCCAACGAACTCCGCCAGGGACGCCACAGCGTCAATTGCCGAGGGCGCATGTGCCACATCGGCATTCGTGATGCTCGTCAGCTTGGTGATCTCCTCGGGTATCAACCCACTCGGCTTCACGAAGGTGTCGAAGCGATCCACAATCTCGCGGCCGCGCAAACGGGCGGCCGCGATTTCGATCAACTCGCTATCGCGGTGCGACAATCCCGTGGTCTCCGTGTCAAGCACGATGACGTCGTCCTCAATCAGGCCAAACGAACGCGTTTCAGCGCGCTGGGCGAGTGTCGCATAACGCTCCACAATCGCCGCCGGCGTGCCGGGCAATACCGCGGCAGCCATCTCGAGCGGCGTAGCCGCCGCGGCGACGCTCATCGAGCGGCTCGCTCGAGGGCCAGCTCGACCAGCTCGGCGCACAGGTCGCTGAAGGCGATGCCGGCGTGACGAGCCTCATCGGGAACGAGGGACTCGGATGTCATGCCGGGAATGTTGTTCGTCTCGAGAATAATCGGGCCGTCCTCGGTCACGATAACGTCGGTGCGAGAGATGCCGAACAGGCCAAGCGCCTCGTGCGCACGGCAGGCAATGTCCTGGACCTGGGCGTACACATCTTCGGGCAATTGAGCCGGAATACGATGGATGTCGGTGGGGTCGGCGTACTTAACCTCGAGGTCGTAGAACTCCGACTGCTGCGGCATCATGATCTCCACCACGGGAAGCGCGCGCAGGGTCTCACCATCGCCCAACGCGGCGACGGAACACTCAACACCAAAGACGCGATGCTCGACCATGACCTTGTCGCCGTGCTCAAAAGCAAGCTCGATGGCGGCAGCGAGCTCCGAGGGGTCCTTCACCAGGGAGATGCCATAGCTCGAGCCGTTCACAACCGGCTTGACGAAGCTCTGGGGGCCCACGATCTCGACGATCTCGTCAATTGACGGCATATCGGCGCGGGTTAAGGTGACGCTCGGCGCAACGGGCAGACCTGCGCGACGATACAGCAGCTTGGACAGGTCTTTGTCCATTGCGATACCGCTTGCCAGGGAGTTTGACCCGGTGTAGGGGATGCCGAGGAACTCCAGGATGTGCTGGGGCATGCCGTCCTCGCCGCCAAAGCCGTGCAAGGCGATAAAAGCGACGTCGTAATTGCCGTTTTCCAAACGAGAGAGGAAGCCCTGCTCGCCAGGGTCGACCATTTCAACCGTACCGTAGCCAGCCTCAGTGAGGGCGGCAGCGGCGTTCTTGCCCGACGCAAGCGAGATCTCCCGCTCATCCGAGATGCCGCCTGCCAGAACCGCCACCTTCATCTCATGACGCTCTTTGCCAGCCATGTCGCCGCCTTTCACCGTTTTCCCCACGCGACCTGCGACGCGAGGTGTCTATTTCACGCAATAACCGTGCGCTTCGCTATGAAGAGCACGACAATACCCTATTGTATAGGGTAACTATGCACCTGGGGGCCGATCACCCCATCACCCGAAAGGCGACAAATGGAACGTACCAACCGTTCGCGCGATATTCGTCAATTCGATCTCGATGACCTCAAGGAGCTCATGAAGGAGCTGAGGCAGCCCGCGTTTCGCGCCAAGCAGCTTTACGAGTGGGTTCACGAGAAGAACGTCTGTTCGTTTGACGAGATGACCAACCTGCCCGCCGGCCTGCGGCAATCTCTCACCGAAACCTTCGCTTTTAAGGTCCCTACCGAGCTTGTTAAGCAGGTCTCCAAGGACGGCTCCCGTAAGTACCTGCTTGAATTCTCCGACGGCGTCTCTGTTGAGACGGTTGGCATGCCCAATCGCAACAAGCTTGCCGTCTGCATCTCCTCGCAGGCTGGATGCGCCATGGGCTGCGCCTTCTGCGCCACTGGGCTCGCAGGTCTCTCCCGCTCGCTCACCGCTCAAGAGATGGTCGACCAGGTCCTCCACGTCTCTCGTGACTTCGGCGAGCGCGTGACGAGTGTCGTCTTCATGGGACAGGGTGAGCCCTTCGCGAATTTCGACAACACCGTTGAGGCACTTCGCATGCTGAACGACCCCGAGGGGCTCGCGATCGGTGCACGTCACCTCACGGTCTCTACCTGCGGCGTCATCCCCGGTATCCGTCGTTTTGCCGAGCTGCCGGAGCAGTTCACGCTCGCTATTTCACTCCACTCCGCAATCCAGACCACGCGCAACCAGCTTATGCCCGGCGTTAAGAAATTCACCCTTCTGCGCCTGCATGAGGCCATTCAGGAGTACGTCGAGAAGACCGGGCGTCGCCCGACATACGAATTCGCAATGATCGACGGCATCAACGACACCAACCCTGAGATGCAGGCCCTTGTCGACTTCTGCGCCGGCACGCTATGCCATGTGAATCTTATCCAGCTGAACGACATTCCCGACAGCCCGTTCCGCCCGTCGCCGATCGAGAAGGTCGAGGCGCTCCAGCGTCGTCTGACCATGCACGGCGTCGAGACAACCATCCGCAACTCCCGTGGCGGCGACATCGATGCAGCGTGCGGCCAGCTCAAGCAACGCCGCTTCCGCGCTCGATAGGGAAGGGCAAGATCAATCACACCGTTTCATGTGAAACCGTGAGATTTGCCTTCCACTCTCACCAGTCATTCAGGTATGAAAAAGACCACCCATGTTTTGGGTGGTCTTTTTCATGACGAAGTACTGCATGTGAAGTCCGGTCAAATCCATGGACTCATACACGTGGCATGGAATCTTATTTAGGTACCTTAGTATCCTACTTCCTCCCACTGTCGCTCTACCCAAGCCTGATTGATCTTCGGATTATGAGTGGCTTGGGCTGTTCGCATTGCAACCTCTTCACTCATAGCTTGCATCGCATCACGCGAAATCGGATTGAGTTGCTCAAGCTTCCCCTTAATAACTGATCCCAGCTCAGTTTTATTAACGAGATACAATCCCATTCCCAAACCGGCAACTATCGAGGTCGCAAAGATTAATGCCTGATGAGAGCGTTTCACAACAATCGCCCCACCTTACTCAGACTCAACTATAGAGGCGAGAATACGCTGCAGATCGTCCTCGTCTTTAAACTCGATTTCAATTTTGTTCTTGCCACGAGTCGAACGGACCTTCACGTTCGTGTTAAACACCTGGCGCAAGACGCGTGCAGCCTTCTTGTACGACTGCGGAGTCACAGGACGAGGCGCACGAGGCGCATCTCCGACAGAAAACAGTGGAGCAAGGTTCTCAGTCGCTCGAACCGACAAACCCTCCACTACGACCTTCTCAGCCAACTTGATCCGAGCATCTTCAAACGGGACGGCAAGAATCGCGCGGGCATGGCCGGCAGTTAACTTCCCCTCATACATCATCTGCTGAACAGCCTCTGGCAGATCGAGGAGCCTCAGAGAATTCGTGATGGCAGATCGAGACTTTGACACTGCCTTCGACAAAGCCTCCTGCGTCATCCCACTGGCTTTGATCAGCTGACGATAACCCTTGGCTTCTTCGATCGGATTCAGATCTGAACGCTGAAGATTCTCAATGAGAGCAATCTCGAGCATCTTCTGATCATCGACGTCTTTGACAATAACCGGAACCTTATCAAGTCCAGCAATCTTTGACGCCTGATACCGTCGCTCACCGGCGATGATCTCGTACTTGTTTCCATTTTTGCGAACAAGCAGGGGCTGAAGAACACCATTTTCACGAATGGACTCGCTCAGCTCTTCCAGCTCCGACTCATTGAAGTGCGTACGTGGCTGATTCGGGTTCGGGAAAATATCCTCAATCGACATCTGTGTCTCAGCGGCGGTATAACCAGTCTCAGACTGGGCTTCACCCATCAAAGAACCAAGACCACGGCCAAGAGCCGGCTTCTTCTTCGGGCTAGGCACGGCGAATCACTTCCTTCGCTAGATCCATATACGCACGAGCCCCCTTGTTTGAAGGCGCATACTCAATCACGGGCATTCCATACGAAGGGGCCTCAGAGACCTTTACGGAACGAGGAATGCAAGTCTTAAACGCTATGTCACCAAAGTAGTTCTGAACTTCTTCAACAACCTGGTTTGAGAGCGACGTTCGCGAATCATACATCGTCATCAAGACGCCATACGTATCCAGATCCTTATTAATGCGGCCCTTAACCATGCGCATGGACTCAAGCAGCTTGGTAACACCTTCAAGCGCATAGTACTCGCATTGAATCGGGATCAAAACGCTGTCCGCTGCAGCGAGAGCGTTGATGGTAAGAAGGCCGAGCGACGGCGGGCAGTCGATAAAGATGAAGTCAAACTCATCTTTAACCGGTTCGAGGAGATCCTTCAGTCGAGTCTCACGCGCCATCGCGGACACAAGCTCGATTTCAGCACCTGCGAGTTGGATGGTTGCAGGAATAATAAATACACGCTCACTCACGGTATCGTGAATCAAGTTCTCAGCGGGAACATCATGAAGCAATGCGTCATAGATGCACTGAGACAGCCCCTCTTTATCAACGCCAATGCCGCTCGTGCTGTTTCCCTGCGGGTCAAAGTCAACAATAAGGACCTTGCGGCCTTGCTTGCCAAGTGCAGCAGCCAGATTGACAGTCGTGGTCGACTTACCCACGCCGCCCTTCTGATTGATAATTGCAATGGTATGAAGAGGTTTCGCGCTTTTCGAGCGCTTTACGTCGCGAAATCCCACATTACCTCCTGTTTTCTTCTGTTTGTTCTGCATTTCAGGTCTCTAGTAGGTGAAGTTTCACGTGAAACCTAAGGTTGTATTCCATTATGTTTCACGTGAAACCAGTATTCAAGCTCTACTTTATATGATGAAAACAAAACCGGCTTAATAGCCCGATATTAACAATGGCAATAATACGATCGATTGCATTTTAGAGCTGATAGAGACGGCGTGGGTACTAACAACTCCATCAATCAACTTACGCAGCGCGCAAATGTCATCCAAATGGACCCCATACACCTGATTGAAGCCGTCAAATGTTCGAAAACGCTGTTAGCAAATTTGAAAGTATTTCATTACGACAGTCAGCTTGACATCTTGTGGGGACGTGACGATCAGATTGGCATCTTCTACACGCTAACTTCGCTTGTCCATTAGCCCAAGCCTGATATTGGAAAACTCGGCGCAGTTGTCTCAGTTGTAAGATTTCGCCAATCACAAAGAATGACCGCGGTTCTTTGCACTCGTTGATTCAGATGCCATCAAGAACAGATTGTTTCGACATCCAAATCGTAATGATAAGCGAATAGGCCGATTGATAACTAAACAGCTGATACCCTGCCAGATAATACGTGATTTTGACTCATAAAGAGTCGATCAATGTGCGACACACGGCCACACTTGCACGTAACCACACATCATAAATTGAAACATGAATCCAATCGCGAGTACAACGATGCATATCCACCAGCTTGCAATTAGGCAACTGCCGGTCTGTTTGAAAAATAGCACTGCCAGCATAAAACAATGGCCGGAGGTTTCACGTGAAACGTCCGGCCCTAGAGCAACGCCAAATGGATAGATAACGCACTAGGAAGCCAGCGGCTGCTTCTTGGCGAGACCAACCGCACGAGGCAACTTTATCCGAGGTTCAGAGACCTTCTGATAGAGGAATACAGAGCGATGGCCAAGTCCGCGAGGCAAGTCGAATTCATCACAGCCAACAAGCTCCAAACCGCAAATGGCAGCAGTCTTCTCGGCAAGCTTCAACTCAGAGGCCTCAGGGTTTGCCTTTGCAACGACCAGATATCCATCATCCTCAAGGAACGGCGTACCGTACTCGATGATCATAGACATCTGACCAACAGCGCGGGCAAACACAGTGTCAAACCGGCCGCGCATCTTCATCGCATACGATTCACAGCGATCGTGAATGCCCTCAACATCTTCTATACCCAAAGCGTCAATAAAGGCATTCACGGCATCAATCTTCTTGCCAACAGAGTCAAGCAGAACACCAGAACATCCAGTATAAAGAGCAAAGGGGATGCCGGGGAATCCAGCGCCAGTTCCCATATCAAGGAAATGCTCAGGGTCAATAGGAAGGTCACGATACAGAGCAAGAGAATCGACAATATGCAGAATCAGGGCGTCATGAATATCCTTGATGCGAGTAAGGTTCATGACCTGGTTAACCTGGTTCACATATAGAAGGTGCTGCACACAGCGCTCGGCAGTCTCAGAATCAAGTTCGATGTCGAGCTCAGAGGCAAGGCCGACAACCTCGGTGACAAGAGCGGCGATCTCATCGACGGACTCGTCAAACGGACGCAGAGTAATGGTTCGGGACGTTTCATTAGCCATATGTATCAATCCAATCAATGACTGAAAACCACGGAACGTGAAGTTGAGTCAAAAAAGGGGCGCATAAGCGCCCCTTGCTGTCAGGTGTATATGAGCACCTTAGCGAACGGTAATCACAACGCGACGCTCAGGGTCAGTGCCCTCAGAGTGCGTGTCGATGCGGTCATCGTCACGCAGAGCGATGTGAACCAGACGACGTTCATATGCAGACATAGGCGGAAGGTTCACGGTGCGGCCCTGCGCAACGGCGCGGGAAGCTGCAGAGTGTGCCATGCTAACAACCTTGTCATGACGGCGGCTCTTGTAACCCTCGACATCAATGGAAACCGGATAACGGAAACCAAGCTTACGGCTCACCAGGAGAGAGACGATCGTCTGAAGGGACTCGAGCGTACGGCCATGGCGACCAATAAGAACAGCCAAGTCGGGAGCGGTGATGTCCAGAATCAGCTCGCCCTCGTCGCCCTCATACTCATCGATGGGAGAGTTGGCAGCATCGAAGAATCCAAGCAGGTCGCGCACAATGGAGATGGCCACGTCGGCAATAGTGTCGAGCTCCTCGTCAGTCAGCTCCTCGCCAGCCTTATAGCGACGAGCGATCTCGGGATACTCCCCGGCGATCTCCTCTACGGACTCCTCAGCCGGAATCTCTTCAATAAGCTCTTCAGACATGTCCAACTCCATCGTTAGGTACCTAATTGGTATATATACCAGGTGTGTGACTAGCGCTTCTTGTGCGGGCGCTTCTTGTGCTCGTGACGGACAACGTCAACCTCGATCGGGGCGTTGACCATGCGGGCCTCTTCCTCGGCCTTGGCCTTGTCGATGACCTTCTGGGTCACAAAGATCTGCTGAACGACCTGCCAGGCGGAAGAAACGTCGTAGTACAGCAGAACGCCGGCGGGCATACCCCAACCCATAACGAGCATCATGACAGTCATGACAACCATCATCATCTTGGTGCTCTGCACCTGAGCGCCCGTCTGGTTGCGGGTCATGTACATCTGGGGAATGAAGGTCAGGACGCCGAACAGAATCAGCGCGATGAGGTACGGCAGCGCTGCACCGAAACCGTCGGCAAAGGCCTGGGCAGGCGAAGTGACGAGGTTCGGCAGGATGTTGAAGAAGGAGAAGCCCTTCTCAGCCGCGTCCGGGAAATAATGACCAAGGTCGCGCAAAAGGTTGAACAGCGCGACCAGGATGGGCATCTGAATCAACAGGGGCAGGCAGCCGCCAAAGGGGTTGAACTTGTTCTCAGAGTAGAACTTCTGCAACTCCTCGGCCTGACGCTGCGGATCGGCAGCGTAACGCTCCTGAATCTCGAGAAGCTTGGGCTGTAGGACCTGCATGCGGGCGGTCGACTTGATGGACTTGAGCATCATCGGGGTCAGCAGCAGGCGAATGATCACCACCAGGATGATGATCGACAGGCCCCAGTCGCCTGCAAAGCGCTGAATGAGCTCGAGCGCCTGGAAGAGAATCTGAACAATCCAGTCCCACATACGAATAATCCTTACCGTAGAATTTGATAGTTATGGCACGGGATCATAGCCGCCAGCATGAGTGGGAACGCAGCGCAAAATGCGCCGCAGCCCGAGCCAGCAGCCTTTGACCACGCCATATGCCTGTATTGCCTCAACAGCATACTGTGAACAGGTGGGTATGTATATACACGCATCGGGCAAAAGGGGCGAGATGCACCGCTGGTACCAGCGGATGGCAGCGATGGCGACGCGCTTAAACACGCCCTTCACAACCATCCTTAAGCCCGGACGTGTTCACGTGCGCGCGGCGGAGCAGCGACTTCAATGCAGCCTGCATATCCTCGGGAGACGCCGTGCGCGTACGCGGGGTGGCGAACAAGATGATCTCGCGACCCTCGACCGGTAAGCAGCAGGCGCGCGCCGCCTCACGCAGCACGCGCTTGCTCCGATTGCGCACAACGGCATTTCCCAGCCGTTTGGCAGCAGCGAAGGCGACCCTCGCCGGATCGCCTTCGCTGACACAATCACATATAACCATGCGAATCAGAGGATGATTTAAGCGCTTCCCCTGAGTGAACACCCGCTCGAAGTCCTGATGGGACTTGATGGTCTGCATGAGAGCTTAGTTGTCGCTCACCGTGAGACGCTTGCGGCCCTTGGCGCGACGACGTGCGAGCACGGCGCGGCCGGCCTTGGTGGCCATACGGGCGCGGAAACCGTGGGTCTTGGCGCGCTTGCGCTTGTTCGGCTGGTAGGTACGCTTCATGGTAAACATCCTCCTGGTGCGTTTTGACTACTCGACTACTCGAAAAAATACGCGTGAGCTAGGAGATTGTAGGGAATACGGTGCGCGAATGTCAATCTCAGAACCATGAAATGCGCATAGTTTACTGAGGAGTCTGACGTGCTTTTCACAGCGCCTCTCGCCATCCGCCCATCCTTTCAGACTTTTTCATCGACTTTTACACAGGTTGTTCTTGGTCTGTTGATAACTTTTCCGAGATTTCCAACACTTTTCAACACGGAAGGAAAACTTGTTGAAAGTTTTGAATACGCGGGCTGTGAGCTGGTATCCTAGGCTCACGACAATCGTGGAAAGAATGCAGCATGTCAGAAGATTTCTATCCCTTTGTGGATTCCGGGGACCCCGCCCCCGACAACACGCACCTCGTTGGGGGATCCGCTGCCGCGACTGCGGCCGATACGGTGGAAAACGCGCCCAACCAGGTCTCCTACACCATCCGTATATCCGTGTACGACGACATGTTGTCCACCCCGCGTGTGATCGTGGTCGAGCAAAGCGACGTGAGAACCTACCTCGAGGACGTTACCAACACGGTCTACCGCACCATGAAAGAGCAGGGTGGAAAACTTTCACTCATGATCATTCGAGAGCTCGTGGAGAACTTCATCCACGCGCAGTTCTCAGAACCCGTCATCTCCATCCTGGATAACGGCAACACCATCCGCTTTGCCGACCAGGGACCGGGTATCGGAGATAAAGAGCGGGCATTCGAGTTCGGCGTCACAAGCGCCGACCGAGAGAAGAAGCGCTATATCCGAGGCACGGGCGCGGGGCTGCCCATGGTCCAGCAGTATGTTGAAAACGCCGGCGGCGCAATAGCCGTAGAGGACAACCTGGGTGCCGGGACAGTCGTGACTGTAAGCGTCGACCCCAAACGCTCGGCTGAGCTCGAGCACGCCGTTTCACGTGGAGCGGCCGTGCGCAGCGGCTGCGTGCACGAGGCGGAACCCGCAGCGGCGCCCATGCAAAACCCAACGGATCCCTGGGGCGCGGGGGCGTACCAGGCTGGAGCCTACCCGGCTCAATCCGGATATCCGCAACAACCCTACGGAGCCGGGTCGTACCCCGGTCAGATGCCCTACGGCATGATGGACGGCCAGATGCAGGGAGCCGGCCAGGCCCAACCCGCCGGTTTTCCCGGAACTCAGGTTCCGACGGGGACGGCGCCCGGTGCGCAATTCCCGGGCGCGATGATGCAAAATCCGCAGGCCCCCGCACCCGAGAACCAGCCCGCTGAAACTCAGGCCCCATATCCCCCACAAGCCCAGGCAACGCCCGGTTACCCCGGGGCTATGCCAGGCTACGGCCAGATGCCTGGAGCGGTCGGCACATTCCCGCAGCAGCCCGCCTACTACCCCGGATACCAGCAGGGATATCCCATGCAAGGTTTTCAACAGCACCAGAGATTCCCCCAGCCAGGGTTCCCGCAGGCGGGTGCACCGGGTCAGGGATACACGCAGGTTGCGCCCGCACCCGCGCAGCAGGGTCCATACGTAAGTGAGCGCGGCGCGGCGGCACTGCTGTTCATCTACCAGAACGGCAAGGGTGGACCAACCGACCTCACACGCGCGCTCGGGCGCTCGGACGCCACATGGTCACGCGAGCTCGACGCGTTGGCGAGCACGGGCCTCGTGCATAAGCCCCGTCAGAAGTATGTGCTCACCGACATGGGTAAGGCCTGGGTCGAGCAGAGCGCGGGGGCGCAGTAGCACCCAACGCACACCGCAGGATTCAACCGCGAGCAACCGCGACACGAGAAGGAATCGTGAGACATGGATAACGAAGCGCGCATCCTCTTGGACGACGTCATAGCGTTTTGCCGCCGCGATGGGCGCGAGACGCGCCTCATCAACATGCTCGAGCAGTGCGGGGCAACGGGATTTGACGACGAATCCCTGACCATCCAGGTCCCCAGCCGATTTGCCTATAACTACCTCGTCAAACAGCGCGAGCTGATCGAACGCTATCTCGAGGAGATCTCGTTCATGCCCATGGTCCTCAACGTAGTGGTAGCCGAAGGCGGAGCGCCGAGTGAGACGCAGGCGCCCACGGCGGCGGCCACACCGACGGCGCCGGTGACGGCGGCGGCCGCGTCTCTGGCGCCGGCGGGCGAGGGCCTGCCGCAGAGGGCCGCCGAGGTGCCGGCGAGCTTTGCCGAGGCTCCCGCGAGCCCGATTGCGCCGGCGGAGCCCGTCGTGACCAGCGAGCCCACGGCCGTCGCCCCCGCCAAGTCCGAACCCAGCTCCAAGTCCGGTGTCACGGTGCGCAACACCGTCTCGCCCGAAGCGTTCCGCAAGATGATGGACGAGATGCGCAGCCAGAACGCATCCGGCAAGCGCCAAAACGTCGCCGCGCCGCAACAGACTGCGACGGGCCACGCCGCCGTAGCAGCAGCGCCCGCCGCAACCCCGGAGCCCGACGCCGCGGCCCTGGATATCAACGCCAAGTACACGTTCGCGAGCTTTGTCGCAGGCGACGAGAACCGCCACGCCTTCAACAGCGCCATGCGTTTCGCCGCCTACGCCGAGGAGCCGCAGCAGTGCCCGAGCCTGTTCATCTACGGAAACTCGGGGCTGGGCAAGACACACCTGCTCTTCGCCATCCGCAACTACCTGGCAAAAGAAAAGCCCTACATCCGCGTGAAATACGCAAATTCCCAGGCCTACCTCGACGATTACATGAACGAGCTCGGCGCCCAACGCGGCCCTGGCAACCTCATCATGCGCGAATACCGCGATGCGGACATCCTCATCATCGACGACGTCCAGAACATCGTGGGCAAGCAGGCATCCGTCGAGTTCTTCTTCCAGCTCGTGGACAGCTTCATCCGCGAGGGCAAGAAAATCGCGCTGGCATCCGACCGCGCGCCCAAGGACCTCGCCATGGACGAGCGCCTCACCAGCCGCTTCAGCAGCGGCATGCTCTGCCTGGTGTCCGAGCCGGGCTTTGAGATGAAATACGTCATCCTCAAGCGCTACTACGAGAGCATCATCCAGCAGGACGAGGACCTTTCCTCCATGAACGTGGACACGTCGCTGCTCCAGGCCCTGCCATCTTCCGAGGGCAAGCTCACCGACGAGCACCTGCGCCACATGGCAGAGATTTCGGGCAACAACATCCGCTCGCTGGAGAGCTTCTGCGAGCGCTGCGCCAACCTCTCCTCGGAGCGCGAGGCCTCGGGCGCCGAGCTCACCGCCGAGGACATCGACCGCGTGGCCAAGATCTACTTCAACACCGCGCATAAGATCATCCACGTCGACACGGTTCAGCGCGTGGTGGAGGAGTTCTACCACGTGAGCCATGAGGAGCTCGTGGGCAAGCGCCGCACGGCCAACATCGCCTTTGCGCGCCACGTGGCGGTCTACCTCGCCAACAACCTCTGCGAGATGACCACCCCGGCCATCGGCGCCGAGTTCGGCGGGCGCGACCACTCCACGGTTCTCAACTCCCTCAAGGTGGTCGAGAACAAGATGCGCGAGGACCGCCGCATCGTAGAGGACATCCAGAACCTCAAGAACACCATCCTTTTGAAGTCGTGAAAACATGGGTGAAGCCTGTGGAAAACCTGGGTGGAAAACTCGTAAATCGGTGGAGGGAAAATAGGTGGATATCTCGCGGGGGAAAACAAGCGCGTTGTCTACAATGGATTGTTGAAAGAAAAACGGCCCAACACCTGGGCAAACGAGAGTAGTCCACACCATCCACTGCGTTATTACTGTTATTACCTATATATATTTAAGAGAGGAATAATAAAGAGATGAAGTTCACGGTCAGCCAGTCGGCCCTTTCCGATGCCATCGCCGTCGTGATGAAGGGAATCGCTCCCTCATCTACGCTCCCCATCCTCTCCGGCGTGCTTGTGCGCGCCGCCGACGGGGTCCTTGAGTTCCAAACGTCCAACTACACCATCTCGATCCGCCATCGCATCGCGGCTCGCGTGGACGAGGAGGGGCAGGTCGTCATTCCCTGCAAGATGCTCTCCAACATCGTCAAGACGCTGCCGGACGCCCCGGTGTCCTTCGAGTTGGCCGAGCGCCAGGTGACCATCACCTGCGAGCGCTCCACCTTCCGTCTGAACACGCTGGACGCCGGCGACTTCCCCGAGTTCCCCACGTTCGCACTCGAGCGCTCCGTCGAGCTGCCCGCCAACATCCTGACCGAGATGGTCGGCCGCGTCTGGCGCGTCACCTCGACGGACAAGAACCGCCCGGTCCTCAACGGCGTGTACATGACCGTCGAGAACAACACGATTCGCCTCGTCGCCACCGACTCCTATCGTCTGGCCGTGTGCGACACACAGGTCGAGACCTCCTCGCTGGAGGGTAGCTTCGAGCTGAACGTACCTGCCGATGCGTTCAACGACGCGCTCGCCATCACCGGCGGCCAGGGCTCCATTTTGATTGGCTCCACGGATACGCAGGTCGTGTTCGTGGCTGGCAACACCACCTACGTCGCCCGCCGTATCGAGGGCATGTACCCCAACTACAAGGCGCTCCTGCCCGCGTCCTGTGCCACCACGGTCAAGATCGACGTGGCTGCGCTGACCTCCGCGCTCAAGCGCGTTTCCACGGTCGCGCAGGCCAACTCCGCCGTTAAGTTCGACATCTCCGTCGAGACCGGTCAGATGATGCTCTCCGCGATTTCCAACGACCAGGACGCCGCCACGGCCACAGTCGAGGTCGAGGCCGAGGGCGCCAGCGGCGTCATCGCCTTCAACTACCACTACATCTTCGGCTGCCTGAACGTGCTCTCCCGTGAGAAGGAGATCACGCTCGAGCTGCAGAGCTACAACCAGGCGGGCGTGTTCAAGTCCTACGACAAGATCAACTACCTCTACCTGGTCATGCCGGTCCGCATCTAGTCCCCGCCGCCCATGTCCATCGCCGCGACGGAGCTTTCCGTTCTCCATTACCGCAGCTTCGATGACCGCAAAATCGAGCTGGACCCGGGCATCACGGTGCTCGTGGGTCGCAACGCCGTGGGGAAGACCAACCTCGTCGAGGCGTTGCAGCTGCTCACGGCCGGGGCCTCGTTCAGGAAGCCAACGGCCTCCGAATTGCTGCGCGAGGGCGCGGGCTCGGGCCGTATCCGCCTGATGCTCGAAGGGGAGGGACGCCTCATCGAGATGGGGCTCGATTTTTCCGAGGGCAAGCGCTCGTTTACGCGTAACGGGAAGAAGACCCGCGCTGCGGGCATCCGCGGCGTGTTGCCGAGCGTGCTGTTCTGCCCCGATCACCTCGACATGGTCAAGCGGTCCGCATCACGCCGCCGCGAGGCGCTCGATTCTTTTGGCGTACAGCTAAACGAGAACTACGCCAAGCTGCTGGCTGCTTACGAGCGTACGGTCGAGCAGCGCAACAACCTGCTCCGCGACGGCTACGCCCCCGGTTTGCTCGAGGTGTGGGACGAGTCGCTCGCCGCGACCGGCGCCCAACTCCTGCTTCATCGCACGGCCCTGCTCGAGCGCATCCGCGAGCATTTCATCGAGGTCTACCGCACCATCGCTCCGCACGAGGAGCCCGACGTCCGTTATGTGCCGAGCTTTGGGGATCTGGCCGACGGCCGCGAGGCGATCGCGGCCCAGTTCCTGGACGCGCTCGCCCAGCGCCGCGAGGATGAGCTCCGCCGCGGCTGCACGCTTGTGGGCCCGCACCGCGACGAAGTGCTGTTCACCATCGACGGCCGCTCCGCCCGCGACTTTGGAAGCCAGGGGCAGCAGCGCTCGATCGTGCTCGCATGGAAGATCGCCGAAGTCCAGGTGACGCGCGACATCCTCGGCAGGTATCCGCTCCTGTTGCTCGACGACGTGATGAGCGAGCTCGACGCCGCTCGCCGCGACGCCATCGTGGGTTTCATTGCCGACGAGATCCAGACGGTGATCACCACCACGAACCTCGGCTATTTCGCCGATGACATGCTCCAGCGCGCCCGCGTGATCCACATCGGCGATGTGTAATTGGGGACGTGGGGGAGAAGGGAAAACGACATGGGCAAAGTGACTGAGAAAGGCCGCCTCAAGGCCACGGCCGGTCTGGGCGAGTTCATCAACTCCGAGAAGATGCGCCTGTTCGACGGTGCCACCCCCGAGCGCCAGGCGCAGTTCCGTAAGGCCGAGCGCCGCCATGTCATCTTCCAGGCGTGGAACAAGGTGTGCGCCGGCACGCGCGAGGGCAAGCACGTCACGGGCCTGCACTACGTCGCCGAGCGCGATGAACTCATCGTTTATACGGACGGTGCCTCCTGGACCCAGGAGCTCACCATGATGCGCGAAATCATCCGCGCCCGCATGGACGCATGCGGCGGCGCTGTGGGCAACATCGTGGTCAAGACCACCCGCCCCGGCTTTGCCAAGGGTCCTCGGGAGTAGCGGGACCGTCCCCGATTACACATCAGAGCCAAAGTCCCCGTAAACGGGCTCTGAGGGGCTTGTAGAGGTATTCGGGACCTCGTTCATTGCGCGTTTTACCTTCGTTCCATGCGATAAACTGTAAAGGTTAGCCATACTTCACACTAAAAAGGGAGAACCACGTGGCGAATGAGAACGAATACGGCGGAAGCGAGATCAAGGTCCTCGAGGGCCTTGAGGCCGTTCGCGTCCGTCCTGGTATGTATATCGGTTCCACGAGCTCGACCGGCTTGCACCACCTCGTGTGGGAGATCGTCGACAACTCCGTCGACGAGGCCATGGCCGGCTTCTGCTCCAGCATCGAGGTCACGGTCCATCCCGACAACTCGATCACCGTCGTGGACAACGGCCGCGGCATCCCGGTCGATATGCACCCGGTCAAGAAGATCCCCACGCTCGAGGTCGTCATGACGATCCTCCACGCCGGCGGCAAGTTCGACAACTCGGCCTACAAGGTCTCCGGCGGCCTGCACGGCGTGGGCGTCTCCGTCGTTAACGCGCTCTCCAAGAAGATGAACGTCCAGGTCCGCCGCGACGGCAAGGTCTACGAGATGGAGTTCTCCCGCGGCAAAACCACCCGGAAGATGGAGGAGGTCGGCACCTCGAACACGACCGGTACCACCGTCACCTTCTGGCCGGATGACGAGATCTTCGAGACCACCGTCTACGACTTCGACACCCTGCACGACCGTCTGCAGCAGACGGCGTTCCTCAACAAGAATCTCAAGATCGTCCTGCGCGACGAGCGCTCGGTGGAGCCCCAGGTCGAGGAGTTCTGCTACGCCGGCGGCATCATCGACTTCGTCAAGTTCCTGAACGAGGGCAAGACTGTGCCCGATGACCTCAAGGATCCCATCTACCTGGCCGGCGCGTCCGAGGAGGGCGCCCCAATAGAGAAGACCGGCGAGGTCGAGGTGGCCATCCAGTGGAACACCTCCTACTCCGAGAGCGTGGTCTCCTTTGCCAACGACATCCGCACCATCGAGGGCGGCATGCACATGGAGGGCTTCCGCGGCGCCCTCACCAGCGTGATCAACGAGTACGCCCGCAAGAACGGCATCATCAAGGAGAAAGAGGGCAACCTCACGGGTGACGATATCCGCGAGGGCCTCACCGCCGTCGTCTCCGTCAAGCTCGCCGACCCGCAGTTCGAGGGTCAGACCAAGGCCAAGCTCGGCAGCTCCTTCATGCGCACGCTCACCCGCAAGGTCGTTTCCGAAGGCCTGGCCGACTACCTCGAGGAGCACCCCAAGCAGGCGCGCGAGATCATCAAGAAAGCCCAGCAGGCGAGCAAGGCCCGCAACGCCGCCCGCAAGGCGCGTGAGGCGACCCGCCGCAAGTCGCTGCTGGAGACCGCGAGCCTGCCCGGCAAGCTCGCCGACTGTTCGGAGCGCAATGCCGAATTGACCGAGCTCTTCATCGTAGAGGGCGACTCGGCAGGCGGTTCGGCCAAGGACGGCCGTCGCCGAGACATCCAAGCGATCCTGCCCCTGCGCGGCAAGATCCTGAACGTCGAGCGTGTGGGCGATCACCGCGCCTTCTCCTCCGAGACAATCCAGTCGCTCATCACCGCCATCGGCTGCGGCGTGACGACCGGCAACGGCGACGGTGGCGATTTCGACATCACCAAGGCCCGTTACCACAAGATCATCATCATGACGGATGCCGACGTCGACGGCGCCCACATCCGCATCTTGCTGCTGACCTTCTTCTACAAGTACATGCGCCCGCTCATCGACGCCGGCTACGTGTACGTGGCCTGCCCGCCGATCTTTGGTATCAAGGTCCGCAACAAGATCCACTACGTCTACCCCAACGGCCGTCAGGCGGAAGACGAAATCCTGCGCGACTCCATCGCCGCGCTTGGCCTCAACCCCGACGAGTCTGAGGACGAGCAGTCCAACGGCAAGGTCACCAAGAAGCGTAAGGGCTACACCGTCCAGCGCTACAAAGGTCTGGGCGAGATGGACCCCAAGCAGCTGGCCAGTACCACCATGGACCCCAAGACCCGCATCTTGCAGCGCGTGACCATCGAGGACGCCGTCGTGGCCGACCGCGCCGTCCGCGAGCTCATGGGTTCCGAGGTCGGATATCGCCGCGAGTACATCGAGAAGCACGCGCACGACGCCCGCTTCCTGGACGCCTAGCCGGCGCCGGCCGATGTGTAATTGGGGACGGGTGCAAATTACACATCGGCGAGTTCACGCACCCTGCGGCCCGCATCGGCCGCCCGGGATGTGTAATTTGCACCCGTCCCCAATTACACATCTGCGACCACGACCGATAAGGAGAACCCGTGGCTGACGATATGAACAACGACGAGCTCGAGCAGGGCGCCGCGTCCGAGGGTATGCCCGAGGACCTCAAGCGCCTGCTCGCTCGCGCCAACGAGGACGACGCCTCTGCGTACGATCCGGACGCCGAGTCCGACGAGGAAGAGGATGATGACGAGGAGCTCGAGGAGAGCTTTGGCGCCAACGACCGCGGCGAGGACGCCGGTACGGATGTGAATGGCGGCTCGCTGCAGATCAGCGAGTTCGGCAGGGAAATGAAGCAGTCCTTCATCGAGTACTCGATGTCGGTCATCACCGCCCGTGCCCTCCCGGATGTGCGCGACGGCCTCAAGCCGGTTCACCGCCGCATCCTGTACGCAATGAACGAGAGCGGCATCTTCCCCAACCGCCCGCACAAGAAGTCCGCCTGGACGGTCGGCGAAGTTATCGGTAAGTACCACCCACACGGCGACTCCGCGGTCTATGACACCATGGTCCGCCTTGCCCAGTGGTTCTCCATGCGCACCCCGCTCATCGATGGCCACGGCAACTTCGGCAACATCGACGGCGACGGCGCCGCCGCCATGCGTTACACCGAGTCCCGCCTGGCCAAGCCTGCCATGGAGCTCCTGCGCGACCTGCAGAAGGACACCGTCGACTGGCAGCCCAACTACGACGAGTCCCTCGCCGAGCCCACGGCGCTGCCCGCTCGCTTCCCCAACCTGCTGGTGAACGGCTCCCAGGGCATCGCGGTCGGCATGGCCACCAACATCGCCCCGCACAACATGGGCGAGGCCGTCGAGGCCACCTGCTATCTCATCGACCACCCCGACGCGACGGTCGACGATCTCATGCAGATCATGCCCGGCCCCGACTTCCCCACGGGCGCCCTCATCATGGGCACCGACGGCATCCGCCAGTCTTACGAGACCGGCCGCGGCTCCATCACCGTGCGCGCCAAGGCGCATGTCGAGTCCACCAAGACGGGCCGCAACCGCCTGGTGTTCACCGAGATCCCGTACATGGTGAATAAGGGCACCCTGCAGGAGAAGATCGCGAGCCTCGTGAACGAGAAGCGCATCGAGGGCATCTCCGACATGCGCGACGAGTCCACCCAAAAGGGCCTGCGCCTCGTGATCGAGCTCAAGAAGGGCGTCATCCCGCAGGTCGTGCTCAACAACCTGTATAAGTACACCTCGCTGCAGACCACCTTCGGCGCGAACAACCTCGCGCTGGTCAACGGCATTCCCAAGCGCCTGTCGCTGCGCGAGATGCTGCAGCACTACATCGACCATCAGGTCGACGTAGTGACCCGCCGCACCCGCTTCGACCTCAAGAAGGCCCAGGCTCGTGCGCACATCCTTGAGGGCTATCTCAAGGCCCTCGACCATATCGACGAGGTCATCTCCATCATCCGCTCCTCGCAGACGGACGCCGAGGCCAGCAGCCGCCTCATCGAGCGCTTTGGGTTCAGTCCCGAGCAGACCACGGCCATCCTCGAGATGAAGCTCCGCCGCCTCACCGGCCTGGAGCGCGACAAGATCGAGGAGGAGCTCGAGGGCCTGCGCCGCGCGATCGCGTACTACGAGGACCTGCTTGCGCACGAGGAGAAGATCCTCGGCGTGATCAAGGAGGAAATGCGCGAGATCGCCCGCAAGTTCGGCGACAAGCGTCGCACCCAGATCACCGGCGCCGAGAAGGACCTCAACGTCGAGGACCTCATTGCCGACGAGGACATGGTCGTCACCATCACCCACACCGGCTACGTCAAGCGCATCCCGGTCGAGTCGTATCGCGCCCAGAAGCGCGGCGGCAAGGGCGTTTCCGGCGTCAACCTCAAGGAAGACGACGTCATCGACGAGATGTTCATCGCCAGCACCCATGAGTACGTGCTGTTCTTCTCCACCAAGGGCAAGGTCTACCGCCTCAAGGTGCATGAGCTGCCCGAGGGCACGCGCCAGGCCCGCGGCACCGCGATCGTGAACCTGCTGCCGTTCGAGGACGGCGAGAAGATCGCGTCCGTGATTTCCTGCCGTGAGTTCCCCGAGGACGAGTACCTCATGTTCGCCACCGCGCACGGCATGGTGAAGAAGACGGCCATGGCCGCCTACGACCGTTCCCGCCGCGATGGTATCATCGCCATCAACATCAAGGACGGCGACCGTCTGCTCGGCGTGCGCCGCGTGAAGCCGGGTGACAAGATCATCATGGCGACCACCGCCGGCAAGGCCATCATGTTTAGCGAGGACCAGGTGCGCGCTACCGGCCGTGACACGAGTGGTGTTCGCGGTATCGGCATGAAGGCCGACGCCGAGGTCCTGGGCATGGAGATCACCAACGGCAGTGGCGAACTCTTTGTGATTACCGAGCGCGGTTATGGCAAGCGCACGCCGGTTGCCGACTACCCCGAGCAGAACCGCGGCGGTCAGGGTGTGTACACGATCCAGATGACCGAGCGCAAGGGCGCGCTGGCTGCCATGAAGGTGGTAGGCCCGCAGCACGAGCTGCTCATCATCACCGAGGGCGCAACCGTCCTCCGCGTGAAGACCGCCGAGATCTCCCAGACCGGCCGCGCCACCCAGGGCGTGAAGATGATGAGCGTGGATGAGGGCGACCGTGTCACCGCCGTGGCTCGTATGACCGCGGCCAAGAAGAAGGATGGGGATTCTGCCGAGGACGAGGAGTCCGTTGAGGCCGAGGGCCCCGCCGAGGCCGAGGGCCAGGAGCCGACTGACCTGCCGGACGGCGCCGCCCCGCAGGTCCCTGGTGATGAGGACCACGTGGACATCGGTTCCGGCGACGAGGCCCTGGAGGACCTGCTCGAGGAGTAGGGCATTTCGCGGGAGCGTATTCGCTGACAAGGCGGCTTCGACCAAATGGTCGGGGCCGCCTTTTTGCCTTCGACTGGGGCGCCATGGGCCTTCCGGTCTCCATGCGGGTATAAGGCTGGGGACCGGGCCGCATATCGCGGCCAGCAGTTTTAGGTCTGCGTGGCGTCATCGAGTCGCGATGTTCGCCTGATGAGTAGCCTCGCCCGCCGTTTTCACGCCAAAAAAACCGGGGCTGGCAACCCAGCCCCGGTAAAACGTCTCAATTTGTACCTGTCCCCAATTGAGACCTAGAAGTCGTCAGGGGATAGGCCCTGAACGAACTCGTCGAAGCGTTCGAGCTCCTCTTTTGCAGAGTCCGGGTCGGCGTCGGACTGGAGCGAGATGCTTCCCGCGCGGTTCATGACCTCGTCCTCAACGTAAATGGGGGCGTTGGAGCGCGCCGCCAGGGCGAGCGCGTCGCTCGGGCGCGCGTCGATCTTGATCTCACGGCTGCGGGTTTCAGCCGTATTGCCATCGCCATAGCGGCCCTCGCCGTCCGTACCGTTCTCGCCGCGGCAACCACCGTCGCCCCCGCGGTCCAACACCACATCGGCGTAGAACACAGGCGCCTCCCAGCGGTTGATCTCAACGCGCTCGATTTTGGCGCCCAGCTCCTGCACCGTGCGCAACATCACGTCGTGCGCGATGGGTCTCGGCGCGGCCTTGTCGGAGTCCATCCCACCGCCAATGGCGGCTGCCTCGTACGCGCCGGTCTGGATGGACAGTGCACGCAGCGGCGCGCCAGACCCAGCTTCGCCCTTGCGCTCGCGCAGCACAACAACGGAGGGTACGGGCCCGGCGGCCATGACGATGCTTTCGATATCAACGCGAATCACAGTGCTACTCCGCCGCCTCGGGCTGGGGGTCCGCCTCGTTGGCTCCCCAACCGGCAACAACCTGCGCCGTGGGCGTGGTGCGAACCATGAGGGGTTGCTCGGCTTCGGCGGAGACGGTCACGTCGTAGGAGATCGTGATGGTCTCGCCGCCCGCCAGAACGGGGCTCGCGGTGAAGAAGGTCCACTGGTTGTACGGCATCTCGGTGAAGGGCTGTGGCGAGAAGTCGCCCCCCTCGGTGGTGATGTTCGAGATGGTGCCGCCTGCGGGCGCCACCAGGTACACGTGCATGAACATGCCCGCACGGTTCTTCTTGTTGGGGTGGTAACCCGTGATGTAGTCGACCTGATTGGCAGCCTCGGCAAGCGTGAGGTTATTCGTCATGGTGGTGGTCACGCGGTAGGAGGTGGTGCCGTCGCCGTTCTTAACACCCTCGTCCACGTGCGTGTTGCTGGAGAAGTACCAGCTGATCTTGGACCAGGTCTCGTCGGCAAAGTACACGCCCAGCTCGGGCTCGGCAGGGTCGTCCCTGAGGGCGCCGGAGCACCCCATGAGGGTCATGAGCTCCTCCTCCTCGGGGTTTTCCATCCAAGCGAGGAAACGGTGCTCGGCAATGCCACGGCCGAGCGTCTTGAAGAGGTCGGAGAACCCGACTTCACCCAGGTTGCCCATGATCTGCTTGAACGCCAGCCCCGCCACGCCGGAGAAGAACTGGTCGGTTTGCTCGACGCTGAGCATGTTGTAGGCGTCGTGCAGCATGAGCGCTGCGGCGTTGTCGCCGTTTACGTTGATGCCCGCAGCGTCCACGCCGCCGGCGAGCGCGAGCAAGTACTGCAGGAACACCGGGTCGATGGCAATCACGCCGTCGACCTTTTGACCGGTACCTGCCTCGTACAGGCCCTTGGCAAAGTGTGCGACGCGAGGGAAATCGGGGTTGAAGTTGGTGTCAGTGATGCGGGTCGCCATGCGGTCGGAGAACAGGGCGTTCTCCTCAGCGGTGACATCACCGTGCATGTTGGCCTCGGTGGAGAAGTTGGTGCTGCCCGCAACAAACTCGCCGACAGTAATCTTGCCGTTTTCAACAATGAGCGGGCCGATGGACCCGGGCAGGCCGCCCGTGGCGCGCAACTCGGCATTTTGCTGCGCCATGAGGAGGTACGTGCGCGAGCCGCCGTCGCCTAGCATCTGAGGGAGGACGGGTGCGATCTCGTTGATGTTGGAGAGGACCGTCTTGAGGGAAGCCATGGGTTCGGTCACCTTGCTCATGAGCTCCTGGATTTTTCCGATGTGGGGCTCGGGCAGGGCGTCGATGGCGTCGATGCTCGAGGAGACGACAGGCTCCACATCCTGGATGGTGGTAATGAGTCCCTGGAGCATATCGATGTTCACGGCGCCATCGGTGAGAAGATTGCCAAGCTTGAAGTCCTCGAGCTGGGTGCATGCCGGCAGCATGGCATCTTGAGCCAGGATGTCGGCCTGCTCCATCATCCCACGCACGAGCTTGATGTCGTCGCCGTACACGGGGATAAAGCTCGCGATGGTCCATGCGGGGCCATTCACCGTGTCGCGCATGGAGGCGATCTGTTCGGCAACGGTGCCGGCGGTGGCGTTGAGCTGCTCGCCCTCGCCATTCTTGAGGTAGTCCTTCATGGACGAGACCTCAGACATGAGCGTGCCTGCCTGCGCCTGAAGATTCTTCGCGTCCTTATAAAGGAAGAAGCCCGTGGTGCCTCCAAACGCCACGACGGCGAGGATGACGATTCCCACGACCAAGCCGATGATCTTGCCCTTGCCCCTTTTGGGCTCGGGGCCACCGTTGGCAGAGTAGGCGCTTCTGGCCGAGCTTGCCTGCGCCGCGCCGTACGCGGAGCCGCCACGTCCCGCGCTCGTGTATGTGCGGCCTTGCTGCTGGTGCAAATTGCCCTGCTGATAGGCATCCTGCCCGCCCATGCTCGCCCCCGCGCCGGGGTTGGCTACGGGTTGCGCTGGAGCCGGTTTGGCGGTCCTACCGCTACGGCTCGCCATCATAAAAGCCTCGGTGGTATCCGGAGCGGGCGTATGGCGATTGCCGTTAGCGCTTGATCCCGCGCTGCCCGGACGCGGTCCATTCGAGGCAAAGTGGTTGCCGTGAGGCATGTTGTTGTCAACAGGCATAAGTCCTCCACACTGATATATAGGTGTCAGACATTGTACTCGCTCATGTAGCTGCGCTTTCGCACGATATGTGTAGACGCGCGGTTACATATTTCCCCTCGGATGGAAAAAAGAGAAATACTGCCCTATGAGTTACACTATTTCTCACACATATCCCGATTGCCGGTAATCGTCGCTGAGAGCGCGTTGCTGCGAGTGGTTGGGGGTTTGAATATGTATCGCTGCAGTATGGCAGTTCAGGCTTGTGGTTTCACGGGCTCGGGCGTGGCCGTACGGAAATGGTGTTGCTGCAATGGGTGTATTTGTAGTTCAGGTGGTCGGTGGCCAGGAGGACAGGGCCGCGGCGCTGATAGCAAAGATCGCGCAGGGGGCGGTTGAGGACTGCTTTGTCCCCAAGCGCGAGATCATGCATCGAAAGGCTGGCCAGTGGCACCGCATATTGGAAAAGCTGTATCCAGGCTACGTGTTTGTGCAGACGAGCATGCCGGAGCAGGTTCGCGAGGCCCTCGGGCGTGTGCCCGCATTTACCCGCATGCTCACATCTGCAGGCGATACGTGTTTGCCCCTTACCGCCGATGAGGTCGCCTGGATTAACGCCACCACAAACGTGGACACCCATGTGATGGAGATGAGCGAGGGCGTCATCGAGGGAGATCGCGTGATGGTGATTCGTGGGCCGCTCAAGGGTCACGAGGCGCGGATTACGCGGATAGACCGGCACAAGCGCCTGGCATGGGTGGATATGGACATGTTTGGACGACATAAAGCGATTCGAGTCGGGCTGGAGATTGTATCCAAGAAATGAGGCTTGAATTGATCAAAGGGGGAAGGGTCAGTGGCCGAATCGAGAGATCTGGCGAGGGGTGAGGGCATGAGTGAAGAACAAGCCACTCGCTTCCGCGTGGCAAAGCGGGGAGATTTCTGCGTCCCGCCGCCGGACGATACGGTCCCCGCGCCCAAACCCGGCGGCGCGGGATATCGTTTTGTAAAGCGCTTGTTCGACATTGTGTTCAGTGCTGTGGTCTGCGCGGTTCTCGTCCTGCCCGTCGCGGTTCTGTGCTTGTTCGTGGTGCTCGATTCCCCGGGTGCTCCGTTCTTCCGCCAGGAGCGTATAGGTCTGAATGGCAAGAAGATTCGCATTTGGAAGATCCGCACCATGGTGACGGACGCGCATACAAACCCCCAGCGTTATATGACTCCCGAGCAGTTGGAGCAGTGGGAGCGCGAGCAGAAGGTCGATGACGATCCGCGCATCACGCGCATCGGCAGGTTCCTGCGCAACACGAGCTTGGATGAGCTGCCCCAGTTTCTCAACGTGCTAACCGGCGATTTATCTGTGATTGGGCCCAGACCGGTGACGATTGAGGAAACGTACGAGTTTGGTAGCGCTCGCGACGAGTTTTTGTCGGTGAAGCCCGGTATCACTGGTTGGTGGCAGGTGACCGAGCGCAATAACGCAACATGGGAGAACGGCGACAGGCAGATGCTGGAGCTGTTCTACGTGAGGCATGCGAGCTTCGCGCTTGACTTGCGCATTTTTGTCAGGACCTTCAAAGCGATGGGAAGCGGCCAGTGAAAATGAGTGATTCCGTTTCCGTGGTAATTCCGACTCTTAATGCCGAGCCGGAAATTGAAGACTTGTTAGCTCTTTTGGAGGCGCAGACTTTTGCTCCGCGAGAGATAATCGTTATCGATTCTTCTTCTGACGACCATACGGTTGAGATTGCGAAAACGCACCCCCTCGTTCGCGTGATTGAAATCCAGAGAAAAGATTTTGATCACGGTGGAACCAGAAACCTGGGATTTAATGAGTCGGTGGGCGATTTCGTACTTTTTATGACGCAGGATGCCGTTCCAGTTGATGAATTCCTGCTTGAGAAGCTGCTGCGTCCTTTTGAGGACGGGGATGTTGCCATTGTGTCTGCGCGTCAACTTCCGAAAGAGGATGCGCGACCCTTTGAGAGATTGGTTAGGGAATTCAACTACCCAGACGAATCCAATAAACGATCCGAGAAAGACATTAAGAGGCTTGGAATTAAAGCTTTTTTCTCGTCTGATGTTTGCTGCATGTACCGCCGCTCATCCCTCAGCTTAATAGGAGGGGTTCCCACCCCATGCTCCACTAATGAAGATATGCTCGCCGCCGCCCGCTGCCTGAAAGCGGATATGAGTGTCTGCTACGTTGCGGATGCGTGTGTTTATCATTCACATAACCTATCAATCAATCGACAATTCCAGCGAAATAAAGAAATAGGTATGTTTCTTTCTCGACACGATAATGAGTTGGGAGTTTCCTCGGAAAGCAGCGAGGGTAAGAAGCTCGTTGAATTTGTGGTGAGAGGGTTGTGGGACGAGAGAAACGTCGTTGAAATATTGGCGTTCACCTTTGATTGCCTGGCGCGGCTATTGGGGAACAAGGTCGGTAGAAGATTGGGTGCAAAGTGATTTCCATCATCGTTCCCATATACAACAAGGAAGATGTTTTACCAAGATGCGTAACGTCAGTTAAGAGTCAAACATACACTGATTTTGAGTGCATCCTGGTTGATGACGGCTCTGTGGACGGGTCACCAGGGATTTGTGATGAGGTCGCGCGGGCCGACAGTAGATTCAGGGTTATTCACAAACCAAACGGAGGGCTTTCTTCTGCTAGGAATGCGGGTACATCTGCTGCGAGAGGCGACTTTATTACATATGTTGACTCTGATGACAGCATCTCTGAGGACTATCTTGAGAAAATGGTCAACATTCAGGAGCGCACGTCTGCTGACATGGTTTGCTCACAGATGAAGATTGTGAAGGACTATTCTGAGCCTAATTTGAACGAAAAAGATGGATCGACTTGGTGTCTTGAGAGTAAGGAAGCATTGCTCTCCCTTTTATACGGTGAAAAAGTCGGAATTTCGGCGTGTGCCAAGCTGTATAAGGCGAGAATGCTTGAAGAAGTGCGGTTCCCCGAGGGGCGCCTTTACGAAGATGTCAAGTATAGCTGTGAGACGTTATTGAGGGCGAGGAAAGTTGCCGTAACGGATGAGCAGTTGTATTCATACTACATGAATGGTGATTCAATAACGCACAATGTTGATGCTCGAGTATTTGATAGGTATGAGCTCGCGTGCAGTGCGAAGGAAATGATTGACGAACTTGCCGATGATGACCTTAGCCGAGCTGCAAGTAGATATTGCGTTTACCACTCCTTGAGTGTGCTGAGGACGCAATATCCCCGCGATGAAAGAACCATTTCATTGGAATGTGATGCTTTGGATACGGTGGAGAGGCTGAAAGGCGACTTGATTGGGAATGATCGGGTGCCACGGCTTGATAAGGTGGCACTATCGGTGTTAACCCTTGGTCTTGATGCCTATCGATTAGCGTGGAAGATGTACAGTAAATTGACGGGTCGATAGGACAACTTGCAATGGTGTATCTCGTATCCTTTGCCTTGGCTTTTGTATTTGCGTTAATCGCCGATATGCTGCGTGAGAGAGGTAATAAAAAGCTTGCTGCGTGTTTTGTTGGACTAAGTGGAATCGTGCTGTTTCTGGTCCAAGCACTTAGAGAGGGCGTGGGTGCAGATTACACCGACATATATGTCGGGGAGTACGAACGCTATTTGAAAACAGGAGAGAGCAGATTCGAAATCGGATTCACTCTTCTAATGAAAATGGGATCAGTGCTGAGCTTCGACTATCATTTTATATTGGGTATCTGTTCTGCGGTAATCGTTGCGGGCGTATACATAGCAATATTTAGGTCCGGTCTGCGCTGCTCGACTGGTGTCTCCCTGTTTATCCTTAGCGGATTCTTCTTTTTCTCGATGAACGGAGTGCGTCAATCTGTCGCAATTGCGCTCTTACTTAATGCTGTGCTCAGCTTGGAGGATGGCGATAAGAAGAGTTTTGCCGCCATTACGATGCTGGCAGCTACATTTCACATGTATTCCCTGATTGTTTTGTTGGTGCCGCTGTTGTCGAGAGCTGGGATGACCTACCGTTCTCTAATCATATTGTTTGTTGCCATTTTCGGGTTATCCCCATGGCTTGGTGCGGTCATAGTAAAAATGGGATCCCTGGTTTCTAAGCAAATTGCAACATATGCGAGCAATGAATATTTAAGGGGAATCTATCTGTCAGGTGACTTCGATTTTTCGGACTTCCTGCTGTGTTCGATGACTATTGCTGCGGCATATATGGTTAAGCCAATTGCAAATCGGCAAATTGCTGCCAGAATTTCCTCGCCAACAACTCTGATGTTGTGCCTTGGCGTGATGGCGACGGCGGTGTCGCCCGCCATGGCCATCTTCTCACGGGTTGCGGCGTACTGTACCCCATTTCTGATCATAGATGCGGGGAGGCTCATCGAAGGCGACGCATCCAGGAGCAAAGGGGGGAGAGCGGTGATTGCTGCATATATTTCTATGCTCGTTGTCCTGTTTGTCGTTTTATATCTATATCGGAATTTTAGCCTTGTATTTCCGTACGTAAGCATATTTGATTAGGTGATTTCATGAAACGCGGGTACTCTTTGGAAGAGATGGAGCATAGTATCGCTGATGTCTTGATTATATGCAGCACATACAATCAAGAAAAGTACATCGGGGACGCTTTGAGAGGGTTTATATCTCAGAAGACTGATTTCCCGTTTCAAGTTCTCGTGCATGATGATGCGTCAACGGACGCCACTCCTCAGATTATCAGGGATTTTGAGTCAAAATATCCGGAAATAATTAAAGGTGTTTATGAGGAGCAAAACCAGTACAGCTTAGGTAATTTTCACTGGTACAACGAATATCTTGAGAGGAGCGCCGCTCGATATATCGCTTTATGCGAAGGTGATGACTATTGGGTGGACCCATGTAAGCTCCAGAAGCAATTTGATGCCATGTCAAAATGCAGTGAGTGTAATTTTTGCATAACGAATGCGCTGTTAATGGATGCGGATTCCGGAGAGCTGATTGGCAAGATGATGCCAAGGAATAAGCGGGACGAATCAATTCTATCCCGAGGCCCACTGCTTGATCCCGAAGACATGATGAGTTTGGAGTTTATCCCAACCGCAACCTTCTTCGCTGACAGGCGGACATGGCTTAAGGAGCCGAAGTGTCCGAGCGGTGCGTTTTCCGGCGATCGAGCTCATCAATTATACCTGGCTAGTAGTGGAACCTCTATATATCTCGAAGACTGCACTGCTGTCTATAGGGTGAATGCACAGGGTTCGGCAATGGCATCGTGGAATGTTGATAGAAGCGCGAGAATAGCATCCATTGAGAAATATGTGAAGCTGTATGACCACTTCAATAGATACACCGATGATAAATTCGCGGATGTCGTACGAAGCTTCCGCGATGATAGAGTATTGAGCCTGATGTACGCGCAGGGGTCAAAGAGGTTGCTTCCTTTTGATCGTGCTTGGGCTGCAGCTTCTAGACGAGGTTCCAGATATTGCCTCTTACTTATACTGCTGCATATCGCTCCTGGCTTGGTGACGAGGCTGTGGGAGAGACAGGTAGGGTGAAGATGGGACGCCTTCCGTTTCTATCGTGAAATATATTCAATGGGGTTCAGCTGGCACGGAATCGAATGAGGCAGAACGCAGTTATCAAATTGTAGGGTTGAAGCTGGTAAGACGTCGTTGGTTTTGAGACGAATGAGGGAGAAATGAACGATAAAATTCTGGTCACGCAGTCTTCGATGCCGCAGATGGCGGAGTACTTTGAAGAGATAGCCCCGCTCTGGGAAAGCCATTGGTTGACCAATATGGGCGCAGAACATAAAAAGCTCGAAAACGGGTTGATTGATTATCTTGGAATCGATAGTGTAGCGCTCTTTTGCAACGGACACCTTGCCTTAGAATGTGCGCTCGAGGCCATGGGCCTTCCGAAGGGGTCCGAGGTAATAACCACTCCTTTTACGTTTGCTTCAACGGTTCACGCCATTGCTCGCGTCGGGCTCGTCCCTGTTTTCGCTGATGTTAAACCTGATGACTACACAATAGATCCCGCTAGCATCAAGAGCCTGGTGACTCCGCGTACCTCCGCTATTGTCCCCGTGCATGTTTACGGCAATCTCTGCGATGTGGATGCGATTCAGGAGATTGCAGACGAGAACGGGCTTAAGGTTGTCTACGACGCGGCTCATGCTTTCGGTGTTCGAAGAGGGAATCAATCCGTTGCATCGTTTGGTGATGCATCGATGTTTAGCTTTCATGCGACCAAGGTGTTTAATACTATCGAGGGCGGTGCCGTGTGTTTTCGGGACCCGACTCTCTATCCCCTGCTGAATCAGTGGAAGAATTTTGGAATAACGGGTCCTGAGGACGTTGAATACGTTGGCGGCAATGCAAAGATGAATGAATTCTGTGCCGCGATGGGAGTATGCAACCTCCGCCACGTTGATGGGGAAATTGCCAAGCGTGCTCAGGTTGAGGACGCATATCGCGAGAGCCTTGCAGGGATTCCTGGAATCAGGATGGTCGATCCGCAGGAGGGCGTAAAGCCCAACCATGCGTACATGCCAGTGGTATTCGATGAGCTGGTATTCGGTGCTACACGCGATGGGGTATTCCAGGCGCTTGCGGATAACGGAATCGGCGCCCGTAAGTACTTCTACCCCTTGATCCCCGATTTTGCATGCTACAAGGCGGTGTATTCCAGCGAGCGAGTTCCCGTTGCCAGGTGGGTATCTGATCGCGTGCTGACACTGCCTATGTATGCTGGCCTCTCGCTCTCTGATGTGGAGCGGATTTGTAACGTAATCAAGGGATGTGTGCGATGAGGCAGTTTTCAATTACAAGGTTGGAGGCTTCGGCGGGCGAAACAGTAAGAGCCTACCTCTCCTCCGTTAACAATGACTTTCCGATACCACTAACCCAAAAGGTTGATTTGGCGGAATATGCGGCAAAAGTTCTATCTCGAGGAATAGCGCTTGCCATATACGACGGGCGCGAGATTGTTGGTTTGGCGGCTGGTTATGTTAACGACGCGATTGGCCTCTCGGCCTACTTGAGCGTCCTTTCAGTTTCCAAAGAGCACCGTGGGCGTGGGCTTGGATCGGCCTTGGTTCGAGCGTTCGAAAGAGAGGCCGTTTCATCGGGCATGGAACGTCTTATGTTGAACACTCACGAAAGCAATGTTGCGGCCTGTTCACTTTATGAGGGAATGGGCTACAAGACAGATGGAGCAAGGGATGAGATCGGCAATCTTGAATACTCAAAGAGGCTGGTTTGGCTAACGCCGGACAAACCGAATATCCTCCTCTCCTCTGCTGGCAGGAGGACCTATCTAGTTGATTGGCTTCGCGATGCCCTGGGCGGAATCGGTGAGGTGCACGCGTCAAATAGCGATTCCTCTGGAGCGGCTTTGGTAGCTGCCGATAAGGGTGTCGTGTCCCCTCTTATCTACTCCGACGAGTACATCCCGTTCATGCTCGACTACTGTTCGCGTGAGCGAATCGGCGCAGTCGTCCCCTTATTCGATGTGGATATTCCGGTTCTTGCGGCGCATAGGGCGGAATTTGAGGCGATAGGGTGTTTCCCTGTTGTTGCGCCCGACGATTTTGCCAAATCATGCTCGGACAAGTTGGCGACCTCGAAACTCCTTGCTGCTGCGGGAATTCCCTGCCCTGAAACCTATGTCGGTGCACAGGGCTTCCTAGATGCGGTTGAGTGCGGGGAGACCTCCTTCCCTGCGTTTATAAAGCCAAGGTGGGGGATGGGGTCGATTGGCTTGGCTGAGGCGTCGAATGAGAAGGAGCTTGACGTTCTGTGCGGGATTGTCGAGCGCAAAGTGAGGAAGTCCTATCTTCGTTACGAGTCATCCTCTGATGCGCCGAGTCGCGGCGTTGTCGTTCAGCCCAGACTTGATGCAACTGAGTATGGAATGGACGTGTATTGCGATCTTTCGGGTCGATACAGAGGCTGCGCTGTTCGCAAGAAAGTTGCCATGCGCGCCGGCGAGACCGATATCGCCGAGGTTGTAGATGCTGACCCTCGATTCGAGAGGCTTGCTCGAACCATTGCTCGACTTTCCCGTCATCCGGGTTGCATGGATGTTGATATTTTTGATGTTGATGGCGAGCTCATGGTTCTTGAGATGAATGCTCGTTTTGGAGGCGGCTATCCGTTTTCGCATGCCGCGGGCGTTGACATGCCTCGCGCTCTGGTCTCGTGGCTGCGCGGTGAGGAGTGCGATCCGGACGCACTCACCGTGAAGTGGCCTGGAACCTACATGAAGGACATGGCGATAGTAAAAAGCGGAAACTAGACAAGGAGCCTATCCTATGAAAGGAATTATCCTGGCCGGCGGGTCCGGCACCCGCCTGTACCCGCTGACCACCGTCACCAGCAAGCAGCTGCTGCCGGTCTACGACAAGCCGATGATCTACTACCCGCTGTCCGTCCTCATGATGGCCGGCATCCGCGACATCCTGATCATCTCGACCCCGGCGGACCTTCCGAACTTCGAGCACCTCCTGCGCGACGGGTCGGACTACGGCGTGAACCTGTCCTACGCCGTCCAGCCCAGCCCCGACGGCCTCGCGCAGGCCTTCGTCATCGGCGAGGAGTTCGCGGGAGGGGAGCCCTGCGCCCTGGTGCTCGGCGACAACATCTTCTACGGCAACGGCCTGGGCCGGCATCTCCGCCGCGCCGTGGAGAACGCCGAGACGAGGGGCCTCGCCACCGTGTTCGGCTACCACGTCGACGACCCCGAGCGCTTCGGCGTCGTGGAGTTCGACGAGTCCTTCAACGCCGTCTCCATCGAGGAGAAGCCCGAGCGCCCGAAGTCGAGCTACGCCGTCACCGGCCTGTACTTCTACCCGGGCGACGTGTGCGGGCGGGCCAAGGAGGTCGTCCCCTCCGCCCGCGGCGAGCTCGAGATCACCGACCTCAACCGCATGTACCTGGAGGACGGCCTGCTGTCCGTGGTGACCCTCGGCCGCGGCTACGCGTGGCTCGACACCGGCACCATGGAGTCCCTCCACGAGGCCGGCGAGTTCGTCCGCGCCGTCGAGCGCTCCCAGGACATGCCCGTGTCCGTGCTCGAGGAGATCGCCTACGAGAACGGCTGGATCGACCGCGAGACGCTTGTCGCCTGCGCCGAGCGCTACGGCAAGTCCGAGTACGGGAAGCACCTCAAGCGCGTCGCCGCCGGCGAGTTCGTCAACCGGAACCTCGACTACTAGGGGAGGCACCATGCCCGACACCACCTTCGAGCCGAAGCGCATCGTCGTCACCGGCGGCTGCGGCTTCATCGGCTCCAACTTCGTCCACCACGTCGTGCGCGAGCACCCCGGCGTCCACGTCACCGTGCTCGACAAGCTGACCTACGCCGGCAACCCCGACAACATCGACGGGCTCCCCGCGGACCGCGTCGAGCTCGTCGTGGGCGACATCTGCGACGCCGCGCTGGTCGACCGCCTCGTGTCGGAGACGGACGCCGTGGTCCACTACGCCGCCGAGTCCCACAACGACAACTCCATCGCCGACCCGTCCCCGTTCCTCAGGACCAACGTCGAGGGCACCTACACCCTCATCGAGGCGTGCCGCAAATACGGCGTACGCTACCACCACGTCTCCACCGACGAGGTCTACGGCGACCTGGCGCTCGACGACCCGGCCCGCTTCACCGAGGAGACGCCCTACCGCCCGAGCTCGCCCTACAGCTCCACCAAGGCGTCCTCGGACCTGCTGGTGCGCGCCTGGGCCCGCACCTTCGGACTTGCGGCCACCATCTCCAACTGCTCCAACAACTACGGCCCCTACCAGCACGTGGAGAAGTTCATCCCCAGGCAGGTCACGAACCTCATCGACGGCGTGAGGCCCAAGCTCTACGGCGACGGCAGGAACGTCCGCGACTGGATCCACACCGAGGACCACAGCTCCGCGGTGTGGACCATCCTGACCCGCGGCCGCATCGGCGAGACCTACCTGATCGGCGCCGACGGCGAGCTGGACAACATCACCGTGCTGCGCGAGATCCTCAGGGCCTTCGACCGCGACGAGGACGACTTCGACTGGGTGCGCGACCGCCCCGGCCACGACCGCCGCTACGCGATCGACGCGACCAAGCTGAGGACCGAGCTCGGCTGGGAGCCCAGGCACACCGACTTCGCCGCCGGCCTCGCGGAGACGATCGCCTGGTACCGCGACAACGAGGCCTGGTGGCGCCCTGCCAAGGAGGCCACCGAGGCCAGGTACAGGGCGCAGGGCCAGTAGACGCACCGCAAGCACGGCCGCGCGCCCCGGCTCGCCCCGCCCGCGCGGCGGGGGAGGGGCCGGTGCGCGCCCGCCCAGAGGAGAAAGGCGTCCGCATGGCGCTCGAATTCGAGAAGGAACTGACCGCCCAGTCCACGAACATCCCCGGGATGCTCGTGTTCGACCTGCCCGTGCACGGGGACTCCCGCGGCTGGTTCAAGGAGAACTGGCAGCGCGAGAAGATGCGCGCGCTGGGCCTGCCCGACATGGGCCCGGTCCAGAACAACATCTCCTTCAACGACGGCGCGGGCGTGACCCGCGGCATCCACGCCGAGCCGTGGGACAAGTTCATCTCCGTGGCCTGCGGCCGCGTGTTCGGCGCGTGGGTCGACCTGCGCCCCGGGGGGAGCTTCGGCCAGGTCTACACCTGCGAGCTCGACCCGTCGCGGGCCATCTACGTGCCCCGCGGCGTGGGCAACTCCTACCAGGCCCTCGAGGACGGCACCGCCTACACCTACCTGGTGAACGCCCACTGGTCGGCGGAGCTGAAGTCCACCTACACCTTCGTGAACCTCGCCGACCCGGAGCTCGGCATCGAGTGGCCCATCCCGCTCGACCAGTGCGAGCTCTCCGAGGCCGATGAGAACCACCCCATGCTCGCGGACGCCCTGCCCATGGCGCCGAGGCGCACGCTGGTGACGGGCTGCAACGGCCAGCTCGGCCGCGCCGCGCGCGCCGCCGCCGAGGCGCGGGGCCTGCCCGGCTTCGACTACTGCGACATCGACACCTTCGACCTCTCCAAGCCGGAGGACTACGCTAAGTACGACTGGTCCCTCTACGGAGCCGTGATCAACTGCGGCGCCTACACCGCCGTCGACGCCGCCGAGACGCCCGAGGGCCGCAAGGCCTGCTGGGCCGCCAACGCGGCCGGCCCCGCCCTCATGGCGCGCACCTGCGCCGAGCACGGCATCGCCCTGGTGCACGTCTCCTCCGACTACGTCTTCGACGGGACCGCCGGCAACCACCCCGAGGGCGAGCCCCTGTCGCCCCTCTCCGTCTACGGCCAGTCCAAGGCCGCCGGCGACCTGGCCGTGGCCGGCTGCCCCAGGCACTACATCGTGCGCTCCAGCTGGGTGATCGGCGACGGCCGCAACTTCGTCAAGACGATCGCGGCGCTCTCCGACCGCGTGGCCGACGCGTCCGACGCCCTCGACCGCGTCACCGTGGTCGATGACCAGCTCGGCCGCCTCACCTTCACCGACCAGATGGCGGAGGGGATCCTGCACCTGCTCGGCTACCGCGACGGCGACGTGGAGCCCAGCTCGCCCTGCGAGTACGGCACCTACAACCTCACGGGCTCCGGCCCGGTGGAGTCCTGGGCCGCCATCGCCGCCCGCGTGTTCGACATCGCCAACGGCAACGGCGCCGCCGTGGAGCCCGTCTCGACGGCCGGCTACTACGCCGCCGCCGAGGGTCCCATCGCCCCGCGCCCCGAGCACTCCGACCTCGACCTCTCCAAGATCTCTGCGGCCGGCTTCTCGCCCCGCGACTGGACCGAGGAGCTCGCGGAGTACATGGCAGCGCTGTAAGAATTTGTAATTGCAACCTGGAGCCGTACTCGTGGATAACAATGAGTTAAAAACCGCTACAGTTTCGTCTCTTCTTTGGAAGCTGATGGAACGAGGCGGGAATGCCGTCATTCAGCTGATCGTTCAAATTGTTATGGCGCGCCTCTTGGCGCCCGAGCAGTTTGGTGCGTTGGCCATCATGTTGGTGTTCGTTAACGTTGGCAACGTAATTGTCCAATCCGGGCTTAACACCGCGCTTGTCCAGGCGAAAGATGTATCGGATCGGGACTACTCCACGGTCTTTTGGATGTGCGCGAGCATATCCGTCATCATCTATCTGGCTATCTTTTTCTCTGCGCCTGCAATTGCCTCGTTCTATGCCCTCCCTTATCTTGTTTGGCCCTTGCGTGGTATTGGCCTCATCGTTGTCATTAATGCCTACAACTCCATCCAGATCGCCAAGGTGACTAGGGACCTGCAATTTAGAAAGATTTTTATCGCAACCATATCCAGTGTCATTCTCTCTGCGTTCTGTGGCATCGCTGCTGCTGTGTTTGGTTTCGGATTGTGGGCTCTTGTTGTCCAGCAGCTGATGTACCAGCTCGTGAACTGCATTGTTTTGGCGTTTGAGGTCGACTGGAAACCTCGACTCTGTTTTGAATTGGAGCGTGCTAAGGCGTTCTTTTCGTTTGGTTGGAGGTTGCTTGTTTCGGGCCTTCTCGCCACGGTGTACCAGAGCCTGGGAAATCTGGTAATCGGAAAGCAGTTCTCTTCCGCTCAGCTCGGCCTCGTCTCGCAGGGAGAGAAGTACCCGCAGGCAGTTGGAAGTATGCTCGACGGCGCCATTCAGCCCGTTATGCTTTCTGCTGTGGCGCACGTTCAAGATGACTTGAGCGCCGTGAAAAGGCTTGTGCGCCGAGCTCTTAAGACTTCTACTTATCTGATTTTCCCGTCCATGACGCTCTTTGCGGTTATTGCTCCGGTTTTGGTACCTGCGCTGCTTGGTGACCAGTGGGTCAGCAGCGTGCCGTTTCTGCAGATCTACTGCTTTGTGTATGCGCTTCTTCCTATTCACACCACAAATTTGCAGGCCTTGAACGGCATGGGGCGAAGCGACCTGTTTCTCAGACTGGAAATAATAAAAAAGAGCTATGGACTTGCTAACCTGCTTTTTTGCGCATTCGTTTTGAGGGACGTCAAGCTGCTGGTATTGAGCTATATGCTCACCGGTCTTATATCCACCTTTGTGAATGCGTTTCCCAACAAGAAGGTAATCGGGTACTCATATGCCGAGCAGGTGCGGGATATTCTTCCCGCTTGCGTCCTGTCGCTCGCATCGGCTGCCCTCGCTCTTTCCGTGACTTTCTTCGCAACTGGCGCTCTCATTACGGTGCTTGGACAAATCGCTGTTTTCGCCGTTGCCTACCTTGGGCTCTCCGCTCTTTTTAAGGTCGAGTCCTTTACCTACATTATGTCGATGCTGAAGAAGGCGCTTGGGCGATAGGCCACGTGGGTGCGGAATGTGGAGCCTCGCATACGGCCGGCCATTTCATTTGATCGTAAGGTCTTGATAGCCGCCAGGTAAATAAAATGTAATATAGCAAGCACTATATTGGCGTTGCGTGGACCCCGTTGAACTGAGGGTGGAAGCGGGGTCGTAGATGAAGTATGTGCAGATAAATGCTCGTTCGTATGACTGGGCATATTCCATTATGTTCGCACGCCACCGCGAGTTGACGCAGTCGGGCCATGAGTCTTGGGTTTTCTGGGCGCGAGGCGCCCACGAGCAAGACGATCATATGGTAAAAATCGCCGCCATCCCCGAGGTCTGTCTCGATGCGCTCGAGACTCGTCTGGATGGAAAGCCGGGGTTTCACTCACAAGGCATAACAAGAAGGTTGCTGCATCAGCTTAATCAGATTGATCCCGACGTTGTGCACATGTACTCTCTCCTGGGTTATTACATTAACGTGGAAATGCTCTTTGCTTGGTTGTTGCAGCATCGTTGCAAGGTGATCTGGACCCTTCACGATTGTTGGGCAATAACGGGGCACTGTATTCATTTTCATGATGCAGGTTGTGGTCAATGGGAGGACGGGTGCGGGTTCACGGCGCCCTGCCCCATACAGGACGCGTATCCGGAGACGTTTCGCAAGGGAATGGAAAAGTGGAATTACGAGCAAAAGAAGAGGATCTTTACCTCGTTGCCAGCTGACCGCATGACGTTGGTTGTGCCTTCGGAATGGCTCAAGCGTTACGTCGACCGGAGCTTTCTTTCCAAATACGAGACAATTGTCGTGCCCCATGTTGCCGACTCAACTGTGTTCAAACCAACGCAGAGCGGATTTAGAGAGGCGCACAAGGTAGGCGATCGGTTCATGGTGCTAGGCGTTGCCTCAAAATGGGCTGAGAGGAAGGGTCTGCCCATCTTTTTAAAGTTGGCGGATATTCTCGATCGCGACAAATACGTTGTGGTCCTGGTTGGCCTCAGGCGTGGGCAGTTAAGAGAAGCGAGGGGTCGTGTTGTCGGCCTGCCTCGAATTAACGACCAGCGCGAACTTGCGAAAATCTATTCCGCTGCAGACGTTTTGGTTAACCCCAGCACTGAGGAGACATTCGGCATGAATGTTGCCGAGGCGATAGCATGCGGGACGAGGGCAATCGTCATGAGGGGCTCTGCCTGCGCGGAAGTGGCGGACAATCTCATAGAGACAATTCCGGATGCACGTGCGATTGCCCGAGAGATCGAGAAATTGCGGATTGAGCGGGATTCCAGCTGTTCTGATGCTTCGATTCAGCCCGGCACGTCTGCATAAGGGGGATCCAATGCCTCGATTTTCAATCTTTGTTCCGGTCTACAATGCGCTGCCTCATCTAAATGACGCGTTGGCGTCAATTCTCAACCAGACTCTATCGGATTATGAGGTGGTGCTGGTTGATGATGGCTCGACCGACGGATCTGCTGAGGTTTGCGATGCCTTTGCGACTACTTGCGACAACGTTGCGGTGGTTCACCAGGAAAACTCCGGCCTTCTGCTCTCGCGTCGCGTAGCGCTGGGCCACGCATTGGGGGATTACATCGTGACGCTCGATGCGGATGATGTCCTGCGGTCTGATGCTCTGGAGAGGCTGGCAGACGTTATTGATAGCTGCGAGCCGGATATCATCGGATTCTCGTTTGCCCGCACTCCGGATTATGCGGCTGCTCCGGAAAGTCGGCTTCCTTTGGCCGAAGGCCTGTACGATGGACGTGATTACGGTCAATTTGAGCGCATGGTGTGTGAGGGCTTCCTGATCAGCGTGTGGAGCAAATGTTGTAAGCGTGAGGTTGTCGATATCAATGCGGACTATTCGGCGTACCGCGGGTTGACCTATGCGGAGGACTTGCTACAGCTCATGCCGCTCGCAAGCACTGCACATAGCTTTTACTATCTTGACGCTCCGCTTTACTTTTACCGTCCTAACCCGCGGGGTTGTACGGCGCATTATGAGGGCCGGTACGTGGATGATTTGATGGTGGCGTTGGGGGCGTTTTTGCAATATGCGGCGCATTTAGGCTCCGATTGCCTTGCGCTCGCGCATCAAAGCGCGCTTTTGCAGGTGACTAGCCTGGTGCACATATTGGTAAAGTCTGGTTTGCCGTGCGAGCAGGAAGTGCGTGAGCTTGCGACCATTCAGTCTCGCGTGGAGTCTATTGGTTTATGGGGTTCCTGGAGCAAGGAGCTCCGGGTTGATAAGCGCTGGGAGATGCTTGCGCTCAAGAGAGGTTGGTTTGGCCTTCTGCGTGTGGGCGTCTTGGCCGTTGAGGCCGCTAAGCGCTTGCGTAATCGCGTGCGTGCAAAGTAGGCTGCCGTGAAAACTCGATTCGTAACCCATAACGCAATAATGAATACGCTGCTCACGGCATCGAATCTGATCGTGGCGCTCATCACCATTCCGTATGTTTCCCGCGTACTCTCCGTGGAGCGCTTGGGTGACGTTTCGTTTGCGCAGAGCGTGTCAACGTGGGCGTCTGCTTTGTGCCTCCTGGGTGTCAACGTGTATGGCATGCGCGAATGCGCGCGCGTGCGGGACGATGCCCGTGAGTTGGCGCGCGTGGTAAAAGAGCTTCTCATTATCATTACGGCTACGACCTCTGTAGTGGTGATTGGGTTCGCGGTCGCCATCTTTGTTGTGCCGAGCTTTGCGTCCGTTGCTCCGCTCATGTGGATGTTCCTGCTGGGAACCCTGATGCTCTCGTATGGGGTTGAGTGGTTCTATCAGGGGATCGAGCAGTACTCATACATTACGGTTCGCAGCCTTGCGTTCAAGATGCTGGCGTTTGCCGCGACGTTGCTGTTCGTCCGCCGTCCAGGTGACTATCTGGTATACGGTGCGATCCTTGCGCTCGTTACCTGCGGAAACAACCTGTTCAACCTTATTCGTCTCCATAAGCTGCTCGATTTTAAGAGTGTTGGCAAGCTGGATGTCCGTCGACACATCAGGCCGCTCATGGTGTTTGGCGCGCAGGCAATCGCGCAGTCGGTGTACCTCTCGTTCAACAGCACGATGCTTGGCGTGCTATCGCATGGAAATTACCAGGTGGGGCTGCATCAGCTCGCCGTGAAGATCGAACATGTTCAATGCAGCGTGGTCGGTGCGGTGACGGGGGTGTTCGTGCCCCGGATAGCGCACGACCAAATGGCTGACGACGTTGCGGGGTTTTGCAGGTTGGTGCGCACGGGCTTTGGTTTCACGATGAACATCTGCCTGGCGGTGATGTGCTACCTGCTGGCGTTCGCCGAGCCCGTGGTCCTGTTCGTGTCCGGCGAGGCGTTTGCCGGCGCGGTTGCGCCGGTGCGGATCATTGGCGCGGTGAGCCTCATGTCGTGCGTCAGCTACTTTGTGGCGATGTGCATCCTGTCCCCGCTGGGCCGCGAGAGGCAGATGGCCATGTCGAGCATCGCGGCAGCCCCGGTGAGCGTGGCGCTCAACCTGCTGTTGGACGGCCCGTTCGGGGCGGTGGGCGCGGGCGTTGCGCTTTTGGCCACCGAGGCGACCGTCCTGTGCATCGAGCTCTGGTGCGCCCGCGACGTGCTTTCGTCCTTCGTGCGCCTGCGCGACTTGGCGCGCATGGCGGCGTCCAACGCGGTCGCCGTAGCGGTGTCCGCGGGTTGCGCATGGTTGCTCGCGACCGCGTTCTCCGCCGGTCCCGGAGCGATCGCGATCGCGGGCCTGTTGGCCTACAGCGCCGTGGACATCGCCGTCGCAGTGGCCCTGCGAGACGACACGGCCCTCATGCTGGTCGGGAAGGCCCGCGCGGCCTTGCAGCGCGGGTGAGTGTGGGTTTTGGTCAGGGCCTACCCAAGGATTCCTGGACATGAAATAGTCGATTCGCGATGCTCGGCGCCGGTGCTTTTCAGATTGTCTGCACCTCCATTTCAGTTGCAGAATCAGGATTGGGTGCCAATTCGGAAAGGCGGATGAGACCCAGTTATCACGGCTACGGCCTAGTGTTTCTCTCCATCTAATTATCAATGACAACAACACTCATAATGATGGCCGATCGGACTGCCTCTTAGTGCATATCGGGGGCACGACGAAATATGAGAGGCACAAGATATAGATATTTGGAATCGAGATCTCGATTAAACATGATTCCCAAAGTGCTTTTTGTGTAGGTCCGGTGAACGAGGTGAAGCATTTTACTGCAATTATCCTTCGCCTAAGGGACAGGAGATTTGCTTTCGAAAATAAACTGAAGCTCGCTGAACTGCTGAAACACAATATATAGTGGTGAGCATAGTAATACTATCTAAATGTTGACCTGTTCCATGAGGTATTATCAGAAAAACGAACGTTCGTTTGTGTTTGATATCAAGTGGAAAGGAATGATTGTGGGCAACAAAACGCTGCATAAACCGGGGGAAGACAATCGCTCTTCTGGGCGTTACATCGAGGTGGGGCCCAGGGGTGGGTCTATCCCCAATCCGCGCTACGCAACAATACAGCAGGGCGACCGTCTGCCTCCAACCCAAAAGGCTGGACGCAGGTGGAAAAAGACATGTTAAGGATTCGGGTGGAAGCTAAGCCGCTCAAGACGCGCCCCGCTGATGGCAATTATCGCGCCTGATAGGCTCTCATGATTTGAGAAAAGGACAAACTGGATGAGCGAGGAGCAGGTGTGAGGGTTTTATTTGATTGCAGAACCTACGAAATGGGGTTATGTGATTGGGTTTCATTTCTTTTCAAGAAGATGTGGTTCCCCTGCCGCCGATCTCTTCGATTTCTCAAGAGGAGCATTGCCGCCTTGGCCGACTGGTGGATAATCATCCCATTCGCCTTCCTATCGTATGGCGTCTACCTGGCATTCGACCCGATTACCGAGTTGGGAACCAGTGGAATCGTCGCAGAATTGATCGGAATGGTTTTGGGCTCCTTTACCCTGCTGTTTCTCAAAGAGCGAGTGGATTTTGAAGGCAAAAGGCATGCCACATTGGATCTTCAATACAGGTTTTATGTAGATAAATCATGGGAGCTATACGATGCGTTTTCTACGTTGTCGCGTGCAGCTGGACTTGAACCCCATTCCTTTGATGACTTTTACGATATGAAAAGATGCCGTTGCTTCTATCCTGGTGGGCTTGTTCGCATTGAAGAGGCCGACAGGACCTCCTATCATCGGGCGTTGGTCAAGCTGGATAGTGAAATTACGGCCCTTAAAGAGACCTGTTACCTACAGCCGTTCGTTGATTGCAGTGTAGATGAGATCAATCGGCTCGTTTTCTCGGTCCGTGAAAAATTATTGGGCCTGGAAGACGACGGTGAGGTTTCCTGGGCAGTCGTATGCTCTCTAGAGGCCGAGCTAATTAATTTAATGACGATAATCGGTAGGCCTTGGCATTATGCAAATGATGAAGCTAGGAAGAGGTTGCTACGAAAATATATCGTCCAGCATGCTGAAGAGCTTCTGTAGGTGGGAGTTTTGGGCATTAACGGGTTACGCAGACGCGGCACGGGTAAGTGACCTGGCTTGGCGTGCTTGTGATGCGTTCTCGTTCTTCGTATATGATCGCATCCACTGCGATCACCGCCACGGCGGATGCGGTTTACACACGGTTTATTGCAACCCCGGTCTCTGCTGCTCCCAAAATGATGGCGCCTGTTGATCTGAACGATGCGCCGTCCGCCAAGGTTCCGGGCAACGAAGCTGTGGCGCATAGTCTATTCAAGAGACACGAGCAGGGATGGTGCGAACATGAGGAAGCCGTGGTTGTCTCCCGTCGAGCAGGTGCAATGCTTGAAGGAAAAAGGCATAACCTTCGACTTGATGGCGGAGGGTGAGGCGGAGCGGTATCTCGCTGCGAACAGCAACTATTTTCGTGTTGCATCCTACAGGCATGGGTTTCCCCGCGTGGTTGGCGGGGAGAACGACGGCAAGTACATCAATTTGGATTTTGCCATGTTAAAGGATCTCTCGATCATAGACTACCTTCTAAGGCAGACGCTGCTGCCGATGACGATAGATGTCGAGCATTTTGCGAAAATGGATCTGCTCTCGTGGATAGAAGAGCATTCTGGGGATGGATACGAGCTCGTTCATTCTTTCTTGGAAGCAAAGACACATATAAACCCCCAGGGAGAGCCTGTCTGTCGCATTCTTGACGAGATCAATCGTGGAAGTGCTGGCGTCTATACGGATAAAATGATCGAACGCTATCGTGATGACGAAATACCGGTGTGGGTGTTTTTGGAGCTAATACCTTTTGGAACTTTTTGCCATTTCTGGAAGCATTGTTCTTGGGAAGGCGGCGACAAGAGCATGGAGGGCCGGTATTACTTGCTCCAGGATGTTAAAAACTTGCGGAATGCATGTGGCCATAACAACTGTATCCTCAACGGTCTAGAGTCGGGCACAGCCAAACACCGGGCTAGCCGCGAAGTCGTTAATGCCGTGCGGGATGCTGGGGTTGCGGAAGCGATGCGCAAATCCAAGTTGAGCAACGGCAGAATCCAGCACATCACCTCGGCGCTATACCTTCATCATATGATGGCATCCGATGGGGTGTGCAGCCACACGGGGGAGAGATTGAATCTTCTCCTCGAACGCATGGACAAACACAAAGACTATTACTTGAAATGCGATCAAATTAGGACAATGTTTGAATACATGCGCATTTTGGCAAACGCGTGGTACGGGACATCGACGAATGGTGATTGACCTGCCCGTGGAGGCCTTGCGATTTGAGAGTTGGCGGATTGACTCGAATACGGCGCTGCAAGATAATAATGGAGCTTGACAAAACGGTGAGGCGTAATCTAAGCCTCCCGTTTAAAGGGGAGGCTTTCTGTAGGGAGAGTCTCCCCGGTTTTTATACAGCGTGTAGATCTAAAGTTGCGTACGCGCGCGCCGATTCGCGGTAGAGGCGTCTATATTGGTTAACGACCTGGCGCGGATGGATCCAGCATCCTCATTGTCACTCATGTTGTTACTGATGTTGTGACTGATGTGACTGATATTGCGAGTGACACCATGAGTGGCTATCACCGATTGTGACTGATATAAAGGGCGGTCATATTCGCTTAAACGGGTATTTGCCTATCGAGCTGCACCAAGATAGTGCCTCTGATTCCCCTGAGGACGAACAACGCATCAGGCATGATGAGAATGACGTCTTGAAGTGTTTTGAATCGACCGGGGCAGAGTTCGGCGTCGGCGATGTGATGATGATGCTACCAGGCATTTCGAAAAGAACCGCCCAGAAGAGACTTAAGATACTATTTGAGAAAGGGGAGGTCGCCCGCCGTAAAGAGGGTAGCGCTTTCGTGTACTTCAAGGAGTAGTTGTCGGCCTGACGCCCCGTTCGCGAATCGTTCGCGCCTTACCGCGCCCGTTCGCGAATCGTTCGCGCCCTACCGCGCCCGTTCGCGAACCGTTCGCGATTTCGTCACGTGCAAGGCCGGTCGCCATGGATTCGGTTTGCGGGCGCACGGGCGAGAGACGGTTGGGGCCGGCAAGCTAGGGGTGGCCGTTTTCTGGGATTACTCCAAGGGGTGGTGGGCCCCAGCTGAAATGGGCGTGGAAAGAAAACCGGGTTTCTTTCAGATAAGTCGAAGTAAAGCCCTTTAAAAGAAGGAATTCGTTGTTTCTTTCATTTAGGGGTGTTGCAAGGTGCCAGATGTGCTGTGGCGAGCAATCTGTTCCGATGCGCGCAGCGCACCGCCCCCCGCTCATGCCCATTCCGTTCAGTTTCCGCGTTCGGCATAAAAGCGTAGGAAAATGATGGCAATTGGAAGGGGGTCAACATGCCTAACGACGATTACCCGTTTGACTATGGAAGCGCACCGGCTAATGGCCAACTGCCCGCTTCGCCGGGGAGTACCGCTCCACAGCCTCGTATCGTGCAGGATACCCCAACGGTGCAGATGCGCCGCCCCACTGCCCCGCAGCAGAATCCCTCCACGGAGCCTGTGGCGTATCCGCAGCGCGGGCAGCAGCCGTACGCGTATTCCGTATCGCCGTACGACCCCGATACCTACGACCCCTCGCCGGCAAAACCCGATCGCCAAGCTCGTCAATCATCCCGACGGGATGCATCTCAGCAGCCTGCGACCGCGCAATCTCGTCGCGGTGCATCCGCGTTCCGCTGGATCGCACGCCTTCTTTGCCTGGGCCTTCTCGTCTTTGGCGCGATGACCATCTACTATCTCACGGAGCAATCGGCGTCAGACAGCCTGGCGCTGTCTTCCAGCGCCGGCTCGTTTGCCGAATACGGTGCCTATCTGGTCCAATCCGGCCAGCTTCCCACCTTTGAGGAGAATCCGATCAAGTGGACGGCCGCCCACATCCTGTTGCTCTCGGTTAAGTTCTCCAATCACGGCCTCTCGGTCCGACAGCAGGCGCACGTGGTGGAGTTCGCGTTGATGGGCGGTGTTGTTGCGCTCAACGTGCTGGCGTGGATGTCGGGCTGGGCCCATCGTCGTAGCCCACGCGGACACATCCGCATCTGGCGGACGTGGCTCATGTACGTTCTTGGCGTGATGGCTTGCGCGGCCGTTTCCTTTGCGGATCAGTATCACAAGCTATTTGTGCCCGCGAGACACTTCGACAAGCTCGATTTGTTTCTTGACGCATCCGGCTACATACCAGCTATTACCTGCGTGTTCATTGCTTGGAGTGTGGGATCGGCCGTCTATCGCCTCATCTTTCGAAAGTAATTTGAAAAAAGTTGTTGACGAGGCTTCCCCCTGTGGGCTATATTAATCCCCGCGTTGGACCTGTAGCTCAGTTGGTCAGAGCGTCCGGCTGATAACCGGGAGGTCACAAGTTCGAACCTTGTCAGGTCCACCATTCTTTCGCAATAAACACCCCAGCGAGAGCCGAGTCGCCGCTGGGGTGTTTATTACTACGTGGGGGTTTAGCTCAGCTGGGAGAGCGCGGGCTTTGCAAGCCTGAGGTCAGGGGTTCGATCCCCCTAACCTCCACCACATAGACCTAGAGAGCCGGGGCATATGCTCCGGCTTTTTTGTTATCCTCGCGCCCTCAAGGTTAGCCATTGCAAAGGGCGATTACGCCGCGGATGCGTACTCGGCGAGAAATGTTGCAGTGGGTGAGTGCATCGACATATATATGTATGCACCCGGCCAAGAAAAGCCCGAGGTAAACGAGATGCCCCCAAAGAACCAAGCGTCAGGCAACAGGCACCCACTGCAACAAATCAAACGAAGCTATATATAAGTAGCTAGATAAGAATGAAGAAGCTTGGTAAGAATGGCCAATGGGACTCGTTGGATGGATGCGCGCGAATCGCATTGTGCTGCCCCGAATCTCAACTCGCTGCCGCTGATCGTCGTGTGCTGCCGCGGAATGACCTGCATTGCCGCAGATCGCTTTGTGCCGCCATGGGTCGGCTCACGCTGCGTTAAAGAGAGCATTCACGACAAAGCCCCCGAAGTGACCGCAAACGCACGGATAACGCCTGTCAGCCGCGAGGTGGGCTATAGCCCCTTTATTGCAAGAGAAATAACCATTGCCATAGATCGCAGCCCTGCGCGCATCAACATATATAGATGGGCGCGGTAGATTCACAGGCGGAAGAAACACATATATAGGTGGATGCGTCTATGGGAATGGAGATCTGGCCGCATGTAGCGTTGCAGTGCGACTAGAAGAACAGGAGCAGATCCAAATCGATAAGACTCAGCGCGGAATACGGCGCCGAGATGCCCTGCTTTAAATAGTTCAAAAGCGCTTTCAAAGATATCCAGCATCGGCAATCGGTATCTATAGGGCGGTGAGCGTCTGAAGAACACTATATGTAGTGTAAAAGGACGGTCGGTGCGTGTAAGATATGTGCAAAATATGGAGACGCAAATAACGCTTTGCGCGG